>NZ_JAHLZF010000020.1 GCF_018967645.1 Allobacillus halotolerans | reverse complement strand
CAAAACGCCCGAATCATAAGGGAGAAAGAGATTCGGTCGAATAGGGGGCATCAAAACGCCCGAATCATAAGAGGAGAAAGAGAACCGGTCGAATAGGAGCCTCCAAATCACCCGAATCATAAGAGGAGAGAGGGATTCGGTCGAATAGGAGGCTCCAAAACGCCCGAATCATAAGAGGGGAGAGAGATTCGGTCGAATAGAGTCACCAATCGCCTAAATTATAAATAAACAGCAAATTCTGGTTAAATTGATCTCGTCTTTTTACCTAAATAGCCAGCAACCAACCTATTTTCCTCTCAAAATTCTTACAACAAGTCAAGAACGGTACAATCAATTCTCTAATAACAATATACTAAGAAATTAAATTACAATCAGCTCGCATTACTATTAATAATAACCATTATCATTTCTTTTGCTTGCCGTCTGGTTTAAAATTGATATGAATAGTAGATAAATAGGTGATCAGCATGACATGGGAAGTTTTGAATATTATTGGGACGATGGCTTTTGCGATCAGTGGAGCAATCGTTGCCATGGAAGAGCGATATGATATTTTTGGTGTTTATTTGCTTGGCTATGTGACAGCATTTGGTGGCGGTGCATTTCGTAACTTACTCGTAGGGTTGCCAATTTCAGATATATGGGCACAGGGGACTTTGTTTACTGTAGCATTCGTGACGATGACAATTATGTTTTTTATTCCTTTTCATTGGTTAATGACCTGGAATCGATGGGGAGCCTTCTTTGATGCGATCGGGTTGGCTTCTTTCGCAGTGCAAGGAGGATTATTGGCTTTGGCGGCTGGATATCCGCTCAGTGCAGTTATCGTTGCAGGTGTGTTAACCGGTTGTGGTGGAGGAATTATTCGCGATCTGTTGGCTGGCAGGAAACCAATGGTGTTGCATCAAGAAATCTACGCCATGTGGGCTGTTCTCGGTGCATTTATCGTAGGGCTTGGTGTAATAGATACACAAACAGAAATATATATCCTGCTTTCGGCAATTGTCACGATGCGTATTTTATCCATCATCCGAAAATGGGAGTTACCTAGTCGGTTGAATTGGTTAGAATTAATTCGATCTAAAAAATAAGGAAAGAAATCCAGCAGTTGCTGGGTTTCTTTTTTTATGACCAACACTGTTAAACCATGAAACCGTTTATCCACCGACATCCTCTTTGAATAACCATCTCGATTGCTTCAAAAATCAAAAAAACCTTTCATGTAACCGTTTTCACACAATCGACATCTTATCTTCACAAAACCTCCATGGAATCGCTCAAAACTGTGATTTAAATCACAATTTGAGTTTTTTAAGATTCTACAATAAAAGTAACCACACAAAAGGGAGGAGAGAAATGATGGGTGCCAAATCAAAAAGCAAGGTAGATTCGGTGAAAAATGAGACGTACAAGAAAAATGAGGATTACATTGTAATCGAGGATTTGGATGTTCAATCTACCCAGGCAATTGAAAATGAGTTCCAAGATGAAGAACCTAAATTGAATGGGGCTTTTATTTCTTCATTAATTGTTGGAGCCATCATTGTCATTATGTGGGTAGCTGTTTATGTACTTTACCAAGCAAGCTAACAGATGAATGGGGGGAACCGAACGATGCTGCATATGCATAAGTTCGAAAAAATTTGGATGATTGTTGGGATTATTACTTTGATTTCTTTTTTAACGATTGTTGGCGTTCAAGCCTTTTCAAAAGCAGAAGGGGGAGAACACCAAGGAGCACCAAGTGATATGACGCTAGTCGATCCTGAAACGGTTACAGAATCTGCACCATTTAACGAACCGGGATTGAAACAGATTGGCGAAAATGAATACGAATTGATTATGGTTTTGCAATCATACGGCTTTACACCTGGAGATATTGAAATTCCTCAAGGGGCAACAGTTCATATTAAAGCTACTTCCCTTGATGTTGTTCACGGCTTTGAAATTGCTGGAACGACTGCAAATATGATGGTAACACCGGGACACGTAAACTCAATGACCTACACATTTAATGAAAAAGGCTCTTATCTAATCTTATGTAATGAATATTGTGGAACAGGTCATCACTTCATGAGCACAAACTTGGAGGTGATATAAATGAAAATCAATCGATTGGACGCACGATTAAGTTTAGCTCATTTTTATGTTGCTTTTGGATCGATATTATTTGCCGGGTTGCTTGGACTCCTGCAAACCTTAGTAAGAAGTGAATTAATTACATTGCCATCATGGATCAACTATTATCAAATATTAACCGGCCATGGAGTGGTCATGGCTTTAGTGTTTACAACGTATTTTATCTTTGGATTTTTCTACGCAAGTGTTGCGAAGTCGACTGGAGAATTCACCAACAAACAACGGAAAGCCGGTTGGATTGGTTTCTGGTTGTTAACTGGTGGATTGGTATTGGCTGCATTAATGATTGCTTTAAATAAAGCCACTGTACTATATACGTTTTATGCACCATTACAAGCTTCACCGTTTTTCTATATTGCTTTAGCATTGATTATTATCGGAACTTATTTTGGCGCATTCGCGGTGATCAGTAGATATCGTTTATGGAAAAAAGAACACCCTGGCGAGAAAACGCCATTACTTGCCTATATGGCAGTAGCAACATTAGTTCTATGGTTAATCGCTACGATCGGTGTAGTCGCAGCTGTTCTATTCCAGTTCCTACCTTGGGCTTTCGGTTGGACGGATACAATTAACGTCGCGTTAACAAGAACATTATTTTGGTATTTTGGTCATCCGCTCGTCTATTTTTGGTTGCTGCCAGCTTATATGGCTTGGTACGTTATGGTACCAAAAATTATTGGCGGAAAAGTATTCAGTGATCAATTGGCAAGGTTTTCATTTGTATTATTCATTTTGTTCTCCATTCCGGTAGGATTTCACCACCAATTGCTTGAATCAGGAATTGGAGAAGGATGGAAATTTTTCCAAGTCATTTTAACATTTGCTGTTATTCTACCATCATTAATGACTGCATTCGCATTGTTTTCAACATTCGAGATTGCAGGACGTCAAAAAGGTGGAAAAGGGCTGTTCGGTTGGTTTAAAAAGTTGCCGTGGGGCGATGTGCGATTCTTGGCACCTTTCATGGGGATGTTAATTTTCATTCCAGCAGGTGCAGGTGGAATCATTAACGCTTCCCACCAATTAAACCAAATCGTCCATAATACGATCTGGGTCACAGGGCACTTTCATATCACAGTCGGTGGAACGGTTGCAGTAACATTTTTCGGAATCAGTTATTGGATCATTCCACATTTGAAAGGCCGTATCTTAACGAAGAAGATGAATAAGATTGGAATCTATCAAACAGTTCTTTGGGCTGTCGGCATGGGAATCATGTCTTCTGCCATGCATATTTCAGGGCTACTCGGAAACCCAAGACGTACGCAAATGACTAGTTACAATGGTCATGAAGTCGCCTCTTCATGGGGAGCGTATGAAATGGCTCACGCAGTCGGTGGAACATTGTTGGTCATCTCGTTAGTACTCTTTGTCATCGTTTTGATCAATCTAGCTTTCTTCGCACCGAAAGGCAACGAGGAATTCCCAATTGCCGAAGAATTGAATCCGACACAACAGACGCCAAACTGGCTTGAAAATTGGAAACTTTGGATTGGAATCGTGTTTGCATTGATTTTCATTGCGTACACCTTACCGATTATCGACATTATCAATAACTCACCACCAGGATCTAGCGGGTTCAAATACTGGTAAAAACAAAAAAGCAGATACCGATATCGGTGTCTGCTTTTGTTAAAAACATTAGGCGTATAGATCAGCCATTGTCACATCATACTGTAATTGTTTTAAATAATTGTAGAATTGGCCACGATGGTGAAAGACATGAGACTGGATCTCAGCTAACCATTGTATTTGTGTATGGCCATCTTCCATATAAAATGCTTTCGTTTTTTTCGTGAAAAATTCTTCTTCAGACAAAGAGGTCATATATTCATAAAGTGCATGGTAACCTTCTTCAAACACCACACCCATATCCGTTGGAGTTTGTAATTGACTATATTTGTTTTCAAGCTCTCGAACCTTCTCTAATGGTTCTTCTTTTAAGATATAAAGATCTGTGGCTGGAATAGAAACAAGGTGGATTACAAGTTCTCTTAGTGTCCGCATGTTCTCAGCTGGGCGATAATCCCAATCGGTATCCTTAATGTGCAACAATAAATTCTGAGTCGTCCGGACACAAAGCTCGATCTCTTCAAACATGATATCTTGTAGAGTCTTTGCTTGATTCATGAAAATCCTTCCTTTCTGCTCCGTTGTTTGCTAAGTTGAGAATAGATGATTTCTAGTTATTGTCTGACTTCTTATTTAAAAGTATAACATAAACAATTCGGATTCCGGGTATAGAACAATGAGGAGGTATGTTACGTGAAACGACACGAAGGACTCTTTCCATTATCACATCATCATCATCATGCATTAGTAATTTCAAAAGATTTAAAGGACATAGGAACAAGTAAAGGTGAGAAGACGTATAAGATTGTCTTACGTGAGCTTGTTGAATTTTGGGAAAAGGACGGGAATGAACATTTCCGAGATGAAGAGGAAGTACTCATTCCGTTGTACTTACGTTTTGAGAGTGAACCCAATGTCGATTTGGTCAAAAAAGTTCTCTATCAACATGCGGAAATTCGAGGCTTGATTACAGCAATCCGAAACAATCAACAGGCTGATCATGAACAACTGAACTTATTGGGTCACTTATTGGATGAACACATTCGTTTGGAAGAACGTGAATTATTCCCTGTGATTGAAGAAGCCGTTCCAGAAAAGTATTTATATCAAGCAAGCGGAAAGTTTCATAATGACTCTTATAGTGGTTACTAAGTATGCAACATCGTTTATATGAAAAATGACCAGACTGGAATTCTTCCCAGTCTGGTTTTTTATTGGGCGAGAAATAAATCAATCAATAAAAAATTCCAGCTGCAACGGTGCAGCTGGAATTGAGAGAGTGGATCGTAAAAAATTAAGCGTTATTCGGTTACTTCACTTTTAACTTCAGCTGGTACTTCCAATCCTAAACCTTCAGCAACACGTGTACCTAGATCTGGATCTGCTTTGTAGAAGTGACCAATTTGACGGAGTTTAATGTCATCCCTTGTTACAGGTTTCATATGATCGACGAAGTTTTTAACTAGACGATCTTGCTCATCTTGGCTCATTAGACGGTAAAGATCACCTGCTTGCGTGTAATGATCATCGGAATCATACGCAACACTGTCCGCATGGCCTTCAACTTCGAATGGATCCATGACTACAGATGAATCTTCTTTTGGCTCATAGTCATAGCTATTTGGTTCATAATTGACAGAACTTACCTGATGACCATATTGCATGGTTCCGCCGCGCTGGTAATTGTGTGTTTCAACAATTGGGCGGTTAACAGGGAGCTGTTCATGATTGACGCCTAAACGGTAACGCTGTGTATCGGAATAGGAGAACAAACGTCCTTGAAGCATTTTATCAGGGGATGCTTCAATTCCAGGTACGAAATGTGCTGGAGATAGAGCAGCTTGTTCAACTTCTGCAAAGTAGTTTTGCGGATTGCGGTTCAATACCATTTTTCCTACTTCGATTCTCGGATAATCTTTTTGACTAACCGTTTTGGTGACATCAAATAGGTCCCACTTGTACGTTTTATAATCTTCAAATGGGATGATTTGTACATATAAAGTCCAAGAAGGGTAGTCACCAGCTTCGATTGCATTGAACAAATCTTCTGTATGATAATCAGGGTTTGTTCCTGCAAGTTCGTCTGCGAGATCTACATCCAATCCTTTGACGCCTTGGTCACTGATGAAGTGATATTTAACCCAAAACGCTTCTCCTTCTTCATTTACCCATTTGTACGTGTGGCTTCCGTATCCATTCATATGGCGGTAAGTCGCCGGAATACCGCGGTCACCGTGAAGGTAAGTGATTTGGTGCATGGATTCTGGTGATTGAGACCAAAAATCCCATACAGCATTTTTATCCTTCAAGTTTGTTTGTGGATTTCGTTTTTGTGTATGAATGAAATCAGGGAATTTAATGGCATCACGAATAAAGAAAATCGGTGTATTGTTACCGACTAAATCATAGTTTCCTTCTTGCGTATAAAACTTCACCGCAAAACCACGCGGGTCACGGACAGTATCAGCCGAGCCTAGTTCACCAGCAACTGTTGAGAAGCGGATAAACATCGGCGTACGTTTCCCTTTTTCGTTTAAAAAGTCTGCTTTTGTGTATTTTGATATTTCATCGTTTGTCACTTCAAAATAGCCGTAAGCTCCTGCACCTTTTGCGTGAACGACACGCTCCGGAATACGCTCGCGGTCAAAGTGTGCAAGTTTTTCCAGTAAATGCACGTCTTGCAATAGTACAGGTCCACGATTACCAGCAGTAACAGAGTTTTGGTTGTCCCCTACAGGAGCACCACTAGAAGTTGTCAGTCGTTTTTTATTCTGATCCATTGATTAAAATCCTCCTTCATTGAATTGTATACTTATCATAATATATTTAAATTGGTTTGTAAATAATAATGATTATAAATAAATAAGATTTATTTATTGGGTTCAATTAACTAATTATGTATAAATAACTGTTTGGAATTGATGTGTTAGGTTTTGTGGCGTTTGTCGTAAGCTATCGAGAGTGGTTTGTTTTTGTTGGATATTATCAATTGGTTGAGGGTATTTGAGAAAAAAGACACCACAGAAAAGAAATCTATGGTGTCTTTTTGTGCTTATTTACTTGCGATTGCCTCAATTTCTACTTTTACATCTTTCGGAAGGCGGCTGACTTCAAAGGCAGCACGAGCTGGATAAGGTTCTTCTAAATAACTCGCATAAATTTCATTCACTGTCGCAAAATCATCCATGGAATTTAATAAAATAGTCATTTTCGCTACATCTTTAAACTGTAAGTTAGCCTCTTTCAGGATAGCTTCCAAGTTTTTCATGACTTGGTGTGTCTGATCTGCAACATCTTCACTGACAATCTCCATCGATTTTGGATCAAGTGGTATTTGTCCTGAGATAAAGACGAGATCACCTACTTCAACTGCTTGAGAATAAGGTCCAATTGCTTCTGGTGCTTCTTTGGTGGAGTATGCTTTCTTCATCGTTCATTCTCCTCTCCTAAAAAGTTATTATTCAATTTGTTGTTCAATCATAATACGGATTGACGTGAACATGGACATCATGCACTTCTTCAAAATGATTCATTAATATTTCTTTCACTCTTGCCGAAATCGCATGACCTTCATCGACTGTGATTGTGGGATCAACGCTGATTTTAGTATCAATTATAACATAAGAACCGTGTGACCTCGCATGCAAAGAATCAATTCTCTTAACGCCATTGACTTGTTTCACTGTTTGATTAAATTTTTCCGTTTCTTCTTCGTCTAGAACAATTTCGAGTGAAATTCTAACGGCCTCTTTTCCTAAACTAAAACCCATCCACATAATAATTCCAGCAATGATTGCTCCGGCTATTGGATCGAAATAAGTTAAATAAGAAATTTGATAGCGGTCACCAATCATTGCTAATCCAATACCAACGAGAGCAACGACTGAAGAAATCGCATCTGACCGATGATGCCAAGCATCTGCGATGATTGCTTGGCTTTTGATTTTTTTCCCTAAACGGTTTTTATATTGAAATAAAGCTTCTTTAACGATGATGGAAAAGACAACAATATATAATGCCAGTGGGTGTGTTGATTGTTTAGCATTAGACCAAATGGCAGAGACGGCATCCATTAAAATTTCAAACCCAACAACAATCAACAACATCGATACGATCAAGGTAGCAATGTTTTCAGCCTTACCATGTCCATAGGGATGTTCTGAATCAGGTGGTTTTTGTGCGGCACGGACACCGACCAATACGGCGATTGAACTGATGACATCAGAAGCAGAGTGGAGAGCATCGGCGATTAATGCACGACTATCGCCAAGAACTCCACCGATCCCTTTGATGATGGCTAGGATTACATTGGCGACCATCCCGATAATCGATGCAAATTGAGCTTTCTGAAAACGATCCGACATAGAAAAACCTCTTTTAATGTTTGTCTTTTTATCATACCAATATTTTTCGCTAACAGTCCAAGAACAACCATTTCAAACGACTTTTTTAAAAAAATATATTACATAATCGTTGGATGTTTAAGATGTTTCTCATGGTTGAAAAATCATCGTAAAACAAACGGTGTATATCTACCTAAATTTAAGGGAAAAATATTTAATATACAATCGTTCAAAAGGACTTTCGTTCGAGTTAAACAAGGAATACATTACAATTCATTAACATGCGTTTATGTATTGTTCAGAACGGTTATTAATGTATTAGCACGACGCAACACCAAGAAAAAATCATTTTAAGGAGTGTTACTTCATGAAGAAACTATTTATGACTTCATTTTTTGCGCTAATTCTTACTTTAGCAGCTTGCGGTGGAGACTCTGGTGAAGAGGACCCAGCAACGAATGAAGACACTGGAACACCAACAGAAGAAGATTCAGGTTCTAGTGAAACAGATACAGGTTCCACAGACACTGGTTCAACAGGAACTGAAGGAGATTCCGATATGGGATCTGAAGGTACCGATTCCGACACAGGTGCTGGCACAGAATCCGACATGGAGTCTGAAGGTGCTGAACCTGACACAGGATCAGGAGACGCAGATGGTGATGACTTAGATTCTGACGTTAAAAATGATGGCTAATAAGTAAAATACCAAGGCAGTGGCACGCGAGCCACTGCCTTTCATTATTTGGGTACATAGTTCGTAAATTCACTTATTTTTTAACGTGTATAATCCTCGAATCTGTTGGGCTAACTAAGGATAAATGAACAGATGAGGATGAAGACATCATGAAAGATAAAACAATACCTTATTTTGTGATCGCGTTAATCATTAGTATGTCTATCGGCTATTTATTTGGCTGGGACAAAACGGAATCAATCGAGTATGAAGAAGCACTACCAGTCATGAGTAAAAACAACGTTGAAGATGAAATTGTCGATACAGATTTTGAAGAGGTAAAGATCAAACGATTGAATGAAAAAGCTAAAACGTATGAACTACAGGTGGAAATACCATTGTTCGGGGTAAAAGCAATCGATCAGTTCTTTGATGAGGAAGCCGAACAGCGTATAGAACATTTCATTGCATTACTCGAACACAGTGGTAATGTATCTCCATCACACCAAGGAGCCTATTTTGTAACGACCGATCTTTATAAAAGTGGAGAAGAATTCTTTTCTGTCGTTATGGCTGAAGAAACCTATACAGGCGGAGCCAATTTCGATCAAAAATCTTCCGTTTATTTGGTCGACCTGTTAACCGAGGATTTTGTGGATCCGATTGATTTATTTGATCAGCCATTTGAAGCACAAGACAAGTTCTTTGAGTTAGTTGAAAAGAATTTGAGAGCATCTGATTATTATTCGAATTATATTATGGAAGACCAGTTACAGGAATGGTTAAATCAAGATCAATATGACTTCTCGAATGTTTTTATTCGCGATCATAACTTGGTCGTTAAATTTGATAAATACGAAGTTACAGCAGGTGTGGCAGGCATGCCAGAGGTTGAAGTTCCAATAGATGAGATGAAAGAGTTTATGAATGAAGAATGGCTAGAGCGCATCGAGGCCATTGATGAAACGACGGATGAGTATTATTTATGAGAAAAACGAGGGTGGAACAAAGTGCTTTAACCAGCGCTATGAAAATTGTTCCGGCCTCACTATATCGTATAAACAGAAATAGTGGGTAAGGTCATCCGTCGATGATCTTACCCACTAATTTTAGTATGTTTATTTGATTTGAAAATTATTATCCTGGTTCCTCTAGCCGAGTTTCATAAAGCTCAGCATACCGGCCGCCTTGTGATATTAGTTCGTCATGACTTCCTTTCTCGATAATTTCTCCGTGTTCGAGCATAATGATTTGATCGGCTGATTTAATGGTGTTCAAGCGATGAGCAATAACAAAACTGGTCCGACCTTCCATCAAACGTTTTAACGCTTCCTGAATTTTAATTTCTGTTACCGTATCAATACTGCTTGTTGCTTCATCCAGTACAAGTATTTTCGGATCTGCCAAAAGCGCGCGTGCAATGGTAATTAGTTGCTTCTGCCCTTGACTGATACTCATGCCATCCGCATCAATTGGCGTATCGTATTGCTCCGGAAGTTTCGAGATAAAGTCATGCGCATTGGCATTTTTAGCTGCCTCGACAACTTCATCATCGGTTGCATTCAACTTTCCATAACGAATATTTTCACGAATGGAGCCTTCAAATAAAAAAGCATCTTGTAAAACGAACGCCATATGTTTCCGTAAGCTATTCCGTTTAATACTTTTTATATCTTTTCCATCTAGCAATATTTCCCCATCGTCATAATTGTAGAATCGAGCAATGAGGTTAATGATTGTTGTTTTGCCGGCCCCTGTATGTCCGACAAAAGCAGTTGTGCTGCCAGGGTCTGCAGTAAAACTGATTCCTTTTAGAATTGGTTCGTCAGGGTTATAAGAAAAAGTGACGTTTTTAAATTCAATCTCACCCTTAGGTACGTCGATTGAATTAGCGTCTACTTCATCAAGTTCTTCGCCGTCTTCGTCCATAATATTAAAAACTCGTTCGGCTCCAGCTACGGCAGCCAATAGTTGGTTGAACTGATTGGACAGCTCGTTTAACGGTCGTGTGAACTGACGTGCCAATTCAGTAAATATCACGATGGTTCCGACGGTTATCATGTCGTTCAATACAAACACACCACCGATAAAAGCAATCAAAGCGAAACTAAGCACATTTAACATGTTCATTAGCTTCGGAATGAATCCAGAGATCGTACCTGCCCAATAGCCTGAGTTCCGCACGTCATCATTTTTTTGTTCAAATTCGTCAGTCACTCGCTCCTCTTGAGAGAATGTTTTAATAATCCGTTGGCCTGATATCGTTTCTTCCACATAGCCGTTCAAATGTCCAAGCCGTTGCTGTTGGATTTTATACAACGGGCCAGTCCTACTTGTGATCCACTTCATGCCAAATACCATAATTGGAATGATGGACATGGTGATCAGTGCCAGTAATGGACTGAGATAGACCATGACACTGACTGTCCCGATCAGCGTGAGGACACTGGATAAAATTTGAATAATGGACGTGTTTAATGTGTTACTGACATTATCGATATCATTGGTTACCCGGCTCATGATTTCACCTTGCTGCCTTCTGTCAAAGAAAGGAATCGGCAATGTGTGTAGCTTCTCAAACAACTCCGAGCGGATGGTGTATACCGTGTTTTGGGCGATGCCAATCATGAAAAAATGCTGGCAAAACATCGCGATGGAGTAGCCTAGATAGACGAGAAATAACCAAAAAAGCATACGGTTAATCCCTGACATCTCCTGGACAGCAATGTACTCATCGACTGTCGTTCCAATCATATACGGACCGAGAATGGCAAAGCCGGAGCTTAGAGCAACCATGACGGTAACAAGCAGAAGCATCCATTTTTCCGCCAATAAGTAAGAGAAGATTTGACGCACCGTCTTTTTCCAATTCCGTACTTTTGGTTTTGCCCGTTCATCGGTGACGCGTTCTGCTTCTGATAAATCTATTTTTTGCTGTCGAAATGGTTCCAGTAGCTGTTTAAGCATATAAATCCTCATCTCCAACTTGTGATGCGACAATGTTTTGGTAAAGTTCAGATGTATCAACGAGTTCATCATGTGAACCTTCTGCTAAAATACGTCCCTCATCCATTAAAATGATGCGATCACAGCTCTTGGCCGTGTCGATTTTTTGCGTCACAATGAATGTTGTACACCCATAAGTTTGGATCGCCTGAAGAAGTTTAGATTCTGTTTTTAAATCTAACGAGCTTGTACTATCATCTAGCAAAAGAACTTTTGGACTGCGAATCAAAGCTCGGGCAATAGAGACACGTTGCTTTTGACCTCCGGACAGATTGACGCCTTTTTGGCCGATTTTGGTCTCGTAACCTAAAGGTTGTTCCATAATTGTCTCATGGATTTGAGCGTCTTTAGCGGCTTGGATGATTTCTTCTTTCGTAGCATCATTTTTTCCCCAGCGAATATTTTCTTCAATACTACCTGTGAACAATAAAGGCGCCTGCGGAACGAAGCCAATCGCCATTCGTAGTGTGTCTAAAGGATAATCCTGAACATCGACATCATCAATCTTCACTTGACCACCCGTTGTATCATAAAGCCTAGGAATTAACTGAAATAGCGTCGATTTACCTGAACCTGTTGCACCGATAATCGCGATACGCTCCTCCGGTTGGGTGGTAAACGATACATGGTCCAGTACTTTATTCGTTGTTTCGGGATAATAAAAATCAACTTTTGAAAATTCAACCTTCCCAGCAGTTACTTTCAGATCCTTTTCTGCATTGGATTTTTCGAGTAAATCGACTTCTTCATCCATGACGACTTGAAGCCGATCGGCAGATGCTTTCATCCGTGATAAAGCCATTGTCAAAAATCCAAACATCGTAATGGCCATCGATACCCGTAGTGCATAATTGATGATGGCGACGACTTCACCGACTTGTGCTTGTCCTGCCTGGACTTCAGTTGAGCCATACCATAAAATGACCAACAAACTCATGTTCATGCCAAATAAAAGAACGGGCATGGACGATTCGATCAAACGCAAAGCTGATTTCGTCCGGTTCATAAGCTCTGTATTGACTTCTTTAAATCGACTCTCTTCAAAATTCTTTCGTAAAAATGCTTTGATCAAGCGGATGCCAGACAAATTCTCTTGCATGACCCGATTGACGCGGTCCAACCGAACTTGCACTTTTGTGAAAAGAGGACTCGCTTTTTTGATGACCCACAAAATTAATAAAACAAGTACAGGAACAGAAATCAAAAAGACTAAAGAAATTTGCCAATTGACGAGAAACGCCATGAGAACACCGCCAATGACTAAAAGGGGTGCTCGAAGCATAATCCGAAGTCCCATGAAAATCCCGTTTTGTACCATACGAACGTCATTGGTGAAGCGTGTGATCAAACCGGATGTCGGAAAATGGTGTAGATTTTTGAAGGAAAACGATTGAACTTTTTCAAAAAGCCGTTGTCGGATATCGTAACCGTAATGGAAAGTGACATAAGCTGAATAGAACGAATTCAGCATCCCGGCAATAAATGAAAACGCTGCAAGCACGAGCATTAAAACGCCCCATTTAATGACCGTATCCATATTTTGAGTCACAATACCTTCATCAATCATTTTTCCGAGAAAGAATGGGAGCATCAATTCAACTGCCAATTCAATCAACATGAGGGACCAAGCGACAATCATATGTAAACGATAAGGTTTCAGATGTGATAAGATTTTCTTCAAGGTGCTCAACTCCATCTAGGTAAGCTGTTCATAATTTTTAACCATTGTGATTATTCTAACATATTCACTTTGCGTTATATTACTATAATGAACCATCTTTGTCATCATTGGTAATGGTTTAATGGAAAACGGTAACAGCGATTTTTCCTTCCGCGCATGATATAATGGCGACACACCGAACGATTGAAGGAGAGACGGTATGGAATTAGAAAAGCACCAATATGTAAAATTCAGAAGAGAAATGGATCCCATCAAACTTGAACAAAAGCACATCGAAGACGTTTGTTACGTCTACTTATATGAAGATAAAATTGTGACCGATGAACAAGAATACGAGATTCATCAAGTATTTGATCTATCGTATCGCATGTTATCGGAAGAATATGGATTTTTTTACTTGCATACATCGAAAGGCGTCATGACGTTGAATGTAAAGGATGAACCGATAGAATTTATTAAAAAGTTCCGAGAAGTAGAACAAAAATAGAAGGGGAAGGACTTAATAATGGAGAAAAAAGTATTACTCGTTGATGGCATGGCACTTTTATTCCGTGCGTTTTATGCGACAGCCATGTCAGGCTATTTCATGGTGAATTCAAAAGGCATTCCGACGAATGCTGTCCACGGATTTACAAGGCATTTACTGACCGCAACGAATCACTTTCAGCCGACACACGTCGTTTGCTGTTGGGATATGGGTTCACACACTTTCCGAAATGATCTATTCGACGGCTATAAAGCAAACCGTTCAGCACCGCCGGAAGAGTTGGTTCCCCAGTTTGATCTCGTCAAGGAAGTGACGGAAGCAATGGATATTCCAAACATAGGGATCAAAGGGTATGAAGCGGATGATTGTATTGGAACATTGGCAAGAGCATATCAAGAAGATTCAGAGGTCTTGATTTTGACCGGAGACAGAGATATCCTGCAATTGCTGGATGAACAAGTGAAAGTGGTTCTAATGAAAAAAGGAGTCGGAAACTACGATATTTATCATGCAGAACGTTTCGTAGAAGAACACGGGATCCAACCACTACAGATGATTGAATTGAAAGCAATGATGGGAGATTCCAGTGACAATTATCCTGGTGTTCGAGGGATTGGCGAAAAGACAGCCCTTAAATTGTTGCAAAAACACGGATCGTTGGAAGCTATTTTGGAAAACTTAGATTCATTGACAAAAGCACAGCGAACGAAATTTGAAACCGATTTGGAAATGGTACATTTATCTCGTCAGCTGGCTGAAATCAACTGTGAAACAGAAGCGTTTTGTGACTTGTCAGATGCAGTGTTTCAACCTAACCGGGAGCGGGTTATGGAAAAATTCAACGAGCTGGAATTTAAGCGAATTGAACAATTGGTATAAAGCTAGAATCGGAAAAGTATATGAATCAAAAAGTAGCATCACTCATTGGCGAACAAAACCGTGTTGAAGCGATTGGATCAGTAAGGGGGGTAACCATTGACACTAATCTACACAATGGCGATCGGATTGGTAATCTTTATTGTTGTGTTGGCGGTAACATTGATGGCTATTTCAAAGGGATATAATTATAAACACGAGGTAGATCCACTTCCAGAGACACAAACAGAAATGAAAGAAGCTGAATGAAGGAAAGCTGTTCGATGTCGGTTATGAATTACTGATATCGAACAGCTTTTTTATTTGGCGTTTTGTATATATTCAGCACTTCTTCAGTGTTAATGCTCCAACCTTCAGTGTTGATTGAAGCTTCTTCAGCGTTAATCCGCTAACCTTCAGTGTTAATCCAGCGTGCTTCAGTGTTGATTTGTCGTTCTTCAATGTTAATCTGCCGTTCTTCAGCATTAATTCGCCAACCTTCAGTGTTAATCTGTCGTTCTTCAGCGTTAATCCGTCAACCCTCAAGTTTTTAAGGATAAATCGCATAGATTCAAAATTAATTCGAACTACTTCAACAACACAAAAAAGCACCGACCGAAGTCAGTGCAGATTATAGCTCGATTCTATTCATTACTCAACGAATATTCCTCTAAAAATTCTTCGTATTTATCTGTTGGCGCAGCACCCATGATTCGATGCACTTCTTCACCATTTTCATAGTAAATCAATGTAGGTGTTGCTTCGATGTTGTACTCACTCCACCCATCTTCAAACTCCAAAAGGTTGAATTTCTTTAAATCAACACCTTTTTCTTTTGCTAATGGGGATAATCTTGGTGTCGCTTCCCGACAATGTTCACAAGTCGGACTGAAGAAATAGACAGTCATCGTTTCGCCAGAAGATAAGTCTTCTTCTAATTCGTCTGGAGTAATAACGTTTTGATAATGTTCATTATCCAATAATTTAACCGTTTCTGGATGTAAGGAATCTTTTCCATAAGGATTCCCTTCGACTTTTTCAGATGTTGCCATATTGGTTAGTAAAACGATGCCTATGAATAAAACGATTACTAGACCGCCAAATATAAGAATTTTTTTCATAGTTACACTCCTTTTGATTGTTTGAATCCTAAGATGCTGATTACTAAAATCAGTAAAAATGCAGTGCCGGCGAGAAATGGTATGGAAATAAAGCCTAACCAATCAATGTAGGTTCCAGTACAAGAAACTTGTCCACAGCTCGGAGCAGTAGACCGTAAGAACTCCAACTTTTGTATCCCATAGTGATAAATCGAAATGATTAGACCGATACTAGAAAAAACGATTGAATAAATGAATACTTTCGTGTCCTTCAGTAAAGTTCCAACCAATAAAATAAGGACGAGGGGATACATAAAGATACGTTGAACCCAGCATAGCTCACAAGGTGGATACTGCTGAACTTCCGAAAAATAAAGCGATCCTAGTGTCGCGACCAAAGCGATGACCCATCCGGTGATCGCAAAGTTTTCAGCTCGTTTTGTCATAATAAATCTCCTATAGTTACATCAAAATTATAGTACGAAAAACATCAAAAAGTAAGAAGTATGCTTTGAATATTTTCTTACACCTTCTCTTATTGTAAGATAGAGAAGATTGGAGGAAAGAAAATGATATTTAAGATCTTATCTAGGCTCTCGATTGCTTTAGCAGCTTTCCTATTTACATATATCGCGAATTTATTGTTTTCTGATATGAGTTTACAAGCTGCGAATGATTATGTGTCCAACCCATTGCATTGGATGATTTTCACGTTTTATTTAATAGGTATCTCTTTTTTGATTGACTGGATTTTCAAAAAAATCAATGAAACATCGACTTGGTCTTATGTTTCAGCCTATACATTAGCTGGAATCATCATTTGGGCTGTATTATTTGTTACTGTGTTGTTTGATTCCTTTTCATGGTATTTCTTTGTGGTGATTTATTCAAGTATTTATACTGTGTTAGGATTTATCGTATTTTATCTGTTTTTAAAAGTGTTTCGCATGAATGTGAAAAAAATCTTGATGATTGGCATTCCATCATTGATCGCGATCTTGTTTATTGTCTTCACAAACCCAGCAATCAAATCAGGGTTTTCAAGTGCGTATGAGGCAAATTCATATCACGCTGAATTCGATAATTTCAATGGGGAAGAGCCTGTATGGATTCCAGTTGAGGCAGAACAGGAATATGAAATTGAGATTGATTGGAATTTAGAGAATGATGCTCAACACGGACTCCGTCTCTCACCTGACGTTCATGAAATGGGAGATTTAACCATTGAAGAAAATGAAACCATTTCATATGAGGCAACTGAAACAGGTGAATTGTTGTTCTTTTTTAATGGAGTCAATATAGAAGGCGAAGTAACGTTTACTTGGGAAGAAATCTAGCTAATAAAAGGAGTATGACATCGTGGAAACAACAATCGCCATTGCAATTTTTCTACTTACATTACTTTTTGTTATTTGGCAGCCAAAAAATCTAGGTATTGGTTGGTCTGCTTGTGTGGGCGCGATCATTGCCTTATTGTTTGGCGTCGTTACGTTCAATGACGTCATTACCGTAACGGAGCTTGTCTGGAATGCGACACTTGCTTTCGTCGCCATCATTCTCATTTCATTGATTTTGGATGAAATAGGATTTTTTGAATGGGCTGCTTTACATATGGCGCGGTTGGCTAAAGGAAATGGCGTAAAAATGTTTTTTTACGTAACATTACTTGGAGCGGGTGTAGCTGCGTTATTCGCCAATGATGGTGCTGCTTTGATTCTGACACCGATTGTCCTGTCGATGGTCCGTGCCTTGAACTTTAAAGAAGCGATGATTCTGCCGTTCATCATGGCAAGTGGGTTTATCGCTGACACGACCTCCTTGCCATTTGTCGTCAGTAACCTTGTCAATATCGTTTCAGCCGATTTCTTTTCGATTGGCTTTATTGAATACATGGCTCGAATGATTTTACCAAACCTATTTTCGCTTGTCGCAAGCATGGTTGTGCTGTTTTTATTTTTCCGTAAATCGATTCCGGACAACTATGATGTGACTGCGTTACGAAAACCGAGTGAAGCCATTAAGGACCATACGATGTTCAGGCTATCATGGATTGTTTTAGGGGTCTTATTGATCGGATATTTTGCCAGTGAATTCATCGCGGTACCGGTGTCTGTCGTAGCTGGAGTCACAGCGATTATCTTTTTCGTCATTGGTAGAAGAAGTCCAGCCGTTTCCGCAAAAGAAGTCATCAAGGGCGCACCATGGGATATTGTGTTTTTCTCAATCGGCATGTATGTCGTCGTCTTCGGCTTACGAAATGTCGGGTTGACCGACTTATTGGCAGAAATCATTAATTATACGGTAGAAGGCGGATTGCTTGCTGCGACGATGTCCATGGGCTTCATCGCTGCTATTTTGTCATCTGTGATGAATAATATGCCGACTGTGATGATCGATGCATTGGCGATTGCTGATACAAGTGCAACCGGCATTACGAAGGAAGCTTTGATTTATGCGAACGTAATCGGCAGTGACTTAGGTCCAAAGATTACCCCGATTGGGTCGCTTGCCACCTTACTTTGGTTACACGTGCTATCGAAAAAAGGAATTCGCATTTCATGGGGATATTATTTTAAAGTCGGGATCATCTTAACAGTTCCTGTGTTGGTGATTACGTTATTCGGCTTGTATTTCACATTGATCTTATTTTAAGGAGTGAGTCTTAAAATGAATAAAAAAGTAGTTTATTTTCTTTGCACGGGAAATTCTTGTCGCAGTCAAATGGCTGAAGGATTTGGAAAAGAAATGCTTGGAGAAACCTGGGATGTTTATAGTGCAGGGGTTGAAGTGCATGGCTTGAATCCACGAGCGATTGAGATGATGCAAGAAAAAGGCATCGATATCTCCAATCAATCTTCTTCACTAATCGACACAGAAATTTTAAACCGTTCAGACCTTGTCATTACACTCTGCGGTGACGCGAAAGATCGTTGTCCGACAATCCCAGCAGGAGTTCAAACAACACATTGGGACTTGCCGGACCCAGCAAAAGCGGAAGGAACAGAAGAAGAGATTCTGCATGAATTCCGCAGTGTTCGAGATGAAATTGAAAGACGAATCAAATGGCTCGCCGAGAATGAGTAGGGCTTTTGAAAGAAGAAGGAATTCTTCATAAACATTTTTCGTTCTTATAGGACTAAATCCCCCTTTTTCTTATTGTATTCTTATTAATTTTCTGTAAAATAAAAGGGGGGGAGGGGAACGGTGATGAAAAAGTTCATACATAAAATTCGCTGGAAATATGTCGTGTTTACGTTTATTTATACGGCGCTTTTGTTGCTGGTTATATCGCCTTTTTTCTATATTTATTATGTCAATAATGGTGTGCCCATTTTCGATGAACGACTGGAAGCGGCTACAATCGATCATTTAGAATCGGTTGGTCTTTCAGAAGAAGAAATTTCAGATGCAAAAATAGTTCGACCGCCTTACGATACACACCAAGATTATTATAAAGCGCATGTTTTTGTCAGCTTCGTCGATGATCCCGATGTCTATTACATATACGGAAAAGAAAAGTACTTTGGTGACATCGTCCAATACTGCGAAAAGGAAGTGGTGCTGCCAAAAGGGAATGAACTCGTTTTAGAGGCGATGAGTTATGATGAAGATGGCTGTGTGTCCATGCCAATCGAGGACACGGAAGATTAACCTACATAATCGGTTAAACACCTGATCTACGTGATTGGGTGTTTTTTTCTGTTCATTTTACCCATTAGGGACCATATATTTTGAATCTGGGTGCATATTTACGATGTTTGGGCTTATAAGTTAGCCAGTTGGTCGCATAACGGAGTCTTTTGGGCTCATAATCTCGTCTTCAGGCACATATTTACGGAAAAAGGGAGCATATCACCAGCCGTCTAATAGTCTTTTGTGCAGTTTTTATGCAACGATTGACCACTATCCAGAAAGATTTCCACAAAAATCTGTATATCTTGATATAGGTCAAGGAATAGAACCACAATCCCTTCTATACTTAAGATGAACCAAAAAACAAAGGAGAGATGAAGATGAAAACAACTAAATTTCAATTAGAAACGTTAACATGTCCATCTTGCATCAAAAAGATTGAAAGTAACTTAGGAAAAATGGATGGTGTGGATGAAGTGAAGGTTCTCTTTAACTCAAGTAAAGTCAAGGTCCAATACGATGAAGCAAAAGTGAATAAGGATCAACTTGAAGATACGGTCACGAAGCTTGGTTACCCAGTATTGTCAGCTTCTTGATTGGAGGGGAACACATTGAAAAAGATACTCCTCACCATTGATCCACTCACTTGCCCAGGATGTGCAAGTGAGATGGAATCAATGATTCTTGAAAAAGAAGGTATTGAATTTGGAAAGGTATTTCATCAACTTGGCAAGGTTTTATGCCGGTATGATGAAGAAAAGATTGATTCGGACACGGTAGAACATTGGATACAACAAATTGATACAAAAGTCAGGTAAAAAAGAGAGGGAGTGTTCAGAATGATTCGTTGGATACAAAGGCAGACAAATCAACTGACGTTTACGGCAGGAGCATTATTGATTATTGCTTTCATCGCTCATTGGATGGAGATTGTAGCAATCAAACAAGGGGCATTGATCGTCGCGACAATTGTTGCGGGTGTTCCGATTGCCATTAAAGCGTTCCAAGCATTGCGAATGAAAGCTTTTAGCATCGAGTTATTGGTGACCATTGCAGTAACAGCTGCGTTATTTATAGGAGAATATGTTGAATCGGCAGCGGTCACATTTCTATTCTTATTTGGAGCATATCTTGAAGCGCGTACACTCAACAAAACAAGAGCATCATTAAGAGAATTGACGGAATTGGCACCGGATGAAGCTTCTGTTTTTCGAAATGGAGATTGGGTATCCGTATCGGTAGATGAAGTTGAAGAAGGAGAGAGAGTCGTCGTTCGCTCGGGCGGAAAAATTCCAGTCGATGGAAAAATTTTAACCGGTGAAGCAACGATTAATGAAGCGGCCATTACAGGTGAGTCTGTTCCAGTAGGAAAAACAAATGATGATGACGTTTTCAGCGGATCAATCATTGATTCAGGCTATATCGAAATGGTGGCTGAAAAAGTTGGAGAAGACACTACGTTCGCAAAAATTATTGAGCTAGTGGAAGAAGCACAAGAATCCAAATCAAAAACACAACGGTTTTTAGATAAATTCGCAAATATTTATACACCATCAGTCGTTGTCTTATCGGTTCTCGTTTATTTGATCACCAAAGATCTTCACCTTGCGATCATCTTCTTGGTCATTGCTTGTCCAGGTGCGTTAGTCATTGGTGCGCCCGTGTCAAACGTGGCCGGCATCGGAAATGGAGCAAAGCGTGGCGTCTTGATCAAAGGCGGCGATGTCATGGACCGATTATCGAAAATCGACACCATTGTCTTTGATAAAACAGGAACGCTAACAAGAGGAAAACCAGAAGTGACTGATTTTCATGTGATCGGCGATGAAAATCCTGACGACTTGCTACAAATGATTGCGCAAGCAGAAATGGCTTCAGAGCATCATTTAGGAAAAACGATTGTCAAGCATGCAAAAGAAAAAGGGTTATCATTACAAAATGATTATGAATATGTTGATGTCGTAAAAGGAAACGGACTTAGAAACCGCGTTGCTGGCCATCAATTCAGCATTGGAAACCGAGCGTTAATGGAGATGGACGACATCAAACTAACAGATGAAGTCAATAACTATGCAATCGAACAAGAAAAGAAAGGCAACACAGCCATTTTTGCAGCAAAAAACGGCCAATTAGTAGCCATCATTTCGATTGCTGACCAAATCCGTGAAGATGCCGTTGACGCTTTGAAAGAACTTCGTGAACACGGAATCAAGCAAATGATCATGCTTACAGGTGATAATGCGCACACAGCGAAGCGAGTGGCAGATCAACTTGGCTTGGATGGGTATCATGCGGAACAATTGCCAGTAGATAAAGTGAAATTCGTAGAAAAGCTACAGAACGAAGGGCATAAAGTCGCGATGATCGGTGATGGAATCAATGATGCGCCATCTATTGCGAAAGCGGATATTGGATTGGCGATGGGCGAAGGTGGAACAGACGTCTCCATGGAAACAGCTGATGTCGTCTTGATGGCGGATAAATTGAAGCAATTCTCTCACGCTTACGCATTAGCAAAAGTGACGGTTCGGAACATGAAACAAAACATGGGGTTTGCTGTCGGAACAGTATTCGTATTACTACTCGGTGTGCTAGTTGGAAGCATTCACTTAGCATCAGGCATGTTCGTCCACGAGGCAAGCATCCTGGTCGTCATCTTGAATGGTATGCGGTTGATTCGATTCAACCGTGAACCATCAGAGAAAAAGATTAAACCATTACCTGCACATGCTTAATCATCTAAACACTCCCTTTTATTCGGAAACCAATGCCGTAGCATTGGTTTTTTTCTTTATCGTAAATTCTTTGGCACATATTTTTCTGAGTTTGGCTCAAAAAAGTCATTCATGGGCACATATATTCAGTGAGTGGTATCAAATAATTTCAAGTAGGGTTCATATCGATATACAAGGGGTTCATATTTTACCGAATTGGACGCATATCAGTAATTCAATAGAGTAGACCAATAGCCTTCTAAGCTGTAGATTGGGCGTTCGAATCGCTCCTGGGTCGTACCAGAATCCAGTAAGCCGTCACAACAGAGTAAATGGATTGACGCTATTGAGATTATCACCGATGATAGAAGCAACAGATCCACTAAAGAATGGGGGATGAAAATGACAGAGGAACATACACAAGAACAAGGCACAGGACATACGTGCCATCCGGGCGGGTCGCGAAAAGCCTGTGTTTCTCAAGTGCCGATCTTCAACCATCTTGGACATGAGCAGATGAATGAAATAATGAATGTAGTTCGACACGTTTCTTTCAAGAAAGGAGAGACAATCTTCGGGGCTGGGGACTGGTCGGATACGTTGTATATCATTCACCAAGGGAAGGTAAAGATCTATCGGTTGGCAGAGTCTGGGAAAGAACAAATTTTAACAGTGCTATACCCAGGTGACTTTACAGGGGAATATGCATTATTCAACGAATCGACGCACCATGACTATGCTGAGGCGATGGAAAAAACGAATATCTGTATGATCAAAAAGGAAGATCTACAAAATTTTTTAATGAAGTATCCAACCATATCGCTAAAAATGTTGACAGAGTTCTCTAAACGACTGGAAGAATCAGGATCGCAAACAACAAACTTCGCAACCGAAAGAGTCGAAACCAGAATCGCATTATACCTAGCCGATTTAGCGAATAAAAGTGGAAGTGAAACCATCAAACTGCCAATGAGCCGTCATGACCTAGCATCTTACTTAGGAACCTCACCGGAAACAATTAGTCGACGCCTGGCAGATTTAGAGGACCGTGGATTGATTAAGCAACTTTCAAGAACGAATATTGAAATCATCGATATGGATGGGTTGTTGTTGATATAAATATTTATCAAAAATAAAACTCATCAACGTCATGTCGATGAGTCAAAGAGGAAGAATGTTATAGCAATGTAATTCCAATTAAGAATCCAGTGATAAACAATAGACTAAATGCCCAATGATGGACGGCGGCATGTTTCATACCAGCTAACTCTTCAGCTCTTGTGGCATCCTTTCGGTAAGATGTCACAAGTCTGATTGCTAATGGTATCGCTAAAATGGAGAGAACAACCGTCCATGGTAGGTAATCCCCCAAGACTAATAAAAACATGGTTAGATAGCCAAACATGAGGATAACCGTAAGTAACTTAACCGCATTTCTTTTTCCAAGTAAAATTGGGATTGTCATACGGTGATTGGTGTCTTTTTGAATATCACGAATATTATTTGTCAGGATCATCGTGGAAATCATCCAGGCGAAAGGCAGAGCGATTAAAAAAGCGTGAAAACCAGGGTGCTCGCCTTGAATCCATAAAGAGACGAACAGAGGGGCTGGGCCCATAAAAATAAATGCCGTCACTTCACCAAGTGCCATTGAAGACAATGGGCGGGGACCACCAGAATATAGCCACCCAGCAATCATTCCTGCAACTCCTACTAAAACGATCCAAAAAGTTGTCAGTATTGCAAGCCACAGTCCAATCAATGAGGCGATTGCCAGCATCAATGCTGCGACTTTCGGTAAAGAATCATGACTCGGTCCGTGGACGATTCCGGAGTCTTCAATAGGCTGAATCCATTTCTCCTGATCCTGCCCTCGCTTGAAATCATAATAGTCATTCAGCATGTTAATCGAACCTTGAACGAGTAATATGGCAAAAAGAAACAGTATGAAAATTTCTATTTGAAAAGTATGATGTTGTATCGACAAAACAGCTCCTGCAGATGCAGGAGCAATCGTTCCGGTAAACGTTAGTGGCCGAAAAAGATGAAACCAAGAATGTCGGTAATGGTATAGCTCGGCCGGATGCTTAATCGCTAAACTCATCTGCATCATCCTCTCTAACATGCCTTATCGTTTATATAACCCACATTACTAGATTTGAAGCATCAATGCGATGATTCCTAGAAAGCCGATGACTTCAACACCTGCGACTAGTGCAGTAAATCGAAAAGCGCGGTTCAATGGAGTGCACATATCTTTTTTGGCTAAATTCCATATCGTATTATCTTCTAATACATTCATTGTTTTTCGGAACCCAATCAAAGAACCCCAAAGTAATACGAAAACAGCTAAAAAGAAGGCAGCAATGAACTTACGCCCATACATTGTTGTATATAAATCACTCCATTGGTCAATTGGCCCGAGGATGGTACCGAGTAGAATACCTGTGAAAATGACACCGATCCCTTCAATGACAAATAACCAATGCGTATGTTTCATCAAAGCAGTTAAAAACGTACGTTGTTGGGCCCGATCTAATTTATTGGAAGCGGGATAGACTGCCCACCCGACAAACATAACCCCTCCGACCCATAAGATTGCTATGACAATATGCAACCAAAGCACTGTTTGATACATTGTCCATATCATCGGATACCCTCCTCATTTCTACCCTCAATATGATCGTATCAACGTTTGACGCTCATTTCCTTGATGTAAATCAAGAAACGTAAAATGGAACTGTTTTCCAAGTGCAAATATTCACATAATATTAATAAACGCTGATAAATATTAAGGAGTTCCATGATATAATAGAACTAGAGAGGGAAGGTATTCCGCTCTATATCCGACAAACTTTGTAAAGACATTTTACTCTTCAAAATAATAGGAGGGGGTTCATATGTTTTTGGATAGACAATATCAGTATGATGAAGGAATTGATCGGATGATGAATGAAGGTGGCGTATTCCATCCGGATGTGTTGAATGAGCTTAATGATCAAGCCCACTTAGTGGAGCACGAATATATTTACAACGAAGGAATTGACCGGTTAGTCAACGAGGGAGGTTTATATATCCCGATGATCCAGGAAAGGAATGAATGGTTTGTTGAACCGATGGAACTTGTGTTGGCTGAAAATGAATTATAATCCATAAAAAAATCTGCACTGCTAATCAAAATAGCGTGCAGATTTTTTATATGTAAACGATAAAAGCATGAAGTGCGAGGCACTCCATGCTTTTGATTACGTTAGATCAATATTTCAATCTCTTGTTTTTCACGTAGCTCGTCAATGTACTTTTGTTGCTGCTCTTGAGCTTTCTGTGACTGTAGTTGTTGTTCTAATTGAGGTTTCATTGTTTCAAAGTCTTGTACTTCTTGTTCCATTTCTTTAGCTTGTGATTCGTAATTTTCATACGCTTCTTGTAGTTCTTCTTCTGTGACATCGGCATCTTCAATATTTTCTTCCATGAATTTATTGATCACAATGTTTCTTTTAATGTCATTTTTGATCTCTTCTTCTGTAACGTCATTTTCTTCAAAAACTTCTTGAACATCATCTGTTTCATACTGTTCTTTCAGTTGAGTCACTAGCTCATCATAATTTGATTTAACTTCATCTTCAGATGCTTCAATACCGTTTTCTTTTGCAGATTGCTCGATGACTTCTGTATTGATTAACTGATCTAAAGCAGTCTGTTGAATGCCTTCTTTATTTTCGTCAATGTTCATGCCATACATTTGATACTGTTGCTGAATAGCATTTACGTTTAGTGCAAGTTGTTCATTTGTGATTTCTTCTCCGTTTACTTTTGCAACAACGTCAGGAAATTCATCTGCTTTTACTTCTTCGACTTCTTGCTGACCTTCATTGTTTTCGCCTTCAGCATTTTCTGTTTGTTCAGTATTCTCATTTTCGGATTCGTTGGCGTTTTCACCATTCTCGTTATCCCCATCGTCACCACCGCATGCAACCGCTACAATGGATAAAAGTAACAATACGCTGATGAGAAATAATTTTTTCATATAAAATAACCCTTCCTTTGAGTGAATTAAATTAGGTACGACCTGAATTTTAGCACACGGTTCCAACAATATACAAGCTTTAACAGGAATTGAAATTAAAATGTAATATATTTCTTTTCACTTGCTTTTTTACTGGAGGCGAGTTATAGTAGTAAATGTACGAAATGATTCGATTCATTGTTTACTTGGGTGGCCTCTCTTTAGGAAGTCAAAGTAACAAGATCCAATTGTTTTGTAGTATTTTAAAGGAGGTCATTCATATGACAGGTACAGTAAAATGGTTTAACTCAGAAAAAGGTTTTGGCTTCATCGAGCGCGAAGATGGCGACGATGTATTCGTACACTTCTCAGCAATCCAAGCTGAAGGTTTCAAAACTTTAGAAGAAGGTCAAACAGTAGAGTTCGAAATCGTTGAAGGCGATCGCGGACCACAAGCAGCTAACGTTGTTGCTCAATAATGACTATACAAGATGTACGCTTACGGGCGTGCATCTTTTTTATTTATTTGTACTTTTATTCACCGTTTTTCAGAGACAGCGTCTTGATTTGAATGATTACGTACATAGTTTGAACGGTTGGCTTATTGATTTGAACGGTCACGCGCGTGGTTTGAACGGTTAGCCCCCTGCTTTGAACGGTCACGCGCGTATTTTGAACGGTCAGCTCCCTGCTTTGAACGATCAGGCACGTCATTTGAACGGTTAGTCGATTGGTTTGAACGATCAGGCACGTATTTTGAACAGTCAGCTCCCTGCTTTGAACATTCACGCGTGTAGTTTGAACGATCACTCTATTGAACAGTCAGCTTGGCGCCTTGGACAGTCATAAGCTCTCTCAAAGCATGCAATAGGCCTGCCAAGTTCTCTCCGGCAGACTTTAATAGAATAGTTTGGCAGTGCAGGAAGCTGGTGGCTGTTTGACAATGCTTTAAATACATAAATATCGTCCGTTGGTTCAAAGCAGGGGAAGTCGCTAGCTCAAGTATATCGCGCATTTCACCATGTTAAATTCGGGATGATTAATAAAAAAGATCTCCAGTTCAATAAAAAACTGGAGATCTTGCTATTTTAATAAGGATCTGCTTCATGTCCTTCTCGCTCTGCTTTTTCAGTAGCTTCAGATGCCGATGTGTTTCCTATAGGGCCTCTACTTGAATCATCCATCCCATTCTTCGCTTTTTCAAGACCTTCACGTAATCGGAGTCCATATTCTTCGTCGGCTTCTTCTGCGAGCTCCATCCAACGATCTTGGATTCGTTGATCGCATACAGATAAATCATTGACAAGATTGGAAATCAACTCTGCTTTTTCCCATTCTTCAAACTGTCTGAACGTCTCACCAGCTTGTTTGGTGTTACTTGTCCGATCAATGGACTCGCGTGTTAAGTTTCCTTCGACATATGGTTCATGATCCTTGCCATATGGTTCAGCTTCTTCATAGCCACCCAAAATGGATGGTTCATAGTTTATGGCAGGATTCTTACTCGGCTCACGATCGACCTCATAACGCATGTTGCCGCCTTCTTGGTTGGTATTCACTTCTGTCCTTGCACGGTTAATTGGCAATTGTAAATAATTTGCTCCAACACGGTGTCGTTGTGTATCGGAATAAGAGAAGGTACGCCCTTGCAGCATTTTATCATCAGAGAAATCAATGCCATCAACCAATACACCCGTACCGAATGCAGATTGCTCAACTTCCGCAAAATAATCATCAGGATTCTTGTCGAGCACCAACTTTCCGACAGGAAGCCATGGAAATTGGTCCTCTGGCCAAAGTTTTGTATCGTCTAGCGGATCAAAATCAAGTTCCGGATGCTCTCCGTCCTCCATAATTTGAACATATAGCTCCCATTCTGGATAGTTTCCTTCTTCAATGGCTTCGTACAGATCTTGCGTCGCATGGTTGAAGTTTTGTCCTTGAATTTCTTCTGCTTCTTTTTGTGTCAGATTCTTAATTCCTTGATTTGGCTCCCAATGAAATTTCACCAAAACAGCTTTGCCATCATCATTCACCAATTTGTAAGTATTCACACCAGAACCTTGCATTTGACGGTAATTTGCTGGAATCCCCCATGGAGAGTGAATGAATGTGACCATGTGAAAAGTTTCCGGTGAACTCGCGCAGAAATCAAAGAACCGTTCAGGGTCTTGAATATTTGTCACAGGGTCCGGCTTGAATGCATGAATCATATCTGGAAATTTCATTGCGTCACGGACGAAAAAGATTTTTATGTTATTTCCAACTAAGTCCCAATTTCCGTCTTCTGTGTAAAATTTCACTGCAAAGCCGCGTGGGTCCCGTAATGTTTCCGGTGAATGTGTACCATGGATGACGGTTGAAAAACGGACAAACACAGGGGTTCGTTTACCTTTTTCTTGGAAAAGTTTCGCTCTCGTGTACTTGGATGCAGGTTCATCACCAATTTTTCCATATGCTTCGAAATAGCCATGCGCACCGGCACCTCTGCCATGTACGACACGCTCGGGAACCCGTTCACGGTCAAAGTGACTGATCTTTTCGATGTAATCATAATTTTCCAATGTGCCTGGCCCACGATTACCGACAGTTCGGATATTTTGATTTTGTGTTACCGGATGACCTTGTCGGTTAGTCAGCCTTTCCTTATTCTTCTCCTGTTTACTACGATCGGATTTGTCTGCCATGAAATCCTCCTGGAAAGGTATTTCTTCTATTATTTAACATAGAAGAGCTATATGTATGTTTTCCCAACCAACAAGAATTTAATCGGATTTTTGCCGAAGATTTCTGACATTTCATTTGAAGTACGCAGTCTGTTCATTTATGGTTAAAGTAAACAACATAAGGGAAAAGTTCATAGAAACCAAAAAATCCAACCGAAAAGGAGTGTTGACGATGAGTAACGAATTGTTTACAACAAAAGCAACAGCAAAAGGTGGAAGAGATGGTCACGTAAAATCAGAAGATGGTGTCATTGACTTAAATATTGTCATGCCTACAGAAAATTCGAATGAAACAGGTACGAACCCTGAACAACTTTTCGCGGCTGCTTATTCCTCTTGTTATGATGGTGCGTTGAATTTGGTTGCCAAGCAAAAGAATAAAAAAATCGATACGGTCACAACAGCAGAAGTCAGCTTTTTGAAAGAGGGAGAGAGCGGTTTTAAGATTGCCGTTAAATTAGTGTCTGAATTTAATGGTGTCGCTCAAGATGAGGCAGAAGAGTTAATGAAAGAAGCACATCAAGTATGCCCTTATTCCAAAGCGACAAGAGGAAACGTCGATGTTGAATTAGAAGCAAAATCAAATGAATCCTAAATGCAATTCAAAAAGGCTGTCCATTAACAAAAAGGACAGCTTTTTTGTACATAATCTTTGTTCATCTAAAGGGTGGCTTCTATGTATGAAGAAATTTTAAAAGAGACCGCTCATCGCAAAACGATTTTCCCAGATAGTCCGTGGATCGCTAGTCAGTTATGGAAAGATCTCTTATTCATCAATTATCCTGTGGATCCTAAAGCCGTTCAGACGCTGCTTCCGCAGGGATTGCAGTTGGATACATTTGAGGGAAAGGCATGGATTACGGTACTCCCGTTTAGCATCAACGATTTTACTTTGAGGACACAGTCCCTGAAAGGAATAAATACTTTCTTAGAATTAAATGTCCGAACATATGTCACTCATAATGGAAAACCGGGTGTATATTTTTTCAATCTGGAAGCGGAACACCCTGTAGCAGTATTGGGGGCACGCTTTCTGACCTTACCTTATTATTTGGCGGAAATGTCTCTAGAAAAGAACGAGAGGGAAGGCATCCATTATTATCAAAGTAAAAGAATGATGAATTATCAACGCCTATTTGTCGGGCAATTTAAGCCATCAGAAAAGACTTTTTCAGTAGGAAAAGGTAGTTTGGCGAAATGGCTAGCAGACCGCTACTTTTTGTATTCCACGCTCGGAAACCGGCTCATCGAAGGGCCAATTCACCATAGACCGTGGAAAGTGGCTGATGTGGATGTATCAATCCGACGAAACGGAATGCTGCCCCAATTGCCTGATGGTTCGATTCTTGAAGAACCGTATTGCTTTTACGCTTACCAAAAAAGAGCGTTGTTTTGGCCATTTCGTTTTTCCGATTAAAAAAAGAGACTGGGACAAACGTGTCGAGCCGCCCGACAAATGCATCACACCGTCAAGAATTTCATGGCGAATTGCTCCAATTCCAAAGAAATTCTCAATTGATGCATCAATACGTTTCTTCTGTCCCAGTCTCTTCGTTTGTTCTATATTATTCCTTCTCCATAATCCAGCCCCATGCTTCTTCTACTTCGTCTTTATTAAAATGCTTCGTTTCAACACCTGGCAATAGTGAACCAATATTCGTCGCAGCCTCTATCCAATCCTTATCACTAATGAACGCAAGACGTTGAAATTGATCCCATCGCTTTGTGTCAAACTTCATTCCTTCCAGAGCCCCTTTAAAGGTTGTGCTCTCAACTTCATCCATATATGCGACGACATTAAATGGCTGGTCATCACCAAAATTTTCCTCTACATACTGGCTGAGTCGTTCGGCGTCAGTTTGACTGACTTTACCTTCTATTCCTAAAGCGATCGTTTGATCATCTCTACTTTTTAAAAAAGAAAACATGCGAATGCCTCCTTATTGCCGTTCAGGTTTTTGAGTAAGGCAATTTTTTATCCCTTTCCCTTGAGGAGGGTGATTGAAACAAGAAAGAAGCCAATTGTAGTGAACAATTGGCTCGGAATAAGTTATTCGATTACTTCTATTTTCACTTCCCGGACACCGTACCGCATTGCTTCTTCATGAGAAGGGATGAAAAGATCAATACGTTTTCCTTTAATCGCTGAACCTGTGTCACCAGCAATTGCTGTTCCATAACCTTCAACCCATACTTTCGATCCAAGTGGGATCACATTTGGATCAACCGCAATCACTTTTTGGTTCGGATTCGCACGTAAGTCGATTCCTGTTCGAGTTACACCACTACAACCATCACAATAAGCTGTGTATGCTGTTGCAGTGACATAGAGTGTTTGGTTGTTCGATTCTTGTTGACTGGCTTGTACAATTTTACCCTTTGATTTTTCTTGGCTAGATTGCGCCGTCTGTTTGTTTGCTGCTTCTTGTACGGGTTTCTTCTTTACAGCAGTTGGCTGCTCTTTAACAGCTTCTTTCATTGCTGCTTGATTCATTGCTAGTTTATCTTTTTCATCTAAGCTTAACTGTGCTGTTGCTAATTGTCCGACCGTCTGTTGATTATCGATAGTTTCAGCTTGTACACTGGATTCCTGATCTGCTTGGTCACTTTGACCGGTTACAACAGCAACCGTTAACATTGTCAAACAGATTAAAACGAGACTGACCAATCCGATATTTTTTTTAATAGATTGATGCATGAAAATCCCTCCGAATATTTTAATGGTTGGCTTTTAAGGCCAAGGATTCTACCCTGCACGCAAATGCCATCCACTGATTATTTAGTCACAAGTAGGATTCTATCAAATAATGACTACAGACTAGTTTCAATCAAACCACAGAATGAAAACAATCTCTTAACAAAGCATGTAATGAAACATAATAGTCTGAAATCTGATAAGATAGAAATGGATATTCCGTATAGATTGGATTGCATGTGCGTAATCCTATCATTTCCAACTCGTTCAAAGTTTATAAGTTAACGAGTTAACTATTTGAATAAAATTCGTTTACGTAAGAGAGATAGTGTAATAGAAAACGAATAAAAAATGAAAATAAATGGAAGGTACAGATAGAGAGGGGTTTGGTTTTTTTGAATATAATACTGATCAATGGAACGGTGACAGGTGAGAAACCAAAAGTTCTATTAAAAGAAATTGAACATTATTTAAATGAAGGAAATTATTCGTATGATGTGGAACAACTATCATTGGATCAATTAACACTCGAGCTTGCGGATGGTCGATCAAAAGAAAAATACAATGAAGATACACAAGAAGCCATCGCTAAAATGGAAGCTGCAGATGGCTATATTATTGCTACGTCGATTTTCCAAGGATCAATCCCAGGCTCTTTTAAAAACTTGTTAGATTTAATTTCGCCGAAAACGATGCGATACAAGCCCGTTTCGGTTATCGCAAATGGAGGAACTTTTCAGCATCACTTGGTCATTGAGAATCAATTAAAACCAATTTTAAGTTACTTTCGTTCATTGGTAACGCCGAATTATGTTTATGCGCATAGCGAGCATTTTACAGAAACAAATGAATTGATCAATGAAGATGTCATAAGCCGTCTCAAAGAGATGCTTCGAATTTTTGATCTTTATATGACAATGAGTGTCGAAGCAAGAAAAGGCAATAACTTTGGACATGAATTTTATTAATTCGTCAGTAAATGACTTATCAATCGTTATCAACATTTAAGCAATCAAAAAAGCCAGTCGGATTGACTGGCTTTTTACATGTCTATTGATTTGTCCATAGACAATGGAACCATTAAGTACGAAAAAGTTCATTCACTTCCTGGACAACTTCATTGGCATTTTTACCATCACAATTAATTACAGTTGCCTGCGTCGTTGCATCACTCATTCCCATGACATTTTGATCTTGACCAGAAATGCAACAACAATCACAGTCATTTGCTTGATCTGATTCAAGTGACACAACTTCATGTCCATCCTTCTGTAGTGCTTGTTTTACGTTCGTCAACGTATCTTCTACAGCAACTCTTGCCATCTATAACACCTCCAATAATAATCTCGTCAATTATTATTGGAGGGGAGCGCAACGATTATACATATCGAATAAATAGCGTGCTTTCCTGGATGGTTACTTAATACATCAATAAACTACTCACCACGAAATTCGGGCTTTCGCTTCTCCATAAATGCTTTAATTCCTTCTTGGTGGTCTTTGGTTTGCCTCATGGCAACTTGACCTTCAGATTCGCCTGCTAAGTAAGACTCAAGCTTATTGAGGTTTTCTTGATGGTAAATTGTCTTCGTTCGAATCATGGCGCGTAATGGTGCGCCTTGTAATTTTTCTACGTATTTTTGAGTGGCTTCTTCTGCGTTTTCAGTTGCAAGGTCGACAAGGCCTAATTTCTCTGCTTCTTCGGCTTGCATCATTTTGCCTTCCCAGATCATTTGCTTAGCTAAATGTGTGCCGAGTCGTTGCTCCATGAAAAAGTGCCCGCCACCGTCGGGAATCAACCCAATGCCAATGAAATTCATGGCAATTTTGGCTTCTTTTTGAGCGATAACATAGTCTGCAGCTAATGCCAAACTTAAACCGAGTCCAGCAGTTGCACCATTTAACATCGAGATAGTGATTTTCGGCATGCTATAAAAGGTTTTAACTGTTTTCTCAATGGTGTCCATAATCTTTTTGAAGTCACTAGGATCGTCATTATCAAGCATCATATTAATGTCGCCGCCCGCTGAAAAAGCACGGCCTTCACCAGTCAGAATCACAATCTGTGCTTCACTTTGACTGACCTCTTCCATTTTGGTGGCCATTTCCTCCAACATTTCCTGGTTCATCGAGTTCATCTTGTCAGGTCGATTCAATGTGATTTTAGCGACTTTTTCTTCATACTGTACAGTTACTGTATTACTCATTACACCTCATCCTTTACGTGATTAAATTGATCAATCAAAAATTTATAATAATCGGCTGCTTGCTTATAATCGCCGTTATCATAAGATTGGTGTCCCAGAATTAAAGAAAGTTCTTTGATTGTTTTCTTCTCACCTGAATGTTGGAAATAAGGCAATAGAACATTTTTAGCCTTTTTCAGGAATTCAGGGTCTTTTGTTTTGTTATATATTTGATGTTTGAGTACATAGAATTGGTATTGGAATTTCAAGTATTTCACTTCTCTAAGGGCTTCTTCACCTTTATTAAGAAACTTGATGGCTTGCTTATCATTATCGTTCAAATAATGAATTTTTGCTTGCATGTAAAAGGCTTGAATTTTGTCGTATAAGTTATAATCATATTTGTTTAACTGTTCCATATAAGAAATGGAACGATCATATTCTTCCATATAAAAATAAAGAATGGCTAAGTTATGCTTAACACGTCGCTGGACGTCGGGCAAATCCCCCATTGGTTTCGAATGTAACACTTGCAAAAAATATTTTTCTGAAACGTCATAAGCTTCCAGCAACATATAATTAACACCAAATAAAATATAACAATCGGTAACATTCGTATATAAGAAGTCTGATTCGAATTGATCCTTAGCGATTTGACAGTAATAATTCGATTGGGCCGGCTTCCGGATTCTAGTCAATGAAAGAGCAAGTAAATAATAGATCTCTGTATCTTTGATTGTCCATTTCACTGACATTGCTTTCGCTGTTTCAAAATGATTGAGAGCTTTATTTGGTTGTGCTTTGTAATTGTAATAAAGGCCAATAACCTTGTGGAAAAGGTAAAGCTCTTCTTTTTCAAAACGATTTTCCAAACGCAGGACCTCTTGGTACATTTGTTCAACTTTTTCATTTTCTCTTGTTTGAATGATGAAATAAAAATATACCAATTGAAAGATGTTCAATGCTTCCGGTGCGTGAAAAGGTGTGAGGATTCGTTTCAATTCATCAATAGATTCTTTTGCCGCTTCATAATCTTTTTCTTTGATCCGCTTATATAGTTTTAAAATTTTACGGATAATTTGGTGGTTATCGCTATGCGTGATGTCATCGTAACTGATGTCTAACCGGTCAAATAACAATCTCGCTACGTCTTCTTTCGGCGTGATCATCTCGTTTTCTATTTTGCTTAGATAAGATACAGAACAAATGCCATCCGCCATCTGTTTTTGCGTATAACCTTTTTTGGTACGATAGTATTGTATGATGGCACCAAGATCCATATTTCTTCACCTTACTTTTTCCAGTTAACTATATATTACCATACTTTTTTGAATATTAATAAAAGGATAGATATTATCTTGACGAAAATAATTGCTCGAATTATGATGAATATACAATCGTATAATCGAAACGTGTAGGTGTGAGTATTACGACTCACATAATAGGGAAGATCGGTGTAAATCCGACGCGGTCCCGCCACTGTAATGAGAAGCAAACCATCGAACCACTGTTTTTTAAAAATGGGAAGGGATGGAATGCAATGACTCTAAGCCAGGAGACCTGCCTATTTGTTTTGGCTTCAATCCTTCGGGTCAAAGGATCGCCTGCGCATCGATATTGTTATGTATGCTCTGGCTCCTTATGACAAAGGATTCAGAGCTTTTTTATGCGAAAAATACAATAATACTGATGAGAGAGGAAGTATAACATGAAGATGGGAAGTTGGAAAAAGTTTTTAATCCTATTGGTCATGGCATTCGTTATTGGGTTAGCGGCTTGTCAAGGTGGAGACGACACATCAAATGAGGGAGAAACGCAAGTAGAGGAAAATGAATCAAGTGAGGAAACGTCGGAAGAAGAGGCGCAAGATGATGAAGAGAGTGCAGCCTCCGAATCTGTAACCTTAACAGATAAATCAGGGGAAGAAGTAACCATTGAAGAAGAACCTGAGCGAGTTGTGACAGTCATCCCAAGTGCGACTGAAATTGTGTACGCTGTTGGTGGTGGCGACAAAGTCGTAGGTGTAGATGAATGGTCCAACTATCCGGAAGAAGTAACCGATATTGAAAAAGTCGGTGACATGAACTTAAATTTCGAAAAAATTGTCGAACTAGAGCCAGATTTGGTAGTGGCTGATTTAAATAATGGAGATGATATTCAAGCACTACGGGACAAAGGCTTGAAAGTTATTGTACTCGGTGCACAAACATTGGAAGAAACTTATGAGGATTTACGTTTAGCTGGTCAAGCGGTTGGAACAGAAGAGAAAGCCAATGAGACCGTCGAAAATATGCAAAACAGAATAGAAGAAATTGAAAAGAAAACGGCCGAGCTCTCTGAAGACGAAAAGAAATCCGTCTGGTTTGAGATTGATCAAGAATTATTTACAGCTGCAGAAAATACATTCATGAATGAGCTGCTACAAATCGCTGGTGGTAAAAACATCATGGCTGGAGAAGAAGGCTGGCCACAGGTGAACGAAGAAGTGGTGATTGAAGCGAATCCTGATGTGATCATCACCACATACGGCTACTACATGGAAGACGTCGAGGAACAAGTCCTTGCACGAGAAAACTGGAAAGATGTAACGGCTATTCAAAATGAAGAAGTCCATAATATCGATAATGATCTTCTGTCACGTCCTGGTCCACGGTTGATTGAAGGACTTGAACAATTAGTAAACATCCTTTATCCCGATTTAATGGAGTAACCAATGAAACATCCAACATCGACCCACTCGTTTGGAAAAGTTGCTTTTTGGTCAATTCTTTTATCGATTCTATTATTGATCGTGATGAGCCTATCCATTACGTTGGGTGCAGCAAGTATTGATTTTATTGTTGTTTGGAAAGTCGTTCTCTCAAAAATTCCTATTGTTCAAAACTGGGTTTCGGTTGATTGGAAGGAATCAACCGAAACAATTATTTGGGATATCCGGCTGCCAAGGGTCATTTTAGGTGCTTTGGTGGGTGCGGCATTATCATTGGCAGGAGCAATTTACCAAGGTGTATTGCGTAACCCACTTGCAGATCCTTTTATTTTAGGTGTTTCGTCAGGCGCTTCATTCGGTGCTGCTTTAGTGATGGCTTTCGGCTGGCAAATTGCATGGTTAGGAAAATTCACCCTACCTTTCGTGGCGTTTTTAGCAGGTCTTGCTTCTTTAATGATTGTGTATTATTTAGCAACGGTTGAGCGGAAAATGCGGGTTGAAACGTTGATTTTATCAGGTGTCGTCATCCAAGCTTTTTTAGGCGCATGTTTATCATTAATTATGGCATTATCGAACGAGCAGCTACAAACGATTGTTTTTTGGATGATGGGAAGTCTAACATTAACAGACTGGAGCTATACTCAGGTGGTTTTTCCAGTCATTTCGATCGCTGTTGTCATCGCTTATTTTTTCTCAAGAGATTTGAATATGCTTGGTTTAGGAGAAGAAGCGGCACATCATAGCGGTGTTTCTGTGCAACGCTCACGAATTATTATGTTGGTTTTGGCTTCATTGATTACAGGAGCGGCCGTATCTGTATCCGGAGCCATTGGATTTGTCGGTTTGGTCATCCCACATATTATCCGTTTGATTTTCGGAGCGGATTACCGCATGATCATTCCATTAAGCGTAATCGGTGGTGCAATTTTTCTCGTCGGAGCTGATGCTTTTGCGAGAACAGTGATGCAGCCGAGAGAGCTTCCCTTAGGCATCATTACAGCATTCTTGGGCGCACCCTTCTTCGCTTATTTATTGCGGAGAGCTAGACGTGGCTATTTCTAGAGATCGAGATGGAAGATGCCTGTTTGAGCGGTTAGCGTTAATCTATGAACGGTTAGAATGCTTCTTTGAACGTTCAGCGTTGTGTTTTGCACATTCAGACGCCTAGATTGAACGGTTAGAACGCCTTTTTGAACGGTCAGCGTCATCATTTGAACGTTCAGACGCTTTCTTTGAACATTTAGCACCTGGCGGACGACTTTAAATTTAAACAACAGTCTTTAACGGATCCTAATTTAACTAAAAAGGATGAGGAGCATCATGTTATCAATCCAGCAAGTGACTAAAAAAATAGAAGATAAAAGCCTCTTGGACAATGTTTCTTTTGATGTGCCTAAAGGCAGTTCAATTGGATTGATTGGCCCGAATGGTGCAGGAAAATCGACCTTGATGAAATTGATTTCTGCTTATGAAAAGCCTACGGGTGGAAGCATTACTTTTCACGGTCAAGACGTCCAGCATTGGAATGTAAAAAAACTGGCGCAAAGGATTGCTGTATTGACACAAGAAGGACTAGCCGCCTATCCTATTAAAGTTTTTGATGCCATTCTCCTTGGACGTTATCCACACTTGGGTTTTTTCCAACGAGAGAGTAAAAAGGATTATGAGTTAGTGGAAGAAGTCTTGGCATTCACCTCACTGACCGATTTGAAAGATCAATTTCTTGATACCCTTAGTGGGGGAGAGAGGCAGCGTGTCGCAATTGCCAAGGCGATGGTTCAGCAACCGGAATTACTGTTATTAGATGAACCAACGACTTTCTTGGATATCGGTCATCAGTTGAACATCTTAAGATTAGTCAAGGAATGGCAACGTAAAGATAACTTGACGGTCATCATGGTGATGCATGATTTAAATCTAGCTTCCCAATTTTGTGAGGAACTGATCTTGATGAGTGAAGGGAAAGTCGTTCGCTCGGGGAGTAATGAAGAAATTATTGACTCAGACTTACTGAAAAATGTTTACCATACGACGCCTGAAATTATTCGTCATCCAAAATCAAATGTACCCCAAATTCTCTTAGGACATTTTTAAAAAACATGGGCATATGCTAGTCTTATCTAGTATAATATTGAAAGTGTATGAAGAAGAGAAATGGGGATTAACATATGATTGAATGGAAAAATCTATATCGTGGTGCGCTTATGGGAGCGAGTGATATCGTTCCGGGTGTGAGCGGAGGCACGATTGCTGTTGTTTTAGGGATTTATCAACGCCTGATTGAAGGCATTAATGGCATATTTACGCGTGAATGGAAAAAACATTTGGCATTCTTAGCACCGTTAGGCGTTGGTGTGTTAACTGCTGTCTATTTTTTCAGTGGAATTATTAACTGGTTATTAAATAACTATCCGCATCAGCTGATATTTGCTTTTCTCGGATTGATTGCCGGTGTAATTCCATTTCTATGGCGTCAGGCAGATGGAAGTCGTCAGTTTCAAGGTTCTCATTATTTGACTCTTTTACTAGCAGCGATCTTTGTAGGTTCGATGGTCGTTTTCCGTGGCGATGAATCAATCACCCCGATGACAGAATTTGAAGGCATGGATTACCTCATGTTATTTCTATCCGGCTGGTTAGCGAGTTCAGCAATGATTCTCCCTGGAATTAGTGGCTCGTTCTTATTGTTGCTCATTGGTATGTACAAAACCTTTACCCATTCTATCGAAAATCTCGTAATCGAAGCGTTAATCCCATTAGGTTTAGGGATTGTACTTGGGTTATTGATCATGAGTAGAATCATTCGTGTGTTGTTTGATCGGTTCTATTTCCATATGTATGCGTTGATCATAGGCTTGGTCATCGGTGCATTGGTCGTCATTTACCCTGGATTCGAATTGGATAAGATGCGAAACATCGTAAGCGTAATTTGCTTAATTGGTGGGTTGATTGCAGCTTATGGTTTAGGAAAATTGGAATTGACAGAGGAATAAAAAATCATTCTACATTTGATTCGGAACAGTTCATCGCAGTTTAGCGTGGACTGTTTTTTTATGAATTTTTCTGATAAAAACGCTTGACGTATGGAGAATTAACCCTTTAAATGGATAAAGATATAAGGGGTGAGACAGATATGATCCGACAAGCGAAGCCTGAAGATTTAGAATGCATTAAAGCGGTAGCAAAGCGGTCGAAAAGAAAAATGAATGATGAAGGAAACCCGCAATGGAATGGTTCATATCCTGAGGCATTTTATGAAGATGACATACATAACAGGCAGTTATACGTATATGAAATTGGTGGAACGATTGTAGGGGCCGTGTGCATCAGTACAGAAGGACATGAAGAATATGCTGAGATACCTTGGACATATAAGGAACCGTATTTATGCATGAAACGGCTGGCGGTTGATCCGGACTATCAAGGGAAAAGCATCGCGCAGTCCTTTTTTCGTTTTACAGAGGAATTGGGTAAGGAAAAGGGTATCCATTATATATGCGCAGATACAAATGCGATCAATGAAGCGGCTTTACGATTATTTAACCGAGCAAATTATCAATTTGTTATCGAAAAATACCAAGAAGGAGAGCCGTTTCCTTTTAGATATTATGAAAAGAAAATCCATTCATAAATAAATCCTAGTCGGGTCATAAGCCCAACTAGGATTTTATTTTAGTCAGTCAATCGCAAATATTCTTCTACATCTTTTTCGCAAAGTTCGATGCCTTTCTCCCAGAAAGATTCTTTTGTAATGTCTGCACCTAAATGTTTCTTGGCTAAGTCTTCTGTCGTCATTCGCGCTGTATCTTGAAGCAATGCGATATACTTGTCCTCATAATCCGTTCCTTCTTCCAATGCTTTCGCATAGATCGCGAGCGAGAAGAGGTAACCGAATGTGTAAGGGAAGTTATAAAACGGCACGCCGGTAATGTGGAAATGAAGCTTATTGGACCAATAACTTGGACTTGTTGTCGCAATCGTATCGACATAAGCTTCTCGTTGAGCTTCATCTGTTAAAGCGTTCAGTCGATCTGCCGTAACAAAACCATTTTTCCGCTCTTCATAAAAACGGGTTTCGAATAAAAAGCGAGAATGAATATTCATGAAGAAAGCGACACTTCGTTGAATTTTATCTTCTAGCAAAGCAATTTTATTTTCTTCTGATTGAGCTTCTTTGACAGATGCATCCGCCACGATCATTTCCGCAAAAGTCGAAGCCGTTTCAGCGACGTTCATCGCATAGCGACGATTCAACGGATGAACATCACGGAGAACATAACTATGATAAGCGTGACCAAGCTCGTGAGCGAGTGTCGCCACATTCGACATGGAGCCACTATAGGTCATAAAAATCCGCGATTGATTGCTGAGTGGCAGACCTGTGCAAAATCCACCTGGCCGTTTCCCTGATCGATCTTCTGCTTCGATCCATCGGTCTTCAAAAGCCATCTTCGCAAAGTCGGCCATTTTTGGACTGAAGGTTTGGAAATGCTTTAAGATAAATTCAGCGCCTTCATCATAGGAAAGTTTTTGGTTATTATCCTGTGTCGAAGCATTCAGGTCATACCAATCAAGCTGCTCTTTCCCCAATAATTTCGCTTTGCGTTCAAGGAATTTTACGAATGTAGCTTTATGTTTGGTAATGGCACCCCACATCGCATCGAGTGTTTCCTGCTGCATCCGGTTATAATCGAGCGGCTCTTTCAACACATTCTCCCATCCACGTTTTTCGTAGACATTCAACCGGAAACCAGCTAAATGGTTGAGCGTTCGGGCGAATAGGGCCTCTTTACTCTTCCATGCATCTTCTAATTTTTCATAGACTTCTTTACGAACCGTAGGATCTTCATGTGATAAGAGATTGTTCGCTTGTCCGACAGAAAGTTCTTTTTCCTCCCCATCGACTGTTACATGAACGGTCATTTGACCAACAATCGTATTGTACATTTGTCCCCAAGCATGGTATCCGTCAACGGAAAGAGCTGAAATGAGCGATTCTTCCTTTTCGGAAAGCTGCTCCTTCGCTTTTGCTCGCCACTCTTCTAAAACAAAACGAAAGTCGGACAATTGCTCGTCTTGGATTAGCTGTTCCCAAACTGTCTGCTCTGTCTTGGCTAGCTTTTGTTCCAATGAATTAAAAGCTGAACTAAAGGTAGCTACAATTTGCGTGACTTCACTACGAAGCGTGTTTGCTTGTGTATCATTCATATCCTGCGCTTCCAAGCAACTGATGAATCCACTCGCCTGGCTAATATGCATTTGAATCGTTGACCCTTCTTCTAGCAATTGAGCGACAGAACCAGCAGCACTCTGATTTGTAGGTGTTTCAAACGTTTGTAACTTACCTGCGAATTGATCGACCTTAACCTTTGTTTCATCTAAATGAGCTCTTAATTGTGGAGAATCACTACCACCTTCAAAAAAGACATCCAAATCCCAAACCTGTGAATAGGCCATAAACTTCCCTCCGAAACTTCTTAATTTTCTAAACACATTCTATTGTAGCAAAAAAATTATTCCGAATAAATAATATTTCGAGAATAGAAATAAATACTTTTGTGTGAGAGTAGTAAATGCGGTGATTTTGTCATATCTAGAGGGGACTTCCGTGTTTGATGATAGCTCTCAACGACGGAAGGGAGAAAAAAGCGAGTTCTTCCGTGTTCGATAGAGGCTCTCAACGACGGAAGGAAGAAAAAAAGGTGACTTTCCGTGTCCGACAAGGGCTCTCAACGACGGAAGGGAGAAAAAGGCGAGACCTTCCGTGTTCGACAAGGGCTCTCAACGACGGAAGGGAGAAAAAAAGGTGACTTTCCGTGTCCGACAAGGGCTCTCAACGACGGAAGGGAGAAAAAAGCGAGCCCTTCCGTGTCCGATAGAGGCTCTCAACGACGGAAGGGAGAAAAAAGCGAGTTCTTCCGTGTCCGACAAGGGCTCTCAACAACGGAAGGGAGCAAAAAAGAAGTCCTTCCGTGTTTGATAATAGCTCTCAACCACAGAAGGAAGAAAAAAGCCGGGTTTTTCCGTGTTCAAAAAATATCTAGGATGAAAACTTTTGAAATCGAATAGATTCAAATTGTGCTACGATGTTGTTTCCTTGCTTGACTTCAATTTCTCCATTTTCCAAATGAAATAAGGAGTTGGTTCTCTCCGATAGCCCGTAAATTTCCTTCAGCTTTTTCTTATACTCCATAGGCTGATTAACAGATAGTTGAATTCTCGAAAATGTCACCTCATTAAGCTGACTAAGATCCGTCGGTTGGTTCCCCTCGCCAGACCATTCAATCAAAAAAGGAAGGGGAGCTTCGTCGAATGAATAAGTAGGAAATAACATTCGCCATTCGAGCACACTGCCATCCGCGCGTACTCGCCTGCCGGGAAATGGTCCTTTATAGGCGATGCCTTTCTTTTCAAAATGGTCGATAAAAGTATCGATATTTTCCACACGAAGGGCGAACTGAATCGGCCCTTTCGTATGTTGCACGCTCGCATGTACGGTGTGCTGAATCAATGGGTTATCCGAAGTTTCAGCTAACGCTTGATCGCGAATGCCAATCCATTCAACATAACTGTTATTCTTCATAAATGCTAAATGGTTATACGTTCCCCAATCCTTGTGTTCGCCACCTTGAACGGCTTGAAGTTGATGATTGTTCTCAAAATCGGAAGCATCCAGAGCAGGATCATTCGAAAAAATGACAAGGTGATCAAATGCAACCATCTCAAAAACCCCTTTTCATATGATTTACTTTCTATTTAACTGAAAAGCTTGAGCCAATTTCTCATAACTTTCTAATCGTTTCTCAAATGGGTACACAATGATATTGGCAATGATTTCATCAATTTGAAAATCTGCTGCCATCTGCTCCAACTGCTGTTTGACACTTTCGACATTCCCGACGATCATACGATTTCGATTATACTTCACTCGTTCGGCTTCGAAATAAGAAAACGTATAACGCTGGGCTTCTTCCGGAGACATAAAATGATTTCGAATTTGACCTTGATCAGCCATCAATAAAGATACATCAAGAGAGGAGGCGAGATACTCTGCTTCTTCCTCTGTATTACCAACGACCGTAAATACAGCGGCACTTGCGCTCGGTTCTTTTTGTCTTTCAGAAGGAATGAAATGGTCATAATATTGCTGGATCGCTGCTGGACCTCCATCCGGATTAATAAATTGAGCGAATGTATAATTGGCACCGAGTTCACCAGCAAGTCCGGCGCTTGAACCACTAGAACCTAAAATCCATACTGGCGGAACTGTCGGTCCAAGCGGTGTTGCGTATGCTTGATAACCTTCAGGACTTCCGCCTTCTAAGTAAGAAAGAAGGTCAGCGACTTGCTTAGGGAAAGATTGAACGTCAGGATATTTTCCTTTGTTCAATGCATAGTTTACACCAGGCATCCCGCCCGGAGCACGTCCAACTCCGAGGTCGATTCGTCCAGGATACAGACTCTCCAATGTTCTGAAAATCTCTGCCACTTTGTATGTGCTGTAATGTGGCAATAAGACGCCGCCTGTTCCTACTTTAATTCGTTCAGTCGCTTGAGCGATGATTCCAGTCAATAATTCTGGTGTTGAGCCAGCTAAACTTTGAGCACTATGGTGTTCGCTCATCCAAAAACGTTTATATCCTAATTGATCAACTCGTTTGGCGAGTTCTATTGTTTGTTGAAGTGCCTCTTGTGGGCTACTCCCTTGTAAAATGGGTGATTGATCTAAAACACTTAATTGAATTGCCATCACGACACCTTTCTTTTTTAAAAGACTATGTTTATAATTATTTTAGAATGACATACGCTTTTCAATCATTATGCTTTAAACGTTTATGAATATACTTAATTGAAAGAAAGGATCTTTCGATGTCCGATAAAACGATAACCTGTATTCGATGTAAACAATCGATTGGGAAAAAATCTAATCTTGTTGTGTCCAATATGAAGATGGTGTTGCGGCCCTTTCATGAAAAATGCTTTAAAGAGCATGTGAAGATGAAACGTGAACAGGCGTCTATGTTTTTTGATGCGATGCCGCTTAACGGTACCTATGGCAACGTGATGACGTTGATTTTCTTATTATTGATTATTAGTTTTATACTCGTTTTTGAAGTTCCGATTTTTGTGTATGTGTTGTGTGTAATCTATCCATTGTATCGATTGAGTAGCTGGCTAATCTATGAAAGAAAATTAACGTAAAGAAAAAGCACGAATGGAAATGAGTCCATTCGTGCTTTGTTTCATTTTATCTAATTGCTTTAAGAATAATGCTTAAGATCGCAACAAAGATCAACGCACCGATGATGGCTGGAAAGATTGCGATATCTGCAATGACCGGCCCGAATGATCCCATTAGAGAGTGACCGATCCATGCCCCAACGACACCGGCTACAATGTTACCGATGATACCACCAGGTACACCACCTAGAATCAATCCAGCAATCCAACCGATGATACCACCGACTAATAAATATAGTAAAAATCCAATCATGATTCTTCACTCCTTTTTTTATCAGTTTCTAGTAAACCTTACCCACTGGATGAGTGAGTCAAAACATCGAAACCTTCAAAAATCGATACAGGAGCAAACATTCACACCCAAGATATCGTGTTCTTACCATTAATTTTGCCACGGTTTTATGTTTCTATGTAAAAACAGGATAACAAAAAATAAACTTTGAACATTGGGATGAGTTCACGCGCGGTTAGATGTAAGTAGAATTCTTTCGTAGCAATAGATGTGCTGCAAATATAAGAGAATTCAATTATAAGGGTTTAGAAATAATTCCCACGTGGAAAATCTTTTAGTGTAGGCGATGATGATTCGCCAATCCAAATCTGAAAGGAGATGTTGAGAATGGCAGAACGTAAAAACAACAATATGTCTCTAGAAGAAGCGGGAAGAAAAGGTGGCAAAACAACAAGCCGTAATCATGATAAAGAATTCTATCAAGAAATCGGTGAAAAAGGCGGCGAAGCAACAAGCCGTAATCACGACAAAGAATTTTATCAAGAAATCGGTGAAAAAGGCGGCGAAGCAACAAGTCGCAATCACGATAAAGAATTCTATGAAGAAATTGGCGAAAAAGGCGGCAACGAAAGAGCTCGTCAAAACAAAGATTCTTAATCAGTAAATCCCGGCAAAAATGTTTAAGGAAAACACACACGTGGAATTGTTTATAATGTAGGCGTCATTAAGCCTACCGCTTATTCTTACTAATTTCGAAAGGAGATGTTAAGAATGGCAGAACGTAAAAACAACAACAAAATGTCTCTAGAGGAAGCAGGAAGAAAAGGCGGCAAAACAACAAGCCGTAACTACGATAAAGAATTCTATCAAGAAATCGGTGAAAAAGGCGGCAACGAAAGAGCTCGTCAGCGAGACAACAAATAAGTTCGTAAATAACGCATTTAAAATAAGGCTTGCGGGATGATTCCCGTGAGCCTTATTTACTTATTTTCACCGTAACATCCTTGATTATTTTTTACAAACAGCGATACCTAATGGATAACTGAGATCCTTACGACCGGGTTCAATCAATACGCCGCGTTGATAATAAAAATCTGTTTCTGCATAGTCAGTGAATAACTCTTGAAACTCCTCGACTGTTAGCTGATGGACATGGAAGGGAGAACCGACCGGCTTTCCTCTGCCTTTACCAAAAGGTGTCGAAACGATTAACGTTCCACCTGGATTCAATAAGCGATAGTAATTGTCTAGAAGGTCTTTTTCCTCAGCAATATGCTCGATCGTTTCAAAGCTGACAATCGCATCAAATGTGCCAAGCTTGTTTGGCAGCGTTGATTCGGTAGCATTGTAAATATCGAACGATGACTTCGGATGGTAATACTCCTTTTTTGCATAAGCGATAATTTCTGGATCGATATCAATCCCAATCACTTCATCAATGAATTTTTTTCGTTGTTTGGCGATCATATGGGTTCCGTAGCCTGCACCACAAGCCATGTCGAGGACTCGCCCTTCAAGATAAGGTAGGGCAAACTGGTAACGTGCGATATGCTCGAGCAATAGGTTATTCATCGGGCTCATCTTTTTTGGAATCACGCGTTCTCCTGTATCTTCAATCATTTAGATCACTCCATTCGTCATCTATTTTGGCATGGATTGACTCGTTAGGAAAGTGGAATCTACTTATAAGAATTGGAAAAATAATGGGTGGAATATTACTAAATGATTAAATTGGAGTTTAGTGTTAACAAACACCGGGAATACGATTGTTGAAATCTTATAGATTGAGGTGAACATCTTGGAGCAGTATGACATCGTTGTTTATACAAGTGAGAATTGCCAGCGAAGTAAAGATTTGCTTCAGTGGTTAGATCAATATCAACTAGACTATAAAGAAAAGAATATTACAGCAGATCGAGATTACTTAGTTGAACTGCAAGATGTAGGACAGTTTGGTACTCCGACGACATTTGTTGGAAGCCAAGCCATTTTGGGTTTTCAGCCGACGCGCTTGAAGCAAGAATTAAATCTCTTTTAATTTGCTGGAGACACACCCTTTCCATCACGAACATAGACTAATAACAGTAAAGGAAATGGGAAGGGATGATGACATGCGAGAATTGGAGCGGTTTCCACAAGACCAATTTTATCATCGCCCATATTGGACGGAGCCTTCGACCAAAAGTAGCAATAAGCATTCGTTTAAGCAATCTGGTTGGCAACGACAAGCTGTCCAGCAAGTATTAGCGGACTATTTTAAAGACGATGAAGGTGAAGTCGATATGGAAAAAGTACTGCATACAGTAGGCCATGTTGTTCGAACGACAAGAGAGATCCGTCCAATGGTAAAAAACATGCAAGATTTTGTTCGAAAAATTAAATCATAAACGGTAAAGATTAAAAGTATTGAACCAAGCGTAAGATTGATTTTTACGGTTGGAATTCTTTTGATGGACCTATACAAGCAGGAAACCCGAGCAATTTATACGGCTAAATTGCTCGGGTTTTCATTTCTTCATTTACTCCTCAAAGAATGATATGACAATTCCACCTTCGCCTGCGTATGTTGCGATCAGTGGTCCCATATCTACGAGAAATTCATTTTTCGGAGCGTATTTTTCACGAATGCTCTCCAATACATTTTTAGCTTTTTCTTCACAGTTACTATGCGCGAGGGCAATGGTTTTATTTTGAAGGGAACTTGAGTATTCACCGATTTGCTCTACAAGACGACGAAGCGCTTTTTTCTCACCTCGTATTTTTTCGGTAACCTCGATATTTCCGACTTCAGAAGCACGCATCAATAGCTTAATGTTTAAAGTCTTGGCAATCGCTCCTCTGACGCGATCCAATCTTCCGCCTTTGACAACGTTCTCGACTGTGGCTAAAGAGAAGAGTGTTGTCACTTTCTCATTTTTCTCTTTTAAATAGGTGAAGAGTTCGCGTAAATCTTGCCGTTTGCTGTGTATCGCTTCATGTAAGAGTAAGGCCAAACCGCCAGAGGCTGTTCTTGTATTGAGAACCTCGATTTGGCGATTAGGTTCTTCCTCTAAAAGCATCTTTTTTCCTATGATTGCATTTTGGTTGGTTGTACTTAATTCTTCCGTCAATGTAACCGTTAAAATCGGTGTGTTCGGATCGACCTGTTTATAGGCTTCGTAAAATGCAGTTGGGCTCGGTGCAGAAGTCTTCGGCAGATCGTCCGCAGCTCGCATTTTTTTATAATATTCATCAACTGACAATTCATCTGTCCGTATTTCCTCTTCCCCAAAATGAATGTTTAATGGAACAACAATGATATTATGCTTTTCGGCAAAGCCTTTTGGTAAATCCGCGCTTCCGTCTGTGATTAACTGAACTTTCATGAAAAATCCCCTCCGTTAAGTGTTTTTATTTATGACACGCACATTCTTTTTCTTTGTCGTGCTGAATATAAATAAGGCTAATCCAAATAGGACGATGGAGCCGCCAAGGAACTGAGACCACGTAACAAGCTCATTCAACACAAAGTAAGCGAGAACACTTGCTCCGATCGGTTCGAATAAAATCCCCATCGTAACGGTCGATGCGCTAACCCATTTTAATGCCCAGTTAAAAAGTGTATGGCCAAAGAACGTTGGAATAATCGCTAAGACGAAGAAATAAATCCATGTCTCATCTGAGTATCCAGTAAACGACTCACGAGTAATCATATTATAAATCAATAGGGTAACTGTCGTGAAGCCATATACAATGAATGTATAGGTTGCAAGAGACAACCTTTGCCGCACATTTTGGCCGAATAAGAAATAGCCAGTGATGGTAACGGCCCCCATTAAGGCAAGGAAATTACCGAAAAGAGCCATTCCGCTTATTTGGAAATCACCCCAACTGATGATGAAGCTACCAGTTAGCGCGATGAGCATACTGAATACAGCCCCACTGGTGAATCGTTCTTTAAAGAAAATATATGTGCCGATAAAAGCAAAAATCGGTTGTGTTGTAACGAGAACAGTCGAGCTAGCTACAGAGGTCAACTCCAATGATTCGAACCAAAATATAAAGTGGAACGCAAGAAAAACCCCAGCCGCAGCTGTATATAACCAATCCTGCTTCGTTATTTTGATGAATTCATCCCTATATTTCCAAAGAATTAAAGGAAGCATCATAACAACCGCTAAAAGTAAACGATAGAAAGCGATGATGGATGGTGGTGCATCCGCAAGCCTAACAAATATAGCAGAAGTTGAGACCGCCAGCACTCCGATTGCTACCGCCAGATATGGGCCCAACTTATTGTCTTTCATACAGACACTCCCTTCATTAAGTCCACCTATTATTTATTCCCAAAAACAATCGGTCCTAAAGCAACTCCTGCAATCAATCCAAACAGATGTGCATAGACGTTAATGTTGGCTCCTGTAAAGGTCATCACTAATGAAAGAACAATGATCACAAGTACGACTTGCCTGCTTTGGTGATCGATTAAATCCCTTCTGAAAAAAGATAAATATAGATACAAGCCGAACATACCAAAAATGGCACCTGATGCACCGGCATGGCTCATAAGGAGGGACCCGACATATAGAGTGAATACGTTCCCGATTATTCCCATGAACAAATATGCTAGAATGAATTTAACCTTGCCGAGCATGACTTCCAGTGCAGGTCCAAAAAGCACGAGACTGAATGTATTGAAAACTACGTGAGTAAGCGATAGATGGACAAATATTGGTGTGAAAAGCCGCCAATATTCATCTTCTACTTGAACTAAGTAATTATTTCCGATCAATAAAGCTTTCAATTCCAAGAAGCCGTTTAGTGGAATGACTTCCGTCAATAAAAATAAAATGATATGAATCGCAGCCAAAGCTGTGATGACTGGATAAAACCGGATAAATTGTTGAAAGTTTTCTGTTCGCACAAAGAACATTTTAATCACCTGACTAAATAGTACCATTTTTCTTTTATAATAGAATAAATTTCATAAATCTTAGCCCTTACAGGGCAAGGGTTTCAAAACACAAAAAAGGAAGTACCTCCCCAAAGTCT
>NZ_JAHLZF010000002.1:16700-253150 GCF_018967645.1 Allobacillus halotolerans | reverse complement strand
TTGAATATAAAGCCAGGTGGTATGGTAAGAAGGTCATAACCGTTGCGAGAAACTTCCCTTCAAGCCAGCTGTGCTCATACTGTGGCTACCGCAATCAAGAAGTTAAGAATCTCGCCTTACGTGAATGGACCTGTAATGATTGTGGGAAACATCACGATCGAGATCTTAACGCAAGTAAAAATATCAAAAACGAAGCCATAAGACTTCTAACCGTAGGAACTACGGAGATAGCCTAATCAATAACTGGCGGTTACGCTGGTGTTCTTAGGAATCCCCCACTTCAAACAACCATAAGGTTGTTAAGTGACGGGTAGTTCAAAGTAAAACCTTATCTATCCTATGTTCTCAACAAACTTTATAAACTTCTTCACGTGATTATTTCATCAATGGTCAGTGAAGCGCACATTTATCGACAGTCAGGAACGCTTTATCAACAGTTAGGGAGCGTTTATCGACAGTCAGGAACGCTTTATCAACAGTTAGGGGGGAGTGTAAATTAATTTGTGTAAATGCATAACTTTTTCGATGGTAGTTTATACTGCATAGTACCCTCTGGGGGGATAAGGCAATGCTGGAGAGCACCCTGAGCACCCGAGGGGTCATACCAAAGGGGAGCGCACAGCTCTCTTTTTCTCCTTTGGGTGACAAATGCGAAAAACTCTTGGGCGATAGCCCAACATACGGAACTTAAAATTTCATTAAAAGTATTTTAAAGCCGACCCTCAAAAATGATTTTAAATTGACCTTCACATTCTAACCAACCTGGAATAGGTACAGTCCATTTTTTCATTACATCCATAGTCGCTAAATATATAATTTTCTTCAATGAATTATCCGTCGGATAAGCTGATTTTGATTTAGTTACTTTTCTTAACTGTCGATGAAACCCTTCCACTGTATTTGTTGTATAAATAATTTTTCTGATCTCAACTGGATAGGAAAAGTATGCAGTAAGCTCTAACCAATTTTCTTCCCAAGATTTAATGACTTTCGGGTATTTCGATTCCCATATTTCTTTCACGTTGTCGAATCCAAGTTCAGCTTGTTCAAGTGTTGAAGCTTTATAAACTTTTTTTAAATCATTCATAAACTCTTTTCTGTGTTTGGAAGCCACATACTTTGTTGTATTACGAATTTGATGAATAACGCAAAGCTGAATATGAGTCTGCGGAAATGTACTTTGAATGGCTTCAGAGAAGCCGGAAAGACCGTCCTTACAGGCAATCAGGATGTCTTCGACTCCTCGGCTTTTAAGTTCTGTACATACACTTAACCAGAAGCTAGCACTTTCATTTTCACCAATCCAAATACCTAAGATATCTTTGTAGCCCTCTGAGTTAATACCTAAAACTGTGTATGCAGCTTTATTGATGATTCGGTTTTCGTGTTTCACTTTAAAGTGAATAGCATCTAAATAAACAATAGGATACACGCGCTCTAATGGTCTAGACTGCCATTCTGAAATCTGAGGTAAAAGTTTATCAGTAATCTTACTAATGAGGCTTGGAGAAACATCAACGCCATATATATCATTGATGTGTGCCTCTATATCTCTAGTAGACATTCCTTTGGAATAAAGCGCAATTATCTGCTCTTCTAAACCATTAATCGATGTCTCGTAATTCTTAACAATTTGGGGCTCATATTGACCGTTCCGATCTCTTGGAATTTCCAACGGAATGTTACCAAACTTTGTTTTAATATTTTTGGGCTTGTAGCCATTTCTACTGTTCCCTGTGTAATTTCCCAGAACATTATGTTTAGAATATCCAAGATGGTCTTCAATTTCAGCTTCGAAAACTAATTGTAGGGTTTCCTTGAATAAAGATTTCATCATTTCAATAATGTCATCCACTGATTTACATTCGCGAGCTAAGTCCTTTACCGTCTTTTCTTCATATCCTTGCATAAATGATCATCTCCTTTTTATTATTAGCAGTTATGACCATTTACACAAAAATCTATACGCTCTCAGTTAGGGAGCGTTTATCGACAGTCAGGAACGCTTTATCAACAGTCAGCGAGCATTTATCGTCAGTTAGAATCTCTTTATCAACAGTCAGCGAGCGTTTATCGACAATTGGGATCGTTTTATCAACAGTTAAGGTCCGTTTATCGACGTTTAACGGCATTTTTCAATGTTCCATAATTTTTTTCTACAAATAGCTATGACATGCTTGAATTTACTTAAGAATAATTTAAAATTATCTAAAAATAAAGAAATCCATGTTGAGTCGGAAAGAATTTTACGATATTATGTTAACTATGTGAAAAAAACGTTTAGCAATAATAGTTTTTTATTAAGCGAATATGGAAGGAGAAAAAGTCACTTGCAGAACGACAAAACAGCATTGTTGCTTATCGATATGCAAAAAGAAGGTGGAACTTCTGATGTCATCGGAATGGATGACATTGTACAAAATACAGCAAATCTAATCGATAGTTGCAGGAAGAAAAATATCCCCGTTATTTACACGCGCCACATTAACCGCGGAGATTCTATTGGACTTGCCAACGACGAACCTCTTAACAAAGATGGAACACCTACCTACTATCATTCACTGACGGAATCAATTGAGATTTTGGACCAGATTAAACCGGAATCAAATGACATCGTTATTGATAAATATAGATATAGTGGATTTTATGAGTCGAACTTAGATCTGATGTTAAAAGGAATGGGTATTGAGCATTTGATTATTGGTGGAGTACTGACGGATGTATGTGTCCTTGGTACAGCGCTCGATGCTTATTATCGTGATTATCAAATTAATATTGTAGAAGATATGTGTGGCACAACTACAGAGGGCGCACATATGGCTTCGATATTAATGATGGCGAATTGGATTTACGATATGAAGATCTTTAAAACGAAACAGCTTCAAAGAAAATTAAATGGCGAAGATTATCAACTTTGGGAGACGGCAGCGCCTGATCAATTACAATTTTCACCGGATAATATGAGAGAAGTTTTCTCGAAAATAAAAAATATGTAACTGTAAAACTAAGGGAGTGGAAGTGTGTTAGCTAGTAAAGAAGAAGAACCTCGACCGAATCAAGTTGAATTAGATAAAGAATCAGTAGAGTATCATGCAACAGATGAAGTACCGATGAGTCAAAGAGATATGGGTTTTTGGGATATGGTGTTTTTATCATTAGACGGCAGAAGACTCCTTCCTCAAAAACGCGACAGCGTTTTAGCTGGGAGATGAATGCCGAAATTTAGCTAAAACCAAGAACGAACGTTCTCTTTTGTTTAGAAATATTATATAATATAAACAGACAAAACAAAAAAAGGAGTGAACAACCGTTGGTTATCAAAAAAGCTTATAAATTTCGCATTTATCCGAACAAAGTCCAGCAAAATATGATTAATAAAACCTTCGGTTGTTCACGCTTTCTGTTCAACCGAGCTTTGTTTGACGTAAAAACCACGGGTTCCTCGTTTAAGAAAACGCATTATATGAAAGAAATTCCTAGTCTTAAAAAAACGTTTCCGTGGTTAAAATCCGTTGATAGCATCGCATTACAAGCGTCTATCGAACAGTTAGATGATTCGTTCCAACGTTTTTTTAAGAAACAAAACAAGTTTCCTAGGTTCAAAAACAAAAAGAATGACATCAAAAGTTACACAACGAAAATGGTGAACAATAATATACAGCTAGATGACAATAAAATTAAATTACCGAAAATCGGATGGGTACGATTCGCTAAAAGTCGAGATGTCGAAGGCACAATTAAACGCGTAACCGTTCGAAAGAACGCTTCGGGTAAATATTTTGTTTCTATTTTAGTTGAACAAGCTAACGAGTATAAGCGCAATCATACAAACAAAAGCACTGGCATCGATTTAGGATTAACAGATTTTGTTGTTTTGAGCGATGGTTCGAAAGCCAAGAATCCTCGTCACTTAAAACATCTCGAACATAAATTAATCCGTGCGCAACGAACGCTATCTCGCCGAACCATTGGTTCGGCCAATTGGCGTAAGCAAAAAACGAAAATTGCTCGTATTCACGAAAAGATCGCTAACGCTAGAAAAGATTTTGCTCATAAACTATCTCGTGAATTAGTTGAAACTTACGATCTCATCGGCATCGAAGATTTGAGTGTGTCCAATATGCTCAAAAACAAGAATCTAGCAAAATCCATTAGCGATGCTTCTTGGAGAGAATTTGTCACAATGCTTACGTACAAAGCAGAGTGGTACGGCAGTGAATTAGTTCAAGTTGACAATAAGTATCCTTCCTCCCAACTTTGTTCTAGCTGTGAATACAAAAATACTAACGTTAAAAACCTGACCGTTCGCAAATGGGTTTGCCCAAATTGTGGTTCAAAACACGACCGGGATATTAACGCTGCCCAAAATATTAAAAAAGAGGCGAAACGCCTCTATGGTTTTAATCCGATAACCGTAGGGACTACGGGGATAGCCTGATTATTTCCGCTCAATAGAGTGGATGACCCAGGAATCTCCCTCCTCAAAACGCGCTAGCGTTTAGGTGGGAGTAGTTCAAGGATTGGTGCCAATTCCAACAACGCTTCCTGGTACTTAGGTGGATCGGTGGCTGGTGCTGCCTTTGGCGGAGCGATTCTTGTCGCATTGGTTGCCAACCCAATTGCCTATGTCATTCTTGCGATTGTCGGGTTAATGGGATATAAAATTGGTGTGTCAACAATGGCATTGACAAGACCTGCTTTCGGGATCAAAGGAAGTATATTGCCAACAAGTTTAAATACGATTGTCTTTTTAGGATGGGCTGTCGTGAATACGTTCATTGCAGTCATATCGATGAGTTTCATTTTCAGTGATTTATTCGGTTGGGCAGCTTATGGCGAACCCGGAAGTACCGGACCGATGATTTTAGGCATTATCATTATGAGTGTATTGAACTTGATTGCAATTTCTTTAGGTAGACAGTCAATTAAAGTTGTAGAACGTATTGGTATCGCCATTATTATGGTTTTAGGGATTTGGATTACGTGGATTGTTTTCCAAACGCATTCATTGACTGAAATTTTGGACTGGACACCACCGGCAGAGCATAGTATGCCGATCGGTACAGCGGTGGATGTCATGGCCGCTTTTAGTTTGGCATGGGTATTGGGGATTGCTGAATTCACGAGATATACCCGAACGCCAAAAGCTGCAACAGCAGCACCTCTATTAGGTGCAACGACTGCATTGATTTGGTTTGTTTTCGTCGGTGTCGTGGCAACAGTTGGAGCTGCAATTACGACTGGTGAATTTAATCCAGACAACTCAGACCCAAGTTCACTTGTTAGTAATCTAGGTCTTGGCTGGGTAGCGTTGGTCATGATTATCGTAGCCTGTGTCACAACAAACGTTGTTAACTTGATGGCTGCGGGAATTTCAATTACGAATGTAACGAAGAAAATCAAACCATTGCATTCGGTTTGGGCAGTGACGATTCTTGCTGGTTTTCTCATGTTGATTCCTTTGTACATGGCGAGTTTCCTCGATACATTTATGATGTTTCTTGATTATATCGGCATGGCGCTAGCTGCCTTGTTGGGTATTTTGCTTACAGATTATTTCTTCGTACGTAAGCGAAAATATGAAGTTAATCAATTGGAACTTAAAGGTGGTAAATATTGGTATTTTAAAGGCGTAAATCTACGGGCTATTTTTGTTTGGCTCGTTGGTGTCATTTTCTACTTGGTGATTAATCCATTACCTTTATTTGCAGAAACAGTTGGAGCCGTATATCCTACCATTGTCGTAACAGCTGTATTATATTTAATCGTTTCAAAAATAAACTCAAAGCAGTAAATTGGAGAATAAGCTGAGCAAACCCCAAAAAGTTAATTCAACTTTTTGGGGTGTTTTTATGCTATTAAAGATTGGTGCTTGGTATACAAACACGCAAGGAAGCACAAGAGTTAGGCATCCGTCATCAAAGACCTTTTAAAAAAAGAATAAGAGTTATTTAAAGTACGTTTCAATCATTTCAATAAATCGTTTCACAATCGGTGGCATGTACCGATTGTTTACATAAGCTAAGTATACTGTCCGTGAGATATTGTCTTCCGCAAGCGATTTGACGACTAAATTTGTATGTTTTGAGTAGGTGACATAGTTTTCAGGAACGACAGTGATGCCCAATCCTTTCTCAACTAAGCTACAGCTTGTTTCGAATCGTTCAATCTCAAATTGAATATTTGGTTGGACGCCCGCTCGATTGAACGCATTCAAAATGTCTTGTCGTGTTTGAAAACCCTCTTTGCAAACAATGAAGCTTTCATTTTCTAAGTCATGTAATTGAATTGTGCGCTTATTAGCCAACCGGTGTCCTGAAGGGATAAGTGTTACGAGCTTTTCCTCATAGATTGGCAATGTTTCAATATCATTTTGAAAAATGTTCTGGTTTGTTATGGCGAGGTGAATATCAAAGTTGTATAAAGCTTTCTCGACATCCGACAAACTTAATGTTTCCATCAAACTAACTTTTGCCTCTTCATATTCCTGTTTGAACTGCTTAAGAATTTCAGGTACGAAAAAGATCGTCGATTCGATTAAACCGATGGAAATTTCCAACGGTCCTTGTTGTTTCAATCGTTCCATTTCATCGGTTACATGCTGAAAATGTTGAAGAAATCGACGTGCCTCCTCGTACAATATTTTACCTTCATGGGTCAGTTGCAAACTCCGCGAACCTCGATTGATCAACGTTAACCCAACACTCTCTTCAAGTTTTTTGATTGTCGCACTTAATGATGGTTGAGAGATATGTAGCTGTTCGGCAGCTTTTGTATAGGTACCAGCTTCAATAAGTGCAACGTAATAGCGTAATTGTCTCGTATCCATTTCTACTTTTTCACCACCTATAGTTAAAAGTTATCGAAATATAGAAAATATGTATTAGCAATTATATCACAAATAAATTACACTAATTACAATAGTAAATATATTCTGAAATTGAGTTTGAAAGGAGAATTACGCAGCATGCGAGCAGAGGAGGATCTCTGGACGGGGAGAATTGACAGTCATGAGAACCCAGACAGTTTCAGATTACACCAAGTCGTTGAGCAGATGAGCGTAGACCAATTGCAAGATAGCGACCCATACTTTGCTTTCATCGGTTTTGAGAGTGATGAAGGTGTGCGAAGAAATAAAGGCCGACAGGGGGCTTCGAAAGCGCCGGATGCAATTCGTAAACATCTTGCTAAAATCCCGAATCATTTCAATACACAGCTTATCGATGTAGGGAACGTCGTGTGTGAAGGACGTGATTTGGAAGAAGCACAATCCTCTTTAGGTAATCAAGTGGCCAAGTTACTCGGAAGTCATGGGACACCAATTATTTTAGGTGGGGGTCATGAAACGTTATACGGTCATTACTTAGGGGCAAGAAAATATCTTGGAGCAGATCAATCGCTAGGAATCATCAATATCGATGCACATTTTGATTTGCGCAATGACGCGGAACCTTCATCAGGCACAATGTTTCGTCAAATATTGGAGCAGGATCCAAAAGCGGGTTATTTGTGCTTAGGCGTTCAACGATTCGGTAACACACCGGCATTGTTTCATACAGCAGATCAATTAGATTGCGAATATGTGCTAGAAGAAGAGCTGGAGCATAACAATTTTGAAGATACGTTTAATGTAATTGATACATTTTCAGATCGATTTGACCATATCATTTTAACGCTATGTACCGATTCGATTATTGCTTCATCCGCGCCAGGTGTCAGTGCTCCTTCGCCGACAGGTATGGATCCGAAAACGGTGAAAAAATTATTGCATCATATTTCCAGAAGGAAAAATTTATTGAGCTTTGATATTTCTGAGGTTAATCCAACGCTTGACCATGATGAGCAAACGGTTCGTCTGGCGTCTTATTTAGTGGCAGAAGTGATGGCAGGAATGGATTCTTGGAAAAAATGAAAACGCTTTAAATAACGTAACGGGAGGATTGAGTCCATGAATAAAACGGCAGTTGAGCAATTTCAAGGGACAGAGCTACATACGAAAGGATGGCTTCAGGAAGCGGCATTGCGCATGTTGAACAATAACTTGAATCCAGAAGTTGCCGAAAACCCGGATGAGCTTGTTGTTTATGGAGGAATCGGTAAGGCGGCAAGAAATTGGGATAGTTACCACGCGATTGTGAAAGAGCTGAAGCAGCTTGAGAATGATGAAACACTGCTCATTCAATCAGGCAAGCCTGTCGTCGTTTTCAAAACTCATGAAAATGCACCGAGAGTCTTGCTGGCAAACTCCAATTTGGTTCCCGCTTGGGCGAACTGGGAGCATTTTAATGAGTTAGATCAAAAAGGATTAATGATGTATGGGCAAATGACGGCAGGAAGCTGGATCTATATCGGCAGTCAAGGAATCGTTCAAGGGACGTATGAGACGTTTGCTGAATGTGCGCGTCAGCACTTCAATGGTAGTTTACAAGGAACAATCACGCTTACTGCTGGATTAGGTGGTATGGGAGGAGCCCAACCGCTCGCGGTGACGTTGAACCAAGGGGTATGTATTGCAGTCGAAGTTGATCAGCACCGGATCGACCGCCGAATCGAAACAAAATATCTTGATACACAAGCCGAAGATTTATCCGATGCGCTTGAACTGGCAAAAAATGCTCGTGAGCGTGGTGAGGCGTTATCCATTGGCTTACTAGGCAATGCAGCGGAAATTTTACCTGAAATGATTGAGCGAGGGTTTGTTCCAGATGTTCTGACAGACCAAACGTCTGCCCATGACCCGAAAAACGGTTATGTTCCAACAGACTTGACATTAGACAAAGCCAATCAATTAAGAAATGAAAATCCTGAAAGGTACACTGAACTTTCTAGAAAAAGCATCGCAAAACACGTAGAAGCGATGCTCGATATGCAGAAGAAAGGTGCGATTACCTTTGACTATGGAAACAACATCCGTCAGGTAGCTAAAGATGAAGGTGTTGAAAACGCCTTTGATTTCCCAGGCTTCGTTCCCGCCTATATCCGACCACAGTTTTGTGAAGGAAAAGGGCCGTTCCGCTGGGTGGCTTTATCGGGAGATCCGGAAGATATTTATAAAACAGATGAAGTCATTTTAAAGGAGTTTAGTCACAACGAATCACTTTGCAATTGGATTCGTATGGCGCGTGAAAAGATTAGCTTCCAAGGGCTTCCTTCACGCATTTGTTGGTTAGGTTATGGCGAACGTGCCCGTTTCGGAAAAATCATTAATGACATGGTGGCGAGCGGCGAATTGAAAGCTCCGATTGTAATTGGTAGAGACCATTTAGATTCCGGTTCAGTCGCATCGCCAAATCGTGAAACAGAGAGTATGAAAGATGGTAGTGACGCGGTCGCTGATTGGCCAATTTTAAACGCACTGATTAATAGTGTCGGCGGTGCGACCTGGGTAAGTGTACACCATGGAGGCGGCGTCGGAATGGGCTACTCGTTACACGCCGGGATGGTCATTGTCGCAGATGGAACGAAAGAAGCGGAACAACGACTGGAACGCGTATTGACGACAGACCCAGGGATGGGTGTTGCGCGTCATGTCGATGCAGGCTACGAATTAGCGGAGAAGACGGCACGTGAAAAAGGTGTTCATATCCCATTACTAGATCAATAAGTCATTTCATAGAGAAGGAGAATTCACATGTCAGAACTACTACTTATCAAAAATGCATCACAGCTAGTGACGACGAAGGGTTATTCTAACCAACCCGCGAAACGAGAAAAAATGAGCGACTTAAGGGTAATTGAAAATGGCAGTGTCCTGATAAAGGATGGAACGATTCAAGCAGTGGGAATGCTTGAGGATATCGAAAAAGACCATGCGGAGTTAGTTGCTCAATCAAAGGTAATCGATGCGACTGGTAAGCTAGTAACGCCAGGATTAATCGATCCACATACACATCTCGTTCATGCAGGTACGCGAGAGAATGAATATGCGATGCGCCTCAAAGGCAAAACCTATATGGAAATTATGAATGCTGGTGGCGGGATTCATGCAACGACTGAAGCGACGAAGGAAGCAAGCTTCGATCAACTTTATGAAGAGTCGAAGAAGCGGCTCGATACATTCTTTGAGTATGGAGTCACAACCGTAGAAGCCAAAAGTGGCTACGGACTTTCCATTGAGCATGAGATGAAACAACTGGAAGTAGCGAAAAAGCTTGCTGAAGACCATGAGATGGATATCGTTTCTACCTTCATGGGTGCGCATGCCATTCCGATGGATGAAAAGGAAAACCCAGAACCATTCGTCAACCGTGTCATTGAAGAGATGATTCCTGAAGTGGCCAAGAAAGGGTTAGCTACATTCAATGATGTGTTTTGTGAAAGAGGTGTATTTACACCTGAGCAATCACGGCGTATTTTACAAGCTGGAAAAGAACATGGTCTCATTCCGAAAATTCATGCCGATGAAATCGAACCATACGGTGGAGCAGAATTAGCCGCTGAAGTCGGAGCCATTTCAGCTGACCATCTATTGAAAGCTTCTGATGAAGGAATCCGACAAATGGCAGAAAAAAATGTCATCGGTGTGCTATTGCCAGGAACAGCATTTTTCTTGATGGCTGAGTATGCCGATGCAAGGAAGATGATCGACCAAGGCGTTGCTGTAGCCCTATCGACAGATGCCAATCCAGGTTCATCCCCGACATTGTCTTTGCAATTCATTATGAACCTAGGCTGTTTGAAAATGGGCATGACTCCAGAAGAAGTGTTGGTCGCAACAACGATTAACGCTGCACACGCCATTGGTAAAGCAGAACAAATCGGTAGTTTGGAGGTGGGAAAACAAGCGGACGTAGCTATTTTCGGTGTGTCGAACTATCTCAAACTATCGTACAACTATGGCATGAACCATATTGACCAAGTAATTAAAAAAGGAAAAGTAGTCGTAGAAAACTAGATGTTATGTTGTGCAGCTCTGTTAAATCTTAAAGATTTTTAACAGAGCTTTATTTTACCTATGGGAGGTTATGCAAATGGAAGCAGAAAAGCAAGTGCATCAACCACAGGAGGAGCACCACACGAATTGGCATAATATACTTAAGTTTATCGGTTACAGTTTTATAGGAGCGTTTATGTTTTTCATTCCCATTACGATCAATGGTTCATCGAGTATTATGCTTGATCATATGGTGACATTTATTAGAGAGAATTTCACAGCTGCCGTACCGTACTATATTCTAGCGGTTATCGTTTTCGGAGCGATTTACCCCTTTGCGAATAAAACGTGGAACAAAAATAAAGTCGTTATTGGCTTATCGATGTTTAAGATAGCTGGAGCCATATTCGCCTTCATGCTCGTGTTCGATTTCGGACCAGCTTGGCTCTTCAATCCAGGTTTAGGTCCATTTCTTTTTAATAACTTAGTTACTTCAGTTGGCGTCTTAGTCCCAATCGGTGCAGTCTTTTTGGCTTTGTTAGTCGGTTATGGATTTTTAGAGTTCATCGGTGTCTTGGTTCAGCCGATCATGCGACCTGTTTGGAAAACACCGGGTCGATCAGCAATTGATGCAGTGGCTTCATTCGTAGGAAGTTATTCAATCGGGATGTTGATCACCAACCGCGTGTATAAAGAAGGGAAGTACACACTGAAAGAAGCGTGGATTATCGCAACTGGATTCTCGACAGTGTCAGCAACATTCATGGTGGTCGTAGCCAGCACGCTAGACATTATGCACATATGGAATACGTATTTTTGGGTCACATTGTTTGTTACTTTTCTTGTAACCGCTATCACAGTTAGAATTTGGCCATTAAACATAGTCAGTGAAGACTATTACCAAGGGCAAGAGGGAACTCCAGAAGTTCAACCTAAGGGAAATCGACTCAAAGCTGCGTGGGATGAAGGGATGTCTGTCGCAAACGATTCCTTACCATTACTGAAAAACGTCTGGATCAATTTCAAAGATGGCGTTATTATGGCAGCGTCCATTTTGCCAACCATTCTGTCTGTCGGACTTTTAGGATTAATCCTATCTACTTACACACCTGTATTTGATATAATCGGCTATATTTTCTATCCATTTACGCTATTGGTTCAACTTCCAGAGCCTTTATTGGCAGCCAAAGCAGCAGCTGTAGAAATCGCCGAAATGTTCTTGCCGGCATTGATGGTTGTGGATGCCTCTTTAGTAACGAAATTTGTCATGGGGGTTCTATCCGTTTCAGCGATTATTTTCTTCTCTGCAACGATTCCAACAATCTTGGCAACGGATATCGAAGTCAGTATTCCTAAGTTGATTATCATTTGGATCGAACGAACAATTCTTACGATTTTGATCGCAACACCGATCGCTTTTTTACTGCTTTGACGGGAGATTCAATTGAATTAAATAACAAGAAAAAAGGTAGACCCATTGTAATAGGGTTCTACCTTTTTTAGTTACAGAAGATTTTATGAATTTTCAACATGTAACAGTTCAAAGTCATAATCCTTTTTTAGATAATTATTAAAAAAATCTACTTCAATACCGGTTATTCGGTTAAAAAATTGAACTTCTACCATCCAGTCTTTCTCCATCATCTCACGTAGATCAATTAATTCCTTTTTAGTCACTAAATCAATAATTGATTTAATTTTGTGCGGTCTTTGAATCGATAAAGATTCGTCGAGTGGTTCTCTTTTTAGATAATCTTTTCGATGTAAGGCAGCATAAAAATTACGGTGATTTTTGGAGTCCAGTATACCTAAATTAGCCGCTCTATAACCTAAAACTTGAAGTGATGTTTTCCATTTCTTTTTTAAATCTAAATAAGCATCGGGATTAGTAACACGAGAAACTGTTTCCATATCTTGCAAGAAAGACTTTTTTGGTAATAAAAAAGCACCCGCAAAAAGATTTGCTTCATTTTCTATATTTTTATGTTCTTTTGTATCAAGGTTAGTGAATTCAACTTTATAATGAAGAAGCAAATGACCAAGCTCATGTGCAATATCGAAGTTTCTTCGAACAGAAGACCTTTTCATATTACCTAAAATAATGAAAGGTCGGTCACTGTTAGTCCATAAACTATAAGCATCGATTTCTTCTCCAATTGCTTTTTCAAATATAAAGATACCGCTTTTTTCAACTAAAAACATCAGGTCATCATTTGTGTCATCTCGAAACCCTAGTTTGCTTCGTGCAATTTCAGCTACTGTGCTTATTTGTACTTCTCGATCATCGGATGTCGTATTTAGATAGTTAATAACTTCGTCTCTTAGTTGAATGATTCTTTGAGTAGGAAGAGATAATTTCGTCGTAAGATAATTAACAAAGCTATCCAGATATTCAATGTGTTTGGCTTCTGCTTGTGTCTTTGAAATTACATTTTTTATTTTAGACCGGTATGCAATGTTCATAACTGGGATATTACTTGGTTCACAGTATCGATTCAATACGTCACTTTTATAAAAGAATTTGCTTTTTACGTTAAAGATTGACTTCAAATCATTAACTATTTGCATTTTAGGAGACGTGTAATTATTTTCGTATTGCCAGATGGCTTGCTCTGTTACATTCAACTTTTCAGAGAGCTGTTTTCGTGAATATCCGTGCATGATGCGAAGGTTAGCTAAATTTTCACCAATAAACATAAAGCTCCCCCTTACTAAAATAAAAAATTAATTACTTTCTTCTTCGTTCTCATCCTCAATGATTCCTATATCATATGCTGCAGGGTCAATTATATCACTATCTTGATCTGGTGCAATTACTTCACGTTCCTCATCTGTTAATTCTGCACCTGAGATATATTTTGACAGGTCCTCGATTCTGTATGCAATGTTATTCGTCGGGTTGGGTATATAATGAATGATTTCAGAGATTTGATATGCGTCGTCAATGCTGTACGTTAGGATGTGGAATTCATTATAGTCTTTTTGAATTTTTTCTAAATCATCTCTTATTTGTTTCTCGGGTATAAATAAAGATAGTTGCTCAGTTATTTCATATTCACTTTTGGGTTGATAGTCAGACGTAAATTCAATATGTTGGTTTATTTTTGATAGTTCGTGTAGGTAGGTTCTACGAGGGCCCTTACTTTTCTGCTGATTGGGTAATAAAGCCTGTGAGAAGTTATCTTCGTTAAAATAAGCTGCATTTTTAATGAGAAAAAGTTTTTTTGTATCTTCATGAATAAATTGCAAATAATCCCATGTTAATCCTGCCTTTGCGAACTTGTATTTTAGACTAAGAAGAGGGCTGATTTGTGCAATTTTACTTTCTATGAAGTTTCCTTTTGTCCAAGCAAAGGCAGAACTAATTGCCATAATTTCGTGACGGTCTTTACGATGTTCAATATACTCCCGATACCCTTCAACAATACCATTTACAATCATTTGACTATCTTGCGGATTAAATTTAAATTGATTCAAATCTAACACTCCCCCTGAAATTATTCTTGGTATCATTTTACATGAAATAAATTAAAAATAAAATGATTTTTGTTTTATTTTTTAAAGTTTTAATGATAATTGTTTATTTTTATAAATTATATAGAACTTAGTAATTATCCTATTGCTTGATAAGCGTATAATGTGTTCGCCATCTAAAAGTATGCTAACTTAAATGTTGGTAATAAAAATATTGAGGGGGCTTTCCGATGATTACTGAAGTGGATATAAAGCACTTACGCCGTTGTGTTGAATTAGCTAAAGAGGCGCTCGATAAAGGAGATGAGCCATTCGGTTCTGTTCTTGTTTCTGCGGATGGGAAGGTACTCCATGAAGACCACAACCATGTGGCTGGCGGAGATCATACCCAGCACCCGGAGTTTGCTTTGGCGCGCTGGGCGGCGAATAATATGAGTCCTGAGGAAAGAAGCAAGGCGACGGTTTATACGTCTGGTGAGCATTGCCCGATGTGTGCGGCGGCTCATGGTTGGGTCGGTCTAGGACGAATTGTATATGCGAGCTCGTCTGAGCAATTGGTGGAGTGGATGAATGAAATGGGAGTTGGGCCTTCACCGGTTCGGAACCTTTCAATTCAAGAGGTGATTCGTGACGCGGTAGTAGATGGTCCTGTCCCTGAGTTGGCAGAGGAAGTCCGTGAGCTTCATGTTCAGCTTCATCAGAAGAATCTTTAATTGGCTGAGTAAGTAGGGTGAATGTTAAGTATCGTTACTGGATAACTGGCTTTTTTTGTATTGGAACACTAGGTATTTTTCAAATGTATGAGCGTTCAGTTTATCGAGTTGGTGAGCTGGGGTATGAAGCACTTTACGCTTGTACAAAGGTTTAAAGAGTAGATCAGAATTGTCGTAATGACAAATGGAAGTAAAGAACCGATTCCTAATTAAAAGTTGGAGTTATAGATTCTGGATTTAATTTGATCATCATAATTTAAACTTAAAAGTGATGGCTCTGTTAAAGTTTAATATGGAAAGACTGTAACATATTATCCAAGAGCAACATCTACAGGTAAACCAACTCTGCAATATCCAGCATCAAACTCGAGGGTTTGGGACAAAATTAGATATAAATAAGGTAGTTGATTATAATGAAGAAAAAAAATGGAGAAAAACTCCATGTTTGGCAACCTGACATGACTTTAAAGGGTAAAAACCCATCAGAAATAGTTATGGAGGAAGTGGCTTGCAAGCCCGATTCATTGACCATAATTTTCAAAGACTTTTATAGTAATAGAATAAAAATTGTGTATGATCAGGAATGCCCTTTAGAGTACGTTGTTTGGAGCTTTCGGTATGGAACGGAGATAGGGAGGTCAGATTTGAGTAGGTTAGATCAAGATTTTTCCTATTTAAATTCAGATGAATCCCCATATTTTTTTAAAGTATCTAATTCTTCCTATATTAAGTCATTTGACGATAACCATATAGCTAATAAACAACTTTATCCCACAGTAGAGCATCATTTATATCTGACTGGAGATGATGTTTTTGAAGTAATATCAAACTACGAACCAAAAATAATTAAATACTATGGCTGATAATAGGAGTTTAGACGTTTCAAAAGTGATACATGTAGACCTAAATTTGCCACTACACTAAACCGTACGGATGTAGGATTCACTTGTTTACAATTTACCGATTCAAGAGGTGGTTCGCGACGCGGAGATAGATGGTCCGGTCCCTGAATTGGCCGCGGAAGTCAGTGAGCTTCATAAGAAGAATTTTTAAACTAAGCCCAACTTCATCTTGACAATCGACGATCACATTGCAATAATGAGTACAATCACATATGGGTACCTTTAATTCAGTCCAGAGAGACTGACAAGGACAACGGTTTAGAAATGGGATACGTGTATGCAAGTTGCAGGACGTCATTCTATTTCTAAAAGCTTCTTGTCGGTCGGGCAAGGAGCTTTTTTTGTGCGAAAATCTGTGAATCTCCTTGTTCGACTTGGTGCCAGTGAAAAGACAAGGGGGAATTGAATATGGATCATGAATTTTCATTACGTGCAGTACCACAATCTCATCGGGTCGGTTTTATGAAAATGTTTGCGGTGATGATGGGATTAACGTTTTTCTCAGCAAGTATGTTGTCGGGTGGCGAACTAGGATTGGGATTAACCTTCCAAGAGTTCATTTGGATGGTGTTATTAGGAAACTTAATTCTTGGGCTATACACGAGTGGCTTAGCGTATATGGCTGCAAAAACGGGTTTGTCGACACACTTGCTTGCAAGATACGCATTTGGTGAAAAGGGTTCGTATTTAGCTTCATTTTTACTAGGCGCAACACAAGTCGGTTGGTTCGGTGTGGGCTTGGCAATGTTCGCTGTTCCTGTACACAAGGTGACAGGCATTGATATGTGGCTGTTAGTCATCCTTTCAGGTATTGTCATGACGGCATCCGCGTTTTATGGCATGAAGGCCTTGGCCATTTTAAGTTTTATAGCGGTTCCTGCCATCGCCATTATCGGAAGTGTATCCATTGGAATTGCAGTTGATGATCTAGGTGGCATCGCTCAATTAGCTAACTATCAACCCGAAACGTCATTAGGACTCGCCGCCGCATTAACGATTTGTGTTGGATCGTTTGCGAGTGCAGGAACATTGACTCCTGATTTCGTTCGGTTTGCGAAAACGAAAAAATCAGCCGTCATCATTACATTGATTGCGTTTTTCATCGGAAATTCGTTGATGTTCTTATTCGGTGCAGTTGGGGCAATCGCTACTGGATTTGGAGACATTTCAGAGGTCATGTTTGTGCAAGGGTTAATTGTTCCAGCGATTATCGTTCTCGGGTTAAACATTTGGACGACGAATGATAACGCGCTATATGCATCTGGCTTAGGCTTTTCGAATATCACGAAAATGAAAAAAAGCAAGCTCGTCATTATCAACGGAATCATCGGAACAATCTTTGCGATGTGGTTATACAATAATTTCGTCGGCTGGTTATCCTTATTAGGAGCTGCCCTACCGCCAATTGGCGCGATTTTACTTGCGGATTTCTTTATTTTAAGAAAAGGACACTATGCACCACTGAAAGAGACAACATTCCAAGCTGTTCGGTGGCCGGCGATTATCGCGTGGGTTGGTGGATTTGCGGCCGCGCAGTTTCTTCCAGGGATTCCACCACTAAATGGCATGATCGGTTCGGTGATCTTATTTACAGGTTTAACATTCATCATTGAACGCGTTATGGGAACGAAAACGAGTGTCATTGTAGGAAAAGAGGTTTAATAAATGATTATTCAAAATGCTTCACTAGCAAAACGAGAAGGTTTATGGAACATTTATATCGAAAATGGAATTTTTAAAAAAATCGAAACAGCTAAGCCGGTCGATGGCGCAATGGACGTAGGTGGCAAGCTTGTCAGCGCACCATTTATTGAGCCGCATATTCATTTGGATACGACACTGACAGCAGGTGAGCCAAAGTGGAATGAGAGCGGCACATTATTTGAAGGCATTGAAACATGGGCTGAGCGAAAGAAATCGTTAACGATTGAAGATGTGAAACAACGAGCGACAAAAGCGATTCAGTGGCAGATCAGTCAAGGAATCCAACACATTCGTACGCATGTAGACGTTTGTGATCCAAAATTAACAGCTTTGAAAGCTTTGATCGAAGTGAAAGAAGAGATGAAGGACTATGTCGACCTTCAGTTGGTTGCTTTCCCTCAAGAAGGGTATTTATCTTATCCGAATGGAGCAGAGCTTGTGGAGGAAGCGTTACAGATGGGGGCGGATGTCGTCGGTGGCATTCCGCACTTTGAGTTCACCCGTGAGTATGGTGTGAAATCGATGAAAATTGCATTTGACCTAGCCGAAAAATATGATAAGCTCGTCGATATTCACTGTGATGAAATTGATGATGAGCAGTCGCGTTTTGTTGAAGTTGTTGCGACAGAGGCGTTTGAAAGAGGGCTAGGCAACCGAGTGACAGCAAGCCACACGACGGCGATGCATTCGTATAACGGGGCATATGTATCGAAATTAATGAAGATCCTAAGTCTCTCGAATATCAACTTTGTTGCGAATCCACTCGTCAATACGCACTTACAAGGTCGGTTTGATGATTATCCGAAACGTCGTGGTGTAACCCGGGTGAAAGAATTGACGGAAGCGGGCCTTAATGTTTGCTTTGGTCATGATGATATCGTCGATCCGTGGTATCCGATCGGAACGGGGAATATGTTGCAAGTACTGCTTATGGGGATACATGTGACCCACTTGATGGGCTACCACCAAATCGTTCATTCATTTGATTATATTACAGAAAATAGCGCGGTTACTTTAGACATCCAAGATCAATACGGAATTGAAGAAGGTAAGCCGGCGAATTTTATTATCTTGAATGCGACGAATCGATATGATGCAATTCGAACACAAGCAGAAGTGCTAGCTTCTTATCGAAACGGAAGAAAAATTGCAGAAACAAAACCAAAAGAAATGTCATTGTTTTTAGATGATGAGAAACGTATTGACTATAGCTTAAATTAACAATCTTCAGGATTAAAATGAGCCGAAGAGCAACAGAACAATTCAATTATTTATTAAAGATAAAGTTAACCACTACCCACGATTGGAACCTTTCTATTCGTGGGTACTGTGCGTTTTTTACTCGCTACCTTTGATTAGTGCGCTTCTGTTCGAAGATAGCGCATGATTTTTTCTCTCTATGCCTGAATAGTCCATCATTGGATCTTATGACTTCAGCATTAATTTGCGCGGCTTCAGTGTTAATTCGTGTGGCTTCAGTGTTAAACCACGCACCTTCAGTGTTAATCTGCGCGTCTTCAGTGTTAAACCACGCATCTTCAGTGTTAATTCGTGCACCTTCAGTGTTAATCCACGCCGCTTCAGTGTTAATTCACGCGTCTTCAGTGTTAAACCACACCGCTTCAGTGTTAACCCACGTGTCTTCAGTGTTAATCCACGCCCCTTCAGTTTCTTAAAAAATCCCTCCCGTAAAGCATGACACCAAAACCACTTTATGGCATAATACAATTGTTGAAATATGCAACGGATGAGGGGTTTTTATGATTAAGGTTTTACTCGTAGCACCATATAACGGTCTGGCCGAAACAGCGAAGAATATCGAGGTTCCAGATGATATTCAATTGGATACGACAGTAGCAAACTTGGAAAAGGGTGTCATTGAAGCCAAGCGTGCGGAAGAGCAAGGCTATGACATTATTATCAGTCGTGGTGGAACGGCGTCACTGATTCAAGAATCCGTTTCCATTCCTGTCGTACACATTGATATTACTGGTTACGATATGCTTCGTGTGTTTACCTTGATCAGTGGGGTGAAATCTGGTGTAGCTCTCGTAGGTTTTAAAAATATATCTGAAGGTTCAGCGACTATTTGTAATATTTTAGATTTCGACGTAAAAATGGTTACCATACAGTCATCAACTGAAGTGCAAGCTAATTTAGAGCGGCTAAAACAAGAAGGATTCACTGTTGTCATTGGTGACGTTATAACGATCGAGGTTGCTCAGCGGCTTGGTTTACGAGGTGTTTTGATTACTTCCGGAAGAGAAGCGATTATGAATGCCATCGACGAAGCAAAGCGAATCCACCACTTCTTTCGAAGAGTTAATTATCGCCATCATATTTATCGGCAAGTCCTTAATGAGATGCCCCTTCCGGTGATGTTAGTGGATGAAGAGGGGAAAGTTCTCGAACAAAATGGTTCATTTGCCGAAATAGACCCAACGAAGAAGTTGGTACATGCAGAATCGTTTATCCAACTTGTCAGAAGAGTTCTTGATCAACAACAAATTCAGTGGCAAGAAATCAAATGTGAATCGCGTATCTATCAACTCCAAGGTTTTCTCGTTAGCAAGACAGAGAAGATTGTTGGAATTCAATTGAATGCAACTACGTATAATCCTAACGGGCAGCAAGTGATATCTATGATGAGCGACCCAGCAAATCAACCACTGATTGGAGACAGTGATCGCGTGCACCAACTTGAAGAGAAGATTGGTCATGCAGCGGCGACTGACGAAATGACTTGTATTGTAGGAGAGAAGGGAACAGGGAAGTTTACAGTCGCCAAACAAATTCATTTTAAACGTTTTGATCAAACCGCACCAATTTTAGAGATTCAAGGATCGCTATTTACGAATGAAAGCTTTACCTATTTAGAGGAAATACTTCACTCGTTGACAAGTGGAACAGTGATTGTGAAAAATATGGATTTGATTTCTTCCGATGTCCAAAGAGATCTCGTATACCGATTGACCGGCTTATCGAAGAGAATTAAAATCATACTTTTACAGGAAGAATTGCTGGAGACCGATGCTGTGAGCGATTACGATGACGAAATCATTTACCTTCCACCACTCCGAGAGCGTAAAAAAGATATATTGGCTTTTATTGATTATTTCTTGACAGAGATGCACATGGAAAAGGGAAGTGAAACCGTCGGGGTAAACGATCAGGCCGCTCAATGCTTGCTACAATATGATTGGAAGGGAAATATTCCAGAATTACGAGCGGTTGTGAAACAATTAAGTAGTTTAGCGAATGGATATTATATTGATGTCCCCGATGTTAATAAGGTTATGAATAAGCTTTCTGCATCAAATAACTCAGTGAAACCATTAGCGATGGAAGGTACATTAAAAGAAATTGAAAAGCAGGTCATCCAGCAAGTGTTGACGGAAGAAAATCAAAACCAAACGAAAGCAGCAAAAAGGTTAGGAATCAATCGTTCAACATTGTGGCGGAAATTAAGGGATGAATAATAAAAAATAAAAATATAGGGAACCAATAAAAAAGAGGATCTTCTAAAGATTCTCTTTTTTTGCTTCATTTTGCAACACAAACAACACGCTAAGCACATTATTAAAATATTATTATAAAATAATGTTGCATTTTTAATCGGATTAAATTATTATTACACGTGTAACCGCTTTATTGGTGTTCGAAAATTAAACGATTTACATATGAAGGAGGAGAATAATGAAGATTAAAGCAACATTGGATCGAATTCCGGGCGGCATGATGGTTGTCCCATTATTGCTTGCCGCAACACTCAATACATTTGCACCCGATTTATTGAGAATCGGTAACTTCACACAACAATTATTTGTTGATGGTGCCGGAACATTGATTGCCTTATTCCTGTTATGTACAGGTGCGCAAATTAATGTCCGCAATGTCGGTGTCAGTCTAGGAAAAGGTGCGACTTTGTTGGCGACCAAATGGTTTGTCGGGGCAATTTTCGGACTGCTTGCATACATGTTTGCTGGCGATAACGGCTTGTGGCTAGGCTTGGCGCCAATTGCAATCATCGCTGCTATGACAAATAGTAATGGTGGTTTGTACGTTGCATTGGTTGGTCAATATGGTGATAAAACAGACCGTGCAGCTTATTCCCTGTTAGCTTTAAATGATGGTCCGTTCTTTACGATGGTTGCATTGGCGATCTTCGGTGCAATGGGCTTTGTTGACGGATTGTTCTCATTCGTTTCATTCATTTCCGTACTATTGCCAATCATTGTGGGTATGGTGTTAGGGAACTTGGATGATGAAATGCGTAAATTCTTGGATAAAGGTAGCTCGATGTTAATTCCATTCTTCGCGTTTGCGCTTGGTATGGGAATTGATTTCAATGCAATCATTAATGGTGGGCTTTCTGGCGTCCTTCTTGGTTTAGCAACAGTATTTATCACGGGTACAGCAGGGTACTTTGTCTTTAAAGCACTTAAATGGAACCCGATTGCTGGTGCGGCTGAAGGATCTACAGCAGGTAACGCAGTAGCAACACCAGCAGCAATTGCCGCGGCAAGTGCAACATTTGCAACAAATGTTGACTTGGCGACCGTGCAGGTAGCTGCATCTACGGTAACGACCGCAATCTTACTACCGATCTATATCGGATTTCTTGTAAAACGTCTGGAGAAAAAAGGTGTGAATATACCAGACGATTATGTGGTGCATGAATAACATTAAAGGAAGTTATCAACAATGAGATTACAAATAGGAATTATAGCGGATGATCTGACGGGCGCGAATGATTCAGGTGTTCAATTGACAAAAAAGGGAATACCTACGTCTGTGTTGTTCGATATTCCACAAGCCTCAAATAGGCTTAACCACGGTTTGGTGATTGATACAAATTCGCGTGCTTTAGCGAAGAAAGATGCAATATCCATCACAACTCAGGCTGGGGAATATTTGAAAAATGCAGGTTTTACTACGATCTATAAAAAAATGGATTCGACGTTAAGAGGGTATATCGGTACAGAGTTACAGACACTAGAAGAAGTCTTTGGCCCTGAATTTATCTTCATCGCGCCAGCATTCCCATCACTTGGACGAACGACAAAAAATGGGATCCATTATGTCAATGGCGTGGAGTTGGCAGAAACAGAAACGGCAAAAGATCCAAAACACCCGGTGAAAAATTCATCGATTCCAGCATTGATTGAAGAAGAGATCGGCGTGCCGGTAGGTTTAATTCGCCAAGAAGATATTCATTTAGACCATGACTCATTTGCGAAGAAGATTGAAGACTTTAAAGTCCAAGGAATCACTTACCTTGTCTGCGATGCTGAATCGTTTGAAGACCTCCGAGAAGGTGCGAAGAAAATGAGCTCGATTTCTCGGAATGTTATTTGGGCAGGTTCAGCTGGTTTGGCGGAAGTCATTCCAGAGACATTAGGTCTTGAAAGCGAAGTCGGTGAACAAGTCCAACGAAAAGCGGAACGTGTGATGACAGTTTGTGGGAGTTTATCACAAGTAACACAAGGGCAAGTTCAATATGCAGCAAACCAACTACAGATCGAAGCCGTTGAAATCGACCCGACAATCTTCTTTTCAGATGAATGGAATCAAGCTCGGCAAACGTATATTGAACGTTGTTTAGAAGGACTCGCAATAGAGAAAGATGTCGTCTTGTATGTTCCTTCTAATGAGAAAGCTCGCACAGAGGTAAAAGAAATCGGTGCAAAGCTTGATTTAACGAAAAACGGAATTGGTGAACGAATCTCAAACGGCATTGGTGAAATCGTCGAACAAGTAGCTTTGAGAAATAGAAATCTGACAGGCTTTGTTTTAACGGGTGGCGATACAGCAAAAGATACATCTCGTCATCTGGGAGGGCTTGGTTTTCAACTCATTCAAGAGGTGGAAACAGGCATTCCTTTAGGAACATTGATCGGTCCGGAAAAAGACTACTTAGTCATTACAAAGGCAGGCGCGTTTGGAACTGAAACTTCCATACACCATGCGATGCTTGAATTAAAAGGAGTTCATAACCATGTCTAATAAGCCAATTATAGGAATTACAATGGGTGATGGGGCTGGCGTCGGTCCTGAAATCATCGTAAGAAGTTTACAGACAGAGAGAATATATAGAGAAGCTACACCAATCGTCATTGGTGATGCGAAAATGCTGAAAAAAGCAGTAGAGAATTTAAAGATAGAAGCGTCTATTAAAGTGATCGATAAAGATACGGAGTTCACAGCAACATACGGTGAAATTGCTTGTATTGATTTAGATATTTTACCAGCAGACCTTCCCATTGGTGAGGTTTCCAGTGAAGCAGGTCATGCTGCGTTTGAATATCTTCGTACAGCGATTGAACTGGCAAACGAACAAAAAATCGATGCCATTTGTACAGCGCCTTTGAACAAAGAAGCGCTGCATAAAGGTGGTCATATTTACCCAGGACATACAGAGATACTGGCGGAATTGACCGATACAAAAGACTTTTCCATGATGCTTTCATCTCCTAAGTTGAAAGTCATCCATGTGACGACCCACGTCGGATTAATTGATGCAATAAACATGATCGAACCGGAACGTGTATATAAAGTTATCCGCTTAGCGCATGACACATTGAGCAAATCAGGGATTGACCAGCCGAAAATCGGTGTGTGTGGCATTAACCCACACGCCGGTGAAAATGGATTGTTCGGCTATGGTGAGGAAGAAGAGAAAATCATTCCAGCCATCGAACGGGCAACAGGAGAAGGTATTGATGTCGAAGGACCACTTCCTGCGGACACATTATTTTTCCGTGCACAACGAGGTGATTTTGATATCGTTGTAGCGATGTATCATGACCAAGGACACGGGCCAATCAAGGTGTTAGGCCTTGAAGCGGGTGTGAATATCACTGTCGGCCTTCCAATCATACGAACAAGTGTCGACCATGGAACAGCATTTGATATTGCTGGAAAAGGAATTGCCGATGAAAGAAGTATGCTGGAAGCGTTAGATCAAGCCATTGAATTAGCGCCGAAGCGATAATCAAAATTCAACAAAAAAAGCACGCCTAAACGGGTAAGTAGTTCACTTTTGGTGGAGAAAAAGCAAATTAACAATAAAATTAGCATTTAAAATCACACCGTATTTCAGTAGGATTTTAACATCATAAATCACAACGAAATCAGCATACAAAATAACATACGTTTTAGTATAAATTTAAAATGAAAAAAGTCGCTCATATTGTTGAGCGACTTTTTCATATATTAATTTTGTTATTCCACAATCGCGCCCGTTTGCTTTACAAACCCGTTAATTGATCTCCTCTATTCGAGCCTAAAAGCGTGAATATCGCTGAAATAATAACAAAATACGCCCAGTAGCTATTATTGTATACTGCCAACACTATGCCAATAACCCCTAATAATAAAGACGTTGCTGTTAATGACCACCATTTTGCATCTTTTAGTACTGCCCAGTTCAATTATTACACCCCCTTTTTCCTAACTTGGGCGTCATAACCAACATTATATAGTAGCCCGATAAGCCAAGAAAAATCGTAATTATTATTCCATTCTTGCACCCGATTGTTTCATAATCATTTTTTTAAAGAGATTTTTTTAGCCGTAGCTCCTGAAGGATAGGATTCCCTTATATCCCCATCAATCCATATATCAACTTCATCGCCTTTACTAAACTTTTCGGGATTGTCGTAAGTCAAATTAATCAATCCACGGTAAGTATCTCCAAGTACATCTTCATCTTGAATCTGTCCAGCTGGTTTATCCTTAATTTCCTCGTACTCATCAGGAGACAGTTCTGTTGCAACCTGAACATAGTTTTCAGTTGTCTTAAGTACAATTCCCTCCATATCAGCATCACCACATCCTGATAGTGAAACACTAGATAATATAATTATAATTAATGCAAGCATCGCCTTTTTCATAAAATCACCTTTTTGTGCAAAATTATCAGTTATTCCGTTAAATGGCCCGTTCGTATTATAAGGTTAGCCAGTCATCTCTGGTTGACCTATTTTTTATAGGTTTTATGCTTAAGGTAGCCGGGGTAGGACGATCTGGCCCGTGGGACATCGATCCCGTCCGCAATACTGTCCACCCTCTCCTTATAGAAACATGTTTGAGGCTGGTTGGGACTTAGATCCCGTATAACAAGCGAAGCTATGACACTATAAGTGATAAAGAGGCGAACCGGCAAATCTATTAAATGGAGTGTGATTTATATGGACCCTGTCATTGGCTTGGATGTTGCAAAAGGCGAAAGCCAAGTTCAAGCCTTTCTACAAAGAAAAGAAGTGTATAAGCAAAGCTTTAAGTTCACACACGATTTACCAGGTCTTCAAACATTTCATAGTTTTTATCAAGAGTTAGAAAAAGCCTCTGGGCAGCCTCCGGCTGTAATCTTTGAATCTACTGGACACTTTCATGAACCTGTGCTTCAATTCCTTGAAAATCAGGATATAGCGTATTATTTAATTAATCCAGTCGTTTCTTTTGAGTCGAGAAAGATGAGCTTGCGTCAAGTAAAAACGGATAAGGCTGATGCGTATCATTTAGGAGAGCTTTACTACAAGGAAGACCTTGAAATCTATCAAAGGAAAACAGAGAAAGCTCTTAATTTACGTCTATTAACAAGACAACACAGTGCTTTAACAGATAGTTATGTTCAAATAAAGCTTCAATTTCAAGTAGCTTTGGATCAAGTATTCCCAGAATACCATAGTGTTTTTAGTGATCTTTATGGGAAACTCTCTTTGAATACTTTATTGAGTTATCCCACTGCTTTAGATGTTCATAGGGTCTCTGAAGAAAGTTTAGCTGAGGAGATGGGACAATTTGGAGCTAGGCGTTCTTATGATTGGTTTCTGAACAAAGCTCAACAATTAAAAGAAGCAGCAAGACGCAATCCTTATCAATCTCAAATTAGCCATGGACAACTGGTTAGTTTGCGCATGTATATTCATATGATTTTCCAGTATCAGACTCACCTAGCCGAATTATTAAAAGAAATAAATGCGCTTTCAAAGTCATTCGAAGAATACAGATTAATCCAATCCGTACCCGGTATCGGAGATAAGATTGCGGCAACAATCCTCTCCGAAGTTGGTGATATCAACCAGTTCGAGCATCCTAAGAAGCTAGTCGCCTATGCAGGATTGGATCCATCTGTTTTTGAATCAGGTAAATTTAAAGCTTCGATCAATCGTATTACAAAAAGAGGTTCATCGAGATTGAGACAAACGCTTTACACGGCTGTTCAGTGTGGTTTAGCCAAGGGACGAAATAAAAAACTCATTGCTTTTTATGGACGTAAAAGAAATGAAGGCAAGCCACATAAAGTCGCTATAATTGCTTGTGCAAACAAGCTTGTTCATTGGATTCATGCCATGTTAAAACGTCAAGAAGACTTTGTAGACCTAGTGTAATGCTTTAAATTTCTTTGTTTTTTTCCTTTTAATCAAAGGGTTTATTTAGTATGTTCAATTTTAGTGTAACATGTTTTTTTAAAATTTTTTAGCCTTAATTATTGACAGCTATTAGCTGGTATTGTTGCAATATAGATCAATACATTCTAATCAACAATTCCGGTATTTATTCTGTTCCCCTTTATTTTAACATATAAGAGTTGTAAGTGATTACAAATTATTCACTAGTTTAAAACTCATTTGTTAAAACACATACGAAATTGAACAGTAATTCACATCGATTTTAGCACAGTAAATAGTAAAGGATATAACACATTGACAATATTTATTGTCGCTATGTTAAAAGCTATGCGATTTCCTATGCTAAAGTGATTACTAATTCGTTTAAAATATTGATATGACAACAAAAAATAGCATACCAACTAATATGCTAATTGGTATGCCAAAAAGGGTTTTATTTTAAATTTTCTCCACGGTAAGTGAACTACTTACTAAACGGGCGTGCTTTTTTATATTGTTCTAGGCAATATATTCTTCTTTTTCGATGTCGGTTGCTTCTTCGGAAATGTAATATTTTCCTTTCGTAGCAATTGCAATAACAACCGTTAAAATCGCCGCCAACACTGAAGCAAAGAAAGCTGCGGTACTTTGTAAAAATGGACCGATAAATCCAAGTGCAGCAATGGTACCCAATGTTGTGGAAATGACTAATGCGCCAACACCAACCGGATTCCATTTGTGTAAGTTTTCTTGCCTAGCTTCATAATATCCTGGACCGATTTTAAGGATCTTTTTGACAATAACCGCATCTGCTACAAGAACGGAAGCCCATGCTAATAAGAAAACACCTTGGAAAGTCATCACTGTATCGAGATGATTTACGATTTTACCAAGCATCAGCGCAATGGCGCTAAGACCTGTTACGACAACCCAGAAACGACGTCCCGGTTTGAAATGAAAGATGTTCTCAAAGAAGCTTGATAATGACAAAGAGCCACTATAAATATTCGTGACGTTAATTCGTACCTGTGTAAGCATCGTAAATAATGCTCCCCAAAAACCTAACAGAAGGACAATATAAACGCCTGGATTCGGTTCACCTAAACGAACGCCGAACCAAATGCCAAGTCCACCCATTACCCCAAAACAAAAAATCTGTGGGATAAATCCGATTGCAAATATTCCAAACTTCGTATCTTTTGGTTTGAGAAAACGAGCATAGTCTGAAGCAAGTAACGGGGTTAACCCCATAATTCCATGTTGCATCCCAATACATAGTAATAAGGCCGATCCGCCAACTTGAACATTCTCTGGCATATACGTCCAAAAGTATCCGTCATATTCAGAGGTTTGAAGGGCAGCTAAGACGATTGCTGCAATTAAAAAGACGAAGAATAGTGGTAAGGACCATTTTTGTAGTTTATCCAATTGCTTAATTCCAAACCAATTCAATGGAATGACAATGGAACCGAAGAAAAGAATTAGTACCCACTCAGGAATAACAGGGAAAAACTCATGTACGGCAGAAACTAAAATCAAACCTTCCAACGCACAATACATAATGAAATTAGTAGCGTAAATAAAGGAGGTTAACGATGCGCCTATATAGCCGAATCCACCACCCCTGGACAATAAATTGACATTCATTCCTGATTTGGCAGATAAATAAGCAATGAACGTGCCAAGAATTCCGGCGACGATAATTGCATATACGGCTGAAATAATGGCGTTAATTGCACCGAATTGCAGTGCCATAACACTTCCCATTTGAAAATAAAAAATTGCCGTAGCAATTCCGAACGTAATGTTTGTAATACTCAACCATCCCATATTTCGTTTGTTGAGAGGTACCCTATCCAATGAATAGTCATCACTCGTCTGTTCCGTTTGATTCTTATCTGTTATAGAGGTGTTTGTACTCAACCTGATCAACTCCCTTGCATCATTCGTAGTAAATGGAATATTGCATGAGTGGAGGATCGTTTATTGGGATATTGGGAAAATGATCGTTTGATAACAAAATCATTCTTCCATTGTTGTCTCTACTTACCATAACAACGGCAAGAGACACGTTTTCTTCACAAACCTCTATAAACATATCAATAAGCTCAACTGTTCTCAAACACGTTTATATGTTGTAATTTGCCCTATAACACACCTAGGATTTTTATATCGCCAGATTGCTTGTTATATCTAACAAATACCTACCTAATTGCCTTTCATGGCAGATTCATCAGGAAGACGAGTCCCAACTTTGAAGCATGGGGGAGATTGAATCTCAAATTCTATAAAATAATCCTCGTTCCCGATAAAAGAAACGAGGATAGCCATTTCCCTAAGTACAGATCACCACAGCATTTTTCGAGCCTTCAAGCTCATTTTTGTCGGGTCCCAACTTGGTTCCCAAACAAGTTGTAGATCAATAGTATTGATTCCTTCAATTTCCCTGACGCGATGCTTGACACCATTTTCAATACTTTCGTGTAGTGGGCAACCAGGTGTAGTGAGCGTCATTGTGATTCGAACATTATTGTCTTCATCGACATCAATGCCATAAACCAGTCCTAGATCGACGATGTTGATTCCAAGTTCTGGGTCAATCACATCGTATAAAGCATCCTGTACGAGATCATTCATGAAAAATTCTCCTCTCGATTTCATTATTTAAATAAGACAGCTACGATGGAAAGCGCATAAAGCAATCCGTTCACCGTTAAAATTGCAAGAAAGAAAAAGAGCGTAACACCGCTTTGAATACTAGTGCTTATTAAAATACCGAATAGGGCTACATAAAAAACGATAAATAGATAACCACTTACTTTTTCATTGATCATTTCTTTTAAAGTTGGAACACTTTCCTTTCCAATCCGTTCTGCATATTTGTGTGTCCACCATAAAAATGGAACGATTTTAAATAAGTAACCGAGAATACTGAAAATAATCCAACAGAAGATATAAAGAAAAATCAACCATGACCAAATGACAGGGTCATCGATATGAAATAGGCTAATAAAGAAAGCGGCCACGTGGATCACCCATCCATTTATGATAGCGAGCGTTGCGAAATGAAAGGGTTTATCCAATTTTCTTCGAAGTCGTTTTGTTAAAATTTCCTTTATATCCAAAGCGAACAATCCGAAACCAATCAATAAGAATAACCAACTCAATGGTTGAATGAATGACTGGTTGAGCCAAAAGGAAAGAATGAGTAACAGTAAGCCGAAAACATACATATAAAAGGATGGCTTCGCCCGTTTCATCGATGCACCATGAGAAAGACTGAACATAGGCACTAACTTATAAGAAAAGCCAAAGATTAATAAAGTGAACCAGCCTGCTACACCGAACGCTATGTGGGAATACAAAATCGATGAATGATTAGCCATCCCACCGAAAGCGAAATTCCAAGTAAGACTCAATCCGGCAAGGATCGTCAAAAGAAAGCAAAGAATCGCTGCCAACACGAGGTGGGACATCGCTGTATTTTCTTTTCGCTTGGCTAATGTTTTCAACATTTGAAAGGTAAACATTAAAATGCCGATCACAGTAAGGATTCCGCCGTAGATGGCCAAGCTAGGATTTATCCCGAGCATAATAGACAGAAATATAATCCCGACGACTGTCACATAAAATTGAACAAATCCAAACGATTGGTTCCAAATCGGTGTCAAAAAAGCAACGGGAACAAGCTGGTACATAGCACCCATCGCAATCATTACTGCAAATCCGAGCAATAGAAAATGGGCGCCCATCCAAATTTCTGGGAAACGAAATTGCCCCGCTAGTAATTCTTGTGAGTTGACCAACAAAATGAATAGCGATGTGACGAAAGCGACCAACGCACATAGGATAAAGCTGATCGGCAGCTTAATGGCTGTATCAGACTTGATGCCAGACATGCTTACTCACCGACTTTCGTAATGGTGATTTTAAAGCTCCCATCACCTTGTGCTTCAGTTTCATGCTTGTATCCACGTTCATCCAACTCTTCATACAAAAACATGGGACGGCGATCATTAATGATGGCTATTTTTTCACCGTCCGTCATTTGATCGAGGTTTTTGAGAGTACGCATCATTGGTTGAGGTGGCTCCAATCCGCGATTATCTAATATTTTCATATACGACCCTCCTTTGGTGTTACCGGCTTTTTGGTATAAACGACTCGCCAATGTTTCTTTTCAATTTTTTCTTCCGTATGGTCAAACCCTTTACGTCCCAATACTTTGTGTAGGGGCACAGGATTGAATGGCGCATGGAGAATAAGCGACTGGCCATCTTGTAATTGCTTGACCGCTCCCATGATTTTATCGAAAGGCTCTTTCTTTAATGCAAGATCGTCCCGAACATCGATCTCAATAAAGGATTGCTGCATATCAATCATTCCTTCCTATAGTGAATTGAATCTACAATTCAATGATAATGGTTATCATTTAGGGGTGTAGTGATACAAATCACTTTTTAACAATTAGTCTTTAAAAATTGTCGTTCTACAAACGTGCCGTCGTGGAGTATGGATGGATATTGTGTTACCATCAATGAATAATTGAACGATACATAGAAAGAAGGATGACGTTTGGGCAAAGCAAAAATTTATTTGATTCTATTTTTAGTCGTTGCTGCATGGGGGTTCAATGTCACAGCGACTAAAATATTAGTGACAAATTTCACTCCAGTCACGATGACGGCTGCCAGAATATTTGTCGCTGGTGTATTTGTTTTTATCTTTTTAACGTTCATGAAAAGAGTTCGTCGGTTGACGAAAAGAGAGTGGCGCACAGTCGCAATCGCTAGCCTATTCAGTGTTGTTGGCCACCAATATTTTTTGTCTGTAGGACTGACAGAGACAACTGCCTCCAACGGTGGTATGATTTTAGGGACGGTGCCGTTAATGACGGCGATTATGGCAGTTATTTTTCTAGGAGATCGATTGACGTGGGTTCGCGTCGTCGGTTTCTTATTGGGTATAACAGGGGTATCATTTATCGTAATTATCGGAAATGAAGGTTTAAGTGAGATATCCATCGGGGACGTTCATGTATTTCTTTCGGTGATTGCTCAGGCCATCAGTTTTATTATTATTGCAAAGGCTTCTCCGACATTGGACCCTCGTCTATTAACGGGCTATATGCTTGTCATTGGATCGATTGGTCTTTTGGGAATTGGTTTAGTATTGGAACCGAATGGTCTAGATAGCCTGTTTGGTCAATCAAATATCGGCATCTGGGCAATTTTTTTAGCATCTGCAGTAATTGCAACCGCATTAGGCCATATGTTTTATAATGATTCGATTGGAAAAGTCGGTCCGGCTGCAACGGCAATTTTTCTCAACTTAAATCCATTTTTTGCATTGATCAGTGCGGTTCTTTTTTTAGATGAAGTGATTGGCTTTGCTCAAGTTCTTGGATTCTTCTTAATTTTGGTCGGTGTATTTTTCGGTTCAGGTGCTTATGAGGAGATGCGTCGTAAACGGCGGTTGAAACAGGCTTGATTTTAGGGAGTTTAGGGGTGGCATGGAGTCTAGCTGTTGCATATATGCTCCCTACTTGGGAAAATATGAGCCTTTTTTTACGAATATGAACCCGTTGGTAAACGATTTGCGACCAATACGTAAAGAAATGCGTCCAAGTAACTGATTTATGAGACTAATTTCTAAATATATGAGCCTTTCAACCTGCATTGTACTCAAAACCATAAATGCAATACGATCAAAACAAACAATAGCAACCCTAACCGCAAGTGAAGTCGTCGAATCCATCCGCTCGGTTTAACCAGTCGGTACCAACCAGATAAGACAACAGCAATAAGCGTCGTTAACGCGAATAGGCCCGAAAGCATCTTTGTGCTTGTCCAGTAGATTCCATAACGTTGGATGATCAAAACCGCATGAATGATAATCATCACGAGGGCGGATGTGCCAATCCATCGGTGGTAGGGTCGAATGACTTTTGAGAGGTTTACCCACCTAATTTTCGCTGGACGATTTGAACTCGTTCTGATCGTTGAGAATACAGCATGCCGAGTCCAGTTGAATAGAAAAAACAATAATCCCAGAAACCCAAAGAGAATATGCGTATAGGTTGGCTGGTAGGAAAAGTGCTGTAAAACCTGCCAACTCGCATAAATAAACACAATGGAATTGAAGAAAAACCAATAACTCATAGGGGAGCCCTCCAAGGTGACATGAACCGGGTTTCTGGGTTTATCTTTTGAGACTACTTTTTACCAATCGTTACTCGCCAGGTGACGGGTCCTTGCTCGATGAATTCCCATACAAACGTTCCTTCTCTTTCCATCATGAACTGATAGTAGAGAGGAGTTGGATCATGGTCGTTCGTTAATAACATATATTCTCCAGATTCTAAGCCATCAAACACCTCGAAAATTCTTGGATGACGAATTCTAGGCTCAATATCAGGTGCATGAACCTCTGCTGCATATTGTAAGTTGCTCATCTGTACATTCCTCCTTTATTTCGTATGTCTACAGTATAAAGATGGTTATAAAGAAACGTTGTGATATATCTCACTAAACCAAAAAAAATTTATTTTCAATGGATCCGGTTCACTAATGAAAACAGAAAATCACGTACAAAAATAAAAACCCCCTCGTTAATCACATAACGAGGGGGAAGTTGATATCAAGTTGTTAGTGCACCATCGGGTCGTCTTTACGGTCGATATAGAGTGTTCCGTCTTGGTTTATTTCTGCATAGAACACTTCATTCAATTCTTTAATATTTGCTTTCTTTAACTCTGAGTCCAACCATTGCTGATCCAAATTTAATCGATTTAAGTTGGCTGTGTTAATCTCACCATCCGAAATGATTTCGGTAGAAGTGGGATAAACATGGCTTTTTTTAGGAATGCTCAAGTCAGCTTTGGTAACTGGCTGTTGTCCTTCTTTTGGCATGACAGAGAGCTTGCCGTTCGTTTCAAAAATGGCATAATGAACATCTGAAATGGCGAAAATATTTTTTTGACGAAGAAGTGAGCGTAGACGATCCACATCTAAACGAGTTTTTCGAAGTGAATGTTCCATAATTTTTCCTTCTTTAATGACAATGATTGGTTCACCGGTAGTTAATTTTCTAGATTTTTTTGAAAATATATCGATGTATCCAATAAAAATCGTAAAGAGTGCCCAACTAATTAATGCTATGAAACCATTTCGTATACTTATATTGCTATTAAGAACCATATTGGCGGTTATTGAGCCAATTGCAATTGCAGAAACAAAATTGAAAAATGTCATTTGGCTGATTTCTTTCCTGCCCATTACTCTTGCTAAAATAAATAAAACAATAAAACCAGCAGTAATGCGAATCAATAACTCAGTGAGGTTCATATCAGATTCCTCCATTATAGGTATACAATCTTGATTCATAGCATGCCCAGTGCAATTCGAACTATGAGGAGGAAGAAGCGTGATTGAACATATTGTTGGTCAACTAAATATTAGTACAATTTATTCGAAATGGTTTGCGCAATTTTCTCTTTTGTCTTTTTGGCATCTTCATAATTTCTCATGGTGATTCCTGTACATAATAAATCAATAACGAACAGTTGCGAGATTTTCGAAACAAGCGAGCCACTGTCTAAAGGATTTTCCTTCGCGGAGGTCAGTAGTACAATGTCTGCGAATTTCGATAATGGAGATTCCGTATAGTTCGTAATTGCAATGATGCTTGCGCCGTTATCTTTGCTCGTTTCCACTGCATCAATGATATCTTTTGTGCTCCCGGTCAAGCTGATTGCGATAATCACCGTATCTTGATTCACGGAGTTTGCTCGAAGAACTTGGTTATGTGAATCAGTTATAGTTTCGATATTGACTCCAATCCGCATCAGACGATTTTGCATATCCAATCCAGCGATTCCAGAAGAGGAGACACCGAAAACTACGACATTTGTTGATTGGTCAATTTGATCGATTGCTCGTTGAAGTTGTTCGTCATCGACTAGTTTATAGGTATCTTCGATTGCTTGGACCATATTATTTCGCACTTTATCAATATAGGTATCATCACTGATGTTTTGGTCACGCATGGAAATTTCTCTTGCCAAAGCTAGTTTAAACCCTTGATATCCTTTATAGCCTAGCTTCCGACAGAAGCGCAACACGGTTGCTTCTCCGACATGGCAGGCATTCGCAAGTTCAGTCAGTGACTGATATACGATTAAATCTAAATTTTTTTTAATATAGGTATACAATTTTTGTTCAGATTTAGTAAACGTGTTTTTATGCTGTTCCATTAGAATGGTCAAATCCACGGTGGTTTGATTGAAATTTTCAAACATGAAAATCCTCCTTTTTTGTCGAGTTGGCTTAAATATATTCATTTTTGCAGATTCGAATGAAGCTGAATAGTTGAAATTATACTATAAATTGTCTAAAAAATTTGCATTTTGGAGTTAAACTCCACTTTTTCAAATTTTATTGACAATACTCTTTCATATTTGGTATGATACACATAAATCATCAAGAATGAAAGCGCATTCTTAAAAATGTTGCTGGATGGAGGTATAGTATGAAAGGGATCATGACAGCTTTGATTACACCATTCAATGAAGATGGAACCCTTAACGAAAAAGGATTGCGGGAGGTGGTTCGGCAGAATATTGACGTAATGAAAGTCGACGGCTTATATATCGGCGGTTCAACAGGAGAAAGTTTCTTAATGGATGAAACCATGAGAAAAGAACTGCTTAAAATCGTCAAAGATGAAGCTGGAGATGCCGTAACGCTGATTGGCCAGATCGGTTCATTAAACATAGAAGAAGCGATCAGATTGGGTAACGAAGCCAAGGAACTTGGATATGACGCATTGTCAGCGATTACCCCTTACTATTACAAGTTCAGTTTTGAAGAAATCAAGTCTTACTATCAACGGATCACAGAAGAAACGAATCATCCAATGATTGTTTATTCCATTCCGGTGCTAACTGGAACACAAATGACAATCGATGACTATGGTGAGTTATTGGCCATTCCAAATGTCATTGGCGTCAAATATTCCGACACAAACCTTTCTAGACTCACGAAGTTGAAAGAACTGTATCCGGATAAAGTGTTCTTCGGCGGTGCAGACGACATGCTGCTTCAATTCATTATTTCTGGAGCAGATGGAGCAATCGGCAGTACTTACAGTTTACTTGGGAAACAAGCGAAAGCGTTATTTGATGCGATTCAAAATTCAGATCTTAAAAAAGCGCAAAGCTTACAGCTAGAAATGAATCAAGTAATCGCTAAAATGGAAAACATCGGCGTTTATCAGACACTCAAACATGTACTGAAAGAACAAGGAGTCGACGCTGGCTTTATGAAGTTCCCTTTCAAAGAATTAACGGATGATGAAAAACGACAAGCAACAGAGATCGTTGACATCTTAGCTTCAGGGAAATAAATCATCTTAGTGGGAGTATAAGTTGATGAGCAAAAAATTAATTGTATCTTGTCAAGCTTTAGAAGAAGAACCGCTTCATAGTTCGCTGATTATGTCCAAAATGGCATTGGCGGCCTATCAAGGTGGAGCGAGTGGTATTCGTGCCAATACAGTCGCAGATATTCAAGCAATCAAACAAGAGGTTGATCTACCGATTATCGGGATTATCAAGAGAGATTATGGGGACAATGAAGTTCGGATCACCGCAACGTTAAAAGAAGTAGAAGAGTTAGCGACAGAAGGCGTCGAAGTTATTGCGTTTGACGCTACAAATCGAATTCGCCCACACAACAAAAGCTTTGATCAATTCTTTCGTGAAGTGAAAGAAAAGTTTCCAAACCAAAAGTTCATGGCAGATGTTTCGACAGTTGAAGAAGCAGTGCATGCCGAAAAGCTTGGTGTTGATATTGTTGCTACGACATTAGTCGGTTACACACCGTATACACAAGGGGATGTTCCGCTTGAGGTTTTAGAAGAAACATTGAAAGCGGTTAACGTACCTGTCATTGCAGAAGGAAACATAGATACTCCAGAGAAAGCGAAAAAGGCGTTGGAACTAGGTGCTTATAAGGTGGTCGTCGGCAGTGCCATCACGCGACCGCAAGTAATCACGGAGAAGTTTTCTCAAAAAATGAATGAAGTGGAAACTAAATAGGGAGGAAGAAAAATTATGAAAAAAAGTTTGTTATTTTTCTTAAGTTTAGCTTTATTGTTGGTTATTGCAGCTTGTGGAGGTAGTGATGAAGATTCTTCTTCAGGGAGCGAAGGCGAAGAGAATGGGGAAGAAAGTAGTAGTGAAAGCAGCAGTGAAGATGGTGAAAGCAGTGAAGCATCCGGTGAATCGTATGAGTTGGAATTCGGTATGCAGCCAAACACACAGGCAAATGAGTACAAAGCTGCTGAGTTTTTAGCGGATTATGTTGAAAAAGAAAGTGATGGCCGTTTGACGGTAACCATCTTCCCAGATGCGCAATTAGGTAATGACCTGTCTATGCTTGGCCAATTGCAGGATGGAACGCTAGATATTACGCTTGCAGAGATGGGACGTTTCGGTGAGTGGATCCCACGTGCAGAACTATTGGCAATGCCTTATGTAATTGAGGATTTCGATCACATTAAAAACGTTGTATACAACACTGAATTCGGTGAAGAACTACGTGCTGAGTTAGTTGAAGAACATGGTATGCGTGTTATTGATAGTGCTTACAACGGAACGCGTGTAACATCTTCCAACTCTCCAATTGAGGAACTTGCTGACATGGAAGGTATGAGCCTTCGTGTACCAGAAGCACAAACATTGCTTGACTATGCTGAATACACAGGTGCAAACCCTACACCAATGGCTTTCGGTGAAGTTTACTTAGCACTACAAACCGGTCAGGTAGATGGACAGGAAAACCCGCTTCCAACAATTGAAGCACAGAGTTTCCATGAAGTTCAAGATTATATTGCGTTAACGAATCACGTTGTTAATGACAACACGTATGTGGTAAGTGAAAAGACCTATCAAGATCTTCCTGAAGATCTTCGCACAATTTTAGAAGAAGGAATTGATGCAGCAACAGATCATCATACGGAGTTATTCCAAACACAGGAAGATGAATTAATCTCCTTCTTTGAAGAAGAAGGCGTAACGATTACTGAGCCGGACTTAGATGAGTTCAGAGAAGCTGTTTCTGAAGCTTACCCTAGCTACTATGAAGATATCGGTGAAGATGCAGAGAAATATATGGAAGTTATTCAAGGGGCAGCGGAATAAACATAAACCATGAAGGTGATTATTCATGTTAAAGAAAATTTATGACAACTTAGAAGAAATAATCGGCAGTGCCCTATTTCTAATCATGTTAATTGTTTTAGTTGCTCAAACTCTGTCACGCCAAGGGGTCGGTGTTCCCTTGGTGTGGTCAGAGGAATTGAGTAAACTTCTTTTTATTTACGCAGGATATTTAGGCATTGTAGCTGGAATTAAAGATAAAGGTCACGTGGCAATTGATGTTTTCGTAAATAAGTTACCTGCTAAAATTCAAAAATGGGTTTATTTATTCAACCAATTATTGATTTTGGCTGCACTGATTACGGTGTTTTATATAAGTTTTACGGTCGTCGAAAGACAAGAACATTTAGAAATGGTAACCTTACAGATTTCGTATGTGTATATGTATGCGGCTCTACCAATTCTAACTGGATTAATGATCTTTCGTTTAATTGAGCGATTGATTAAAGAATGGCGTCAAAGTAAAGCAGCGGAGGTGGAATAGATGGAGATTGCGATTATTTTTATCATATGGATTCTGTTGCTCTTCATCGGAATTCCTGTCGGTTTTACGTTACTCATTGCTGCGCTTGCCTACTTTGCCTTAGGTGACTGGAACCTCATTTTTGCCTCTGCCGCTCAATTGATTGATGGGATTAATAATTTCACATTATTAGCTATACCTTTCTTTATATTGACGGGTACATTGATGAATGCTTCAGGAATTACCGATCGAATCTTCAACTTTGCATTAGCTTTGGTCGGACATATTCCGGGTGGAGTCGGACACGTGAACATTACAGCTAGTTTAATGTTCTCAGGAATGTCAGGTTCTTCATTGGCAGATGCAGGTGGCCTTGGCCAATTGGAAATTCGCACCATGCGTAAAGCGGGTTACCATGATGATTTTAATGGTGGCTTGACGGCAGCGACTTCCATTTTAAGTGGAATTATTCCACCAAGTTTGAACATGATCATTTATGCAGCCATCGCTAACGTGTCAGTTGCATCGATGTTCATTGCCGGGTTGGTTCCAGGTCTTTTAATCGCCATTGCTTTATTCGTGACGACATTTGTTATGGCGAAAAAACGCGGTTACAAAGTTCTTGAACGTGCGAATTTAAAAATAATCTGGAAACGTTTCTTGGAAGCGTTCTGGGCATTGCTTACACCTTTAATTATCATCGTAGGTATTTTCTCGGGGTTTTTCACACCGACTGAAGCTGCTGTTGTCAGTACGGTGTATGCCATGTTCCTTGGTTTCTTTATTTATAAAGAACTGACATTGAAAAAGGCATACGAAAACTTTGTTGAATCGTTTAAAATGACAGGTGTCGTCATCCTTATGCTTGCGGCGATTGAATTTTTCGGTCAATTCGTAGCAAGAGAGCGTGTGGCGATTAAAGTAGCTGACACATTTCTAGGAATTACCGAGGAACCGATTTTCTTATTATTATTGATCAGTTTACTCTTGATTATATTAGGAACGTTTATCGATGCGTTGGCATTGCTGGTTCTTGTTGTACCAGTATTGATTCCGGTCGTCACGAGTGTTGGAATCGATCCGATCTTTTTCGGTGCGTTCGTCATTCTAAACTTAATGATCGGTATTTTGACGCCTCCTATGGGAATGGCATTATTCGTCGTATCAAGGGTTGGTAATATACCGGTTGGAACCATGTACCGAGGTGTCCTACCATTTCTTATACCAATCGTTGTCGTTATGTTATTACTCGTCTTTCTCCCTGGAATCTCAACATTCCTCGTCGACATCTTAAGATAGTAATAATAGAAAATGAATGGAGGAAGGCAACGTGTTAGCAGGAGCAATTGATATAGGCGGAACAAGTATCAAATACGGTGTCTTGGATGATCATGGCAAGATTTTAAAGAAGGCAAAGATTCCAACGGACGTAAAAGGCGGCGGCCAAGCAATCCTTAATCAAGTGAAAAATCTTGTGTGGGAATTGCAAGCCGATCATAAACTTTCTGGTATAGCTGTCAGTACTGCTGGACAAATCAATCGTAAGGAAGGAACAGTCATTTATGCGACTGATTCGCTTCCAGGCTATACAGGTTTGAATATCAAACAGGAATTAGAATCTGAATTCGGTTTACCTGTCACAGTGGATAATGACGTCAACTGTGCAGCTGTTGGGGAGTATTGGAAAGGTGCAGCAAAGCAGGTTGATCAATTTCTTTGCATGACACTTGGCACAGGCATTGGCGGTGCGATTGTGATTAATGGAGAGATTTATGATGGAGCTGCTTATTCTGCTGGTGAATTTGGTCATATGAACCTTTATCCAGGAGGAGAGCCATGCACGTGCGGAGATGAAGGATGTTATGAACGATACGCTTCCAGTCAAGCTTTAAGTAAGCGGGCACGGAACATCATCGAAGACTATGATTCTTTACCGGATTTGTTTTGGCGAGCCAAAAATGAGGACAAGTTAGCAGAGTCTGTCATTAACCGCTGGGTAGATGATGTTGCCTTAGGAATCAAAACGTTGGTACATATCTTCAATCCACCCATGGTTGTCATCGGTGGAGGCGTTTCGGAGCAAGGAGATTATTTGCTGGAGAAACTGGAACAGCGAGTAAACAATCGTATTATGGTATCTTTTGAGAAATCCTTAACGATTAAACTTGCTCAAAACGGAAACGACGCCAACTTACAAGGTGCTGTCTATCAATTATTGCAATATATGAAGGAAATATAAGCACGACTCAAAAATCACTGCATAATGTAGTGATTTTTGTTTTATCCAATAACCATACTTGTTTTGGGCGCATTTAATTCGGTTTTGGGCGCATATTTATTTTATTTGGTCCCATAAGTTTCCGAATAGGTCGCATAAAGTTCAGTTGAGGGTGCATATCGAGAGGATCTGGCTCATATAACTGTAATTTGGGTGCATATAGTCATCTTTCTCGGGAATATTCATGCCAGGGCGCATATATCTTTTATGGGGGTGCATATCACCAAAAAGAAGTCACATATCATGCCAAATAGGTTACATAAATTCCGAATTTAAACCCATATAAGATAAAATAAGGGACATATAATCACGCTTCGGGTGCATATCAAAAAATATCAAGATAAGGTGGTACCGTTATTTATGAGAAAACGGATCGTTTGTTTTGGAGATTCGAATACTTGGGGATTAAATGCAGAAACAATGAGAAGATTTCCGGAAGAAGTCAGATGGCCTTGCCTTTTACAAGAAAAATTAGGTGATGAATATCAAATTATCGAAGAAGGGCTTCCTGGTCGGACAAGTGTCATGGACGATCCCTTACTAGAAGGAATGAACGGAATGGATTATATCGTTCCTTGTATAAAGAGCCATGCACCTGTAGAATTGGTCATCATTATGTTAGGAACGAATGATACGAAAGAACGGTTTGGACTGACGGCTCACAATATTGCTCAAGGTATTACTAGACTGGCTAAAAAGGCTCAACACGCACACAAGGAAATTTACAACAAATCAACTCAAGTATTAGTCATTGCCCCACCAGTAATCGGTTCAGACTATCAAAAGACTGAGGTCCGGAAGTCGATGGGTTTCAATTGTGACGTGAAATCGAGGGAGTTACCAGGTCACTTGAAAGCGTTTTTGGATGATACGAATCTATCTTTCTTGGATGCTAGTAAATCGATCACCATGAACCAAGTTGATTACATGCACTTAAATGAAAACGGTCATAAACAATTAAGCGAGCTCGTATTAGAAAAGGTTCGTTTCTTACTGTAAATGATTCAAATGGTGAAAAAAACTCGAAGACCTAGGACCGAATTTGGAAGGCACTAGAGTCGATCTGGTCGTACCATCTTAAATGGAAATTGAATCGGTTGAAAAACTTAAACCTACTGAATAATATCTATTATAATCTAGTTCAAAATATCGAAAATAGCACCCTACCATGAAAAAGTAAATGGTAGGGTGTTATTTTATGTGTTTAAGAAGGCGTGTTTTTTCTGGACCCTTATTATTAAAATCGCTGGAAAGACGGAGAATCAGCACAAAAGGTTCTATTTATAGCCATCTCATTATTACAAGGTTTTCTACTGATTTCTCTGATTTATTAAGTTAGTCTGCTAAAGCACCGAGACTATTCAGTAGCTATTTAGATGATTTCAACGCTATCTTTTATTATTTCAGAATAAGATGTGTATCTAACAGGTTAGTAGCTCATTTGCTGAATAAACCCCGAAAATGCGAATTGTTTAGAAAATTAAAACACTGTAACATTAAAGGGTGGGTAGAGATAAAGATTAAGGAGGGTTTTGATCGATCTCTTTTAATATACTTAAAATCTCAAAAAGAATTTAAATAAGAAAGGAAGAAATAGTTTATTATGATGAAACTGAAAAAATTAGGAATTGTTGCTGGATTATCATTGGCATTAGTTGCTTGTGGTGGAGAAGATGCAGATGAAAGTAGTGCGGAAAGTGAATCAAATGGCGATGTGAATGTTGGTGAAGAAGTTGAGTACACCATCACTGGGATTGAGCCTGGCGCTGGAATTTCCCAGGCGACAAATAAGGCGTTGGAAGAGTATGACAACCTTGAGGGTTGGACACATGAAGAATCCTCTACAGCAGCCATGTTGACGGAACTAGGTGAAGCGCTTGATAATGAAGAAGAAATTATTGTAGCAGCTTGGAACCCGCATTATATGTTCGCAAAGTATGACATTAAATATATTGATGATCCAAAAGGTGTCTACGGTGGGGAAGAATATATCACTACAATTGCTCGTAAAGGGTTAAAAGAAGACATGCCTGAAGCGTATGAAATTCTTGATAATTTCTTCTGGGAAGTAGACGATATGGAATCGATCATGCTAGCAGCTCAAGAAAAAGACTTTGAAGAAGCAGCACAAGATTGGGTTGACGAAAACCAAGAAACAGTCGATAGCTGGTCTGAAGGTGTAGACTCTGTTGATGGTCAGGATATTGAGTTAGCGTTGACTCCATGGGATTCTGAACGTGCATCTGCCCATGTCGCTAAAATTGCCTTGGAATCTAAAGGGTTTAATGTAACATTGACACCCGTTGATCCACAAATCGTTTTCCAAGCTGTATCTGCTGGAGACGCAGATGCTTCTTTAGCTCCTTGGATGCCGCAAACGCACAGGGATTTCTACGAAAAATATGAAGGCGAATATGAAGATTTAGGGAAGAACCTAGAAGGTGCGAAAATAGGTTTAGGTGTACCGACTTACATGGATATTGACTCGATTGAAGACTTAGAACCTAAAAAATAATAGAATAGAAAATTCATAAAGAAGCCAGGAAACTAATGTCACAATGAATATTTCCTGGCTTCTTTTTTTATATTCTGAAACATAACATGATACAATAGCAGATTATACTTATATTAAAAGCAAAATTAATGAAGGTATACGAATTTATTCTTGTCGTGATTTTGTTTCAATGCTATACTACGTCAAAAATGGAAACGGGGAATTCACGTGAAGTTAATAGTAAAATTACTAATTGGAGTGATTTTGGGAATTGCTGTAGGCTTGGTTGCTCCTGAATTTCTAATTCGTATCATCGTTACATTTAAAGAAATTTTTGGCCAATTTTTAGGATTTACAATTCCGTTGATTATCGTTTTTTTCATTATTAGTGGACTAGCGAGCTTTGGGAAGGAATCGGGGAAGATGCTCGGCGTGACTTCCGCGATTGCATATTCATCAACAGTTCTAGCGGGTACACTGGCATTTTTTATTGCAATTATTATTATCCCGATGCTTGTGAATGAAGGTGGAGGAAGTGCTGAAGAGACTGCTGGCTTTGAACCATTCTTTGAGTTGACAATTGATCCAATTATGGGAGTCATGACAGCGCTTGTATTGGCTTTTGTTTTCGGTATAGGAATTACGCGCATACATACTCCAACAATTAGAGCGTTTTTTGACGAAGGTAAAGAAATTGTCGAGCGGTTGATCTGGAAAATTATCATTCCGCTCTTACCGTTTTACATCGCGAGTATTTTTGGTGAGCTAGCTGCCGATGGGGCGGTGTTCAGAACGCTTCAGACATTCGGAGTCGTCCTCATCATGGCAGTTATCGTTCATTGGATTTGGATATTGATTTTGTATGTAGTTGCTGGAGGGATTACTGGAAGAAATCCATTCCGTGCGTTAAAGACGATGTTACCAGCTTACTTTACCGGGTTAGGAACAATGTCTAGTGCGGCAACGATTCCAGTAACTGTAAGACAATCAAAGCAAAACAATGTCGTTGATGGAGTAGCGGACTCAGCGGTCCCATTAAGTGCAACGATTCACTTAGCAGGTAGTACAATTACAATCGTTACATGCTCCGTCGCGGTTATGATGTTGACTGAAGGGCTTTCTCTACCAAGCTTCGCTACAATGCTTCCATTTATTATGATGCTAGGAATCATTATGATTGCTGCACCGGGTGTGCCAGGTGGAGCGGTTATGGCTGCTTTAGGATTACTTGGTAGCATGCTAGGATTTGGCGAAACAGCACTAGGTCTAATGATTGCGTTGTACATGGCGCAAGACAGTTTCGGTACAGCTGCAAACGTTACTGGTGACGGTGCAATCGCCATAATGGTCGACAAGTTTACAAAGAAGTTAAACTAAATAAATAAAAAACAAACCTGAGCCTTCAAATGAAGGCTCAGGTTTATTAAATGTTACGTTATTTTTTATTCACAGAAGCATCATAGATGGAGTCAACGGCTTCTTGAAGTGTTTTATTGAATTCTTCATCTGTTTGATCGACATTCAATTCACTGACAAGTGCACGAGAGAAACTGGCAAGCATGCCATCATTCTCTTTTAATTTTTCATTAGCTTCTTCACGTGAATAACCACCAGAAAGGGCGACGAAACGAACAACACGAGGGTGTTCAATCAACTCTTTATAAAGGTTGACCTTTGTCGGGATAGTCAGTTTAAGCATAATGTTTTCGTCTTCAGATAGTTCGTTGACATGTTTAAGGATTTCTTGATTCAATATCTCTTCACATTTCTCTTTATCAGAACTATTGATATCGACTTCTGGCTCAACGATTGGAACTAGCCCAGCGTCAATAATTTGTTTCGCTACTTCAAACTGCTGGTCGACAACCGCTTTAATTCCCTCTTCATTCGGCTCATGGATGACTGAACGCATTTTCGTCCCAAACATATTACGTTCATTCGCACGACGTAATAGCTCATCTAGCTCAGGCATAGGCTTCATCATTTGAACGCCATTTTCTTTTTCAGCTAATCCCTTATCGACTTTCAAAAATGGAACAATGCCTTTATCTGCTAGGTAATCGCCCGTATATTTACCTTCGACTTTGCGATCCATCGTTTGTTCGAAAAGAATTGCACCTAAAATTTTATCCGAAGAAAACGCTGGTGAAGTGACGATTCTTGTCCGAAGTTCATGGACAAGATCAAACATTTCATCCTCGTTTGAATAAGCATCCTCTTGAATACCGTAAGCAGCAAGTGCTTTTGGTGTACTGCCACCACTTTGGTCCAATGCAGCAACGAATCCATCATCATTTTTCATTCTGTTGAAATGATTTTCGTTCATTTAAACTCACTCCTATTATTGATTGTCTTTGCCCTCTCATTATTCTAACATTTTCTGACCATCTAATACAGCCACATCCTAAGGAATACACGTAATCAGTCGGGTCTATGACGTATCAGCTGCATATGCTCACGCCTATCCGCTCAAGCGGCGTTGAAATTACAGCGGAAAGTCTTATAGATGCGTTCTATACCCCTCGAGTGTCGAAAAAAACGTGGTGGAAAGCCTTATAGATACGTTCTATACCCTTGAGTGTCGAAAAAAATGTGTTGGAAAGTCTTATAGAAGCCTTCTATACCCCCGAGCGTCGAAAAAAATGTGTTGGAAAGTCTTATAGATGCGTTCTATACCCTCGAGTGTCGAAAAAAACGTGGTGGAAAGTCTTATAGAAGCCTTCTATACTCCCGAGCGTCGAAAAAAACGTGTTGGAAAGTCCTATAGAAGCAGTCTATACCCCCGAATGAAGAAAAAAATCCGACGGAAAGTCTTATAGAGATGTTCTATCCCTTCGAGCAACGACAAAATTGATAGGAAAAGTCCTATAGAGCTTTTTTACGTTCTCCCATTCATCTTATTTTTATAAAAAATGTTCCAGTTGAACTGTGATTTGAATCATATCAGCCAATGAAAATAGCTGATACGATGAAATCAAATGTAAAGACTATTTGTTCATCCATTAGGAGGAATGTGTCATGTTTCAGCGAGATTATGATCAAGATCCGTTTATTGTCATATGGGAATTAACAAGAGCTTGTGCACTGAAATGTTTACATTGTAGAGCAGATGCGCAGTATTACCGAGATCCTAGAGAATTGACATTTGAACAAGGTAAGAAGTTAATTGATGATATATATGAGATGAATAATCCAATGCTTGTTTTTACCGGAGGAGACCCATTGGAACGAGAAGACGTTTTTGACATTGCAGAGTATGCTGTAAAAAAAGGCGTTCGTGTATCGATGACACCGTCTGCAACACCGAATGTCACCAAGGAAGCGATGAATAAGGCAAAAGAAGTCGGGCTGTCTCGTTGGGCGTTCAGTTTAGACGGACATAATGCAGAAGTGCACGACTTTTTCAGAGGGACGAGAGGGTCATTCGATTTGACGATGAAATCAATCGATCATTTAAAGTCACTTGGAATGCCATTACAAATCAATACCGTTATTTCAAACTATAATATCGACTATTTAGAAGAAATGGCCGCATTGATGGAAGAATTGGAATGTGTTCTTTGGAGTGTGTTCTTTCTTGTTCCGATTGGACGGGGCCAAAGAGATGATATGATTTCCCCAGCCGACCATGAACGTGTTTTTCGTTGGTTGTATGAATACTCAAAACGTGCTCCATTCGATATTAAAACAACAGCAGGTCAGCATTACCGTCGTGTCGTCATCCAACAAAAAATGCGCGAAAAAGTAGCTAACTCAAACGGGATTGCCTATGAAGATGCTTTAAACAAAGGTATGACTGGGAGCATTGATGGTTTAGGTCGAGCACCGAAAGGCGTCAATGACGGAAATGGGTTTATTTTTATTTCACATATCGGCGAAGTTTTTCCAAGTGGACTGCTTCCGATCAAAGTCGGAAATGTGAAGGAGCAATCATTAAAAGAGATCTATCGTGAATCCGATGTGCTGAAAAATTTACGGAATCCTGATCAATATAAAGGGAAATGTGGTGTATGCGAGTTCAGACATGTGTGTGGTGGCTCACGTTCTCGTGCTTATGCGATGACCGGTGACTACATGGAAAGTGAACCCTATTGCGTGTATATTCCAAAAGCGATGCGTGAGGAAAAGAAGAGAGCTAGAAAAATTTCGAATGAATAATTATACTTTCATGTAAAAATAGTTATATGTAGAGCGCCTTAGATAGGCGCTCTTTTTTATGTAATTTAAAAAGTATGAGAGTGAAGAAATAAATTTATTTATAAAATAGTATTGATTATTTATACATAAATATGATACATTATTCAAAATGATAAAAACGAAGAGGGCAGAAGGAGGATCACGATGGAAAAAGTTCAGCACGTTGAACAGTTCGGTGTGAAGAAAGGGTACTCAGTAAAACAAACCTTGAAATTTTTAGTCCCATCACTCATTGGGGTGCTTTTATTTTTAGTGCCTCTCTCAGTGGACGGAACGGTAACGATCGGCCTTGGTGTTATGGCTGATGCGCTGCAAGCAGCAGTTGCCGACTATATTCCGCTGTTTATTACGGCAGTTGTTGTCTTGTCTGCCCTGGCTACAGTATGGATAAAAAGCGTTCCAATCAATGCGGTGAAAAACAGTTCTTTTTTGACAGGTCTCTTGGATGTATCGCCAATTTGGTTGGTACTTCGTATTTTCGGAGCAATTTTTGCCGTTCTCACCTTGACTGAACTCGGACCGGAAGTTATTTGGTCAGGGTTGACGGGAGGTACGGTATTATTTGATTTAGGACCAGTTTTGATGGTTTGGTTTTTATTTGCATGTTTATTCATGCCTTTGTTATTGCAATTCGGCTTAATGGATTTTATCGGAACCGTCGTGCGTAAAGTGATGGCGCCATTATTCAAGCTTCCTGGACGTTCATCCATTGATGCGCTTGCTTCGTGGATGGGGAGCGGAACCGTTGGTGTGCTGCTAACGACTCAACAATATGAATCCGGTTATTATACAAAAAGAGAAGCGGCTGTCGTGGCAACGAATTTTTCAATCGCTTCAATTGCATTTAGCTTAGTCATTGCACGTTTCTTAAGTATTGATCACATGTTCGTTCAATTTTATGCAACGGTGGTTGTTTGTGGAGTTGTCGCTGCAGTAGTTTGTCCGAGAATCCCTCCTCTTTCATGGAAAAAAGATACGTATTATGGACCCGTAGGCAAGCAAATTAATGAAGAAGTACCTGATGGAATTTCAACACTTCAATGGGGTTTTCAAAAAGCAGTGGAAAAAGCAGAAGGAGTTAAAAGCTATAAAAGTGTCGTCAAAAGCGGCGTGCAAAATGTCATTGATATTTGGTTCTCCTTAATTCCTCTCGTTATGGCACTCGGTACGATCGCATTGATGATTGCTGAATTTACACCAATCTTTGATTATTTATCCTATCCATTCGTTCCATTGCTTCAGGTTTTGCAAATTCCTGAAGCACAGGCAGCCGCTCCGGCCATGCTCGTCGGATTTGCCGATATGTTCTTACCAGCTGTTGTCGGAAGTGGAATCGAATCCGAATTGACCCGTTTTGTCATCGGAGTCATGTCGTTATCACAACTCATTTACATGTCCGAAATTGGTATTTTGTTGATTAAATCGAAAATACCTGTATCGTTTGGTCAGCTCTTTATCATTTTCGTTCAACGTACGGTAATAACATTGCCGATCGCTGCTTTAATGGCTCATGTATTATTCTTTTAAATCTGTAATTGAAAGTTAACGGTAACTCCTTTATCTTTAGAACAGAAGGTGTTCAAATTTTTGAATACTTTCTGTTCGTTTTTTTGTGAGGTGGAACAACGGGACGAAAACTTGGCAAGGGGACCATATATTTAAGATTTGGGTCCATATATTCCCGCGTCGGGCTCATAAATAGCACACCAGGGTGCATATCCACGTAGTTTGGGAGCATATCACAATCGCCGGGGCGCATATTTTCAAAAATAGGTCGCATATCCTGGTTAAACGACCCATCTTCTCCACGAAAAATAGGAGCGGCCCATATATTTAGGATTCGGGTCCATATATTGGCGCACTGGTCTCATAAACCGCACACCAGGGTGCATATCCGCAAGATGTGGGAGCATATCACAATCGCCGGGGCGCATATTTTCAAAAATAGGTCGCATATCTCTGGCAAACGATCCATCTTTTCCACGAAAAATAGGAGCGGACCATATATTTAAGATTTGGGACCATATAATACCGCGCCGGTCGCATAAACCGCACACCAGGGTGCATATCCACATAGTGTGGGAGCATATCGGAATCGCCGGGGCGCATATTTTCAGGAATAGGTCGCATAAGCCGGGCAAATGATCCGTCTTTTCCACGAAAACTAGACGGGGCCCATATATTTAGGATTCGGATCCATATAATACCGCGCCGGTCGCATAAACCGCACACCAGGGTGCATATCCACATAGTGTGGGAGCATATCGGAATCGCCGGGGCGCATATTTTCATAAATAGGTCGCATATCCCGGTTAAACGATCCATCTTCTCCACGAAAAATAGGAGCGGCCCATATAATTAGGATTCGGGTCCATATATTACCGCATCGGTCGCATAAATTGCACACCAGGGTGCATATCCACATAGTGTGGGAGCATATCACAATCGCTGGGACGTATATTTTCAAAAATAGGTCGCATAACGCAATGTCCCATCGAACAAAAACAGAGCAAAAATAAATTATACACTTGCAGAATACGTTTATATTAAAGAAAATAGTGATCAACTTAACGAAAAACCGAATGGAAGGGTGAATACATAATGGAACCTGAATCATTTTTCACCAAAAATACGAAAGCTGCTCTTAAGCATGATCCGCCTGGCGAATGGATGCCTCCTGTTCCGGATCATAGCATACCGCTTAATGCGGGTTATCCAGCGCATAGTCTCGTTCCGTATGAAGAGATGAATGAGGCAGTGAAGGATTTAATTGAGGAGGAGAAAGACCTCCCTTTTCAGTATTTGGGTAGTAAGAAAGTAAATACGGTGAAAAAATTTGTTCGTGAGCGATTGGCTGAACGGGGAGTTGTCCTCCTGGAGAAAGAGATTCTCGTGACAGCGGGTGCCATTCAGGGGATTGACTTAATCGCAAGGACATTTATTGACCGCGATACATGGATTGTCGTCGAATCCCCAAGTTATATGGAAGGCTTGGAAACATTCCGTAATTATACAGATCATTACATCACTGTTCCTATCGATGAAAATGGAATGCAAACAGAAGAGCTTGAAAAAACATTGAAAGACCGAAAAGAGAAGAACCTGCCGATGCCGAAACTAGTGTACACGATTCCGAGCTTTCATAATCCATCAGGAACAACGATGTCGATCGATCGTCGAAGGCATTTATTGGAACTTGCAAGTGAGTTTGATTTTTTGATTATTGAAGATGATGCCTACGGTGAACTGTATTTCGGCGAACGACCTACACCAATTAAAGCAATGGATAGCGGAAGTCGCGTGTTCTATATCGGATCCTTTTCCAAAATCGTGGCTCCCGGATTGCGTGTCGGCTATGTCGCTGCAAGAAGTGATTTACTCGAGCCGCTCGCTTGGTTTAAAAAAGACTTAGGTCATCCGTTTGCCGAGGCAACACTGGGTTCATATCTATCTCAAACAGATATGAAAAAACGATTCGAGATGCTTCGAAAAGTCTATCAACAAAATTGCAAAACCTTAATCTCATCGCTTGAAAAGTATATGGGAGATATTGCCACATGGAAAAATCCTTCTGGAGGATATTTTGTATGGGTGCATGTACCAGGTGTGGATACATCAAAAATATTGAATGAGGCGATGCAAGCAGGTGTTGCCTATGTCCCTGGTAAGCATTTTTTCGTTCATGAACAAGAAGGTTTATCCTATTTGCGGCTATCTTTTAGCTATGTCAGCCGTGAAGAAATGGTAACAGCTGTTGAAAAGTTAAGCCAAGTCATTAAAAAGCATATAGATCAATAGAAAAAAGGATTCGTCTGTGGAGCATTCACACACGAATCCTTTTTCAATTGCTAACTTTTACTCACAAAGTTTCCGTTTGTTTTGTATAGGGTATTGTCAACACAAAGACAAAATTGATCGGGAGGCGTTTGTCGACATGAGCGACTTATTCAAGAAAGGCTTATCAATCGGTGCAGGACTGGCAGCTGTCGGGAAAGAGCAAGCTGATAAAATTTTAAAAGAATTGCGTGAAAAAGGGGAGCTATCCCAACAAGAGTCGAACAGTTTATTATCAGAGATTGAGTCGAAGGGCGAACAAAGCCAAGAAGAGTGGAACCAGAAAGCACAAGCGAAATTGAAAAAGAAGCTTGAAGAATTAGATGTGCCAACACGAGAGGATTATGAGCGATTGGAAAACCGTCTTCATCAGTTGGAACGCCAGCTCAATAAGGATCAGTAAAAGGTTTTGGAAATGGAAAGGAGGGGATAAGAATTATTCGAAAGCAGATGCGTCATATGGCTAGATATCGGGATATTGCTACAGCCTTTACGAAAAATGGTTTTGGCTATTTCGTAAGGGAATTAGGTTTGGACCGTGTTTTTTCATTGCCTCGTCGCTTATTGGTCAATCGTGATCAAAATTTGGAGGATAAAACGGTTGGTGAACGAATACGCCAATTTTTAGAAGATCTTGGACCGACGTTCATTAAAGTCGGGCAACTTGCGAGCACGCGACCAGATTTGATTCCAAAAGATATCCGAATGGAATTATCGAAACTTCAAGACCATATATCTCCTGTTCCCTTTGAACAAGTGAGGAAGATTATTGAGGATGAACTGGAAGGGGAAATGGAAGAACTATTCTATTCATTCGAAGAGTCACCTTTAGGCGTTGCATCGATTGGGCAAGTACATGAAGCTGTTCTCCCAACTGGTGAGAAAGTAGCCGTGAAAGTCCAACGTCCCAATGTCGGTAAACAAGTACATATCGACTTGGAAATCCTTCATGAAATGGCAGAGCGGGCAGAAAAGCGCTTAGACTGGGCGAAGCGCTATCAGGTTGTCGATGTGGTCGAAGAATTTAAAAAATCCATTACGAGTGAATTGGATTATGAGCATGAAGGCCGGAATGCAGATCTGATGGCCAAACAGTTTGAAGACGACCCGCAAGTGTATATTCCAGAAATATATTGGGATTATACAACCAAAAAAGTGCTGACGATGGAATATGTTGAAGGCATTAAATTAAATGACCAAGAAGGTTTAGCGCAAGCACAATGTGATAATAAGTGGCTCGCTGAAAAACTCGTCCAAGCCATATTTTATCAAATGTTTGAAGACGGTTATTTTCATGCCGACCCTCATATCGGAAACTTTTTTGCATTACCTGAAGAAAACGGAATTGCCTTCATGGACTTCGGATTGGTAGGAAGACTATCAAAGGATATGCAACGAAATCTCGCTTCGATCGTCATTGCTATGACAAGCCAAGACACAAAAAAGATGACTCGAGCAATGAAACGCATGGGAGTCGTTCCCGCCGATATTGATGAGCATGAATGGGAAGGTGATGTCGACCAATTCCTCATCAAATATTATGACGTTCCATTCAGTGAAATCAGTTTAGGGCAATCGATTACCGATATGTTTCAAATCGCTCATAAACATCAAATTGAAGTGCCCTCTGATTTCACGCTAATCGGAAAAACGATGCTGACATTAGAAGGTGTCGTTGCCCAGTTGGATCCGGACTTCAGTATCATCACAGCTGCTGAACCATTTGGTCGAAAACTAATAAGAGATAAGTACCATCCGAAGCGGTTTGCAAAAGAGATCTATGATCAAGTCGATGAGTACGCCGATGTCATTGAAGAGATGCCAGAAATTGTTAGAGAGCTGACGGCATTAGCGAAGGAACGTAAGATACCTGTCGAGTTAAGAATTCCGGCATTGAACTATATTTTGTCAAAAATGGATCGAGTCAGTAATTTATTATCCTTCAGTATCATCTTGTTAGCATTCAGTTTGATTATGACCGGTATCATCATCGGTTCTGCCATTGCCGGCCAAGGCTCTGTACTATGGGATATACCCGCTCTTGAAATTGGCTTTGTGATCGCTGTCGGCATGCTGGCATGGATGATCTACTCGATATTCCGTTCTGGACGTTTTTAGTGGAAAAACAAAATAGTTATTGTAAAATAGTATTGTAATAAAACTTTTCACAAGGAGATGTTTCAATGAGCTTTAAAAATATAACAGTAGCAGGAAGCGGCGTATTAGGTAGTCAAATTGCCTATCAAACAGCTTTTCATGGATTCACTGTTTCAGTGTATGACATTAACGATGAAGCAATTGAAAAAGCAAAAGAACGCTATCAAAAATGGATGCAGCGTTATCAAGAAGATCTTGATGCAACGAAAGAAGAGACGCAGCAAGCCTATGAACGCATTACCTTTTTTACAGATCTGAAGGAAGCAACGAAGGATGCAGACTTAGTGATTGAAGCTGTACCAGAAAGAACAGATATCAAAATTAACTTTTATAACAAACTAGCAGAAGTTGCTCCAGAAAAAACGGTCTTTGTGACCAACTCATCCACATTGCTACCAAGCGATTTTGCAGAAGCGACAGGTCGTCCGGAAAAATTCCTCGCCTTGCACTTTGCCAACGAAATTTGGATCAATAATACGGCGGAAGTCATGAGACATAAAAAGACGAATATGGACCATTTTTACGAAGTTGTTGAATTTGCAAAAGAAATCGGTATGGTCCCACTAGAGCTACACAAAGAACAGCCAGGGTATATTTTAAATAGCTTGCTTGTACCCTTCTTGAATTCAGGCTTGTCGCTTTTAGTGAATGAAGTATCTGATGTTGAAACAATCGATAAAACATGGATGATTGCCACGGGCGCACCAAGAGGCCCAATGGGAACATTAGACATTATCGGCATGACGACCCCATACAACATTAACGCTCAAAAAGGTCAACATGGTGATCCAGACTCCCAGAAGATTGCAGATTATCTAAAAGAAAACTATATCGACAAAGGAAAAATGGGCATTTCATCAGGAGAAGGGTTTTACACGTACCCAAACCCATCTTATCAAGATCCAGATTTCTTGAAAAAGTAGGACCAATTAAGGATAGCGTATAACCTTTTTCGATAAAGAGGTTATACGCTTTTTCTTAAATTTGATTGACAATGTGTCACAAAACACACAAGAGGTATTTAAGCATGTAAATATTTGTGATATAATATATAACGTTTATAAGTTATGTTTGAATAATAAAATTGTGCTGAAGGACAGCGCTTACATAAGCGAACACTCACTACAATATGCAAGGGAAGGTTACTTATGAGTGAAACAACAAATAAATCAGATGTGATTTTGATTGGCGCAGGAATCATGAGTGCGACATTGGGATCTATTTTAAAAGAATTGGCTCCGGAAATGAGCATTAAAGTGTTTGAAAAGCTGGACAGCCCTGGTGCAGAAAGCTCTAACGAATGGAATAATGCTGGTACGGGCCATTCAGCCTTATGCGAGCTGAACTATACACCAGAAAAGCCGGACGGAACAATCGAAACGGCAAAAGCCTTGAAAATCAACGAACAATTCCAAGAGTCGAGACAGTTTTGGTCTTATTTAGTTGAGAAGGGACTCATGGATCAACCGAGAGAGTTCTTGATTCAGCTACCACATATGAGCATTGTTCATGGAAAAGAAAATGTCGAGTACTTGAAAAAGCGGTATGAAGCATTAGTCGATAACCCGCTATTTGAAAATATGGAGTTCTCTGATGACCCTGAACAATTGAAGGAATGGATTCCGTTAATGATGAAAGAACGCGAAGTTAGTGAACCCATTGCTGCAACACGTATCGACGATGGAACAGATGTCAACTTTGGTGCGTTGACGCGTAAATTGTTCGAACACCTGGAAACCCAAGGCGTTGACCTTCGTTACAAGCATAGTGTCGACGAACTTGAACAAAACGAAGATGGCACATGGGAAGTGAAAGTTCGAAACGTCGCAAGCGGAAACGTCACCTTCCATGAAGCGAACTTCGTGTTTATCGGTGCCGGTGGCGGAAGTATCCATTTACTTCAAAAGACAGGCATTCCAGGCAGTAAAGGTGTAGGCGGATTCCCGGTCAGTGGGGAGTTCCTTTACACACAAAAACCAGAACTAGTTAAAGAACACTATGCGAAAGTGTATGGAAAAGCACCAGTTGGAGCACCACCGATGTCCGTTCCACACTTGGATACACGTATGATCGAAGGGAAGGAGTCATTGCTTTTCGGTCCGTTTGCGGGCTGGTCTCCGAAATTTTTGAAGACGGGATCAAACGCAGACTTGTTCAGTTCGATTAAACCGAATAACCTAACGACGATGTTAGCGGGAGGAATGAAAAACTTCACGCTCACCAAATATCTCATTTCTCAACTAATGTTATCGAAAGAGAAGCGGATGGATCAGTTGCGTGAGTTTATCCCGACAGCGAAAGATGAAGATTGGGAAATGACAACAGCTGGACAGCGTGTACAAATTATCAAAGATACAGAAGAAGGTAAAGGAATCCTGAAATTTGGTACGGAAGTGGTCAGTTCGGAAGACGGTTCGATGGCAGCTTTACTAGGTGCATCACCAGGAGCGTCAACTGCTGTCTCCATTATGTTCGAATTGATTGAAACATGCTTCCCGGATCGTGTTGAAGAGTGGAAACCGAAATTAAAAGAAATGGTTCCATCCTACGGTCAGTCATTGAGGGACAATCCAGAGCTTGTACGTGAAATGAAAGAGTTTACTGCTAAAAAATTAGATTTTCATGACGTTGAGTTTGAAGCAACTCATTCATAATAAAAAGGAGCATCAACTGTCGAAGTGACAGTTCATGCTCCTTTTTTATGTACAATTGAAAAAATCTATTGTTCGATTCCCCAGTTCATCTTTAAGATATCTTTTAGCTGTTCTAGTCGTTCTTGACCAATGTGCTCGGCAATTTCCTTTTCTAAATTCGCTTGTAATTGCGCATTTTTTTCATAGCATTCTTTTCCGAAAGTTGTTAGTTGAATACGTTTTTCTTTTCGATTGTTTTCTTGTTCGCCTACTTCAACAAGTCCTTTTTCTTGAAGCTGCTTGATGAACTTATGGGTTGCTTGGCGGGTAATATCGACGCTTTTGGATATAAAGGAAACGGTTGTTTCTTTCTCCTGGTATATTCGTAACAATATAAACCATTCAGATTTTGAAATGGGGAGTTCGTGGTGACTATTCCACTGTGCTTCAGATATTTTACGTAATTTTAAATACCTTTCACTGATTAAATCAAGTAAATCTAATTGATGTAAGTTGAAGCTCACTCTGTTCACTCCTATTTTATTTTCTTAAGCTACTATACAAAAAGATGGGCATTAAATCAACTTAGTTGACAAAAAAGTTTTAAAGAGATATACTTAAAGTAAACTAAGTTGACAATTCAACATAAGGGAGCCAATATAATGCTGAGCATTGGAGATTTGATTGTTTATTCATCACATGGAATTTGTCGGGTAGAAGATATTTGTGATCAAACGTATGGTGGCGTTACGAAGAAGTATTACATGTTACAGCCGGTTGATAATGATCAGAATTTGACAATTCATGCTCCTGTTGAAAGTAAACAAAAAAACATGCAACGAATCATGAACAGATCAGAAGCTGAAAAAGTCATCGAAACTTTCAGTGGAGAAGGGGTTGAATGGATTGAAAGACCCCAACAAAGAACGAGAGATTATAAAAGTATTTTGAATCAAGGTGACCGCTTGGAAATTGCGAAGGTAGCAAGTACGTTGTTACGCAAGAAGCAAGAAACAGAAGAAGAAGGCCGAAAGTTTAGTGAGCTGGATGGCAAACTGCTGAAAAACATCCAAGACATTCTGTTTAGAGAAGTCGCTATTGTTTTGAACAAACCATATGAAAAAGTCGTGAAACGAATCGATGAATTAGTTGCACAATAAATCGATGAAATAAATATACAAATGAAGCTTGAGATCAAAATGTGTGATTGAACATACATTTAGTCTCAAGCTTTTTTTTGCGTGTAGTTTAGTATAATAGGTTGCCTGTTGAAACATTTCAATAAACGAAACCGCCTTGTCGGGTGGTTGGAACGGTTTATCGAGCGGTTGGAACGGTTTATCGAGCGGCTGGAACGGTTTATCGAGCGGCTGGAACGGTTTATCGAGCGGCTGGAACGGTTTATCGAGCGGCTGGAACGGTTTATCGAGCGGTTGGAACAGTTTATCGAGCGGTTGGAACAGTTTATCGAGCGGCTCGCACAAATTTACGAACTCATGATAGTACCCACCAAAAAGCCGATAAGTCTCCGTCAAGTTCATTTCATCGCTTCATTTTAAATACGGGTTATGATTAAATTATTAAGCGAGGGAAAAGGTGTCATAAAATAAGAACCCTTGTTCTGGTTGGTCTGTTTTTATGGTATAATAGAGTTATCCCTTTTCCAAACAATTAAATTTGTTTAAGGGAAGAAGATTCTTTCTTCTGGAAAGGGGTGAATAGGTATGGTTGAAGTGCTGATCATTGTTACGTCAGTCATTAATTTTGTAATAGCTATTATCAATTTTGCTGTTGCAAAAATGAACTATCGTAACAGGAAAAAGGACTCCCGCTCTGCAAAGCGGAAATCCCGGTAACTTCACAGGGTTTGAAGATTCCCGAAAGGGTTTCTTCATTCCCTGCCCATATTCTATTCTCATTATATACTCATTATACAATTAATACAAGAAAAAGACGAAGGAGCTATGATCCGAGCGATTGATAAATCTTTATAAATTCCACTCGACACATTACTCTTTTTTAAATAATTACAGATTTATTCGAAACGATACTTATCATTTTTATTGATCGGTCTCCACTTTAGCATACAAGGGTTCTCGTTGGTCATCGTGTTCTTTTGTTTGCATACGGGTGGTAATTGAATGATAAAGCCAAGGAAAGATTCCAAGGCTGAGAAATTTATAGTTTTTCCATATTCACAAAAGGTCTCGAATAATCCAGTTCGCCTTTCATTCGTTTAACAAGAACCTGGTTTCCTTGAAGCCATTTATTGAAATCAAAAATAACAGGCATGCGATTTGCACCGATGACAAGCCAAGCTTTCATCTCTTTCGGAAAGTAGGCAGATGTGTGAATGGTACCAGCGGATGCATCATACTTCTTGGAGAAAACATCATATTGAGGATCGTTCATCACACGAAAAGCTTCCATTGGGTTCGTTGAATGCTTTTGCTGTTCTTGAATGGTTTGCTCACGCTGTCTCGTTTCTTCTTGTCGATATCGATTTTCTTCATCAAGTAAATGAAAGTGATTCGTACATACATTCGATTTCCGGGCAATGACTTTTCTTGGAGAAGCTTCTATGACAAATGACTCACCACTCGGATCCAGAAGTACATAGCTAAATGAATGTCGATGTGGAATTTCTTTCAGTAAGTCGACTGCCTCTTCGACGTTTGAACAGTTCTCTAAAATCAATCGCCCAATCATATTACAAAGAAAGCCATTACCTGATTTTTTACTATGGGTAAAGTTGTAGCCCATGACAAGACCTTTTTCGTTCATCCCATCGATTCGGCCGGTAATTTGCATGGAAGGACCAAGTGTAGCGAATCCTTGATCAGTCGGTTTGTAAAATAGGTACCTTCCTTCGTAACCTACAGGATGACTGTCGTAATTTCTGACCATAAAATCTGGTTCTGTGAAAATCGAACAACCACTCCGGACGAACTCATGATAGTACCCACCAAAGAGTCGATAAGCCTCCGTCAAATTCATTTCAAGCGCATCAGCAAGCCCGTGAATTTCTTCCAAAATAGCTGGAGAAAATTGTTTCATGACCTGCTCGAAACTGTCCTGATCAATAATAAAATGACGGTCCTTCTTCGGACCCCATTGTTTTCTTCGGTTATGAATAATCGGGGAATCAAGTAGTAACTTACCTTGATAATAGCCAAAATCGTAATGGTTCCCACGGTATTGTATGACGTCGCTATAATAGTTCATGGATTTCATTCCTTGTTGTTTTCATTGTACAGTCAGTTTAATCCAAGAATGGTAAGAAGAGAATTGGAATGCTTGTGACTGTTGGATATACTTAAAAGCATAAATGGATAGAGCACAACATATAGTAATATTCCTTAATAGTCGAGTAAGCGACTTATCCAAAAGTAAATGTGAAGAAACCAACTCATTTCTGAACACATCCATATTCTTCCAGGGGTGTTTAATCAATTACCATCTCTTTAAAATTTCGTTTACACTTATTAAAGAGATAAGAATTGAAATGAATAAACCTAATACATAATTTTCTTAGAGGGTGATGATAAGGATATGGGAAATGATCCATTTAAGAAAGCAGATCGTTTCTTGTTTAGTGAAAAAGGTAAACCTGTTCGATTGATTTTAGTTATATCTACTTTCTTATTCATCCCACTTCTCCTATTTGGTAGTGAGGTGATGGTTGCCGAATTCGGAAATCCATTTTTCTTCATAGGAATTACTTTTCCATGGGTTTTATTGATTTATTTCCCCGCTGAATTACATGGTTATTTCGATGAAGAAAAAGTGACGCCGAAAGTTAATAAGCTTTATAAGGCTCTTTTTATTCTCTATGTTTTGTTTTTTTGGATTGTTGGCGGTTTATGGTTCTTCAGTGTCTAAGACTCAATTTAAATTAAAAAAAGGGAGGGGCATAGCCATCTAGAAAAATAAAAAATAGCATCAATCATATGATTCAAATAATTGATGCCGTTTTTGGTGTGGAATTTTTATTAAGCAATGATAGAGATAATAGATATCTACTCACCATTCAGTTAAAATGAATATAGACTATTGTGAAGGTGTGGGTTCTTATGCGGTATATTAAGATGTCGCAAATCGAACAAAACATTGATAAAAATCGAAAAAAAGTAAATGAACGGATTCATTCTCGTAAAGCACAACAACCACAAGTAAAAAAAATTAAGCGACGATCAGCAGATGAACGGAGAGCACTGACAGCCGTCGCTAAAGCAAGTGTAGACCGAGCCAAAAAAGAAGATAAAATGAAAATGATTGGGAAACGGAGAATGTATTATGATCCGTCTGAGTGAGTTGAAAGCAGAGTTTTCTAAGTTAAATCTGTTAAGTAAGCATGAACGTATGTTGGAGTTATGTGGGTTATTGACATCTTATTTGAGTGAAAGTAAAATAACTCCGATTATCGTTGGTGGCTTATCTGTTGAAATTTACACGCGAAATCACTATACAACGCAGGATATTGATTTGATATCAGATGGACGGGCCCAAATAGATTCCCTTCTAACCGAAGAATTAGGTTTTAAAAGGGAAGGTCGCGTCTGGTATCATGAAAAACTGGAACTTTCCCTCGAAATACCCGGCAACTTTTTAGAAGGGAATTTAGAGAAAGTCATTCAAATTGAATTAGATAGTGGCAGAGAAGTATCTGTTATAGGAATTGAAGATTTGATCATTCATCGTTTGGAATCAGCGATTGTTTCTCAATCAGCTCATCCTGAATGGACGGAAGATTACGAATGGGCGGAGCGAATGTTCTTTATCCATAAAGAGGATGATCAGATCATGGACATCGAATATCTCATGAGAAAAGCGAAGGAAACAAAAACGGATCAGCTTATCAATGAATGGTTAAAAAAGTAAATCTATATTTTGGAGGGCCTGTTTTTCTTATATCTCGTTTAACGACGGGTTTTTATTTTGATTGGAATAGATCGATCAGGGAAATATTTTATTATAGTATGATTCGTATTGACATCAAGGAGGAAATCAGATGAATTATCAAGCCTTATACAATGAAAAACTACAATCAGTCGCAGAAGCTGTTCAACATATTCAACCTGGAACCGATATTATTTCTCCGTTAGGCTGTGCAGAACCGGATGCACTGATCAAACAATTGGAGAATCATGACGGCTTAAGTGACAACCGTCTATTTACGATGTTGACCACCCGTGAATTAATTGATGTTGACCCAGATAAATTAAAGATAACAAGTTTATTTTTAGGGGCTTCTGAACGTAAAGCATTCAATGAAGGAAAAATAGATTTATTGCCGAATCACTTTTCGGATCTACCAAAATTATTGAAACAAATTGCTCGAAAACCTGTCGTGATGACTGTTGTCTCTCCGATGGATGAAAATGGCTATTTTTCAATGGGCACAAACGCAGATCATACCATTTCGATGGTGAAAGAGGCAGAGACGATTTTAGTGGAAGTCAATGAGCACATGCCACGGACATATGGCGAAAATCAAATCCATATTTCTGACGTGACAGCAATCGTTGAGCATCATCAACCATTACCTGAGTTACCTAGTACACCCGGTCAGTCAGAGAAGGATATGAAGATTGGTGACCATGTCGCTAGTTTGATTAAAAATGGTGACACATTGCAGGTTGGGTTTGGCTCGATACCGAACGCGATCATTGACAACTTGAAAGGTTACCGTAATTTAACGATTCATACGGAAATGATTCCTGAAAAGATTATCGAATTATTTAAGAGTGGAGCAGTCACGAATGAAAACAACCCATTCAAAAAAGGGAAAATGACTGCAACATTCGCTTATGGTTCGAAAAAACTATACGACTTCATGCATGAAAACGATGATATTTATATGCTACCAGTTAGCCAGACGAACAATGCATGTAAGCTGAAAGAAATCGACGACTTGGTGACTGTGAATGCTGGAGTCGAAGTTGATTTTTTAGGACAAGTAAATGCGGAAAAAGTGGGTAACACGTATTTTTCATCAACAGGTGGACAATCAGATTTCCAACTCGCTTCACATTTTTCTGAGAATGGGAGAGGTGTGATTTGCCTGCACTCCACTGCGAAAAATGACGAGATCACGAAAATTGTTCCAACGCTTCAGCAGGGTGCCCCAGTGACAACGCATAAAAATGATGTTGATTATATTGTTACGGAATACGGTATTGCAAGACTTCGAGGCAAAACAATTCGGGAGCGGACGAAGGCTCTGATCGAAATTGCTCATCCAAAATTCAGGGAGCAATTGACCAAGGAAGCTAAACACATGGGTTATTTATAAGAAAGAAAAAAAGCATGCCGCACATCTAATTGCGGCATGCTTTTTTAAGTGGTCTGAATTGACATACGAATTGGAAGCTGTGATACGCTAGAACTAGATTAATCTTAAGAAGGTCGCTGTGTTGTGATACTTATGAAAAGAAACGACTTCGATAAATTGAAAGGGGAATTCCATGACAATAAAAAATAGACAAATTACGTTAGCAGAACGTCCAAAGGGAATGCCTGATGAGCAGACATTCCAATTCAAGACAGAAGAAATCAACGAAATTCAGCAGGATGAAGTTTTACTTCGCACCCTATATGTTTCCGTCGATCCATATATGCGTGGAAGAATGGTAGACGCAGAATCGTATATTGAGCCTTTTCAATTAAATGAAGTCATCGAAGGCGGTTCAATCGGTGAAGTGATCGAATCGAAGTCAGAGCATTACACAGTTGGTGACGTTGTAATCGGAAACTTTGGCTGGCAAGAATACTATGTCGCTCAAGCGAATGAAATTCGTAAAATTGACCCATCAGTAGCTCCAATCTCGACACATTTAGGAATCCTAGGTATGACGGGATTGACGGCTTACTTTGGCTTGTTAGATATTGGCCAACCGAAAGAAGGCGAAACGGTAGTCATATCTGGTGCAGCCGGTTCCGTCGGTTCGATTGTCGGACAAATTGCTAAAATCAAAGGTGCACATGTTGTCGGCATTGCGGGATCTGATGAAAAGATTCAGTTTTTAAAAGATGAATTAGGTTTTGACGAAGGAATCAATTACAAAACAACGAAAAACTTAGCAGAAGATTTAAAGAAAGCATGTCCGAATAAGGTCGATGTATACTTTGATAACGTCGGTGGAGAGATCTCTGATGCCGTTCTATCACAGCTGAATACATTTGCTCGTGTTCCAGTATGTGGTGCAATCTCGACATATAACTCGGAAGAAGCGGACCTGGGACCACGTGTACAAACAACGCTCATTAAGAAAAGTGCAATGATGCAAGGGTTTACGGTCGGTAACTATACAGACCGCTTCAAAGAAGGTGCCGTGCAATTAGGTAAATGGCTACAAGAGGGCAAGTTGAGTTATCGTGAAACAATTGTTGAAGGTTTTGACAATATTCCAGAAGCATTTTTAGATCTGTTCAAAGGTAACAATATCGGAAAGTTATTGGTGAAAGTCTCTGACAAAAGTCAATAACATGAACAAAACCGTGAGGCGGGGACAAAACTCAGTAAATTGAAAAAGCGTGGTACTTACCGATTAGGCAGGTACCACGCTTTTCTATATTATCGTTTATTTTTAGTTAACCTTTACAAACACTATTTTTTCCAACAAAAAAGAAATGAGTGAATTACTTTGGTATTGGTTTTAAAGAAGAAATTAAAATTATCAGATGAACAAAGAAAAATTTTAAATTGGTTGATAGTAAATCAACAAGCTACACCTTACTTAACGTGGAAAATATTCTTTATGGAAAAAGAAAAGCCTAATCCAGACCCTCGTGTATTTCTATTTGATAACTTATCTTTTCCTGAAAAATCCGAAGTCGAATTAGTTCTTGCAAGATACTTTTCAAGAAGTTATCGAACTTGTCGTGTTCCTAATGATTTTGAAACTTTACTCTATGAAGAATAAGGGTGGTTATATGAATAGAGAAAAATAAATTGAACAGTTGAAACAAACTTTGGTTGAAGCTTATCTTTACCATGAAAAAAAGAAAAGTTTGTTTATCATCATGAAGTTAGAAAAAAGAAATCAAAACACTCTATGAGAGCTTGTTCAATGATTTCGACCAAAAATTAGATCATTACAGTACAACTTTACTAGGGTGATAAAATGAAATTTTGCAGAAGGTGTTTAATGGAAGTTTCTGGAAGTACAAATTTATGCCCCTCATTGTGGCGGTCCAAATTCAATGAACAAAATTCCTGTTAAGCTATCTTTGTTTATCTGGTCTTTATACTTGGGTGGATTCATTAACGGAATAAAAAAATAGCAAGATCTAAAACTAGTTCTATATGGACCCTACATAATTTCAAAACAATCAGTTTAAGTTTAAAACGTTAGAATCTTGTAGATTCCTATAAAGAAAGACACTCTTCTTAGTTTGATTACATATATAGTAAAAAAGGTCTATATTTTTAAAAATTCTCATTTTTTCATTAATTAAATTGTTACTATGTGTTAAGATTTCATTATTTTGACAAAGTTATAATAATAAACTTAGAAATGGAAACACCCCTAAATAATCAGGGGTGTTTCTATCCAATAGTTATTGATCCGTAGAAAGAGGATTATTAGGGTTATGAACTTTACCATATCCTGTTCTAGCAACATATGGGTCTGGAGAAATTAGATTAGTGTTACCCCAACCACTCTTGGCCATAGTTGTTCCAGTTCCGTAAACGGTTACTACACCTTGTCTAGCAGTACCGTTCCTTTTTTGTAGCCATGCTCTCGTAAAGTGATGAACTCCCCATTCAGTTTTACCGACTGCACGCTTCTCTCGAGTTTTAGCAGTGCCACGGACTTCTACCCAACCCTCGTGTGACGGATAATATTATTTCTAAAACTAGTAATAAACTTGAAAATATTAAATTGTTTTTATTAAATAATACTTTTATAATATATTATTCGCACTTCATATTTTCTGACTTAATTCTAAAATTAGTTTTATTAATTTTTATTAATATTGTAATTGTCACACCAATTTTAATATATTCAAAAGTAAGTAATTTTAGTAACCCCTTAAGTGAAAAGTTATATTCATAAAGTAAAATTTGATAATTTATTTCATTAAATTCTCTGTGCAAAATAAAATTTTTATTCAGAAGTTTTATTTTGCACAGATGTCTTTTTATATCATATACTCATATTCTACATACCGAATAAAAGAATCTGAAAAATAATGTTACTAAGATTAATCATGTTGAGTTTGTTTTAATGTGACTATCAATATGATTCCAACAATAAACGTAACCACTGAAATTAAAATAGTTGAGGTATTAAATGAACTTTCTAAGTTATTCAAAATTGCATAAATAGAACCACTTACTAACCCTATTATTGCTGCGTAGGTTTCTATCATGTAATTTGATAACAAATACCGGATAAGTTTACTGGTGAACAGAACCCCTAGTACGATTCCTGAACCGACAGCAAAAATTATCGCCAAATCAAACGATATTAAAGAAACTGTTACTAGCTCATATAAGCCTAATATAGTCAAGATTAAAGCGCCACTCAACCCAGGTAGGACAAGAGCTGTGCTCGCAATAAACCCTGCCACAACAAAGAAAATATAGTCACTCATTGATAAATTAGTCGAATCAATTTCAACAATACCGTTTAATGCTTGGCTGACTAATACAAGAATAAAAAACAGTACAATTATTACATAATGTTTTAATAAGAGTTTGTTTTTTGATAGAAAAACCGTTTCTTTCCAAAGGTAGGGTAAAAAACCTACAATAATACCTGTAAATAACATCAGCGTGGGTGTGCGATAAGTATCTAATAAATAATTTATAATAAATATGGAAAATACAAACCCAATAACCATACCTGTAGCAAATGTGATTAGAAAAGGTAATACCTCTTTTCTTTTTTTTGTTGTTAATAAGCTTAAAGAATAAATTAATCGTTCATATATTCCAAAGATCATTGCTACCGTACTTCCACTTATTCCAGGTACGGTTTCAGTAATTCCAACTGCGATACCCCGTAAAATAATTCCCACGTTCTTCAACACCTTATTCATAATATTATTTGTAAAATCACGTTATTATAGAGTGAAATTTCTTTCGTTTTATAGTATCATATTATGACACTGATACTTCTTATAATTTAATTTAATATACTTAAAAAAAATATTAAAATCAAACTCATATTCAAGGAAAAAGTGTTTGGACGAAGAGAGTTTAGAATAAAACAGAGATGGAAGCTATTAATAAATATTATGAATGGATTAATGAAGAGTGTCCTATTGAAATCATTTCTTTTAAGGAAGCAGATGGCTGCTCAGATTTTATAGGTGTTGATGGTGAGATGTATTTCATCCTTGATTACGAAGATTATTTTCAAGCATACGGAGTGAACTTCTTCACTATGGCTTGGGTAGAAGAATATTGGGAAGATGTTGCATTCTTTTTCGTTCGTGATGAAGCAGTCAAATACACTAAATATCAATCACACAATCTACATCATCCTAGAGTGTTTTCACATCATTTAGGATATGCTAATCAAGGAGATTTGCCACATTTTTATGAGTTATTGATGAAAATGAGTAACCAATTAAAATATGATTCAGGCAAGTAAAAATTAATTGAATATATCCACCTTCGTATTCTATGAGAAGTAAAACCGTACTCTAAAATTAGGGTGCGGTTTTATTTTTAAAAAAATTTTAAATTTGGTTTAGAAAACTAAGTTAAAACCTCTTTATTAAATAGATGTACGGTACATCAAATAATTATAAGGAGTGGTATTATGGCAAGACTTGTTGATGAAGGTTGGATGAGAACAACGAAAAGCCCGAGTCAGCTTAACGATATGGCTGAACTGTGTGACGAACAGTATTATAACGGGTATTATGGTGTTTCTAAAAATCATATTTACAATACAGTATCAGGAGTTGTTTCTACTGTTTTTTCTTTGTTCTATAAAATGAGCAAAACTACTTCAGCTATTGGCGTTGTAGTTGATAACGTTGCGGAAATTGCTAATTCTGTTAACCGAACTCAGTTAGAAGGGTTCCTTAATGGAGAAAATATGTGTATTGAACTAAGAGATTATTGCTATGCGAATGACATTATAAATTTAGACGTTACCATGTATTACCACGAATTTCAAACTGCTGACGGACGATTAAACAGGTACCCTCGTGGTAACCCTTACGGTGATCATAAAGGAAAAGCATATCGAATCAATCGAATGCAACTTTCAAATGGACAATGGATCAGCCCACAATATGGTTAATTAAATATTCTAAAAACGCCTCTAAGGATGTTATAATAACTTAGAGGTGTTTTTACTATTTTAAAGAAACTGGGGGGAATAACTGGTGAAAAAGTGGCTTTATTTCTTTGTCATTGTTTGTGTAGCAATCTTCATTATATATACATTCTATTTTAAAGCAACAACTACCTTTAAAGAAGCCTTACCTTCCTTGTACGAAGAAAATGACATTAAAGATATTATTATTAATGAGACAATTAGGGATGACAACGGAAAAAGAATAGAAGAAAGGAGAGTATCAATTAAAGAGCAAGAGACGATAAAAAGATTATTGAAAAAGTCAGCAAATATGAAACTCAAGAGAAACAAAGGTTTTAAAAGTAAAAGTTCCCATACCACTTCGTTTTACATTATTCGTGTGAACTTTGTTCATACTAAAAAAGACTTTACCTTTAATATGGCAGATAGTGATATAATTGTAGGTGATTCAAAATACTATACCATAGTAGAAAATAACAATTTCAAACAAGTACTAAATCAAGAGGAAGTGGAATGGAAACCAGTCAAATAAGCAAAAATTATCATATATTAAGTCAGGGTACAGTTTACTTCTTCCGCGTAAGAATCAGTGAATAAATGGAAATAAATAAAGCAAGGATCGAAAAGATGAATGCTAACCAATACATACCGCAACCTCATTTCTTGTAACATTTGTATATTTCGGATATAATAAGAATAGAATATGGTCGGGAATGAAGAAACCCTTTCGGGAATCTTCAAACCCTTGAAGTTTACCGGGATTTTCGCTTAGCCGAGCGGGAATCCCTTTTCTTGTTACGATAGTTCATACTTGCAACGGCCAAATTAATTATGGCTATCACAAGGTTGATAACTGACGTAATAAGAATCAGCACTTCATCCATACCTATTCACCCCTTTCCAGAAGAAAGAATCTTCTTCCCTTAAACAATAATAATTGTTTGGAAAAGGGATAACTCTATTATACCATAAAAACAGACCAATCAGAACAAGAGTTCTTATTTTATGACGCCTTTTCTTTCAAGGTATATTTTTAAAATATTGTTCACTAAGTCAGACTTAAAACCTTTCTTCATTCCTGTTTCAGCCTCATATTTTTTCGCTAGTTCCTCTAACCCCTCAAAAACCTGAGGTTCAAGATGAAACCCACTAAAGACGTTTTTCGGTTTCTGTTTTTGAGTCAACTCTTCATAAATGTCAAACTCATTACTAATCTTTTCTGAGTTACTCTTTTCTTGTTGTTTTGTTGGTTTCTTCTGAGTGTTCTTGTTTTGTGGGCTACTGCTTGTGTTTTCAGTTTTACTTTCTTTTTCAGTTTCTTGTCCTTCAACATATGCACTTACAGCTGATTGTTGTCGTTTTTTATTAATTTTACTTACCATAAATGATGACAAACATTTAAACCAAAAAGGTACCAACCATCAAAAATTTTTTTATTGTTGGCTAAGACCTTCAGAGATAATGTTGATATTATAGGTTAGGTATTTGACATACGTATCGACTTCATCACCAGGCTTTCCAATCTCATCTGAATAGATTGGCTTCTCAAATATTTCCACACCTGACTCTTTTGAAACAGTTTCCATAGGTCTTGGATCAACATTGGATTCTAAAAATAGAAGAGGTACATTTTCTTCTTCAATGAATTTTAGTAAAGAAGTAATCTGTCCTGGAGAACCATTTTCTTCGGTGTCAACTTTCCAAATACACGCTTCTTTCATGTCATACCGGTCAAGCATGTATTGGAATGCGCATTCGCTCGTTACTAAAACTTTATTTTCTTCAGGGAGCTCTCCTAATCGATCTGCATACTCTTTTTCTAATTCACCTAGTCGATCTAAATAGTCACTTGCCCGTTTCTCATAATAGTCCTTGTTGTCTGGATCGACTTCTACAAATGCGTCCCGCATATCTTTTACCATCTGAATTCCTACGACAGGGTCAATGAAAGAATGTGGATTAATTTCTTCTTCATTTGTTGTTTCATCACGTAAATACATCGGTTCGATTTGCTCGGTTAAGCTATATACTTTAGCATGATCTTGGCCGACAGAATCAATCATTTTGAAAAACCAACCATCTTCTCCGCCTTCTAAGTTCATGCCATTATAGAACAAAACATCAGCGTCTGCTGCTTTCTTGGTGTCTTCTGGTAATGGTTCGTACTCATGTGGATCCGTCCCAGTAGGCACTAAGTTATGAACATCTACCTTATCGCCACCGACTTCTCTTACCATGTCTGTAATAATCGTAAAAGAAGAAACGACTTGCAACTTATCTTCATTTGCACTTGTTTCTTCAGCGTCGTTTGCTGAGCCTTCCTGGTCGGCGGCTGAAGTGGTGTCCTCACTTCCACATGCTGCGAGAAATACTAGAAGTAAAATTAAACTTGCTAGATACATACTCCTTAATACAGGTTTCATTATTTTCATACTCTCCCTTTATCTTTATTTATTCTTAAGCTACTTTTCTTCTATTCGATTGAAGCATTCGTCCGACGACCCCTTGCTTTGGTGAAAAAAGGAACATAAAAGCAAAAATAGCTGTTGCTACTAGTACGATCACTGGGCCAGATGGCAAATTATACGTGAAGCTGACATAAAGCCCGATCACAGAAGATGCTGCCCCAAAAAAGGCTGCTAAAAAGATCATGGTGGATAGACGGTTTGTCAGTAGATAAGCTGTGGCTGCCGGTGTGATTAGCATCGCTATGACAAGAACGACGCCCACTGTTTGAAGAGAAGCAACCGTAACCAGTGTTAGTAATACCATGATGCCGTAATGAATCATACGTACTTTTAATCCATAAGCTGCAGCCATCGTTTCATCAAAACTGGAAACAAGCAGTTCCTTATAAAATAGATAAACGGCTAATAGGACAACAACTCCAACAACAAGGGTGACAATCACATCAGAAGTACGAACAGACAACACATTGCCGAAAAGAATTTGTGTTAAGTCAATCGCACTTTGTGCAGATGTAATGAGAATAATCCCGAGCGCAAACATAGCTGCGAAGACGATTCCAATCGAGGAATCGTTTTTAATCCGGCTGTTTTGACTGATGGCTCCGATTCCCAATGATGTCAATACACCCGTGACAACTGCGCCATAAAAGAAATTGATTCCTAACATATAAGAAATCGCAACTCCAGGTAAGACGGCGTGCGAGATTGCATCCCCCATCAAAGCCATGCCACGTAATATGATGAAACTACCAATCACGCCACATATAATGCCAACCATAATGGAGGTAATAAATGCTTTTTGCAGAAATTCATACGCCATTAAATCTTGAAAAAATTCCATTACACTTCGACCCCCAAACTTGAAGGTAAGCCAATTCTCATCTTAAAGCATCTTTCCATATTTTCCGGTTGGAATACTTTGTTGACAGGTCCAGCACCGTAAAGCTCTTTGTTGATTAAAATTAAATCATCGAAGTAATTTTCGACTTTTGAAAGGTCGTGGTGCACGACGAATATCGTTTTTCCTTGATCTCGCAACTGTTTTAAAATGCGAATAATTACTTCTTCGCTGCCTACGTCAATACCGACGAATGGTTCGTCTAAGAAAAAGTAATCCGCCTTTTGCGCCAACGCCCGAGCAAGAAATACACGCTGTTGTTGCCCTCCTGAAAGTTCTGCTATTTGTCGATTACAAAAATCTTCCATTCCGACTCTTTCCAAACATTGCATAGCCCATTCGCGATCTTTCTTTCGTGGACGCTTGAAAATTCCTCGATGCGGATAAGTCCCTAACAATACAACATCCTTAACAAGAATAGGGAAATCCCAATCGATATTATTTCGTTGTGGAACATACGCGATTTCTTTCCGAACACGGTGAATCGGTTCTCCAGCTATTTCAACATGACCATCGTCTTTAGGAATTAATCCCAGAGCAGCTTTCATCATGGTGGATTTACCGGCACCATTCGGGCCGACAATGCCGATCAGATTCCCCGTATCAAAAGAGCACGAGACATCTCTTACCACTTCGTTTCCATAATAAGAAACAGTTAAGTGATTGAATTCTACTGTACGTTTAATGACGCTCACCTTCTTTTACAATTTTATAAAATAGACGAGTTGCCTAAGGAAAATAAAGTTTCCTAAGGGAAACATTTGATTAGCTGTATTATAATCAATTTTTATTTTTTTGTAAAGGTGTTTTTGGATAAAGTCGAAAGTTAACCGCTTTATCATGTGCATCATTGCTAGAACGCGTTTATAATTTCAATAAAAGTGAAATGTAAATAACAAAGAGTGGTTATAGTAAGAAGCATACATACTTATCTAGATGGAGGAGAGCGAATCATGATCATAGCCATCATTTTATTGCTGTTTGTTTCACTGTTTTTCTCAGGTAGTGAAACAGCATTAACAGCTTCCAATAAAATGCGTTTACGGACGCAATATAATCAAGGGAATGCGAAAGCGGGTAAACTATTGGACTTGGTATCGAAACCGAGTGAATTCATAACGACGATTTTAATTGGAAATAATATCGCAAACATTTTGCTGCCAACCTTAGTGACGACATTCGCCATTCAGCAAGGCGTCAATGTTGGAATCGCATCAGCCATCTTAACCATTACCGTTATTGTGTTCGCTGAAGTTTTTCCGAAATCGGTTGCTGCTACTTTTCCTGATCGGATCAGCATGCTTGTCTATCCGATCATTCGGTTTTTTACGTTTATTTTCAAACCATTCACGATCGTATTGAATTGGTTAACAGGCATGCTCACGAAAGCTTTGTCGAAGGGTCAGAAAAACGTTAATACCTATTCAAAAGAAGAGCTTCGGACAATGGTGGAGATGGCCGATTCAGAGGGAACGTTTCAGAGAGAAGAATCAAGCCGTATCATCGGGGTTTTGGATTTTAACCGATTGAATGTAAAAGATGTGTTAAAGACACCGCGTGTAGAAATCGTTGGCTTGCCACATAATTCAACGTATGAAGTAGTGAGAGAGATTGTCATCGCTAATCCATACACCCGGTATCCTGTTTATGATGAAACGATTGATCACTTGATTGGAATCTTTCATTCAAAATTCCTTATTCAATGGTCAGCCGAACCAGAAAAAAGACTTACAGACTTCGCGGATATGCACCCACTTATTGTGTATGAGTTCCATAATAGTGAATGGGTGTTCAAGCGAATGATCAAGGAAAATAAACATATGGCCATTGTCCTTGATGAATATGGTGGAACAGAGGGCATTTTAAGTATGGAAGATATGATTGAAGCGATGATTGGACTTGAAATTGAAGATGAACTTGATCCGACAGACGATCCATTAATTGAGAAGCTCTCGGAAAATGAAATCATTTGCGATGGAAAGATCACGCTACATCGGTTGAACTCTCTATTCCAAACAAAGATTCCAGAAGAAGAGGACGTGCTGGCAGGATTTATCCTAAAAGAACTGACGGACTTTCCGAAGCAGGATCAGGAATTTGAATACGAAGGATTGAAGTTCTCCATTTTGGAGCTGGATAGACGGACGATAGGGAAAGTAAAGATTACTAAAATGAGTGAAGACGAGTGAAGCGGTTAGCTCACTCGTTTTTATCGAGAATAAATGGGACCAATAGAGAAATATATGTGCCAAGATGGTCGGATATGCATCCTGAATGACTATATATACGTCCAACTTCGGAAGATATGTTCCCAGCTTAATGAGATTTGCTCCCTAAGCTGAAATATATGGTCCCTCAGCAGACTACCGGTCTTCCAAGCTTCAACTTCACAAAAAATGCATCGACCTCGACATGAAGACGAGTGAAGCGGTTAGCTCACTCGTTTTTTCGAGAATAAATGGGACCAATAGAGAAGTATATGTGCCAAGATGGTCGGATATGCACCCTGAATGACTATATATACGTCCAACTTCGGTAAATATGATCCCAACTTAATAAAATTTGCTCCCTAAGCTGAAATATATGGTCCCTCAGTAGACTACCGGTCTTCCAAATTTTCTATTTCACGAAAAAATGCCTCAACATTGCGTTTGTTGACGAGCAAAGGAGAGGTGATGCTCGAAAAGGTTCGCGTGAATGGTTCCTTTTCGAGTGGTAGCTTCGTTAATAGATTTTGTTCCAATTCTCTTTTGCATACATGCTTGGATAAAAGAGATAGACCCATCCCTTCAATAATGCTTTCTTTAATGGCTTGATTGCTGGAAATAGACAGCATAGATTTTGGTCGTAAGCCGTTTGATCGAATGAGGTGGGAAAGATACTCCCGTGTACCCGAACCTTCTTCGCGACTGATCCACACTTGGTCTTGTAAATCATCGATCATTACGGTTTCCTTTTTGGACAACGGGTGATTCGGAGCGGCAACGATAAATAGCTCGTCTTCCATAAACGGTTCTACATGTAAATCTTTTGAGCTCGTTTGTCCCTCAATCAAGCCGAGATCGACATCCAACTGTTGAACGAGCTGAATAATTTCATCGGTATTCCCAATCGTAATATCAAACTCTACCTCAGGATAAGCCGATTGCATGCTCTTCATCAACGAAGGAACAATGTATTCTCCGACCGTAAAGCTCGCACCGATTGAAAGCTTACCTTGGACAGATTGTTGAATTTCCAAAATATCTTCAACAGTTTGCTCGTAGATTGAGAAAAGTTGTTTAATGCGTTCATAAAGCAATTCACCTGTTGGCGTAATTTGAAGCTTTTTTGGTGAGCGGATAAACAGTTCTGTATTTAATTCATTTTCCAGCGACCGGATATGCATACTGACACTCGGTTGAGAGATATACAAAGCCTGAGCTGTTTTCGTGAAATTTTTCAATTCAGCAAGGGTCATGAACGTTCGGAACGCATCAACATTCATTTAAGTACACTCCCTTTTTGCAAAAAATAACTATTAGTATTTTTAATAGAGATCATCATTATTATCTATTTTACTAATCAACCCCTGTTTATTAAAGTGAAAGTAGAAAAGGGGTTGAGTGTCAGTATGGATTTTTTCAAAAAAGGGTACTTTCCAGGTCTCTTCGTTGCGTTAATTTTGGCTTCGTTAGCCATTCAATTGGCGAAGCTTCCTTTCTTATCAATTATGGGACCGCTCGTCATCGCCATTTTATTAGGAATGGTCTGGCGAATGATTTTCAAAGAAAATAAGAAGCTCGAACCAGGAATCCAATTCTCGACGAAAAAACTATTACGTTTAGGGATTATTCTCTTAGGTGTGCAATTGAATTTATACGAAATTTATGAAGCAGGCTGGCAGGTTATTTTATTGGCCGTTTTTGCGGTAGTTATAGGTTTTACAGTTGTTTATGCGTTTAGTAAACTATTAAAGGTTGACCAGAAGCTTGGCATTTTAACAGCTTGTGGAACGGCCATATGCGGAGCGGCTGCAATCATTGCGACAGCACCACAAATTAAAACGAAAAATAATGATATTGCAATTGCTACAGGAACAATCGCTTTATTGGGAACCATATTTACCTTGGTGTATTCTATAGGGTATCAATATATGAACTTTACAGCTGACCAATACGGCATGTTTTCAGGTTCGACATTACATGAAGTCGCCCACGTAGTTGCAGCTGGAGCTGCCGGTGGAAGTGAAGCTGTCGATCTGGCTGTATTAGTCAAATTAATCCGTGTGGCTTTACTCGTTCCGGTCATTATTTTCATTGGATTTGTATTCGCGAAAAAAGAAAAAGAGGAATCATCGAAACGTTTTTCCTTATCGATGGTGCCTTGGTTTATTTTCGGATTTGCGATCATGAGTACGTTGAATACGATTTTTCAGATTCCAGAAAATATAGCTGACCGAATCATTGATGGATCCTATCTACTGATGGGGATGGCGATGGTTGGTATTGGATTGAATGTCCAACTGTCTTCGTTCAAAAGCAATGGAATCAATGCGTTAAAGGCGGGATTATACGGATCGATTATTCTTTCGTTACTTACCTTTATTCTTATTCAATGGATCGGTTAAGTCAGAAAGCGTTCATATTTTTGATAAAATAAGAACGATAAATAGCGTAAACTAGGTGATGAACATGTTAAACATCCGTGCAGAAACGTTGATTGATATCATCGGTGATTTATACACCGAGGAGACATCAATCGTTCTGTCTGACACTAAAAATTATCTTTATTATCGACCGAGTGAGCGGATCGATTTGAAAATCAAACCCGGTGACCCAGTCGTTGAAGGGACCATTACAGCGAAAGCTTTAAAGTTAAAACAAAAGGTCTCGGAATACATCGACCGTGATGTGTTTGGTGTTCCTTATTACGGCATGGCGGTACCGTACAAGCATAACGGGCGAATCGCGGGGTGTGTGACTGCTGTTTTCCCTGCTTTAAGTGATGCTTTATCCGTGGTGACGGTACAAGTAGCGGATGGGTGGATCCCGATGCCTTTTGAAGATATTTTGTATATTGAAGCAAAGAACCGTAAAACGTACGTGATCGGCAAGAACACATCTGGGACACATCGAAATTCGCTGAATGAATTCGATTTTTTCTTGCCACGAGATCGTTTTATTCGATGTCACCGTTCGTTTGTGATCAATATCCATCATATTGAAGCAATTTATCCGAATACTCATTCGACATTTGAGCTGAAAATGAAGAACGGCGCAAAGATTCCTGTCAGTCAAACACACTCTAGTTATTTCAGAAAATTGCTAGGATTTTAATTTGCTGGCTCATGCATAAATCTACTGTTTCGATCATGAAGTGGAAGCGTCTGTCCGAAAACGCCCCTCAACACCAATAAATTGGGTAAACTATATATGAAAAGGTTTACATTGAAAGGCGGGGTGTTTTATGGAAAAGGGTTATGAACGTATTCACCAGCCGGAACTGCGAAATAATGTCGTATCAGCGGAGGAAGCTGCTTCCTGGATTCAGGATGGTATGACGTTAGGGTTGAGCGGTTTCACACGAGCTGGCGATGCAAAAGCAATACCTTTCGCACTGGTAGACAGAGCGAAAACGGACCCATTAAAAGTAAACGTTTACACAGGAGCTTCTTTAGGCTCTGATGTGGATAAATTATTTGCTGAAGCGGGAATTTTAAACAAACGTTTGCCATTCCAAGCGGATGCAACGATGCGTAAAAAATTAAATGATGGTGAATTTTATTTTGTCGATCAGCACTTGTCTCACACATCCGAAATGTTGCGTCAAGGAACGTTAGACAAAATTGATTACGCTATTGTGGAAGCGGTATCTATTTCAGAAGATGGTATGATTATTCCATCGACATCGATTGGAAACTCTGCTATTTTCGTAGAGTATGCTGATAATGTTTTAATCGAATTAAATGTGGCACAGCCAACTTCTCTTGAAGGGGTTCATGACTTGTTTTCATTAGAGAAACAAGGCGAACGCGGACCAATCGATATTACGAAACCAGAAGATCGAATCGGTGTAAAAGGAATCAAAGTCGATCCAGCTAAAATCAAAGGAATCGTCTTCACAAATCAAGCGGATTCTCCATCTCCAATTGTTCCCCCAGATGAAGAGACAAAGCTGATGGCTGGCCACCTCATTCGTTTTCTTGAAAATGAAGTCGAAGCAGGTCGATTAACCAAGAACTTGGCACCACTTCAATCCGGAATTGGATCCATTGCGAATGCGGTTTTACACGGATTATTGGATTCTGATTTTGAAGATTTGAAGGTTTACTCAGAAGTATTGCAAGATGCGGTGTTCGATTTGATCGATGCTGGTAAAGTTAACTTTGCCTCTGCATGTTCCATCACATTGTCAGAAGAAAAAATGAAAAAAGTTTTTGAGAACTTCGAGGAATATAAAGATCGTCTCGTTATGCGTGCGCAGGAAATTTCCAACCAGCCGGAATTAATCCGTCGAATGGGCTTGATTTCCATCAATACAGCGCTTGAGTTCGACATTTACGGAAATGTGAACTCCACACATGTCGGTGGAACGAAGATGATGAACGGAATCGGTGGTTCTGGTGACTTTGCGAGAAACGCACGCCTTGGAATTTTCGTAACGAAATCCATTGCGAAAAATGGCGATATCTCAAGTGTCGTGCCATTTGTTCCCCATGTGGATCACACGGAACATGATGTAGACGTTCTCGTTACCGAGCAAGGATACGCAGATCTTCGCGGTCTTGCACCGAGAGAACGTGTAGAAAAAATTATTGATAACTGTGTGCATCCATTATATAAAGAACAACTTCGTGAATACTATGAAGAAGCAAAAACACGTGGCGGACAAACACCACACGTATTGGAAAAAGCATTATCTTGGCATACGCGGTTTGCGGAAGAAGGAACAATGCTCGAGAAACAACCTGCATATGTATAAATAAAATAGAGCAATATGAAGAAAGTGGCTATCAATTGATAAAAGATAGCCACTTTTTTGCGTTTTTAATCGAATACATATCATAAGTCGTCCATCATAAGGAGTGAATAAGGTGGAAGAAGAATTAAATCGAGCAATGGTATTACGAAAAAATGGAGAGTTCAATAAATCAACCGTCCTATTGATCCGTTTAGCTGAAATCTATCCTTTTTATGCTTCCATTAACTATGAATGTGCACAAAGTTTAATGTTAGTGGGAAAGGAAACAGAATCTGTACCTTATTTTGAACGTGCCATTCGTTTAGGATTGCCTTCAGAGGCGTTAGCGGACACGTATATCAGTCTATCTCATGGCTACCAATTGATGGGAGATAAGGAACGAGCAAGAGACGCGATTCAAAAAGGCAACCAAATAAAACAGAATCATCGTCATATGGAGAAGAGTCATGCTGCTGTTCCAAGAAGTACAGTTAAAAAATAACTTCAACTATATCTCGTAAAAATGCTCCTTCTCATAGTGACAAACTATTTGAAGAAGCATTTTTCTTTTTAATCTTCTTCCGAAAGAAGACTCCTCTTTATGCGTTTGCAATGATGGGTGCAGTTCAAAGCAGACAACTCAAAACCAGGCCGGGTCTGTCAAGCATGTAAAAGATCATCGAGAATTCGTCTCAACATCTGGACGCGTCTATCAAGCATGTAAAAAGGTCCACGAGAATCCGTTTCCACGTCAAATCAAATTCCCATCCTATTTTCCATCTAGCTCAGTAACATTCTGCAAAGCATTCTCATCATCATTATTTGCTTTTTTAATAATCGATAATGAACCGTTCGTCTCCATGACGACCGCTTTCACTTGATCCAACGATCCGATACCTTGTTCGCGCACAGATTGTAGGATCTCAGAACGATGGACACGATTTACCTTCATGGCATCTGTTTTATATCTTCCTTCGTAAAATAACAGAACAGGTGTTGATTTGATTAGGTTACGGAATGTTTTTGACCGAACCGATAACCATGCAACGAGATATTGCAGAAATGTCAACAGACCGAGAGCAACAATCCCCTCGGATAAGGATATTTTGCTGTTTAATATGATCGTTGCAAATGTGGAACCAAGGGCAACGGTAATAATTAAATCAAACATGTTCATTTTAGATAACGTACGTTTACCGGATATGCGCAAGAAAAATATTAGGAAAAAGTAACTCGAAATCCCTAAAATAAGAATTCGTATGAGTGGTTCCCAGCCATTAAAAAACATACAACCGCCTCCTATTTCTGTTTTATTTCCTTGCAACGATCCGGTTAAACAATCCAAATGATTTTAAATCGACTCCTTCCTATGTGAAAATAAAGAAATCAGTCATTCTACATATGAAGAAATGTGAACGAACGAGGAGGATAAAATATATGATTACTGTCATCGGGGCAGGTATATTGGGCGCATCCTGTGCGTATCATTTAGCTAAAAAGGGAGAAGATGTAACGATTATTGACCGAGAAGAACCTGGCAGAGCTTCACACGCGGCAGCGGGAATCGTCTGCCCTTGGTTAACTCAGCGCCGCAATAAAGATTGGTACGTGCTTGTAAAAAACGGAGCGCGCTACTATCCTGATTTGGTGAACCAACTAAATGAAGACGGTGAATCGAATACGGGATATGAAAAAGTGGGCGCCCTTCACTTGCACCGCGACCCAGCTATTATTGAAAAAATGTACCAGCGAGGTGTGGAAAGAAGAAAAGATGCCCCAGAAATCGGGGAACTTACGAAATTGAATGAAGAAGAAACACAAGCTTATTTTCCAGCGTTGGGTACGGAATTTCAATCCGTACACATTGCAGGAGGAGCTCGGGTGAATGGTCGAGCTCTGAAAGATTCTCTATTGCGAGCAGCACAAAAACATGGAGCGCGGTATGTGAACGCAGATGCAACACTTATCCGAGATGGAAATCGAGTGAGTGCAGTTCATGCCGGTCAAGAAACCATAGATGTCGACCAAGTAATTGATACGACAGGCGCTTGGTCAAATCAATTATTGAGTGATCTTGGACTTCAATTTAATGTTCGCTCACAACGTGCACAAATACTTCATTTAGAATTGCCTGATCAAGACCCAGGAAATTGGCCGGTAATTATCGGTTTAAATAAATTGTATCTATTAACAAACCGCAGCGGACGAGTGATTGTCGGGGCAACGCACGAAGACGATGTCGGTTTTGATCACCGAGCTACAGCAGAAGGAATTCATGAAATATTGAATAATGTTCTTTCAGCTGCACCGGGGTTAAACCATGCAACGTTTAAAGAAGTCCGAGTTGGATTCCGCCCGTTCACGCCAAACTCGCTCCCATTAATTGGACCAGCTCCTAAAACTGAAAATCTATTTGTCGCCAATGGATTAGGTTCCTCAGGTTTAACGAGCGGACCTTATTTAGGATATTTATTATCACAGTTAGCGACAGGGCAAGATGTAGAAATTGATCTTACCCCTTACAATGTTGAACAAGCGATGGATGAAACTTAATAAAAATAACAACTTCCTCATAAGACCAGAAAACTGGTTGACTATGGGGAGTTTTTTTGTGAATGAAAAGTTAATACGTGTCCGATAAGCGCTCTCAACAACGGAAGCGCGAGAAAATGGTCGTCTTCCGTACTCGATAGGTGCTCTCAACAACGGAAGCGCGAGAAAATGGTCGTCTTCCGTGTCCGATAAGCGCTCTCAACAACGGAAGCGCGAGAAAATGTTCGTCTTCCGTGCTTGATAGGCGCTCTCAACAACGGAAGCACGAGAAAATGTTCGTCTTCCGTGTCCGATAAGCGCTCTCAACAACGGAAGCGCGAGAAATCGGCCGTCTTCCGTGCTCGATAGGCACTCTCAACAACGGAAGCGCGAGAAAATGGTCGTCTTCCGTGCTCGATAGGTGCTCTCAACAACGGAAGCGCGAGAAAATGATCATCTTCCGTATTTGATAGGCGCTCTCAACAACGGAAGCACAAGAAAATGATCGTCTTCCGTACTCGATAGACGCTCTCAACAACGGAAGCACAAGAAAATGATCGTCTTCCGTACTCGATAGGCCATTCTCAATAACTGAAAATGCAAATACCCGCCTAATTGTATTCGGCAAGCTCCCTCCCACAGCCCAAAGATCAGCTCAATCTAACCCGTCAATATTTCTAGATAAAATTTATTTGACAATTTAGAAGGCCCTCACTTATACTGTATACATAATACAGTGCACACACAAACAGCTGTTTTATCTATTTCATGAAAGCGTTTTATTGCAGCTATAAGTTATTCATACTTAATTATTTATTCGGAGTGAAATCATTGGAACCCATCGCAAGAAGGAAAACGACAAAAGAAATTGTATATGATCAGCTCAAACGATCCATTCTCAGTGGAGAGTTAGATCCGAACCAAATGATGACTGAAACATCACTGGCTGAATCGTTACATATCTCCCGTACGCCTGTGAGGGAAGCGGTAGGAGATTTGACGAAAGAAGGATTGCTCATCCACATTCCAAGGAAAGGCTTTAAAGTCCGAAGAATCGACGAGGACGATATGGAGCAAATTCTCTACCTGAGAATATCCATCGAAATGAGAAGCGTGAAAATGCTTATTGACCATATTACGGATGAAGAATTGAAGAAGTTGGATGCCTTGATTGATGAACAACAAATAGCTATCCAAAATAACGATCGAATTCGTTATATAGAACTGGATCAAATCCTTCATCGCCATTTGCTTAAACTTTCCAACCAAAATATATTGGAGCAAATCTTGCAAGAACTCTATAATCTCACCCGACTTATCGGACATGCGGCCATTTCCAAAGAGGGACGGATGGAAGAAGTTATCCAAGAGCATAGAGAAATTGTCAATGCATTACGAGAAAGAGATGAAGAAAAGGCAGCCGATTTAATGAGACACCACTTGCTGACAACGGCGTCTTCTGTCAAAAAACAGCGTGAGCAGTTGAAAAACAACAAAGAGAAAAGCGATTCACTAGGAGGTCTTTAATATGTCTAAAACAACTTATCAACTCGATGTAGCCGGAGAAACAAAAGAGCTAGCCATTCATAAAGCTTTCTGCATCGGTTACACAGGACGAAACAAAGAAAATACTTATGCTCATATTAAAGAGCTTGCTGAAATTGGTATTCCTGAACCAAAAGAAGTGCCAATGCTTTACCCAGTCAGTGGCAACACCATCTTTCAGAATCAAGCAATGGAAGTGGTTGGTAAGAAAACAAGCGGAGAAGCAGAAGTCGTTCTTATCTTTGGTGACTCATCCGAAGACGTTTATGTAACAGTCGGAAGTGATCACACAGATCGTGGATTGGAAACAGTTGATATCAATAAATCAAAGCAAGTCTGTGGGAAACCATTTGCTACGAAAGCATGGAAACTCCAAGATGTTCTCGATCATTGGGATGAACTAGAATTAACTTCTCAGGTGTATGTGGACGGTGAATGGGTTGATTACCAACAGGATTCCTTGAAAGCTATTATGCCTTATGAAGAAATCATTCAATATATTGAAAAGGTAGAAGCGCCAAAGAAAAATAGTATTTTCTTTTCAGGAACTGTCCCGTTAAAAGACGGCTTCAAATATGGAACAGCTTTCCGTATGACATTTAGAGACCCTGTCAACAATGACGAAATCACATCAGAATACGACATCATCAATATTGAAAGGGAGTAATGAACAATGAGATTCGCTATTTATCAAATGGAAGTTGTTGCTGGTAACCCTGAAAAAAATAGAGAGAAAGTCCAGCAGTGGGTGGAGGAGCTTTCACAAGGTGAGAAGCCAGATACGATTGTTCTGCCAGAATTGTGGACAACTTCTTATACGTTGGATCAGCTTCAAGATATTGCAGACAATGCTGGTGAGCCAACTCGATCCTTCCTAAGTGATCTGGCAAAAGAGTATGACGTCAATATTGTCGGTGGCTCTGTAGCTAACAAAATTGATGGAAAAGTGTACAACACAAGCTTCGTTTTCGACCGAGAAGGTAATCTTGTGCATGAATATAGCAAAATTCACTTAGTCCCAATGCTAAACGAACCACTTTATTTAACTGGTGGGCAAGAAAAGGTCAAAACCTTTGAGCTAGAAGGGGTAAAAATGGGTGTCATCATTTGTTATGACCTTCGTTTCCCTGAATTGGCTCGCCAACTAGCTATGGACGGCGCCCAAGTAATGTTCGTCGTCGCAGAATGGCCGACACCAAGAAGAAGACACTGGACGAGCTTGCAAGTCGCAAGAGCCATTGAAAATCAAATGTATGTCGTTTCCTCCAATAACGTTGGATCTTTGAATGATGTTGAATACGCTGGTGCATCCATGATTATCGACCCATGGGGAGATGTATTGGCACAAGGATCGGATGACAAGGAAGAAACACTTACAGGATCTTTAAATCCAGATAGAGTATTGGAAGTCAGAAAAGAAGTGCCGATTTTCGATAGTCGGGTGCCACATCTATACTGATTCAACCAAAATAAAGTCTAGGGGGAGGTGATCGAATGAGCCGGCCATCAGTGGAGTTTACGGATTACCACCAATTCAAAAGAGAAAAAATTGATGGCAAGGTGGATGGACTATACCAACGAATGATTTCACAAGACGATCAAGGCAAGGATTTAGTGAGAATCATGGAATTTGAACCTGGTACAGATACCACACCAAATGGAGTCCAGTCACATGATTACTGGGAGGAAGTCTTCATTATAGAAGGTTCATTCATTGATTTGACATTGAACAAAGAATTCACCGCAGGCATGATTGCATCTAGACCTCCAGGGATGAAGCATGGACCTTGGAAATCACCAAACGGATGCACGATGTATGAAGTTAGATATTACAAATAACAACTTGAAATTTTTTACCTTAAATATTAAGAAAAGACAAACGATTCGGATAAAAGATAGCGTCAAACCTTACTATAGATAAAAAGGATAGCGTCTCGCCAAGGAGCCATTAAATCTTTGGTAGAGCAAGATGGTTGTAAAATAAATATACAGAGAAAAGGAGTTTTAAAATGAAGAGAATTTTATTCAGCACACTACTCATCGTGTTAATGGTAACACTTGCAGCATGTGGTGGGTCAGATTCAGAAGGATCTGGAGACTCACAAACATTGAAACTAGCTCATACAGGATCTGAGACTCACCAATATCACTTGGCATCTGAGAAGTTCAAAGAATTGGTTGAAGAAAAAACAGATGGTGAAATTACTATTGAAATTCACCCGAATGCGACATTAGGTAGTGAAGGAGAAGCAGTTGAGCAAGTTATGGACGGTTCGTTGGATATGACAACGGTTGCACCAGACAGTAACTTTTCGAACACTGTACCTGAAATGAACGTGTTTGGTATTCCGTACTTGTTTGAAGATCGCGATCACGCATACAGCACATTAGATGGCGAGATTGGTGATGAATTACTTGCTTTATCTGAAGAACATAACATGAAAGGTCTTGGCTGGTGGGAAATCGGTTTCAGACATTTGACGAACAATCAAAATGAAATTGTCACACCAGAAGATGCTGAAGGACTACAAATTCGTGTACAGCCTTCTCCAGTATGGGAAGAGCATATGAAAGCAATCGGTGCGAGTCCAACTCCAGTTGACTTTAACGAACTATACTCTGCTCTTGATCAAGGAGTTGTTGATGGACAAGAGAATCCACTTCCAACCATCGAATCAATGAAGTTTTACGAAGTACAAGACTATGTTTCATTGACAGGTCACACATATAATCCAGCGATTACTGTCATGAATTTAGATTTGTGGAATGAATTAAGTGAAGAACACCAGAAAGCGATTCAAGAGGCAACGGACGAAACGACGGATTACCATAGAGAACTATTGGCTGACAAAGAGGAAGAAATTCTTCAAATGCTTGAAGACGAAGGTGTAACGGTTACAGAGCCAGACCGTGCAGCGTTCAAAGAAGCAACAAGTGATGTGAAAAACACTGTTGAAGAAGTCCCACAAGACTTAATCGAAAAAATTGAAAACAATAAGTAATAGGATTGCCCGGGAGGGGATACTCTCTCCTGGGCATTCTACTTTAAAGTGAAGGTGATTCGTATGACTGCTTTAAAAAGCCTAGACAACTTCATCGGAAAATTACTTGAGGTAGTGATTACACTTTGCTTAGGGTCAGTGGTCATCATTACCTTCCTGCAAGTGATTTTTCGATATGTCTTAGATCAACCACTGACATGGTCGCAGGAAGCTTTGATGATTGCGTTTGTCTATAGCATTCTTTTTGGAGCGGCTCTAGCGATTAGAAATGGAGATCATTTAAAGGTTGATTTATTCGAAAAAGTTCCGAAGAGCATTAATATTGTTCTAAAAAGTATTGAATTTATCATTGTCGGAGTATTAATTGTCGTTCTGTTTCTTTACGGTACTGAATTGGTACAAAATAATTTTAAATCAGGGCAGACGATGAGCATGCTACCGTTGAAAATGGCGTATGTCTATATGGCACTGCCAATCAGCTCAGTATTCATGGCATACTATCATGTTAGGAAGGTGTTCACATGATATGGTTAATTCCAGTACTATTTGTACTCATACTTCTTGGAACACCGATTGCCTTTGCGCTAGGTTCCGTCACCATTCTTGGTATCGTATTATCTGACGCAGATCTGTTAATCAATGTTCCAAGACAAATATTCGGAGGCGTCAATAATTTCACTTTAGTTGCCGTACCGCTCTTTATTTTAGCGGGAGAGCTGATGACACAAGGTGGAATTTCCAAACGTCTGATCAACTTTTCGAAAACATTGGTTGGTCCACTTCCCGGCGGTCTTGCAATGGTCGTCATCTTGGCGAGTATGTTCTTTTCAGCCTTAACCGGTACAGCGATTGCTGCAGCTGCGGCAATCGGAGGCATGATGATTCCTGCCATGGACAAGGAAGGCTATGACAAACGCTTCTCTGCCAGTATTGTTGCAACATCTTCAACAATCGGTCCCATTATTCCACCAAGTATCGTGTTAATCCTATATGGAGTCATCGCTAGTGTATCAATTGGTGATTTGTTCATTGCTGGGGTGCTTCCTGGTATTTTAATGGGCCTTGGCTTAATGATCTATAGTTATTTTGTCGGCAAAAAAGAGGGTTACCGTGCGAGTGACCGCCGTGCGACGTTTAAAGAAATTATCGTCGGCGCAAAAGATGCTGTCTTGGCATTAGTTATGCCAATCATCATTATTGGCGGGATTGTCAGTGGAATCTTTACAGCAACTGAATCAGGTGTAATTGCCGTGGTCTATGCCATTGTGATTGGTATGTTTGTCTATAAAGAGATTACAATCAAAGACTTCTGGCCAATTTTACTTCAAACCGCAAAAACGACAGCGACGATTATTTTCTTGATCGGTGCAGCATCCTTATTTATCTGGTTCTTATCGTTTAATTCAATTCCGAACCAGTTACTGAATATGCTCGGTCCAGTAGCGGATAATCCGATTCTGTTGCTCTTGTTGATAAACGTCATCTTGCTTATTGCAGGTACATTCATTGATACGATTAGTGCCGTATCTATTTTTACACCGTTATTCTTGCCGCTTGCATTGGCGGCGGGCATCGATCCAATCCATTTCGGGATAATCTTATCCGTAAACTTGACGATTGGAATGGTGACACCACCACTTGGCGTCTGCTTATTTGTTACGTCTTCCATTGCGAAAATTACCGTTCCGAAGATGTTCAAGTATTTATTCCCGCAAGTGGGTGTGCTTATACTCGTGTTGATTCTTGTTACGTATGTACCAGAGTTGATTCTATTTCCAGTTGAATTATTTGTAGATTAACTAAAACCCTTGAACGATACACATACGTGTGTGGTTCAAGGGTTTTTAAAAACATTTTTACGGCCCGAAGGAAAATCTTAACTACTGTCGGCGCGAATACTGTCTTGGGAAAAGCGCTCGTTCATTTCCTCCAAAAACTGTGTATATTCCGATTCGCCTGAGAAAGAGAGCGATAAAAACTTGTGAGCTCGTGTCATCGCGATATAAAGAAGGGCGGCTTCTCTATTTTTATCCTTCTCCAATTCAAATGGGATATTATCAACATTGACAATAAATACAGCTTGAAAATCGAGTCCTTTACTAGAGTCAATAGTGCTGATTTTAATCTTTCCGTCATCCTTGGAGTACGTTTTCTTCGTGCCTTGGTTTTCAGCGACCCAATAAAAAGGAAGGTTATTTTTGGCTAATTGCCTTTGAATGATTGAAATGTAATTTTGTTTAGATGATTTTTTCACTCGATAAAGAATGGCCATTTCATCGTAAGGAACATGATGCTTCCTGTGCAAACGTTGAATCGTCGCACAAACTTTTTTCATTTCATCCATGAACGAGTCAGCCTTATAGACGTACGGTTCAGGACCTTTTCGTGGGGTCGATTTAGGAGCAATGATTTCTCCTTCAATATGTTGCTCAGCGACTTTATCTTTCAAAGTAGAATGACGCTGGTAAAATTCCCATGCAAATCGGACGATTTGTTGCGTGTTCCGATAATTGATCGATAGGATTCGCGATCTCCCAGTGAAATCGAGTCCTAAATCCTGTTTGTAGGTACGACGGCGTTTGTATATATCTTGCGCTCGGTCTTCAACTAACAATAGCGAGCTCGTTTGTGGGTTGACCAGTTGGCTGACCAATTGTAACCATTCAGACTCAAAATCTTGGCCCTCATCAATTAAAATAGCGTCATATCGGTCTACAAACTGTGTACTCGTTTGAAGCGATCGAATCAAATGAGGGATACGATTTTCATTCGCATTGAATTTATCCTTTAAAAATGAATGGAAGTTATAAACTTCTATGTCTCCGAGTTTTTTAGGCCCTGACGTTTCAAACAAAGAAACCTGGTCGCCATCTTCTTTTAAATCTTGAATTTTCAAGTCGATCAAATAGCGTAAGTAATTGGCGAGCGATACATTATAACAAAGAATCATGATTTTCCAATCAGGGTTTTCGCGAGCAAGCAGCGCGGCTCTAGTTGCCAAGATTAGCGTTTTACCACTACCAGCAACCCCTCGAATAATTCGGTTTTTATCACCGATATTTTTCGCATAGTTTTCTTGGTGGACATCCATCGCTTTTAGATTATGCATCGAAAGCAGAATTTGCTCCTGATGAGGAGCCTGTTCCTGATATTCTCCACCAATGCGTACCTCTGGAAATAGATGATGACGAATCGCATCAATGTCTTCTCGCTGCAGTGGTTCGCGTAGTCGAAAATTAATCTTGAACATATTCATTAACTTTTCCATAAGAATTTCTTCAGAGAAATCCTCGTGGTCCGGATCGATTTCATTTCTGGCCAAGCAATACTGAGGGCTGATGACCGAATAGAGATTCTCTTTTGATAAATTCTCCGTCTGTAATCGGGAAAAAACGGCACCATAGCCACATGGGAATTTTAAATTGAATCGGTGCCGTCCATTTGATTGAATGAGGTTTTGGTCCTTCTTTAAATAATTCATCAAGTGAAACGTAAATTCTTCGGCTTTTTTGTAGGGGTTTGTTTCTATGGCTTGCTGCTGGTTCCGCCCGAAGATAATCCATTCATCCTTCGTCGCTTGAACAATCGTCGAAAGGGTCCAATCCTTCACTTCTAATACAATCAGTCCAAGGTCAGGTCCGATGATGACAAAATCCGGTCTCCTGCCGTGGATTTCAGGCTCATAGTAAACGATATAGTCTTCCGGTAAAAATTCTTTTAGCGTACGAAACAACACGCGTTCACCGGCGGTTGCCGTCCGGCGAATGGTTTCAGGAACTGTGAGCGCCATAAAGTTCACCTACTTATATGTATTATCCCTAGTTTAACATATATTGGATGTGTTGAGGTGTACGCTAGAAAGTTGCACGATTCGTAAACGGCACAAGGTAAACTAGTAGATCTCTGCAACAGCAACGAACCCTGTCATGATTGCAACAATCAAGACAAATAAACTCAATCCGATTCTTTGATCCTTCCAATAAGTCAAGGAAACAATTAACAAGAAAAACATACCGACTACGTAGTAGAGGAAAGAAGGAATCTCTAATTGGTTATTAAACAGACGAATCAAAAAAAGAATTAAGAGAATACCTGCTAATAGCTTCGTTATGAATTGTGCCATTTATCATCACCTCTCACCGAAAAAATCAATTTCAAAATATTGAAAGCTTACTAACAATTGCTGGCTCACCATGTTAATCTATTGATAATAGAGTAAGGAAGGAATAAGACTATGGCAAGTAAATTTTCGTTACAAACAAAAATTATGACGATGCTCATTACCCTTTTGTTTATCGTTACTTTCTCATTGACGGCCATTCAATCATACATAGAATACAATCAAATCAAAGATCATATGGGGCAAAGAGCACTTGATGTAGCTACGTCCATCTCTCTGATGCCGGAAGTGATCAATGCTTTTGATGATCCCAACCCAACCGAAACCATTCAGCCGATTGCTGAAAATATTCGAAAGCGGGTTGGTTCTGAATTTATTGTTGTTGGAGATGCAGAAAGTACACGGATTGCCCACCCTGAAACGCATAAAATCGGCAAAAAAATGGTTGGCGGAGATAACGACAAGGCGTTAATCCAAGGAGAATACTATAAATCGGAAGCAGTAGGCTCATTAGGACCATCGTTACGCGGAAAAGCGCCGATTTTCAATCAAGAAGGAGATATTATTGGAATCGTTTCAGTCGGTTTTATGATCGAAGACATTAAGGGGATGATTTTTGAACGGCTGAATGATCTGTTTTTATTTTCCTTGTTGGTGCTTCTTGTTGGAGCTGTGGGTGGTCTATTTCTCACAAAGAGTATCCGAAAAGATATATTAGGACTTGAACCTCGCGAGATTGCCAGTCTTTACCGTGATCGAAAAGCTGTTTTGCGCTCCGTGAAGGAAGGGATTATTGCAGTCGATCAAAAAGGAATGATAACACTTTTAAACCATTCGGCGAGAAAGATGCTTGGGCTCGATGAGCGTGCCAAGTATAAACATATTGAAGATGTATTACCGAATACAAAAATGTACGATGTTTTACAAAGTGGCAAGCCAGACATTGACGAAGAAATCATTTTAAGAGACCGGCATGTGATCGTCAACCGAATCCCTCTATATGAAAACGGCAAGACGGTCGGAGCTGTTGCTAGTTTCCGAGATAAGACTGAAATGCAACAGATGATCAACGCGCTATCGGAAGTGAAAAGTTACTCGGAAGATTTACGGGCACAAACACATGAATTCACAAATAAGCTATACGTACTGTCTGGGTTATTACAGCTCGGTCACTATCAAGAAGCGATTGATTTAATCCAAGAAGAATCTTACTTCTACCAACAACAGACAAAAAGTTTGTTTGAGCATATCAAAGATGAACCTGTACAAGCCATTTTACTCGGCAAACTAGGAAAAGCTTCTGAGAAAAAGATTGAGCTTTCTGTAGATGAAAACAGTCAGCTTGCCAAGTTGCCAGAGCATCTGACGACTTCAAAGTTAACGACGATTTTAGGTAATTTATTTGATAACGCAATGGATGCAGTACAAGATCAAGAAGAACGACGCGTGACGTTTTTTGCAACAGATCTCGGAAATGATATCATTTTTGAAGTCAGTGACAACGGTCCAGGCATTCCAGAAGATAAGCAAATGAATATTTTCTCAAGGGGATTCTCGACGAAAGAAGAAGATCGTGGTTTTGGATTGCCAATTGTTGAAGAAGTAGTTGTGGATTTACAAGGAACGATCAGTTTTGATACCGATTCAAATGGGACTGTATTTACGGTTTATTTACCGAAAACGTTAAGTGATCAACAAAGCGAGGTGGGTTAATGTGTTGCGGATTGGAATAGCAGAGGATGATTTTCGGGTCGCTTCCATTCATGAAGGGTTTTTATCCAAAATGGATGACGTAAAAATCGTTTTTAAAGAATTAAACGCAGAAGATACAATAAATAAGATTAAGTCGGTAGATATTGATTTATTGTTGTTGGATATCTATATGCCAGATCGCCTTGGCACTGAATTGATTAATGACATTCGCATGATAAAGCCAGAACTCGGCATCATCATGATTAGTGCGGCTACTGAAAAAGAAGTCGTGAAACAAGCACTTCAATTAGGTGTGTTTGACTACATCATAAAGCCGGTTACGATGGACCGCTTTATTGAAACGATTGAGAAATACCGGAAGTTTCAATTGGAGTTAGATCAATATAAGGAAATCGATCAGACGTTCCTTGACCAGTACTTTGGTTTCCAATCGAAAAATCAACTGAAAGAAGATACACCAAAAGGGATCGATCCTTTGAGCCTGCAAAAGGTCAATAAAATTCTAAGAGAGGAATCAAAAGGCTTCACAGCAGAAGAAATGGGTGAGCGAATGGGTGCATCCAGGACGACGGCGAGAAGATATTTGGAGTATTTGATTTCAATTGGCGAGTGCTACGCAGAATTAGAGTATGGAATCGTCGGTCGGCCAGAAAGACATTATTATGCAAATATCTAATGAATAGAGATACGAATGCTTACCTCGACCTGGTGAACGGGTTGAGGTTTTTTGTTTTCGTGAACAAAATGAACAAAATCACCTTTATGGTCTTTATTTTACTAATAATGAAAACGGTTACAAACAAAATATTAAAGTGCTAATATAACAAACAGTGAACATTTTGTGAATTGAACAAAAATTATTAGGGGGTAGAAGCATGAAGAAGTTTTTAGCTATTTTATTGTTTGTATTCTTGCTTGGTTTCCTAGCTGCTTGTGGTGGCGAGGATAATGAAGAATCTCAAGAAGATTCAAAGAGCAATGAAGAAAGTACGGAAGAAAGTTCTGAAGGGAATGCGGAAGGTGGAGAATGGACGCCTGATCAGAACATCGAAATGGTCGCACCAGCAGGAGCCGGTGGTGGTTGGGATACGACTGCCCGTATGGCTGCACAAGTATTAAATGAAGAAGGAATTATCGAAGAGAGTATTGGAGTTGTGAACAAAGAAGGTGCAGGAGGAGCGATTGGTTGGTCATACATTGCTAACCAAGAAGGAAATCCACATAGCCTATTCGTATCATCTTCTCCAATTCTATTAGTGCCGTTAAGCGGTCAATCTGAACATGGACATGAAGACTTCACACCAATTGCAAACGTCATTGCTGACTATGGTGCATTTGCTGTACGTGAAGATGCTGAATGGGAGAATTTAAGTGAGTTATTCGAACAAATGAAAGAAGATCCTTCTAGTGTAACGGTTGTAGGAACATCATCACCTGGAAGTATGGACCACATCCAATTCGTTCGCTTTGCGAAAGCGGCAGGCGTTGACATTACAAAAATCAAATACGTATCTGCTCCAGACGCAGGAGGAATCACTCAAGTGCTTAATGGAAGTGCTGACGTCTTCTCAACAGGTGTCGGTGAAGTGGTTGAACAAGCGAGAGCCGGAGAAATTCGCGTACTTGCTGTGACCTCTGAAGAAAGACTTGAAGGAGAAACTCTATCTGAGTTCCCGACGGCGAAAGAGCAAGGAATTGATGAAAAGTTCATTAACTGGCGTGGCTTCTTTGGCCCGGCAGACATGACGGATGAGCAAGTAGCTTATTACGAAACAAAATTCAAAGAGTTAAGCGAATCCGAAGCATTTGCTGAAATCCGTTCGAACTACGGATGGAATGAAATGTACATGGGTAGCGAAGAATACAAAAACTTCTTGGATGAAGAAAAAGAGAATTTAAAAGGATTATTGGAAGAGCTAGATTTATTGAACGAATAATAGATTTCAATAACGAATCATTTATTATCCTATGAAGTCAGCAGGGGTCCCCTGTTGACTTCTGATTGTTTATTTATACGAGATTCATTGTGCGAGAGGAGGAGAATCCTGTGTTGAAAAACGTGAACCAACGAATTGCGATCGTATTGGCAGTTCTATCGGCTTTTTACCTCATTTTAAGTTATCAATTACCGACGTATCCATATATTCCTGTAGACGCCGATGCTATACCTAAAACGCTCGGCTGGTTACTGCTTGCTTTATCAGTAGGTCTGTTTTTCTCTAAAGATCGGGATTCCGAAGAACAAAAAGCAAAAAGACACATTCCAAAAAAAGATGTGATTAGTCTATTGGTCGTTTTCCTATTTGTCTTTTTGTATATTACGTTTTTCGAATCACTCGGATTTATTTTAGCGACAGTATTATTTGTATTCAGTTCTACATGGTACTTAGGTTACAAAAAGCATTTGGTTAATGCGATTGTATCCATTTTATTTCCAGTCATTTTATATAGTATTTTCGTTTATATGCTTCAAATTAGATTGCCAGCAGGAATCTTACCATTTTAAAGGAGGGATATAATGGGAGCACTTGACGGAATTGCGACAGGCTTTCAAGTCGCATTAAGTTTAGAAGGAATCATGTTTGTTTTAATTGGTGTGTTTGTCGGTACGTTTATCGGAATGTTACCTGGTTTGGGGCCGATAAGTGCCATTGCCATTATGATCCCGATTACTTATGGCATGGATCCGACGATGGCATTAGTCATGATGGCAGGTGTATACTATGGTGCCGTTTTTGGTGGTTCAACATCCTCTATTCTTTTAAACGCACCAGGTATTTCCGGAACAGTGGCATCAGCATTTGATGGTTATCCGATGGCCCAACAAGGAAAAGCGGGGAAGGCATTGGCCATTGCTGCGATTTCTTCCTTTGTTGGAGGAACGATTAGTGTTGTCTTGCTGATGATCTTTGCGCCAATGCTCGCGAGCGTGGCTATTTCATTTGGTCCACCGGCTTATTTTGCATTGATGCTATTGGGCTTATCAGCCATCGCTAGTTTGTCAGAAGGTTCGACGATTAAAGCGATGATTTCAGCTGTTATAGGTTTCATGATTGCAACGATTGGAATTGACCCACAAACGGGGACAGCACGGTTTAACTTTGGTAGTGCGAATTTATTGGATGGAATCGATTTTCTCGTCATCGCACTTGGTTTATTTGCGATTGCCGAAGTATGCTACCTAATCATGAATCGTGATAAAAAATCCATTGGAAGTGCGAAGGAAATCGGAAGCCTTCGTTTAAGCAAAAGTGATTTTAAAGAAATGAGTGGCCCAGCAGGTCGACAATCATTTTTAGGCTTTATTTTAGGTATTTTACCAGGTGCTGGGGCAACGATCGCGTCATTCATCAGTTACATCACTGAAAAAAAGATTGCGAAAAACCCAGATGAATTCGGTAAAGGATCCATTAAAGGGTTGGCTGCACCTGAAGCATCAAATAACGCAGCGACCAGTGGGGCGTTCGTTCCATTACTTAGTTTAGGTATTCCAGGTTCAGGAACGACGGCAGTCATGCTCGGTGCTTTTCTAGTCTTAGGGTTACAGCCAGGACCAATGATGATGACCGATCGCCCGGAAGTATTCTGGGGCATTATTGCTAGTATGTATATCGGTAATATCTTTCTATTAATCTTGAACTTACCGTTAATTCCGTATATCGCAAGGTTATTGACGATTCCGAGACCGATGTTGATTTCACTGGTAATCATGTTCAGTTTTATTGGTGTCTATGCGATCAGCTTTAGTGTATTTGACCTATACTTATTATTGGCATTTGGGGTCTTAGGCTTGTTAATGCGTATGTTTGCCTTTCCAGCGCCACCATTTATTCTCGCATTCATCCTTGGTGGAATGATGGAACAATCATTCAGACAATCCATGACCATTTCAGGCGGAAATATTTCCATATTTTTTGAAAATAACATCTCACTCGTATTAATTATCATGTCCGTACTATCTTTCATATTCCCAATTATTAAAACGATTCGGACGAAAAAGAAAGAAGCTTAAACGGATTCGGCGACTCCCGTCTAGATTCAGTGGCTGTTGTACATTGTCGAGCGGTTCGATGCGTTTATCGAGCGGTTGGAACGTTTTGTCGAGCGGTTCGTCGCGTTTATCGAGCGGTTGGCACGCTTTGTCGAGCGGTTCGATGCGTTTATTGAGCGGTTAGAACGCTTCATCGAGCGGTTCGATGCGTTTATCGAGCGGTTGGCACGCTTCGTCGAGCGGTTCGATGCGTTGTACATGTACCTGTCAAGTAGACAGTACTAAACCGCACAACTCTCTTTCCTTATCCGCCAGCCTTGACCTTGTTTGTGACCATGGTCATTTTCAGTTAGCGGATGGGAAAAATAAAGCCTTCAAAGGCTACATCCGCAAATCTAGCGTACCATGGGCAATCACTTCTAAGTTCCGCTGGTGGGGCCCCGTCCCCCTCCAGCGATCACTAAGATGTGGCACGACGGTCAAGGCCAAACAGCTTCGCTGTGGCTCCGATGAGATTTTCTTATAATGTTCTCTAGTTAAACTGCTGCTCTTAAGCGATACTGCACTGGACTCATTTTTAATTTAATTTGGATCCGTTTGTTGTTATAATAGTTCATGTAAGTATCTACGGCATTGTGGACTTCGATTACGGTTTTTGGATTTGTGAAATGGTACATTTCACTTTTAAGATGACCGAAAAAGTTCTCGATGCAAGCGTTGTCCCAGCAGTTGCCTCTGCGGGACATAGATTGGGTAATACCCATATCCTTTAAACGCTTCATGTAGGCGGGATTTGTGAATTGGAAGCCTTGATCACTATGCAAGATGGCTCCTTTCGCAAATCCTTTTTTTTGTAATTCGTTCAATGCCCGGTGTACTAACGCGATTTCTTGGCTTGTTCCTATGGAATAGGCTACAATCTCCCCATTAAACAAATCTTTTATGGAACATAAGTACATCCATTTTTGATTGCCTTTTTTTACGTCCATGTAAGTAATATCAACGGCAAATTTAATCCCTGGTTTATTGGCCCTAAAGTTTCGTTCCAGAATATTAGGTATCTTTCCATGAGGCTGTGGGAACCGCTTGAAACGTTTTCTGCGTATCTTACACTGTAATCCATACTTTCTTATCAGTCTGGAAACTCGCTTCTCATTGACCTTTATCTGATATTCATTTTCAAGCGCAAGCTTGATTCGCTTTCTTCCATAAGTTCCTTTGTGATCATTGAATATTTTCAGAATAAAAGGGATCATTTCTTCATCTTTTTTATCCAAACTACTTTCTCCGTCACGCTTTAACCATTTATAATAGCCAGATCTCGATACTTTTGTGATTTCAGCCAGTGTAGATATTGGATATTCTTTAGAATAAGCAAGGATAAAGGCATAACGTACCTGTTTGTTATTCACCCCCTTCTTAGATCTAATACCTTTTTTAAGTATTCATTCTCCAGTTTCAGACGAGCATTTTCTTTTTTCAGATCGCTTGTCTCTCGATCCTTTTCATTCGTTGTTTTTGGTACGCCGTATTCCAATGCCGTATAACCATGTTCTCTAACAATAGCTACCCAGTCATATATTCTTCGGCGGCTCTTTATTGAAAACCTCTTCGTCAATTCAGGAACGGATTCTCCTTCAAAGAATAATTCGACTACCTGTTTTTTTAGCTCATACGGATATTTCATTTGTTTCATAATCCTCAACCTCCAAATAGTTATGATAACACTTTTACTATCTGTGCGGTTTTTTGGTGTCTACTTTAATGGTACAGTAGCACGTTTATTGAGCGGTTAGAACGCTTCATCGAGCGGCTACACCAGTTTTTCGACGGCTTCCCAACATTTTTCAGCGGCTTGCCGAGCGAAGATGGGTGGAAAAAATCAAAGGTACATTTTTGCTTCAGCAAAAATGATCCACATAAAAAACGAACCTCGATTTAAATTTATCTGAACGTTTGAGGTACGACAATAACCCTGGTAATATACAAAATTTCACTTCGCCGAAATTAGAGTATATTACCGGGATTGTTTGTATGCACTGCATTGCTGACGAACGAGTATGTTTATAAATATTTTTTCATCCGAATCGTGTGCAAGTCATAGTCAAAAAATTGTTCAACATACCTTTCTACTTCAATAAATTCTTTTCTTTTATAAAAATGTTTTGCAGCCTCATTTTCTTCTTCGACTTCAAGTGTAATTGTTTGGAGACCTTCGAGTTGTTTGATTCCCTCTTCCAATAGCATACTTCCTAATCCTTTATTTTGAACAGTAGGGAGAAGGTAGATTGCTGCCAGTAATGAATCTCCGTTTTCATCTACAGGCGTAAAGTGAGCGTAGCCGTTGACAATATCCTCATGAATGGCCACGAAGATTATACCGTTCTCTAACTTCTTCTCTAGCATCGGTCTACTGTAGGCCTTTTCTAAAAAAACATTCCGAACCTTCTTTGGAATAATCCCTTCATATGTATCATGCCAGCTCATATGTGCAACATGCTGGACGCTTGGTATATCTTTCTCTTCCATTAAACGAATGGTAGCCATGTCGATCCCTCCAAGTTAAACGAGTTAATCGTTAGTATACAAAATACAAATGAAAAAAGAAATAAACGGTTCTTTCTTTTCAGAACAATCTTTCATATACTAAAGAAAATCAATGATTGTGGGGGATTCATGTGTTTGATACGCGAGAGGAAGTTTTGTCATTGACAAAGCGTTTGGTAAGTATGGAAAGCATCGTTAATACAGCTGGTGAAAAAGTGATCGCTCGCTCCCTTTATGAGCTGATTTCATCCTTTGATTATTTCGAAAAAAATCCTGACCAAGTCATGCTGGAACAAACGATCAATGACCATAGAGAAAGATATAATGTGCTTTGTTTTGTTAAAGGAACGAAAAAGAAGAGTGATCGGACAGTTATCTTGTTTGGTCATATGGATACTGTCGGTGTAGACGATTTCAACCAACTGAAAGAACTTGCGTTTCTTCCAAACGAATTGATGGAGGCATTCGGGGAGCAAGATTTACCGTCTCCAGCCCAAGAACATCTTACGTCCGGTGAATGGTTGTTTGGCCGGGGAGCGCTTGATATGAAGAGTGGATTAGCCAGTCACCTTTATCTAATGCGTTATTATTCGATGCACCCAGACCAATTGGAGGGGAATTTAGTTTTTGTATCGGAATGTGATGAGGAAGACGGTTCGAACGGGATTCTATCAAGTTTGAAAACGTTAAAGCGTTGGAAGAAGGAACAACAATTTGAATATGTCGCTGCCATAAATGCTGACTTTGTCTCTTCGTTATATGAAGGTGACGAAAATCGTTATGTATATAAAGGAACTGTCGGAAAACTCCTACCGTCATTTTTTATTACGGGTCATGAAAGCCATGTCGGTGCTGCTTTTGATGGGTTGGATCCGAATTTCTTAGCAGCTGAATTAACGCGGCAAATTGAATATAATCCAGAGCTCAGTAATGAAGCGCTTGGTGAGACGACGATTCCGCCGGTATCCCTCAAACAGACCGATTTAAAGCCAAGTTATACGGTTCAGACGGCTCTGTCTGCTTATGTGTATTACAACTTTTTTATTCATTCGTGGTCACCGAAAGACGTCTTGGAGAAATTAAAAGAGCATGCAACGATTGCTTTTGGAAATGCACTCGAATTATATGAACAAAGGTACCGACTTTTTTGCGAGATCAGTGGCCATCCTTATCGGGAGTTACCTTGGAAAACGCGTGTGATGACGTATGAGGAAATGGAGCATCAGCTCATTGCGTTACATGGAGCTCCGTTTATCAATCATATGCATGAATTCAAGGAGGAACTGGCAGTCGACCCAGACTTGGATACCCGCATGTTCGCCGCGCGTGTTGTTGAAGAAGCATGGAAGTGGATGGATGATAAATCGCCTGCCATGATTTTATTTTATTCATCTCTCTATTCGCCTCGAATCGAAATGAGTGGGAAAACGGAAGATGAGCGAGTCCTTTTGTCTGCTTTAGATGAAGCAGTTGAAAAAATTCAGCCGCATTATAAACATCCAATTGTCACAAAAAACTTCTTTCCGTATATTTCAGATATGAGTTTTTTGGCAATGAGTGATGACTTGGAAGGAATCGAAGCTGTACAGAACAATAACCCAAGCTGGGGTGAGAAGCATTTTGTCGACTATCAAGACATTCGTGATTTAAATGTACCGGTCATCAATATTGGGCCTTACGGGATGGATGCACACGCGAAATTGGAACGACTCGAAATAAAATATTCTATGGAAATCGTTCCGAATTTAACGAATGAAGTGATTTTGAATATATTGAACCAACCAAACGAGTGAGGTACTTCGACAACAATTAACGTCAGTTCGGTTTGAATTGTCACCACAAGTGATATGCATAATAGTAGTACGTAATAAGGGTGGGACAATCATGACAGCCGAAGTATCAATTATGAATAAACATGGAATGTCTATGGCTGCCGACAGTGCTATTACAAGTGGCTTTGACGGTGTGCCAAAGGTTTATAATTCTGCAAACAAGCTATTTCCATTATCAAAGGAGCATCCGATTGGGTTTATGGTTTATGGCTCTGCTTCTTTTATGGAGATTCCATGGGAAGTCATTATTAAATCGTATCGGGACTATTTAGGTAATAAACGATTCAATAATGTACAAGATTATTTCGATGATTTCATGGACTTTTTACGTCAAGATATGCGGTTTAAAAACGAAGAACTTGAAGATATTATTGTTTATCGAACCTTTTCGGATTTACTCAAGCAAATGATTCGACGCGTCGAGACGGAAATGGAAGAAGAGGGCGATGAAGCGAGTGGTGAACAGAAGGCGAGAAAGCTACTTGAAGAAGAAGTCGATCAGCAGACAAAGGACTTTTTAACGGAAGAAGCAATATTGGATATGGACTATAAAGCATTTGAATCTGCTTTTTTTGATACTATTCAAGAAATTAAAGAAGAATACATCGACTTTGAAACGTCCAAAACATTTTCCAAAAAACTATGTCGCCTTGCATTTGAAAGCGTGAAGAATGATTTCTTCAGTCGTGGAAGCACAGGCTTCGTTATCGCTGGTTATGGGGAAGAAGAAATCTTTCCTCATTTATTGAATTATCGATTGGAAGGATTTGTTTTAGGCAAGTTGAAATACAAGTTATTGAAAGAGCGGAAAATTGATTATCGTCAAAACAAACATGATGGGACAGCAGTCATTGAGGCTTTTGCGCAACGCGAAATGGTCGATTCTTTTATGGTTGGCATTGAGCCACACATGGAAGAAACGATGTTTGGGATCATTGACCGTGTATTATCTGAGTATCCAGAAAAGATTCAACATCATTTAGGGATTGATTTGGACAAAAAACAGGTTAGTAACTTGAAAGAAATGGGTAATGAACTATATCACTCCATCAAAGATACGTTAGACGATTACCAAAGAAGAAACTACTTACAACCACTGTTGGGAATCGTTCGATCTTTGCCAAAGGATGAACTCGCCAATATGGCAGAAACGTTGATGAATTTAACGTCATTCAAGCGAAAATTAACGCGTGCTACGGAATCAGTTGGCCCGCCGATCGACGTAGCAGTCATATCGAAAGGTGACGGGTTTGTTTGGGTGAAAAGAAAAAGTTACTTTGATAAGGAACTGAATGAGTAGGTGTGTAAGGTTAAGTAAATTCTTCAGAGAGGAAGAAAACAAATGCCAAAGGAACAACAGAGGAATGACAAAAAGTTCTTCTCACTTTCATCAGAAGAGCGACAGGAGTTGGAAGCGGACGCGGTGAAAAGTAAAGAGAAAAAAGATGTGGCGAATCAAGTATTTGATAACTTAGATAAGAAAATGACGAAAAAATAAATTAGTATCGATAAAAATTCCCCAGCTTTCTTCTTAAGCTGGGGACTTTATTATTCACTGAATTGCATTTTCTGAATAAATTGATCGATGATCCATGGGAATGAACCGTCTCCCATAGCGCCAAACAACTGCGAGTCAATGGCATACACATCATTGCCATCTTCAACAATTGTTACATACCTCGTCAAATCTCCGTTTATATACATCGCATGAAATGATGACATGCCGATTTGTTCGTGTATATCCTTTTCTTCAAATCCTTGATTGAAAATGCTTTGTTCCCGCTCTTCAACTACCTGGTCAATCGTCAAACCTTCAAATTTCTCGACACGGATAAACGCATCCTCATACTGAATTTCATCCGATTCTCCGAAATCAGGATAGAAGTAATCAACCGGTTTGCCGTTTTCTTGTTCACTTTGATGGATCATCGGCTGGTGCACGTAAGAAGAATAGCCTAACTTTTCATTGATCGTCAATCGCATGGTAATTTGCTCTTTCATGCCTTCTGGATAAACCGTTTCAGTAATCGTATCTTCTCGATTTTGATACGGCTGAATTTCGGATGTTTCTTCAGCATCATCTTCGGTGTTTTGTTCGTCTGCAGTCGTGTCCGTTTCATCGGATTCCTTAGGTGATTCGTCCTCTGATTGACCATTATCTTCTTCACTCGGTTCAAGCGATTGGTTATTGTCTTCGTTTGGCGTTTCCTTGTCTTCATCCAGATCACCTGGCGTACTTACTTCTTGTAGCTCGTTAGGACCTGCTTCATCTGAGAAAAACAAGGAGCTAAAGAAAATTCCTCCGGCGAGTAGAGCGACGATTGAGGCAGCGATGACAGGGAGAAGTGTTCGTTTCTTTCGTCGGTCGTTCTCTTGCATAACCGCTTGAAAGATCTCTTTTGTTGAGGACTTGCTTGCTGCTTGTTTGTATTTATCGTTCAACCGTTCCATATGATGCTCAAGAGATTTATCCTTCATCAATGTAACCTCCTTCCTTCAATGCTTCCTTGAGTCTTTCTTTACCTCTCTTTAAGTGGGTTTTGATCGTTGCTTCCTTTGTTTTCGTGATGGCTGCTATTTCGTTAATCGATTGATCGTGAAAGTAGAACAAAACAATAGGTATTCGGTATTTATCTTCCATTTGTTGAATGGTGTTGTGTAATAGTTGCTCATTCTCAGAAAGAAAATGGTTTTCCACATACGATTCGATCGATGGCAGTTCCGAGAATTTTTTGCGTTTTTCCGACTCGCGCTTTTGTTTTTTAAAGAGGTCTTTCGAGACATTCAGTGTGATGCTATAAAGCCATGTTGAGAATTTCCCACGTGAGTATTTACTTAAAAATCGATAGACTTTAATGAAAACTTCTTGGGTAACATCCGCCAAATCGTCTTCTTGAACGCCGATTTGCCTAGCGAACCGTTCAATGGTTTTGTAATAAGCTTCAATTAGGTCGCGGAATGCTAGGTCATTTCCTTCCAATGCTTGGCGAATCAACTTTTTCTCTTGAATCTCATCCACGTTCTGTCCCCCTCTCGCTTATAAGACTGTCATTATTAATCATAAGTTTCATTTTTAATTCAGAATGGTCATTTACCCAACAATAAAAAAAGTGCCGACAGATGTCAGCACTTTCGATGTTTAGCGAGTAAATTTTCGTTGATTTTTAGAAGTTCTGCCGCGACCTTGGCCGCCGCCACTGCCACCGCGATTATTATTACCGCCGCGTCGGTCATTACGTCCTTGGTTTCCTCTGCCTCGGCCGCCACCACGGTTTCCTCGGTAGCTGTTGCCGCGATTGCCGCCGTATGATTTCTTGGCACGGATCGGCTCTACTGCGGTTAGTTTAACCGGTGCTTGATTTGGCTCTTTCGTTAATAATTTAATCGCTGCTGCGACAACGTCCACTGCATCTTCTTTAGATAAGATTTCTTCAGCGGAACGATGATATTTTTTGCTTTCATCTGTCCAAATCGTTTGCAGAAGGTCTTCTACTGCCGTTTCCTGAAGTCCTTCGACGACATCGGAATACGAAGGAATTGCTTTTTCTTCGATTTTCCGTTTGATCAATTTTTCAATGGATCGCAAGTGGTCAATCTCTCTAGGTGTTGCAAAAGAGTAGGCTTGACCTTTTTTCCCTGCCCGACCTGTACGACCGATACGGTGTACGTAGCTTTCCGGATCTTGAGGCAAATCGAAGTTATACACATGTGTAACTCCAGTAATATCAAGACCACGCGCTGCGACGTCGGTAGCGACAAGGATTTCTGTTGTTTGTTCTTTAAAGCGTGAAATGACTTTTTCACGTTTAGACTGTTGAATGTCACCGTGGATTCCTTCTGCAGAATAACCACGTTTCAGTAAACCACTTGTCAATTCATCGACACGTTTTTTCGTCCGACCGAAAATGATTGCTAAATCCGGTGACTCCGTATCTAATAATCTACATAGCGCATCGAATTTTGCGTTCTCTTTGACAACGAAGTAAAACTGATCGATATGATCGACGGTGAGTTGTTTTGCTTTTACACGGATCATTTCTGGTTCATTCATGAATCTTTCTGCAAGATTCTGAATCCGTTTCGGCATTGTTGCCGAGAAAAGCAATGTTTGGTGTTCTTGTTTAATTTCTGCTAAAATCGCTTCGATATCTTCAATGAAACCCATATTCAACATTTCATCTGCTTCATCCAATACAGCTGTACGGATGCCATCCAAACGAATGGTTTTGCGACGAATGTGGTCCAATAAGCGGCCAGGTGTTGCTGCGACTAATTGTGGACGTCGTTTCAACGCACGAATCTGTCGTTGAATATCTTGTCCTCCGTAAACTGGAACGGTATGCACGTTTTTATGCTGTCCAATCCGGTTTAATTCCTCAGCAACTTGGATTGCTAATTCACGTGTTGGGGCAATGACAATTCCTTGAATAGAACGGTTGCTTGGGTCAATATTTTGGATCATCGGCACCCCGAAAGCAGTCGTTTTACCCGTACCTGTTTGCGCTTGTCCGATCATGTCTTTACCGGCTAGAGCGGTTGGGATTGCTTGCTCCTGAATTGGCGTAGCTGACTCAAATCCCATTTCGGCAAGCGACTTCAAAACACTTGCTTCAATGTTTAATTCGTTAAATGTTTTCAAACTTTTTCCTCCTATAATGTAAAATGCCTAATATCTATTATCTCCATAAAAAAATAGCACATGCTGAATTAGGCGAAAAAGTGTTACTTCCATTTTCAGCTGTAACTATCCAATCGTTGTTGTTAAGAACCTATCAGACGTCTAAGTATAACCTGGCAAGTGATGGAAAGTCAATTAAAAGCATTTGTATGCGCTTAAGCGAAATGCTTAATATCGGATCCTGTAGGGAATGATTTTAATAAAAGGATAGGAGGGTATGATCGATGGATTCTGTGAAAAGAAAGTTGAACTGTATTATCTCTCAGAACACGTTGTTGATTGTCTTTACCGTCATTCATCATTTATTTGTGTGGAATCACCTGCGTAAAAATAAGTAATATGGCAAAGCCAGCTGCATAAGATAACAGTAGAAAAGGGAGGTCGATGAGAGTGGTCATGAATGGAAACCCAACGTACTGGACACCTGTTTTCCGGCAACAAAGTCCAGATCAGCAATATCAATATCCTGAAGTTCAGCCACAAGCATTTCAGACGTCGTCCTCCCAAATGACTCGATTGATTAAAGATGCTGATCGCCTGACAACGGCCATTACTGACTCGGAATCTCATGCTCGTGCGATTATGGGAGCTGCTCAGAGAAATGACCATGAAACGGTGGTTTCTTTATTGGGTCAATCACTCGAATCTTCCGTTTGCTCGGTGAAATACACGCCGACGGAATTAGAAGTGCAACTCAACGCCAAGGAAGAAGGGGAACGAGGAAGACTGACATTACAATATATATGGGAATAGCAATAGAAAATCTCGCTGTGAATGTCACAGGGGGATTTTTTTATGAGCAGAAATTCAATCATAAATAAGGTATGATAGGAAGTAGGATAATTTTACATACTAAGGGGGATATTATGAAACCAATTTATTTAATTGATGGTGCACGTACGGCATTTGGAACATTTGGCGGTTCATTGAAATCCGAACAGGCGGATGACTTGGGTGCTGTTACAGCAAGGGAAGCCTTGAAAAGGTCGAATGTAAGCGAAGAGCAGATCGATCATATTGTTTATGGTAACGTCATTCATTCTCATACCAATGCAGCTTATTTGGCAAGACATATTGGTCTGAAAGCAGGCATCCCACAAGAGGTGCCAGCATTAACGTTAAACCGGTTGTGCGGATCAGGTGCACAGTCCATTATTTCAGCAGTCCAATCCTTAATGGTTGGTGACGGTGAGATCGCCTTAGCTGGTGGAGCGGAAAATATGTCGATGGCTCCTTTCGCCAATTTCGAACAACGATTCGGCGGCAAAAAAATGGGAACGTTGAAGTTTGAGGACATGCTGATGAGTACGTTAACAGATGAATATGCGGGAAGCGGCATGGGATTGACTGCTGAAAAGCTTGCGGAACAGTATGAAATTTCTCGAGAAGAACAGGATGCTTTTGCACTCGAGAGTCAGCAAAGAGCTGATGCAGCGAGAGATTCAGGGCGTTTTTCCGAAGAGATTGTTCCTTATGAAGTGAAAACGAGAAAAGGTTCAATTATTTTTGAACAAGATGAACATATCAAAGCGGATGCAACGACAGAGGAAATGGCTCAGCTCAAACCATCTTTCAAAAAAGATGGCACGGTAACAGCTGGAAACGCGAGCGGCATCAATGATGGGGCAGCTTCTGTCATCGTCGCAACTGAATCAGCTGTAGAAAAACATCAATTACAACCGATGGCAAAGATCGTTTCGTGGGGGATTGCAGGAGTAGACCCGACGATTATGGGGATCGGCCCAGTTCCTGCAATCAAACAAGCGTTGAAGCGTGCTGACATGAGCTTGGAAGATATGGATGTAATTGAAGTCAACGAGGCATTTGCCGCTCAATATTTAGCCGTTGAAAAAGAACTCGGATTGGATCGTGCAAAAACCAATGTGAATGGGGGAGCGATTGCGCTCGGGCATCCAGTTGGTGTGAGTGGAACACGATTGGTATTGAGCTTGGCATATGAATTAAAGAGACAGAATAAGCGCTATGGCGTTGCGAGCCTTTGTATCGGCGGTGGCCAAGGGATTGCAGTCGTTATTGAAAATGTTCAATAAGAAAGATATCTAAAGCTTTTAATGAAGGAGAGTTCATGTGAAGATTTTGAAGCCCATTCTATTCCTGCTCACATTCTTCTTGCTTGTTGCTTGCCAATCGGAAACAGAAGTGAATTTTGCCGATCAACAGTTGGAAGAAGCAATCCGAGCTGAAGTAGATCAACCTGAAGATGAATTGTATTTATCGGACGTACGTGATTTAAAAACGTTAGATCTGTCTGCAAAAGCAATTGAAGATTTAGATGGCATTGAAGCGCTCGAATCAATCGAAGAAATCAATTTAACAGATAATGAGATTACCGATGTAGAGCCGTTAACAACGATGCCCGAATTGAAAGAAGTTAAGCTGACCGGTAATCCATTGGAAGAAGAAGCAATCACAGAATTGGAAGAGAACGGTATTGAAGTAGCTTTCGAAATAGAACAAGTCGGTTTGCCTGATGGACCGGGAGGATTTTTATGGAAGGTCGAGAATGGTGACACTACAGTTTACCTTCAAGGGACGGTCCATTTAGGTGAGCCGGATCTTTTCCCGATGCATGAAAAAATCGAGCAAGCTTATGTAGAATCCGATGTCGTCGTGCCGGAGATTGATTTGTTTAATGTTGAAATGGCTGAAATGAACAAACTACAAATGGAGTTGGGAACATACCAAGATGAAACAAATCTAGAAGACCATCTTCCTGAAGAGACTTATCAAGAAGTAGAAACGTTTTTCATGGACAGAGGCTTTCCAATGGGTGTCATCGATACGTATAAACCATGGCTCGTATCAAACATGGTCTCCCAATTGATGGTACAAGAACTTGGATTTACTGAAGGTGTCGATATGTATTTCTTATCGAAAGCGCAGGCGGACGACAAAGAAATCATCGCTTTGGAAACACCGAGAGACCAGCTCGGGATCTTTGCGGATTTGTCGATGGACTATCAAGTGCAAATGTTGGAAGAGTCACTGATTGATATCAACACATATGAGCAAGACTTGCAGCAGTTAATTGATATTTATAAATCGGGAAATGTCGATGACTTATTGGATGTTTTATTTGAAACAGATGCTGCCATGAGTGTGGAGGAAGAAGCTTACATGGAAGCATTGAATGATAACCGAAACTACGGAATGGCAGAGGAAATCACCAAGTTTCTCGAATCAGGAGAAGACCAAACCTACTTTGTCATTGTCGGAAGTTTACATTTGATTCTAGAACCTCATGTCATCTCCATATTGGAAGAAGAAGGTTATGAGGTCGAACATATTCATTAAAAGCAGTCGGAGGGAATAAGATGATTCAGCTGACTTATTCAGGTGATGAACAACAGATCATCAATGAACGCAAAGAATCTTTACAACAAACCCACGCCAATTTATATGATAAAAAAGGCGCGGGGTCAGAATTTCTCGGTTGGCTGGATTGGCCAAGCCAACTGAGTGAACCATTTTTGAATAGAATGAACGAAACTGCCGACACGATCCGTAAGCAAGCAAATGTGCTTGTTGTCATCGGAATCGGCGGTTCTTATCTAGGAGCAAAGGCAGTGATTGAAGCCTTGTCGTCATATTTTTCCAACGACAATGATTTCGAAGTTCTTTTTGCGGGCCATCAGGTAAGCGGTGCATACTTAAAAGAACTTTTGGCATACATCAACGATAAAGAAGTTGCGGTTAATGTCATCTCGAAATCAGGCACAACGACAGAGCCGGCGATTGCTTTTCGTTTTCTTCAGCAATATATGGAAGAACGATATGGTGATGAAGCGGCTTCGCGGATTTATGTCACGACGGATGAAAAGAAAGGTGCTTTGCTCGAAGTCTCAAAAGAAAAAGGCTACGACCGCTTTGTCGTTCCAGACGATATCGGTGGACGGTATTCCGTATTTACAGCAGTTGGCTTATTACCGATCGCGAGTGCAGGATTTTCAATTGATGAATTGATTGCTGGTGCGAAAGAAGCGGAACAAGCATACAAGTCGTTCGATGTGGACCAAAACCCAGCAATTCGTTATGCAGCGATCCGTCATGCTCTTTACCAGGAAGGATACAAGACGGAAGTACAAGCAACCTTTGAACCGAAGATGAATTACGTTCAAGAATGGTGGAAGCAATTATTCGGAGAAAGTGAAGGCAAGCAAGGAAAAGGAATTTTCCCTGTATCCGTTTCTTATACGACGGACTTGCATTCATTGGGACAATATATTCAAGATGGCGAAAGAAACCTATTTGAATCCTTTATCGTGTTTGATGAAGTCGATCAAGATTTGACGATTGCTGAAAAAGAGAATAATGCAGATCAGCTCAACTACTTGGCAGGACGTAGCTTACATGAGTTTAATGAAAAGGCTTATCAAGGTGTTTCTGAGGCTCACTTGGCCGGAGACGTTCCCCAGATTGGCTTACGCATGAAAAAATTAGACGTTCACCACATTGGTCATTTGCTTTATTTTTACATGCTCGCCTGTGCGTATTCCGGTTATTTATTGGATGTTAATCCGTTTGACCAACCGGGTGTTGAAGATTATAAAACGAAGATCTTTGAATTACTTGGGAAGCCAGGTTACGTATAAGCTTACAGGAAATCAAAAGTATTTTTAAAAAAGAGCCCCATTCCTTTCTAGGGACGGGCTCTTTTGTGGTAAAATGAAGAGGTTATTTGAAATTTTATTTAAAGGAAGTCGCTTATGTCAGAAGAAAATATAACGCGCATAGAGTTAGACGGGAAAGAGATCATCCTCATAGGTACAGCACATGTCTCGAAACAAAGCGCTCTACAAGTGAAAGAAGTAATCGAAGCGGAGCAACCGGACTCTGTTTGTGTCGAGTTAGACGCACAGCGCTATGAATCCGTGAAAGATAAAAACAAGTGGCAAAACATGGACATTTTTAAAGTCGTCAAGGAAAAGAAAGCGACACTGTTATTAATGAACATGATGATTTCATCATTTCAAAATCGCGTTGCTAAGCAATTTGGAATCCAGCCAGGCCAGGAAATGATTCAAGGGATTGAATCAGCCAATGAAACCGGAGCCGAGCTTGTACTCGCCGATCGGAATATCCAAACGACCTTTTCGCGTATTTGGCGGAATATTGGTCTTTCAGGACGCGCAAAGTTAATGATGAGTATCTTTTACAGTATTTTTAATAAAGAAGAGATTTCCGAAGAAGAACTGGAAAAAATGAAATCCCAAGACATGTTGAATTCCGTCATGGAGGAGTTTACGAGAGAGTTTCCACGTTTAAAGACACCATTAATTGATGAACGCGATCAATATTTGGCTCAAAAGATCAAAACAGCCCCAGGTGATAAAGTGGTTGCTGTATTAGGTGCAGCACATGTTCCTGGGATTACAAAAGAGATCCATCAAGAAAATGATTTGAAGCAACTTTCTGAGGTTCCGAAAAAGTCGAAAGTGCCAAAGATTATCGGTTGGTCGATTCCGATCATTATTTTATCCGTGATCGCCTACACATTTTATATGAATCCATCAGCCGGTTGGCAACAAACCATTAGTTGGATCCTATGGAACGGTGGATTATCTGCTTTAGGTGCAGCCATCGCTTTAGGGCACCCACTGACGGTATTGACTGCATTTTTGGCGGCACCATTCAGCTCATTGAACCCGTTATTGGCAGCGGGTTGGTTTGCGGGCATTGTCCAAGCGTTGATCCGGAAGCCGCATGTGTCAGATTTTGAGACCCTACCGGATGATGTGCTTTCCGTAAAAGGATTTTGGGACAATAAAGTCACACGTATTTTGTTGATTGTCGTGTTGGCAAACATCGGTAGCTCAATCGGAACATTTATCGGTGGCGCTGATGTCTTACGTGTTTTCTTTGATAATCTACTTTCATAATGGAAAAATTCCTGGTGATCCGTGTTGGTTTCCAGGGATTTTTTGTTTGTTATGAGTTGATTATTCGCGCAACATTCAGTAGTATTGACAAAGGAAATAAGCAAATTCGAAAAGAGGGTAAGCATGCAAAAACCATCTATTTATGGTTTGACATATAATGATTTGCAAGATTGGTTAGTTGAGAATGGTGAAAAACGTTTTCGTGCATCCCAAGTGTGGGACTGGCTTTATAAGAAACGAATTAAACGTTTTGAAGATATGAAAAATGTGAATAAAGAATGCATTGAACTGCTTGAAGAAAATTTCGAGGTACAAGCATTGGAACAAGTGATCAAGCAGGAGTCCAAGGACGGAACCATCAAATTTCTATTTGAACTCCCTGATGGAAACCATATCGAAACGGTTTTAATGCGTTTCAACTATGGATTATCGGTTTGTGTAACGACACAAGTCGGCTGTAATATTGGTTGTTCTTTTTGTGCCAGTGGACTGCTTCGAAAAAATCGCGATCTAACGAGCGGTGAAATTGTTGAGCAAATTATGAATGTACAACATCATCTTGATCAGCAACAAAAGGATGAGCGGGTTAGCCATATCGTTGTGATGGGAATCGGTGAACCGTTTGATAACTATGACAACACGATGAAGTTCTTAAATATCGTGAACGACCAAAAAGGTCTATCCATAGGAGCTCGTCACATCACCGTTTCAACGAGTGGTTTAGCGGATAAAATTTATCAATTCGCTGATGAGCAATCTCAAGTCAACTTGGCGCTATCCATTCACGCACCAAACAATGAATTGCGTACACGTATCATGAAGATCAACAAAGCGTATCCGCTTGAAAAATTAATGCCAGCCATCGATTATTATTTAGAAAAAACAAATCGACGTATCACATTTGAATATATTTTACTGCATGATGTGAATGATCATCCTGAAGAAGCAAGACAACTAGTCAAACTGCTGAAGGATAAAAAGCATCTGTCCTATGTTAACTTGATTCCATACAACCCGGTTGAAGAGCATAATCAATACGAACGAAGCCGTAAAGAAAACATTCTTAAGTTTTATGAAATTTTACTCGAAAATGGAATCCAATGCGGTGTACGAGTTGAACAGGGAACAGACATTGATGCAGCATGTGGACAATTACGAAGCAAGCAAATCAAAAAAGAAAAAGCACGGAAGAAAAAAGAAACGGTATAATGATTGAAGGAAAACAGCTGAGCAATCAGCTGTTTTTTTATATTATACGTCGATTCGATGAACATTGCTGAGTGTTACATTACAACGACGCACATCGGCTTTTGATTTTGTAGTAGTCTACTTCTAAACGCCTGAATGGTGCAAAAAAGAGTGAAAAGGTCCTTCCAAAATTCCGTTGGTCACATAAAAATCAAAAGTGGGTGCATATATTCTGCTCACGGGCTCATATCTCGCCAGGCAGGTCGCATATACACAGCATTAGGAGCATATCTTGCCAGGTTGGACGCATATTTCTTGGAATTGGGTTCATATATATAAATCATGCTAATCATTCTCCTCTAAAATTCCGAAGGGCGCATAAAAATCAAAAGTGGGTGCATATATTCTGCTCACGGGCTCATATCTCGCCAGGCCGGTCGCATATACACAGCATTAGGCGGCATATCTTGCCAGGTTGGGCACATATTTCCTGGAATTGGGCTCATATATATAAATCATGCTAATCATTTTCCTCTAAAATTCCGATGGGCGCATAAAAATCAAAAGTGAGTGCATATATCCTGCTCACGGGCTCATATCTCGTCTGGTCGGTCGCATTTATACAGCATCAGGCGGCATATCTCGCCAGGTTGGGCGCATATTTCCTGGAATTGGGTTCATATATTTAAATCGTGCTACTCATTTTCCTCTAAAATTTCAATGGCGCATATCTCTTGGGGTTGAGCTCGACACTCGGTTGAAGGGAGAAACGATGAAACGTCACCAAATGAAATTGATCAATAACCTAAAAAATCTGGGCCGATTCAGGCCCAGATTTTTTTATATGAACTCAAGGGGGAGAGAGAACATAGCGTGATTATTCTTTTTCTTCCAAGTCTTGTACTTTCACCTCTAAATCCTTATCGACGTCTTCTAAATAATTAATGACGGCTGTTTGTTTTTCTTCATCGACATGTTTGATATAGACGCGTTCGCCGTTATATTCAACATGCTTCATATCCGGTAAGTCAGAAACTTCTTGTGCACGGATAACATTCATGCATTAGCCTCCTTTAAAGGATGTTAGAGATAGCTGCATCATGTTATTGATCGCTATATTTATATATTACCCATTATTTGTTTATCTAAAACAGCTATAATTTTTATAAATCACTTTTTAACGTTAAAGTAAAAATGCGTTTTGAGTATATGGCAGAATGGTGAAGAAATTAGAATAAATCGTATGTATATGAGCAATAAGGTTGTAATAATGGCCAAATTTGGTATGATATAATTAGAAACAAAAATATATAACGTTTAAGGGAGAAAGGGGTTTGATGATAATGACAACATCATTAATCATTGTATCGCTCTCAGTATTTTCCACATTATTCGTGTTGTACGCGGTGGATAGCTTGGTGACTCAAGTGAGAAATCGCAGAAATGATACCAATACAACACTTCCAATAGATCAAGCACATCCAAATTTAGATATGGAACTAGGACATCGATAAAATAAATTTAAATATAAATAGAAAAGAACTGGACGGAATCATTCCCGTCCAGTTCTTTTGCGTCTACGAGCCGATGCAGAATCAACAATCATCCGCTTTATGATGATGTAAAGGAGGTGGGACTAACCATCCTTTATCTTTTTTCAAACGAAGGACCTTTGCACCGAGTTGAGCCTTTTGCGTATGGAATTGTCCAAACAGCATGCCGATATCTTCCCGAATCGATTCGCCCATGATTGTACTGCATGCTATTAACCCAGCAGCAATATGTGCCGATAAAGCGGCAGTGATTTCTGGGTCTTGAAAACGTGCCCCAATGGGAATATCATTTAAAGAAGCTTTTGGACGTTCCGGTGGTGTTGGAGGCAGTCCAATTCCATTTTCCTTTAATAGCGCTTCAATTTGTTTACTTTCACGTTGTCCTGCTTCAATTGCTTCTTCCAATAACTTTTTTAAATCTTCATCACCAGCATGATTTAACTAATTGGCTCATTTGTTGGATTGCCACTTAATACGCCCATAAACACACTCCTTAATTTATTGAGATCCATCCATCTTCTCCTTACTTAAAAAAAGAAATACAGATATATTGTTTGAACAAACATCAGAAACTATTCGAGCAGCAATTGAAAATAAAAAAAGGACGAAGAATTTTTTCTTCGTCCTTAAATCGTTACGAACGTAACCATTTCCAAATTTCAGGTAGTGTAGCATTTTTACCGTAAATCAGGATGCCGATTCTAAAGATCTTACCGGCTAACTTCATGAGTAACCAGATAGAGACAATCAAAATGGCAAGACTGATGAAAATTTGAACCCATGGCCATTCGTCCAATATCGATAACCGAAGGATCATGATACCAGGTGATGTAAATGGAATATAAGATAAAACTTGCGATAGCATGCCTTCTGGATTTGTAAGAACCGGGCCAATAAAAATGAATGGTAACCAAGGAATCATGAAAACAAAACCTTGGAAGTTGCTTCCGCTAGATGAGTCTTCTAATGTAGCACCGAGTCCGACAAAAATCGACGCAAACATCAGGTAACCCAAAATAGCAATAAGAAGGAATAATAACAATTCAGGGACAAGTAAGTATTCGATAATCGGATAATCGACTAAGGCTAGCGCAACTGGTGCAGCCATTCCAATCCAAACCGTCACTTGTAAAATTCCTAAAACGAAATAACCAATAATTTTCCCTTGCATCAATTCACCCGCCGTAACGGAAGATAAAATGATCTCCGCCACTTTCTCTTTCTTTTCTTCTGAGGCGCTTTGGAAAACCATCATACCGGTAATGGCGATGGAGAAAAGAACAAGTCCAGCAAAGACACCCGGAACAAACTTTTGTAAAAAGTATTCGATTCCTTGTGATTGTGCTTCACCAGCGTCAGTACCTGCTTCCATTGTCACTTCATTTTGGTTGAATGTAATTGGATTCATGGCTGTCTGGATCTCTGATTCGTCTAAACCTGTTCGCTCAAGCTGAATATAGCGAAGTGGCTGCTCAAATAGCTGCACTTCATATTGAAAACTCTCAGGAACTTCTTCTGAGGTATAATAATCAACTGTTCCACTCTGCAAGGCAGATTCATCTAGATGTATATAAACGGACCGTGTTTCATCTTCAAGCGTTGTAGCCATCTCATCAGATGATTCATCTGTAAGCTCAACATCCCAATGAAGGTCTCCACCTTCACTCAGCATCGGTTCCAGTTGATCCCACACTCCAATTTCATCATTCAGGTAGACAGTTGTTTGTGCTGGTTCACTGTCTTGGTCTTCGCCTGAATCACTAAGTAGTGTTGGAACGGTTGCGAAGATCGCAAAAATAATCGGTGTTAAAAACAATGAAATTAAAAAAGATTTGCTTTTAAGGTTTCTTCTGATTTCCCATTTGGCGACTTTCCAACTATTTCGCATCAACTACACCTGCTTCCTGTGCTAAACTACTGTCTGTCGCAATATCGACAAAGATTTCATGGAGTGAAATACGATCGACGCTCAGCTCTTGAATATCTAATGTACTCGGTAATTGTTTGATCCAATCGTTGACCTGCACATCGGAAGACAAGTATAAAATGGAAATGTCATCTTGCTGTTCAATTCGCTCAACTTGATTGATCTTTTCTAAGAGAGAACGATCATTATTACCGTGAATCGTACATTTAAAGTTCGCATATTGTGCCTTCACTTCATCCATAGAACCATAAATAACTTTTTGACCACGATGGATTAAAAACAACCGATCACACATTTCTTCTACTAAGTTCATTTGGTGAGAACTTAGCAATATAGCGGTTCCTTTTTTGGCAAGGTCTTTGATCTCTTGCTTGAAAACTTCTTGACTGACAGGATCCAATCCGGAGAATGGTTCATCCAAAATCAATAACTCCGGTTCATGAATAATGGATCCAATAAACTGAACTTTTTGGCCCATTCCTTTGGATAGTTCATCGACAGAAACATTCTCTTTTCCTTCAAGATCAAATTTTTTCAAATAAGCGAGTGCACGTTCCTTGGCTTTATCCAATGGATAATCTTTCAACTCCGCAAAATAAAGTAAGATGTCCATTACCTTAACCTTTTTATAAAGTCCGCGCTCTTCAGGCAAATACCCGATCTTGTGCCTCGGCACCTCGCCTTGCGCATGATTGTGAAATGTGACTGTACCCTCATCAGGCAATAGGATGCCCATAATACTACGGATTGTAGTCGACTTACCAGCACCATTTGGTCCAAGAACCGCCATGATTTCACCTTTATGTACATCAAAGTCGATATTCTTTACTACCCGCGTATTTTTAAACGACTTACCTAATCCTTTAACGCTTAATATTTCATTCACAAAATTTCCCTCCCCCGATAACTTATTCATTATGTTATGAATGATATGTCACTAACTAAACATTGTATCAAAAAAATTGAAGTTGTAGGGAATTTTTTAAAAATTTAATTAGTAGAGGGATTGTTTGTCTCAATGAACATGTTCATACTAAATAACCTTCTCTGAACATCAGAGAAGGTTTGAAACAGAGTTATTGTTTTGTCTGTTGAAAGGCGCTTTCTATGTTCACCTTTGTCGTTGGCTGGATATTTGCGAACATCGAGCGTTTCATCAAACGAAGGGCGTTATCATTGTCTCCTTCCGTTTCGGAAGCTGTGCAATCACTTGGTACCCATAAGTTATATTCCCGCATATAAGCATCATCCGCTGTGAACAGCACACAGATATCTCCAGCAACACCGGTCAAAATTAGATTCTTGACACCTAAGTGGCTGAGTAAGATATCCAGTTGAGTACTATAAAAACCACTGTGTTTTGGCTTGATGATGAAAAAGTCATCTTTTTCAGGGAGGACTTGTTCAACGACTTCTTGTCCACGTTCATTTCTGCATACTTCAATGACATTTTCAACGTCTTCTTGCCAGAGGCCGAAGTTATCGTTTACATAAATCGTAGGTAAACCTAATTCCTTTGCTTGTTTTTTCAACTTCATGATGGGATCGACGATTGGTTTCGTATTTTCAAGAAGATCCTCACCACCCTCAAAATCCATTTTATTGATCATATCAATTAAAATCAGTGCTGTGTTGTCTTTCATAGGAACTCTCCTTCTAGCTTATGCGTCTAGTTGAGGTGGTCCAGGTGGAAGATGACGTTTGTGCTCTGAAGACTTGTGTAGTTTCATGAGTGTTTTTTCGTCTTCTGCCGGGATTTCTTCTCCACGAAGATAACGGTCGATTGCAGCGTAAGAAATACCCATCTCCTTTTCGTCCGTCTGTCCTTCCCATAAATCTGCGCTAGGAGCCTTGTTTAGTATACGATCAGGTACACCTAAGTATTTAGCCATTTCTTTCACTTGTTCTTTTCTGTAATTAACGAGAGGATTGATGTCGACACCTTCATCACCATACTTCGTAAAATAGCCGGTAAAGAGCTCCGAAGAATTTCCGGTACCAATCACTAGATATTGATTATTTTGAGCAATCGCATATAACGTTGACATACGTAATCTTGCTTGGAAATTCGCACCGACCAATTGAGCGGAATCTTTATTCCACTTTTCGCCAAGTGTTTTTTCAATTTGACCGAAACCTTCTTTAAATGCATCCGTCAGTTCAATTCCGATATGGTTTATTTTCGAATCCTTTGCGACAAGCAGTGCATCTTCTTCTGCCTCAACAGAGTTGTGGATCGGTAATAGGACACCAAGGGCATGATCACCAAAAGCGCGCTTCATGAGGTAAGCGACAACAGTGGAATCAAGCCCGCCGCTCAACCCGACGACGCCACCTTTTGCACCGGCTTGGTCTTTATATTCCTTTAACCAATTCACAATATGCTGTACATGTTTTTCTGTATCCATAAAAATCACCTCTTGAAAAACATTATATACATAAGCATTCCTTCATTGGAAGTAAACTAAACGCAAGAGGGATAAGTATTTTATGACCACTGTCGTTCGCGGTAACTTTGGTTGGAAAATAGCGCTTGTGTTCTGAAAACATCTTTGTAAAACATCGGTTTTTAAATGAATTGGATAGTCATATTGAAGCGAAACAGTAAGTTCAATTGGTTGATTTTTAAAGGGATTTCTTAAATAATGTTTAGAGAAATGTTTTGAATTGAAGTGAAGACGGAGGTATGAATATGAGAGTTGATATTTACTCAGATATGGTCTGTCCTTTTTGTTATATAGGTAAAAAACGTTTTGAACAGGCGTTGGAAAACTTCTCAGGTCAATCGGATGTTTCGGTGTCGTATCGAAGTTTCCAATTGGATCCGAACAGTCCGAAAGAAACAGATATGAGTCTGGATGAAGCATTGGCTAAAAAATATCAAATGTCAGTTGAAAAAGCGAAAGAAATGAATGACTCGATCAGCGAACAAGCTAAAGACGTTGGATTGGAATTTAACTTAGACAAAGCACGTCCGGCAAATACGGAAAATGCTCATCGGCTTAGCCATTATGCAAAAGAGCAAGGAAAGATGGAAGCCTTTGTCAACCGTACGTTGAAAGCATACTTTACAGAGGGCAAGAATATTAACGATCAAGATGTTTTACTGGGGCTCGCAGAAGATGTAGATCTTGATAAAGAAGAATCGATACAAGTTTTGGAAAGCGACCGCTTTAAAGACCAAGTAGTTGCAGATCAGCAGACAGCTGCGCAAATTGGTGCCCAAGGTGTTCCGTTTTTCGTATTTAACGATAAGTATGGCGTATCAGGAGCACAACCTAGTGAGACATTCTTAGAAGTACTGCAAAAGGTACAAGAGGAAGAAAAACAAGAGTCAAAAATTCAGGTGTTGGGATCCAAGACGGAATATTGTGATGACGACTCGTGCAATATGTAAGAAGAGAACCGCATGGCTATGATAGCTGTGCGGTTCTTTGCTTTCTATTAAAAAAAGAATGGAGTAAACAGTCGGAAAATATTAGTGAATGGATATCGACGACGACGGAATCTGCGGAATCTTCTTGGGTAATGATCATAGGAGCCGCCATATCCCCCGTGTCCATAACCAGATCCATAGCCGCCATAACCTCCGTGCCCATAGCCAGATCCGTAGCCTCCGTGCCCATAGCCAGATCCGTAGCCGCCGTGCCCATAGCCACCATAACCTGATCCGAATCCATTAATCCGTTCATCGGATGATTCCCTCAACTCATCCCCACATGGAATAATCAGTGTCACACCATCATCGTCATATTCATCTAAAATACCTTCTACCATCGATCCATCCATTAACTGCGCATGCATGAGATGAAGTTTATGCTTATTGCAGTGGTCATACATATTCTTTTTATGTTGTTTTTCATCCATTTGTTGTGGCATAAATCCATGCTGTCCAGGCATCATTTGTTGTGGCATATTACCATAATGTGCGGGCAGCTTTTGTTGATTGCAGTCCATTCCAGGCCCCATATAATGCTGTCCTTGAACCATACTTGGATTTCCTTGATGTCCATACATCATGCCGTGTTGATGGTGATCTCCACACATTGCTTCTGGTTGTTTCTTTGGCTGATAAGCATCTTTATGACTCATCATGAATCCCTCCTTTAGTCTTCATCCATAAGATATTCATTCATTAGGCAAGTGTGCTTGAGATTTTATGTTCCGTTTGGGAATAGAGACCGTTTAGTGGGTGGCATGTTTGAATCGATGAGATACATCTTAAGACTTCGGATGCGTATAATAAATAGGATGGAGTAATAAGATGTTACGTCTTTAAAGGGATTTTGCGATTTTTGTTGAATATAGTCATTAGTGTGAAATTATTTAGAAGGGGAGCGATAAAATGTCGACCATCACAGACTTAGGCGATAAAATTTCAATGGTTGATTTACATGACTTGTTTGTTCCAGAAAGAACGGGAAGCTATATTCTCCACGAAGAACAACCGTCAATTATCGAAACGAGTGCAAGTCCATCCATCCCTCATTTATTAAACGGCTTGGAACAATTGGAAATTCAACCAGAAGAAATTCAATATATTATTGTGACACATATTCATTTAGATCACGCTGGAGGCGTTGGTGTTTTACTGGAGCATTGTCCGAATGCAACGGTAGTCGTTCATCCACGTGGTGCTAGACATATCGCTAATCCAACGAAGTTGATTCAAGGAGCACGGGCGGTCTACGGTGACCAATTTGATCAATTATTCGATCCGATTAAGCCGGTGCCCGAAGACCGGATTATCACAAAGGAAGACGGCGAGCAATTACGCCTAAGTGAACATCGAGTTTTAACATTCTACGATACACCAGGTCATGCAAAGCATCACTTTTCTATACATGATTCTGTTAGTAACGGTATGTTTACCGGAGATACGATTGGTGTTCGTTATGCCCAACTGGCAGGTGAACATGAATTTATTTTGCCATCGACGTCGCCAAATCAATTTAACCCGGACTCAATGTTGGAATCCATGCAACGAATCAAGGATATGGGTGTTTCAAGAATCTTCTTTGGTCATTATGGGGTATCGGAAGATCCTGAAAATGTCTATCGCCAAATCACCTATTTTCTCCCTATATTCATGGATCGAGGCAGAAAGGTCGATCAGGACTATGAGGGACGGACATCATCCGAAAAGGCGGAATTGCTCTACGAGTTGCTAATTGAATCCGTCGCTTCACATTTAGTGGATCGTAAGGTGAGTGATGATCATCCTGTTTATCAGCTTTTAGAAGTTGATATGAAAGTTTGTGCACAAGGGATTATAGATTATTTAGACAAAAGTAAGTCTAAGCAGTGACTTAGAATTTGTTATATAGGTACTGTTGCTGAAAAAGTATCGAAAAGCTGCGTTTATCAGCGGTTCGAGCCTGTTTATCAGCAGTCAGAAGGCGTTTATCAACAGTTCGAGCTTATTTATCAGCAGTTAGCCTGCATTTATCAGCAGTTCGAGTCCATTTATCAGCAGTCAGCCTGCGTTTATCAGCAGTTCGAACCCATTTATCAGCAGTCAGAAGGCGTTTATCAGCAGTTCGAACCGTTTTATCAGCAGTCAAAAGCATTTATCAGCAGTTCGAACCCATTAATCAACAGTCAGCAAGCATTAATCAACAGTCCGATCACATTTATCAGCAGTCAACAGCAAGCATACGCCCAAAAAAGATCGATAACTCAATCTTATTGGACGTTATGCTGAACAATATTCTTTGAATATAAATAACAAATACGGATTGAGCGGCCGGACGATATTTAAAATCGCCTGCTATTGCTAAATGAAAGATACGAGAGACCATCACTCTTGTATCTTTTTTATTTTGGAGAATTTTTATTGACAAAAAGCCGGCAGGGGAATATTATAGACAATATGTTAAACCCGATTAAATCAATCGGAAATGGAGGAATTGAATATGACAACAAAAGTACAGCCTGTCAACGAGGCTTTAGATCCAATAAAAAGAGAAGATCAACAGTTAAATCAACCACAAACACCTTTGATTATAGCTGGCTTGATTGTAACGGCTATATTAATGGTGTATTTATTGTTCACCCAAGTCGCAATGCAATCTATTTTATTAATCCTTGGTTTATTACTTGGATATACACTGTTTCATGCGCGTTTTGGTTTTACATCTGCCTTTCGCCGCTTAGCAGCAGTAGGGAATGGGCAAGCCGTTCGCGCCCATATGGTTATGCTTGCGGTCGCGGTCACATTATTTGCACCGATTCTCGCATTCGGTGTGTCTTTCTTTGGTACAGGAGTATCTGGCTATGTTTCTCCTGTCGGTGTTAGCGTGATTTTAGGTGCGTTTTTATTTGGTATTGGAATGCAGTTAGGTGGCGGTTGTGCCTCTGGTACGCTCTATGCTGTTGGAGGTGGACGTACAGTAATGCTGTTTACTTTGCTATTTTTCATTGTAGGTTCAACAATCGGTGCCTATCATTTGCCATTTTGGACGGATGAGACACCATCTTTTGAACCGATCTCACTAGCGACATCTACAGGATTAGGCTATGGTGGCGCATGGATTGTTTCAATCGCATTATTTGGTTTAATTGCATGGATTACATTAGTAATTGAAAGAAAAAAACAACCACCACGTATGGCTCCATTGCCAAAGACTGCTGGTTGGAAACGGATCTTTCGTGGTTCATGGCCACTATTCGCAGCTGCAATCGGTTTAGCGGTTTTGAATGCTCTAACGTTAATGACAAGAGGCCAACCATGGGGAATCACATCAGCATTTGCATTATGGGGATCCAAAACAGCTCAATTTTTCGGAATTGATGTCGCCAGTTGGGGATATTGGCAAGGTGCAAACGCGGAAGTTTTGCAGTCTAGTATTTTTACAGATTCAACGACCGTTTTGAATCTTGGTGTCATTTTAGGTGCCTTTCTCGCATCAGCGGCTGGCGGATTATTTAAGTTTTCCAAGCTGACGAAAGGCAATGTAGCAGCTTCAATCATCGGTGGACTGTTGATGGGATATGGCGCACGCCTAGCATTCGGTTGTAATATCGGTGCTTACTTCGGTGGCATTGCTTCATTCAGTGTGCATGGTTATGTATGGGGATTGCTTGCATTGGCAGGAACCTTTGTCGCTCTGTATCTACGACCTCTATTTGGTTTATCGGTACCGAAGCCTAAGGATTCATTCTGTTAGCAAGGATAAAAGCTACTCTATAAAAAGAGTGGCTTTTATTCTTGTAAGTAGCAGATAAACACGCTTATTTCCCAAATTAGTAGGGTGTTAACTTATTTTAAAGAAAACATAACAAATAATTGACACACTTTATGTCTCCACTGTATAATCTACTATTATAAAATAAAACCGAGTAATTATATCGGATTAATTAGGAATGGTGCTTAAATGTTTTTGGAGCTAAAGCAAGTAGGTAAAAGATACAAAGATCAACAGAATCAGTTTGAAGTCTTTTCCGATATTGATTTATCCATTGAGGAAAATCAATTTGTTTCCATTCTCGGTCCTTCAGGTTGTGGAAAATCTACGTTGCTTTCAATGATTGCAGGCTTAGAGAACGTAACAGAAGGCACCATTTTGTTGGAAGGGGAAGAAATCAGTAAACCGGGCTCGGACAGAGGGATGGTTTTTCAAGAACCTTCACTGTTTCCTTGGTTGAATGTAAAGAATAATGTTCTTTACCCGATTAAGAAGCAATTGCCGAAACAAGAAGCGGAAGAACGGGTGAAGCATTTTTTGAAAATGGTTCATTTAAGTAAATTCACCAATCATTATACTTACGAATTATCGGGTGGGATGCAACAACGCGTAGCGATTGCAAGAGCGCTGTCGATGGATCCGAAAGTGCTTTTGATGGATGAACCGTTTGGTGCTTTGGATGAACAGACTAGGGATTTAATGCAAGATGAGTTAACAAAGATTTGGCAAAAAACAAATAAAACCATTCTATTTGTTACGCATAGCATTCACGAAGCCATCAAGCTTTCCGATCGCGTCATTGTCATGGGGATTCGTCCGGGTCGGGTCATTGCAGACATCCATGTTGATTTGCCACGGCCTAGAAAGAGAAGTAATCCGGATGTAGTTAAACTGGAAAGCCAAGTAATGGACTTACTGAAAGTCGAAATCGACAAAGTGCTAAAGGAAGAAATAGACTATGAAGCTAGCAATTAAACGAATATTGTTTCTGGTTGTCGTTGTGGGAATCTGGCAGCTGGTTGTGGCAATGAATGTTTTCCCACCAGTCGTTTTGCCAGGTCCCCTTAAGGTACTGGAAGCTTTATATGATGGCTTTGCGAGTGGGAGTTTACTCGTAGCGCTAGGAGCCAGTTTTAAACATCTATTAATTGGTTTGTCGCTCGCATTACTTTTCGGAACAATTCTCGGCGTCATTCTCGGGAAATCACGCCAAGCGGATGAGACGGCCGGGATGTACTTAATTGCTCTACAAAGTATTCCAAGTATTGTCTGGGTACCTTTATCCTTGATGTTATTCGGATTCACGGAGTTCGCCGTAATTTTTGTTGTCGTATTAGGTGGAACGTTCGTGATGGCATTGAATGTTCGGTCAGCGATTCAAAATGTCCCGCCTCAATTGGTGAAGGCAGCAAGAACGATGGGCACAAGTGGTGCGGAGTTATTTTACCGGGTAGAAATCCCGGCGAGTATTCCTTATTACATGACAGGTGTACGCCTTGCTTGGGCGTTCAGCTGGAGAGCTTTAATGGCTGGGGAATTATTAAGCAATGGACCAGGACTGGGGTACTCCTTACAGTTTGCCTCCGATTTTGCCAAAATGGATCAGGTCATTGGAATTATCATCATTATTGGTACGATCGGTGCAATCGTCGATCAGTTGGTCTTTTCAAAACTAGAGAAAAATGTCCTTAAACGTTGGGGCTTATTAAACACATAAAAAAGGAGAGTCATTCAATGAAAAAAATGATTTTGTTCGCAATGGTATTAGTGTTAGGTGCATTGATGGCAGCTTGCGGTAGTTCCAATGCGGAAGAGGATTCGAATGAAGAAGTGACGATTGGTTACTTTCCAAATATAAATCACGTTGCCGGCATGGTTGCAGAGGAAAAAGACTTATATTCAGAATCGTTGCCGGACGGAACAACTGTCAACTATCAATACTTCCCAGATGGATCAGCGTTTATGACGGCGCTTGAAACCGGTGATATTGAAGCAGGTATAGTCGGTCCCGGACCTGCCATGAACCACTATACGAGTGGAGCAGAGGTAAGTGTTGTCGCAGCTGGTTCAACAGGCGGTACGGTCATCATGGCGAGAAAAGGTGCAGGAATTGAATCACCTGAAGACCTTGCAGGGAAAAACTTCATTTCACCAAGAGTTGGATGCACACACGATGTTCAGTTTGAGACACAAATGAAAGAAGAATATGGCATGACAACCGATCGTGTGAACGGTGAAATCAAACACGTCACAGGTAAACCAGCAACTTATTCTAATATGTTTGCAACAGGTAATGTAGATGTTGCAACGGTACCTGAACCATGGGCGTCATTTATTGAAGAAGAAGGAACAGGTGAAGTTTTGATTGATACACCAGACGTCGCATATGGTGAGACATTACCGGCCGCTGTTTTTGTCACATCAAATGAATTAATTGAAAATGATCCGGAACTTGTTCAAAGTATCGTGGATGGACATAAAAGTGCAACAGAGTTTATCCAAAACAATCCGGATGAAGCGAAAACAATTGCGATTGATAAAATCAAAGACATTACTGACCAAGAACTATCTCCTGAGGTCGTCGATCGGGCATGGGAGCGAATTACTTTCACCTACGAGGTTAACTCAGAGGTGTTGCAGGAGTTCGCCAATTCTTCTCATGACTTAGGTTTCTTGGATGAACAGCCTGATTTGTCAGGTCTGGTCGATAAACAATTTATTGAATAGATCTGCTAAAAGCCACTCGGTTTGCCGGGTGGTTTTTTCTTTCTCAGAACTTCCGGTAGTGATGAATAGTCAATTTATTATAATTTAAAGCTTTTCAATAAAGTCATGATAATATATGTAGAAATCGGCCAACAAAGCATTGCGGCCGATGTTGCTGAGAGATATGAATACAATAACAACCAAGTAAATGCTATTCATCATCTAGTTGTTGAAGATGGCGTGTATAAAATCAATGTGACAGAAACATTAACCGATACAATCGTACTGATCGATCAAGACGGCAATCCAATTCAATAGAAATAGAATAGGGTGTTCAAGCGGCGTAGCTTGGATGCTCTTATTAATAGAAAAGAAGGAATTCATCACTCACTTATCGAATCTATTTAAGATGGAAGAGAATATATTTTTAGAGGTGAGATGATGGAAGAAGTTAAGCATGCGATTCAAGATGATTATCCAAATGATTTTGCTCATTGCTTTGGTTGTGGACATCAAAATAAGGATGGACACTTATTTCGAACAGGATGGAAAGGTGATCAGTCGATAACCGTATATCAACCTAAGCCAAAACACACAGCCATTCCTGGATTTGTTTATGGTGGATTGATCGCTTCCTTGGTAGATTGTCATGGTACTGGGTCAGCAGCTCTCTTTTTACATAGGAAGAATGGTCACGAGCCAGGTGATGGTGAACCGGCGCCACGCTTTGTGACAGCCTCGTTACATGTGGACTATTTAAAGCCGACACCTCAAGGCGTTCCGTTGAAAGCAGTTGGCGATATTGAAGAGATTCATCCGAAAAAATTCAAGGTGACGACCAGCGTTTATGCTAATGATGAAGTTGTTGTAAAGGGAGAGGTTGTGGCAGCCGTTATGCCAGATACGTTTGCGAATAAGGGATAAAATAATTCGTCATTCCATATATAATGAAAAGCTAATGAACCCTGGCAATTAAGAGGCCAGGGTTCAATTCGTTCTATTTATCTAAAAAAGTTCAAATATTTGTAAACAACATCATAAAAATGTGGTATATTAAACTTGTTTATGTAAATTTTGCAGCTCGTCTAACTTGAATAAAGCTTTTTGGTAATACTGGTTTTCTTCAGTCAGGTCAAAAACTTGCTTTGCTTTTCGAAAAAAATCAAGTGCTTGAACCATTTGTTCAATTTCTTCATATGCTCTACCAACAATGAAATAAAGGTGACCCATTCCATAAAAAGAACGATTATTTCTACATGAGGTCAGCCCTTTTTTCGCGTGTTCAATCGTCTTTTCATAATTGGAGATCATCAAATAACAACGGGCAAGGTTATACCGAATCATGATTTCAATGTTATGATTCCGAATAATTGGTAGTTTCTTGACAGAGAAAAGTAAATCTTCATACAGATCGATGGCCTGTTTGTATTGTTTGAAGTCCACCAATATGTTTGCTTTATTCATCAAAATTTCAATCTCACGCTCGGATTTGACCTTATGGTTTGTATTGAATAATAATAAAGCTTCATTCAGTAAATCTAGTGAGGTGTCCAGGTCCTTATCCACATACCTTTTACATAATGCTTTATGCCATAAAATAAATTGTTTAAAACGTCTGTTTTCATATAAGGGAGTTTGTTCTTCCTTTTCTATTAACCTTTTCAAAGCAGTGTAATTATCTTGGATGACCAATTCCCGTGCCTGGATTTCTACTTCCAGAGAGTAATCCATTCGTTCGGGAAAAGTAGTGTCATAAAAGTAATTCACATCCACACCGAGCCGTTCGGAGATTTTAAATAGAATATCTGCCGCAATCGCCAAAGAGCCATTTTCAATTTTACTAATGTAGGCTTGGGTACAGATGCCATCACACAACTCCTTTTGCGTCATATGAAAGTACCTTCTTAAATCATAGATTTTTGCCCCGATGTCTTCACGGTTATCTATCAAAACCTCACATCCTTTTACAAAATTTCCCTTAAAATATTCCAATGTTTATACTTTTTGAGAAAAACGAAGAAAACAAAAGAAAATGATCATTTTTTCGGCTCAAACCGTTTTAAATCGCAAATCCATCGATTTTGATAGTGTGATAGATTTAATATAAATCAACTCGCAAAGGAGGGTCTGGTTTGAAAAAGCTTTTGAGCCTTGTAGCTGTTGTTCTTATTGTTTCTAGTCTCTATGGATTTGACGCGAGCCAAGAAAACACGTCTGAAGAAGCGTTTGTTACCATTCAAGGTATTGGAAATGGAAACAATGATCTCGGTTCGCTAGACTAATTGTTCGTTGCAAATCTACAAATGATACAACCATCCATATCGGGCTACCCCAGCAATTTTGGTGGCCCTCTTTTTTCAAATTGAATTTTCACAATATACATAAATATATTATACACTGTTTGACATAAAACGAAAATTAGCCATCACTATTAAATCATAGCGAGGGAGGATTCTTTTATGGTTCACCAACAAGTGAAGAAACAAGTAAAGGTTACGCCAGAAGAATTCTTGGAAGGTTATCGTTATATCGAGGAAGCGATGAATCAATCAGATTCCTATGAAGATGCCCTACATCATATTTTGAAATACTTTGACCGTAAACTAAACGGCACATACAGTGCAATTATGATTGTGGACGAGAAGAAAGAATTTTTTCAGGAGTGTATTTCTAATGGACTATCTGAAGAGTTCAAGGAAGCATGTTGTGGAACAGTGATTGAGAAAGGGATCGATTCAAATGCAACGGCTATTCGCATGGAAAGAGTCGCTTTTTCAGAAAACATTTCGAATGGCCTGTCAGGGGATGGTTATCAAGAAGTGTCTGATCTACTGAGATTAAGCTCTTGTTGGTCTATTCCTATCTTTGACTATCGTGACCGCGATGTGATCGCTGTATTTTCCATCTTTTCAAAACAATTTCATTCACCGACCAATCGTGAAGTAGAAATTGTCAAATCCTTCCGCTCGCTATTAACCTTGTTAATTGCAAATTATATTCAATCCGAACAAATGCGAATTGACTTTTCGTGGATAAACGAAATCAAAGAGCCAGAATCCAAAGCTGATGAGCAATTTAAATGTGAGTTATTGAAAGCGATTGAAAATAAAGAGATTAAACCATTTTATCAACCGCTATATCAAATAGATACCAACCAAATCTACGGTTTTGAAGCATTAGCTCGTTGGGATCATGCACAGAAAGGGATCCTGCCGCCAAGTGAATTTATCGAGTATGCCGAAGAACACGATATCATTGACTTGATTGACGACCTCGTCGTGGCGCAAGCTTGTATGGATATCAAAGAGTTAATGGAAAAGCATCATCAAGATTTTGTCTTGTCCGTTAATATTTCGGCTCGTCATATTACCCAAGTGAATTTTTCTACAAAATTAAAAAACATCTTAACCAATACAAATTTCCCTGGAGAACAGCTCGCACTTGAAATTACGGAGACAGCTTTAATGCAACAAATTGGCCACGTCTCAAAAACAATCGATCGAATTAAGCAGCAAGATGTGCAGATCTCGATTGATGATTTTGGAACATCTTATTCCTCATTAAATTACTTGAAGTATTTATCGGTTGATATGATTAAACTTGATCGTTCATTTGTGCGAGATGTCATTTATAACCCAGTCGATCAACGAATCTGTAAAACGATTATACAGCTCGCAGAAGATTTGAACTTAAAGCTATTGGCTGAAGGAATAGAAACGAAGGAGCATTACGAAATGATTCGTAGCTTTGGTTGTAAAATCTTCCAAGGATTCTACTTCAGTCATCCGTTAAAATTTGAAGATATGAAGAAACAAATTGCTCAACAACGTACATGAAAATCGCTAACTACCTTACTATTGGTTTGCATATTACTCCCTTTTCAATTTGTCCTAACCTTAAAAACGGTTAGGACATTTTTTTGAAAAGAAATTGCTGCCTTGCCAAACTTTATTCAACTCCCAACAGTAATGCTCATTACCTTTAAGATGAGTCATCACTCGGTAAATGATATAATGAAGTAAATAATTTACGGGGATGGGGGAAGAGCTTAAATGGCAATTCAGTTAGAAACCGTCATTGAAGCACCAATCGAACAAGTTTTTGATGTAGCTTCCAATTATCGATATACAGAAAAAATGAATCATATTGAAGATGTAGAGATCATCACAGACGGTCCTGTTGGATTGAACACTGGAATCAAGGAAACGAGAAATATTCGTGGATTCAAAGTGGAAAATATCCTGAAAGTGACTGAATTTGAACCGAATAAACGATTCACGATTGAGAGCCAACAGCATCAACTGTTTCTGACGTACACATATCTTTTTTCTGAAGTTGAAAAGGGTACAAAAGTGGAGTTCATCGGCAAACTCAAACCATCCGGAATAAAGAATAAATTGTATAAACCGCTGATCACAAAGATGATCAAAAAAGAAGATGGGGAACAATTAGAAGTCATGAAACAATATATTGAGGAACAGCATCAATAGTTGTTTTACTGATAAAACATCACTTTTCTTATTAACTTCTTTGATAGAAGGGTATACAAGAACGAGGAGGGAAAATGAATGGAACTATTATCAGAAGAGCAGATTGAACAAGAACTCGAAAAGCTATCCAACTGGAAGCGGATTGATGAAAAGTGGATTCGCCGTCGTTATAAATTCGAAAATTATTTGTTAGGAATTGAGTTCGTCAGCAAAGTGGCAGCCTATGCAGAGGGAAAGCAACACCACCCCAATATTGCGATTGATTATAAAGTTGTAACGCTTAAAATTTCATCTTGGGAAATGCAGGGAATTACCGATTTGGATATTGAGATGGCGAATTATTTTGATGAATTATATGAGCAATCGGATAAATAATAACACGATAGATGGATGCTGCCTGGTGAATTTTTGCTAGGCAGTTTCAACACGTATAAGGAGAAATGAATGATATGGAATTCTTCGAACGTCTAACAACCTTGGAAGAAGCGGAACAATTAATCGAAGGAAACAATGTGGCTTTTTTGTATATTTCACAGGAAAACTGTAGTGTTTGTCACGGGTTGAAACCACAAGTGAAAAAGGTGATGGATCAGTATCCGAAGATCCAAGCTGCTGAAATCCGTACAGATGATGTCCCGGAAGTGGCTGGAAAGTTTCATATCTTTACGGTGCCTGTTCTTTTGCTTTTTGTAGACGGAAAGGAATATCACCGTGAAGCTCGCTCGGTTTACATGCAAAAATTTGACAAAAAGATAAAAGAACTTTATGAAAATTATTTTGAATAATTTATTTTACTTATATGTTAGTCATTGGCCCTGGCCTGAGTAGTTATGCGGTAACTATCGATGAAAATGTTTAAACTATATGGTGCTCCTCACGTGCGTTATACGTATTTTTTATACTAGGACATTTGACTAACTAGCGAGCAAGGTCTTTTTCCTTAATCAATAAGAACTGTTTTTAAAATGGACCATTGAGGGTAAACTATACAAAATTACCGTGTCACCTTGGAGGCAACCATGAAAATTGAAAAAATCCTTAGTGGAATTTCATATAAAAATCCATACAATCAACCAATCGATCACATAGATATCCTAGGGATTACCGATGATTCACGTGAAGTACAAGATGGTTATATGTTTATTGCCGTCAATGGTGAGAAAATCGATGGACACCAATACATTGATGAAGCCATTCAAAACGGAGCTTCAGTAATTGTCGGCGAGCGTCCTACACCCTTGGAGAAGACTGTCTATTTATCTGTGGAACAGTCAAAGTCGGTTTTAGGAATCCTCGCGAAAAATTTCTATGATACGGCTGACAAAAAGCAGCAGATCATCGGAATTACAGGAACAAATGGAAAAACAACGACAAGCTATATGGTAAAAGAAACGTTGGAAGCACAGGGATTTCAGTGTGGGATTGTAGGGACAATCCAAAATATTGTTAATGGACAAGCCTTCAAGACGATTAATACGACCCCGAACCCAATAAAATTACATCAACTACTTCACCAAAGTGAAGACGATGTCATGATCATTGAAGTATCATCACACGCTCTGAAGCAAGACCGTGTCAAAGGTGTAGACTTTGATGTGGCCGTTTTTACGAATTTAGAGAAAGAGCATTTGGATTATCATTCAACGATGGAAGACTACTTTGAGACCAAGTATCAACTGTTTAAACAATTAAAGAAAAATGGACTAGCAATCGTGAGTCGGGACAATTCATGGGGAGAAATTGTTTATCGCAGGCTGAAAAATCAATCGTATCAATTAAAAACAATCAGTACTGAAGTGGAAGCTTCAATTCTTTTGGATACAAGGCAGTCAACGATTCAGTTTGCCAATGAAAAAGCGATGTCATTCGAGTTGAAAATGCCAGGTGAACATAACCGCTTAAATGCAACGATGACCCTGCTTGTCGGTGAATATTTTGGGTTAGACCGCGAAAAGTCGATGAATGTCTTGCGTAATTTTTCTTCTTTGCCAGGTCGATTCGAGTCGATTCATTTCCCGGGAAATATACGAGTCGTCATCGACTACGCTCATACGACAAAAGGTATTATTTATTGCTTGAAGGCCGCTCGTGAATGTGATGCCAAACGAGTGATTCATGTGTTTGGATTTCGGGGCGATCGCGATGAATCGAAACGTGCTGATATGTTGATTAATTCGGCGATGTACAGTGATCAATATATCTTAACCTTAGACGATCTCAACGAACAACCAGAAGAAGAGATGGTTCAAACACTGCACAGCTACCATGCCAAATATGGCCATTCACAAGGAAAAATCATACCCGATCGTACACTTGCCATTAAAGAGGCCGTTGAAGCAGCAGATGAAGGCGATATAATCTTGGTGACGGGTAAAGGTCACGAGTTATATAATCAAGCGTTTCAATTAGGGACAAATTCGGACAGGGAAACCGCCGAAAAATTAAAGCAAACGGTGAAAGATATGAGCATATAAAAAGCATTCCAACATCGATCGAATCGATTTGTCGGAATGCTTTTTTGATGGACTCAACTATCCTGCAGACTCACTCGCTACTTCAATTCTCTTCTCTGCAAGGGACAACAGATAGACAGAAAGGAATGGCAATAGAAGGAGCAATGCCAAAATGCCAAAAAGGACTTGAATTGAAAAGTAATCGACAATTAATCCTCCGAAAGCGGGGCCAGTCATCTTGCCGGCTGTAGCAACACTATTAATAATACCTTGATAAAACCCTGTTCTGCCTTTTGGTGCTAAGTTACCTGCAATCGTCGGCACTGCAGGCCAAACAAACATTTCACCAAAAGTGAGTATCACCATACCTGTTGCAAAATCAGCAAAGGATTCGGCTTTAAGGATATAGATAAAAGAACCGAGGAATATCGTATTACCGACAACGATTTGCATTTTCGGACTCGTAATCCAGCGGGTGATCAGCTTCATCAATGGCTGACCTGCGATGATCATAGCACCATTAATCGTCCATAACACGCTGTACCGATCAATCGGGATTCCTAAGTCCTGTGTATAAGACGCAATGGTTGTTTGCCATTGTGTATAAGCAACCCAAGCGATAAAGAAACCGATACTTAAAAAGCCAAGAGCCAAGAAAGACTTTTTGTTTTTAATTGCTAGCCCTTTACTGAAGACGGTTGAATAAGCATTCGCATCCACTTTCTTCTCCATCGGTTTAAATGTAAAAAACACAATGATATAGAACAGAATAAAAAGGGAAGCATTTGCCCAAAAAATATAAGAAAAAGAATAGTAAGCAACAAAACCACCAAGCGAAGCACCCAGGGCGACACCGACGTTTTGTGCGACGTAGATCGCATTAAACGAGCGTCTGCCGCCTTCAGGCCACACCGAAGTTGCCATTGCGAACATAGCAGGAACGATGACACCTGAACCTAATCCCATCACGATTAACAGAATCGAATAAGGGACAAGTGAATGGAATTGCGTTAACACAACAGCGGAAATGAGCGTTAAAGCTCCACCACTTAAAATTGTACGATATCCGCCGATTTTATCAAAAAGCGTTCCTCCGACTAAATTACCGACGATCGCAGCTCCTTGATTGAACATCAAAATGAGCCCAGCGAAAGTCAGCGACTCACCAAGCTCATTGTGCATATAAATTGTATTTAACGGCCAGATAAAAGAGGCACCTGTGACGTTAATGGATGTTGCGATAATTAAAATCCATACCTGTTTTGGCATATGCTAATACTCCTAACCAGTAGAAAACCAAGACTTTATTTCACGTATTTTATCACGATTAGTCGAAAAAAACTATCAGTGGATTTTAAGTAGTCGTTACAGTATGAAAACGTGTTGGTGAGCGTTGAGGGAGTGCCTGACTGTTCAAAGGATTGGTTTGAACGTTCAAACGTTCGCGCTAACCGTTCAAAGCATCGTGCTAACCGTTCAAAGCATCGCGCCAATCGTTCAAAATATCGCTCTAACCGTTCAAAATATCGCGCCAACCGTTCAAAGCATCGTACTAACCGTTCAAAGTATCGCGTTAACCGTTCAAAGTATCGTGCTAACCGTTCAAAGTATCGCTCTAACCGTTCAAACTAGCCCGCTAACCGTTCAAACGACCCTGCTAACCGTTCAATCCCCATCCCAAATGTACAAATTTAGCACAAACATTTCTCCAAAAAGACAGCCTGTTTATGATAAAATAAAACAGGCATTATTAAAGTGGGGGATTGGATTGCAAACATATAGTAGAAAGATTGTAGAACATCCATTGTTTCAACCGATTGTAATTGGCATCATTTTATTGAATGCCATATTTGTCGGAATCGAAACATACGGAAGTTTATATGAAAAATACCGAGAGTGGTTTTTGACGTTTGATATTATCGTATTGATTTTGTTTACAATTGAAATTATTTTAAAGATGATTGCAGAAGAGAAAACCTTACATTTCTTTAAAGATAATTGGAATGTCTTTGACTTTCTCATTGTTGCGGCGAGTTATGTCTTTATCGGGTCACCATTTATCACCGTATTACGGATTTTACGTGTGTTGCGTGTCTTTCGTACGATTTCCGTCATACCATCTCTTCGAAAATTAGTGAATGCTTTGTTGATGACCTTGCCTTCTTTAGGAACCATCATGTTACTGTTATTCATTGTATTTTATATTTTCAGTGTCATCGGTACGATGCTCTTTCAGGATGTCAGTGCGGAATACTTTGGTAATCTGCAGCTGACGGCGTTGACGTTATTTCAAATGATCACACTGGAATCATGGGCAAGTGGTGTCATGCGTCCAGTCATGGAAGTTACCTCTTGGGCGTGGATTTATTTTGTGGCGTTTATTCTTGTCGGTGCTTTTGTCGTGCTTAACCTATTCGTCGGAGTCATTGTCAATAACTTTGAAAAGATCGATGCATGGGAGAAGGAAGAAGAGGATGAAGCAGATCAACAAATTGTCCGCGGAGAAATCGCTGAATTAAGACAGGAAATTCGAGAGTTAAAAGAATTGATCAAAGAGAAAAACTAGAGAAAATCTGAGAAAAAAGTTATATAAAAGATGAAAACCCGAACGATTTAATATCAAATAAATCGCTCGGGTTTTTATTTGACTGGCGCTTCATCAAAACACTTCGCTTGCCGCGGGCTGCGTGTCCGTTTTTTCCATTATAAAAGTTATATGGCATTAGAGTCCGACAATTAATAGGCAAACTCCTGCTTGGGACTTAACTTTAGCAGTGAGCAGCCGAACTCCAACAGTGAGCGGTACGACTTCATCAGTGAGCAGCCGAACTTCAGCAGTGAGCGGCTCAACTTCAGCAGTGAGCGGCTCAACTTCAGCAGTGAGCGGTACGACTTCAGCAGTGAGCAGCCGAACTCCAGCAGTGAGCGGCTCAACTTCAGCAGTGAGCAGCCGAACTCCAGCAGTCAGCAGTTCAACTTCAGCAGTGAGCAGCTGAATCTGCAATTACTTGACCACAGGCGGCTACGTGTTTTAATTCTACTTCCTATACGCTTACGTCATTATTATTTAAACAACTGTCTTTTACATCAAAATTTATCTTTTATCCTATCATCTTTTTACATTAGTGTTGCTGAGGATTCGGTATAGTTGTGAAGCTGTTCAGTAATTGTGTCATCGATTGATCATCAAATTGAGGAACTTGGTAGTAGTTCCGATCATTTTGATACAAGAATAACTCATAAGCCATTTCACACAAGTTCGGTACGCTATCTTGCAAGACGCGGCGCATAACCGGGTTCGTTGCTTCCAATGCAGATGTCGTAAATGCTGTCGCACATGCTTTAATATGCCCCATCATATAACTTGAGTAATTTTGCTCATTCAATGATTGAGGAGATTGCTGTGGTTGCGTTGGTTGGCTAGGACTCAGGCCATATGTGACATCATTTGAAAGTTCAAAGTTATACGTCGTGGTTGGTTGCTGTGGACGCGTTCCGGATTGATACGTATTGACCATCGTGTTATACAATTGATTCAGGAACTGAGTTTGTCTTGATAAAATACTTTGCAGCTGTTCACACTGAATGTTCGGTTGGTACATTTTATAGTGCTCCAGTGTGCCAGTGAGTGTGGACAACGTTTCATGAACATCCATGATTTCATGTGCGCCATGACTTTTGTTTGCAGCTAAGTTGCTCGAATCTTGCATTTGGCTGTTCGGATTTTGTTGCTGTTGCATGAAAGAATCCTCCTTTGTGTAAAGTACAATCATAAGGTGGTTCTTTCAGCGTGGAATTATTCATAAAAAAACTGCCCTTAAATGTTTTCATTTAAGAACAGTTCGTTATATTATTTACGGTTTGCGTATTGTTTAACAGAACCGACGTACTCATTCAGTTTTTCTGCACCATTGATCGCGTGATAAACGAATTGTTTTGCAAACTCAACAGCTTCAAGCGGAGACTTGCCGTTCACATAAGAGCCGGCTATGGCAGAGGCAAAAGTACAGCCTGCACCGTGTGTATAACAAGGCTTAATGACTTCGCCCTCTAACACAATGAGTTCATTGCCGTCGTAAAAAACATCAATAGCTTTGTTTTCGTCTACATCCGAGCCACCTTTAATGACAACATTTTTGGCGCCAAGATCATGAATTTTCTTGGCTGCTTCCTTCATATCATCAACCGTTTTCAATAAAGGCATTTCTGTCAATTGACTAGCTTCGAAAAGATTCGGTGTTGTAATGGTGGCTTTTGGAACAAGGATCTCCCGTAAAGCAACCGCATTCTCTGGATGGACGGGTTCATCGACGCCTTTACAAGCTAAGACAGGATCAACCACAGCTTCAAGATTATATTTATCGATGGTATCTGCTGCCAATTGAATGGACTCAGTTGTTGGAATCATCCCTGTTTTCATTAGGTCCACACCAACACCATCCAAGATCGTGCGAAGCTGTGCTTTTACAGTGTCAATCTCAATCGGATAGACATCGTGCGCCCAGTTTTCAGGATTTTGCGCAACCATTGTTGTCAAAGCGGTCATCCCATACACACCTAGTTCTTCCATTGTTTTCAGGTCTGCTTGAATACCTGCACCGCCACTTGTATCGGATCCAGCCATAATTAAAACTTTTTTCATTTCGTTCTTCCCCCTTGGTATGTGTAGCTAGATTTCTACAGACGGGAAAAATGACGAATTAATCGGTTAACGTATCATTTTCTAAGTCTGAAAAATTGATGCTTAACTAACGAATAATATTATTTTACACGTTTCACTTTATATTGACAAATAGATGATACGGAAAAAATGTACCCTCTAACTTAAAGTTGATTGCAATGCAAAATGCCCATAAAGCAAAAGCTTCATGAGCGGTTGAAAAATGGACTCGGTTGGATATTATCCGAACCGACCGTTGATATAATCCATTGTTCGGGAATCTTCAGGCTCGGTAAATAGCTCTTCGGTTTTACCAAACTCAACGACTTCACCGTTTAAGAAGAAGGCTGTTTGATCGGAAATACGTGCTGCTTGCTGCATATTGTGTGTGACGATCACAATGCTATATTGTTTTTTTAATGATTGGATAAGTTCTTCTACTTTTGTTGTAGAGATTGGATCTAGTGCAGAAGTAGGTTCATCCATTAAGATGACTTCAGGTTCAATTGCAAGACAACGAGCAATACATAATCGTTGTTGCTGACCTCCAGATAAACCAAAAGCATTGTCCTTTAAACGTTCTTTTACTTCATCCCAGATGAATGCGTCCCTAAGACTCTTTTCGACAATCTCATCGAGAATCCTCTTCTTCTTAATTCCGTGGATTCGTGGTCCATACGCCACATTATCATAAATGGATTTCGGAAATGGGTTTGGTTTCTGAAATACCATCCCGACATCTGTACGCAAAGCTTCGGCTGAATAGTCATTACTTAAAATATTACTTCCTTTATAATGGATATCACCTTTCGTTTGAACAGAGGGGATGAGTTCAACCATGCGGTTTAAGGTTTTGATAAATGTTGACTTCCCACAGCCCGAAGGACCGATAATCGCTGTGATACTTTTCTCAGGGATTTCAAGCTCAATATTTTTTAATGCTTGCGTTTCTCCGTACCATAGATTTAAAGATTTGGTTTCAAATATCTTTTCATTCTCCAATTCATTCTGTTCCTTTGATTCTTTCTTTTCAATCTCCGGAACAGCATATAATTGTGTTTGAACAGCCATACATTGGTCTCCTTTCTAAAAACGATGTTGGAATTTATTACGAATGTAAATCGCTATTGAATTTAGGATAAACAGCATTAACAACAGGATGATGATGGAAGCAGCAGCCAGATTAGCATACTCTTCAACGAGTGCTGCATCCAATGTCCAGTAATAGATCTGCATCGGAAGCGCTGTGAACCGATCCATAAATCCACCTGGAAATGGAATCAGTAATGCAGGAATACCTAATACGACAAGTGGTGCTGTTTCTCCGATTGCACGTGATAAAGCAAGAATGGAACCTGTCAAAATACTCGGCAACGCGGTTGGCAAATCAATGTTTCGAATGGTTTGCCATTTGCTGGCACCTAATCCATACGATGCTTCGCCAAGTGTTTGAGGGACAGCACGCAAAGCCTCTTGAGAAGAAACAATGACAATTGGCAAAATGAGCAGGGATAAAGTCAAGCCACCAGCCAATACCGTACTGCCAAAATCCATCAATCGAACAAACACGGTCAGTCCAAGAATTCCATAAACAATGGAAGGTACACCTGCAAGGTTGGCAATATTGGTTTGAATCAAGGAATGAACTCGCCCTTTCTTCGCATACAGCTCAAGGTAAATGGCAGCACCCATACCTAGGATTAAGGTGAAAAAAATGACGACTAGCATCAACCAGAACGTTCCGAGAATTGCACCCATAATTCCTGCTTTTTCAGGGTCCATGGATAAATGCCCTGTTATAAAGTTCCAATCAATCCAAGCGAAGCCTTGTGAAACAGTGCGTATTAATAGAATTGCCAATACGACTAAGCCGGAGAGAGTAGCTCCAAGAAAAACATATTTGAGAATACTGTTAAGCCTTAGGCGAAAATTAATTCTCTTCCTTACTTGTAAACGATCGATATATTGCATTTTAATATTCCTCCCTGAAACGGCGGGCTATTTTTTTGGCGAGTAAATTCATTAAAAATGTCATTGTAAATAGCGTCAGAGCAACAGCATAAATACTGTAATAAACAGTCGTTCCTGCTGCGGCATCACCACTGGAGACTTCAACAATATACGCAGTCATCGTTTGCATCGATTCTGTAACATCGAAAGAGAAATTTTTCGTACTACCACTCGCAATCGTGACAATCATCGTTTCACCAATCGCTCTTGAGATTGCCAAGACAAATGACGCAACAATTCCGGAAATGGCTGCAGGGATGACGACTTTGATTGCCGTTTCTAACTTCGTTGCGCCTAATCCATAAGCGCCTTCTCGCATTGTATTCGGAACGGAAGTCATTGCGTCTTCCGATAACGAAGCAACCATTGGAATAATCATGATTCCCATGACAAGACCAGGGCTTAGAATATTCGTCAATTCGATTTCTGGCCATATGGATCGTAGTAATGGAGTGACGAAAGTAAAAGCAAAGAACCCATAAACGATTGTTGGAATTCCAGCCAACAACTCCAGCATCGGTTTTAATAATTTACGGACGCGATCACTCGCATATTCGCTTAAGTAAATCGCAGCCATCAAGCCAATAGGTCCGGCGACGACCATGGCAATCATCGTGGACAAGAGCGTACCGCTTAATAATGGTAGCAACCCAAAGGATGGGTTTTGACTTAACGGTTTAAGATTTGTACTCGTGAAAAACTCCGTCAACGATACACGTTGGAAGAAATGGACAGCTTCTGTGATGAGTGTATACAAGATAGCAATTGTCGTTAGCACGGACACAGCTGCGAATAAAAATAAGATAGTGGGAACAATTTTTTCAAAAACATTTTTAAATGAAGCTGTTGATTTCTTTTCTTTCATTAACTGCTTCGTTGAAAGGTTTGCAGTGTTAACGGACACATTTTTTGTCGTCATGATGATGAACCTCCAATCGAAAAAAAAGATGGGAACGATGAGAGGGAACAGTTGCCTCTCATCGTTCAATCAATGGGGGTAAAACAATTTATTAATCAGTTAAGATTCTTCTACTTTAGCTCTTCCAATTCAGACTTTAGTTGTTCAGCTTCTTCATCCGGAATTGGAGCAAAACCAGCTTCACCTGCTACATCGTTTACTGTATTCATTACGTAAATCGCATAGTCTAGTACTTGTGGTTTCTCTTTTGCATGGTTCATATTCAAATAAGTGAACACTGGACGGGTAAATCCTGCATAATCACCATTTTCATCAATCGTGTCTAAAGATGGTTCAACAGGGCCATCTCCGAAGTCAATGCTGACAGCTTGTACTTGATCTTTATTGTTATCGTAGTAACCGAAGCCGAAAAACCCAATGCCGTTTTTGTCTTCTGAGATTAAGTTAACTAACTGAGAATATTCTTGTTGTAAATTGACATCATCTCTTAAATCTTGCTCACCCATGATCTCTTCATAGAAAAATTCATAGGTTCCATGGTTTTCATTTGGACCATACGTTTGGATTTTCTCATCCGGCCAATCAGCGTTAACATCAGACCAAGTTTCAATACCGCCATCGGCTAAGAAAATGTCGATGACTTGTTGTTCTGTAAGTTCCGTTGCCCAATCGTTTTCTGGATGTGTGACGATGGTTAAACCGTCTAGGGCGACTTTCAGTTCTTTCACTTCAATATTCAATTCTTCAGCTTTCTCTTTTTCTTCCGGTTTGATTTGTCGAGACGCATCGTTGAAATCTGTTCCGTCTTCAATTAAAAATTTCTCAAAACCTGCGCTCGTTCCTGCGCGACCTACTTCAACGGAAACGCCTTGTTGTTCATTCGTCATGTAATTTTCAGCAAGTAAGGCCATTAAGGGATAAACCGTGCCTGAACCATCAACGACGACGCTACCTTCAATGTCTTCGTTTGTAGCTGATTCTTCGTCTGAAGAGCCTGACGTATCAACCTCTTCAGCGTCGCTTTCTTCTTCTGAATCACTTCCGCAAGCTGCTAATGCAACAAGCAATAATACGAATCCTGACAAAATAAAATACTTGAGTGATTTCTTCATTTGTAAAACTCCCCCTCTGGATATGTTTTATTCGTCTTACAAATTCATCATAGTTCGTATTCTTAGAAATGTCTGTAAAGTTCATGTAAAGAAATCGTTAAGAGTTTGTAAATCGCTTTTATAGCAAGGGTTGAAGCGGTTTTTTATAGAGGATTATCGGCGATTTTTATGCTTTTTTCGATAAATTTTCATAGAAAAATTGAGGAGAGAATAAGGATAGTTAGCGGAAAAAATGTTTGATTGACCCGAAAAAATGAGAGGGGGAGTGGAGCGTTCGATTGCAGAGAAAGTATCAAAATTTAGGACACATAAAAAGAAGCTCCACCCCCGATATGAGGATGGAGCTATTTTTGAAAGACTAGTTATTTTGGTTACGAAGTCTTGTGCTTGCTCGAACAGTACTTTTGGATTTTGCTTCGCTTTCTTTCCACTTCGTGAATAGTAAAGCAAAGCCACTGAGAATAAGAAGTGCGCTAGTTATGATAAATACAAAACTGATGCCATAGAAGCCGGCGACGACGCCACCGAGCACGGGGCCGATGACGTTTCCGAGGAAGCGGAGACTTGTGCTATAACCAAGAACTTCTCCTTGGATGGCAACCGGTGCAGCTTGTCGAATATAAGCCATTCGAACAGGCATAATTCCACCTAAAGTTACACCGAGTAAAAACCGGATAATGACAAGTTGCCAAACTTCTGTAACAAAGGCGCCTGGCAAATAGACAATTCCAGCTAATACGAGCAAAAGAATAATGATTTTTTCATAGCCGACTTTGTCTGCAATCATTCCCCATTTTCTCGTCATCAGCAAATTCCCCAGTCCGGTGATGGAAAAAGCAATCCCAGAAATAAAGGCCAAATTCGCAGGTCCATTCAATTCACTCACATAGAGTGCCAAAATTGGCTGGACAGAAAAGTGGGCGATTTGAATGAACATGGAAATGACGATGACCATGATCAACATCGGTTTGCTGAAAATGTGCTGAAGCACTTCTTTTTTTGTATAGGATGTTTTTGTGGACTCTTCATCTTCTACACGCTGCTCTTTCACACCGAACGTTACGAGAAAGCCGGAAATCAACATGATGAGAGCAGTAATCATGAAGGCCTGTGAGAAGCCGACCGTATCGGCAAGCATGCCACCAAGTAGTGGTCCCATCAATGTTCCTGTAACGTTCCCTGTTTGAAGCGTACCTAAGACTCGACCAGAGATGTTTTTCGGGGTTTGTGTAGCAATTAATGCTTGCGATGTTGATATGAAGCCTGCAAAAACACCCATGAAAAATCGCAGAATGAACAGTTGGAGAACTGAATCAACGATTCCCATCAAAAATATACTACCGGCGAGCCCGAATCCCATAATGGCTAAAATTGGCTTTCTGCCAAATTTGTCACCGAATCGTCCCCAAAAAGGGGAGAAGGCAAATGCTGTTAAGAATGTAATGGCAAATACCCAACCAGACCAATTACGTACATAGGTTTCTGAGAAGTTACCGAATGTTTCTATATAAAGAGATAGAAACGGCATTACCATCGTCATGCTACCAGCAATAAAAAAATTGGCGAACCACATGATCGCCAAATTCCGTTTTGCTTGTTTGTCTTGATCCAATGTACATCCTTCTTTCATTTTATTTCGATACCCGTTTCTTTCGACTATCTAAATAATAGCAAACAATGCAAACCGAGTCGATTGATTTGCTCACTGTCCCCCGGGGAACGAAAAAACCCCCCAGCAAATAGTTTGCTGAGAGGTATAGCCTACGTTATTAGCTTTTATTAAAAATCGAATAAATCACCAGAAAGATAACGTTCTCCTGTATCAGGAGCTAAGCAGACAACGACTTCACCAGGATTTTTCCGTTTAGCAACTTCAATGGCGGTATACACAGAAGCACCTGAAGATGGACCGACCAAAATGCCCTCTTCACTCGCTAAGCGACGTGTCGTATCGTATGCTTGATCGTCTTCAATTAACATGATCTCATCGTAAATATCTTGGTTTAAAATTGGCGGAATGAACCCTGGGCTTGTTCCGACTAATTTATGCTTTCCTGGCTTTCCACCAGTCAAAACAGGGGAGCCAGCTGGTTCAGCGATATGCACGGTCACATCAGAGAACATTTTTTTCAACTCTTCACCTGTTCCGGTGACTGTTCCACCTGTTCCCGATGTACAAACGAAAGCGGAAAGAGGCTTACCTAGCTGTTCCATTGCTTCTTGAATTTCTACAGCTGTTGTTGTTCGGTGAGCATCTGAGTTCGCTTCATTTTCAAATTGCATTGGCATAAAGCTATTTGGTGTTTCTTCAACGAGTTGCTTCGCTTTTTCAATAGCCCCTGGCATTTTTTCATCACCTGGTGTCAAAACAACTTCAGCGCCATAGGCTTTCAATAAATTGATGCGCTCTTTTGTCATCGTATCAGGCATTGTCAAAATTGCTTTATATCCACGAGCTGCAGCATTCATCGCAAGCCCGATTCCTGTGTTTCCGCTCGTCGGTTCGATAATTGTTGAACCTTCTTTTAAGTGACCGGCTTTTTCAGCTTCAAGGATCATATTAAAGGCTGCCCGGTCTTTTACACTTCCACTTGGATTAAACAATTCCAACTTCACGTAAACATCCGCACCATTTTCGGGACTTAATTTATTCAATTTGACAAGCGGTGTATCTCCGATTAAATCGGCAATATTATTTACAACTCGCATGCTGATTCACTTCCTTTTCTTTTGATAAGCTTTAATCCTAGTTTACCAATAGACTTTATTATAATTCAACTGATTGAACCGACAATATCTCTTCTTATACAGTATGATAAAATAAACAGAAGAAGGAGGCGAACGATATGGTGTTTGAAAACGAGAAAGAGATTCATACAGATTTTAAAAAACGAATGACTTATGGTGATTATTTATCATTGGATTCTATTTTGACGAGTCAGAACCGTTTATCTGACCACCATGATGAAATGCTTTTTATCGTGATCCACCAAGTAAGTGAACTGTGGATGAAGTTAGCACTTCACGAAGTAAATGCAGCAATCGAGGCGATACAGCAAGAAGCCTACCAACCATCGTTTAAAATGTTGGCTCGCGTATCTTCCATTCAACGACAGATTATCCAAGCGTGGGACGTCCTTGCGACAATGACGCCTTCTGAATATATGGAGTTTCGTGATTATCTTGGCCAAGCTTCCGGATTTCAATCCTATCAATATCGTATGCTCGAATTTGCACTTGGTTATAAAACAAAACATGTGTTAAAAATTTATGAAAAAGACCCAGAACTTCATAAAACTTTACAAAAAGCTTATGAAGCACCAGGTCTTTATGATGTCAGTATTAAAGCGTTGGAGAAAGAAGGCTTTGAAATTGATCAAGAAGTTTTGACACGCGATGTCAGAAATTCCTATGAAGTCAATGAAAGTGTGCAACGTGCTTGGGAAAAAGTGTACCGCGACACGGAACGTTACTGGAACTTATATCAGTTAGCCGAGAAATTAGTCGATATTGAAGACGCTTTTCAACAATGGCGTTTCCGGCACATGAAAACCGTTGAACGGATCATTGGCCACAAAAAGGGAACAGGCGGTTCTTCGGGTGTCGGTTACTTGAAACAAGTGCTTGACCACTATTTCTTCCCAGAACTATGGAGTTTACGCACGACGCTATGATTGGCCGATGGTCTCCAAAATCGCACGAACAGGGCTTCCATCCGCACCTTCGATGAATAGTGGCAATGCGGTTAACCGGTAATCACCTGGCTCGACTGCAGACAAATCAAGCCCTTCTAAAATATGAATATAATTTTCTTCCAATGCATGGTGCATATCGAGTGTTTTACTGTCTAATGGGTCAACAGAAGGCAAGTCAACACCGAGCAATTCCACCCCGTGACGATTCAAGTATTCCCCTAAACTCGGATCTAACTGGGGAATTTCTTTTGGAAAAGTGGATGGGTCCGACCATGCGTTGGTTTTTAACAACAACCGCTTCGTCTGTGAAAAATCGACGAAAGCTAAATCCTCAGGTTTAATTATCCATTTAGTGGAAACATCAACAACTTTTGCTCTTCCAATGAACAACTCAAGTGGCAATTGATCGATTGTCGTTCCATGCGAATTAAAGTGGAAAGGAGCATCAACATGTGTTGCTGTATGGCAACTTGATGCGATTTGACCGACGTTAACGGACCCAGTCTCTTCCTTGGACCATGTTAGGTCATAAGAAAAAGGTCTGTCTCCAGGCCATGTCGGTGTATGGGCATTCAACTTTCTAGAAATATCGATAATCATGGAATTCCTCCTCTAAACTGTATCCGAATCGTTATGCAATCGTTCCACGCTCGTTAGGAAAAGCTTTATATGTTTCATTTTCCATAATAAACTGCAATCGTTCAACCGCTTCGTAAATATCGGCATAAGACGTGTAAAACGCTATTGGCGCAACCCGCAGAACGTTCGGTGCGCGGAAATCAGGTATCACGTTTTGTTCTTTTAAGGCTTTCGCTATTCTTGCGGCTTCTGGATGTTCCAAACAAATATGGCCACCACGATGTTCATCTTCAACTGGGTTCCCAAGCTCGAAACCATAAGCCATTAATTTTTCTTCAACAAGCGCCATCATATAACGAGTCTGTTGCAATGATTTTTCACGAATTTTTTCAATTCCGCCGGCTTCCTCAAATAGCTGTAAGGATCCAATCAATGGGGCGACACTGAAAATATGCGGCGTTCCAATTTGGTAAGCACCAGCCGTGTGAGCTTTTGTAAACGTATGCTCCATATCAAATTGACGGTCTTTATCCGAACCGAACCACCCCGTCAGGCCAGGGCGCTTGTCCAAATGTTTTTCGTGAACAAATAAACCGGCAACACCACCAGGACCACTGTTGACATATTTATAATGGCACCAATACGCAAAATCTACATCAAGATCATGAAAATGATGTGGAATCGCGCCGACCGAATGGCAACCATCCCAGCCAATAGGAATCCCACGCTCATTCGCTGCTTTAGTCACCTTTTCAATATTTAATAGTTGACCGCTTCGATAAAGGACTGTCGGTAAAATAATCAACGCAACCTCATCACTCATCGATTCAATAATTTTGTCTTCGTCAATCGTCCGGCCATCCTCACTCTGCACTTGAATGAGGTGCTCGTCAGGATCATAACCATGCAATAAAAGCTGGCTTTGCAATGCATAAATATCAGAAGGGAAATTCAACTCATCTGCTAAAATTTTTGTGCGCTTTCCTTCAGGTCGGTAAAAAGTAGCAGCAAGTTGATGCAAGTTCGTTGTCGTCGAACCCGTCACGATGACTTCTTCTGGTTTGGCCCCAATCAATGAAGCCACTTGTTTTCCTAGATTTTCAGATAAATAGTACCAAGGGTATTTCCCTTCAGACCAGCCATCAATGCCAAAATTCTTCCAAGAATCAATGACCTCGTTCAATGTATCTTCTGCGCGTTTTGGCATTAATCCTAAAGAATTTCCATCTAAGTAAATTTGATCTTCTTGCACATAAAATTCTTTTTTCATATCACGTAAAGCATCTTGTTGATCTAATTTTTCAGCGTACTCTTTTGTCGGTTGAACCATTTTCATACCTCCTATGACTACGTTAAATATATCATATATTTCGTTAAAATTTAGCGTTCATGAATGAGAAAGTGAGTCTGTTAAGAAATGTATTAAGGTGGCGAATGAAGTTTGTATTTGTGGTATGATAGAAGTATTAACTAGTTAAAGGTAGTGAAGACCATGCTAGAGTCTCGACTATTTGAAATGATGATGAATTATCGTCAGGCAACTTCCAGAACGAATCATTTTTCTTCGGTCAATCAACCGGGAAATCACACGTCAACCGGTCAATTATTTCAGCAACTTTTTTCTACATATATGCAACCAAGTAGCAACCAATCGCTTTACTTAAATCAACCGAGTTCTCAACAATCTGTATTCGCTGTTGGTCAACTGCCGTATACACATCAGACGACACCGATTCCAACGATGAATGAAAGTGACCAGAAGGCGAGCCGATTCGAGGAGTTAATCCAACAAGCAGCAGAGAAATTCAATGTCGACATCTCATTGATTAAGCGTGTCATTCATGCCGAATCTAACTTTAACCCGAACGCAGTCAGCCACGCTGGAGCTTCTGGTTTAATGCAACTGATGCCTGCTACCGCACAAAGCTTAGGCGTTACAGATTTATTTGACCCGAAACAAAATATAGAAGGTGGCGTCCGCTATTTAAAAGATATGCTGAATCGCTATGATGGGGATGTCACACTTGCCCTAGCTGCCTATAACGCAGGTCCTGGAAACGTTGACCGCCATAACGGCGTGCCACCGTTTGAAGAAACACAGAAATACATCCAGAAAATATTAGGATAAGACACGTTCGCTTTGTGGCGAACGTTTTTTTATTGGATTTTTCTTTAACGTTAAAGCCTCGCGAAATAATGTTGAAGGTCCGTGAATTAACCCTGAAGCCACGCGAAATAACCCTGAAGCCGCACGAATAAACACTGAAGCTTCGGAAATTAACCCTGAAGCCGCACGAATAAACACTGAAGCTTCGGAAATTAACCCTGAAGTCACACGAAATAACACTGAAGCGCTACAATCGATTGTCTTGAATAAATCTAAAAAAGGACCCATAGATTGACTATGAGTCCCCCCGTGATTTATTTATGAAGTATGAGCGTGTTCGCCAACATGATTTAAACTTGCTTGTAAATCTTCCCAAATGTCCTCCCAATTTTCTAATCCACAAGACATCCGGATCAGTGAATTGCTTATACCCATTTTCAATCGTTCCTCTTCAGGGATGACTGCGTGTGTCATGGTCGCAGGGTGTTGAATAATTGTTTCAGCGTCGCCTAAGCTGACGGCAATTTTCATAAAGGTCAATCGATTTAACAATGCTTGAGCCTCTGCTTTATCGCCATCAATCTCAAATGAAATGACGCCGGCACCTTGACTCATTTGTTTTTTAGCGATGTGGTAATCGGGATTGTCTGGATCAAATGGATAAAATACTTTCTTCACTTTTGGATGTTCCTTTAGCTTTTCGACAACCTTTTCAGCGTTGGAAGAATGGCGATCCATCCGAAGCGGCAAGGTTTTCAACCCTCTTAATAATAGCCAAGCGTCGAAAGGTGAAATGACTCCGCCTATATCTTTTTGCGTCGTCATTGCAACATCACTAATGAAATCCTTCTTACCGACAACAATTCCAGCAATCACATCACCATGACCACAAATATATTTCGTTGCACTATGAATGACGATGTCACAACCTAAATCTAGTGGTCGCTGTAAATAAGGTGAAGAGAATGTATTATCAACGACAACAGGGATCTCATACTTGCGAGCGACACGGTCAACCATTTCTAAATCAATGATTTTCATCGTCGGATTAATTGGCGTTTCGATATAAATACACGTTGTATTTGGCTGAATTGCTGCTTCGACTTCTTCTTCGGATTCCATAGAAATAAAGTCCGAACTAATTTGATATTTTTCATTCATCATATCCAACAAACCAAATGTACAACCATATATCCCTTTCGAACATAGAATGTGATCATTTGCTTTCGTCAGCTTGACTAACACAGCAGAAACCGCAGCCATTCCTGATGAAAATGCTAAAGCTGCTTCGCCGTTTTCCAACAAAGCCATTTTCTCTTCTAATATGTTAACTGTCGGGTTTCCAAGCCGTGAATAAATATAGCCTTCTTCCTCACCCGCAAATCGACGCTCTCCTTGTTCAGCGGACTCGAATGTATACGTTGATGTCTGAAAAATAGGAGCGGATAAACTGCCAAGAAAATCTTTTGAATCATAACCGTGATGGATGACTTCTGTTTCAAATTTTCGTTTCATGAAAAACTCCTCCTCGTACCCTTTTTGTATAGTATAACATATTTTTGTAAGCGCTTTCTTGTGTTTATAAAAATAGTGTTCGGCAGGGTTAGTGTAAGTAATCTTTAAATAGGGAAAATGAAGAAGGGGATGCATTCACAACCGCCTCAAAGGTTTTCATATTTAGTTATGTCGTTAAGGCTCTTTGTTGGCGCTTTCCCCGATATCTTTCATACGTGTAAAGAATTAAGCCGACCCAAATGAATAGAAACGTTACAGCGTGAACATATGTAAAGGTTTCATTGAGTAAGAACACACCGATCAGTAACATGATCGTTGGGGCAAGGTATTGCAAAAAGCCGATTAACGAAAGAGGAATTCGTTTCGCTCCTTGGGCGAACAATAATAGTGGAATTGCCGTGATGGCACCCGTTCCAAATAAAAAGAGTCCTATTAAATCGAAAGAAAACGATCCCGCGCCATTCCATTCGATAACGGAAAGATAAATGAGAGCAATAGGAGTGATGAACATCGTTTCAATTCCTAACGCAAATATCGGATTCAAGTCAGCGACCTTTTTCAAAAACCCATACAATCCGAAAGTCATCGCTAGAACGATTGCCACCCACGGAACCGAACCAAAATGAACCGTCATGAAGCTAACGCCGATGAAGGCAGAGAAAACGGCTATCCATTGTAAAGGTGATAATTTTTCTTGTAAAAAAAGAATACCTAAGACGACATTGAACAGTGGATTGATATAATAGCCAAGACTCGCATCTAAAACATGCCCAGCGTTGACAGCCCAGATATAGGTTACCCAATTTAAACTAATTAGAATGGAAGCAACTAAAATGCCAAGCCATCTTTTCCAATAGGAAAAAACATACTTGGATTCTTCCTTGAATAGCTGCCACCGTCGGATAAACAGAATGAAGCAAAGCATAAAGACAAACGACCAGATGACTCGGTGAGCTAAAACTTCCCATGCAGGTACGGATTCAACTAGCTTCCAATAGAGTGGAAGGAATCCCCAAAGCAAATATGCAGAAAATCCATATAGGATGCCTATTCTTTCTTCATTCATTTAACTGTCCTCACTTTATCGATTTAAAGCAATCGTAAATCAATTGATTGAATTTTTCAACACGTTATTTTGTTGTTACTAGAGGGAACATTCGATACACTGAATATATTGAAGGAGGCTAACCCATGCAAATTTATATCACCGATGAAGCAGTTGATTGGTTAATAGAAGAAATGGACTTAGAAGCAGGAGATCAAGTCAGGTTTTTTCCAAAATACGGAGGAGACAGTGCGTTTCAACAAGGGTTCTCAGTCGGTATGGGGTTAGAAACGGCACCGACACCGGAAACAATCGTTGAAAAGAAAGAGATCACTTTTCAAGTGGATGAAAAAGATGCTTGGTTTTTCGACGGAAATGATTTAGAAGTAGTCGTGGAAAATGATGAAGTTAAATTTGAAAAGAAAGATGACTGATAAGTGAGGAGGTCTAAAAGGTGGAGTGGACAAGGGAAGAAGCGTTCGATTTCTTGAAAGAATTGTATGACGATCAAATAATGCAGCAAGAAAAACGCCGTGTATTTAAAATGCTCCATCGCCAACTGTATGAACGACTGGATGACTTGGCAATCAATCAAGCAATCTCTGAGAAAGCGGAGAGACAGTTATATCTTTTTAAAGAATTTACGTTTATGCCAGGTGACAACATTTTTCAGTCGATGCGTTATTTGTTTTTGATTGCGCGTGGTGAGATGGAAATTGATCGTCAGTTGACAAGAAAACATCTTCAAAGAGTATATCAATCACTATTTCAACCTGCAGCACTTAAAAACCCAATCATACCTGAATCATTTTGGGAAACGCCATTGGGAATTGCTTGCCAGATTGCTGAGAATGGCGTCGAAGCCGTCTATCCGTTATTGACGGAAATGAAGGAGTCATAAAGATGAGAGAATAATGATTTTGGCGGACATCTGGCGGCTGTGCAATAACTTATCCATCCGCCCTGATAGTCACGTGGAGCCGCCCAACAAACGGTTGCAGCCGCTCGACGAACGCGTCCAACCGCTCGACAAACGCGCCGAACCGCTCAACGAATGAGTCCAACCGCTCGACGAACGCGTCCAACCACCCGTCAATCGGCGGTTTTTTTTGTGCGTTAAATTGCCATTCAAAATTGATACGTGTTAAAAGCTTCAGAGTGTGGAAAATAAGCATATAAGAGTGTCAACAGGAAAACACTTTAAATAGATTTGTCATTCACATAAAAAAATAATTTTGATTATTAGGTATTCACCACATATTGTGGTAAAATAGAAAAGTTGAAAAGAACTAGGAGGAATGATATGCAAGTCTCAAAAGATATCCGCAATATCGCAATTATTGCACACGTCGATCACGGAAAGACGACGTTAGTTGACCAGTTACTACATTACTCAGGAACATTTAAAGAACATGAGCACATTGATGAACGTGCCATGGACTCCGATGACATTGAAAAAGAGCGTGGAATTACAATTTTAGCTAAAAATACGGCTATTAATTATAAAGATACTCGAATCAACATTATGGATACACCTGGACACGCCGATTTTGGTGGCGAGGTCGAACGGATCATGAAAATGGTTGATGGGGTGCTTCTTGTGGTCGATGCCTATGAAGGCTGTATGCCACAGACACGCTTTGTGTTAAAGAAAGCATTGGAGCAAAAGCTTCAACCAGTTGTTGTATTGAATAAAATTGATCGTCCGAATGCTCGTCCGGATGAAGTCGTTGACGAGGTTCTTGACCTATTCATCGAATTAGGTGCAGACGACGAACAATTGGAGTTTCCGGTTGTTTATGCATCAGCGCTTCAAGGTACATCTGGAACCGAATCAGATGAACTACAAGAGACAATGGACCCTGTGTTTGAAACCATTATGGACCACATCCCAGCACCGAAACAAGATATAGACGGGCCATTACAATACCAGATTACATTGCTCGACTATAACGATTATGTCGGCCGAATCGGTATCGGGCGAATTTTCCGTGGACGTATCAAAGTGGGCGACAGTGTTTCTCTAATCAAAAAAGACGGCACAGTGAAAAATTTCCGTGTCACAAAATTATTTGGCTTCCTCGGTTTGAAACGAACAGAGATTCAAGAAGCGCAAGCAGGCGACATCGTTGCAATTGCCGGCGTTGAAGATCTGAATGTAGGGGAAACGGTCTGTGACCAGAATCATCATGACCCACTACCTGTTCCACGTATTGATGAGCCAACCTTGCAGATGACTTTTGTCGTGAACAATAGTCCGTTTGTCGGAAAAGAAGGAAAGCACGTCACTTCTCGTAAAATTGAAGAACGTCTTTTGACGCAGTTAGAGACGGATGTCAGCTTACGCGTCGAGCCGACAGATTCACCTGATGCATGGAAGGTTTCTGGGCGTGGAGAATTGCATTTGTCCATTTTGATTGAGAATATGCGCCGCGAAGGTTATGAACTTCAAATTTCCAAGCCAGAAGTTATTATCAAAGAAATTGATGGCGTGAAATGTGAACCGATGGAACGTGTTCAAATTGATGTACCGGAAGCATACACCGGAGCGGTCATGGAATCATTGGGTGAGCGAAAAGGTGAAATGCGAAACATGGAAAACCAAGGGAATGGTCAAGTTCGGTTAGAGTTTAACGTACCATCCCGAGGATTGATTGGATATTCCACTGAATTCATGACACAAACGCATGGTTATGGAATCATTAACCATTCATTTGATCAGTACGCACCGTTCATTACCGGACGTGTAGGTGGAAGACGCTCAGGTGTCCTTGTGGCACAGGAACGTGGAAAAGTGACAAACTACAGTATTTTGGCATTGGAAGATCGTGGTACGATTTTCGTTGAGCCAGGAACCGAAGTTTATGAGGGTATGATTGTAGGCGAACATAACCGTGAAAATGATTTGACGGTTAACATTACAAAAGAAAAAGCTCTCACAAACGTTCGTTCAGCGAACAAAGATAATACCGTGAATATCCGTAGTACACGACAGCTAACCTTAGAAGAAGCGATTCAGTTCTTGAACGACGATGAGTATTGCGAAGTTACACCAGATTCAGTGCGACTCCGTAAGAAAATCTTGAATAAAAACGAACGTGAACGTGATCAGAAACGTGCCAAAAAAGCATAAAAAAATGAAAAAAATCTCTTGCTGAAAAGCAAGGGATTTTTTATTTCAAAAAGTATAAATTTCATTCAAATGAAACCAAGCCGTTAAACAACATGAGTCTTTCGCCATTGTAAAGAAGCACATGTCTTAGAAATTAGCGCCAGAAGGTAAGGTCCTTGGTCCTACGATACGGTTGGTTATCAAATTCGTTGAGGTTTAACTTTCATGAGAAACGAGTACATAGATAAAGTGAGTTGAATATAACACCAAAAAAGGGTGATGCAACATGAATATACTTATTTGTTCAACCGGATCAAGGGTAAAAATGATTCAATATATAAAAGAAACGATTCAATCCACAGGCGGGAAAGTCGTTGCAGGTGACTCGGACCCCTATTCTCCGGCTTTATTTGCAGCAGATGATCATGTCTTACTGAAGCCGGTTGATGACGAGAACTATATGTCATCCATTATTCAAGCCTGTAAACAAAAAGAGATTGACGCTATCATTCCTCTGATTGAAGAAGAGGTACCGAAGCTTGTGAAGAATCAATCTGTCTTGGATAATATCGGCGTGAAACTCGTGACGAGTGATCAAGATTTGGTCGATGTGTGCACGGATAAATTGAAGACTTATCAGTACATTGACCAGCTAGGCTACCCAGGAGTCCCAACATTTTCGACAGTGGAAGAGACGTTAAAACTACTGAACGAACGAGATTTTAATTATCCACTCATAGTGAAGCCAGCTGACGGAAAAGCCAGTGAAGGTATTTGGTATGTAGAAAATGAAACGCAACTAAGAGAAGCGGTTGAAAAAATAGACCACCCGATTATTCAGCCGTATCTGAAAGACAGAGAATTTGGCGTTGATGTCTATATAGACTTGATGAATGGTCAGTTAGTCGATGTATTTATGAAAGAGAAGTTTGAAATGGTGAATGGTGCAACCGATAAATCGATTTCAGTGAACAATGAAGAGTTGCTGTCTCTGATTACATCGTTTGTTGAAGCGGCAGGGTTTACCGGACCGTTGGATATCGATTGTTTTGAATGGAATGGGAAGTATTTTATCTCAGAAATCAATCCGCGGTTTGGAGCAGGCTATCTTCATGCGCATGAAATGGGTTGTAATTTTATGCAATATATCGTGAATAACTTGAATGGAAAAGAAAATCAGCCGTTTGAAAGAATTCAGTACCCAGAAGGAATATGGATGATGAAGTATTCAGAAGTCATGCTACGTAAGGTAGACTCCCCTTCTGAATAGCGTGTATGAAAAAATAATCAGCTAGCTCATGTGGCTAGGATACTTGTTTACCTATCTGTTGGAGGAGTTTTTCAGTGAGCTTTTTACTATCATCCTGGCGACTTGATGGTTGAAATAACTCGCTCTAAGTAGTCGTGTGAAGAAGATATGAGCCCGGTTACCATATATATGGGTCTTATCAAGGAGGATATGAGCCAATTATTACAATATATGTGCCCAATAGACGATGAAATGGGACCAACCATAAAATTTATGTGCCCAAAGTCGAGATATATGTGCCTTTTAAAGCATTGTAGACAAAAAACAGAAAAAAACCGGAGGAACATATCCTCCGGTTTTAATCATCAATGATTACTCACTGATTGTAACATCTTTTAACTGATAAATACCCAATGTATCAACAGAGAAGTTTTCAACCTCTTCGCGAACACCAGTCAAGTAGTTTTGGTGGTGAATGTAAAGCATTGGAGCAAGTTCAGTTAGTTTTTCTTGTGCTTCTTTGTAAATCTCAGCACGTTTTTGTTCGTCTGTCTCACGACGACCTTCATCTAGAAGTTTATCAAGTTCATCATTTTTAATGAATGAACGGTTACCTGGAGAACCAACCATTTCAGAGTGGAATAGTGCATATAGTCCGTAGTCAGCGTCACCTGTTACAGTGGACCAACCAAGTACGAACATGTCATGTTCACCATTCGAAGTTCTTTCGAGGTAAGCACCCCACTCAAGTTCTTCGATCTGAACGTCGATGCCATAATCGCTTAGAGCATCTTGAACATAAAGAGCCGTTTCTACACGTTGCTCATTATCGTTTGTCCATAGAGTCGTTTCGAAGCCATCACCGTAGCCAGCTTCCTCTAGAAGTTTTTTCGCTTGGTCTGGCTCATAGCCTAAACCTTTAACACTTTCATCATATCCGAATACACCTGGTGCTAATGGTCCAGTTGCTGGTGTACCATTACCTTGGTAGATTCCTTCGATGATTTCTTCGTTGTTGATAGCTAGGTTAATTGCTTGACGTACTTTTGGATCATCAAATGGTTCTTTTTCAACATTGAATCCAATGTAAGACAAGCTTGTAGACGGTTGGTTATTTACGCGTGTATCTTCATTGCTTTCAACACGGCTAACGTCTGTTGGCTGAAGTGGGTCTACAATGTGAGATTCACCAGTTTCCAATTCAGCAATACGAGCAGATGGTTCAGGTACTACTTTAAATGTAACAGTTGATGGTTTAGCAGGCTCACCCCAGTAATCTTCGTAACGGGATAGAACTGTCTTTTCACCAGACTGACGCTCTTCTAATTTGAAGTAGCCAGTACCGATTGGGTTCTGAGCAGAGTGAATACCAGTGTATTCCGCTAGGTCTGCTACATAACCTGCTTCAACCTCTTCACCTTCATCATTTTCTTCCATTCTAGAATACTCTTCGCTACCGTCAGCTCTTGCTTGATAGTATTCATCAAGCGTGATGTCTAGGCCTGCTTCTGAGATTGCATTCTCATAGTCAGCGTCGATGACATCCTTACTCATGACACCACCAGCATCGTGAGCTAAGTGAGCTAGAAGTGGAGCGAATGGATATTCCGTCTTAATTTCTAGTTCGTGATCACCAAGTACATTAACTTCTGTAACCATGTCATAAAGGAAAGCACGTGGTGATGCAACTGCAGGGTCAAGTACACGATCAAGGTTCGCTTTTACGTCTTCAGCTGTAAAGTCAGAACCATCATGGAATGTTACACCTTCTCTAAGTGTGAATACCCATGTCGTATCATCTTTTTGTTCCCAATCTGTCGCAAGACCTTCAACGATATTCATATCGCTGTCTTGTTCAACTAAAGTTTCATAAATGTTGTCACGTACGTTACTAGAAGGAACGTCGTTTTCTATGTGTGGATCTAATGATACAATATCAGAAGATACTGCTAGGACGACATCATTACTGCCATCTCCTCCAGATGCTTCCTCACCTTCACTGTCTTCAGAATCAGATTCACTAGAATCTTCTTCAGAACCCGACTCTTCAGAACCGCTTTCTGACTCGCCTGACTCACCTTCACTATCAGACTCGCCATCACCGGCACATGCCGCTAATACTAGAGATAGAACCAGCATTAACGCGAACAGCCAAAGTAATTTTTTTGACTTCATAGTGCGTGTTACCCCCTTGAGAATATATCGTTTTCCCTATGTAAAATAGGGTTAGAAAAATCATACCTTATTTTTTCACAATTAGCAAGGTTTGATTTAATCAAAAATCCCATAAACTTCGCAATCCAGCTAACTAAGAAGAAGAGGTGCTAAATATTTTTCATTTTTTTAATTATTTTCTGAATTATATCTATATAAGAAATAATGTTGTCAAAATTTAGTCTAGCGTTTATGATTATCTAGAAACGGTTCGACATACTTCCTTAACATCCTTCCAGAAATCTACTAATTACTAATTTTTTTAAATTGGTATACTAAGTAGAACTTCTTCACCAAAAGTGTCGCACAATTTTGAAAACGAACCGGATGTTATGGCAAGACGATAATGAGTAGACATATAGTAAAAACCGATTTCTCTACAATGAAAAAAGGGGGGCTCCTGGAATGGCAAATCAAAATATTGAACAAAACACAGAGATTGAATTGCAAACAGAACATAAGAAACCGTCACCATTGAAAGATTTCTATAAACGCTTAAAGAAAAACAAAGCGGCATTGATTGGTTTCTATACGATTGTATTTTTATCAATCGTATCAATCGTCGGTCCATTCCTATTAAAAATGGACCCGAGTGATGTAGATGTCATTAATAAATTTAGTCGACCGTCTACTGAACATTGGTTTGGGACAGACCATATGGGAAGGGATATCTTCACTAGAATCGTTTATGGGATGAAATATACGTTAGGTGTAGGTTTTGGCTCTGTCTTTTTGGGCGCGATCATGGGTGTGCCATTAGGAATCGTTGCCGGCTATTATGGCGGGCGTATTGATAACTTCATCATGCGACTCATCGATATTTTACTAGCTTTCCCGGGAATCTTACTCGCACTTGCGATTGTAAGTATTTTGGGCGGTAGTTTGGTCAACGTTACGATTGCGGTAGCCATTTATGCGATACCTGGTTTTGCCAGAATCGTGCGAGGCTCAACATTGGCAGCGAAGAAGCTCGAATATGTAGATGCCATTCGTGCATTAGGATCATCAGATTTTCGAATTATTTTTAAACATATCTTGCCGAACGTTTCTTCTCCGGTCATCGTGAATGCGACCCTTTACATAGCCTCAGCAATCTTGACTGCTGCAGGGCTGTCGTTCTTAGGTATGGGTGCTCAACCGCCGATGCCAGAATGGGGCGCTATGCTGAATGACGGAAGAGATTACATTTTCGATGCTGGATACATTGCATTCTTCCCAGGTATGGCAATTGTTATTGTTGTATTGGCATTTAATATTTTTGGTGATGGATTACGAGATGCTCTCGATCCGAAATTGAAGAACTAGGAAAGGGGTGCGAACAGAAAAATGACAACATATATTATACGTCGTTTATTTCAATTAATACCCGTACTGTTTGGTGTAACATTGCTTGTATTCTTACTGATGCATTTAACACCAGGGAATCCAGCTCAGCTTATTGCGGGTGAAACAGCATCTCAAAGTACAATTGAACGGATCGAAGTCAGCATGGGATTAGATGATCCGCTTCCAGTTCAATATGTAAATTTTGTTACAGATGTTGCTCAATTGGATTTTGGCTATTCTTATAGAAATAACACGCCAGTTTTTGACGAAATCAAACCTAGATTCTGGGTGACGATGGAACTGGCAATTTATAGTACAATATTAAGTATTTTCATCGGTTTGATTGCCGGTATTGTTTCTGCCGTTCGTCAGTATTCCGTGCGGGATGTGACAATCATGATTATTGCGTTGTTCGGTATGTCGATGCCGAACTTCTGGCTAGGATTGATGTTGATGAACTGGTTCTCCATTCAGTTAGGATGGTTCCCGCCAACCGGTTGGGGATCGGTCGAACAGATCGTGTTGCCAGTAATTACATTAGGAACAGCTGGTGCCGCAGTTATTGCCCGGATGACCCGTTCGAGTATGCTTGATGTTATTTCCCAAGACTATATTCGAACAGCACGAGCAAAAGGGGTTCACGAACAAATCGTTATATATAGACACGCACTGAAGAACGCGTTAATTCCAGTTGTTACTGTCGTCGGTTTGCAATTCGGAACATTGTTGGCAGGTACGGTACTTACTGAAACAGTATTTAGTATTAATGGACTGGGCCGATTGGTTATCGACTCAATTATGGCGAGAGACTTTCCAGTCGTGCAAGCCTGTATTCTAATCATTTCGGTTATTTTCGTTGTCGTAAATTTAATCGTAGACATTTCATACACATTATTGAACAAACGTATTGATATGGACTAATAAATGAAAGTGAGGTGGAATCATTGAGTACAAACGAATCCATACTAGAAGTAACAGACCTCCGGACATCTTTCTTTACCGAAGGCGGTGAAGTCAAAGCGGTTGATGGAGTGACCTTTGATGTACCAGCAGGTAAAACGCTAGGTATCGTAGGGGAATCGGGATCAGGTAAAAGTATCACTGCGATGTCTATTTTGCAATTGATTAGCCACCCAGGGAAAATCAAAGGTGGAGAGATAAAATTCAGAGGGAAGAACCTTTTGGATTTAACTGAAAAGGAAATGCGTAAAATCCGTGGAAATCAAATCTCAATGATTTTCCAAGAACCGATGACCTCTTTAAACCCAACATATACAGTCGGACAACAGATCCGAGAATCATATAAAATCCATCAAGGATTAGGGAAAAAAGAAGGAAGCAAGCGAGCGATCGAGATGTTGAAACTTGTTGGCATTCCTTCACCTGAGAAGCGATTGGACCAATATCCATTCGAATTATCCGGTGGAATGCGTCAACGTGTCATGATTGCCATGGCCTTGGCATGTAAACCGGACTTATTGATTGCAGATGAGCCAACGACTGCGTTGGACGTTACGATTCAGGCACAGATTCTTGAATTGATTAAAGAATTACAAGATGAATTAGGCATGTCCGTTGTCATGATTACACATGACTTAGGTGTTGTTGCTGAAACGTGTGATTATGTAGCAGTTATGTATTGTGGTAAGGTCGTCGAGTATGCAGATGTGAGAACATTATTCAAAAATCCACGTCATCCATATACAGTAGGTCTTTTGAAATCCCTACCGCGTAGTGATCGAGACCAAGAAGAATTGACACCGATTAAAGGAACTGTACCTAGTCCAGATGAGATGCCTGTTGGTTGTCGATTTGCACCACGTTGTCCATTTGCGACGGATCTTTGCCATGAGAAATTGCCATCTCTTGACGATGTCGGGGATGGAGAACAAATTCGCTGTTGGATTTACACCGATGAGTGGAACGGCGACCCGGGGGTGAAAGTATATGAGCCAGAAAGAACTACTGAAAGTTAAAAATTTAAAACAGTACTTCCCAATTAAAGGTGGCATTTTAGGCCGGACTGTCAATAATGTTAAAGCGGTTGATGACATATCTTTCACCGTTCACGAAGGAGAAACAGTCAGTGTCGTTGGTGAATCCGGATGCGGAAAATCTACGACAGGTCGAGCTATTTTACGATTGGATAATCCGACAGACGGCACGGTTGAATTCGATGGTATCAACCTACTGGATTTGAATAAAAAAGAAATGCGTAAAATGCGTAAAGATATGCAAATTATTTTCCAGGATCCATATGCTTCTTTAAATCCACGTCAAACAGTACGTGAAACATTAAGAGAAGCGATGGCGATTCAAGGTGTCGTTCCGAAAGAAGAACGTGCCGACCGAATTGCTGAATTGTTAGAAACAGTCGGATTACAACCATACCATGCAGACCGCTACCCACATGAATTCTCTGGTGGACAGCGTCAGCGTATCGGGATTGCCCGTGCATTGTCTGTTGATCCAAAACTTATCGTCTGTGACGAGGCTGTTTCAGCATTGGACGTTTCTATCCAGGCGCAAGTGTTGAACCTATTGAAAAAGTTCCAAAAAGAAATGAATTTGACGTATTTATTCATTTCACATGACCTTGGCGTTGTTCGTCATATCTCAGATCGAGTCATCGTCATGTATCTAGGAAAAATCGTTGAGGTGGGAGATAAGAAGTCCATCTTTGAAAATCCTCAACATCCTTATACAAAAGCTTTATTATCTGCTATTCCAGTACCGGATCCAGATCATGATAAAGATCGTATCTTCCTACAAGGAGATGTACCTTCACCGATCGATCCGCCTACTGGCTGTCGTTTCCATACACGTTGTCCATTTGCGACAGAACGTTGTAAGGAAGAGACACCTGAGCTACGCAGCACAGGATATATGGCAGAAGGTCACCAAGGAGCTTGTCATTACATGGAGTTGATTGAGTCTGGTGAACACCAGCCAACTCGTGAAACAAGCAAAGTCCGCCAATTGAGTGAAGAACCTGAAAGAGTATAGTTAAAAAGCGAGCAGGAGGCCAAACGGTCTTCTGCTTTTATTTAAATTGGGAGTAAAGCGCTTTCATATGAGTTTGCTATTCCGTTACAAGGACAAAAAATCATGTTATCATACTAATGGGAATGAAATGAAAATGATTCAGGAGGTAACAAAATGCCTAGTGAAACGTTAGATCAATTTTTGAATGAAAATTTACAGGAATTAAAAGACCAAGGTCTTTATAATGAGATCGAGGTTGTTGAAGGTGCAAATGGCCCAAAAATAACGATTAAAGGAAAAGAATTAATCAATCTATCCTCTAATAACTATTTGGGTCTTGCAACGGATGAACGACTAAAAGAAGTCGCAAAGCAACATGTTGATTCACATGGTGTCGGAGCTGGTGCCGTTCGTACGATTAATGGAACATTGGATGTCCACGTGAAGCTTGAGGAAAAAATTGCTGAATTTAAAGGAACTGAAGCTGCAATCGCTTATACTTCCGGCTTCAACTGTAATATGGCGGCGATTTCTGCCGTAATGGATAAAAATGACGCCATTTTATCTGATGAACTGAATCACGCTTCCATTATCGATGGCTGTCGTCTTTCCAAAGCGAAAATCATTCGTTTCAACCATTCTGATATGGAAGATTTAAGACAGAAGGCGAAAGAAGCCAAAGAATCAGGTCAGTATAATAAAATTATGATCATCACTGATGGCGTATTTTCGATGGATGGAGACGTCGCAAATCTTCCAGGGATCGTTGAAATCGCCAAAGAGTTTGACTTAATTACGTATGTTGATGATGCCCACGGATCTGGAGTGATGGGGAAAGGTGCCGGCACAGTGAAGCATTTTGGTCTTCAAGATGAAATCGACTTTCAAATGGGGACTCTTTCGAAAGCAATCGGTGTTGTCGGTGGCTATGTAGCTGGTAAACAAAACTTGATTGACTGGTTAAAGGTGCGTTCACGTCCTTTCCTTTTCTCAACATCCTTGTCACCTGCCGATGTTACGGCATGTACAAAAGCAATCGATTTGTTGATGGAGTCAACAGAACTTCACGATCGTTTATGGGAAAATGGAAATTATCTAAAAGAAGGTTTGAAGAACTTAGGTTTTGACATTGGTGAGAGTGAAACACCAATTACACCTTGTATTATCGGAGATGAAAAAACAACCCAAGAATTCAGTAAGCGTTTGTACGAAGAAGGCGTTTATGCAAAATCCATCGTCTTCCCAACTGTTCCTCGTGGTACAGGCCGTGTAAGAAATATGCCGACAGCGGCACACACGAAGGAAATGCTAGATGAAGCTATTTCGATTTATGAAAAAGTCGGAAAAGCAATGGGTATCATCCAATAGAATAGAGAGAGAGGAACAGAGGGGGATTCCTGAATGAAGAACATTTTAGTAACAGGAGCGCTCGGTCAAATTGGATCTGAATTGACCGCACAGCTAAGAGAAACGTATGGACATTCGAATGTCATTGCTACCGACATTCGAAAGCCTGAAAACTTAGATGACACGAGTGGTCCTTTTGAGGTATTAGATGTTACCGATGAACGGGCCATGCATGACATCGCAAAGAAATATAATGTAGACACCATTATGCACTTAGCTGCATTATTATCAGCAAAAGCAGAGAATAACCCTCAATTTGCTTGGAACTTGAACATGGGTGGATTGATGAACGCGTTGGAAGTAGCACGCGAATTAGATGCTCAATTTTTCACACCGAGCTCGATCGGTGCATTTGGTCCAAATACGCCAAAAGATCTGACACCACAAGACACGATGCAACGACCAATGACCATGTATGGTGTCAATAAGGTTGCAGGCGAATTGTTATGTGATTACTACTATAATCGTTTTGGTGTCGACACACGTGGCGTTCGCTTTCCTGGTTTGATTTCCTATGTGACAGAACCAGGTGGTGGCACGACGGACTATGCCGTTGAGATTTATTATGAGGCGTTGAAACAGAATAAATATACATCGTTTATCGGAAAAGGTACGCAGATGGATATGATGTATATGCAAGATGCGATTGACGCAATCATTCAGTTAATGGAAGCAAACCCAGAACGTTTGCAGCACCGAAATGCCTTTAATGTGGCAGCGTTTAGTGCCGAGCCAGAAGATTTCAAGCGTTCGATTCAAAAACATTTACCTTCTTTTGAATTGGATTATGAAGTCGACCCTGTCAGACAGAAAATAGCGGAAAGCTGGCCAAATTCTATAGATTGCATAGCTGCAAAAGAAGAATGGGAATTCAAGCCAAAATTTTCATTAGACGACGTCACAGAAGATATGTTGACGAACCTCAAGAAAAAACTAGCGAATGAATAAAGAACTTCCCCGAACCGTTCAATGTGTGGTTTTCGGGGATGTTTCTATTTGTAGAACCAATACGATCTGTTTAGTTCGCTTTATTATGTGCAAGGCACATAAAATCTAATTTTGGTAGCATATATGAGTGAGTTGGGTGCATTTCAATTATATTAAGGCGCATATCCGTAAAAAGCAGACGCAAATCGATCCACTCAGGGATTATATAATACCAAAAAAGGGCACAAATATAGGCGTGACGCCTAAAATTTATAGCAGACCGATAAAATGAACCCGATTGATGAAGACATGAACCCACCCACGAATGATATGAGGGGAATTTATCATTTTATATGAACGTGCTAGTGTAATTTACCAGTCTGCCATTCGTCTAATGTGACCGACTGGCTCACGAATTTATGTGCCCCTCACCTTGTCTATTGGGCCGACTTGCGAGTTTTATGAGCCCATTACCACGGTATTGAGTCCACACATGCATTTTATACGCCCCTTGCCTGCGGGAAACGAAGTAGACCAAAGTCAAAAGGTCAATTATGAAATTGATTCATTTCCTAATTGAATAATTCATCAAGCCTACTCGCATAAAAAGAAAACTCTTCTTTATGTTTTAGAATGTTTTCGTCTTTTGTCGTTTCCAATAACTTAGAGAGTACAATTTCCATTGCTAAATCCGATTCATCCATATTATATAAGGTCATGGCAAAATAAATGTAAAATTCATTCGCGGCAGGGAACTCACTCATGCCAATTTCAAAGGCTTCCTTTGCATTTTCATATAAACCGACAGCACGGTAACACGCTCCGAGATGAAACAACGAATTTTTGCGTATGTCTTCCAGCAAATCCAATTCAAGTGCTTGGTTAAAGTATGTAATTGCTTGGGGCATCATCTCAAGATTTTTATGCAATAAACCCGCTTCGAAAAGGATTGACGGATTTTTTTCTTGTTCTTCCGCTAAACGTGTGATCTCTTCTCGCGCACTTTGAAGATGTCCATTCTGTTTTAAGTCAAAAAATGTATGAAGTAATTTCATTTTTCCCACCCCATTAATACTCATTTTCGTAGATGTATCTTTTGAAGCCCTACCTTGTTTTTCAACCTTAATTGAAATTGTATCAGAATTTACAAATAGAATGGAATCAAGTTGTAAAATGTTTTTTGATTGCCCGGTAGACTCGAATGTGCAAAAAACATATCGCAAAGTCTTGTTGGAAATATTTTAGATTCAACCACAATTAAAAACAAAGTTCACAAGTACCGAGAGATCCCGACAGAGCATAAAGGTAAAGTTTAAATCGATGAATTCTTAGAAAATTCATAGGAATAAATTTAACATTGGCGTGGAATGCATTAGATAATGAAGAATTATCTGAGATTATATAGCTTGGTCGTAAAATACTCAAAATAGCTCGCAATTATTCCACTATAATATAGAATATCTTCTTTGACGAGTGTTCACAGATTATCTACAATTTAAAGTTGGATAGCTAATCATTTATTAGGTTGGCTTTTCAAAAAAATTGAGAGGGTTTTTTTCCTAATGGCAAATGAGAAAAAAAAGCAGTTTACGAAAAAGAAGTATTATTCAGATGAATATCTGGGGACAGGAGTTCAATGGGGTTCCTTTGTTATAAGTGGAGGATTCCTATTATTATTCGTTATATTGGCATTCTTTATGCCAGATAACATGAGTGCATGGGTGAATAATTCATTTGATTTTTCTGCTAAATATTTTGGTCTATATTGGCAAATTCTCCTCCTAGCAACATTTATTGTCGGTTTGGTTTTAATGTTTTCTAGGTATGGAAGAGTAAAGTTAGGACTTATAGACAGTCCTCACTATAGTAATTTCCGCTGGGTCGCAATGATTTTAACGACATTACTAGCTTCTGGTGGTGTGTTTTGGGCAGCTGGGGAACCAATGTCACACTTTCTAGATACACCTCCACAATTCGTTGATGGAGAATTAACAGAATGGGATAAAGCGATTATCGGGCTCTCCCAATCGTTCATGCACTGGGGCTTTAGTGCTTGGGCAATTTTAGGTACGACGGCAACAATTGTATTAATGTACGCACATTATCATAAAGGTATGCCACTAAAGCCGCGTACCATTTTGTATCCGATTTTTGGAGACAAACTATTTAAGAAGAATAATATTATAGGTATTTTAGCAGATGTTACTTCCGCAATTGCAGTTGCAGCTGGTACGGTAGGTGCAATTGGCTTTTTAGGATTACAAGCATCCTATGCCGCTGAGCAAATTTTCGGAATGCCGAATACGTTAGCGACACAAATTACATTTATCGTCATACTTATTGCCATTTCTACAGTATCGGCGATCACAGGTGTTGATAAGGGAATTCAGATTTTAAGTCGTTTCAACGTTGGTTTTGCGGTACTTCTTATGATCGTTATTTTAATCATTGGACCAACAATGTTCTTACTTGATGCATTTGTAGCGGCTGAAGCATTTCAAATTTCAAACTTCCTCATGATGAGTTTGACTCGTGGAGACCCTGCATGGTTAGCGAGTTGGACGATTTTCTTCTGGGGTTGGTTCATCGGATTCGCACCAATGATGGCAATCTTTATTACACGGATTTCAAGAGGTAGAACAATCCGTGAGTTGATTTTAGCTGCCGGTATTTTTGCGCCAGTTGTCAGTAATATATGGTTTACGGTTCTAGGTGGGACTGGAATTTTCTTTGAAATAGAAAAGCCTGGTATCATTTCAGAGCCTTTAAATAACTCCGGTCAAGAAGCCGCAGTGATGGCGATACTTGAACAGCTGCCATTGACGTCGATTATGGCATTCAGTTTCTTAATTATCACAATTATCTTCGTAGCAACGACAACGGACTCAATGGCTTATGCATCTGCTGTGTCTGTTACCGGAAACGATAATCCAAAAACATCTGTCCGTGTATTCTGGGCATTGATCTTTGGAGCGATCGCAGTCGCTTTATTGGCAATGGGTGAAAGCAATGTAGGTATGTTCCAAAACTTCATCGTTGCTTCGGCAGTACCTGTATCGCTTCTCCTGCTTCCACCAGTATGGGATTCAGTGAAGATTGCGAAAGAGTTAGCGGTTGAACAAGGAATCAAAGGTGAAAAAGAATATTCGTTTGAAGAAGATGACAATTATCCACATGTGTAGATTTCATCGTAAACTGCTATAAAATATTTATAGTTGATACGCTCGTAGGATTCACCGAAAAACAAAAACAAACGATTATTCAATATAGAGAAGACCCGATGATTTTAATGACGAATCATTGGGTCTTTTTTTTATTTCAAGCTCTAATGTATATGTTGGCGTTATGGAAAGTATCGAACATGGTACGAAGAAGCAAAGGTTATCGGTTTTAAGTATCTAAAGCTTAATTAAAGAGAAATCATATCCATATTAAGTCCTCGTTAAATAAAAATGTAGCAGTTCGAGTCGTATAAATTAAGATTGGGCGTTCGCTTCCCCCCAACCTCTGACTTAGAACCATTAAAAATTTGTAGCATAATTTTCAACATTATAGGGGAATACAATTATATAGGGAGGAATTATCTCAGTTTAGATAGCTGAGTCAAAAAATTCGCGTATTTGCTCATTATTATTCAAACATAATATATAACATCTTCTTTGACGAGTGTTCACAGATTATCTACAATTTAGTATTGGATAGGCTAATACATCTGTAAATTAGCTTTCAAAAAAAAGTGAGAGGGTTTTTTACCGAATGTCTAAAGAAAAGAAAAATCAGTTTACAAAGAAGAAGTATTATTCAGATGAATACCTGGGGACAGGAGTTCAATGGGGTTCCTTTATTATAAGTGGAGGATTCCTATTATTATTCGTTATTTTGGCATTCTTTATGCCGGATAACATGAGTGCTTGGGTAAATAATTCATTTGATTTTTCCGCTAAGTACTTTGGTTTATATTGGCAGCTCCTCGTCTTTGCAACGTTTATTGTCGGATTAATTTTGATGTTTTCCAGGTACGGAAGAGTTAAGTTGGGGCTTGTAGACAGTCCTCTCTACAGTAATTTCCGCTGGGTTGCGATGATCTTAACGACATTGCTAGCTGCAGGCGGTGTGTTCTGGGCAGCCGGAGAACCGATGGCTCATTTTCTCAACACACCTCCATTGTTTACAGATGGAGAATTAACAGAGTGGGATAAAGCAGTTATCGGTCTCTCCCAATCGTTCTTACATTGGGGCTTCAACGCTTGGGCAATTTTAGGTACGACGGCAACAATCGTTTTAATGTACGCTCACTACCATAAAGGTATGCCGTTGAAACCACGTACGATTTTATACCCAATTTTTGGCGACAAACTATTTAAAAGAAATCATATTGTTGGAATCTTGGCAGATGTCACTTCAGCGGTTGCAGTTGCGGCAGGTACGGTAGGTGCTATTGGCTTTTTAGGATTACAAGCATCCTATGCTGCTGAACAAATTTTCGGTTTACCGAATACATTAGCGACACAAATTACATTTATCGTCATCCTTATTGCCATTTCTACAGTATCGGCAATTACAGGTGTTGATAAAGGGATTCAGATTTTAAGTCGTTTCAACGTTGGTTTTGCTGTGCTTCTTATGATTGTTATTTTAATCATTGGACCAACTATGTTTATTTTTGACGCGTTTGTATCAGCTGAAGCTTTTCAAATCTCTAACTATCTCATGATGAGTTTAACGCGTGGAGACCCTGCATGGTTAGCAGGTTGGACAGTCTTCTTCTGGGGTTGGTTTATCGGATACGCTCCAATGATGGCGATCTTTATTACGCGGATTTCAAGAGGTAGAACAATCCGTGAATTAATTTTAGCCGTAGGTATCCTTGCACCAATCGTCAGTAATATCTGGTTTACCGTTTTAGGCGGAACAGGAATTTTCTTTGAAACGAAAAATCCTGGAATCATTTCAGAACCGTTGAATAATTCCGGCCAAGAAGCGGCAGTAATGGCGATCCTTGAACAAATGCCATTTACATCGATTCTTGCTTTCAGTTTCTTGATTATCACAATTATCTTCGTAGCAACGACAACGGATTCAATGGCTTATGCCTCTGCTGTATCTGTTACAGGAAATGATAATCCGAAAACGTCTGTCCGTGTATTCTGGGCATTAATCTTTGGTGCGACAGCAATCGCTTTATTGGCAATGGGTCAAAGTAACGTTGGGATGTTCCAAAACTTCATCGTTGCTTCAGCAGTACCAGTATCGCTTCTCATGCTGCCGCCTGTATGGGATTCTGTGAAAGTTGCCAAAGAGTTAGCAGTTGAACAAGGCATTAAAGGGAAAAAAGAATATTCATTTGAAGAGGATGACAATTATCCACACGTGTAGAATTCATCGTAAAATGCTACAATACTATTTATCGTAGCAGATAAAGATGGAAGGTGTTATATTTGAGTGATCACTTAGAAGCAAAACCATGTTCTCATTCATTAACCGTGAGAAACTCACATGTTTTGCCACCGGATACCAATATGCACGGCACATTGTTCGGTGGAAAGTTAATGGAGTATCTAGACGACGTGGGAGCGATCGCTTCAACACGACATGCACGGAAGCCAGTCGTCACAGCTTCCACAGACTCGGTAGACTTTTTACATCCAGTCAAAGCAGGCCACACCATTTGCTTGGAGGCTTTCGTGACTTGGACACATCGGTCTTCCATGGAAGTTTTCGTAAAAGCAATTACGGAAAATTTATTGACAGGTGAACGACAGGTTTGTGCAACAGCATTTATGACCATGGTTGCGGTTGATGCAGATGGTAGACCTGTGGAAGTACCACCTGTTTATCCAGAAACCGAAGAAGAAAAATGGTTGTATGATGGTGCAGAAGAACGGATGAATTACCGTAAAAAACGTAGTAAAGATTCTAAAGTGCTTGCGGAAAAGTTCGGGACGGACTTTCCGTGGGATTCATCGAATAATAACAAAGAACGTTAATTTAAACAAAGAAGACCTAATGAATAAAAAATCATTAGGTCTTCTTACATAATGATGAATAACGATCAATAAGTGTGAATAATATAGTTATCAAACCGTAAATGTACAACTACGCCAATCCAAATTGACAGCAAATACAATGTAGCATACAATTCAGATAATAACGTTCTAAGAGAGGCCAACTACTATGGAGAAGGATCATCAAGTAGGAATTGGAAAATTTGCTTTGCAGCTCGTTTTAGATTTTAGTGAAGAGTTCGAAGCTGTGGGCAAAGGCCATTCAACGAAGCCATATCAGTTTTGTATCGGAAAAACAGGATCGATGGACCTAAAGAAAGTTGTGTCAGCGATTGAGACGGCTTCCAAGCGCAATCGATTAGTCGAAGAAGGGCTTTACCGAGAAACACATGCTTTATATCATGCGATTTTGGAAGCATTAGAAGGAGTTACGCGCGGTCAATCACAACTCGGTGAAATCATGCGAACTGTCGGACTCCGTTTTGCTGTTGTACGAGGAAAACCGTACAGTAATCAAGCGGAAGGAGAGTGGATTGCCGTCGCGCTCTATGGGACGATCGGCGCACCAATCAAAGGATTGGAACACGAAGCTGTCGGTCTTGGAATCAATCACATATAAGTCTTGCCCAGTTGAGAGATAAGTCACTAGGGGGCTTGTATTCAAGAGAAACTCTTGGATATGAGTCCCTTTTTGCTTTTTTAAGCAATTTTTTAGCTGAAAAGGAATTGAGGAAATGAATTGGAGGGATCATTTTGCGATTAAATGGTAATGAACTAACGATTGAAGACGTTAAGCGTATTGTTTACGAAAACGAATCCGTGACGTTGGAAACCGACCAACTCGAGAAGGTCAAGCAGAGTCGTACCTTTGTCGAAGAAATTTTATCTACCGAACAAACCATGTATGGAATCAATACAGGGTTCGGCCATTTAGCGAATGTAACAATCAATCCAAGTGATTTGGAAACATTACAATTGAATCTTATACACTCCCATGCTTGCGGTGTTGGTGAGCCTTTTTCTGAAGAGATTAGTCGAGCGATGGTTTTGCTTCGAGCGAATGCATTAATGAAAGGAAATTCTGGCGTTCGTCCAGTTCTCATTGAACGGTTAGTTGATTTATTGAATCACCGGATACATCCGATCATTCCGCAACAAGGATCATTGGGGGCAAGTGGCGACTTAGCTCCATTAGCTCATTTGGCGCTCGTTTTAATGGGTGAAGGAGAAGTTTATTATAAGGGAACAAGGCGACCTGCAATCCAAGCCTTATCCCAAGAAGGATTACAACCACTTGCATTAAAGGCGAAGGAAGGACTCGCACTAATTAACGGTACGCAAGCGATTACGGCTACCGGCTGTATCGCGTATATAAGTGCGGAGCGGCTCATGCATCAAGCGCTCAAAATTGCTGCCATGACAATCGAAGGCTTGGAAGGAATTCGAGATGCATTTGATGGACTTATTCATCAAGCACGCGGTTATCCGGAACAGATTGAAGTAGCGGAACAAATGCGTGAATTACTGATAGACAGTCAACTCACGACCGCACAAGGAGAAAAGCGCGTCCAGGATGCTTATTCATTGCGTTGTATTCCGCAAGTATTTGGTGCCTCATGGCAAACCCTGAATTACGTGAAAGAAAAACTGACCATTGAGATTAATGCCGCAACCGACAACCCGTTAATATTTTCAGATGAAGGAAAGATTCTTTCTGGGGGCAATTTTCATGGTCAGCCTGTAGCGATTGCCATGGATTTATTAAAAATCGGTGTCGCTGAGATGGCAAACATGTCTGAACGACGTGTGGAACGGTTAGTGAACCCACAGTTAAATGATTTGCCGCCTTTTTTGAGTGCCAAGCCTGGATTAGAATCAGGAGCAATGATTTTACAATACACAGCCGCTTCACTCGTTTCAGAAAACAAAACACTGGCCCACCCAGCAAGTGTTGATTCGATTCCATCTTCTGCGAATCAAGAGGACCATGTCAGCATGGGAACCATTGGTGCGAGGCATGCGAACCAAATCGTTTTGAATACGAGCAAAGTACTGGCGATTGAGTTGATTTGTGCGATGCAGGCCGTGGAATTTCAAGGGGTTGAAAGGATGGCAAGCGAAACGCGAGCTTTTTATGAGCAATCTCGCAAAGTCGTACCAAGCATAAAACAAGATCGAATTTTTTCAAACGATATTGAGAACATGAGCCAGCATTTAATGGTTTAATAGCAAGATAGATGGCTGAGTGACATGAGGCAGTTGTCTGCCAAGGATTGAATCAAGCTTTTCCACCGGTCAATAAGAGAAGAAAATTCGGTGAAAATAAGAGTTTAAGAGAAGGTGTTATTTGACCATACTCGGTGTATTCACTTAATACAATAAAGCGAAAAACTCTTTCTTTACAAAGAAGATGTATAGTATAATAGTTTTCAGGTAAAGATAGAGATAAGAAATGGATTGCGTCACACCGAGGTGAATAAATGAGAAAATTTAATTGGTGGTTGGTTGTAGCGTTAGTTGTGATTATTGGTGGGCTAGCGAGTTATTTCGTTGTAGAAGCAAACAGCAATGACCAAGTGTTTCGGAGCATTAGTCATACAGGAGCAAATAAAGAACTCTTCAATAATTACGAAGAAGTCTATATCGGTAAAGAAGTCAAATGGGAGGGAGGAGAATCCTTTCCACTGATCAAGGATATTCAATTGATCAAGCAAGATGGAGAAGAACTCGACCAGTCAAACAGCTCCATTCAGATTAACCTCTACATAGATGATACTGGCGAAACGAACGTCCATTACCGAGATACCTATGAAAATAAATTATTGAAAGAGTCTTATGTGTCCGTACAAGATTATCAGATGGAATCAGACCGCTTCACGCTAGTTTTTGAGACTTCATTAAAGGATCAGAACTACCAGAACGATTTAGAAAAACTATTGATCACATATATTGAACAAGGGAAAGAAAAGCAAGCTGAACTCCCACTACGTTCGTTTATTTTTAAAAATTAATCATACAAATTGAACTGTTTCAATTCCTCTCCCATTCGTTCGGAGGTTTTGAAACAGTTTTTTTATAGGAAACAATCGAAAGATGCAAAGGATCCACTGTCATCTTTCGATTGTTATACGCATAACAACTTAGTCTCTATTTAATTCTTTTTGACATTTTGTGCAAAGTTTATTTTGTATTTCAAGTGGTTTTTGTAAGATATTGCCGCAGTTCGTACATGTTTTTAATTGATCAGGATTCGTCGGTCCATACTCAACTGAATTTCGATAATCATCAATCATGTGTTCCACTCCTTTCTGTGAGTAGCGTCCTATACACCATCACTAATACCCTTATTTAAAAAAGGCTAACCACGGAGACCGATGATCCAAGATTTATGCACCCAACGTTATCGTATATGCGCCCTCCTTCACGCCATATGCGCCGGAATTTGTCGTATATGGCCCCAAACTACAGAGATATGCACCCGGCATTCAAATTTATGAGCCCAATTCCAAGATATATGTGCCCTCCCCTAAGGTGAGATGAATTGCAACGAGTCAAATCAACCAGATAGCGACAGGAACAAGCCAAAGGGCAAGCGATTTGAGAAAAAGAGCGACCTCTTATACAATGAGAGTGAGGAATGGAGTGATGAAGATGAAAAAAGCAGACATTGAAGCGGAAATTGCTCATCTAAAGATGGATTATATCCGAATTCAAGGTGACCTTGATAAGATGGAAGCCGTTGGAGGGAGTATCACACCAATTGAACGAGTACTCGAAAAAATAGAAATCGAATTAGCAGAAAAGAAAAAACAGCTAAATGAACTAGATGAATAGACAGAGAAGAAAAAGTAAATTTAGGTACCAGTGATTATTACGGGGTAGCACACAACATTTAAGTGCTACCCTTGTTTTGGGTTCTGCTAATCGAAGATAACACGCAATGTCAGCGGTCTATCTATGAATAGAGAGCTTCTAATCGAGTGTAGCATGTGTTTTTAATCCTCAACTCGTGATTAGAGCTTGATCGAAGGCACATTACATATCTGCTTCAGTGTTAATTTGCAGAGCTTCAGGGTTCATTTGCACAGCTTCAGCATTAATTCACGCGCCTTCAGGGTTAACTCCCGAACCTTCAGTGTAAATCCACAAACCTTCAGTGTTTTTTCATAAAGCTTCAGGGTTAATCCGTGTACTATTGGGATCATGCATTGGTGTCTGTGTACGGCTGCCCATTTTTTCCTCTCGTATTGATTTCCTCGCTCGCTATATTAACAAGTGATTTTTCAATCGTAACGCTTTAGCATACACAAAAAAGCACCGACCGAAGTCAGTGCCCGCTCTCTCATATAATAAATTTTCACATGACCAATTCGTTGAACCAACCAATCAAGACAACATTAAAATATACTCGTGATGTTATTGATGAAACTGGAAACCATCGTCTCAACATAAGTTCTAGCAACAAAGCTTAGAATTAAAACACCGATGAAGTAAATGATCAATAATAAATAAACACGATCGGTTCCGTCACCTGCATTCTCAATACCGGACTTTGTCAGTATGACTGGTAGCATAAAAATGACACCAAGTGTTGCGATAAGGAGTGCAACGGTCGCCAACCAACTTAGATTAAGAACAGAGAATAATACACCGACTATGAAGATAAATGAGAACGGAAATAAGTACGCACCATACTGAGCGGTCAACGTTCTTAAGTCTTTTATTTCTCCTGTAATTTTAGCCAAAATGTATATAAGTAAGATCATAATGATTTGCAGTGCATAAAACCCGACGAACGGTAAGAGAAAATAATCAAAAAAGCTAACTTCCACACTTTGACCAAGTACACTACCTAATCCAAGATCATTGAACGAGCTTTGCAAATCCGAGGAAATGCTTTTCATCGAGTAATAGATGAAACCGGCGATCAATAAAGAATAGATGGCGATGGAAATCAAACCAATTGGTAAATGGTTCGGGGTTAAATGCTTACTTGCAGAGGGCTGTATCAGAATTTTCTTTAACACCCCATACACATTTTCACTTGGTAATACATCCTCTGAATTGATTGTAATTGTTGAAGCTTGATCGATGTTGTGTCCGCAGTTAGGGCAAAATTGAACATCTTTTTCAACAGATATACCGCAAGATGGACAACGCATAAAAAAACTCCTTTCTACCAAACATATCACTAGTAACTATCATATAAGAAACAAAGAACAGAAAACAATTATTCATGACTATTTATAAAAAAAGATTCCGATCGCTAGAAGAATATATCATGGAACTCTAGCTCGGAATCTTTGTCAATCAAGTTCAAACATCGCGACTCGATTGCGCAATAAACTACATCCATACTGTTCACCGTTTAAATGAGTGAAGTTTAAGATTGATTTGTCTTCAAGTGATTATCATAGGTGACATCATACAAGTCTTTGTAAGCAACATGCTCATCCCGGAATTCAGATGGTGACTCCAGTCCGGATGCAGCTGCCAAATTAAATAATCCTTCACGCATGGCAACGACGAAATTGGTCACGCGATATGACTTCTCGTCAATGTCTAATGCTCGTTGTAATTTCGGATCTGTCGTCGCCACACCGACAGGGCATTCATTCGTATGACATACTTGAGCCATGATACAACCGACGGTCACCATGAAAGCACGGGCCACTTGTACGAGGTCTGCACCTAATGACAAGGCGATGGCAATTTTATCTGGTGTAATCAACTTGCCAGAAGCAATAATTTTCACACGGTCACGCACACCTTCTTTCACGAGTGCTTGATGTAGAATTCGCAATGCTGATTTTAATGGCAATCCAACACTGTCTGCAAGCTCTTGATACGTAGCGCCTGTTCCACCTTCTCCGCCGTCGACGGTAATAAAATCTGGATGCTTACCAGTTTCTCTCATTAATTTCGCTAATTCTTCGACGTATTTTTCCTGTCCGACAACGATTTTCATCCCGACAGGTAAACCAGTCGCTTCTCTAATGTCAGTTAAGAAATCAAGCAGTGTTTGAACATCATCAAATTCGTAAAAGCGATTGGGACTGTTGATGGTTTTATAGGGTTCAACATTACGGATTTTAGCAATTTCAGGCGTTACTTTATCTCCTTCAACGTGTCCACCGCGAAGTTTTGCACCTTGTGCCAGTTTTAATTCGAAAGCTTTCACTTGATCAATTTCTGCTTTTTTCTTTAATTCTTCCCAGGAAAATTCACCAGCTTCCGTGCGTACTCCAAATAAACCTGGGCCGATTTGCATGATGAGATCGACATCACCTTTTAAGTGGTGATTCGAAAGTCCGCCTTCGCCTGTATTCATCCATGTACCTGTAGCACGGCCTAATCCTATTGATAATGCCGTTATGGCACGATCTCCAAGAGCGCCATAACTCATTGCAGACATGCCGATATGACCTTTTACATGAAATGGATTCCTTGTATTTTCACCAATCACAACTTCATATTCTTCTTCAAGCAAAAATGGATTCATCATTTTATCTTCACGGTGCTCTTTTCTGCCAATCAACGAATCCTTATCAATTTGGTAGACGAAAGAGCTAACTTGCGGACTTTCTCCGAGTGCTAATTCCTCCAGTTGCTTCGGAAACATTGAATTTTTCACATAATAGCCAGGCTCTTCAAAATCTCTAAGCGAACCATAACCAATCAACCGGTGGCCATATTTTGCTGGAATGATGATGTCGTGGTAATCCTTTCTGGAAAATGGTTTACCTTCTGTATCATCGCGGAAAAAATATTGTCTTAATTCAGGTCCGATCTTTTCAAACATATAACGAATGCGTCCAAGTACCGGATAATTTCGAAGTACAGAATGTCTTTTTTGGTTACGGTCGACAAAGTATGCATAAACTACGAAGAATGCAGGCAAAACAAGAACAAACAAAATAATAATTAATAAAACAACACTGACGATGTCCGCCATTGACTACCCCCCTAGTGAATTATATAATGGCTAACGTATATATAAAAAATATCGTATATATGGGTTATACCACATCCATTAGGGAACTAAGCATACAAGCCCATATGAAAGGAGGCACACGATGGACAATTTATTATTTGAGCTGATGCTCATCTTATTTTTAGGCGTCAGCTCACAATGGGTCGCATGGCGCTATAGGCTACCGGCGATTGTCGTGATGTCTGTCGTTGGATTACTGGCGGGACCTATTTTTGGCATAATCAATCCCGAGGAAAACCTCGCAGTCGTATATAGCCCACTGATTTCCATTGCAGTTGGGATTATCTTATTTGAAGGAAGCTTAGGCTTGGATTTTCGTGAAGTCCGAGGAATTGGTAAACCGATCTACCGTATTGTGACAATCGGTGCGTTATTAGCCTGGCTTTTAGGTTCATTAGCCGCACATTATGTAGCTGGACTACCACTCGCTGTATCATTTGTGATTGGTGCCATCTTCATTGTCACAGGACCGACCGTTATTTTACCTCTATTAAGGCAGGCTAAGTTAAAGCCACTTCCTGCTGCGATCCTTAAATGGGAAGGTATTATTGTCGACCCCCTTGGTGCGTTATTAGCTGTTTTCGCATTTGTGTTCATCCAATTTATCACCCTAGACGATGTGACATTCATTACAATCTTATTCTTTATCGGAGGATCAATATTAGCTATTCTGATTGGAATTGGATTCGGATTTGGAGTCGGCAAATTATTTGAGAATGGCCTAGTGCCTGAGTATTTGAAATCTCCATTTGTTTTGTCCAGTGTTGTGACCGCCTTTACGATCAGTGATATGATTATGCACGAAACAGGATTGCTTGCCGTGACGGTAATGGGTATCACTCTTGCAAATATGAGAATTTCATCAATTGGTGATCTACGTCATTTTAAAGAGAATATATCCATTCTACTGATATCTGTTATTTTTATTATGTTAACGGCATCACTGACAAGAGAAACATTGATTGCTATGTTTGAATGGCCGATTATTTCATTTGTTTTATTAATGCTTTTTGTTATTCGTCCGTTAACAATTTTTATCTCAACGATTGGAACAGGTCTACCGTTTAAAGTGAAATTATTGACGGGTTGGATTGCACCGCGAGGAATTGTCGCCTTGACGGTATCTGGTTATTTTGCTGGAGTCTTACTGCTTGAAGGGTATGAAGAAGCTGAAATGTTAACTTCTTTAACATTCGGCCTTGTGTTTGCAACGGTTGTGGCTCACGGCTTTTCAATCGGCTGGCTTTCGAAAAAATTGAATTTATCTACTGAAAGCACACCAGGAATTCTAATGGTTGGATCCAGTAAATTCACAGCCAATTTTGCAAAAGTATTGGGTGACTATGACATACCGGTTATGATCATTGATTCATCTTGGAGTAGGTTATCGCATGCAAGAAGGCTCGATGTTCCAAACAAACATGGAGAAGTGCTTTCAGAACAAACCGATTACCAACTAGATATGACTCCATATGAGTATATGATCAGTATGACGGAATTCGATTCATACAACACATTAATCAGTACGACATTTAAGCCTGAGTTCGGACGGGAATTCTTGTATCAATTACCGATCCAAATGGACAACGGAGATCGTTTAGATGAAGTCAGTAACCATATAAGCGGAAATATCTTGTTCAGTGAACAGGCAAATTGGACCGTACTGAATGAAAAAATCAACCAAGGATTTGTATTCAAAAAAACAAAGATCTCAGAACAATATACGTTTGAAACATTGAAAAAAGAATTACATCACGAATCTGTTTTATTGGCAATTATCAAAGGAAGTGGGAAAATCATCTTCTTTTCTCCAAATCGTGAACCAAAAGTTGAATCAAAAGATATTGTCATCAGTTTATCGAAGCCGAATAATCGACAAGGCTAAGATCAACGAAGCTCACCCAGCCAGCGGCCTAAAGAAGGTCGCTGGCTGGTTTTTTTAGATGGCTTTGTTAAAGTCCGTTGTTGATATTTTGATCCGCTATCGGTGGATGCTTTCCCCACCACCTAATATCCGATCTATTCGACCGGAATTTGAATCTCACTTCCGATTCGGATGAATAGACGCTTTCTATTCGACCGAAATCAGAGACACGCATCCAGTTCGGGTGAATAGGCGCTGTCAATTCGACCGAAACCAAACTCACGCATCCAATTCGGGTGAATAGATGCAGTCAATTCGACCGAAACCAAACTCACGCATCCAATACGGGTGAATAGGCGCTGTCAATTCGACTGGAATCAGACTCACGCATCCAATCCGGGTGAATAGACGCTGTCAATTCGACCGAAATCAGAGACACGCATCCAATTCGGATGAATAGGCGCTGTCAATTCGACTGGAATCAAGAACTCGCATCCAATTTGGGTATTGCGACTCTCACAATAACGTTTTACGTTTCCCCGCCAACGAGGACTCTAATTTAAGAAACTGATTCACTTAAAAATGAAACCAGTGGAGAAAATTCGTCAACGCCCGAATGCGAGTTGGAATAGTGAATTGGGTAGTCGAGAGTGCTTCTCAACATCCGAATAAGAGTCAGAACAGTGTATTTGGTCGCAGAGACCTTCTCAGTACCCCATCGAAAGTTAGAGTAGCGTTTCTTCCAACTCACTCACAATATGAAGCTGCTGAACCAGCATGTAATCAATTGATAAAACTACCTACTAGTCAGTTCATGACTCGCCATTTAACAAAATATTCAATTAATTTTTTAATTATTTTGCAGGAATGTTCTTGATGAACGTCGAATAAAACATATATAAGGCACGTATGCGCTGTTCATCCTTAGTCAGGAATCTTAAAAATATCATCCATTAACCCTCAAGATTTACACCCAATCTAAATCTTCATGACATACTTAATGAGAAAATAACCCAGTAAATGAAATTAATAGTTTTAAAGATATTATGTGGAAGTCTATCCATAACAAAGTTTAAATAGGCTATCAACTAGAATATTTGGAGCATACACGACTATCTGGAAGTAATATCGATAATATTATAGAAATTTGAATTTTATGTTTAATTCCTAGCAAAATAGGTTATTAAATTATAAAATGTGTGTTTTTTTGGAAGTTGAATAAACCAAGCTAAATCATATACGCTTAAATAGAAGAAATGAACGGCTAAATTTATTTGATAATTTTACAGATTCATTCTTTTCGAGAGGGGGCAAGTTTTTTGGGGAGCTTGAGTGACAATAGCGTTGTTCGAGGAATAGGAAAAGTATTTCAATTCATTGATAAAGTAATGATGAGATTAGAAGAATTTATATTATCCTTCTCGATCATTTTGATTTCAATTATGATTGTCGGTAATGTAGTTGCCCGAGAAGTTTTTAGTTCAGGTGCTTTTTATTTCGCCTATGAGGTGAGTAAATTCGCCATCATTATTGCAACATTTATGGGAATAGCTTATGCAGCTAGAAAGGGACGGCATATTAGTATGTCAGCTTTTTATGACTTCGCACCTATGAAGGTTCGTAAAGTGATGATGATCGTGATTAATGCAGTGACTGCAATCGTTATGTTTGTAATGGCGTATTATACTTATAATTTTGTTCTTTTTGAATATAATACCGGAGCTATTACGACCTCGTTGGAAGTCCCTAGATACTTAATGGCCGTATTTATTCCAATTGGCTTCGTGACAGCGGGGATTCAATATATCAGAAACACATTTGTGAACTTCACAGCGAAAGCAAAAGATAAAGTTTACTTAGGAATCGATGCCGTAGATTATAACGATCAAAGAGAAAAAGAATTGAAGATGGAAGACATATCCATCTAATGTCAAAAATCGATTAAAGTAGAGAGGAAAAATCTATGTTAGCGACATTATTATCTATAATGATTATTCTTTTGCTGTTGAATTTTCCGATGATGATTCCGCTGATCTTGGCACCCGTTGTCATTATGCTCATTTATAATCCGAATTTAAGTATGGATATTCTAATGAAGCAGCTGATGACAGGGATTGAATCACCGGTATTGTTATGCGTTCCGTTATTTATTTTCGCAGCGGATATCATGACAGCAGGTAAAACTTCAGAGCGTTTATTAGATTTCGTCGGTGCGTTCATCGGTCACATTCGTGGAGGGTATGCTGTAACAACAGCAGCAGCTTGTACGATGTTTGGTGCCATTTCAGGTTCAACGCAAGCGACTGTTGTTGCGGTAGGACGTCCGATGAGAGAAAGATTACTGAAAATAGGATACAAAGATTCCCAAGCAATGGCCTTGATTATCAATTCCAGTGATGTGGCGCTATTGATTCCGCCAAGTGTGGGAATGATTATTTATGCACTGGCAGCAGGTTCAGTATCAGTTGGGGATCTATTCATTGCCGGAATTATTCCAGGTGTAATCGTATTTCTGGCATTTGCAATATACAACATTATTCATGCGAAAGTGAAGGACATTCCTCTGGGTGAAAAAGCCAGCTGGAAAGAACGCTTCGTTCATTTTAGAAAAGCACTTTTACCGTTAGGGTTCCCAATTATTATCGTCGGTGGGATTTATACAGGTACATTTACACCTGTTGAAGCTTCTGGGATTTCTGTGTTGTATGCATTGATTTTGGAAGTAATGATCTTCCGGACAATTAAATGGAAACAAATCCCTAAAATTTCTTTGTCGACAGGATTGGTTACATCAGCCGTTTTCATCTTGGTCGCTGGTGGCCAGCTTTTCACTTGGGTAATCGGCTTTGCCGGTATTCCAAGAATGATTACAGAAGCAGTTCTTGGAACAGATCCAAGCGCATTATTCGTCCTGTTGATGGTCAGTGTGTTTTTCTTCGTTGGATGTATGTTTGTTGATCCAATAGTAGTTATTTTGGTATTAACACCAATCTTTGCTCCAGCTGCTGAAGCGGCAGGAGTTGACCTGATTCACCTTGGAATCATCGTTACTTTCCAAGCAGCATTAGGATCTGCAACGCCACCATTTGGTGTTGACATATTTACCGCAAGTGCGGTATTCAATAAACCTTATTTGGAAGTTATCAAAAGTACACCACCCTATATCATTATGCTCATAGCAATCGGGTTGTTGTTGGTATTCTTCCCAGAGTTATCATTAGTACTTATTCAGGAATAAAGTGAACTGTTCTAAGCAGTTCCTTTAAATAATGGCTCTGTTGAAGTTTAATGTTGAATTTTAAAACATGAATAAAGCACAGAGTTGTTGAATTGTGAGGAGCGAAGGTGGCGACTCCAGCGGGAAAAGCACGAGTCTCGAGACCCCGCAGGCCAGGGTGTTGGGCCGAGGAGACTCGAGCCGTGCCCGCGGAAAGCGTCCACCATAGCGAATCACAATATCAGCAACGGACTTCAAACATAGCCAAATAAAAAACACATTACAGGGGGTAATGAACATTTTTAACAAAAAGTATTTGTTAATGTTAGCATCAATTTTTGCATTAAGCTTACTGCTAGTTGCATGTGGCGGTGGCGATAGTGAAGGAGACTCAGGAAGTGAAGGGTCTGACGAAGAATCAGGATCCGAAGAAGAATCTGGGTCCGAAGAAGAGTCCGATTCAGGTTCAAGTGAAGGAAGTGAAGAAGCTTCTGGAGATTTCGAATCTGATCAATGGCGCATGGTGACTGAAGAACTTCAAGGCGAAGTACAGTTTGTATATGCACAAGAATTTGCGAAACGAATTGAAGAAAAAACAGATGGTGCGATTACGGTTGAAGCACTAGAATATGGCGCTTTAGGTAGTGAAACAGACCAAGCACAATTGTTGCAGCAAGGCGGGGTTGAGCTGGCTGTTATGTCTCCAGGTTTCACTGGAGGACAAGTTCCAGACGGTCAAATTTTCTCTATGCACTATTTGTTCCCGACAGATCAAGACCAAATTCACCAGATTTTAAAGGATAGTGAAGCATTAAATACAGATCTTCGTGAGAAATATGAAGAGCATAGCATCTCACCTTTAGCTTATTGGAGTGAAGGTCAGATGGCTTGGACAAGTAATACAGCAATTAAATCTCCATCTGATTGGGAAGGCTTGAACGTACGCGTACAAGAATCTCCATTAATGCGTGAGTCTTATGATGCTTATGGTGCTACAGTTCAATCATTGAGCTGGGGTGAGCTGTACACGGCGTTAGATCGTGAAACAGTTGATGCACAAGAAAACCCAATCTTCTTCATTGAATCTGCAAGCTTTAATGAAGTACAAGATTATATGATGATTTCTGGTCACAACAACTATGTTGCGATGACAACTGCGAATACAGAATGGTATAACGGTCTTGACGATAATGTTAAAGCTGTAGTTGATGAAACAATTACAGAACTACAAGACTGGGTATTCGACGAACAGAAGAAACAAAACGAAGCTGGTCTTCAAGCAATCAAAGATGAAGGAAGTACAGAAGTCATTGAATTTGATGAAGATCAAATTGCTGAATTCAGTGAAGCAATTCAGCCAGTTCACGAGTATTACCGTGAAGAAGTAGAAGGAATCGACCCTGAACTATTCGATAAACTGAAGAGTGAGATCGAAGAAGTTACAGGTGAATAAGTAAGCTTAAAATGTATATGAAATTGATGAAGCTAGCTGCGGTAAACTGCAGCTAGCTTTTTTCTGCTATGTTTAGCATTAATATCGGACGGTCACATGCTAAATGTGTCTTTGAAGAGCGAAAAACAAGTCCTAAACTTATAAATATCTGTAAGGATGAAGTGATTCAATTTTCGACAAAAAAAGTGTATACTCATAACATGTCATTTTAACTAATTCTGTCATTATCGCCTCAATTTGAGATGAAGCTTGTTAAATGTAGAAAGCTTTGGGGAAGATAAGGATTAGGAAAAGAAACAACTGTGCTAGAAGTTGAGGAGTGTTTGTCGAAATGGAATGGGGTTTATTAGCGGAGTATGGCTGGGTGCTCCTCGTCCTGATCGGATTGGAAGGAATCTTAGCTGCAGATAATGCTCTCGTTTTGGCTATTATGGTTAAACATTTGCCAGAAGAGGAACGCAAGAAAGCTTTATTTTATGGATTGTTTGGAGCATTTGTTTTACGTTTGGGCTCTTTATTTATTATTTCTTTTCTCGTCGATGTATGGCAAATGCAAGCGATCGGTGCAGCATATTTGTTATTTATCTCGTTAAATCATCTATTTAGAAAATTTATATTGCATCGTAACGAAGATGAATCCGCAGAAGATGCGGCGATCAGCAAGCCAAAAAAGGTTCAGGTTTTTGGATGACTGTCGTCAAGGTTGAATTTGCGGATATTGCATTCGCAATTGATTCTATATTGGCTGCTGTTGCGCTGGCGATGGCATTACCGAATACCGATCTACCGCAAATCGGTGGAATGGATGGCGGTAAATTTCTTGTCATATTGGCTGGTGGATTAATCGGTGTCGTCATTATGCGATTTGCAGCGACGTATTTCGTCAAATTGCTTAATGAACGGCCAGGTTTGGAATCAGCAGCGTTTATCATTGTAGGTTGGGTAGGTGTGAAGCTTCTCGTGATCACGTTAGCTCACGAAGATATCGCAATCATTCCACATGATTTCGCAGAATCGACTTTATGGAAGCTTACCTTTTATATCGTGCTCGTACTCATCGCCTTAATTGGTTGGTTTTCCTCAAGTCCATCGAAAAGTGAAGACCTGTCTGATCAAGAAAAAGAAGCGTTAGAAGACATGGAAAATAAGGATTGACGACGACAAGCTGGAGGGGAAACTCTTCAGCTTTTTTTCATTCGTTATATGTAGGTGCCCAAATGCCCAAAACCCCCTTGTCCTTTGGTCTTTTTTAAAGCTCAGTTTCATACAATAAGGGAGACTGGGAGGATGATGACATGTCTGAATATAAGTATTTTATGGGAGGTACCACCGCAAAAGGGTATGTTAATTTTTATGAAAACTTAATTGAACAACTCGACCATGTTCTTTACATTGAAGGTGGGCATACATCGTTGATCAGCCCACTGTTAAAAGATGTGGCTTACCAAATGAAAAACCAATTGAATATTGACTATATTTATAATCATATTCAACGAAATGAACTTGAAGGAATTGTCTTCACTGATTTAAATGCAGGTATATTCGATCGTTCGAAAATGAATATTAGACGAATGAAATGGCCACTCATCAAAGAAAGCCTGTTATTCTTTGGAGAAGGTTATAGTAAGGAAGGTTTAACGGAGAAAAAACAATTATTAGTAGAATTAGAAAAACAAATAGAAGAGGTTCACACGTTAGCTGTTCAAAGGTTTCAATCAGCTCTTACGATTCATCATGAGATTGAAGATGTTTATGCTCCCTATATGGATTTTGAAAAAGCGAACCGAGAGACAGAACGCTTGAAAAACGATATATTTGAAAAAAATAAATTGAATAAACCATCCTGTGTACATCACCGTTATTTAGGTGCAGCCACACCAGACGGACCACGTGATTTCATTCAAAACTTAACGAGTCAAGTAAGTCGGAGAATTTTTATGAAAGGCAATTCAGGGTCTGGAAAATCAACCGTTCTTCGCAAGATTGCCCGCGAAGCACAAGACCGAGGTTTTGATGTAGAAGTCTACCATTGTGGATTCGATCCGACGAGCCTTGATATGGTAACCCTTCCGGAACTCGAAGTTGCCATGTTCGACGCAACCGGCCCGCACGAACATGATCCAAGTCTGATCAGTGATGAAGAATTGAACCTCTCTGATCAACTTATGACACAAGATTTGCCGAAAAGAGAGCAACAAAGAGTCAGTTTATTAAAGATGGATTATCGAGTGAAGGTCGACGAGGCAACGGCTTACTTAAAGCGTGTCAAAGAGCTTCAGGATGAGTTTGAAAGAATTTATCATGAAAATACCATTCCTGAATTTTATAATGTTGCGAAAGAAGAATTGATGAATTGGGTGGATGAAAGAAAATAAGCAGTAAATACAACTTCTTTGAACCATACCGGAGAGAAACAGGCGCTTTAAAATATGAACAGCTAAAAGATGATCTCGAATATAATCGGAGATCATCTTTTTTAATGCCCAGAAGTATTGTTGAGATTCAACGAACAACAAAGTATCTGTCATTCGTCGATGGGATTACTTTTTTAAAGTTTCGGAATATGAAATAATAAGATATACCAATAAAAAGAAGGAGTGTCGCATGATGCCAACAGAGGCTACATTAAAGAAATATGCCGAGCTTGCTGTGAAGGTCGGTGTGAATGTACAAAAAGAACAACCAATCTTTATTAATGCGCCAATCGAGGCGAGAGACTTTGTGCACCACGTTGTGGAGGAAGCTTATAACGTCGGGGCGGAAAATGTAACGGTTAACTGGTCAGATGAAGTAATCACAAGAAAGAAGTATGAAAACGAACCCCTACATGTTTTAGAAAACATTCCTGATTGGTTAGTGGACAAACAAACAGGACATGTCAAAGATGGCGGGTGCATTCTAACCGTCTATGCACCGAATCCTGACCTATTGGATGGGATTGAACCAGAGCGAATCGCAAAAGCGAATAAAGCGGCTGGAGAAGCATTGAGTGAGTATCGTGAATACATGATGAGTGATCGTATTCAATGGTCAATCGTGTCAGTTCCTACAGAAAAATGGGCCGCAAAAATATACCCCGATAAAAAAGAAGAAGAAGCAATGGATGAATTGTGGAAAGAAATTTTCAAAATCGTCCGCGTCGATCAAGAGGATCCAATTAAGGCTTGGGAAGATCATAATGAAACACTGCATGATATTCGAGATTATTTAAATGAGAAAAAATATGTCGCGTTAGAGTATCAATCAGCTACTACGGACCTTCGAATTCAGCTACCAAAAGGCCATATATGGGCAGGCGGAACAGCAAAATCGGTAAAAGGTGTTATTTTCAACCCGAATATGCCGACAGAAGAAGTATTTACTGCACCGCATCGAGAAGGTGTAGAAGGAACTGTTCGGAATACGAAGCCGTTAAACTACAATGGCAATTTAATCGATGACTTTAAGTTGACGTTCAAAGATGGAAAAGTGGTTGATTTTGAAGCAGGTAAAGGAGAAGAGACACTTAAACATTTATTGGACACAGATGAGGGAGCCGTTCGACTTGGTGAAATAGCCTTAGTTCCTCATTCTTCACCTATTTCACAGTCAGGCTTAATCTTTTTCAATACGCTTTATGACGAAAATGCTTCTTGTCACTTAGCGCTTGGCCAAGCATATCCGACGAACTTGGAAAACGGCGAAAATATGAGTGCAGACGAACAAAAAGAGGCAGGGATCAATAAGAGTTTAATACATGAAGATTTCATGATGGGATCCGCCGACTTAACCGTTTATGGAATTACTGAAAATGGCGATAAAGAAGAGATTTTAAAAGACGGCGAATGGGCAATTCATTCATAGAAATAACTTCTGTTAAAATTCCTTGGTAAAATTTGATATATTTGTGGAAAGTATAGTCACAAAGAACTATAATAGAACAATAAGTTGGAACAGAAGGTGGAGATTGGATTGTCACTTATTGGTCAAACAATCAAATGGCATCGGATACGCCAAGGAATTACACAAGAGCAGTTAGCAGAAGGTATTTGTTCAAGTGCCTATTTAAGTAAATTAGAAAACAACCAAATCTCATTTAATAAAGAGATTGTCAGCCAATTATGTGAACGATTGGAGCTTCCTGTTGAAAAGTTCATTGCTCCTTCTGATGAACATGTAAAAAAAACGTTGGAAAACTGGATCGATGCGTTACATCATTATGATTTGAAAAAAGCAGATGCTTATTATCATGAAATTCAGTCACTAGATGAAAAAAAGATAGCTGTTGAACTCAGTTACTTATATGAACTGACTTTATTCGGTCACTATTTATTGACGCAACAGTATGAAAAATTCGATGAAAAATTCAAGTATTTGCAAAGCTTTTCTTGGATTTTGGAAGAACATTATCCGTATAGCTATCACAAATTTATCGGTTACTATTATTTGACGAAGTTTTATTGTTCGAATGCCATCAAACATTTCAAGCAAGCAGAAAAAATGATCAAAGACACATCTGATCCTGAACTTTACTTGATGATCGCGAATGCATATACGCGGATGGAGATGATTCTTCGGTCCAATAAATATGCACTGAAAGCATTTCAAATTTTTCAAGCAGAATTAGACTATACACGTGTGATAAGCTGTCAAATTATCCTGGGGATGAATTATTGTTTGATTGAAGACTTCGAAACGGCAGAGAGCTATTTTAGAAAGCTTAGGGACCTAGATGATTCTCAAGTAGGTAGTTTAATTAAATCAGTTATTTATATGTGTGAAGGTATGATGGCCATGCAGAAGCAGGAATATGAAATGGCCCGAGAATGTTTTATGAAGGCAACTGCGCGTCAAACAAATCATGAAGTAGAATTAAGTTCCTATCATTATTTAGCTATGACGTATTTTTATCTTGGTGAAAATGAACGTGCATTTGAAGAATTAAATAAAGGAATCAGTATAGCTAAAACGTACCAAAATATTCGATATCAATTTAAATTAAAATCGATTTTGTACTATCTTCGTGAACAACACGAGGAATTGAATCAATTACTGTTCAAAGAAGCGATTCCGTTCTATCAGAAGTTAAATGAAGAACATGAGCTATGCAGTTATTATTTGCTGGCTGGCAGTGTTATGAATGAAATGAAACGGTACAAGGATGCGACGAAATACTTGATGGCCGCCTACAGGATCAATCGTAGTGAAGATACGTTTTTACCTAATCTAAAATCAGCAAAAGCAAAGCCTGGTTTACCGTTACTCACATATTGACACGGTTGACGACCAAGCAAAAAAGCGATCCCAATGTCATGTGCATGACTGCGGGATCGCTTTTTTATATGATTGTCTATTTAAGATTAAAAGATTAAGTGCGCAATACCGACGATGATTGGTAGAGTAATTGCCGTACGCATTAAAAAGATTACGAGTAAATGCCAGAAGTTCACAGGTACTTTAGAAGCAAGCAGTACACCACCGACTTCTGAAAGATAGATTAACTGTGTCACACTCAAGGCCGCAACGACAAAGCGTGTCATGTCATTGGCAACACCTTCGATAATAATCGCAGGTAGAAACATATCCGTGAAACCGACGAGCAATGTCTCTGCTGCCGCTTTTGCTTCAGGAACTTGCAACACTTCCAAAATCGGAACGAATGGAGTACCGATCCAAGTGAAGAAAGGTGTGAATTCGGCGACGATGACACCTAGCGTTCCGATTGCCATGACAATCGGCAAGACGCCAATCCACATATCCAAGACATTCTTAATACCAATCTTTAAATAATTAATGAGGTTAGGTGCTTTACTTGCACGATCTACCGCTTGCTTGTAACCCCAAGTAATCGCTGTATAATTTTTAGGAATCGATTCATCCAGTGGTTCTTGATCTTCTTTCAAATACGTATCCGAGAATTTGGATAACGGTGGAATTCGCGGCATAATGACTGCGGCAACGAAACCAGCTAATACAACCGTACCGTATAACGGCAAAAACATGTGCATTAAATCAACTTGACGGACGATGGCAATCGTAAAGGTAATGGAAACAACCGAAAAAGTCGTTCCAATGACTGCAGCTTCACGTTTCGTGTAATAGCCATCTTCATATTGCTTGCTCGTTAATAATACACCGATTGTCCCGTCACCTAACCAAGAAGCCAAGTTGTCGACTGTCGATCTTCCAGGTAGTGTAAAGACAGGACGCATGACTTTCGTTAGCAATGCACCGACAAACTCGAGTAAGCCAAAGTTTAGAAGAAGCGGCAACAATAAACCAGCGACTAAAAAGACGGCTATTAGAAATACGAGCAAGTCATTCAAAATCATACTGCCTGTTGCACCAGAGTATACGGCTTCCCAACCAACATTGAAATAAGTGAACAAAACAAAAACCATCGCAAGAACACGAACGATCGTCCAAAATAAATTAACCCGGAACAATGAACCGAAAAAGGAATCCGGGTTCACTTTTTTTGGATCCATTAATGTTATGATATAAACAATGACAGACAATATAGCAGCGACAGAGATTAATAGAACGACCAAAATCAATGCGAAATCACCGAGCAAAGCTAAAAACTGATCGGCTAAAAAAGCAACCGCAATTGTCGTTTCCCCTTCGATCGGAATAGGGACCATGAATAATCCAATCCCGATTAAAGATAAAATGATAAACTTTACATGATGAATACCAGCATACTTTTCTTTCAACGAAAACTCCCCCTTAATATTGAACTTATTTTAAACCCTTATGACTATTTATGCAATATCTAGTATAAATATTTTATTAAAGATTCGTGCTTTCTGGCGCTGAGTTGTTGAATTGTGGCTCGCACTGTTGGCGAATCTGGTGGGACAGGAAATAAAAGAACTTCCACTAAAACCACAGCCATCCTGTGGGTAAAAGAGCTCCGCCGAAAGGCCGATCGAAGCCGCCGAAAAACCGAGTGAAGCCGTCGAAAAATCGAGTGAAGCCGCCGAAAAGCCGAGCGAAGCCACTGATAAATCGAGCAGATCTACCGATAATGAATTGCTCCCTTTTAAAAAACACCTTCTATTAACTAAAATTCGACGTTTTGAGGAGGTACCCCTTTTTTATTTTTCGAAAACCATGGACGCCTTGGTCTAAAATGATGGAATGGACGCTTTAAAGTAAGTAAATAAATTATTTAACAATTTTGAAAATACTCTTAACATTTAGTGGAAGTTCGTGTATACTAATAGTTGGAACTAAAACAACACTTACACAAACAGAAAAAATACACAGAGATGGTTGTAAATAGGGGGGGGGCGTTCTTAATAGTGGTGCATTTCGAAGAGTTAGTCGGCCGATTTGAAGGAGAACTTGGAAGAAATTTATGCAATAAAGAACGAGATTTAGTATCATGGATGGTAAATCAACAAACCCGCAAAAAACAATTCTCAACCGAGAAGCAACATCTCAAACGAAAAACACTGCTCTATTGAGTGGTGTTTTTTTCATGTCACTAAGGTTTAATTAACAGAATAAAAAAATTCCTCTATTCCTTTAATCAATAAATGTGTTATAGTGATAAAAAGTTATTTCTTAACATACATATAATGAACTTAACGTACAAGTCAGGGAATAACGAAAGCTATAAAAGAAGAGTTAGAAATTCTTCATAAAAAAAGAGGTGGATGAGTTGGATCAAAGCAATGGAATGAAAAGAGACGAATGGAAATCAAGACTCGGATTTATGTTAGCTGCCATGGGGTCAGCTGTCGGTTTAGGGAATATCTGGCGCTTTTCATATGTTGCTGGTGAAAATGGAGGAGCTACATTTTTGCTCATCTATATCTTTTTTATTTTAGCGTTCGGCATTCCGTTACTACTGACGGAATTCAGTATCGGGAAAGCTGGTAAGAAAGATGCTGTCGGTTCCTTTATGCGTTTGGCTCCAGGAACAAAGTGGCATTGGACCGGTGTCATGGGTGTGATCGGCGGGACACTTATTTTAAGTTTTTACAGTGTGGTATGTGGCTGGTCCTTGTATTATTTGTTTCATTATTTAATTGGAGACTTTTGGACAGAGCCTACAGGCGGGTTTGGACAAAGTTTCGAAAACTGGACATCAACTACATGGGAACCGTTATTTTGGCAGTTTCTATTCATGATCGCTGTGGTATTGGTTGTTATTCGGGGAATTAAGCGAGGCATTGAACGGGCAAATTTGATCGCAATGCCAGCGCTAGCTATTTTGATGGTTGTTCTCGCGGTGTATTCGTTGACGTTGGACGGAGCGAGTGAAGGATTAGCCTTCTTATTCACTCCAGACTGGAGCCAGTTCGGGAATCCACAAGTGTATTTGGCGGCAATGGGACAGGCGTTTTTCTCACTTAGTATCGGCATTGGTGGGATGTTGACATATGCCAGTTACTTGAAGAGCAACGACCGATTGCCAACTGCAACGGTTGGCATTGGTATCATGGACACAGTGTTTGCCGTCATTGCAGGAATTGTGATTTTCCCGGCTGTATTCAGTTTCGGTGGTGATGTTACTGATGGTCCACCACTAGTGTTCATCACATTACCGAGCATATTTGCAAGTATGCCAGCCGGCGGTCTCGTCGGAATCGGATTCTTTGCTTTATTGGTTATGGCGGCCTATTCCTCCGCATTGTCTATGTTGGAGGTCCCTGTAGCATATGTCCACCGAACGTTAGGACTAAGCAGGAAAGCCGCTGCGATTGTTTGTGGCACCGTCATTTTCGCAATCGGTGTTACGGTTTCTTTAGGTTATGGGATATGGAGCCATGTGACGATTGTGGAAAATAAAAATATATTGGATTCAATCGACTACATTACGGGGAATTATATTTTACCGTTGGGCACTATGTTAATGGCCATCTTTGTTGGATGGTACTGGACGAAAGATCAAGCGATTAAAAGGAGCGAAATCAATACGCCTATACTGCAATCCAGTTGGTATTTCATCATCCGATACATCGTACCAGTTGCCATCTTGGTCATTGCCATCACAAGTATTGTTGATAAATAGGAGTTTTTCTACCGTCCCGGCTAAGTGCTGGGACTTTTTGTTGGTCAACATACGTTTTATGATGAACACAGTCTTCATAGAAGAAATTCAATGCCCATCAATGATATACTATTTAACTGAGAAATGAATACAGGAGGAACACAATGTCAGTTTCTTATCAAGCAATCATTGAAAAGATGATCAAAGAGTTACAATCCATTGACGCGAAAACGTCAACAGATCAAATGAAAGCAAAAATGTATTCCGTTCAATCAATGGCAACATTAATTACAGGGTCAGATTACCATGCCAGTTATGACGGTAAACAAAGTACGTCAAACGTGTCCATTTCTGATCAACCAGAAAATTTTTCAATTGAAGAAGCTGAGGCCAAAGTGATGGGAATGTGGCCAAAATCTAAAAAACAGCAACAGATTGAACAAGGGAAACGACTGGATGAAGATGATGCGAACGGAGACTCCATCTTTGATTTCTAGCAACAGAAAAAAGGAGAAATGAACATGAAAGCATTACTGCTGATTGGTGCAATAAACGGCTTTATCGCGGTTGCACTTGGTGCATTCGGAGCGCACGGACTGGAAGGTAAACTCTCAGAAAAATTAATGGGTACATGGGAAAAAGCGGTCCAATATCAAATGTTTCATACGATAGCGATTTTTGCTACAGGCATCTTAGCACTGAAAACAGGGCTCGGAAACTATGTGACTGCAGGTTGGTTCTTTTTTGCCGGAATCATTATCTTTTCCGGAAGTTTATATCTATATAGTCTGACCGAGACGAAAACTTTCGCAATGATTACACCCGTCGGCGGCGTTGCGTTTTTGATTGGCTGGATCGTGTTGGGCTACGCCATCATGAAAATGGTTTAGTATTTGGCTCTGTTAAAGCTTAGTGTTGACTTTTTAATGTAGAACACTGAGTTGTTGAATTGTGAGAAGCGAAGGTGGCGACTCCAGCGGGTCAACTAAAACCGGCCACGTCCTGTGGCCAACGTTGACACTAGCCCGTCCTAGGCGTCGGAACAGCACGAGTCTCGAGACCCCGCAGGCCGTGACCTTGGGCCGAGGAGGCTCGAGCCGTGCCCGCGGTAAAGAAGACACTGCGATTTATCGCAGATGTCGCCCTTATGCCCTTTGGGTAAAAGCGTCCACCGATAGCGGATCACAATATCAACAACGGACTTTAACAAAGCCTAGTATTTTAGGGGGATAAGAAATGAAGAAGAAGATACTCATAATAACACTGATTCTATGGATGATCCCGTTTGCTTCTTATGCAATGGAAGAAAACGATTATCGCATAGATGTCGAAAATCATTTTCGTGAAGTCGGAAACGAATATGAACTCATCGATTTGCATTTTGTTTTATATACAATGGACGCAGCCTTTACGGAAAAAGAAAATATCCGAAACGAGTGGACGAATCAAATCGACGACCAGATTGCCAGTGAACTACATGATTTCTTTAGTAACGATGAGCTGACCGGTTCAGACTACAATCAACAAGTTCTAGACTATTTAGAACAAAACTTTGAGATTGAAGAGCCGGACGACGGCGGTTTTTTCGCTGCGATCGGAAACTTCTTCAAAAGCATCTTTAACTTCTTCGCAGGTTTATTCTAAAGCGGTTCTGTTTTGTAACAGTTGGAAAATATGGCACAATAGAAATTGACTACTTACAATAGAACAGGAAGTCAAGGAGGTCCATGGTGATGAAATCATTTGATCAAAATAAAAAATCAACAGGAAAAAAGAGTAACCAATTTACCATCATGAAAGATGACCCGATTGACGGCCATCCGGGATTCTCTGGTGGAGGCGCCATCAGTTTAGAGAATATGTCACCGTTGATTGTCGACCCGAATGAAGATCGTGTATGGGTAGACATGGGTGCCATGCACGCTCGAAGTGAAGTGGAAAAACGCATCCGATTTGTGACAGATAAAGAAGAAGTTCCAAACGGTAAACCGTATTGGATTGTCTGGACGACGGTTGAGCGAAGTGAAGCGGGACCTTTTTATTATGGAATCGCAGCCAGTTTCTTGGAAGTCGACCGGGAGGCGCGCCGCGGATATAAAATTCTTGCTGAGCACGTCAATCGCATGGATAAGTCGCTAAAAGGAAGAGTTGTCATCGACCAAATGGATGACCATTCAAAGAAATTATTGAAAGACTTTTTAATCGAATTCAACCCACAGTACTGGGAAAATGCGGAAGATGAATTGAAAGCTGCATTTGATTAATTTTGAATGAATTGTGAACAATGTTTTTTCTGATTGTACTTTTGTAAAATCCTCGTTACAATAGGATTAAACATGGGTCTTTTACATGTTTATTAGGACAAAAAAGCGGGATTGGTCACTGAGAGAGTGATCAGTCCCGTTTTTTTAGGTTTTTTTAGATTGAATATGTTTTTGTGACATCCGTTTTGGTTGGAAAAAACGTGATTGTGTTTCTCGGGTGCACTTTTGTGATGAAGAGCCTTAAAACGACCATAACCGCCTCAATTACTCCGTACACACATTTTTAGGAACGGTTCCTTTGATGAAATACATCAGGCGTGTTCGGTCTTCACAAGCAGGGCCTTGCAGATAACCTGTATCCGGATCAATGTAAGCGCCCGTGACGCCATCCGGAACTTCAAAAGGTTGAACCGGTTTATTTTCGTGAATCTTTTCCATATATTCAGCCCAAATTTGCTTCGCTGCAACGAGGTCCTCTCGTTTTTCGATTTGTTGATGGTCATCGTACCCTGTCCAAACGGCTGTCGTATAATGTGGGCTGTAGCCGATCATCCAGCTGTCATTTGGTGTCGTTCCGGATTTTCCAGCATAATGATGGGTCAGCATCGGTGCGATTGTTGCACCAGTCACCCGGCTATAGCTGTTTAGCCGTTCGTCGAATATCCCAGTCAACAAGTGGGTGAGTACAAAAGCATAATCCCGGTCGAGCACTCGTTCAGATGGTTGTGACGGATGCTCATACAATACTTCTCCATCTTCGTTCGTTATCTTTTTCACGATGTATGGATCGATCGACGCCCCTCCGTTTGCCAATAAGCCATAAGCTTCTGCCATATTCATCACCGATGTAGAACCTGAACCTAACGCCAAAGAAGGAACACTTGGCAAATCGTCTTCAATACCAAACGTACGAGCCGCTTCGATTAAATTATCCGACGTTATAAATTGATTGGTTTTCACGGCATAAATATTATCGGAGATTGCTAAGGCTTGTGCCAACGTAATCGGTCCGTTGGCGTATAGGTCACCGTAGTTGGTAGGTTTATACGTCTTGCCATTTTCCAGCTGAAAAGTCGTTTCCGCACTTTCCAATGTCATTGCCGGTGTGAAACCGTACAATAGTGCAGCATAATAAAGAATTGGTTTAAATGTTGAACCAGTCATTCGGCTTGCTTGAGTCACACGGTTAAATGGTGATTTTTTGTAATCTCTTCCACCTTGAAGGGCAACAATCTCACCGGACTGATGATTGATGGTTACTGTTCCTACTTGTAGCTCTCCTTCTGGAAGGTTCTCTTTAACCGTTTCACTCAAATGCTCTTGTGCTTCAACGTCCATCGTGGTATAAACATTGTAACCACCGTGTTTTAGCTCTTCACGGCTAATATCGAGCAATTCAGCAGCTTGCTTCATGGCAGTGTCCATAAAATACAACGAATCACTGTTCGATTCGTTCGCGACAGCTGTCACAATCGGTACATCTCGGTTCTTTACCGCGTTATATGTTTGTTGATCGATGAAGTCGAGCGATGCCATTCTTCGCAAAATCCATTGTTGTCGTTCGTGTGAGCGTTCATAGTCGTTAAGCGGTGAATAAATCGCAGGCCCTTTTGGAATGCCAGCTAAAAGAGCAGCTTCATCTACCGCTAGATCGCGTGCACTTTTATCGAAGAAATACTGGCTCGCAGCCTCAACACCGTATTGTCCGTGGCCAAAATAAATGGTATTCAAATAGCCTTCAAGAATCTCATCTTTGGTTAAAAACATTTCCAAACGCATAGCAGCCAAGGCTTCTTTGAATTTTCGCGTCCATGTTTTTTCATTGGTGAAATAAAGATTTTTGGCATATTGCTGGGTAATTGTACTGGCACCTTGTCGTTTATCTTGGTGAATGACATTTTGATAAACAGCGCCGCCAATCCGTTTGAGATCGAATCCGTAATGGTCGTAAAAATGCTGATCTTCCGCAGCGGTGAAGGCATTTTTCACGTGCGGAGAGATCTCTTCAATGGCAATATACTCCCGTTGATTGACGAGCGCCTGCGTTTCGAGCAAATTCTCATCACGGTCGAAAAATTGGGTTTGTTGATGAAGATTCGTATCCGGCGGACCTAGTAAATAGGTGAACAATAAAATGACGGCAAACGCCGATAGCATAAAACTACTGACGATCATAGTTAGAAAGAATAGTTTTTTAAACATGTCGAAAACCCCTGAAGTTACGCAAATTTTGGCCGATATTATCTTTATTAGTATGGAAAAATTGGTAAGAATATAAACATGGAGATAAATTTTTTGATAGGGAGGTCGACTTGCGTTAGACTGAAAAAGGTTTTGCATGTTCCAGAAGGGTATCTCTGGTTTTAAAACATTAGTTCTCCATAACATAAAAATGAAGAAAAAAGTTACATAGAACATTACATCATGAGAAAAGTGAGAGGGGAATGGATATGGCAGATCCAATTCGTGTAGATATAGAGGTCAACACGGAAATAATAGATGAAAATGGCGAAGAAACGATCCAAAAGCAAGAAAAGGGTATTTATAGCCACAAAAATGACTTGCATGTGATAAAATATGACGAACAGATGGATGATTTCGGCAAGGTGAAAACGACCTTGATTATTCAACAGGAAAAAATCGTCTTGAAAAGAGAAGGCACATTGAAACTCCATCAAATCTTTCGAATCGGCAATAAAACCGAAGCATTATATACCCATCCATATGGAAGTTTTCGATTAGAGACGTCCACGCATCGGATGGAATTTTATAAAGGAATGAACAAACGCTCTGGTCGAGTTTTCATCGATTATGATGTTGTGATTAACGATCAAGAACCACGCAGACATACCTTGCAGGTGAAGTTTCAAGAGGAGGATTAACACGTGAATATTGTCGCTGAAGTAGAACAGCAACTGAAAAATGAAATCGAAGCAGCTATTTTAAAAGCGGAACTAGCAAGTAAAGAAGAGATGCCGGAAATTATCTTGGAAACACCGAAAGAAAAGGAACACGGTGATTATGCTACGAATATGGCGATGCAGCTTGCTCGAATTGCCAAAAAAGCGCCGAAACAAATTGCCGAAGAAATCGTAGAACAGATTGACACCGGCCAAGCATCCGTGAAAAAAATCGATATCGCCGGACCGGGATTCATTAACTTTTTTATGGATCAGTCGTTTTTGACGAAAGTTGTTACAGAAATTAATGAAGCGAAAAGCCAATATGGAAAAAGCGATCACGGCGCTGGGAAAAAAGTTCAAATCGAATTTGTATCTGCCAATCCGACCGGAACACTCCACTTGGGTCATGCCCGTGGTGCGGCTTACGGAGATGCGCTCGCAAACGTCATGGAGAAAGCAGGCTACGAAGTTGATCGCGAGTATTATATCAACGATGCGGGAAATCAAATCAATTTGTTAGCCAAATCAATCGAAGCTCGCTATTTCCAAGCGGTCGGACATGACGTTGAAATGCCCGAAGATAGTTACCGTGGAAAAGATATTATTGAACTTGCGAATGATTTATATAAAGAGCATGGCAACCATTATGTCGACGTGACAGAGGAAGAGCGGTTAGAAGCCTTCCGTCAACATGGACTGGATCACTTGCTTGAGCGTATTAAAAAAGACTTAGAAGAATACCGTGTGCCATTCGATACATGGTTCTCCGAAACATCTTTATATGAAACAGGCGTGATTGGAACCGTAGTTGATCAGTTGCGAGAAAATGGCTACGTTTACGAACAAGATGGTGCCACTTGGTTTAAGAGTACCGATTTCGGTGATGACAAAGACCGGGTACTGGTTAAACAAGATGGAACTTATACGTATTTAACACCAGATATTGCGTATCACCAAAATAAAATTGACCGCGGATTCGATGAACTTATTAATGTTTGGGGTGCCGACCACCACGGATACGTCAACCGAATGAAAGCGGCAATCCAAGCATTAGGGAACCCAAAAGATATTTTAGACATCAAAATCGTTCAAATCGTTCACTTATACCAAGATGGTGAAAAAGTGAAAATGAGCAAACGGACAGGAAAAGCCGTAACAATGCAAGAGCTGATCGACGAAGTGGGCTTGGATGCAACACGCTATTTCTTCATCATGCGTTCCAATGACTCACACCTTGATTTCGATATGGATTTAGCGACAAGTGAATCCAACGAAAACCCGGTTTATTATGTCCAATACGCACACGCCCGAATCTGCAGCATGCTGAAACAAGCTGAAGAAAAAGGCGTTGATGTCAATGCAGAGGCGGACGTTTCCTTGCTGACATCCGAAAAAGAAATCGACTTATTGAAGCGGTTAGGAGATTATCCGCAAGTGATTGCAGAAGCGGCCAACAAAAAAATGCCACACCGCATACCACAATACGTCTTTGAATTAGCCGGCGACTTGCACAGCTTTTATAACGCTGAAAAAGTCATCGACTTAGAGAACGCAGAACAGACACACGCCCGAATCGCGCTCATTAAAGCCGTTCGTATCGTCATTCAAGATGCACTGAACTTAATCGGTGTTCACGCACCAGAACAAATGTAAAAGTAGTAGCGTAAACTGGCACTGACTTCGGTCGGTGCCTTTTTTATGTGCGCGGTAAAGCGCTGGGTCGATTAACACTGAAGCGGAGCGGATTAACCCTGAAGCTGAGGGAATTAATGCTGAAGGAAGCGAAAATGACGTTGAAGTGGAGCAGATTAATGCTGAAGGAAGCTGAAATAATGCTGAAGCGGAGTGAATTAACCCTGAAGCCAAGCGAATTAACACTGAAGGGTGCTTAAAAAACGCTGAAGCCGAGCGAATTAACCCTGAAGCCAAGCGAATTAACGCTGAAGGAAGCGAAAATAACCCTGAAGCGGAGTGAATTAACCCTGAAGAATTCCCCAAAAATGCTGAACACAGAAACTCTCTCTGCCAGAATGGAACCGAAAATGAATAATCAACATAAAAAACACCCCTCACTTAAACTTTGAGTAAGGGGTGGAATTAGAACGGTGACTTGTGCTCTTAGATTAAATCTTTTCCATTTTCCCACCGTTCACTCATATAGCTCTCATTTTCTCCAGTGTTTGCATTAATAAAAAATGTCTCGTCAATCGGGCCAGTATTCATCGTGACTCTCCAAATCGGTAGGTAGGCTAAAAATAGGTCGGCGATTTCATGCTTTGGTTTTTTCAAAATATATGAGCGATTAATTTGCTGAATTTGAACATCTTTAACGTATTTATTTTCACATTCTTCTAGACTAATTTTGTTTTTTACCATGTTTTCCTGACTGATCTCAATCTCTTGTACGTGAGGAACGCTTTGAAAAACACCTCGGTAGCCGGACACCGCATCGACAAAAATGATATTGGGCAATTTTTTTGGAGGAAATGGTGGCCGTTCAGCGATTACAATTGTTTTCGCTAACCACATCGGATGATAAATTAAATCATAATCGGCCAATTGTTGTTTCACATATTCTTTGTTTACCTTTGTTTTTAGTTTATTTTTCAATCCAATATTTTTATAAATAAACTGATGAAGGTTGTCTTCTGTAACTACCTGTCGTTCACCAATTTGTTTCACGGTCATTTTTGTTTTCGTCAACACATCAATCACCTTTTCCTCATCCGTTCGTATCTTCTAAATGTGTATGATAAAACTCAACCAAATCCTGTTTCTCTTTCGGTGGCGGTGCAGTCATTAAGCTAACGACAATTATAAAAATCAATGAAATCGGAGCAGCGATGATTGGCTCGGCATTTGTCGGCAATACACCAGATGTGATGAGTATGACAAACGTTATGGCCCCACTTAGCATACCAGCCAACGCTCCTTGTGTATTCGCCCGACTCCACCAAATACCAAGGACGAGCGGAAACCCAAAAGCGGAAAGCAGGAAGCCGCCGACCCAGCCAACATAATTCCACCTAGTATGGCCGGTAAATAATGGTCAATCACCGATACGAAAATCATATCCGTATTTTCCAAGGTATCTATAATGCCGAGGCTAGCACCTGCTGAAGTAACGATGAAACCTGAGACAAATAACGTTAAATAAATTAAACATGCCCACATTGAAGTGCGCCGGGCAATTCTTGGACTTTTGGAAGCAAAATTACGCATAACGACGGATGGCGAAATGATCCCAAACCATAAAAAGGCAATGAATAAACCGAAGTAAGACATCCATGGCTGAGTTATATCACCAAACGCCGGGTCAGTACTTAATGCATCACTGATCAAAGCACCAATCCCGTTATGATCCATTAAAATTGCTAAGGCCAATATGACAATTCCAACAATCATAATGATGCCTTGAATCAAGTCCGTGTACGTTATCGCCCACATGCCACCGAGCGCCGCATACAACGTAAAACCCAACCCGAGTACAATCACCGCGGTTGTATAATCAATGCCTAAAACATATGATCCAATGATCCCTGAAGCAGTTAATTGAGGAACCATATAAAATGTCATGCCGACACAAACGATGACGGCAGCCACAATTTGAACAGAACTTCCAAATCGCTGGTTAAAGAACTCTGGAACCGTTTTCACACCAGAGCGACGAATTTGCCCGGAAATCAAAAACATCGCAAATGGCATAATAGCAATGACACCAAAAGCGTAGGTAAAGAAATAAGGAACACCTAAGGCAACACCTGAGCCGACTGCACCAAGTAGCGAACTCGAACTGGCAACTGCCGCAAAAATAGCAAATGCGCCAACAAATGTGTTGATGCTTTGTCCGGCTGTAAAATAATCACTTTCGGACTGTCTGGCTCGACGATAGAAATAAATCCCGATGACAGTCAATACAACTAGATAAATAAACATGATAATAGATTCAGTGACTTGCATAATTTACCCTCCTCACTACCATCTAGGAATCGTTGCGATCTTCAATCTTTTCAATCCAAATCACATAAACAATTGCTAATAAAAACCAGAAAAATAGCCCAGCAAACATCAGCCAGCCTACTAAGGAGATTCCATATACATACACCTCTGCAGGCCACCAAACAAAGACCATGAGGGCATAAAGAACCAAGAAAATCATTAAGATTAAACCAGGATCTTTGAATTTTGATCTGGATGCCATGATTCCACCTCCCTTCGGTGATGACTGCATTACTTGGTAACACTAAAAACCTATGAAATTAGGAGAAAAACTATTAACCATTAGATGGCATTCGACAAAATGATAGATCAAAGACAGAAAGCTAGTCTGGGTTTTTAGATTTCGATATATTCTGACTTATTTTTCAACTTCTATTAACAATCCAAAAAACCTTTTTAAAAAATAAAATTTTGTTTCAAAACTCTGTTAAAACTTAATGTAGATTTTAAAGTGAACTAGCACTGAGTTGTTTAATTGTGAGAAGCGAAGATGGTACGAATTGTATGCTCTCAAGCACGGAACAAAAGGATTTATGCATCCTTCCGTGTTTGAGGAGCACTCTCAAGCACGGAACAAATGAATTTATGCGTCCTTCCGTGTTCGAGAAGCGTTCTCAAGCCGGGAAGGAAAGGAAAAGTGCGTCCTTCCGTGTTCGAGAAGCACTCTCAAGCACGGAACAAATGAATTTATGCGTCCTTCCGTGTTCGAGAAGCGCTCTCGAGCCGGGAAGGATAGGCAAAGTGTTGTCTTCCGTGTTCGAGAGGCGCTCTCAAGCACGGAACGAATGAAATTTTGCGTCCTTCCGTGTTCGAGAATCGCTCTCAAGCACGGAACAAATGGATTCATGTGTCCTTCTGTGTTCGAGAAGTGAACACTTCCGTGAACTTTCTAGATCCCTTCAATCCCCAAAAAAGTTCCCCTAAATACGCCACCCCCATATAACTACAAAATAAAATCTCCCCCCAAACAATTGTCTGAAAATAAATAAATCGATTGACTGAATGCTCATTCATTGTATAATAGAGCTAAATAATACTTAGTTTGCGAGCATTTTTAAGCGAAATGCTCATTGTTTAGACGAAATAATTCAGATTATTCCTTTTTAAAACAAAATTTTTTGTTAAGATAGTTTATAAGGAATAATCAATAGTCAGTTCATCATAAGATTATGGGGGGAAAAGAATGGAGACGTTGTTGATCATTAATGCGCTTGCCTTTCTTGCTGTAACGGCCTATGCGATTTTCTTATTCGTACAAATCGTCCGAACAAGAATTGCTTATATAAAGCTCGGTCGAAAAACAGAGTTCGACGAAGGGGTCAAACAGCGCCTGAAAGATGCATGGGTGTATGTGTTTGGACAGAAGAAGCTGTTGAAGGATAAAAAATCCGGTGCGATTCACGTTATGTTTTTCTATGGATTTATTTTAGTGCAGTTTGGTGCAATCGATTTCATTTGGGCTGGACTCGTACCAGGCTCCCATTTGCCACTAGGATTTTTATATCCAGGCTTTAAGTTTTTCCAAGAGATCGTAGCATTAGTTATTCTATTTGCGGTCATTTGGGGATTCTATCGTCGTTATATCGAAAAACTTGTCCGCTTGAAGAAGACTTTTGCAGCGGGTCTCGTATATTACTTTATCGGATCACTAATGATAACCGTTTTAGCGGGTAACGGAATGTCAATTATTTGGCATGGAAAAGATCTCACTTGGACAGAGCCCGTCGCATCCTCGATTGCATGGGCGTTCAGTTGGATGAATCCAACCGCAGCAGCAGCTGTATTTTTCGTCATGTGGTGGATTCACTTGCTCGTGTTGTTGGCTTTCTTAGTGTACGTGCCACAGTTCAAGCACGCTCACTTGATTGCAGGACCTGCAAACGTATTGTTCAACAAAGATAAGAAACATGGTAAATTGAAAAAAATCGACTTCAATATTGATGAGATGGAAGAATCAGATGAAGAACCAACATTCGGTGCAGGTAAGGTAGAAGATTTAAGTGACCTTCAGTTACTGGATTTATATGCCTGTGTTGAATGTGGACGCTGTACAAATGTTTGTCCGGCATCTGGATCAGGTAAAATGCTTTCCCCGATGGATTTATTACTGAAAATCCGTGACCACTTATCGGAAAAAGGAGCGGCAATTACCGGACGCTCTGCTTGGGTACCGACATATGCATTCGCAGGACGTACGGGAAATCAAGTAGCAGATGAGCCGAATGGAACGCTCGCTCAACAAGTCATGGAAAAAAATCTAATCGGTGACGTTGTGACAGAAGAAGAGTTATGGGCGTGTACGACATGCCGTAACTGTGAAGATGCATGTCCAGTTATGAACCAACACGTCGATACAATTATCGACCTTCGTCGTTACCTAGTGATGACAGAAGGAAAAATGGATCCTGAAGCGCAGCGTGCGATGATGAACATTGAGCGTCAAGGGAATCCATGGGGACTTTCCAAGAAAGATCGTGAAAATTGGAGAGACCAAGACGAAGATCTAAAAGTACCTACAGTGAAAGAATTGAAAAAAGAAGACGAAGAATTTGAATACTTATTCTGGGTATCTTCCATGGGCTCTTATGACAGCCGCAGTCAGAAGATCGCTCTAGCGTTCGCTCGCTTGATGAACAAAGCAGGCATTAAGTTCGCTATTCTTGGAAACAAAGAGCGTAACTCCGGTGATACGGCTCGTCGTTTAGGAAACGAATTCTTATTCCAAGAGCTTGCAGAGAAGAATATTAAAGAATTCGAGAAAAACGATATTAAGAAAATCGTTACGATTGACCCACACGCATATAACATCTTTAAAAACGAATATCCTGATTTTGGTCTTGAGGCTGAAGTGTTTCACCATACAGAGCTTCTTGCCGAGTGGATTCAAGAAGGTCGCTTGAAGCCACAAAAAGCAATTCATGAAAAAATAACGTACCACGATTCTTGTTACCTTGGACGTTATAACGACATTTACAACCCACCGCGTTACATTTTGGAACACGTACCAGGTGTTGAAGTCGTTGAAATGGAACGTAGTAAGGAAAACGGCATGTGCTGTGGAGCTGGTGGCGGTTTGATGTGGATGGAAGAAACAACTGGAAACCGCATCAACGTCGCACGTACAGAACAAGCTTTACGTACAGAAGCAACGACGATCTCCAGTGCTTGTCCATTCTGTCTGACGATGATCAGTGATGGTACAAAAGCAAAAGATGTTGACGAAACCGTTCAAACACGCGATGTTGCTGAAGTATTAGAAGAATCAATCTTCGGAGCTCCAGAAAAAGAAGATCAGCCAGCGTAATGATTTCATAAAAAATAATTCCCTAGAAAGGTAGCGAGTGACTATCTTTCTAGGGAATTTTTATTTGTACTATTATGTTGTAGCATGCCATGCGATTGTAAATACTTCTGAATTGGTATACTTGTGTAAAAAAACAATCCCATAATCATACCACCGAAAATCCACCCAGCCACTCGTAAGTAAATTAACATGGCCTCGTATCCATCAATCCCGTACTTTTGAAGTAGCCACATCTTAAAAGAAGCTAAAGTGACTCCCCGGACAACAAAGAGAAGTTGAATCCGTTGAAACCACTTGAATATTGGCGGTTGGTTAAAAAGAATCTTGCTTTCGGCAGGGTCAAACCCTTGTAAGGAAACAAAATCGACAGCAAAATATATCGCTAGTGGCTTTCGTATTACTAAAAAGAATGCATGCAACCCGGCGATTGCAAATCCAAAATAAACTTGATACCAAAGCATTTTTTCTGCCGACCCCGCAATCAAATCAAGCGACGTACCGACCAGTAATGTGGTGATGATGAAAATCCCAGTAATATTCACCCGACGTTCATGCCAAAAACGATAAAGCGTATAGATAAATCCAGGCACCGTTGATAGAAGCATCGCTGGATAATCACCAATGAGTTCTCTGCCTTGGTTCCAAATGAGTAACGGTAATCCGATATAGAAAATTATATCTAAAAAAGCTATTTTTCTGTTCACTTATAGCTATCCCTCCCTATGAAACTTAGTTCAATAATCCCTTTTTTCAAAAGCTTGTAATAGTTTATTCGGTAATTTGCTTATTTTTCCTGCTATTTGATTGTTCTCAAATCAAACAGTCTATAAATCAATGAAGACTTTCTTCACAAAAATTCCATATTGAGCGAGCGTTCAGTCGAAAGTATGTTATAATGGATGATAACGTTTACAAAATAAAATATTCAGTCAACATATTTGAAATTAGAATTCAAAAAGGGGAGGAATTTTCATGACAAAAACAGTTATTGTAGCCGGCGCTCGTACGCCATTCGGTAAGTTTGGTGGAGCTCTTGCACCGTTAACAGCGGCACAGCTTGGTGGAATCGCCATTAAAGAAGCGGTCAAGCGTGCAGAAATTGAAGGGAAAGATGTGCAAGAAGTCATTATCGGAAACGTCTTGCAAGGTGGGCAAGGGCAGCTTCCATCCAGACAGGCAATGCGAGAAGCAGGACTTCCTTGGGAAACGAAAACGGAAACGATCAATAAAGTATGTGCATCCGGCCTTCGCAGTGTGACCCTAGGTGACATGTTAATCCGTTTAGGTGAAGAAGATGTCATCGTTGCTGGTGGAATGGAATCGATGAGTAATGCACCGTATGTTTTGCCAGACGCTCGTTGGGGCTTGCGTATGGGCGACAAGAAAATTGTCGACAGCATGGTTCATGATGGACTTACTTGCTCATTTGAAAACGTGCATATGGGAACTTACGGTAACCGTACAGCGGAAAAATTCAAATTAACTCGTGAAGCGCAAGACGAATGGTCTGCGAAAAGTCATGAGCGTGCGCTAAAAGCCACCGAAGAAGGCAAACTGGGTGAAGAAATCGTGCCAGTTGAAGTACCTCAGCGGAAAAAAGATCCGATTACAGTCGATACGGACGAAGCACCTCGTGAAACTTCTAAAGAAGCTTTAGCTAAATTACGTCCAGCGTTTGACAAAGACGGAACAATTACAGCTGGAAACGCACCAGGCGTGAATGACGGTGCTGCAGCAATGGTATTGATGTCTGACAAAAAAGCTGAAGAACTCGGCAAAACGCCTCTTGCGACAGTTCTTGGTAATGCAGAATTAGCGGTAGAAGCAGACCGTTTTCCAGAAACACCAGGTCTTGTCATCAATAAGCTTTTAGAAAAAACAGGCTATAAAATTGATGATATTGATTTATTTGAAGTCAACGAAGCGTTTGCAGCGGTCAGCTTGGCTAGTGGTGAAATCGCAGGTCTTGACCCAGAAAAAGTGAACGTGAACGGTGGAGCAGTTGCGCTTGGTCACCCGATCGGTGCAAGTGGTGCACGCATTATTTTGACATTGGCTTATGAATTGAAACGCCGTGGCGGCGGACTTGGCATTGCGGCGATTTGTTCTGGTGGCGGTCAAGGCGATGCTGTGTTAATCGAAGTACCGAAACAATAAATTAATTTTTTTAGCGACAGGAGGTTTTACCCATGGCAGTCGAAAAAGTAATGGTTATTGGAGCCGGACAAATGGGGGCTGGGATTGCCCAAGTATTCGCTCAGTCTGGCTTCCAGGTGAAATTAAACGATATTGCAGAAGAAAATTTACAAAAAGGCCTTGCAACGATTGAAAAACATCTTTCAAGAAATGTTGAAAAAGGTCGTATGGACGAAGCGGACAAGACCAACACATTGAATAATCTTGAAACGACAACTTCATTAAATGATGCGAATGATTGTGATTTAGTCATTGAGGCAGTCGTTGAAAATATGGACGTCAAAACAAAAGTCTTTCAACAGCTCGATCAAATCACACCAAAACATGCGATTTTAGCATCCAATACATCATCACTCCCGATTACGGATATCGCTGCAGTAACGGAGCGTCCAGAACAAGTCATTGGTATGCACTTCATGAACCCTGTGCCGGTTATGAAACTCGTCGAAGTGATCCGTGCCATACAAACTACAGATGAAACGTATCAAACCATTGCTGAAACAGCAGAAAAACTCAATAAAACAGCGGTGGAAGTAAACGATTATCCAGGATTCGTTTCCAATCGAGTGTTGATGCCGATGATCAACGAAGCGGTTTATACCGTATTTGAAGGCGTTGCAGAACCAGAAGCGATCGATGAAGTGATGAAGCTCGGTATGAATCACCCGATGGGACCACTCCGGTTGGCAGACTTTATCGGGTTGGATACTTGTTTATCAATCATGGAAATTTTGCACGAAGGTTTCGGAGACAGCAAATACCGACCATGTCCATTGCTGCGTAAGTATGTAAATGCAGGATGGTTAGGCAAGAAATCCGGCCGTGGATTTTACGTTTACGAGTAATCTATGAAACTTTTACTAACAAGAATTTACTAGAAAGGATGGCGTAGGATGGATTTGCGATTTACAGACGAACAGGAAATGATGCGCAAAATGGTCCGTGACTTCGCCCAAAAAGAAGTTGCACCAAGAATTGAATCGATGGAAAATGAAGAATTCCCAACAGAAATTATCAAACGGATGGGAGAACTCGGCTTGATGGGAGTCCCTGTCAGCGAGGAACAAGGCGGGGCAGGTATGGATTACACATCTTATATCATCGCCATTAATGAGTTATCCAAAGTGAGCGCTACACTCGGCGTCATTTTATCCGTTCACACATCCGTTGGAACCTTTCCGATCTTGAAATTCGGTACAAAAGAACAAGTCGACCACTATGTACCGAAGCTAGCGAGTGGTGAGTACCTCGGCGCCTTTTGTTTAACAGAGCCAGGTGCAGGTAGTGACGCGGGATCATTGAAAACGAAAGCAAAAAAAGAAGGCGATCATTACATCATTAATGGATCAAAAGTATTCATTACAAATGGTGAGTATGCCGATACATTCATTGTTTTTGCGAATACAAACCCAGAGCAAGGAAATAAAGGCATTACCGCTTTTATCGTTGAAAAAGGTACGCCAGGCCTTGAGATTGGAAAATCCGAAAAGAAAATGGGTCTTCACGGTTCCAGTACCGTTTCATTGAATTTCGACAGTATGAAAGTATCAGAAAGCCAACGACTCGGAGAAGAAGGAGAAGGCTTTAAAATTGCCTTAGCCAACTTGAATATCGGTCGAATTGGCATTGCAGCCCAAGCGCTCGGTATCGCTGAAGCGGCACTCGATGCAGCGACAGGTTATGCAAAAGAACGCGAACAATTCGGAAAGCCAATTGCCAAAAACCAAGGAGTTTCGTTTAAACTCGCAGACATGGCGACAGCTGTCGAAGGAGCGAAACTATTAGTCTATAACGCCGCGTCCAAATACCAAGCAGGCCTAGATACGAGCAAGGAAGCATCGATGGCGAAAAAATACGCTTCCACAACAGCAGTCAATGCAGCTATTGAAGCGGTTCAAGTATTCGGTGGTTACGGCTACACAGAAGACTACCCAGTTGAGCGATATTTCCGAGATGCAAAAATCACTCAAATTTATGAAGGAACAAACGAGATACAAAATGTTGTCATTAGTAGGCAATTGCTGAAGTAGGTTGTCGGAATAATTTCAAGAAAAAATGCGATCACTTTGGTAATAAGCCAATTACTTTTAGAAGAATTCTTTTCACTTGAACAGAAAAACAAGAAATAATATTCAGGAATAGATGAACGCTAAACCAGCGAAAGAAATACACGTAGACTCCTGCGGGAAAGCGAAGACGAACAGACCCTACAGTGAGCGTTCTTTGCGAACGAGGAGGCTGATCGCGAGCCCGCGGAAAGCGTAGTGTATTTCTGTAGCGGTAACGATAAGTTAATTCACAGTTTATAGGAGGACTATATATGAATTTTCAACTAACAGAAGAACAACAAATGCTACGAAAAATGGTTCGTGACTTTGCGACGAAAGATGTCGAACCAACAGCGGCGGAACGTGATGAGGAAGAGCGTTTCGACAGAGAAATTTTTGATCAAATGGCTGAGCTTGGCCTGACTGGTATTCCTTGGCCTGAAGAATATGGTGGAATTGGCGCGGACTTTGTCAGCTATGCGATTGCTGTCGAAGAGTTATCTCGTGTCGATGCATCAATCGGTGTCACATTATCCGCTCATATTTCATTAGCGAGTTGGCCGATTTATAAATACGGAAATGAAGAACAGAAGCAAAATTTCTTGCAACGTTTAGCAACCGGTGAAGCGTTAGGCGCTTATGCGTTGTCTGAGCCTGGTGCAGGAAGTGACGTTGCTTCCATGCGTACGACAGCGAAAAAAGATGGCGATGACTACATCTTAAACGGAAACAAAGTTTGGATCACAAACGGTGAAGTCGCTGACTTGTATGTCGTATTTGCTAAAACGGACCAAGATGCGAAGCACAAAGGCATCTCAGCGTTTGTCGTAGAAAAAGGAACAGAAGGCTTTTCATTCGGTAAGAAAGAGAAAAAGCTAGGAATTCGTTCATCCCCTACAACCGAATTGATTTTCGAAAACTGTCGTATTCCGAAAGAAAATATGCTTGGTGAAGAAGGCGACGGGTTCAAGATTGCGATGACAACACTCGATGGTGGACGTAACGGAATTGCTGCTCAAGCTGTCGGGATTGCCCAAGGTGCACTTGACGCTGCGACAAATTACGCGAAAGAGCGTGAGCAGTTCGGGAAGCCAATTGCCAAGAACCAAGGCATTTCTTTCAAACTCGCAGATATGGCAACAGAAGTAGAAGCTTCTCGTCTATTGACGTATCAAGCGGCTTACAATGAGTCAGAAGGATTACCATATCAAAAAGAATCAGCGATGGCGAAACTATTTGCTGGAGACACGGCGATGCGCACAACCGTTGAAGCGGTTCAAGTATTCGGTGGGTATGGTTATACGAAAGATTATCCAGTAGAACGTTATATGCGTGATGCGAAAATTACACAGATCTACGAAGGAACGCAAGAAATCCAGCGTCTTGTTGTTGGACGTATGGTGACAAAATAAGTGATATAAGGGGCGGCACAGAATCTAAGTGCCGCTTTACCAAATATTTTCGGAATCTTTTGCATTTAGCAAGTATCTCTGGAAGGAGATCTACATGGAAGAACTCGTTAAAAAAATTCAACAAGGGAACCAACGAGCGTTGGCACGTGCCATTACGATGATTGAAAATGACCATCCAGAAAAATTGAAGCTGATGGATTTGATCAATCGCAGTGAAAAAAAGTCACATTATATCGGGATTACCGGTTCACCGGGTGCTGGAAAAAGCTCTTTGGTCGATCGTTTCCTCACCTTGCTACGCCAGAAGGATTTCACTGTCGCGGTCATCGCTGTCGATCCGACGAGTCCATTTAGTGGGGGAGCCTTACTTGGGGACCGAGTGCGGATGACACAGCACTTTTCCGATGAAAATATTTTCATTCGAAGCATGGCGACACGTGGAAGTCTTGGTGGATTGGCCCGTGCGACAAAAGACGCCATCCGTGCCTGTGATGCCTATGGGTTCGATTATATTTTAATTGAAACAGTAGGTGTCGGACAGTCGGAACTCGATATTATGAAGGTTGCCGACACGACGTCTGTTGTCTTAACCCCGAATAGTGGGGATGTATTACAAGTATTCAAAGCCGGCATTATGGAGATTGCTGATTTGTTTATTTTAAATAAAGCCGACATTCCGGGTGTGAAAAAACTAAAACGTCAGCTAAAAGACCTCATTCATCTTTCCAGCGAGAACCGGGCCTTTGAACCGGAGATTGTTGAAACAAGTGTCGTCGAAAACTTTGGCTTTGATCAGTGGTTTAGAGCGATAGAAAACCATCAACAATTCTTGAACGATACCGACCTTGGAAAGGAAAGACGGGCAAACAAGCTGCGTCATGAAGTATACGAGTTAATCCAGGAAGCGATCTGGAAAGATGTCGAAAGTTTTATTGAAACAGATGAAACAAAGCAGCAGACGCTTCAGAAAGAAGATAACTCCTATGCGCTAGCCGAAGCCTGGTATAAAGAGTGGAAAGAGAAAAAGAGAGGGTGAACTGGATGGATCACCGGATCACTTCATCGATAAAAGATGAGGCACTGGTTAAGAAACGATTAAACCAGCTACAAAAAGGTGCTGTCCAATTATTTAAACAAAAAGGATTTCACCGGGCGACGACCCGGGAAATCGCCAAAGCGGCAGGTTTCAGCATCGGAACATTATATGAGTACATTCGAAAAAAAGAAGATGTCTTATTTTTAGTCTGCGATGCCGTCCACGATGAAGTAAAGACACGTATGGAAAATGTCATTGATCGTAACTCCACTTCAGAAGAAGCCCTCAGGCAAGCAGTGTTCGCTTATTTTCAAATCATGGACCAAATGCAGGATGAAGTCTTGATTTTATACCAAGAATTGAAAGCCCTTCCAAAAGAAGATCAAGAATATGTCATGCAAAAAGAACGTGAAATGGTTGGGATTCTCGAACGAGTGATCAGCAATAGCTATGCCAATGTATTGGATGAAAAAAATGTGAAATTGGTTGCCAATAATGTGTATGTTCAAGGGCAAATGTGGGGCTTTCGCAGATGGTTAATTCAAAAGGAGTTTACGCTTCAAGAATATATGGAAATGCAGTTTCAATTACTGAAGAGCCAATTGGCTTTTCAAGCGAATTAATATGAGGGAGGAACGAATCATGCAACAAACGAAACCGTATCATGTGAAGCATGCTGTCCGTTTTGTTACAGCATCCAGTTTATTTGATGGTCATGACGCTTCCATCAACATTATGAGACGAATTTTGCAAGCGAGCGGTGCCGAGGTCATCCACTTAGGGCATAACCGTTCGGTCGAAGATGTAGTGAATGCAGCGATTCAAGAAGATGTCCAAGGGATTGCGATCTCATCCTATCAAGGCGGTCACGTTGAGTACTTCAAATACATGGTCGACTTATTGAATGAAAAAGGTGCCGGTCACATCCGCGTGTACGGTGGCGGTGGTGGGGTTATTTTACCTCGCGAGATTAAAGAACTTCACGAATATGGCGTGGCACGAATCTTTTCACCGGATGATGGACGTGAAGTTGGTCTTCAAGGGATGATCAACAATATGCTTGAGGAATGCGATCATCCGACACCAATGGATATTGAGAATGATGTAGAAGCTGTCAACAAGGGAGATTACCAGGCAGTTGCCCGCTTGATTAGCCACGTGGAAAATGAGGATGTCGCTAGTGAAGAAATCATTGGTAAACTGACAACGAAAAATGATGGCGCTCCCGTTTTAGGGATTACTGGAACCGGTGGAGCTGGTAAAAGTTCATTGACGGATGAATTGATCCGCCGATTCATCAACGAAGTACCGGATAAAAAGATAGCGATTTTATCTGTCGACCCAACGAAGAAGAAAACCGGCGGCGCGTTACTCGGTGACCGAATCCGCATGAACGCGATTTTTAATCCACGCGTTTATATGCGCTCATTGGCAACGAGAGATTCAAAGAGCGAGCTATCCAAGTCAATCCAAGAGGCTATTCAAGTCGTAAAAGCAGCAGATTTCGATTTCATTATCATCGAAACAAGTGGGATCGGGCAAGGGGATGCCGAAATTACCGAAATCACCGACCTTTCTATGTACGTAATGACAGCGGAATTCGGTGCACCAACGCAGCTTGAAAAAATCGACATGATCGACTTTGCTGACTTTATCGTCATTAATAAATTCGAGCAAAAAGGTTCCGAAGACGCGTTCCGCCAAGTTCGAAAACAATACGAACGAAGCCGGATGTTGTTTCATCAAGACCCAGAAACCTTCCCGGTATTCGGTACGATTGCGAGCCAGTTCAATGACCCAGGTACAAACACGTTATTCGCTTCCATCTTAGAAACATTGAATGAACGATATGACTGGGATGTTGAAGTGCCATTTGATACAACGATCAAGATTGTCGAAAAAGATAACTTGATTATTCCGCCTGAACGTCGTCAATATTTGCGAGATATTGTAGACACGGTACAAAATTATAAAAAAGATGCCGAAAAGCAAAGTGAAGCGGCGCGCAAACTGTATCAACTAAAAGGCGCCAAAGAAGCAATGAACGATGCAGAAGTCAAAGAGATTGATGAGTTGATTGACACATATGAGAAACAGATTGATCGCAACAATCTAGAACAACTTGAAAACTTTGATGAACTTAAAGAGCAATATCAACAGGATCAGTTGACGTATAAAGTACGTGACAAAGAATTCACTGTCGATTTGAATACAGAATCGATTTCTGGGTTAAAGATCCCGAAAGTTTCTCTTCCGAAGTATAGTGATTGGGGAGATCGTCTGTATTGGTTGATGACGGAAAACGTACCAGGTTCTTTCCCTTATACGGCAGGTGTTTTCCCGTTTAAACGGAAAGGCGAGGACCCAACACGTCAATTTGCGGGAGAAGGTACACCAGAGCGGACCAACCATCGCTTCCATTATCTATCGAAAAACGAGGAAGCCAAGCGACTCAGTACAGCATTTGACTCCGTAACTTTATATGGAGAAGACCCAGACGAGCGCCCGGACATTTACGGGAAAGTCGGTGAATCCGGTGTCAACATTTGTACCGTTGAAGATATTAAGAAATTATATGAAGGGTTTGATCTAACCCATCCGATGACTTCAGTATCGATGACGATCAATGGACCGGCTCCAATTATTCTAGCGTTTTACTTCAATGCGGCAATCGACCAACAAATCGATAAATTCAAAGAAGAACATGGCCGTGAACCAAACGACGAAGAGCGCGAGCAAATTAAAAAGGAAACGATCTCGGTCGTACGCGGTACCGTGCAAGCAGATATTTTGAAAGAAGACCAAGGCCAAAACACGTGTATCTTCTCAACAGAATTTGCCTTGCGTTTAATGGGTGACATCCAGGAATACTTCATCGACAATGAAGTCCGTAACTATTATTCTGTTTCGATTTCTGGTTATCATATCGCCGAAGCGGGCTCGAACCCGATCAGTCAGCTCGCATTCACCCTTGCGAACGGATTTACGTATGTTGAATACTATTTAAGCCGTGGAATGGATATTAATAAATTTGCACCGAACCTATCATTCTTCTTCTCGAACGGACTTGACCCAGAGTATACCGTCATCGGACGTGTTGCACGCCGAATCTGGGCGATTGCCATGCGAGAAAAATATGGTGCAAATGACCGAAGCCAAAAATTGAAATACCATATCCAAACATCCGGCCGTTCATTACACGCACAGGAAATTGCCTTTAATGATATCCGGACGACACTTCAGGCACTCTTGGCAATTCAAGACAACACGAATTCCTTGCATACGAACGCCTATGATGAAGCAATCACGACACCAACGGAGGAATCCGTGCGCCGTGCGATGGCTATTCAAATGATCATCAACAAAGAATTCGGACTGACGAAAAACGAAAACTCCATCCAAGGCTCGTTCATCGTCGAAGAGCTAACTAAATTAGTGGAGGACGCCGTCTTACAAGAGTTTGAGCGAATCAACGACCGCGGCGGTGTCTTAGGCGCAATGGAACGTCAATACCAACGCGGAAAAATCCAAGAAGAATCACTCTATTACGAAAGCAAGAAACACTCCGGAGAACTTCCGATCATTGGAGTGAACACATATCTGAATCCGAACCCACAATCAGAAGATGACATTAACTCAATGGAAGTTGCCCGGGCAACGCAAGAAGAAAAAGAACAACAAATTAAAAATCTACGTGACTTCCAAAAAGCGAACGAAGCAGAAGCAAAAGAAGCTTTGGAACGCTTGAAGAAAGTAGCCGCTTCAAACGGAAACATCTTCGAAGAGCTCATGGAAACCGTGAAAGTCGCAAGCCTCGGACAAATCACCCATGCCCTTTACGAAGTCGGCGGACAATACAGAAGAAATATGTAACAATACAAATCCGAACGAGACGCACCAGTCTCGTTCGGTTTTTTACGTAGACTATGAAAGTCAGTCTGGTGGTCAGGGCGGGATGATGCTGGGGAGTGCAGGTTAACCCTGAAGAAGTGTGGATTAACGCTGAAGGAGTATGAATTAACACTGAAGGAATGCAATTTAACGCTGAAGAAGTACGAATTAACCCTGAAGGAGCGCGGATTAACCCTGAAGGAGTGCAAATTAACCCTGAAGCCCTCCGCATTAACCCTGAAGGGGCACAGATTACCCCTGAAGAAACGCGCGAATTAACGCTGAAGTAGTACGGGTTAACTCAAAAGGGGGTGCGAATTAACACTGAAGGATAGTAAATAAACCCTGAAGAAGTACGAAATATCCCTGAAGGAATGCAAATTAACCCTAAAGCCCTCCGCGTTAACCCTGAAGGAGCACAGATTAACCCTGAAGGAGCACAAATTAACCCTGAAGGAGCACAGATTAACCCTGAAGCATCCCACTTTAACCCTGAAGGAACGGAAATTAACCCTGAAGCAATGCAGAACAACACTGAAGGAAATCAAAATAAAGACGAATATTGACATGACCCTTTGTGCTAGCAGCAGCAAAAAATTCTAAAACGCACATTTAATCTACATAAGCTCAGCGTTTTCGTGTAGAATTTACTTCAAAAGGAGCGATTCTATGAAAACCATCATCGTAATAGTCGGAGGCAGTGGCTCGGGAAAAACAACAATTGCACATCAACTGGAAACGCACGGCTTCGAAAGACTGATCACGACGACCACTCGCTCAATGCGTGAAGGAGAAGTAAATCATCACGACTATCATTTTGTTTCAAAAGAGGAGTTTAAAAATCTCGATAAGATAGAAGAAAGTGAGTATGCGGGAAATCACTACGGATTATCCGCGAATGAAGTCGATACAAAGCTAACGCAACATCATCAGTTAGTGATCTGTATGGACATGAACGGTGCGAGAGCGATGCAAAGGAAATACCCTGAATATACAAAAGTCGTTTTCATCCGATTAACGAAAGAGCTGCTAGTGGAACGACTAAACCGCAGAGGAAGTTCTGAGGAAGAGATCCAAAGCCGATTGGAGGAAGCAAAGAAAAAGAACGAATTCGGCATGCCAGAGCAAGTGGATGTAGTCATTGAAAATAAGGATTTAAACGAAAGTGTACAAACCATCCTACAACTTACACAGAAACAAAAAGAAAAAGCCGACCGTTAAAGGAAGGCTTTTTTGATGTTACTATTGACCATTCACATGTGCTGTCCGTTCAAATAAATGCGCTAACCGTTCAAACGATCGCCCCGACCGTTCAAACGAAGACGCCAACTGTTCAAATAAGCACGCCGACCGTTCAAACGATCGCGCCAACCGTTCAAACGAACCCGCCAACCGTTCAAACAAACACCCCAATCGCCCAACGACTCACCACACGACAACTCATCTACGGCGCTACATTCGCTTGTTTTCTCAATTGATAACCGACTAGACGTAAACTGATCGCAATAAAAATAATCAGGATCAATCCATAGGTTGAGATATCCATGAAGTGTTCGTTGCGGATGATGATATCTCGTAAGGCTTCGACGGAGTAAGAAACAGGCATAAATAAACCAATCCGATTCATCCATACGACATTTTCACTCGGTAAAATTCCGGAAAAATAAAATTGCGTCAAATGAATCGCGAAAATTGTAAAACCAAACTGGAAGAATGTTCGTGTGAAGGCTGCGACTACCATGCCGAGACTTACGGCGACAAGGCTGATCAACCACACGGTCAATAAGGCACCCCAGAAAGAACCTGCAAAATACATATCCAATTGATATATGCTATAGCTTAAGATCAATAACGATTGAATCAATGAAAGAATGCTGAACAATAAAAAGTAAATGGTAATGAATCGTGTGCCGTTCAAATGAAATTCATACGTTTGAACCTGTCTGGAGAACAGCATGGCACTACAAATCAACGTAAAGGCAAAGGCCAAAAATGCGATTAAGCCAGGGCCGATATAATCGTACCAGTTGTTTTGCGATGTACCGTGTAAATACAATGTATCAAAGGCACGATCATCAGCTGATAAATTAGCGTACATTTTATTGAGCGCGAGATTCGTGCTGTAATTGGCGTGTGGTTTGCTCCCTTCCAATATTAAGAGGCCGCCTTGATTCTCTAAAGTGAAAAAGGCATCCATTTCGCCTGCAGACAATTTATTCAGAGCCATCGCAGTCGAAGTCTGTTCAACATTTACGTCCTGCTGAAGTAAGGAAGCTTGCATTCGCTCAGAAATTTCTTCGACACCGATTGTCGGTTCATAGGCTTCTTCTTGTAAAACAGTTGAACTTAAAAAAATCAATAATAAAGGTGTAATCAACATAAAGATAATGATGATCGGATTTTTCCAAAACGATTGAAGAACGAATCGAATTACTTCTGATAATGGCCAGCCATTCATTCGCACCATCCTTTTCCAAATAACTCTTATTTTCCATTTTAGAACATTGAGTCGAAATATGTAACTCATACGAAAGGTGTCGAGCAGAAAAAGTTCATGATTAGCCGAAAAACCAACAGCTTTATAAGTATAAAAAGCTAAAAACGTATGCCTCTCTTCCTTTGTTTGTTTTCTTTTGATTTCAATGGATTAATTTTTAGGATAATGTGGTAAAATGCACATATCTATATTAAAATGATAGTATTTCAAACGGAGAATCATGTTCAGTTGATTTTTCCATACGGCATGATAAAATAGGAAACCATTTGATGATTAAGGTCTTAAAGGAGTGCTGACAATGGGTTTGGAAAAGTATGCAAAGGAAGATATGAAAGAAATTTCAATGATTGAGATTGCTTATGAATTTTTGCAAGATGAAAATCAATCCGTTTCATTCAGTGATTTATATAATAAAGTCGCCAAAGAAAAAGAATTTACTGAAGAAGATAAAAAGACATTCATTTCACAGTTCTACACGGACTTAAATGTGGATGGTCGCTTTATTCCAGTTGGTTCAAACGTCTGGGGTTTAAAGCAATGGTATCCTTTTGATAAAACAGAAGAAGATATCATCAAGCTTGAAGAAGTAGAACGACCGAAACGCAAAAAGAAAAAGCGTAAAAAGTCAGATACAGATACGATCGACGATGAACCAGAAGAAGATTACTTGAAGGAAGATCTTCAGGATGTAGATGGTGGATTTTCTGAAGATGATGATGTGAACCTTTTTGGTCAAATGGAAGAAGAACGTGAAGATGCAGAAGATGATACCTTTGAAGGTGACGAAGAGGAAACTGATGATTTAGATGTAGATGACGAGGAAGAAAAATAATTCTCGACACAACCATTGACTTTAACAACATAAAACAGTAATATTCAATGTGGGCTCTTAAAAAATGCAAGCTCCCGATTCGATCGGGAGCTTTTTTTGTTTTTTATACGCAGCTTTTCATATCATAAAATTCATTTTTTTATTCAAAATAAATGGCAATAACAGAAAGAGAGGAACAAACATGACGAAGTATATCTTTGTAACAGGCGGGGTTGTTTCATCGCTTGGAAAAGGAATTACAGCAGCTTCTTTAGGGCGTTTGCTAAAGAACCGAGGTTTGAGTGTAACGATTCAGAAATTCGATCCGTATTTGAATGTGGACCCAGGGACGATGAGTCCATACCAGCACGGTGAAGTTTTTGTCACAGAAGATGGTGCTGAAACGGATTTGGACCTTGGACACTATGAACGGTTCATCGATATTAATTTAAATAAATACAGCAACATTACAACGGGGAAAGTTTATTCTTCGGTCATTCGGAAAGAGCGTCGAGGTGAATATTTAGGCGGTACGGTACAAGTGATTCCACACATAACGAATGAAATCAAAGACCGTGTCTACAAAGCGGGCAAGGAAACAAGCGCCGATGTTGTGATTACTGAAATTGGCGGTACGGTAGGAGATATCGAAAGCTTGCCGTTTCTTGAAGCGATCCGTCAGCTGAAAAGCGACCTCGGACGCGATAACGTCATGTACATTCATTGTACGCTCGTTCCTTATTTGGAAGCTGCAGGCGAGTTGAAAACTAAGCCGACACAGCACTCCGTCAAAGAATTGCGTTCACTCGGTATCCAACCGGATATTATCGTGCTTCGTACCGAAAAAGATATTAGTGAAGGCATGAAACAAAAAATAGCATTATTCTGTGATATTAAAGAAGAAGCGGTTATTGAAGCACATAACCAGGAAGTGCTTTATGAAGTCGCGTTGGAAATGAAAAAGCAAGGGCTCGATCAGCTTACTTGTGAGCATTTCGGCTTGGATTGCCCTGAAGCGGATATGACCGAATGGGAAGAGCTCATTCATCGGGTGACCAATCTTTCCAAAACCGTAACAATCGGCTTAGTCGGAAAATACGTCGCTTTGCCAGATGCTTATATTTCTGTCGTTGAAGCATTGAAGCACGCCGGTTATCCTGCTGATGCGGATGTCAAAGTCAAATGGATTGATTCCGCTAAGTTGACGGCAGAAAATGCAGCTGAACAATTCAGTGACGTATCTGGAATCATTGTTCCTGGTGGATTTGGTGACCGTGGTATCGAAGGTAAAATAGAAGCGATCCGTTATGCGAGAGAAAACGAAATTCCTTTCTTAGGTATTTGTTTAGGTATGCAGTTGGCAACGGTCGAGTTTGCGCGGAATGTTCTAGGACTGAAAGATGCACACTCAGCAGAGATCGATCCAGAAACGCCTTACCCAGTCATTGATTTGTTGCCGGAACAAAAGAATATTGAAGACTTAGGTGGAACGCTTCGTTTAGGTGTCTATGCATGTAGACTGTTGGAAGATACAAAAGCATACGAGGCATATGACCAACAAGAAATCATTTACGAACGTCACCGTCACCGTTTTGAGTTCAACAACGAATACCGAGAGCAAATGGAAGAGCAAGGCTTGATTTTTTCCGGTCAAAGCCCAGATCATCATTTAGTGGAAATCGTGGAATTGAAAGATCATCCTTGGTTTGTGGCATCCCAATTCCATCCAGAATTCAAATCACGCCCAACACGACCACAGCCTTTATTCAAGAATTTTGTCGATGCTTGTATGAAATTGCAGAAATAAACCTAGCAATCCCAAAATAGGTTAAAATTTCTTATGAATGTATTGTGTTTTTCTTCCATTTCATCTAAGCTGAATATGGATGGTTGGAACGGAGAAGGGTGATGGGATGAAAAACACGACCTTATTCATCATTGACGATGAAAAGGGCATAAGAATGATGCTCAAAGAAGTTTTCGAACGAACAGGTTACAATGTTTTCACTTATGCTAATCCGTTTGATGCCAAAATGGCGATCAACGAAAAAAATCCAGCTTTAATTTTAGTGGATTATCGAATTCCTGAAATGAAAGGCGATCAATTCGCTCATGTCATTCAGGAAGAAGGCTTTAGAATTCCTGTGATTCTGATGTCAGGAGCCGATAAAGAAGAAATGCATGATAAAATCCATTCAGACGCAATTGTAGAAATTGTTGAAAAACCGTTTAACATTCTAGATATCATACAAATCGTTGAACAAAATTTATATGATTTCGTAAATATCTCTGAATAATGGACAGATGAAGTTGCGAAGCTAATGCATAGTTTGGTATTCTATAAATAGATTGTGCATGAACATTTTTCAGTTGATGCAAAGTGTAACACTCGGTTGTTGCCGATTACGTTTAAACTCACTCGAGTGTTCGTCAAATGACGAAAATCTCGTCAAAGTCCATGCAAGTAGGAGGAAATCTGCTGTGCCGTTAGTTTCCATGCTTGAACTGTTGCAAATGGATATAAATAAATCATTAAAAAAACACAGTAAGAGTGTCTCTACAGAAGAAGGCTGATCCATAATTGGGTTGGCCTTTTCGTCATGGAATCAAAAACCTCTCAGAAAATAACTGAAAAGAAGGAGCTAATTACAAATGAAATTTTTTATTGATACAGCAAATATTGATGAAATCAAAGAAGCAAATGCGTTAGGTGTTTTAGCGGGCGTAACAACAAACCCATCACTTGTCGCAAAAGAAAACGTTTCTTTTCACGATCGTTTAAAAGAAATCACTCAAGAAGTGACAAAAGGTTCGGTAAGTGCGGAAGTTGTTTCCGAAGATGTTGACGGAATGATGAAAGAAGCAGAAGAACTCATTAAAATCGCACCGAATATTACGATTAAAGTACCAATGACACTTGAAGGATTGAAAGCTTGTAAGCAACTTACGGACAAGGGTGTCACAACAAACGTCACACTTGTTTTTTCCGCCAACCAAGCATTGCTTGCAGCAAGAGCAGGTGCGACATACGTATCTCCTTTCCTTGGCAGATTGGACGATATCGGACAAAACGGCATGAATTTAATTGCTGAAATTGCTGAGATTTTTGACCGCCACGCGATTGACACACAAATTATTGCAGCAAGCGTCAGACATCCGATGCACGTGACGGAAGCGGCAATCAATGGAGCACATATTGCAACGATTCCATTCAAAGTGATTCAGCAACTCGTGAAACATCCATTGACCGACCAAGGCATTGAGAAATTTTTGGCCGACTGGGAAAAAGCAAATCAAGAATGAATTTGTGAAGAGTCCACATAATAAGGACTAGAATAATTTTAGAGGGGTATCACAAATGGAAAAACTACTCATCGAGGGAGGCCACGAATTAAACGGCACTGTACGGGTCAGTGGTGCGAAAAATAGCGCTGTAGCTCTTTTGCCAGCTACTATTTTAGCTGAATCCGAAGTGACGATTGAAGGTCTTCCAGATATTTCAGACATTCAAATATTGAAAGAGCTACTTGAAGACATTGGTGGAACCGTTTCGCAAACAGGTGAAGATGTGACGATTGACTCAACAGATATGATCGACATGCCACTACCGAATGGAAAGGTGAAAAAACTCCGTGCGTCTTATTACTTTATGGGTGCTATGCTCGGTCGGTTCAAAAAAGCAGTCATCGGCTTACCGGGTGGATGTAATTTAGGTCCACGTCCGATTGACCAGCACATCAAGGGATTTGAAGCTCTCGGTGCCAAGGTGACGAATGAGCAAGGTGCGGTTTATCTCCGGGCGGATGAATTGGTCGGCGCGAAGATTTACTTGGACGTCGTCAGCGTCGGTGCAACGATTAATATTATGCTTGCCGCTGTCCGGGCCAAAGGGAAAACAATTATCGAAAACGCCGCGAAAGAGCCGGAAATCATTGATGTCGCTACTTTACTGAACAGTATGGGCGCAAACATCAAGGGTGTTGGAACGGATGTCATCCGCATTGAAGGAACAGATGAATTGAAGGGATGTAAGCATACCATCATTCCAGACCGAATTGAAGCGGGTACTTATACGATTATGGCTGCAGCCAAGGGCGGGGAAGTCATTATCGATAATGTCATTCCGACACACTTGGAGTCGTTAACAGCGAAGCTACGTGAAATGGGTGTCGAAATTGAAGCGGAAGATGAACGACTGATTGTCCGCGGAAACCGACCGTTCCATTCTTGTGATATCAAGACGCTCGTCTATCCAGGATTTCCGACGGATCTGCAACAGCCGCTTACGACATTATTAACCCAAGCGGAAGGAACGAGTGTTGTGACCGATACGATTTACAGCGCGCGTTTTAAACATATCGACGAACTGCGCCGGATGAATGCTTCCATCAAAATTGAAGGAAGCTCAGCCATTATTACGGGACCATCTCCATTAGAAGGTGCGAAAGTGAAAGCAAGCGACTTACGTGCAGGTGCTGCATTAGTGGCCGCAGGTTTGTTGGCTGATGGCATTACGGAAATTGTCGGATTAGAACATATCGAACGAGGCTACCATGACATAACGAAAAAATTATCTGATTTAGGCGCTGTCGTTTGGAAAGAATCGATGACAGAAGAAGATCAGAAATTTTATCAAAATATATAAATACCTTGTAAACAAACAGACGAGGGAATTGCAACACCAAAAGGGGAGGAACCTATATGGAAAGAAGTTTATCAATGGAAATCGTTCGGGTCACCGAGGCTGCAGCAATGGCCTCTGCACGTTGGATGGGCCGTGGCGAGAAAGAAGAAGCAGACAACGCAGCAACGGAGGCCATGCGAAAGGTATTTGATACAATTCCAATGAATGGACGAGTTGTGATTGGTGAAGGCGAAAGAGACGAAGCACCGATGCTTTATATCGGTGAGGAGCTTGGAATGACAGGTGGACCGGATGTAGATATCGCGGTTGACCCCGTGGAAGGAACGAACATCGTTGCCTCAGGTAGTTGGGGAGCATTCGCAGTCGTCGGGATTGCCGACCGCGGACATATGCTTCATGCGCCGGACATGTATATGGAAAAAATCGCTGTCGGTCCGGAAGCGGTCGGGAAGATCGACTTGAATGCCTCCGTTACAGAGAACATGAAAGCTGTTGCCGAAGCAAAAGGAAAAGCTATACAAGATGTCGTCGCTTGTGTATTGAACAGACCTCGACACCAACACATCATTGATGAAATCCGCGAAAACGGCGGACGAATCAAACTAATTCCAGAAGGCGACGTAGCCGGAGCAATTAACACAGCATTTGACCATACAGGTGTTGATATCCTATTCGGAACAGGCGGCGCACCAGAAGGAGTCCTCGCTGCCGTCGGTTTAAAATGCCTCGGCGGAGAAATCCAAGGCCGTTTGAAACCAGAAAACGACGAACAAGTCGAACGATGCAAAAAAATGGGCATCGACGACCCGAATCGCGTACTGACAATGGAAGACCTCGTCTCAGGAGACGACGCCATCTTCGCAGCATCCGGCATTACAGACGGTGAACTGCTAAAAGGTGTACAATTCAAAGGCGATCGCGCAACCACACAAACCCTAGTCATGCGTGCACTATCAGGCACCATCCGTTTCGTCGACGGTGCCCACCGCCTAACAACAAAACCAAACCTCGTCATGACAGATGAGTAAAACTTTTATTAGGAAACCAACCGCTGTGGCGGTTGGTTTTTTGATTTAAAGCCTTGAGTGGAACATTTTTGCTTAGGCAAAAATGGACCTTTTGATGTCTTTCACCCGATCCCGCGTGACAAGCTGCTGAAAAGAAGTGTAGACGTCGAAAAATGAAATCGAGCCGTCGAAAAGTCAGCTCGAGCCGTCGAAAAACAGAGTGAAGCCGTCGAAAAGTGGGGTCGAGCCATCGAAAAAGCGCGCCTAGCCATCGAAAAATGAAATCGAGCCGTCGAAAGCCGCCTTGCAGCCGTCGAATAACCATGTTCAGCCGCTGAATCTTACGCAAAAACAGAAGTATCAAAAGCTTGTCACCAAAAAGCTATAGGCTATAATAATATTAAAATTACATAGAAGGAGAGATAAAACTTGTCTATTGATAAAAAGTCCTCAATTCCCCCGCACATCCTCAAGTTACAAGCTCTGTACCACCGTCTACCTCTGAATCACAGCCGTTACCCTCATGTTGAAAAAAGGATCAAAAATGAACTTGCTGGTTTATACGGCGAATCAAGATTATATTATCCACTCAGTAAATTCCCAACTCCACACAAAGTTTTACAAAACACGCGTCTTTATCTTCACTCGTCCTACTTTCAAATAGATTTTTTAATTATCACTCCTAAATTTCTACTCATCCTTGAATCAAAATATTATAGTGATGATCTAATGTTCGATGACACGGTTCATCAAGTAATTCAGAAAAAGGATCAGCAAATAAGAGTATTCGACGACCCTGTTCTACAAGCTGAAGAACAAGCATATCAACTCACGATGTGGTTAGAAAAACTAGGCTACAGTAATTTGCCGATTGAGTATTATGTTGTCATGACGAATTCTCAAACACGATTGCGAATCGATCCTACTAATAATCATCATGCTGAAAAAGTTATCTCCCTCCAGCGGTTACCTTCCCTGTTTCGTGAACTAATCAAAAGATATCAACAAGATACACTCACGTTAAATGAAATGAGTAACCTCACTAAAACCATTTCTTATCATCATCAGACCTATAATCCAGATATTTTAAAAACAATGAAAGTCAGTGAAGGGGACATTTTGAAAGGTGTTATTTGTATGAAATGCGGAACGGTTGGCATGAAAATGTACAGACTTAGATGGCAATGTGTTACATGTGATTACCGTTCTCGTGATGCTCATGAAAATACGTTGAAAGATTATTTCTTGCTGATTGGTCCCACCATTACGAATCAAAATTTTCGAAACTTCACATCGTTAAAATCCGGCAGTACAGCGAAAGACATGTTGAACAAAGCTTCATCAAAAGTTACTGGCAATACAAAATCCAGACAATACCAACTTTCTTATAATTTTGATTCAGAGGATTTCAATTATTTATCTAAATTGAACACAATAAAAAGCAAGTTGAAAAATGAGCTTCAGTAGTCGGCTTTGAATGCTGCCGAATAACTAGAAAGCAACGGAGCCGTCGAAAAACGAACAGAAGCCATCGAATAATGAGCAGAAGCCGTCGAAAAAATCAACGAAGCCGTCGAATAATGAGCGCTAGCCGTCGAAAAAAGCAACGAAGCCGTCGGAAAATGAATAGCAGCCATCGAAAAGAGGCGCCCAGCCATCGAAAAAGCTGCGTAACCACGTCAAAACAATCTTCCAATGCCCCGTAATTCCTCACTATTAAAATGGAAAACCCCACAACTTTTTAAGAATTCGTTGACAAACTCAACTCTCAAACGTATTATGGTCATATACTAAACTATATAACCAACAAACAACAGAACAAACAAGATAAATCAACAAAGCCACACAATAAGGCGGTGAAGACGATGAGAAGAGATTTTGATGAAGGGAAGCCGATTTTCCAACAAGTACGAGAACGGATTGAAGATCAGATTGTGAATGATCAGTTAAAAGAAGGAGATCAAGCACCTTCAACCAATCAGTTGGTCCAGTTTTATGAGATTAACCATGTGACGGTCGCAAAGGGAGTGAATCAACTCGTCGACGAAGGAATTTTATTTAAAAAAAGAGGTGTTGGAATGTTTGTGGCAGAGGGTGCAAAAACAAAGCTAGTGCAGAAGCGTCGCGATGCCTTTATGGATGATTACGTTGTTCCGATGGTTCAGGAAGCGGAAAAATTGGCGATTGAAGAAAAAGAAATGCTGAGGTTAATTCAAAAGATTAAGAGAGGTGAAGAACATGAATCATAAATTAGAAATCAAGCGAGTGTCAAAGTCATTTAAAAAGCATGAAGTAATTAATGAAATTGACTTTAATGTCGAAGGAAATAAAATCGTTGGACTGATCGGTCGAAACGGCGCAGGGAAAACAACGTTGCTCTCTTTAATTGCTGGGCTTAAGCAGTCAGATCAAGGAGAAATCACTTTGGATGGGGAGCCTATCTTTGAAAATCAATCACGGATGCAACAGGTCATGTTCCTATCAGACTCCCAACGTGATCAATCATTGAAAGTCAGAGAAATGCTTGATATGACTGAAACATTCCGTCCGAATTTCGACCGAATATATGCGGATGAGTTAATCAAAACATTTAACTTATCAACAAAAAAAAGTATGAGTGAATTGTCGAAAGGAATGAGGTCGGCCCTGCAAGTCGTTTTAGGCTTAGCAAGTCGAGCGCCAATCACAATATTTGATGAAGTTTACACAGGAATGGACGCACCGACGCGGAAGAAATTTTACAATGAAGTCTTAAATGAGCAAGCTGAACACCCACGCATGTTTATTCTATCAACACATCTCGTCTCGGAAATGGACTATTTGTTCGATGAGATTGTTATGATTCACCAAGGGAAATTACTGCTTCACGATGAGTACGAAGCAATGACACTGAAAGGGCAGACAGTGATCGGTGAAGCAAATGCTGTCGATCAATTCGTTTCTGGGAAAAAAGTACTGAACGAACAACGACTGGGCCCGACGAAATCCGTGACAATCTACGGTGAATTAAGCGAAGAAGAGCGTCAGAAAGCGAAGAAGCAAGAGCTTGAAATCGGCAATGTGTCTTTGCAAGATTTATTTATCCATTTGACAGGAGGGGAAGCGTAGTGATGAGCAAACTAGTAACGAATGATTTACAACGATTTTTCGCCACATGGATACTCATCGTAGCAACCGTATTACTCGTATTACAAATTGGTGTCACAATCGTAAAAGTTATTTTTAGCGTAGAGACAGGTGATGTGTTCACCACGGCATTTGATGCTTATTCTGTCGTCATGATAGTCTTTGGAGTCATGGCGGTTTATCCTTATCTTACGTTGCTCGCTTTCCATGGTGTTACTCGTAAAAATTACTTGAAAGGGACCATCGCAGCTGCCATCAAAACAACATTTCTTTCTTTATTGATTGCACTTGTGTTTCTCGGTTTGGCATATGTTGCAAAGAACGTATTTCAACTGCCTATTAATGGCACGCTTGAATTAGGTGGTTTCGGTGAAAACCTTCTCCTTGCTTCAGTCGGTTATTACCTCTCTTCGCTGGCCATCTTTTTCATAGGATGGACCATCGGGTTATCCTTTTACAGACTTGGTTGGTTTGGAGGGACGATTGCCATCATCATTTCATTGTTTTTATTTGGAATACTAGATTACTTTTGGGAAAATGAGTTTCTTGTAATCACAATAAACGGAATAGACTTCAATAATTTTTGGGAATCTCACTTTTTCATCTCACTAACCGGAACGCTGATCATATTAGTCGGCCTTTTCATCACAATCCGGAGCCTTACCCGCAACATAGCATTAGAATTATAAAAGAACGTAAGCTGGCTAGAACTTCCTAGCCAGTCTTTTTAACAGTAAATCCCAATAAAAAATCAGACTCTTTCTTGCTATCTGACAGTAAAATCGATACAATGGAAGAGTCATAATTTTACCCCAAGATTTTCTCTTCCCAACCCAAGAGATCATCCCTTTATTTCCAAAATAAATTTGAATGAAAAATAATATAAAATAAAAGCGTGGTGTAATGATTTGTCAAAAACATTGACAATCGCAGAGTTAGAAACGAAAACACTCAAGGACCTCTATGCCCTTGCACGTGATTTCGGCGTTTCTTACTATGCAAAACTAAACAAAAAAGAATTGATTTTTGCGATTTTAAAAGCGCAAGCTGAAAAAGACGGCAAGCTATTCGTTGATGGGATTTTAGAAATTATCCCGACAGAAGGCTTCGGATTTTTGCGTCCGATTAACTATGCGCCGAGTCCGGAAGACATTTATATTTCCGCATCCCAAATCCGTCGTTTTGACCTAAGAAATGGCGACTTGGTTTCCGGAAAAGCACGTCCACCAAAAGAAAATGAGCGTTATTTCGGCCTACTACACGTCGACGCCGTCAATGGTGACGACCCGGAAAGCGCGAAAGAACGAATCCACTTTCCAGGCCTGACCGCTCTTTATCCTGATCGGAAAATGAACTTGGAAACGACGAGCAATGTATTATCAACTCGGATTGTTGATATGATGTCACCCGTCGGCTTTGGTCAACGTGGCCTCATCGTTGCCCCGCCAAAAGCGGGGAAAACAACGATATTAAAAGAAATGGCGAATGCGATTACGAAAAATCATCCACATTCCAAATTGATCATACTTTTAATCGATGAGCGTCCAGAAGAAGTGACGGATATCGAACGCTCTGTCGCTGATGAGGTAGACGTTGTCAGTTCCACGTTCGATGAAGTTCCGGAAAACCATATTAAGGTTTCCGAACTTGTGTTAGAACGAGCGATGCGACTTGTTGAGCATAAACAAGATGTCGTAATTCTCATGGATAGTATTACGCGTTTAGCGCGTGCTTACAACCTCGTCATCCCGCCAAGTGGAAGAACATTGTCCGGAGGGATCGACCCAGCGTCCTTCCACCGTCCAAAACGTTTCTTCGGTGCGGCGAGAAATATCGAAGAAGGCGGCAGTTTGACCATCTTGGCAACGACCTTAGTCGATACAGGATCACGCATGGACGATGTCATTTACGAAGAATTTAAAGGAACGGGGAACATGGAGCTTCACCTCGACCGAAGCTTGGCCGAGCGTCGAATCTTCCCAGCAATCGATGTATTGCGCTCCGGCACACGGAAAGAAGAGCTGTTGTTACCGAAAGATCAACTCGATAAAATGTGGGCCATCCGGAAAACGATGCAGGATCAAAATGGATTCCTCGAACGCTTCATGAAGCGATTAAGACAATCGAAAACGAACGATGAATTCTTCAAACGAATGGAAGATGAAATGCAAGGGAAAAACTAGTCTTAGCACAGTAAAAACTTCTTGCATTATGAACATGCAGTTGATATAATCACTCTGTATGAAAAGACAAAGCACACCGTTGTTTTGAAAAAACTCTGTTTCCACAGGATTCAGGGCAAGGAGGGTTAACCATGAAAAAGGATATTCATCCGGAATACCGCAAAGTTGTATTCTTAGATACAAGTTCTGATTTCAAATTTTTGTCTGGATCTACTCTTAATTCTGACGAAACAATCGAATGGGAAGACGGCAATACGTACCCATTAATCCGAGTTGAAATCAGCTCAGAGTCACATCCTTTCTACACTGGTAAGCAAAAAGCTGACAAAGTCGGTGGCCGTGTAGACCGATTCAAGAAAAAATACAATCTTAACTAATAAGATGAGAAAACAAACGCTGACCGTAATTCAGCCAATCACCTGTCAAAGGGATGCGGCTGATCGCGGTCAGCTTTTTTCTTTTTATGTCGAGCGGCTGGAGCGCTTCGTCGAGCGGTTCCACCCCGTTTGTCGAGCGTTTGGAACACTTTATCGAGCGGTTGCCCCCCGTTTGTCGAGCGTTTGGAACGGATTATCGAGCGGTTCCACCCCGTTTGTCGAGCGGCTGGAGCGCTTCGTCGAGCGGTTCGTCACGTTTGTCGAGTGGTTGGAACGTTTTATCGAGCGGTTCCACCCTGTTTGTCGAGCGGCTGGAGCGCTTCGTCGAGCGGTTCGTCACGTTTGTCGAGCGGTTAGAACGCATTATCGAGCGGTTTCCCCCCGTTTGTCGAGCGGTTAGAACGCGTTATCGAGCGGTTGCCCCTCACTCATCGAGCGGTTAGACCTGATCTACCAAACTCGACTTAAAAAATCTTCATCTAATCAAAGCCAAGCGAATCTACCTTTATCTAAACAATCCACTGCCCAAAATCAAAATTAGGAAAAACTAACCCTTTTTATTCCTCTTCGGATTCGGTAGAATGATAAGTGACCATTTGCGGGTATGATTTTTCATGTCATTTTGACAAATACCGCAAGCATTACTGACGATTAACACACATATATGAATATGTTTTAACATAAACCACGAAAAAAGAGGTGCCTCCCATGATGTATATAATGAACCATAAAGGCTGGATGGAAGTCATTTGCGGAAGTATGTTCTCTGGGAAATCAGAAGAACTCATCCGACGCGTGAAACGAGCGACATATGGCAATCAAAAAATTCGCGTATTTAAACCAGCTATCGACAATCGGTATAAAGATGATTCGGTCGTCTCTCATAACGGAAACGCGATCATCGCCCACCCGATCCGACAAGCTTCAGAAATTGAAGAAAATGTAACGGATGATTTGGATATCATTGGTATTGATGAGGTCCAATTCTTTGACGAAGAAATCGTTCAAGTGACACAGCGATTAGCGAATCGAGGCATTCGTGTCATTGTTGCTGGTCTTGACCAAGATTTCAGAGGCGAGCCGTTCGGTCCGATGCCACAATTGATGGCGAACAGTGAAATGGTATCAAAACTGCATGCGATTTGCCCGATGTGTGGGTCACCAGCAACGCGTACACAGCGATTGATCGACGGTGAGCCGGCTTCATACGACGATCCCGTCATCATGGTTGGCGCTTCTGAATCGTACGAGCCACGCTGCCGTCATCATCATGAAGTGCCGAATCACCCACATTTACATCAAGTATCGAAATCAGAAATGAATCAATAAGATAACATAGCAAGCACTATCCGTGAATTAGTGCTTGCTATTTTTGACGGTAGCCCGCCACTGTAATATAATAATGAAGGAAAAAGTAGAGGTGAACAGAATATGTTCGATAAATTGCAAAATATCGAAGACCGTTACAATCAATTGACTGAAAAATTGATGGACCCAGAAGTCATCAATGATTCCAATAAATTACGCGATTATTCAAAAGAGCAATCAGACATACAGCCAATCGTTGAGAAATTTCGTCAATACAAAGAAATTCGGCAACAAATAGACGAAGCGAAAACAATGCTCGAAGAAGAGTCTGATGAAGACGTGATGGAGATGGCTCAAGAGGAACTAAACGAACTCGAGCCACAGATCGAACCACTCGAACAAGAAATGAAATTACTGCTCGTTCCGAAAGACCCGAACGATGATAAAAACGTTATTATGGAAATTCGCGGTGCAGCAGGCGGAGAAGAAGCGGCATTATTTGCTGGAAATCTTTACCGTATGTACGCACGCTATGCGGAAGCTCGTAACTGGAAAACCGAAATCATCGATGCCCATGAATCTGATATGGGTGGTTATAAAGAAATCATCTTTATGATTACCGGTAAAGGCGCATACTCTCAAATGAAATACGAAAACGGTGCACACCGTGTACAACGTGTCCCAGAGACCGAATCGGGTGGACGGATTCACACGTCTACATCAACCGTCGCCGTGCTTCCGGAAGCGGAAGAAGTTGAAGTAGATATCCATGAAAAAGATATTCGTGTCGACACGTTCGCATCCAGTGGACCAGGTGGGCAAAGTGTTAATACGACGATGTCAGCTGTCCGTTTGACCCACGAACCAACTGGAACAGTCGTATCTTGTCAGGATGAAAAATCCCAGATCAAAAACAAAGAAAAAGCGATGAAAGTTTTGCGTGCTCGTGTGTATGAAAAATTCCAACAAGAAGCACAAGCAGAATACGATGAAAACCGTAAATCAGCAGTCGGTACAGGTGACCGTTCTGAGCGAATCCGTACGTACAACTATCCACAAAACCGTGTGACGGACCACCGCATTAACTTGACGATCAATAAACTCGATCAAATTATGGAAGGAAAACTTTCCGAAATTATCGAAGCGTTGACGATTGAAGAACAGACATCGAAACTTGATCAAGTTACGGAATAATTGATAGAAACGGTGAAATACATGGAACAACCAACGATTCAAGAAGCTCGTAAATGGGCTTCTTCTTTTTTACAGTCACATGATAGAGAAGAGCGCGTGGCAGACCTCATGTTGTGTCATTTGCTGGATACGACAATGAGCGGGTTATTTATGAACGCCCTTGAAAAACTGGAAACGAAAACGCACGAAACATTCGTCGGTTGGGTTGAAACCCATGCAGCAACAGGAAAACCACTCGAACATTTCACCAATACAGCGACGTTTTATGAACGCGACTTTTACGTCGATGAAAATGTCCTCATTCCACGTCCGGAAACCGAAGAATTAGTCCAATACTTGCTTGGAAAACTTTCAGGAACAGAAACAGTTGTGGATATCGGTACAGGAAGCGGCATCATAGCGGTCTCGTTAAAAAAAGAAATGCCTACCTTACGTGTATTGGCAACCGATTTATCGCATGAAGCCCTTCAAGTTGCTCGTCGAAATGCAACGGCACACACTGCGGACATCGAGTTTTTGCAAGGAAGTTTTTTGGAACCCGTCATCGAGGCTGGTCACAACATTGACGTCATTGTCTCCAACCCGCCATACATCGCACAATCAGACCGAGACAGCTTGAGCGATACGGTCATTTTCGACCCACAAATGGCATTATTTGCTGAAAATGACGGACTGTTTGCTTATGAACAAATCATTGCACAATCGAAACGTCTAAAACCAAAGCAGCTCGCCTTCGAAATCGGCTATCAACAAGGCGAGGCAGTAAGCATGTTAATTCAACAAACCTGCTCCAAAGCTAGCCCGGAAATTATTCAAGACATCAATAAAAAAGACCGTATCGTTTTTGCTGAGTGTTAAAGCGAAGCCTCTCATTAGTTTACTAAACTGTTGAGAGGCTTCTTTTTTATGGAATAAAATTCAGCACTATATAAATAATATTTAAATAAAATTGAAAAATACTTTAATATTATTTAATTTAATGTTAAAGTAAACTTACACATTAGATGAGATGAGGTGATTAAATGGATATAAGAGATGTTCCAAGTTGGATCTTGTCTTTGGATCAAGAGGATGTGGAATTCATCAAAAAATTCGTCATGAACTCAGGTTCTTTAAAAGAAATCGCAAAAGTTTATGAGGTTTCTTATCCGACAGTAAGGATTAAGTTAGATCGGTTAATAGAAAAAATAAAATTAAATGATGCTGCGGAAAATGAAGAATTTATTCAGTTTATCAAAAAGCTATCGATTGATGATCGAATCAATTTGGAAGAAGCGAAATTGATTATTGAAAAATATAAAAAAGAAAAGGAGAGGTAGCAATGCATTGGTCTCTAAATATTTTACTCGCGATTTTCATACTAGTTCTTCAACACTTCCTTTCAACAAGAAATAAAGTTTTTTGGGGAGGTTTACTACCAGTAGCCTATGTCATACTCCTAATTTACCTTATTCTGTCAGGATTAATGGACGTCGGTTCAAGGGACTTTTGGTTTATTGCCATTTTAGGCACAACGATTTTACTGGGAGAGTGGATATCAGGTAGAGAATCCCTCGAAAAAAAGAGGAAACAAGAGTTGGATAAAATGACGTCTCATGACTTGAAGTAAATAGATGACAAAAGGAGAAAGCAAAGAATGATTCATATATTATCAAGAGAGTTTCTTGACTCTTTTAAAAGTGTGCGGTCCATCCTAATTATATTATTTATTACATTTGTATCTTATCAATCAGCTACGTTCATTGATAGCAATCCAGGTTTGATTCAAGAAATTGTAAAAATCGGTGGTGAGGAAGGAACAGTATATACTGCTGCGATCGCTCTCATCGTATTAATACTCGGATTTCTATTTGTTTTTGCGACGTCTCATGATTTGATCAACAAGGAAATCGAATTAAAAACGATACGTTTACTCGTGACGAAAACGTCGAGGATGCAAATCATGGTAGGTAAATTTTTAGGAACATTGTTATTTTGGGTAGCTACGATAACGATATCATTTGCAGTTATATTCATCATCTCTGGATCGTGGTTTTTGAAAGATTATTTTCATTCCTTCGTATTTTTATTTTACATTGTTAGCTTCGTCGTTTTAGTTTCCACCGTATTCACAAAGTCAAAATTAACAATGTTCTTGGGTATTCTATTCGGTATTGCCTTACCGATTTTAGGGCTCGCTTCAGCTGTCTCGAGTAAATGGTATTTAGTCCCGTTCAAATACCTATTACCTTATAGATATTTAGAAGGTTCGATCGGATTGATGTTCGTTCCCATCATTATAGGAGTGATCTACCTACTAATATCTGTGTTCATCATGCAAAGGAAGGATTTATAGATATGAGTATAGTTGAAGTGAATCATTTAACAAAAAAGTATGGAACAACAGAAGTGTTAAAAGATATTAACTTAGAAATCTACCAAGGCGAGGTTTTTGGTTTTGTGGGTCATAATGGCGCTGGGAAATCTACTTTCATTCATACGATTACAGGTATAACGAATAAAAGCGCAGGCTCTTTTAAGATAATGGGCATTTCAGACAGCCAACTCAACCATGCCAAAAAAAGAATAGGTGTTATGCCAGACGTCTCTAATTTATATGAAAATATGAAAGGGTTAAACTTTTTACGCTACATGGGTAAGTTAGCTGGCGATAAGCGTAGCAAGCCAGAGTTGAAAACATTAATGAAAGAAGTAGGCTTAGAGGACGCCGCACAGAAAAAAATTAAGTCCTATTCCTTTGGTATGAAAAAGAAAATTTGTATAGCACAAGCGTTACTAGGAAATCCTGATTTAATTATTCTAGATGAGCCAACATCAGGAATTGATCCAGAATCAACAATTAACATACGAGACTTAGTGATAAAATTGAAGGAAGAAGGGAAAACGGTCTTTCTTACCTCACATAATTTAGATGAAATCGATAAAGTCAGTGATCGGGTCGGCATTCTCAGTGATGGTGAGATTAAAAAACTAGGCACCCCACGCCAATTAAAAGAGGGAATTGCTGCAGGCGTTACGATTTCCGTTAGAACAAAACCGATTTTGCAGAAAAATGATATTCAAAAACTGTCCGAGAAAATGAACACAGACATAATCTTTATGGAAGCTAAAAAAGATTATACGCTCCTACAGGTGCCTTCAGAAGAAGATTTGCCAGAAGTATCAAAAGAGATCATTCAATCGGATGTTCATCTGTATGAGATGAAAGTGGAGGAACGTTCATTAGAAGATGTCTTTATGAATGCTTAAGTGATCCTCGTTCGAGACGTCTTCAAAATGAAATCAAAGCCAATTTCCTTGCTGAAAAAATCAGTATGGAACTTGGCTTTTTATCTTTCCGAACTGTTATTTCTGACAAACTAGGAAGTAAATATATGACATATCTATCCAGACCTTCAAGTCGTCAAACGAAATCGACCACACTCTTAGTTGGCATCGCATTTCTACAAGGAAGTTTTAGAACCAGTATTCAAGATCGAAGCAATAACGTAACAAAAAAAGACTTGATTATTTTAGGAAATCTTCTTCAAAACACAGAAACTTATGATACATTAGGGCTAAGTAATTTTAAAATATAGAATTATTTTTCTTCAACAAAACGGCTATTTAACTACATAGTTTATTTATAAAAGGTGTTGACGATTGGAGAGAAAAATATGGAGGTATTTTTAGTTAGTCTTAATTCAATAATAATTATTTGTATGACGATTAGTACAATAATTAAGGCACTAAATATTGCATTAAAGAGGAAGGAAATATCAAAACAAAAATATAGACTATTAGTAGCTTCTTCCACTATGATTGGTGTTTCAATAGCCACAGCATTACCATTCATCTTTATAAAAGTGTTTGAGCGTATTACCTAAATAATAATGAAAATGTAGCAGAAAGTTAATTAGGAGGGGATGTAAGCGTGAATGCTAGCAGGCTCGACACCTCTATTGCTTCGCGCGCGGTTGTCGCGCAAGGTTTGAGTTAGAATCGGTCCAGATTATAAAATAAAATTAAATTATAGGGAGGTCATTTAGATGCAGTGGTCAGAAATAAGCTCAATATTAATTATGCTTTTGCTCTTAGGTTGGGGTATCAGTTTAATGAGTCAAAACAGTGCTCTAAAAAAAGAAAACCTTAGGCTTTTGAAGAAAACTGGAGAATATGACGATATGAAAAATGAAGCAAAAGAAATATTAAAAAGTTCAACGGAAGTAAAGACTGTGAAATCATTGAGAGAGAAATACGGTTTGTCATTGATAGATGCGAAAAAAATTGTTGACTCAGTAAAATAGTATCTATCAGCAATCGTACGCAATAAACGAATAAGATATTCCAGAATAGGGCCATTTAACGGAAAAATGCTTTGGGGAAGAGGGGTTATATAATTGGATCTTCTAGTGGAAATTTTAAGAGTTGTAGCTAGCGCCTTGCTTATTATAAGTGCTGGTTTTTATCTAAGGGATTTAGAAAAGACTAAAAAACAAAGAAAACTTACCTCACTTGAGTTAATAATGTACTTAACGATACTGTTTGCATTTATTCTTTTTGCTCTCAGTTTACTAATTTCAATAGTTTCCTAGAAGAAAGTTATACATCAATTGGACGTAGTTATGGAAGAGGCACTGGGCCTGAAGTAAAGAAATTCCATACAAATATACCAGATGAAGTTCTTGTAGCTATACATGTACAGCTTATAAATATTAAAAATTACTAATGATTAACATGTGTTTTAAATTTAATGATCTTTTATAGATGTGCGCAATTGCTTAGTAAGGACTACGTTTCAATTGGGCCACATAGCAGAATAAAAGGGAACTAATGTTAGAACTATTTTAAGGGGGATTCGATGATTAATGTATTTTGCAAGAGAAAATCTGATAATAATGCAAAAGAAATTCGAGAACTTTGCCAGCCCATTTTTTATGATGGGTAGTTCGATAGAGCGTGTGTAACACGATAACTGTCACCGGTAAAACTTAGTATATGAGCATGGTGAATCACACGATCCACCAATGCAGCTGTCAGTCTTGCATCGACAAAGATGCGATTCCATTGGCTGAATTCTAGATTGGAAGTAATGATAAGACTCTTCTGCTCGTACCAGTCCGTAACTAGCTGGAACAGTAGCTCAGCCCCATCTTTACTAAACGGAATATAACCCATTTCGTCCAAGATGACGAGATCCACTTTCTTAAACTTGTTTCTAAACCATTGTAATTTTCCCTCGCTCCAAGCTTTCTCCAACTGATCCACCAAATCTGCTACGCGGTAGAAACGCACCTCATATCCTTTTCGGCATGCGTTCCGTCCTAACCCAGTGGCGATATGTGTTTTGCCGGTACCGGGGGAGCCTGTCAGAATGACATTTTCTTTTCGCGAAATGAATCTCAAGCTCTCTAGGTCTCCACGGTCGATCTGCGGTGGGAATTTCACTTGGTCACCCCATTGGAAACTGTCTAGCTCTTTATTGTTCATGAATCTGGCTTTCTTTATGAGACGTTCACCCTTTGCTGTATCACGAAGGTCGAATTCCTGCTGAAATAAGGCCTCTAGGTATTGACTGGGATCCTCGAAGGGGACTC
>NZ_JAHLZF010000002.1:0-16690 GCF_018967645.1 Allobacillus halotolerans | reverse complement strand
AGGCTAGACGCAGCGATTTGCACATTTCTTTTAATCGATCACTCATGGATATTCGCCTTCCCTTCAGATGCAAGCTCTGTTGGACGCAAGGAATCATACATATTCCAATTCACTTCATATGGATGACTACCAAATTCTGAAGACGGATAATCTTTCGTGGGAAGTAATTCATAAAATCGTTCATCAATTTCATTCATACTATAGGTTACAATCAGTCCCATTAACCATTCAATTCGTTCTTTCTGTAACTCTGGTGATTCAATGCTTAAGTAACTGGTTATCCTTCCAGGTAGGTAATTGAAGTACCTAGAGTGGGACACAGATCGAGGCTTCCTTTTCCACATGCGCAATATGGATGCCCATGGTAGTTCACGGGTTTTGTTCATGTAAGGACGTGGTCCTTCGCCTAACACCTCACCGTTTGGTGAGATCACCTTGTAGGAATCCCAATAAGTAATCACATACAATTGGCTATAATGGTAACTAGTCGGAATATGAATGGGTTCACTGTCAATGAGAACTTCTCCATATTTATTGGCAGACACCGTTTGCTTGCTGAATACCGGGTAATCATTTTCTGGTAAGGCCAAGCAGTACTTTTTCTCTTCCTCGATAAGATCCTTAATCGGCTCCCCTTTCTTGTAGTGCTTACGTTCATGATCTTCTTTAGATTTCTGGATGAGCATTTCCTCTAGATGATCCAAATCTCGAATCACTGGGGAAGGAGTGAAGAAATTGTATCTTACATAGCCAACTTTGTTTTCTACATGACCTTTTTCATTCCCCTTCCTTGAATTACATGCCTGTGGCTCAAAACCATAATGACTTGCAAATTTCAGGAAACCTTCCGTAAATACCGTCTCACCATGTTTTCCTCTTGCCCTTACTACAGCAGCGGGCAAATTATCGATACGTAGTTTCCGGGGCACACGCCCCAATTGGCTGAATAACAATTTCAAACCTTCAAGGAAGCACTGTTGATTCTCTCCCGGCAGGGGAACAGTAAATCCCCCATTACTGTAAGGCATACTCATAATTAAGCAGTGAATATCTTTTACTTTTCCATCCTGGATAGCCTCTGTCACACCGAAGTCAATTTGAGCTTCAGCTGGAGGATGGGTAAGCCGGTCATATTCCTCCTTGAATGTCTCTCCATCTTCCATGAGCTTTTCCCGCCACTCTGCAATGAAGTTACATACGGTTCGGTAAGAACCTGGGAAACCCAGTTCCTTGAGCTGTTGAAAAATGATCTTATTATTCCGTCGCAACTTCTTCTTTAGGGCGTAATCCTCCAACAACCAATCAGAAACAATTTCACCCCATTTCTCCTCATACATCATCCCACGCTTTTTAGGAATAACTTCCGATGGAAGTTGATCCTCGTCTGCATATTTCTTTACTGTTTCCCAACTGAATCCAGTTCTTTTCACGATTGCATTAATCGATAATGATTTCTCGTTTCTCAGTTTTTTGATATGATTAACTTCAGGCATTGCCAGCATCCTTTCATTACCTCCACCATTAATTGATTAGTCACCATTTAACGGTAGGGTTTTTTGATTGGGCTGGCAAGCCTTTTTCTTTGTATTATGATAATTGCAGGGTTCTAAGATTTTCTTTGCAATTCTCACTACTTTTATTTTGCACTATACAATTAATGCTTATTATAGGCGCATTGATAATTCCATTTTTTATATATGCTCTTATTATACATATCAAATTTTCAAGAAGCGAGAATTCCAAAAACGAAAAAGGGAAAATAATATTAGCCATACCAGCTAAATACGCACTACCTGTATTTCCTGTAGGCTGGCTTGTCTTGGAACTTTATCACCGTATTATAGCGAACATACCATATGAAACATATAGAGACGCTATATGGGTATTAGTATTGCTGTTGTTTACGATCTATGGTTTTTCGATTCGCCATTATACAAGAAGACAGGTATTCAAAAATCAAGAAGTATTTGGTAAGTAGTATTCCAGAAACGAGCGCGATTCTCTAACTGAAAAACTGCGAGTTCTGCTTAAAGAGGGAAAAGAAGTTCAAGCTGTTAAAGAGGTAAGGCAAGCTTTTCGGCTTTCGTTGTTAGAGGCAAAACAATATGTAGATGGTTTATGAGGTGCTTTGCTCCAGAAAAGGGCGCGTTTCTTTAATAAGTAATTGCGCCAATATCGCATATAAAGGCCAGAGCCAAATAAAAAAACCGCATCGTTTTCGCTGAGTGTTAAAGCAAAAACAATGCGGTTAATTGCTGTCTGGGGTCCATTCCATTAACTGCAAGTGATCCTCGAGGTCTTTTATTTTATGAAATCCACATTTTTCATAAGCTCGAATGGCCCGTTTGTTTGCTGGATTCACTTCCAACAACACCTTTGTGGCACCTTTGTGATTTAATTCGCTCAATACCATTCGAATCATTTGTGTCCCAAATCCCTTTACCCCATAACGTTGGTTCACCAATAAATTGATCGATTCCATAAAGCTTATCGCTGTTCAGTAGGATGCCGTATTCATCCAGCTTATTTGGTTGGATCTCATAATATTGGATATAACCAATTGGCTGGTCGTCGTACTCAATTATACAAGGTGTCACATAATGATTTCCTTCAATCCGTGGTCCATATTTTTTTACTATACGATTCCAATCAGAAGGCGGTTCATCGTAAAAAGCCAATACTTGATCATCGTTTAACCATTTCACCATCAAACGGAGGTCCTCATCCTTCATTTTTCGAATCGTTATATTCCTATGCTTCACTAGCATTCATTTTCTCCCATTCATCCTTCAGCAACCCGTATACGACATGGTCGACATACTTCCCGTACAACAACTCACCCGCACGGATTTTTCCTTCCTGTTGAAATCCGAGACGTTCTGGAATGGAGCGACTTTTATTATTTCTTCTGCTGCACGAATATCAACTTTATGGAGGTTCAGCTGCTCTAACGCATAATCAACCAACGCTTTTGTTGCGCGTGTCATAATGCCTTTTCCTTGAAAGCCTTGCCCGAGCCAATAGCCGATATAGGCGATTTTGTTTTGCCAATCCACCTCATTGTAACCAACAATACCTGACAAACTCGGAAGTAAATACATGACATACCTATCCAGCCCCTCAAGTCGTCGGACGAAATCGCCCACACACTCGGCTGATATCGAATCTCTACAAGATTTTTAGAACCAGTATTCAACACCAAAACAATAAAGTAACTATAAAAGATTAGATCATATAAAACAAAGACACCTAGGATACATTTATTCAACAAACGGATGCGATTGTGTATCAATATTTTGATTTTGAATATAAAGTGTATCGTAACATTGAGTGGTATAATAAAATAAAATTTTCATGGAAGAGGTGATCATTTTATGGATACAGCTAAGGATCGTTTACTTAAAATTATTGATGAAATACCTGAACAAGAAGTAGATAAAATTCTGGATTTTGCAGAGTATTTAAAAGCTAAAAGAGATAAAAGTGTGTCTGAGGATTTAACAAAAGCTAGTGAGAGTAGCTTGGATTTTTGGGATAATGACATCGACGACGAAGTTTGGAACAATGTATAAACAAAATTCCAATCAGAAGGCGGCTCTTCATAAAAAGCCAATACTTGATCGTCGTTTAACCATTTCATCATCAAACGGAGATCCTCATGCTTCATTTTTCGAATCGTTATATTCCTATGCTTCACTAGCATTCATTTTCTCCCACTCATTCTTCAACATTCCATAAATGACATGGTCGACATACTTTCCATACAACAACTCACCCGCACGGATTTTCCCTTCCTGTTGAAATCCGAGACGCTCTGGAATCGACCGGCTTTTTTTATTTCGTTCTGCAGCTCGAATATCAACTTTATTTAGGTTCAACTGCTCAAACGCATAATCAACCAACGCTTTTGTGGCGCGTGTCATAATGCCTTTTCCTTGAAAACCTTCTCCGAGCCAATAGCCGATATAGGCGATTTTGTTTTGCCAATCCACCTCATTGTAACCAACAATGCCTGCCGCTTCTCCGTTATAGAGTATAACGGTGTTCAGCCCCTTGCTTTCCGCATACATTTTCTTTGAAGCTTTAATAAAATTCCGCGTGTCGCCAATTTCAGTCGTCATATCAATCCATGGAAGCCATTCTCGTAAGTAATCTCGACTTTGATCTGTCAACTTGAAGACCGCTTCAGCATCGCCTTCATCAATTAATTTTAATGATATTTCCTCATCCACTTCATATGTAAACATCCATTCCGCCTCCCGACCGTAATTCTTAAAAATATTGAACTTATCATAACAATTATCACATTCGATGTATAGACCTTTATGAAGCCGGCGAGAATGAGATTAATAGATTACGAGAAAGGTTGAGGGGAAATGAAGCGATTTATCGTTATTACATTGATTTTATTGATTTCAGTACAACTGTTTTACCCAAAAATAGTAGCTCACGAAGGAAACGAAGAACGCCAGGTGATTCCAGATGAAGCGATTCGTCTAAGAATTTTGGCAAACTCGAATGATGAAAGAGATCAAGAAATCAAGCGGGAAGTCCGCGATGCCGTCAGTGAACAAATTACGGAATGGGTTCAAGAGTTAACGTCTGTTGAAAAAGCTCGGCAGACAATCAAAAATAATATGCCGCAATTGGAAGAGCTCGTCGGAGAAATTGTGACGGATCAATCCTATCAGCTAGACTTCGGAAACGTAGAATTTCCAGATAAAATCTATGACAATTATATCTATCCGGGTGGCACCTATGAAGCTGTCTTGATTACAATCGGAGAAGGTAAAGGTGACAATTGGTGGTGCGTGTTATTCCCGCCGTTATGCTTTGTTGACTTTTCCAATGGCACGACAGTACTTGAGCACGACGATGAAGAAGAGGAAGAGCCTGAGGTGAAATTTTTCTTGTGGGAATGGATTAAAGGAATCGTTTCGTTCTTCGCGTAAAAGTGCCACTCTATTAAAATTCTATAAAGAATCATATTTGCCATCTTTGCCTCATATTTTTTAAGAAACAGAACAAATGAGGTGAAGAAATGGTCAAAGTAACAAAACTCGAGCATTGTTCAGAGCAGGAAATTGATGAATTTTTTCAAGATGATCAGCAAAAGAAGGAATTATTGAAAGAAGAATGGGCTAGAGAGCATGGTTTTTTTATGGAGTTCGGACAAGAAAAGTTATGTTTTTTTGTTATTGAACCGGTCGAAGGGTCACATGCTTGGCTAAGACGATTATTAATTTTTCGTTCAAATACCAAAATGGCTGTCTTCTTGTTGGTGTTTGACTGGATTGCAGAAGAAGCGGAACGACAAGGGTACGAATCTTTGATCGTCAGCGTGAATGACCAAGTGCGCGCAGAATTACTAGAACTGATTCAGTTTAAGAAAATCTATGAAACCCCGTTAAATGAAGAGCTTCCAGGAGAATGGTATGAGAAAAAGTTGCAGCCCGTTTCGAAAAGCACATAATTGCAAGATGTCTATTTTCCGCGCATAATAAGAGGAAGAAAAATTAAAGGATGAACGAGATGAAAGTGAATCACACCACGAAACAATGGAAAATAGATACGTCTGAAGATTATCACTTAAACGAAGCGGCCGATTGGCTGAAAGAGGGAAAGCTCGTCGCCTTCCCGACAGAAACGGTTTATGGGCTTGGCGCAGACGCGCGGAACGATCAAGCGGTGAAAAATATTTTTGAAGCAAAAGGACGCCCTGCGGATAATCCACTTATTGTACATGTTGGAGATGTAGAAGCTGTCAGTGAACTGGTGACAGAGGTACCGGAGCATGCGAAACAATTAATGGAAACCTTTTGGCCGGGACCGCTTACGATTATTTTACCTGTAGAAAATCAATTAGCTAATCATGTCACCGCAGGCTTAGACACGGTCGGCATTCGTATACCGGATCATGAAATCGGTCGGGCGTTACTGAAAGCAGCGAATATCCCAGTCGCGGCACCGAGCGCCAATCGTTCCGGACGACCAAGCCCGACTTCGGCTGCGCACGTCATGACGGATTTGGACGGTAGAATCGATGGCGTTGTCGACGGAGGGACTACCGGAGTCGGTGTTGAATCGACCGTAATTGACTGTTCGTTGGAAACTCCAATGATTTTACGGCCAGGCGGCGTGACCCGCGAACAAATCGAGCAGGTGATCGGACCGGTTGACGTAACAGGGAAGTTGGCAGCTAGCGAGCAACCACGCTCGCCCGGCATGAAATATAAACATTATGCACCAGACACAGTAGTTTGGCTCGTGCGTGAAGCGGAGCACATGACGGTAATTGCTAACCAGTTGAAAGACCAAGGCAAAAAAGTAGGCTACCTTGTCAGTTTAGAACGAGCACACGAAATGAACTTGGAACAGCCATTCATTTTAGGTTCAAGAGAGGACATAGCCGAAATCACCCAAAAGCTCTATCAAAAATTAAGAGAGATCGATGAGCATGATTACGACGTCGTGTTAGCTGAATCTTTTTCAAAAAAAGGAATCGGCGAAGCATTAATGAATCGTTTGGAACGAGCGGCAAGCGAGATCAAATAGTTACGAGGCACATATATTTGTTTGGCGGGCCCATATCGTGAGAGGGTCACAAGTCAACTGTGATTAGCCCGCCCAAGGCACATATAATATTAAGAAGGGCCCATATCATTCGCATATGGGCCCATAAATTTTGCTTTTGGTCCCATATCCGAAAAATTAGGTAGCATATCACCCAATGATGGGAGCATAAATCCCACGAAAGGGCGCATATCCGCCTATCCACCGCTACACCAGCAAAAAACAAAGGAAGTCTTTTCAAGGAAAAGACTACAATTTTACCTAGAAAAACTGAATCAGCCATCTTAAATTTCTTCTAAACATCACCAAGAGTGCATACATTGAAATAGCATGTCCGGTTGATGGGAGATGGAAATGATGATGGCTGTTTTTGATACATTCACACCTTTTATTCTAATCGCTTTTGCGCTAGGTATGGATGCTTTTTCGGTTAGTCTTTCAATAGGTCTGATGAAAATTCGTCTAAGAAAAATTTTATTTTTTATCCTCATGGTTGGTTTTTTACACATCTTGATGCCTCTCAGTGGAATTCTACTCGGTGAAATGATTTCCGATCGACTCGGTGTAATCGCAAACATTATTTCCGGCTGGCTACTGATTATGATCGGTGTCCAAATGATTATAGCGACAGTACTCGAAAAAGATATGAAGAAATACGTGAAGTATTCCGGGTTGGCGGCTCTTGCGCTGACTGTGAGTTTGGATAGTTTTTCGGTTGGATTAAGTATGGGAATGGGCGGTATTTCTCAGTTTGTCGTCGTACTATTGATCGGATTGATGAGTGTTCTTTTGGCGACACTTGGGATGATTTTATCGCGTAAAGGGATTAACATATTCGGTCAATACTCTGAAGCGATCGGTGGATTGATTTTATTGGGGCTCGGCATTCAAATGGTGTTGTAATCATTTACGCTTGGATTTGTTCTGCGAATCCGGGCATTTTTTTATGTTCATAATTCCAGCAAATAGCTACCGTTTTCGGGACAATGTATGGTATATTTTGAGTAGACGTCAACAGGAGGGAACTGGATTGAATCGAGTGTTATTCGTTTGTACAGGGAATACGTGCCGGAGCCCGATGGCCGAGGCAATGTTAAAGCATAAACGCCCAGATTTGGAAGTGCAATCCGCCGGAGTTTTTGCGGGACATGGACAAGCAGCCAATCCAAAAGCGATTGAAGCGCTACAAGAAAAAGGAATTACCTTTAACCATGCCTCTCAACCGCTTACGAAGGATCTAATCAATTGGGCGGATTTGGTTTTGACCATGACAGAAGATCATAAAGTCATGTTAATGAGCGATTATCCAACCGATCGAGATAAAATTTTTACCTTGATTGAATATGTTCAGCCAGTTCATGAGGAAAATACAAATATCAGTATCTCCGACCCGATTGGGTTGTCGATTGATACGTATATCGAAACATTGAATGAGATTGAAAAACACATCGACCGAATGGAATAGACTTTGAGGGAGGACTCCACAATGAAGGTCATCTTAGCATCAGACCATGGCGGGAAAAATTTACGCCGAGAAGTTTCGAATTTACTGGAAGAACTAGGGATTGAATTTGAGGATATCGGTTGTGACTGCGAAGGGTCAGTTGACTACCCTGACTACGGCATCCCAGCAGCCGAGCGCGTGGCTAAAGGCGAGTTCGACTATGGAATTGTCATTTGCGGAACGGGAATCGGTATGAGCATTTCCGCCAACAAAGTGAAGGGAATCCGTTGTGCGTTGGTACATGATGTATTCAGCGCGAAAGCGACCCGCCAGCACAACAATGCAAACATGCTAGCCATGGGAGAGCGTGTCATTGGACCAGGACTCGCCAATGAAATCGTAAAACACTTTTTGGAAACAGAATTTGATGGCGGTCGCCACGAGAACCGCGTCAATAAAATAAAGCAATTTGAAGAACAGTAAAAACCGCTGGTCGTCTGAATAAGGCGGCCAGTTTTCATTTATTGAGAGGGTTGGTCGGATTTTTGCTTGAAATCATAAAGCAATTCAATGATCAGAAGGACGATCGCACTCCCCGTAGCAATCAGTAGAGATTGTTCATAATTCAAGCCAACCAACGCGGCGATCATTCCGAAGACGAGAATTCGGACAAGTGCTAGTAGAATTTGTTGAAATAATTTAATGCTAATAAGGAAGTTAATGATTGTTTCAGGAACGCTTTCAATTGTAAACAAATAAATAAAATAGCAAACCGTTAAGACGATTAATTTTGATGCCGATACGTCGATTGAGAACATGACGTTTGCAACATTTAATGTACCTAGCAACACGAGCGCTAAGCCACCGAAAATTGCAGTGATGAGTAATGCGAGGAGGAAAGAGACGAAACTAACGAGCCAAATACTGGCTTTGTCATCCGGTTTTTCTTTTCGCTCGCCTTTAAACACCATTGGAAAAATCAAACTGATGGAAATAATGAAAATAAAAATTAAAAACACAATTAACTCCATTTTTTATACACGTCCTAATCAAAAAGGATTCTGTAATTAGTTTATCATAAAAATACAGTCAATTTTCCAACCAAAAATGACTGAAAATTTGTTACAATGGAATATGGATGACTTCGATTCTAGGAGGAATCAAAATGACGACCATCGAATCCGTGAAACAAGACCTTCAAACAATGATGGAAGAATGGAAGAATCAAGATTTCATTCGAAAGGAAGGCCTGTTCTTAATAGGCTGTTCAACGAGTGAAGTTGTCGGCGAACATATCGGAACAGCAGGCAGTAAGGAAGTTGCCGCAGCGATCTATGAAGCGATGAAGAAGTTTCAACAAGAAACCGGTGTCGACCTAGCCTTTCAGTGCTGTGAACATTTGAACCGAGCGATTGTGCTGGAACGAAAAGTACAACAGCGTTTGCAAATTCCAGAAGTGAATGCCATTCCTCAACCACAAGCCGGAGGTTCGATGGCGACCCATGCCTATCAACAGATGGAAGACCCAGTATTAGTGGAAAGTGTCCAAGCTGATTATGGTATGGATATCGGAGACACCTTCATCGGAATGCAGTTGAAGCCTGTCGTTGTGCCACTTCGTTTACAAACAAAACAACTCGGCAATGCACACGTCACCCATGCATTCACTCGACCAAAACTGATTGGTGGAGAACGTGCGGTGTATCGAAAATAAGATCTCAGCCAATTGATTGGCGTTTATTAAATAAGGAGGGGTTTACATGAGTCATTTAAAGAACAAATTAAACGAAATCGATCCAGAAATGCTTGAAGCAATTAATAAAGAGAAGGGCCGCCAGCACGATAAAATTGAGCTGATTGCATCAGAAAACTTTGTCTCTGAAGCGGTCATGGAAGCAGCAGGCTCTGTATTGACAAATAAATATGCAGAAGGCTATCCTGGACGCCGTTATTACGGTGGCTGTGAATATGTCGATATTGCAGAAAATCTAGCACGAGACCGGGCGAAAGAACTGTTCGGTGCAGACCACGCAAACGTTCAACCGCACTCTGGTGCCCAAGCGAATATGGCCGTTTATTTTTCCGTATTGAAACCAGGCGACACGATTCTCGGCATGAACTTGAATCATGGAGGCCACTTGACTCATGGAAGCCCGGTGAATTTCAGTGGAAAACTTTATAATGTCGTTGATTACGGTGTCAATGCAGATGATGAACTCATCGACTATGAAGCATTACGTGAGCGAGCGCATGAAGTGAAACCGACGATGATTGTCGCAGGTGCATCCGCTTATCCACGCGTGCTAGATTTTGAGAAATTTCGCGAAATCGCTGATGAAGTCGGCGCATACTTGCTCGTCGACATGGCGCATATCGCAGGTCTCGTTGCCGCTGGCTTGCATCCAAACCCAGTTCCACATGCGCATTTTGTGACGACAACGACCCACAAAACGCTTCGTGGCCCGCGTGGTGGCATGATTCTCTGTAAAGAAGAATTCGCGAAAAAAATCGATAGCAATGTATTTCCGGGGATGCAAGGCGGCCCGTTAATGCATGTGATTGCTGCGAAAGGCGTTTCATTTAAAGAAGCATTGCAACCTGAGTTTAAAGAATATGCAGCAGAAATTATCGACAACGCCAAACGACTTGGCGAAGCACTCGTCAAAGAAGGCGTTCGCCTCGTATCCGGCGGGACGGACAACCACTTATTATTATTGGATTTACGTCCACTCGGCTTGACCGGAAAAGTAGCCGAAAAAGCGCTGGACGATGTGGGGATTACAACGAACAAAAATACGATTCCTTTCGATCCAGAAAGCCCATTCGTCACAAGCGGTATCCGCATCGGAACAGCAGCCGTCACGACAAGAGGCTTCGGCATCGAAGAAATGGACGAAATTGCAGCCATCATGAAATTGACATTGGATAATCTCGGGAACGAAGAAAAATTAGAAGAAGCGAAACGACGCGTCAAAGCATTGACTGACCGTTTTCCAATGTATGAATAAAATAAGGAAAGCAGCGGTGATCCCGCTGCTTTTTTAGTTGATTTTGAGGAGCCGTCGGAAAATCGCGCGCACCCGTCGAAAAAACGGTTGCAGCCATCGAAAAAATGCATGTAGCCATCGAATTCAGAGCTCGAGCCGTCGAATAAATGTGTGAAGCCGTCGAAATCGCCGATCGAGCCGTCGAATAAATGTGCGCAGCCGTCGAAATCGCCGATCGAGCCATCGAAAAAATGCATATAGCCATCGAAATCAGAGCTCGAGCCGTCGAATAAATGTGAGAAGCCATCGAAATCGTCACCCGAGCCATCGAATTACTACGTGAAGCCGTCGATAAAACATGCGAACCCGCCGATAAAGTTCAAAAACCCGCCAATAAAGTGAGCAAACTCGCCGATAAATTGCCGAAACCCGCCGATAACGCCCGAGAACCCGCTAAAACCACAAACACCCACCGAATCCACACCCACCTAACCCAACGCCATATTCATATTTTCGCTACAAAATGCTAAACTAACAGGACAACGTATTTCTTTCAATTCTGTTACAAGTCGCTCATTCATGCTGTTTCGTGGTAGAATAAATAGGGTTTAACAATTACTGAATGAGTGAATAAACTACAATAGATATAAGCGTAGAGTCAGGAGAGAAATGACAGTGTTTACAATCAATGATGCGTTTATCCGTGATCTGTCTGAAATCGTAAAAACAGAGAATATAAAGGTGAATGAGCCGCTTAATGCTCACACGTATACACAAATGGGCGGGAATGCCGATATTTTCGTCACAGCAAGTCGTTACGAGGAAGTAGAACAAGTCGTCAAATTTGCGAATGAACACAACGTTCCGTTCACGCTCATCGGAAATGGATCGAACATGATTATCAAAGATGGCGGGATCCGCGGTATTGTGTTGAGTTTGAAAAGACTTGATGACATCCAAGTAGATGGCACGCGTTTAGTCGCTCAAAGTGGTGCTCGTATTATCGATGCTTCTAGAGAAGCGCTCAGCCACTCACTAAGTGGTCTTGAGTTTGCTTGTGGTATTCCCGGAACGGTAGGCGGTGCGCTCTTTATGAACGCAGGTGCTTATGGCGGTGAAATTAAAGATGTCTTGACGGAAGCAGTCGTCGTCGATCGGGAAGGAAATTTAAAAACACTGGCAGCGGAAGATTTGGACCTTTCCTACCGCACGAGTAATATTCCGGACAATGGCTATATCGTCATGGAAGCTCGCTTTGATTTAAAAGAAGCGAATTACGATGATATCAAAGCGGTTATGGATGATCTGACATTTAAACGAGAATCCAAGCAACCACTTGAATACCCATCATGCGGCAGTGTCTTCAAAAGACCACCAGGCTATTTTGCCGGAAAATTGATCCAAGACAGTGATCTGCAAGGAAAAGGAATCGGTGGGGCAGAAGTGTCGAAAAAACACGCCGGCTTCATCATTAATAAAGATCATGCAACTGCGACCGAATATATTGATGTCATTCATATGGTGCAACGTACGGTTAAAGATAAGTTCGGCGTCGAACTAGAGCGTGAAGTGAAAATCATCGGAGAAGACCCGGAATCATAAAACATCTATGAGAGAGCTTGGGCTAAAGGAATAGTTCTGGCTCTTTCTCTATATATTCTGCTTGGACAAGCTACTCATCGAAAGCGCACAATCAACAATGATTTGTGCGAAAGTTTCCACTTTGTTAAATTTGTCGATGTCTGTTGAAATAAGCTCAATAGTTCGCTACAATTCAATGGATATGTGAAAAAAAGGAGCTGTTCAGATTGGGAAAACTTTATGTTTTTGATCACCCGTTAATCCAGCATAAACTCACTTTCATCAGAGACAAAAATACTGGAACAAAAGCTTTCCGTGAATTGGTTGATGAAGTATCCGCATTAATGATGTTTGAAATCACTCGTGAATTGCCATTAGAAGAAATAGAAATAGAAACCCCCGTTGAAAAATCAAAATCAAAAGTCCTCTCAGGGAAAAAGTTAGGTATCATTCCAATCCTTCGTGCCGGTTTAGGTATGGTTGATGGAATCGTTGACTTAATTCCAGCCGCAAAAATTGGCCACATCGGTCTCTACCGTGATCCAGAAACATTAAAACCAGTTGAATACTACGTGAAATTACCATCCGATATTCATGAAAGAGAATTAATTGTAACCGATCCAATGCTTGCGACAGGCGGCTCGGCAATTGAAGCGATCGAATCGTTGAAAAAACGCGGTGCAACGCATATTCGTTTAGTATGTTTAATTGCAGCACCAGAAGGCGTCGAAGCTGTTCAAGAAGCACATCCAGATATCGATATTTATATTGCAGGACTTGATGAAAGACTGAATGAAAAAGGCTATATCATTCCAGGTTTAGGCGATGCAGGCGACAGACTTTTCGGTACAAAATAATAGATGGTGCGGCTGATCTCTTTCTCGGAGATCGGCTTTTTTTATGATATACACTTGTGTCATAATAAAATTGATGTACGGACTATGAGCTGAAAGGGGTATGTTGTGGGATATTTATTAAGTCTTTTTGTAGCAGGAATGATTGGACTTTCATTAAGATTTATCATCTTAGACAAATTTGAACTTTACCAACTCGCAATCTTGCTGGTGTTTCCGGTGGTTGCGGTGCTCCTTTACTTTTTTCTGCGAAATCAAACGAGAAGAGACCAAGCATTTCAACCGTTCAACAGTGAAGGGAAATGGATGTTCCGGCTAGGAAATGCGATTACGCCAAATTGGAAACCAATTTATGCACATCAACAATGCAAAGGAAATTTCCGCAGAATTTACAGATCTCCTTGGAAAATGTTTATTGCCGATATCATGCGCTCCACCGGTCGTTGGTATTTAAACCTAGAAGCAAAGATGGAGAATGGGGACCATTTCGCTTTCGTCAATCAAGAGGAAAATAAACTTTTGGGAAATGATCAATGGATTCTTCAAAAAAACAGGGAAGCAATTGGCCGTGTACAAACAGATCTTTCTATGAAAAATGCGAGTAAGTTAAAAGGAATACTGGAAGCAAATATAGAGGGCAGACACTATCAATTTCACACGTATGGAATGAGTGATGGTGTTGAGTTATATGCCGATGACAGGTTAATCGGTAGGGGTTACAGAGGAAAAGGTTATCAATTCACTTATCAGCCAACAGTCGAAGAAGCAGATCACGTTCACCTCATGTTGACCTTCATCTTAGTTACGTTTTATTTTCATACATAAGAATCGCTCTCATGAATTTCCATTAATTGCACAAACTAAACTCCGAGCGAAACGGAGGTGAGTTGTTGCATAAGAAATTCTGCATGACACTAATCATTGCGCTAATTTTTTTACCCAACATCGTCCAAGCAGACGAAGAGCAAACATGGATCATCGAAATGGAAAATGCGCCAGAAGACTTAGAAGCGATCCTGCAAAAAGATTATCCATTCATTGAAGTTCTTCATATGTATGACACGCTGCTTGAAGCGGTTGCCGTTCAAGGGAAAGAGCGGCACATCGAGCAATTATATGAAGAAACGTTCGTCACAACCATTCACTCGGCACAAACGTATCAAGTGCCTCACGCCCATACAAAAAATTCAGCCTTACCAAAAGCAAACTATCATCCAGAAGACATTGAGCAAACAGGTAAAAACGTAAAAGTCGGTGTCATCGATACAGGCATTGATTATACACATGCTGATCTGGAGGCGAATTACCAAGCGGGCTTCGACACGGTTGATTTCGACGAAGACCCGATGGAAACGACGATTGAACAAGGCGTGCCGACGATGCATGGAACACATGTGGCAGGCATTATTGCAGCAAAAGGGGAGATCACCGGTGTCGCTCCGGATGCTGAAATTTATGCTTATCGTGCACTTGGCCCAGGTGGGACAGGAACGACGGCTGAAATTATCGCAGCACTTGAAGAAGCCGTTGACGATGGGATGGACGTCATCAATTTGTCCCTTGGAAACGAAGTGAACAGTCCCGATAGTCCCATGACAGAAGCGGTCAATCGTGCGGTCGAGTTGGGTGTTCCCGTCGTTGTAGCAAATGGAAATAGCGGCCCTGATTTATGGACGGTCGGTTCACCAGCGACGGCAGAGAAAGCGATGTCCGTGGGAGCCTATGCGCCAGTGCAGCATCAACCATATATCGAACTGGCCAATTCGTATCGAATCGATTTAGCACAAGTTCCTTTGAGTCCTGCTTGGAATTTTTCTAAACGAATGCCATTAGAGACAGTCTCATCTGTTGAGGAATTGGAAAAAAGCATCAACGACCGTGTGATTTTAATTGAAAAAGAAAAGACGTATCTGGAAATGATGGCGGCGATCATGGAAAAAGGCGCATCAGCGGTCATTGTGTACAGTGAGGAAGACCCGAATTCTTGGGAGTTTGTTGAACTGCCGATTCCTGTAGCCTATGTTTCAACAGAAGATGCGAGCCAATTAAAAAATGCCGGCAAATGGTTTACGACAAAATATGAAGAGTTGACGGACAAGCTTGCGACATTTAGCTCGCGTGGTCCGGTCACTTCAAACTGGGAGAGCAAACCGGATATCATTGCACCGGGCGTGAACATTTTGAGTACCGTTCCCGGCGGCTATGCCGAATTGCAAGGGACGAGCATGGCGGCACCTTATGTGTCAGGCCTTCTCGCACTATTAATTGAAAAAGACCCGGACGCATCACCAGAAGAGTTAAAAAACCGCTTGATCTCTCATGCCAATCCGATCGATGAACTCAACCAATCTGCCATTGACCAAGGGGCGGGAGTAGCGGATATTGCGAGTAGTTTAGAGGGCGACTTCACTGTAAAAAATAAAGCGATTCATTTTGGGAAAGTCGATCAAGATGATCAAACCATTCAACGCTCAGTAACGATTGAAAATCATGAAGAAGAGCCGGTGCTTGTCCGGTGGGAGATTCCGAGAAAGCAACCAGGAATCCAGTGGAAGTTACCATTCACAACAGAGATTGCACCCGGCACATCGAAAAGCTTTCCAGTTGAACTGCGTGTATCGACTGACCGACTATCGGAAGAGATTTTTGAAGGCTACTTCCACGTCAACGTTGGTGACGAACTTGTATCACTACCATATACATTCGTGACGGATGAAGCAGATTATCCACGTATATCTGGAATCGAATTGGAGCCTATACCATTTACGGAAAATGAATTTAACTTATCCGTATACTTGGCTGAAGACGTCGAACAACTGGAGGTCGCAATCGTTACAGGAGATTTTTCCGAAACAAAATCGCTACTTGAAAAAAGCGATATTAATGAAGGGAAATTCCAAGAGACCATCCGTATTGACGAAATAAGCGAGTCAAGCCAATACCTTGTCGTCCAAGTCGTCCAAAATGGAAAAACATATACCTCAGAGGTTCAGTTGAGTTCTTAAATGACGGGTTAGACTTGAAGGAAACAGAATCAAGTAAACGGAGATCCGATGACTGACACTGAAGTTTGACTGCTGAAGTTGGTCCGCTGACTGCTCAAGTTGGCCCGCTGACTGTTGAAGATTTTATGAAGACTATTGAAGTTAGGCCTTCTGCACAAGCATTCGTCTGTGAATTATCGAGCGGTTGGAGCGCTTTGTCGGGCGGCTCGGTGCGTTTGTCGAGCGGTTGGAGCGCTTTGTCGGGCG
>NZ_JAHLZF010000019.1 GCF_018967645.1 Allobacillus halotolerans | reverse complement strand
AATCATTCGGGTGATTAGAGCGCTTCTATTCGACCAGATTTCAGATATGGCAAATCATTCGGGCGATTAGAGCGCTTCTATTCGACCGAATTTCACTTTTGATGGAGCGTCCAGGTCATGAACTTCAACGACTAACCGTCGTTGTTAAATGTTAATCTCCAGACCTTCAACACTTGAAACTTACTCGCCTGAAATGAGTTCCGCTTCCTCTTTTAATTCATCTGTCAATTCAACACCCATCTTTTCCGCTGCATCCTCGTTGATTTGAAGTTTCAAGTTTTGTGGGTATGTTGCTGGAATTTCTCCTGGGTTTTTACCGTCTTTTAAAATTTCAACAGCTTTCTCGCCCGCTTCATAGCCGATATCAAAGTAATCGAAACCAAATGCGGCAAACCCACCGCCTTCAACAGAAGAGTGTTCGGATACGAAAACCGGGAGTGATTCAGAATGACCGACTTGTAATACGGATTCCAATGCACTGACGACTGTGTTATCGGTAATGATTAAAATCGAATCAACATCGCCAACCAAGGCTTCCGTTGCTTGCTTCACTTCTGATGAGGAAGAGATCGTTTTTTCAACTGTATTCAAACCGACTGCTTCCGCCTCTTCATTTACTAATTCGATCTGTGTTTTCGAGTTTTGTTCACTGGCATTGTATACCAATCCAAGTGATTCAAAGCCCATATCTTTGACAAGTTCTAGCGTTTTCTTAACGGTATCCGGATGCATATCCGCCGTTCCCGTTACATTTCCACCTGGATTTTCAAATGATTCAACCAAGTTTGCGCCAACAGGATCCGTTACCGAAGTAAATACAATTGGAATTTCTTCCGTTTCATTCAATGCACCTTGCGCACTCGGTGTCGAGTTGGCGAAAATCAAGTCAACATCATTACTGACGAATTTTTCAGCAATCAACTGATTGGTATTCGCGTCCCCCTGTGCTGAAGAAAAATCGAAATGCACTTCTAATCCAGCATCTTTTAACGCCTGTTTAAATCCTTCTGTGGCACTGTCTAAAGAAGGATGTTCCTCAATCTGGGAAATCCCAACGACAAAGTCAGCGTCGTTCTTATTCACTTCTTCCGCACTTGATTCATCATCGGACGAACCACATGCACTTAACACCAACAATCCTATTAATAAGACCAACCAAGCTTGAAGCTTTTTCATTTCGACCTCTCCCCTTCTTCTTTACCTTAATGATTAAAAAAATAAAATAAACTTGTAAAATATAATTCTTTATTTCGCTAATAACGCCCGGTCATTCGCCAGTTTTGTTCCGCGGATTTCTTGGAATGCTTCTAATAAATCTGGAACCGTTAATTTATCCTTCTCTTCGTCTTCCGCTTCAAAAATAATTTTTCCTTCATCCATCATCCATAGTCGATTCCCGAAGTCGATGGCTTGCTCCATTTGGTGCGTGACCATAATCGTCGTCAAAGAATGCTTTTCAACCAACTCACGCGTCAGCGACAAAATCAGTTCCTGTTTGGATGGATCCAATGCTGCTGTATGCTCATCCAGCAATAAGATTTGCGGTTCTGTGAAGGTCGCCATCAATAAGGATAAGGCTTGCCGTTCCCCACCTGATAAAAGTCCTACCTTTGTATTCAAGCGGTTTTCCAAGCCAATCTCCAAAGTAGCCAAATGCTCTTTGAATTCCTCACGTTTTTTCTTCGTCATCCCTCTAAACAAGCTTCTTTTTTGTGTCCGTCCTAAAGAGATCATCATGTTTTCTTCGATCGTCATATTCGGTGCTGTCCCTGCCATTGGGTTTTGGAAAACGCGCCCGATCCATTTGGCACGTTTTTCTTCAGATAAAAGGGTTAAATTCTGATCGTTTAAATGAATGTTGCCAGCATCAGGCAATATGGTTCCAGCGAGCAGGTTCAATAACGTCGACTTCCCCGCTCCATTACTACCAATAACCGTTACAAAGTCGCCTTCGTTCAAGGTTTGCGTAAGGTCAGAGATGGCACGCTTTTCATCCGGTGTATTGGCATAAAATGTTTTATGAATTTGATTTAACGTTAGCAACCTGCACCTCTCCCTTCTGCTGTTTCACTCTCGTAAGTGCTTTCTGGGACTTTTTGAATTGACGTTTCTCACTGCTTTTCTGCAACATATTCGGTACAACCAATGCGGCAACGACAATCAATGCTGTAATCAATTTCATGTCACTTGCTTCAAGGAAGTCAACCCGAAGTGCCATCGCATAAATGGCTCGGTACACAATTGCGCCACAAATGATTGCAAAAGTCGTACGGACAATCGTTTTCTTTCCGAATAAAACTTCACCGATAATGACTGAAGCAAGCCCGACGACAATCATTCCGACACCGAGGTTCACATCAGCAAAACCGTTATACTGAACGACCAACGCCCCACTTAAGGCAACGAGCGCATTGGCTAAACCAATTCCTAAAATGATATACACATTCGTGTTCGCCGAAAAGCTTCGAACCATCGTTTGGTTATCACCGGTTGCTCGGAGTGCTAATCCTGTTTCCGTTCGTAAAAAGAAATCGAGCAATTTTTTTACGACAAAAACAACGAGTAACATCATCACAATCGCATAAAATGTTCGCGGTGTGTAAGCGCCTAGACCAAGCCATTCATACGGCGCAAAGAAAACTGCATCCAATGATAGACTCTCAAATATCCCTTCTAGCTGTGAAAATAATGTTGTTTCATTTAACAAGGAAAGATTGGCCTGACCCATAATCCTTAAGTTGACGGAATAGAGTCCAATCATCATGATGATCCCGGCTAAAAGGGGATTGATATTTCCCTTCGTATGCAAAAGCCCTGTTATACAGCCGACGAGGAAACCGGCAACAAATCCGAGTAAGGTCGCAACAATTGGGTCAACGCCTCCGATAATCGAAATGGCCGCGACACCTCCACCGGTCACAAAGCTCCCATCCACCGTCAAATCCGGAAAGTCTAATATCCGAAACGAAATATAGACACCGAGCGCCATGATGGCATATATTAAACCTGTTTCTAAAGCACCGTACAATGATGTAATCATGAGCGATTCTCCTTTTTAACCTAGCGTTCACTTAGAACTTATTCGCCTGAAATAAGTTCCGCTTTCTCTTTTAATTCATCTGTCAATTCGACACCCATTTTTTCTGCAGCATCCTCATTTATTCTTAATTTCAAATTTTGAGGATACGTTGCTGGTATGTTTCCTGGGTTTTTGCCATCTTTCAGAATTTCAACAGCTTTCTCGCCTGCTTCGTAGCCAATATCAAAGTAATCAAAACCAAATGCGGCAAAACCACCGGACTCAACAGCATCATGTTCAGAAACAAACACTGGAATAGATTCAGAATGACCGACTTGTAATACGGCGTCCAATGCGCTGATGACTGTGTTGTCTGTAATAATCAAAATCGAATCAACATCGCCAACCAAAGCTTCGGTTGCTTGCTTCACTTCTGATGAGGAAGAGATCGTTTTTTCAACTGTATTCACACCGACAGCTTCCGCCTCTTTATTTACTAATTCGATCTGTGTTTTCGAGTTCTGTTCACTCGCATTGTAGATCAACCCAAGGGATTCAAGACCCATGTCTTTGACAAGCTCCAACGTATTTTTTATATTATCTGGATGCATATCCGCCGTCCCCGTTACATTTCCGCCAGGGTTTTCAAATGATTCAACCAAGTTTGCGCCAACAGGATCTGTTACCGAAGTAAATACAATTGGGATTTCTTCTGTTTCGTTCAATGCACCTTGTGCGCTCGGCGTCGAGTTGGCAAATATCAAATCAACATCATTACTGACGAATTTTTCAGCGATCAATTGATTGGTGTTCGCATCCCCCTGTGCCGAGGAAAAATCGAAATGGACTTCTAATTCAGCATCTTTTAGTGCCTGTTTAAACCCTTCTGTTGCACTATCTAATGCTGGATGTTCTTCAATCTGCGAAATCCCGACGACAAAATCAGCGTCGTCCTTGCTCACTTCCTCGGCACTTGATTCATCATCGGATGAACCACACGCACTCAATACCAATAATCCGACCAGTAAAATCAACAATGCTTGTAACTTTTTCATTTCACTCTCACCCTTTTCTGCTTTTATGCGCACATGCTTTTATGTGTTAAAGCAAAATTTATTTATTGCTAACAAGTATATGCCTCTTGAATTCAAAAAGCAACCCGTTTTGAAGAATTTTTTAAATGAATGCGTTTTTATTTGAGAGAAGTTTTACCAATCAAAAATGCTCATTATCACATTCAGTGTAATGAGCATTTATTAGTCAGAGATCATCGATTCACTTTATCAGATGAAAACTAAATAGTAATATTTCTGACTAAATAATAATAAATTTTGGTTCGTAATCAGCAATCACTTCAATGACATCATTCATCGTACCATATAGATGGTGTTCAACATCGGGAAATTCTGAAGTCCCAGCCCATGCCAGTTGATCAAACCATTCAATGAAGTCAGAGTTTTCCACTTTGTAAAAAGTCTCTGCTTGTATATTAAGATCCGTTGCCCTTTCTAATGCTTTCTTAATTGGAATTCTAAGATTGTTTCTGGGACCGTCTCCTGTATGTCTGAAGGCCCAAACATAGTTTTCCATATAGGAAAGATTCCTATCATACACGATCAGCACCTTGTTTCCATCAATATCGCGCAAGTGAATAAATAACCCTTCGTCGTTCAATTCAACTCTGGCATCACTAACGTAGTGTTTTTTTAAATTTGTAATAGGTTGCCAAGCATGTAAAATTAAATTTTGCATAAGATTATCTCCTTATTTATATCTTACTTTGTCGGTCTTATCCATCCTGAGAGTAGAAGGGAACGAAAGTGAAGCGTAACCATCTTTACTATTATAAGATGCCAATGTTCTACCATCCGGAAGTTTTTTTAGTATTGCACCTGGCGGATATTGTAGTTTTCCGGGCATTTTATCAAAGTCTATATCTCTTTGGCGCGATTTTCCACTTTTTTCATAGTTAACAACATCTCTTGTCTCCCTTGTTAATCGTGCTGATGATTTAATTCCATTCCATGTATTACCTGCATTTCCACACTGTATAGTAATTAAATCACTGTCACTTTGAGTAGAATACTTTGATGAATTCCGATCGAATTCTTGAACGGATGACAGGCTTTTAATACCACACCCTGGAAGAATCGCTTCTGACTCAATTAAAAAACTAATATTCAGAAAAAGTGTGAGTGTAATTACAATTATTATAATTTTAGATAATAGGTTGTTTGTAATTGATTTTTTCAATATATCCACCTCCCTTAAATAAGATTAATCCTCCTACAGTGGTAATATAATTAATAATTCTATGTATATTTTAAAAAACCTTTTCAAAAAATTAAAAACTTTAAAAATTTAATATTAAAAGGTATTCAGGCGCAAATCAAAACAAAACAGGGGGCACCCCACCCCCTGTTCATCTACTGCTGTAACTGGTGTTTTAAATTACGTTTGAGAATTTTACCGGTCGTATTTTTCGGTAACTCTTCAAGGAATTCAATTTCTTTTGGTTGCTTGTATTTGGCAAGTTTTTCTTTACAGAGAGCAACTAGTTCCTCTCTTGTTACTTGATCATCGTTCACGACGACATAAGCGATAATCGCTTCTCCGAGGTTTTCATCCGGAACGCCGATGACGGCAACTTCGCTCACCTTGCCATGACCATACAGAACCTCTTCTATTTCTCTTGGATAAACGTTATACCCACCGACCAAAATCAATTCTTTTTTCCGGTCGACAATATAGAAGTACTCTTCCTCATCCATACGCGCCATATCGCCTGTGTATAGCCACCCATCTTTAATCGTCGCTTGGGTTTCTTCAGGCATTTTATAATAGCCTTTCATCACGTTCGGACCTCTGACAATCAATTCGCCGACTTGACCAACTGGTACCTCTTCGCCATTTTCATCCACCACTTTATTTTCCACGTTCGTGATACTTCTCCCGATTGATCCCGCTTTTCGTGGCCGGTCCAATGGGTTAAAGCAAGTAACCGGAGAAGATTCCGATAATCCATAGCCTTCAGATAGACGAATGTTGAAACGTTGTTCGAATTTTTCTAATAAGGCGACTGGCATCGATGCACCACCGGATATGCAAAAACGAATGCTTGAGAAATCTTTAGCCTCTTCATCTGGATATTGTAAGAGATAGTTATACATCGTCGGAACACCTGCGAAGATTGTTGCTTGATGTTCTTTAATAACACGGAATACTTCTTCAGGTGAAAATTTCGGTACGATTAAAACTGTCCCGCCATTTACTAATGGAGCGTTTAGTGCAACAGTTAAACAAAAGACGTGGAACATTGGGAGCGCAGCAACGACACGATCATTCGCATCAATTGTTAAATATTCCGCTACATCCCGTGCATTAGAATAAAGATTTTTGTGTGTAAGCATCGCACCTTTTGGTTTACCCGTCGTTCCAGAAGTATAGAGAACGACAGCTGTATCATCTTCATTCAATGTAGGTCGGTCGAGTTCCAAGCTACCTTCCTTCGTTAATTTTTCAAAAGAAGAAATTTTTTCTGCCAATGTTGATGCACTTAAATCACTGTCAGGACTCGTTGCACCGACAATATAGTGTTCAATCCCTGAAACTTTTTGATCGAGATGCTCAAATTTTTCCATCAACACATCCAACGTAATGACACCTTTAACATCACCGTTCGTCATAATGTAAGCCATTTCCTCAACAGTATAAATAGGATTGACCGGTATAACTGTGACACCCAATCGCATCGCGCCATAAAGACCGATAATATAATGAGGTGTGTTACCCACAACTAAAGCGATATGGTCTCCTTTCTCATACCCAAGTTCTTTCAAGCTAGATGCAAATTTCGTTACAGCACCTTCCAATTCTCGATAAGAAGTTTCTTCATCATTAAAAATATAAGCCGTTTTCGTTAAATTTTCCTTTGCGGTCAAGGAAAGTTGATCACTTAAATTCATACCCTTCCTCCTTTATTATGTATCTCTTTAGAAATGAATGAATAGTCATTCAATTTTCATTATTCTATTATAGTTTATTTGACACGATTCATCAAGAAACCCCTTTCATTTTTCAGAAAAAAATAAAAAGATTGAACTGTTCTACAAGGTAGTTCCGATACTATAGAAAATTACTAATTTAACGGGTTAAAGAACACATTGATATGGTATATGTATAGCGCTATAACCAACAGTGTAAATAGCAAACACAAAAACGCTTGGGTTTTAAAATCCCAAGCGTTCTCTTTTATATTAACTTATTCATTTTAAGAAACCGATTGTGCATTGTTTATCGCAAACAATGCTTACTATTCTTTCGAAAAAACCATCTTAATAAAATAAGTTAGGATGAGAGTGAGAAGTCCAATACCGAAAAGTATACTTCCAGAAACTACAAAGATATTTATATAGCTTTCAGCCCTTATTTGGTACTTAGCAGGATCTGCTCCACCTTGATTCATCATCCAATTGTCAGCCATCGATATACCAATGCTAGTACTGAAGAACAAAAGAATAAATCCGATTACAAATAACGCAATACCAATGGTTAAAAACCGATTAAAATTATCTTCTGTCATATAGCCACTCCTATTTCCCAAAATATATCACTCAAGTTCTTTAACCCCCTACTTTAGCTAAGCTCCCTGTAAATTTTAAGTCGCTCTTTTACAATTTTACATTTATTTTATCATGAAAATTACAATTACTTATTTGATTTATAAAAACCCCATAGTGAAAAGCTTACGAATTAGAAACAGCACAATGACGATAGCTTCTGTTATTAAGTTGTTTGGATTGCGATTTTGTATGTTTCTTCACTAAAACAGAACTACTTCTTTCATTTTGATTCTCTTCGATTTTATTGAAAATGAGTCGTCATTCCGTAATCAGTTTCTTCCCCGCAGACAATTGATGACATTCATGAAATGCGAACTGTTTACAACCTATACATTTTGGATGATCGATAATCGATATCGCATGATCAAGTGCCTGACCGGTATGCTCAAAAATATTTTCTTCTCCGATGTCATCGTATAGATTGGAAGATTTTAAGATTTCCTTTAGCTTGGGGCTAATCCCCGACAAAATAATCGTTCCACCTTGTTTATTAAAATGACTCACAACATTAGAAAGGTTAGCAATCCCTGTTGTGTCCATGAAAGGAACTTTGCTCATTCTTAGCAATAAAGCTTTTGGTCGATAGTGGATTGAATCCATGACACGCTGTTCAAATACTTGAGCAGCACCGAAAAAAAGCGGTCCTTCAATTGTGTAAATTTCAATTTGCGGACAATTTCTAGTCGCATCAACCATATAACTCTCAACAGGCTCATTTGCATGTGAATGATCCGGCAACACTTTGGAGACGACAAGTAAGTTACTCATGCGTCTTGCAAACATAATGAGCGCAAGGACGAGACCAGTCATGACAGCTGTCGTAATCGTTGTGAAAACAGTCAATAAAAAAGTGGCTACTAAAATGAGTGAATCTCCGGTTTTCATCTTTAATAAATGAGCGAAATGACGACGATCACTCATATTCCACGCAACAATCATCAAAACGGGTGCCATGCTCGCGAGTGGGATAAGAGATGCATACGGCGCAAATAGGAGTAAAGTCGACAGCACAAACACACCATGAAATACGCCTGACATTCGAGTGACTGCTCCTGTTTTAATATTCGTCGCTGTCCGTGCAATTGCGCCAGTCGCTGCAATCCCGCCAAATAACGGTGTTACGATGTTCGCAATTCCTTGACCTACTAATTCTCGATTACTATCATGCTTACTACCAGCCATACCATCCGCAACTACAGCTGATAGTAAAGACTCAATTCCTCCTAAAGCAGCGATCGTCAATGCGGGAACGAGCATCGGTTGAATTCGTTCCCATGTCAATTCAGGAAATTGAAACTCCGGAAGACTTGATGGAATACTCCCGAATACAGAACCAATTGTCGGTACTTGATCCGTAAAAAAGACTGTTGCAATAACAGTTGAAACAATCAACCCGACAATAGCTCCAGGTATTTTAGGGAACAGTTTAGGCGTGAGTAAAATAATAGCCATACATAACGAAGCAATAAAAATACTAGAAACTTGAGTTAAATGGAGATGATTCCAAATTTCACGGATATTCAATATAAACCTTGAATGTTGTTCAATCGGAGTAATCCCTAAAAAGTTCGCGATTTGACCAGTAAAAATAATGACTGCAATACCTGCGGTAAATCCAACCGTAACCGGCCTGGGCATAAACTTAATTAACGACCCCAATTTAAAAAGCCCCATGAATAGTAACATGAAGCCTGCCAGTAAACCTGCAATCAACAGATTTTCGTATCCGTAGATGGTCACAATACCTAATAACACTGGAACAAAGGCTCCCGTAGGCCCTCCGATTTGGAATTTCGAACCTCCGAATAAAGAAATTAAAATTCCAGCGATGATCGCTGTATAAAGTCCATATTCCGGTCTCACACCAGAAGCCGTGGCAAAAGCCATCGCCAACGGAATCGCAATCATCCCTACTGTCAGGCCAGAGATCAAATCTTTTTTTAAATCACTAAACGAGTAATTTTTGATTATATTCTCATAGAAACGATTCATGAATTTCGTTTCACTTCTTTCTCATTCGTATTCTCATCATTGGTATCTAATTCTTCTAAAATAGAGATCGTACTGACGAGATGATTATTAAAAATCTCCTTCGCCACATCCAAAAGCTTCATGATGGATGGGTCTCTTAATGAATAAACGACTTGTTTCCCATGCTTCGTACCAGTCACGATATTTTTGTTACGTAAAACGCTTAATTGCTGAGAAACAGCTGATCCTTCACTATTTAGGATGGTTTGTATTTCATTGACACTTTTTTGACCATCCGCCAATAATTCCAAGATTCGTATTCGTAAAGGATGTGCTAATGCTTTAAAGAAATCTGCTTTGAACGCTTGTAAATCGTCCCACATCTTATCAATCTCACTCCTTCTTACATATTCAAATATTTGAATATGTATATCTATATCTATCATACCATGTTTAACTTTTAATTCAATATAGCTGATGGTCGGTTAGCAATGAAAAGGGTAAGGGATGAGTTGGATTGAAAGTACATAGTCGTTTGGGATTGAACGGAAAAGAAATTAACTACATAAGAGGTAGGCAAATAGTTGTACGTTGGGACTTCTGGATTTGAGATATGAAGCGCTCTATTCAACGGTAGAGTACAAAATTTGAGCGCTATCGTCGATTAGAAGCACTCTATTAAACGGTAGAGCACAAACATTACCTGCTTCCGTCGATTAGAAAGGTACAAAACAGGGATAGAGCTTTAAAATTACGCTCTATCCCTGTTTTGGATGACCCTAAATTAATCAAGCTTAGTAAACGAGAGAAAGAAAGTCTTCTTGCTCAATTTTTCCTAAGTAATGCTGTACATTTACATCTTCAACTGCTTTTAAAATGGATTCGCGATCGTAACGGACACCTTTTAATTTATCTTCAAGCTCATGTACTTCTCCGATACCAAAGAAGTCACCGAAAATAGTTACGTCTTCGATAATGCCTTTTTTCACTTCGAGACGGAAGTCATATGAGCCGACGCCTTCAATACGCTTCGAATGCTGAATATTGAATTTAGGTGATTTTCCATAGTTCCAATCCCATTGCTGATAACGTTCTTTAGAGATTTGGTTGATTTTATCCCAGTCTTCATCCGTTAATTCGTAGCGAGGAATTTCATCTAAGTTTTCTGTATCGTAAATGTATTTCAAAATAACTTCCTTGAACTCTTCTGTCGTCATTTTCTCGTCCATAAAGTCTGAAATATTCGCCACTCGACTACGGATTGATTTGATTCCTTTAGAACGAATTTTTTCTGATTTTACTTTCAACGAACGAACAACGTTTTCCACCTCTGAGTCAAACATCAGTGTACCGTGAGAAAACATTTTTCCTTTCGTCGTAAACTGGGCATTACCGGAAATTTTCTTCCCGTCAGCCGTTAAGTCATTTCTTCCAGTCAATTCTGCTGGGACGCCTAATTTATTCAGTGCGTCAACAACCGGTTGCGTAAATTTCTTGAAGTTACTGAAGCTATCTCCTTCATCTTTTGCCAAGAAACTGAAGTTCAAGTTTCCTTCATCATGATAGACAGCTCCACCACCAGAGAGTCGGCGAACAACTTGAATATCGTTGTCTTCTACGTAGTCTTTGTTTATTTCTTCAATTGTGTTTTGGTTCCGACCAATAATAATGGAAGGCTTATTGATGTAAAAAAGCAAGTACTGATCTTCACTCGTGATGTTCAAATGCTTCAAAACATATTCTTCAAAAGCTAGGTTGATACGTGGGTCGTTAATTCCGTCATTTGCATCGATATAATACAACATTGCTTAATCACTCCCTTTTTTATGTTCAACTTCATTGTAAATAACTACATTTGAATATTCAACTTGAGTACGGTTCGCGTTAAAGATTTTATGTTGAAAAGCTAAGTCCTTCTTTGGCTAACTGAATTGTTCCTTCGAACTGCTCTTTTGTTTCATTGTATAACTGTTCATGGTCACCGAAATGTGGTAAGTGTGTGAGCCATAATTCTTTTACGTTTGCTTTTTCGGCTAATTTTCCGACTTCCTCACTTGTCATGTGACCCGCTTTCTTTCCATCCATTCCCTTGTAAAAACTCGTTTCTGCAACGAGCAGATCTGCATCTTTTGTGAAATCAATGAGTTCTGGAAAAAATGAAGTATCGGCTGTATATACGATTGTTTTTTCTCCATCTGTTATCCGCATCGCATAACATGGTTTTGGATGTTTTGTTTTCAAAAATGAAAAATGAACAGAACCGATGGTTAGATCATGTCCTTCTTGATAAGCTTTCCCGACTGTACCATTGTGTGTTAATCGATGAAAGTCTTTCGGGTTATCTTTTGACGCGTAGATCGGTATTTTCGTGTTTGTTTCATTTAAATGCTGTTGAACCAACAAAGCGTATTGTAAAGAACCTAAATCAGCTACGTGGTCATGATGAAAATGCGAAAGAACAACTGCATCAATGTCTTCTAAGCGGTAGTATTGAAACAAACGAGACAAAGCACCACTTCCCAGATCCATTACAATGGTCGACCCATTGTTCTCCAATACATAGCAAGATGTCGCACTTTCTTTTTCCGGGTACGCTCCCCAATACCCAATTACAGTAAATTTCATAGTTCTTTCCTCCTGTTTTATTGTTATGATACAGATTATAGTTAACATTTTTGTTTTAATACAGTATACTACTAGTAAATAAACATAAGGAGGCATTCAAATGCTCGAATCACCTGTAAAATTTTTTAAAAACCTACCGAAGAAACGTTGTTACAGCTGTAAGAAACCAATGGTAGAACAGGCAGATTGCTATACGAATAAATGCGAAAAATGTACTCCTGTTATATAGTAGTTTAAAACAATGTGAATTGTTAGCTCGTTCTATTCTTAATCCAATCCTAACCCATCTGTTTGAATCTGCAAACAGACAAAATTCCGACACGAGGAAATGCCACCCACATTTCTTCGAGGTAGTTTTTATTTAAAATGTACAAAAAGAAGCTGTTCTATCGGTCCGTTGTCAGACTGTTAGAAGCAGCTTCTTTGTTATTAAAAGTGATTATTCTTAATTTGGTTGACCGCCTCGATCGCTTGGTCCATACAATCCGGAAGGCCAACGCCACGGTAACTATTCCCGGCAACATATACACCAGGTAGCTTATCTTTTAAAGATTTCTCAAGCGAGTTGACTCTGCCGATATGCCCAACAGTATACTGAGGCATTGCATTCTCCCATCGAGTAACTACTTGAAAAGATGGTTTTTGTTTAATGGTAAACACGCGATTCAAATCATTGATCGCAATATCAATGATTTCGTCATCACTTTTATGAAGAATCTCTTCATCACCAGGTTTACCGACGTAAGTTCTGAGAAGTAGATTTCCTTCTGGCGTCGTGTGTGGCCACTTTTTATGTGTCCATGTACAAGCTGTAATTCGATAATCACCTTTCCGGGAAACAACGAATCCAGTCCCTTCAGGCAATTGTTCGATTGCTTCGTAAGGAAAAGCCATTGCCACATTGGCTACTGAAGTATTCTCTTCTTCCAACACTTGTCCGAACAATTCAGGGTCATTGAAAACTTTCTTAGATGCTTTAAAAGGAAGTGTGGAAATGATTTGATCTGCAACAATCTTTTCGTTGTCATCCAACTGAATCTGATAGCCATTTCCGTCTTTCTCCACACTTTTCACTTCTGTATCAAGCATGACATCTACTACTGGTTCAATTGCTTTGTGCAATGCATCAACAAATGAACCTAACCCATCTTTCAATGTCAAAAATTGCCCTTGTTTTGGCTTTTTAGATGCTTTATTCGGTTGCGTTTCTCGTAAAGCTTCAATTAAACTGCCATATTTCTGTTCCAATTGATAGTACTGAGGAAAAGTCGCCTGCAAACTTAGCCGGTCAATATCTCCTGCATAAATACCAGAGATCAATGGATGGATCAGCTTATCAACCACTTCATCACCTAATCGATAACGGAAAAATTCACCAACGGATAAATCATCCTTTGGCTCCATTTTTTCCTTCGTCAACTCTTGCTTGACCAACTCTTTTCCTTCATCGGAAATTAACGTTGTTTGTTCAAAAGCATCGAAATCCGTTGGAATCCCCATGACAGCACCTTTCGGCATGGCATGCAAGTGGTCTTCTGACAGAATATAAGCTTGTCCAGTCGCATTGCGAATCAATTCATGTTCCAAGCCAAGATCTTCAACCAGTTTTTTGGCAGTTACTTTTCGTTCCAAAAATGAATCTGGTCCTCTTTCAATCGTGAACCCATCCGATTGATACGTTTGGATTTTTCCACCTAGTTTTGAATCTTGTTCAATCAGCACAATATTGACGGGCAGATCTTCTTTTATTAAATAATAAGCAGCAGTCAGTCCTGTAATCCCGCCACCTAGGATGGCTACTGTTTGTCGCTTGCGCTCCATTATTGCCACTCCTTTTTGTTTACAGTTCTGATATGACTTTTGCCAATGTTTCAATAAATTTCGGATGTGTATTTGGCATTTCCGGACGATAATAGGCCGCCTGTACATCATCACAAACTTCTTTACACTCTACATCATTGTCGTATAAAACTTCTAAGTGATCGGATACAAAGCCAACCGGAGCATAGACGAAAGCTTGATAACCATGTTCTTCAAAAAGATCTCTCGTCAAATCCTGAACGTCCGGTCCTAACCAAGGTTCAGGTGTATTCCCTTCACTTTGCCAGCCTATAGCATAGTTTTCAATGCCTGCCTGTTCTGTAATCAAGCGAGCGGTTTCTTCTAATTGCTCTTTATAAGGGTCACCATCTTGAAGAATTTTTTCTGGAAGACTATGTGCCGATACAATTAAGCATGCATTATTTCTTTCTTCTTCTGACATTTCACCATATATCTTATTGATCTGTTCGACCCAATATTCAATGAAGCCTGGTTCGTTATACCAATCAACAACAGACTTCAATTCGATTCCTTGTTTCTCAGCTTCCTCTTGCGCTCTTCCGTTATAGGATTTAATGCTGAATGTGGAATAATGAGGCGCTAATACGATACTTACCGCTTCTTTAATCCCATCATCAGCCATTTGCTTAAGGGAGTCCTCGATAAATGGGTCAATATGTTTCAAACCTAAGTAATACTTGTACTCTACTTCATCACTTTGTTCGTTCAATTTTGCTTCGAGTGCTTCAGCTTGCTCTGTTGTAATCCGGGCTAATGGTGAAATTCCACCGATGGCATTATATCGGCTTCTTAAGTCTTCCACCATGTCATCGGTCGGTTTTCTCCCTCTACGAATATGCGTATAATAACGCTCTAAATCTTCTTCTTTATAGGGTGTGCCGTATGCCATAACTAAAAGTCCTACTGTCTTTTTAGACATATTCGTTCAACTCCTTCACTTAGCTTCGTGTATATTCATGAATAAAGCTTGCCAAACGTTTCAACGTTTCAGGCTTCACTTCAGGGAAAACTCCATGTCCAAGGTTAAAGACATAACCGCCGGATTGATTCATTCCTTGGTCTAAAATTTCTTTTGTACGTGTTTCAATCGTTTCCCAATCGGCCAACAAAAATGCTGGGTCTAGATTACCTTGAAGTGTTTTATCAATACCCATTTCTCTTGCTTCTTGGATCGATGTGCGCCAATCCAGTCCAATCGTTGATACAGGAAGTTCATTAAACTCATTCAATAAATGACGCGATCCGATTCCAAACAAGATTGTCGGAATGCCTTCTTGTTTTAACGCTTCAAAGATTCTTTCCATGACCGGACGAATAAATACGCGATAATCTTGCGCATTTACAGCTCCTACCCAGGAATCAAAAATTTGAATCGCTTTTGCACCTGCGTTTACCTGTGCTTTCGTATAATCAATGACCATATCGCCTAATTTATCCATCAAAGCAAACCACATTTTCGGTTCACTATACATCATGGCTTTTGTCTTGTTATATTGCTTTGAAGGTCCACCTTCAATCATATAACTAGCCAATGTAAAAGGAGCACCACTGAAACCGATTAACGGCACGGATAATTTTTCTTTCGTTAGTATACGGATGGTGTCCATGACATAATGCAAATCTTCTTCTGGATTGATCGGACGTAACGACTGAATATCCTGCATCGTTCGGATTGGGTCATCAATGACAGGCCCGATGCCTGACTTAATTTCTACGTCTACTCCCATTGGTGGCAATGGTGACATAATGTCTTTATACAAAATTGCCGCATCGGTATTATAATTTTGCACAGGTAACTCTGTCACATAGGCGCATAGTTCTGGCTGATGTGTAATTTCAAACAATGAATATTTTTCTTTTAACTTAAGATATTCTGGTTGTGATCTTCCCGCCTGGCGCATAAACCAAAGCGGTGTGTAGTCTGTTTTTTCTCCATTATAAGCTCTCAAAATAGTATCATTAAACGTTGTCATTCTATATCACCCTTCATATACGATCCACTCTCAATCTTCACTATAAAATAAATAAAGATGTGTGTATAGGAAAAGAGCGCAAATGTCATGAATTTGACGAATATCAAGACACTTTTCAGTCAAGTTCATGGTTAGTGACCATCGATGTCAATCAACGGTCAAAAAGCGGTTACTGTATTGGATGGCTCGCCCTCCACATTGGTTTGTGGATTGACCGGCACAACAAAGTAAGATGGATTTTGAAAAACTTTCACACTGTTGACGCGGTAACTTCCTTCGCCTGTTACTTCGCCAATTTTCTTAGGTCCATTACCCGACTCTCTGTATATATGATAGACGACCCGCTCATCTGTTGATGGTGTCCACGTTAGTTTGACATGGATGCCACTGCGCCAACCCACAGATACATTTGCCTTTAAATCCGTGACTTTCGTCAAACGGACAGGCTTTTCCAATTCGTTCACACTTTCTGGTTTTTCAAAAGCTACAGGAAACGAATGCGTTTCATCCAATTGCCGGAATATTGACGTCGTTAATTGAGTTGGTGCTTTACTTCCTTGGGTCATATAATGCTCTTCATCACTTTGATCATAACCAATCCATGTGGCAATCGTATAATCTGTGTTAAAACCGACGAACCAAGCATCTTTATACGCACCACTTCGATGCGGATGTTGTGTCGATCCTGTTTTACCTGCCAGTGCTTTATTATAATCCACAAAGCTAGCAGTACCTTCTGTGACGACCCCTTCAAGCATTCGTGTCAAATACCAAGATGTTTGCTTAGAGAAGAGCCGCTTCACTTCGTCTTCGTCACGCTCCAACACATTTCCATCACGGTCTTTTACTTCAACAACAGATTTCGGTGTGATGTAACGCCCTTCATCATAAAACGTTCTGTATAGTGAAGCCATCTGGACCGGAGTTAGCCCTTCTTCCATTCCGCCTAATGCAATTGGAAGACCTTTTTCTTCAAATTGGATACCCACATTTTCAAGATAATCTTTTGCATAATTGACGCCTATTTCATTCAAAAGGTCGACGGCTGCCACGTTTTTCGATTTTATTAATGCGTCATACATCGTTACTTTGCCTTCATAAACACCATCGTAATTTTTCGGACGATAATCCCCGTAGCTTCTTTGCACATCATCGATTAAGGTATACGGTTCGTAAATACTTTTTTCCAAAGCCGGACCATAAACAATCACTGGTTTCATTGTTGAGCCTGGTTGCCTTCTTACGTGAAGTCGATTCAAATCACCACGATTATTGTTTCGTCCGCCATGTGCAGCCCGAATCAGTCCGTTTTCTTCATCTAAAACAACCATTGCAGCTTGGATGTTCTCTTGTGAACCATGAAAATAATCATCTTTCTGAAGTTCATGGTAGGTCGTTTCTTGGATGGCTAAATCAATTCCTACTGTAATATCATAACCACCTGTTAGTATTTCGTTCTTCGTCAGGTGATAATCTTTTTCTACTTCGTTCATGACTAAATCAATATACGTATTCAACCACGGAGAATCTTGGCGATCACTTTGATTAAGCCCAATCGTTTTTCCCTGCTCCCGTTTTAATTCTTCGGCAGTTAAATAGTCTTGTTCATACATATTTGATAGGACAAGATTTCTTCGCTCAATTGCCTTCTCTTTATCTTTTAACGGAGAATACGTATTGGGTGCTTTCGGTAAAGCAGCCAGCATTGCGCCTTCGGAAATCGATAGTTCATTAACAGACTTGGAAAAGAAAAATTGTGAGGCTTCCTCGATTCCATATATGCCATGTCCGAAATAAATTTCATTTAAATAATACTCTAATATCTCGTCCTTCGACTTGATTCGTTCCAAATAGATAGCACCCATCGCTTCTTTTGTTTTCCGTAGCCAGGACTTTTCGTTCGTTAACGAAGTATTTTTAACCAATTGTTGAGTAATCGTACTGGCGCCTTCTTTTTTGCTCCATGTAACGACGTCGGTATAAACAGCACGTGCAATCGACCGGAAGTCCACCCCACTATGATCATAAAACCGCCTGTCTTCAATAGCGACAAAAGCTTCTTTCACATGATCGGGGATTTGATCACTCGCCACATACGTTCGATTTTCATCATATAATTTCATGACTTGCTCTCCGTCTTCGGTTTCAATGACGGTGGATTCCGAAAAAACAAAATGCTTTTCATCGACAACGAATCTTCCACCTAGTAAAATAAACAGATAACCGAGCACACTTAAAACAAGAAGAGCTAGTATGGCATACAAAGCCCATTTCCACTTTTTCTTTATCGTGAATGCCAAATTTTCCACCTCAATAATTTCCAATTAAACTCTTTTCATTATATTACAGTCGACGTAATGCGACAAAAATATCACCTTATTGACCAAGGAGGCATTTTTAATGAAGAAACTATGGATGACAAACGGAACCTATGATTACTTAGCTGAATTACAAAAAGAATCTGATGAAATTATTATTGCCCAAGATGAAGATCAGTATTTAGCTGTCCTGGAAAACAGTGGTGAAAATCCATTCAGTGAAGCGCGTGAATACGAAGTTATTGGTGAGGCTGGCACCCTGTCATCAAAGGGGTTTTTCGTCATGAATCATATTCCTGTTACGTATGAAGGCCGTCCGCTGTTTGAAAGCCGCTTCAAAGACCGAGCAGGAATGATCGAAAATGAACCCGGTTTTCAAGCGTTTAAATTACTACGACCGCATAATAATCAAACGTACGTCGTATTAACACAATGGGAAAAAGAATCGGATTTTGAGACGTGGAAAAACTCTCAATCATTTAAGCAATCACACAAATCTTCTTCGGATAAAAAAGAAGAAAAACCATCTTATTCTGCTGGTCCATCGTACGCGAAGAAATACCAAGTTATCCAACCAGAGGACGAATAATCCTTTAAATGAAGTAAGCCTTGGCGTTGAGGTCCATTACCCTTTCGCCAAGGCTTTTTAGTTTTAGTTGAAATTATATGATGCCAATTGATGTATTATTTGCTATTAAAATGATGAAAAAAGCAACTTATATATTTATTTATCAGTTATTTCTTAGCATTAAATTCCTCTTCTGTCACTTGTAATTGCTTTTTTAGAATTTCTTTCCACAAATGACCTTTGACTTCTCCTGTTCCCCTAGATACTTTTGTACGCTTTACAGTTCCATCGTTATTTTTTTTCCTAAAATAGATGTGATGACCTTTTTTCTTGAACTCTTCCCAGCCGTCTCGTCTACAAAAGCGCTCTATTTCTCTCCAACTGGGCATGAAACTAGTCCTTTGACATCATCATTACTATCTTGGGCTAAAACATTCATAATATAAGGGAACTGATCACGTCTATTCGGAGAATCGAAATACAGATTAAAATTACTTTGATATTCATTTGCATACTCAATCAATTCATCTACAACTAAGTCGAGAACTTCTTTTTCGGTGTCACCGTTCTCAACAATATCAAATTTATCAAGAGAAGCGGTAATAGTACCGTCTTCTTCCTGCAAGTACCTGATTGTAAAAGTATAGTCAGAGAAAGCTACTTTTAAATGTTCTGAGCTTAATGCAGCCCATTTATCTCTGTTCCTTTTGACAAATTTGGGTCCTTCTCTAACGACATCATCGTTAAATTGACCCCAATTCTTCCGGACATCTGTTGCGTTCAATATTGCACTCACTCTAATCATCTCCTTTCACCTCCTATAATAGCATATTATGTACGTTATGCACATTATGTACACATGTATAATTTGTTATTCCATTATTAAACTGAATTTTTCATGAAATTTAAACAGTTGAATTAGATTGAAACAAACCATAACAAAAATTGTGACGTGGATTAGCACTCGTTTTAGTATGCCTTTAAAGTAGGCTTTGTTAAAGTCCGTTGTTGATATTGTGATCCCCTATCGGTGGACGCTTTTACCCAAAGGGCATAATGGCGACATCTGCGATAAATCGCAGTGTCTTCTTTACAGCGAGCACGGCTCGAGCCTCATCGGCCCAAGACCACGGCCTGTGGGGTCTCGAGACTCGTGCTGTTCCGACGCCCAGGACGGACTAGTGTCAACGTTGGGGCTGGGACAAATCAAAGTTATAAACTCAGAAACACGAATAACAATCTAACTTAGCGTAGGAAATATACGGAGACTTCTGCGGGAACAAAAGCCTAGGTGAGACCCCGCAGTGCGAAGCACGAGGAGGCTCAACAGCTGCCCGCGATATAGAAGACACTGCGGTTTACCGCAGATGTCGCCTTATGCCCTATGGGTAAAAGCGTAGTATATTTCCGAAGCGAGTATTTCCGCCACACTAAATTAAATGTTCGTATCTAAGTCAACTTTAAAGATTTTGTCCCAACCTCGCTCTTAGTTGACCCGCAGGAGTCGCCACCAACGCTATCCACAATTCAACAACTCAGTTCTATATCAATAGAAAATCAACACTAAACTTTAACAGAACCTTAAAGTAAAAAAAAGACTGTGAAATAACTTTTAGCTTGTTTGTTCCATTCGTTTGATTGAAATTGGATACATATTTGAACTTTTTTAAATTAGAACGAGAGATAAATTGAAACTATACTTTGTTGCTATGAACTCATATAGAAAAAGCAGTTCACTTTTAAGTGCATTAATATTATCACTTAAAACTGAACTACTACATTTATTTTACGTTTGCTTTGTCATTAAACCATTCCGGTGCGCATAAACGGCGGCTTGTGTTCGGTCATGTACCTCTAGTTTACTTAAAATATTGCTGACATGTGTTTTGACTGTTTTTATGCCAATAAATAATTCATCACTGATTTCTTGATTGGTCAAACCATTTCCAATACATATTAAAACTTCCCGCTCTCGTTGCGTTAATTCATCATGTGCATCCTTGTTTGGTGTTCGAAACCTATTCATCATCGCTCCTGCAGCCTTTGGTTCGATAACATTTTCTCCACGTTTCGCTTTTCGAATGGCCGAGACAATTTCTTCTGCAGCGGACGTTTTAAGCATATAACTAAAAGCCCCCGCTTCCAATGCTGGAATGACTTGTTCTTCATCATAGAAGCTAGTCAATATAATGATTTTACAAGATGGGTTTTCAGCAATGATTTTTTCGGTCGCTTCAATTCCGGTGCCATTTTCCATGATCAAGTCCATCAATACAACGTCGGGCTTCAAGTCTAAAACGAGCCGAGCCCCTTCATTCCCGCTTGAAGCTTCACCAACGATTTCAATATCTTCTTCCGTCATCAAATACGTCTTCATACCTCTTCTGACAACTTCATGATCATCCACTAAAACGACTGTGATTGGTTCCATAACAACCTCTCCCGCCTTCTTATTTAGGTATACGAACATCAATATACGTACCTTGACCTTCTTTGGAACGAATTCGGAACGTTCCGCCAATCTCTTCACTGCGTTCTCTCATTGTTTTTAAGCCATAGGAAGTTTTTGATTGGGATTGTTCTTCAAGGTTGAACCCGATCCCGTTATCACTAATATGTATGTGTATGGCGTCGGACTTTTCCTTAATATTCACAGTGATTTTCGTTGCATTTGCATGTCGTAATGCATTGGATAGCGCTTCTTGAAGTAATCGAAACAAATGGTCTTCTTTCGCTTGGGAAAGTTCTGGCAATTCATCAATGTTCACATCAAATTGCAAATTCGATTTCTGTTTCAATTCATTCGTAAGCTTCTTAATCCCTTCTTCTAATGATTCGCCGGATAATTGAATTGGTCGCAAATGCAGTAACAAAGCACGCATCTCATTTTGTGCCTGTAAAGCAATTTCAGAAATTTCCCTTACCTGCTCTATCGCTTCTTCAGGCTTTTTTTCTATCGTTTTGACGGTTGCTTGCGACATCATCGTCAATGCGAATAACTGTTGACTGACGGCGTCATGTAAATCTCTTGCTAAACGTTGACGTTCTTCAATCGTAGCTGCCACGTGCGCTTGATTCGCCAAATCTGTTTTCTCATCGGCTAATTTTTGAAGGGAACGAACTTGATCCTTTAACTTCTTCGCTAAACCGTTCAATTCGTTTCCAATCAAATCAAGTTCATCGTTTTCTTCGAGATTTAATAGCTCGGCCTCATACTTTCCTTCAGACAATGTTGATAGGAAGACTGAATAGACATCCAACCGTTTTTTAATGTTGTTGGTAGATTGTAAGGTTAGATAAATACCGACAGGAGTCATAATAAGTACGAGTAAACCTAGGGATAGAAAAATAGCTTGTAAGCTTAACCAAATCGGTTGATAGACGGAATATAGAAAAAAGAGACATAACGCCAAAATAAACAATGAGAAATAAATGACTTTCAATTCTTTACGAATCATTTGAAATCGTATACTTTTTAACTGTTTAAACATGCTTCCATCCCCTAGACAAAAACGACTTGAATATCGCCGATTTGATAGTTCATCACGATATTTAGCTTCCGTGTTGCCTGATCATAGTCTTCGGTTTTATACGCAATTGAATTGCTGAATCCGGATTGATCTTCATCGCCAACACGCGTCTCTCCAATCGATATTTTCGAATAAATTTTCACAGGAATCTCCTCCGGTATTTTCATCTGAATGTCCGCTATATAGCCCTTCAATATAATCTTCGACTCTTGGTCAGGAATATAGGCTTTTGAAAAATCAAAGTAGAGATTTCCAATACCCGTTTTTAAGCTCATCGATTGGACCTCCCAATTATCCCTACTGAAGCTACGGTCTGCGATTAATTGATTGGATTTTTGAGCATATTTCACTTTTTGCTTTTTTTCTTTCTCTCTAGAATAATTCAGACTGTCGTCTTGTTGCTGATGAGAGGTAACACTTTCTTTAATCTTCTTATCCTTCTTCGGCATATTCACTTCTACATGGGCCCCTTTATTCTCAAGTAACATCGAAGCACCGATATACACGATAATCAAAGGCCATAAATGCCAGATATCCCAAAACTTAAAATCGATATAGTTGTAATTTCCGGCAAAAAGCAAACCACCGAATATGATGAGAAATGAACCAACCTTCCAACTACCAAATTTATGAGCCTGAAATGAGTGTATGAAGGAAATCAGCCCGAATAATACGACGAGTAGTGGCCAAGCACCCCAAATTTCGTCGAATATTTCCAGGGAAATAATGTCGAGATTTCGTAGAACTAAAGCTACGCCAATAAATATTAAAAATAAAGAAAACATCCACTTAAAGAATGTATACATTTTTCCACCTACTTATGATTTGATTATAGCCGCTTAATTATTGTTTGAATAGTTACAAATTTAATTATCTTCATCTTATAAGAAAATTCATAGCGTGCCTACATTCTTTAGGTTGTTTTCCTCTCCGTCTTGAGGCTGATTCATTGTTTAATACAAATTTCAAAGGGTATATAAGTAATATAGTAATTTTTCCAGAAAGGATGATTTTGTTTGGACCAAAATGTACAGAAATTAATCGACGGATTGAATGATGATTTAGCGCACGAATATGCAGCAGTCATTATGTATACTTATAATGCGGCAGTTGTTTCTGGTATGTACCGACAAGTTTTAAAGCCTTTTTTCCAAGAAGAAAGCACTGATGAGATCGGACACGCATTATATTTATCTGAAAAGATTAAGACGCTAGGCGGCACACCGACCACCACTCCAGCTAAAGTTAAGCAACTGACTGACGTAAAAGAGATGCTTGAAGAAGCGTTACAAAATGAAAAAGATACAATTGAACGGTATGAAGAACGTAAGAAGCAAGCAGAGGAACTTGGGTACACGGAATTAGTCGTTACACTGGAAGATTTCATTGCTGATGAAACAGGTCACAAAGAAGAAATGCAACGCTTATTAGAAGACCCTCGACTTAGTTAATTTTTTTAATTAATAAGAACTGTTCAACCCCTGTGCGTGGTAGTCGCAACCATGTACAGGGGTAACTTTGTGTGCTACGTAACTTTTTTCGATTTCCGAATAATAATTAATCGTTAGTTTGTGATTTATTTTGTAATCTTCAGGGTTAATTGAGTTGGCTTCAGGGTTTTTTGCTATTCCTTCAGGGTTAATCACGTCTGCTTCAGGGTTTTTTGCTACTCCTTAAGGGTTAATCACGTCTGCTTCAGGATTTTTTGCTATTCCTTCAGGGTTAACCACTTCCGCTTCAGGGTTTTTTGCTATTCCTTCAGGGTTAATCACGTCCGCTTCAGGGTTTTTAATCTCTCAACATTCACTTAGCGCAGACGCGGCTAACTCCCCTCACGATTTTTAACCATCTAACTGACTACGAGCTAGCCTATGACAAGCCTCGAATAAAAAAATCCTTTTCTAAGTTCTTCCCTCGTCTGATATACTATTTATAAATAGTGTGTGGGGAGTGAATGATGTGTGGAATCAGGTTTACGAAAAGATTGATCAGTTGGCAGATCAAATGGTGGAAGATCGTCGTTACTTACATCAACATCCTGAATTATCTTTTGAAGAAAAAGAAACCGCTGCCTTTATTGCGAATCGTTATGACAAACTTGGGATTCCTTACCGAAAAAATGTCGGTGGATATGGCATTATCGGAACCATTCAAGGTGGGAAACCAGGTAAAAACATCGCTTTAAGAGCTGACTTTGATGCATTACCGATTCAAGAAGAAAATGATGTACCTTACAAATCTAAACGTGACGGTGTGATGCACGCTTGTGGCCATGACGGTCATACGGCAACGTTACTGGCAGTTGCAGAAGCTGTCCTTCCTTTTCAGGATGAACTTCCAGGAACATTAACTCTAATTCATCAACCTGCTGAAGAATTAGAACCAGGCGGAGCAAAACCAATGATTGAAGATGGAGCGCTTGATGGTGTAGATGTGATATTTGGCACTCATCTTTGGGCAACAACACCCGTTCATGCGATTGAATCTTCGAAAAGTGTTTTTATGGCTGGAGCCGATCGTTTTGAAATTACTATCCAAGGCAGGGGCGGTCATGGCGCAATGCCACACCAAACCAAAGATGCGATCGTCATGGCTGGCCAAGCAATCGTCGAATTGCAACAAATCGTCAGCCGCCGAATTGATCCATTAAAAGCAGCCGTTCTCACCCTTGGTGAAGTTCATGCGGGATCGACCTTTAATGTGATCGCTGACTCAGCTCGTCTAACTGGAACGGTTCGTTATTTAGATGAGGATGTTCAAACACAAGTCATCGAAGAAATGCATGCCATCTTAAAAGGAATCGCATTAAGCTACGGTGCTGACTATGAACTAAACTATGTCAAAGGCTATCCTCCTGTCATTAACCATGTGGAAGAAGCCAATTATTATATTGAAGAAGGCACTGAAATACCTGGCGTAAAAGAAGCATATGAGATTATTCCTGTGATGGGCGGCGAAGACTTTTCCTATTTCTTACAAGAACGTCCTGGTGCCTATTTCTTTACTGGAGCAAAGATTGAAGGCCGGGAAGCCTACCCACATCATCATCCAAAATTCGATATCGATGAAAGAGCATTACCTATAGCAGCGAAAGCATTACTGCATGGCTACCGAAAGGCTCAAGAAAAGTAAGTATTATTAAAATAGACGCGAACGAAGATTGTTCATCTTTGTTCGCGTCTATTTTTCTACTTATCCATTATTCAACTTGGAATCCTTGGCCTAAGACTTCTGATGAATCCATCACAATGACAAAAGCTTTCGGGTCGACAGCTCTAATGGTGCGTTTTAACGCAGCAATTTCATTATGATTCACGACACACATTAATATAGGCCGTTGATCCTCTGTAAAGCCACCTTGCGCAGTGATACGTGTCACTCCACGATCGACACGCGTATAAATCGCTTCTTGAACATCCAAATACTCATCCGAAATAATGAATGTTGCCTTCGACCGGCTAAAGCCTGTTTGAATGAGATCAATAGACTTACTCGTCAAGTAAAGTCCAATCAATGCATACAGACCGAGTTCAATATCAAACACGATCATGGCTGTGATGACGATTAACCCATCAATGATTGCTAGACTTGCACCAAGTGATAGATTCGTAAATTTGTGAATGAACTGAGCGATCAACGACGTTCCTCCCGTTGATGCGTCGCCCAAAAATACAATTCCTAAACCGATACCGACACCTAACCCACCGAAAAGGCCTGCTAAAAGTGGATCTGTCGCAAATGGTTCAATATTTCTCGACAAAAATACGAAGAAAGGCAATACCAATGAGCCAACAAGTGAACGGAATGTAGCCGCTCTTCCCAATAAAAAATATGATGTGATGAGAATCGGGATATTAATGCCCCAAATCACATAAGCTGGTTCTAATTCAAATAGCGCTTCCGTAATTGTACTGATCCCACTCACGCCACCTGCAGCAATATAGTTCGGCAGTAAAAAACCATTATATGCAAACGAGACAATAAATGACCCTATAATGACATAAATCATTTGTTCCAAATAATTTTTTGATGTTGTTCTTCTCTTTCGTTCTATCATTTCTATCCTGCTCCCTTTATACGAAACCTTGACGATTTTATCACTAAACGGCCACTTTGTGAACTTCCGTATAAGAACGCATTAAAGGATCAAAATGTTATTCACACAAAAAATGCACACTTACATCGAACTGTAAGTGCGCAAATTCGGATAATTGATTGAGCTCAGTCATTAAACTGTATTCATGAATGAAGAAACCGCATCAACCAAACTGTAAATTCCAAGACCACTGACGATAACGACAATCGCTCCGCCAATCATATTTAACTTCAAGGAATTGACGTGCTTACCCATGACATTCTTGTTATTCACAACAATCAACAACGAAATTGCTATGATTGGTAAAATTAATCCATTTAATGCTTGTGCAGTCAGAATCAGTTGCATCGGTTCGAATCCGATTGCTGAAGTGATAATTCCAATACTGATCACAGTAGAAAATATTGCTTTAAACTGCCAGTGGTCAAAGCTTGTCCCCCATTTCGTCAGGCCACCTATTGTATAAGCTGCTCCAAGCGGGGAAGCCATTGCCGATGAAAAACCTGCAGCCAACATGCCAATGCTTATAAATACACTGGCCCAACTACCGAGTGTTGGCTCTAATGCAGTCGCGAGTGCTTCAATTCCTGCCTCTTCAGTCCCACGAATAATCGCACCTGCTGTTACCATAATCGCAATCGTAATTAAACCACCAATACTAATCGTCAATAAAACATCCCATCTAGCCTTTTTTAAATCATCAGGACTCTTCCATTTTTCCTTTGCACTGGAAGCATGCATAAAAAGATTGTAAGGAACAACTGTCGTACCAATCAATGCAACAATCACAACAATGGAACCAGATGGGATTGATGGAACAAATGCCCCCTGAAATACTTCTGATAAATCTGGTTGAATCACAATCATGGTAGTCAAAAAGGTCACACTCATGATGGCAATTAATGTGACTAATATTTTTTCAAACCGTTTATAACTGCCTGTTAAACAAAGAATCAAAATGATGCCACCTATCACAGGTGCAATATAATTTTGCGGAATACCAGTCATCATGGATATCCCAAGGGCACCACCTGTCAAATCACCGGCTAAGTACGCTGCACAACCGACACCGATTGAAAACCCTATTACAATGACCACACTATATTTTAGAAACGGTCTTTCAAATTGATCCCGGATGGCTTCTCCAAGACCATTACCCGATACAACGCCGAGACGAGCGGCCATTTCTTGTAAAAATATCGTTGTGATAATCGAAAATACAATTGCCCAGATGAGGGCATAACCAAATGAGGCTCCTGCTTCAGTTGCCGTTGAAACAGTTCCAGGACCTATGAAGGATGCTGCGATGAGTGCACCTGGTCCTATTGCTTTCGCTTTTTCTTTTATGAGTTCTCTGAAAGTCTTTCTGTTTTTGTCCATCCATGAACCCCCAACGAGAAGATTTGCGAAATTTCTAAGATGTTTAATTTCCTTCCCCAAATCGTGTGCGGACAAACTGGATAGAGGTTCCACCAATTAAGTTTTTTCATAAGAGGAGTTCCAGAACAATATTAGTGCTCATGGATCAGAAATCAAAAAACTGCAAACGGTCTTCACCTTGAAGACACGTTTGCAGTTTCATTTAAGAATCACTCATTCGGTTCATTCGATTTTTTAAATAAAATGTTTCAAACAAAATGGTTAATACGATGGCCAAACCAGTAAAAATCAATGCATTCCCGATATTCCCAAACCAAATGTAAACAGGGAAAATCACTAGAATTTGAATGATCATTAACAATAAAATCAGTTGATGGATTGCTTTTTTTCGCACAGTTTCAGACACTGGATAGAGTTTAATCCAATCCAGCCCTTTATGGTGGTGATAAATCGTTATGAACTGAAATCCACTGACGAATAACAATAAAAGGCTAAAGAAAATCTTTCCCCAGAATAGTGGAATCCAATAAACGAAGAAGATCGATAAAAGAATTAATCGAAAGTACATTCCAAAATAGTCTCGGCTTCTCAAAAAGGTAATACTATATAAATAGAAAAAACTTTGCTCTTGCTTAAAAGATAGTGAACTTGTGACTAAACGTACGAGCCAATGACGTTTCTTGGGCTTTTGCTTTAAATTCGGCACATCCGTTGAAAGGTTGGCCATCCGGTAGAAGAACTGAAGTTTTTCTTCTTCTTTCTCAATCAATAAATCCCACGGAAAACTATTTTTTACATTGACTTGAAAATAGTGAACCAACATGATGCCGATAAACACGATTACCGCAACAGCAGCTAGAAGCCAAATTTCAGACACGACAAAAAATATTAGTAATATATTGGTGACTAAACGTACACCGTAATCAAGATAATGATAAGATGTATCACGTGTTTTTTGAGTAAACCAGCCTGCAAATAAATTGCCTATTTTCAAAACAATAAAGAATGCAAACAACACCAACACTCGACCAATGGTAATATCCGCTTTGACAACCATCAACAGTGGCGTTAAGGCAAATAAAAAGAGAGCAATCCAGTAACTTTGAATCACTAAACTGTAGATAAAACCATTTCTTATATATGGCTTCATCTCATTTTCGATAGGTAGCAAAAACACTTCATCAGCTTGTCTCAAAAATGTGCGGACGGAACTGAATGTGACTAAGAATCCAAATATAATGGCCATAATCCACTCGACTGGAAAATCTGGCGGAACTGTTTGCAACCATTGCTGATAAAAGTAAGCAAAAGCCGCTACAAAAAATATTAGCGCAAATGCTAAATGGTCATTGAACATCAGCTTCAGATAACGGCTTAGCATTTTTATATGTTGATTGAATCGTTCCTTCCATAACTGATTGGTGTTCATCTTATCCCTCGTCTCTCGTTAAACGTACATAGAGATCATCCAAACTAGCACCCGGCATTATAAACTCATCTTGCAATTCCTTTAGTGTGCCGCTCGCACGAATCTTCCCATCATGCAAGATAATGAACCGATCACAGTAACGCTCAGCGGTTGCTAAAATATGTGTCGACATTAAGACACCCGCTCCCTGCTCCTTCATTTCATTCATCGTATCTAAATAAGACTGAATTCCTAAAGGATCTAAGCCGACAAACGGCTCGTCCACAATATAAAGGGAAGGATTAACCAAAAAAGCGCACATAATCATCACTTTTTGGCGCATCCCCTTGGAAAAATGCACCGGAAACCAATTTCGTTTAGACTCTAACCGGAATTCCTTCAACAAAAAGCCTACCCGCTCATCATATGTTTCCTTATCTAATCCATAAGCCATTCCCGTTAAATGCAAATGTTCATCCAATGTCAATTCTTCATAAAGCATAGGCATCTCAGGTATGTAGGCAAACTCTCGTCGATACGTTTCTAAATCATCCTGGATTGTCTGCCCATTTATTTCGATGCTACCTTGCTTAGGTGTCATCAAACCGATAATATGTTTAATCGTTGTACTCTTTCCAGCTCCATTCAAACCGATCAAACCAACAACTTCACCTTTTTTTACATGAAAGGACAGGCCATGCAACACATCGTCTCTCGTGTAGCCGCCAACTAAATTCTCAATCCGCAACAATTCTTCCAACTAAATCCCTCACTTCTCCACACAAACTATCTTCCTCCATCATAACAAAAATTAATACGCTTTTGATAAATATGTGTTTTTCTCCTGTCATTCGACAATGAGTTACGCTACAATAAAAGTAGATAATTAATAAGGAGGAGTTTCATGTCTGATTGTATTTTTTGCAAAATTATCGATGGCGAACTACCATCGGCAAAGGTTTATGAAGATGAATACGTCTATGCTTTCATGGATATCGGACAAGTTACAGAAGGTCATGTCTTATTAATTCCTAAAAAGCATTACGAAAACATTTATGAAATGGATGAAAAAACAGCCTCCGATTTATTTAAAGTTGCGCCCAAAATTGCGAACGGCATCAAAGAAGCATTCAATCCAAAAGGAATGAATTTAGTAAACAACAATGGTTCTTTCGCCGACCAAAGTGTTTTTCATTTTCATTTACACTTCTTACCTCGTTTTGACGAAAATGACGGCTTAAAGGTAAGCTGGGAACAACATAATGATGACTATACACCTGAGAAACTGCAACAGCTTGCAGAGAAAATCTCTTCAGCGCTATAAATCACACAGGACATGCAAAATGACTACCAAGTTGTTGTATACAATTTGGTAGCCATTTTTTCGTCGTCATGAAATACATCATTTTTAAAACAACATTTCTGAATGTGATGATTATTTCGAATCAACCTCGGGAAAAATGATATAATGACAGTGAGAAAAGAAAGGGGTTAGGTAATATGGTAAACGGAAAATCGCTTGTATTTGGTGTTGTAGTCGGTAGTGTTGTTGGCGCATCGATCTCTTTATTAACCGCTCCGAATTCTGGTGAGGAGTTTCGGGGAAAAGTGAAAGATCAAAGCAGCCGACTGAAGGATTTAGCAAATCAACTACAAGAAGACGGTAAGAGATTGAAAGAACAAATTACAAAAACTTCTCGTGAAGGCGCTGCGTTGATGAAAGACCTTTCCCAAGATATAAAAGTTTCTGTGGAGAGTTGGAAAGACACCATTGAACCCCATCAAGAAAGCTTACAAAATCATTTAATGCAAATTGAAGATAGTATCAAAGAGTTGGAAGAAAAAATGAACAGTTCTTCAAATCAGACAAAAGGATAAGTGAAAGCCGAAAGTAGCATTGAACGACTCTCGCCAAAAATGCCTGTTGCATTTTTGAAGAAAGAGTCTTCTGCCTATCGAAAAATAAACACACTAAGATTAGTGGGTAAGATCATCTACGGATGATTTTACCCACTATTTCTATTTATACGATATAGTGAGGCTGGAACAAAATCTTTAAAGTTAATCCAGATACGAACATTCTAATTTAGTGTAGCGGAAATACCCGCTTCGGAAATATACTGCGCTTTTACCCATAGGGCATAAGGCGACATCTGCGGTAAACCGCAGTGTCTTCTATATCGCGGGCAGCTGTTGAGCCTCCTCGTGCTTCGCACTGCGGGGTCTCACCTAGGCTTTTGCTCCCGACGCCCAGGACGGGCTAGTGTCAACGTTGGCCACAGGACGTGGCCGCATTTAGTTGACCGCAGAAGTCTCCGTATATTTCCTACGCTGATGAGTTTATAACTTTGACTTGTTCCAGCCTTTTATTTTTGTGCTTTTCGGCCGAGAAAGGCTCGAACTGTGCCCGACGGTATAGAAGACATGCAATTTATCTCAAATGTCACCTTATGTCTTGTTCGTACAAGCACTCGCCGTAAGCGAATCGCCTGACACCAACGGCCGTTATCGAAACTTACCCGAATTTGTGTGTTTACCCTAACAAAAATTTTTGAGCAAAAAAACACATATACCAGCATTTCTGCCGGTATATGTGTTTGAAGTCAAACAGTCGATTACTCGACGTCTGCAGTCCACTCATCAACAAGATCTTGATTTTCTTCTACAAAGGTTGCAGCAGCTTCTTCAGGATCTGTGCCATTATGAATTTCAAGCATTACGTTATTGAATTTTTCTTCGCCCCAAGAGAAGTTCTCCAAAACTTTGTAAGCGTTTGGAAGGTCTTCTTCAAGTCCTTGGCGTGCCATTGTTTTAATTTCTTCAGCACCACCGTATACTTCTTTTGGATCTTCAAGATATTTCAAGTCGTATTCAGCAAATTTCCAGTGTGGAGACCAACCAGTAACAGCAATTGGTTCTTCATTGTCAATAGCTTCACCTAAAGCTGTTGCCATCGCACCACTAGAAGAAGTTTGTACTTCCCATCCGTCTAAACCATATTCCTCAACGGAATTTTCAGAAGCTTTTACAACACCAGCACCTGGCTCAATACCAGTAATTGTTTGATCTAATTCATCAGCAACTTCTGGTAGGTCTTCAATACTGTCGATGTCCATGTAAGAAGGTACTACCATACCAATTTTCGCACCATCAAAGTTAGCACCTAAATCAACAACTTGATCTTTGTACTCTTCAAATAGATCTCCGTGTGTAGCTGGTAGCCAAGCTGCGACCATAGCATCTGACTCACCATTCGCAACAGATTGCCACATAACAGCGTTATCAAGTGGAGTTAGTGTCACATCATAACCTAAGTCTTCCAATACTTTTCCAATAACATGTGTAGAAGCGACTTCCGTATCCCACTCAACGTAAACAAGCTCGATTGATTTACCGTCGCCTACGTTTGAGCCGCCTGATGAATCACCGTTATCTCCAGATGATTCACTATCACCATCTGAACCGCCACATGCTGCTACGATAAGCGTCAATGCTAAAACAGCGATGAACGCAAAACGCTTTCCAACGTTTTTAAACATAATTAATACTCCCCTTTACTAAATAATAAATATATTGGATCTTTCTCAGTGTGAGAAAGGGAATCCCATGGTTGAATCTACGCTAATAAAATTTACGTTATTTATTGATTCGATTTATTAAAGTTTTGAGTCAAACGGTCAATAATGATCGCTAAGATAACAATCGCAAAGCCGGCTACGAAACCAGCACCTGCTTCCGCACGTTGAAGTGCAGACAACACGTCTCTTCCTAGTCCGGATGCACCGATCATTGATGCAATAACAACCATTGATAATGACAACATAATTGTTTGGTTGACTCCTGCCATAATCGTTGGCTTTGCCATCGGCAGTTCTACTTTAAATAACTTTTGTTGACCGGTTGCACCAAAAGCATCTGATGCCTCAACCAACTCTGTAGATACTTGACGAATCCCAAGGTTGGTAAAACGGACAACTGGTGGTGTCGCAAAAATAAAGGACGCAAATACACCAGGAACCATACCGATTCCAAAGAATGCTACTGCTGGAATCAAATAAACGAATGCAGGCATCGTCTGCATAAAGTCTAAGATTGGCCGGATAATGCTTTCAGCCGTATTACTCTTAGACATTAGTATACCCACTGGGATACCAATCACAACTGCCAACAAACTGGAGTATAGCACTAATGTGAATGTATACATTAGTTCGCTCCACAGTTCTTGGTTTTCAATAAACAGTAATCCAATAATTGAAAATACTGCCAAACCTAACTTCTTGCCACTCATAAAGAATGCCAGTACAGCAACTAAAAGGATAACAATTACTGGCGGAATCATAGATAGATATTCTGCTGATATATCCAATAACCATCCAAAATTATCTTTGACTGGATCGAAAAAGAATTCAAATGTATTGGTAACCCATTTAACAGCGTCATCTACCCATGAAGCTATTGGAAGACTTGGAATAAAATCAAGCATTGTCTTCCACCCCATTTCCATTCACATTTGCCAAGGCGGCGATTAACGTTCCCTTAATAATGATTCCACGTAATTTCCCTTCTTCTGTAACTGCGACAGGTACAGGGGAATCATGGATAACATCAAAGATCTCTTGAATCGGTGTTTCTTTTTCCACCGTCGGCATATCATCTCGAATGATTTCTTTTAAACTTGTGATTTGATTATTTCTTGCTTCCAATACATCATTCGCATTGACATACCCTTTTAACTGTCGGGTTCGGTCAATGACGTAAATGCTAGAAAGTCCCTGTTCACGCATTCTTTCTAATGCAACGCGAGGGCCATGTTTGTCAAAATCGACCGTTTCTGGACGGAGCATAATATTTTCAGCCGTCAATACTTTCGAACGATCTACATCTTCAACGAATTTTTCTACATAATCATTTGCTGGATTCATCAGGATTTCTTCCGGTGTTCCGATTTGAACGATGGAACCATCCTTCATCAATGCAATTCGGTCACCAATACGCAATGCTTCATCTAAATCGTGAGTGATGAAGATAATTGTTTTCTGCATTTTTTCTTGCAGATCCATTAGCTCATCTTGCATATCTTTACGAATCAATGGATCTAGTGCAGAAAACGCTTCGTCCATGAGCAAGATCTCTGGATCATTCGCTAAAGCTCTGGCTAGTCCTACACGTTGTTGCATACCACCGGACAGCTGGCTTGGGTATTGATGTATGAAGCTTCCAAGTCCAACGAGCTCAAGTGCTTCTGTTGCTTTCTTTTCACGTTCCTCTTTATCCATCCCTTGAACTTCCATTCCGAATACTGTGTTTTCAAGTACGGTACGGAACGGGAATAGTCCAAACTTCTGGAAAACCATACTCATTTTTTCACGACGCACACGACGTAGTTCCTCTTTATTCATTGTTGATAGATTATCGTCATGAACATAAACATCTCCGGCAGTTGGATTGATCAACCGGTTCAATAAACGAACGAGTGTTGATTTACCACTTCCTGAGAGTCCCATAATAACAAATACTTCTCCAGCTTCTACCTGGAATTTCGCACGGTTTACACCAACCGTACAGCCTGTTTTCTTTAAAATTTCATCTTTGGAAAGGCCTTCATCCAATAAGGATAAAGCTTCTTTTGATCTCTTCCCAAAAATTTTCGACAAATTATCTACTTCAATTACAGGCAATTCTCTCACCTCTCTTATTCTATTAAATGTACTACTAATGGACTAATTTGTAACCGAACTGTAATACGACACTCTTTATACTATAGAGGTTAGTGTGTGAAAGTTCAATGTCTAAAAACAGTCGTATCAGTCCATTATTTCTGTACAGTTTAAACTGTACGAACTTATCAAAGGTAATACTTCTAAATACTTCATATAACGTCGTTTTTCTCTCAACTTTGAGGTTTTCATTTTTTGTAATTGTTTAGTATGGTGAATATGAGCAGAGCCAGGGGGTCATTATCTATGACAATGGAAAACTATACTGAACAGCTTACAGATATTCATAATGAAGTTATCTCGGAATTCTCCAAAACATTGGAGATGTTTGCTTTAAACCCATCAGAGTCACAGTTATTTGTAACTCTTTACTTAAGTAATCGTCCAATGAACTTAGACGAGATGAAAGAAGCTTTAGGTAAAAGCAAAACAGCAATGAGCAACGCAACTCGGACATTGCTTGATTATAATTTAATTGAAAGAGTCTGGAGAAAAGGAGAACGAAAAGATTTATATAAAGCGAAAGAAGATCTTTATCATAAATTTATGAAAACATACGTACGCAGATGGCTTGATGCGATTGAACAACAAAAGAACAATCTGAATTTTATCGAAAATAAACTACGAGGTTTAAGTAACTCTGAGGAGCGTGTGTTTATTGAAGAAAAAATCCATGAGGCCATTTTATTCCACAAATCACTTGAAGAGGTATTTGAACAATTGAATCATCACGAGATTGAATGACTATTCTATAGCGACTAGGATGGTCTTTTTTTTATATGTAATTCTTATTCATCTTGCATAAAGTTTATTTCACAGTCTTCATAATAACAATACCCGGTTATTTCTTTTGATAAACCTCATTTATTCATCTGTCCTTATACAACGCCTAAATAAGTATGTTATTATAATGAAAGAAGTTTTCATTAATCAGATCCAAGAATTTTATCCCAACTTTCCTGTTTTCACCTTTCATTTTTAAATTCGAAGGAGTAGTCAACGTGAAAAATGAATCTTATTCCTTACAAGAATCTTTGATTTACGCGCATAAGATGGCTCAATTGACGAAAGCAATCTGGAAGCGTATTGAAAAAGATTGGCAAGACTGGATCAAGCCATTTAATTTGAACCTCAATGAACATCATATTTTACTGATCGCTTACCATTTGGATGGCGTCTCGATTTCCGAAGTATCAAAACTAGGTATGATGCATGTTTCAACTGCATTTAATTTCTCTAAAAAGTTAGAAGCAAGAGGGTTGGTCAGTCTGTCCAAGCGGGTAAATGATAAAAGAAGCACATACGTAGAATTGACTGATGAAGGTCGAGAGCTCTTCATCGAAACAATGCAAGCAATGGATCCTGATAAAAATTCCATTGTTTATGCCTCTTTGTCTCTTCAATCAGAAGGTGGACAGTTCCCTGAATTCGAAGAGCTGGAAACGATTGTTGAAGAGCTATATGGTGCGGATTACATCGATATTTTAAATCGTTCGTTATCAGGGATAAAAAGAAAATATTGATTTTAAGAAAATAGGCTTGAATTTTCTTTCTATAGGGCGTATTATTCGAGAGGAATATGCATAGAGCATATAAAGGAATCTATCACTCTTTCTCTCGAATGGGGGTTTTAACATGACTTGCTGGAAAACAGTTAATGTCACGAAAGAAATCGGTCAAAATAGGTTACTTCTTCTATCAATCTTAACAGCAATTTCAGCCTTTATCGTTTTATATATGCCGTTTTCGATTGTATTTCAACACGTTCAATTAATTGAACCTCCTTTTGCGACTGTAGTTATCAGTTTATTTTTGTTGCCAATCATGCATAAGTTAATGCATGTGGCTCCTATATTATTTACGAATAAAACAATCCATCTCAAATGGAAAATAAAATATAAAATTATTGTTTCATTGAAAGCACAAATGGAATCAACGTTATCAAAGAGAACATCAATTCTATCAATTATTGCACCAACTTTGATTATTACACTACCTTTAATTATACTTGCTTATTATATTCCAGCTTATCATCCAATCCTATTGTTCATGGCAGCCATTCATATCGGCATGTCTTTACACGATTGGTTGACGCTATTTTCAATACTTCGGGCTCCAAAAAAATCAGTTATTGAAAAATCACAAAATGAGTTTGATATACTGGTGCGAGATTAAATTGTTTAGACCGAAGTTGGGAGGTACAAGAAAATGATTTATTTTTACATTGGATTCGCTGTATTTATCTTCTACTCATTCAATTCATTGACGCATAAGTTTTGTACCAAATCAGAAATGTCAGCAGAAAAAAGCAGTAAAGTATACCGGACAATTAATGTCTCGATGCTAATTCTATTATTCTCTTCGTATTATGAAGTTTTTCACTTATACTAAAATCAAATTCAAAAGACGAGTCGGCGAACGACTCGTCTTTTTTATTGGCAAATTTTATGGTGAACGTTTGATATACGTATACGCGGTTGCTTTCGATCGGATAGCATATTGATTAAGATCGTACGGTCGATATGTAAAACTGATCTTGGAACGTATCCAAGATCAGTCACTTTTCACGTTATCCCTTAGAACCAAGCGGCACCAACAATAATTAGTAAAATAAACAATACGACGATCAACGCAAAGCCACCGCCGTAGTATCCTCCTTTGCCTGACATAAATTCACCTCCTTGGTTGCTTAACTACTCTATACTATGTAAATGACCAAATGAGTGATTAGGCAATTAACGGAATTTAGCTCATGTTCAGAAAAAGATTTTTATGGTATATTTATCTTTGTGATTAGGTATGATTTTGTTGTTTATTGACAATCATAAACGACCTAAGAATCAATACATACAGGGAGTGTTAATCGTGATGAAAAAAATAGTTCAAGGACTGGCAATCGGTGGATTTGCGATTGTTTTGACAGCCTGCCAGTCAGATGACTCTGAAACGGTGGTCGAAACAGAATATGGATCTATTTCGAAAGAAGAATTCCATGCTGAGTTGGAAGAAAAATACGGAGAAGAAACCCTACAAAGCATGACGAAGAAACTTGTACTGGAAGGTCAATTTGATATCGACCAAGAAGAATTCGAACAGGAAGTTGAGCAATTTAAAACTCAACTGGGACCTCAGTTCACTAAGTTCATTAATCAACAGGGGTATCGAAACGAAGAAGAATTCCGTACAGCACTTTATATTAGTAAGTTGGAATTCGAAGCAGCGACTGCTGACATTGAAATTACCGATGAAGAAATCGAAACACATTATGAACGTATGCAAGAAGAACGTAAAGCGAGACATATTTTAGTCGATGAAAAAGAAACAGCTGAAGAAATCATCAAAAAATATAAAGATGGTGCATCGTTTGAAGAGTTAGCGAAGGAATATTCGAAAGATGGTTCTGCAGCGAACGGTGGAGATTTAGGGTATACAACAGCTGGTGAAATGGTCAAGCCTTTCGAAGATGCTATGTATGGACTGGAAACAAATGAAATCAGTGAACCGGTTGAATCTCAGTTCGGTTGGCACGTAATCCTTGTAGAAGATGTTCGTGAATCAGAAACAGAAGTTCAGCCATTTGATGAAATGAAAGATCAATTACGCGAGCAACTTTTGGCAAGCAAGGTCGATTCTCAAAGTTATACTTCCAAGGTACAAGAAGCTTTGGATAACGGAAATATTGACATCTCTGATGATGACTATGAAGGTTTATTTGGGTCCAACAAATCAGGTGAATCTGAATCAACAGATGATGAGGGCGATTCATCCAATGAAGATAACGGAAAGCAAGATTCTGAAGAAGCGAAAGACGATTCGGAGTCCGATAATGAATAAAGAGCAAAAAACTGACTTAGAGAGTACATTTCTCTAAGTCAGTTTTTGTTTCAGTGTATTCTTTAAATCGGTTAACTGGTCATTGTAATGACGCGTCTGGTCTTCCGTCACACTTTGTTCTCCATAACGCACTTTCTGATACAAATGAACAACATCTTTATAGCGGTTTGGATCCAATTGCAGACGTTGCAACCACTGTTCCACAGTCTCATCATAATATCTGCCTAACTGATGTTTCGCCGCCCATCGCTCGAGTTCAAAAAAAGCTTTTCTGATTTCGCTTTTAGGTGCTTTCTTTTTTCGCTTCTCTTTTAACTCACTGAAGCGGTATGGTAACTTCTCGGTTTCAATATTTGTTTTGTCTTTATCATTTATTTTGGTCTTTCTTCGAATGAACCGATTTCGATTCCGATAATAGAATGCAACGGCGATGATTAAGGATAAACCAATGATGATATACATAATTGTTTCGGCACTGATTGTTTCCGTTTGATCCCGGACTTGTTCCAAAACATTTTGATCCTCTTGTGAAACATCTTCTTCTTTACCACTAGGCGTTACGTCTACATTCATTTCTTGTCGATTAAACCAATCAAATAACGGAGATGCACCGAGACCAATTTGGTATGTGAGCCAACTAAAAAGCGAATAAAAAGTTCTGATAATGAAAGGCGTTAACCAAAATAAGCCCAAGGTGACTACTAAAATGCCGCTTGGAATCCCTACTACATAGCTTAGTTTCGCTGTCCATCCAGAATGATCATCTTCTCCTACGTTCATAATTCTAATTAACATTTTTCCACCCATCACAATTAAAAATTTCATGAGAATAAAATATAGACCGAAAGGAGCATCTGGATTCTCAAGAAAGGCCGCTGGCAAATAAAGAAAAAATCCAAGCAGCACACTGGTGATCAACATTCCTTTTTCTTGATCTGTATCCGGCTTGAAGTAATAAAGCGCCAATCGCCACGTGAGAAAACTTGCAATGATCACTGCATGAAACAGTAATAAGCCCAGCCAGGCATTAACAATGAACGAAATTACAACGAGTAAAGCAAAGTGAAATAACGTTAGTTGTCCGTTCAGCATTCGGTGTAACATAAAATATATTATAGAAAAAATGACAACTGATCCGACTAACTGTGACACATTTATTTCCCTGCCGACGTCGACATTTAAATAATAAATGACCATCATGATCAAACAGGCATCAACCAAAAAACGGTAACCAATGGTAATGTACGTATTCATTTGGCCACCCCCTGATGGCTCTTAACTGGTTCAAGCCAAACGGATTGAAACCTTTCATGCATCACAAAGACTGAAGTACCTGTTTTCTCCATTTCTTGATAGCTAGATAAATGACCTTGCTCATAAACACCTACATGGAATACATAAGGATGAAAATGGGCAATTGATTTTCCGTATGCTAGACAACTATCAAAAGAGGCGGTGAGCCCTTGTGTATTCACGCGAGCCAACACTTCCAAGGATTGGACATAATGATCCCTTCCTACTCCATTAGGCACATGATAAATCGGTATGTTGCCTCGCTTAGGCACATTAATCAATAGCTCGTATGGTATATCTTTCATCGTGGCGTGTCGACAAAGGTATGCAACCGAACTGATCAAACCTTCAATCTGTTCCGTGAAGGTAGGACTATCCTCACTTCGTACATTCAATAAAATCAACCAAGAACGCTGATTGACTCGTTCGACGACTTTCGTTTGGAACACTTGCTTCTTCGCTGTTGATTTCCAATGAATACGATTCAGCGGATCCTCTGGTGCATAATCCCGTGTTCCATAACTAGTAACTGGGTCTTCATAGATAGAAAAGTTCGTTTGATACTCCCCCATTTTTTGATGCTTGTTTCGTTGATTCATATGAACCTCTTTTACTTCTGGATACACAAGAATCTCTGTTTTGACTAATTCTTTTAAGTTCAGCGTAATTTTTCCGTACCCGAAAAGAGAGGGGATTTCAATACGTAGTGACCGAACTCTCGCTACTCCTCGCTTTGCCGCCGTAAAAGGAATATAAATCTTCTTCGTCTCTCTCCCAAATAAGTTTAAACGTTTTTCAACTGTCGAAGTATTCATAGATTCATACATTGGTTTCTGGTCCATCTGTATATTTTGATCATAAGTCATCATTAGCCGGGCGCCGAACATAGGTAACCACCCGTCTTGACGCAAGTGGATTTCTAATTGTCCAGTTTCACCCGGATACAGCCGGATTAATTGTCGTATATTAATGAGTTTTAATTTGCGATCAATGTATTTTTCATAAAGATGATTCACCAAGTAAATAATATAGAAAAAAATACCGACAAGCATTAACGAAGAATAAATGCCAAAAATACCGAAAAAGCTAAAAAAGATAAAAAAGGAACCAATAATTACGAACCCATAAAAAAATCGGTCGCTTTTACGATCTTTCTGAAATTGTTTCATCGTTCGATGCTATGCTCAACGGGTACGTTTACCTGTTGCAACACCTCTCCCATAATCTCTTGTTGATTATGTTTTGTCGCTCCTTCCAATGTCAACACCATTCGATGAGACAATACAAGTGGTGCCATCTTCTTCACATCATTTGGTGTAACATAGGAGCGATTCCGCATCGCAGCTTCGGCTTGCACACTTTTCATTAAGGCAATTGTTCCTCTTGGACTGGCACCTACCTCAATATAAGGATGTTCCCGGGTTGATCTGACGATATCCAATATATAATCTTCAACCGCTTCAGAGATATGTACTTGACGAACTTCCTCGCTGACCTTTTTCAAATTTTCTTTTGTGCATATTGGACTCGGTGTTGGTCTCTCAGTCTCCTTCCGATGAGCTTGCATGATTCGACGTTCTTCCTCAGCTTGAGGATAAGACATTTCCAATTTCATAAAGAAACGATCCAACTGGGCTTCCGGCAGATCAAATGTTCCTTGCTGCGATTCAATTGGATTCTGCGTCGCCAACACGATAAACGGTGGTTCAATTTTTACAGTTTCCCGGTCGATTGTGACCTGCTTCTCTTCCATGACCTCTAGCAAACTTGATTGCGTTCGCGGTGTTGCACGATTGATTTCGTCAGCAAGCAAAACGTTTGTGACAACAGGTCCGACGCGCAGTTCAAATTGCTGATCTTTTGGATTGAAAAAATGAATGCCTGTGACATCTGACGGAAGCACATCCGGTGTAAACTGAATACGGTTAAAATCGCCATCTATGGTTCTTGCAATACTCTTTGCTAACGTTGTCTTGCCGGTTCCAGGTACACTTTCAAGGAGTATATGCCCTTCATTGATCAATGCATTTAATATCAATTCCACTGTATTTTCATTTCCTATAATAACTTTTCCTATCTCATCTTTAATGTCTTTTACAAATTGGTGTATTTCCATTAAATCTCCTCCATTCATTATGTTCGTAATTTTCCAAATTCATTCATTAAAGAAAAAGACTCGTCGATTGACGAGCCTTCAGGCGAAGTCAAAAACATTTCATCACTATTTACAAAGCGCTTCGTTAAGATTAATTACGGTTGTAGGCTGAAAAAAGTTTCATCTTTTAAAATTTGATTAGTTCTCTTCAAAAGTCGGTCGGTAAAACGAACGGTTTTCAAGCGGAAAAATTTTAGGCGTAAACTCCCCTGGTTTCGTTTTATCCAGTGCGCGATTCATCATATTCATTTTCGCATCAATCAAGTCAATCATATGAAGTATTTCAGCTTCGCGAATCAGCGGCGGTTTAGGCGAGCCCCATTCTGATTTCCCATGATGACTTAACACCATGTGCTGCAGCATTAATACTTCTTCCCCTTCAATTCCTAATTCGCTAGCCGTCGCGGTAATTTCATCAACCATGATTGTAATATGCCCCAATAATTTTCCTTCAAGCGTATAGGAGGGTGAAATGGGGTTCGATAACTCCTTGACTTTCCCAATGTCATGTAAAATAATCCCTGCATACAATAAGTCAATATTAATCTCTGGATACAGCTGTTTTAATTGCTTAGCTACTTTTAACATCGAAACGATGTGATGGGCTAAACCTGAAGTGTATTCATGGTGATTTTTCGTTGCTGCCGGAAACACGAATAATTGGTCTTGATATTTTTTGACAATCTGGCGGACAATACGCTGTATATTCGGGTTACTCATCTCAAAAATGATTTGCGTGATGTAAGACTTTAGTTCATCGATCTCAACAGGAGCTTTTTCAAGAAAGTCTTCTAGACGAACTTGATCTGTTTCATTCGTCAAGCGGATTTGACGAATATTTAACTGTGATTTTCCGCGAAACTGACGAATCTCGCCATGCAGATGAACGATTGATTCAGGAATATACATTTGCTCATCATCTTTGGTGATATCCCATAACTTTGCATCCATTTCACCTGACTGATCTCTAAAGATAATCGTCAAGAAAGGCTTTCCGTTTGAAGTAATCCCTCGGTCTACCGTCTTAATCAGTAGATAACCTTCAAAGAGTTCCCCAACATCAAATTCAACAATACCTCGTTTCACCCCGTTATCCCCCTTTTTGTTTCACTTACTTTTTCGGTTTTCTAGGCACATAATCAAAGATTTCACCGGTTTCCACGACACGGACAAAGCGAATGAGCCACTCATAGTATTCATACGAGTACTCCAGTTTTTGAATATCTGATTGTATCGTTTCTTTTAATGCTGGGTCCGTCGTTTCCTCTTGGAGCTTTTCCAATTGCCGCATCGCTTCTTCTGCTTCTTCGAGATTATTTTCCGTTTGTCTGCGCCACTTTGTAGTGAATAATGATGTAAAAGATTTATACCAATCTTTTTCAGTCTGATAGAGGTCTTTGCGGATGCCCTTTCGAAAAGTCGGTGTGACCATTTTCATATCCGCTAATGCTTTCACACCCGTTGACATACTTGTCTTACTCATTAATAGCGCATCTCTCATTTGATCAAGCGTCATCGGCTCTTCAGCAAAATACAAAGTTCCATACAATCGTCCGACAGACGGCGTAATTCCGTATAAATTCATGTTTTTAGCAATAACTTGGATATATCGTTCAATGAGCTCTTCATAATCTTTCCAATCTTGATTGTTTTGTCGATCATCTGTCAACGTACACCCTCCCGACCTTCACTTATAAACCTTATGTGAATAGTTCCACACGTCCATTCTGACTTTGTTCTTGATCCGTCAAGTCAATACGGTTAGCTTCATACTTAGCATCCGTATCATTCGTTTCACATGTGAAGTAAATGATTTGATGCTCCAATGATTGCTTTTGTAGAAGAGAGAACATATGCTGCTTCCTTTGTTGGTCAAAGTTGACGAAAGCATCATCCAATAAGAAAGGTAAAGACGTTGCTGCGTGTAGCGCTTTACTCAATGCCAGCCGCAAAGCAATATATAACTGATCTGCCGTGCCTTCTGATAATTGACCTACTTCATACCATTCACCATTTTGATCACAAACATTTATGGTTTCTGACTCTGATGAAAATTGTACTTCAGCATATTTATTCCCGGTAAGCTTAGAGAAATTCTTGCTCGTATCTTTCATGATTCCCGGAAAATAAACATTTTGATAACGATCTTTTGTTTCTTTCAAATAACTGTGGGCCAAGCGATAGGTAGCCCACTCTTTGGATTGTCTTCTTATTTCTTCCTCAAGCATAGACTTTTGATGGATTAATTCTGATAGCTCTCCATCTTCTTCTAATTGTTTGATTTGTGCTGTCAATTCAGCTCGCTGATTTAATAACTCGTTGATTGTATCACGGATTTCATCCAAACGCATGGATTGAAATCGTAATTCTTCTTCAATTTTATCCCATGCATGGTCTGTTCGTAAAATCTTATCCGTCTGTTCCGAAAATGTTTGATAAACAAATTCATATGCTTCTTCTTTTTTTTGCAACTTATCGATGTATTCTTGATAGCGAGTGACGTTCTGAATGAATGTAGCCTCGTCTGTTGCATTGGTCTGTTCTAATAAATTCTTCCATTCTTCCTCGTGTGGTTCAAATCGCGCATGCAAATCTTTCAGTTCCTGTTGTAGATCTGCGAGATCGTGATCGATTCGTAGAAGGGCTTTTTCATTATCTTTTTCACGTGTAAGATGTGTTTGTATCTGAGCCCATATTGAACGCTCATCTGTTTTTAAGTCATAGAGATCAAGAATGGATTGAGCAACTTTATGATTTTCCTCTAATTGAGCTTCTTGTTTTCGTTTCTTTTCTTCCTGTTTCTTTATAGACTCTGCTAATTCTTTTGCTTGGGTGATGGTTTGGTAAAGGCTCGGCCAAAAAGAACTATTTGTTGCAGATAAAAATGGGAAACGATTTATTTCCTCATCTCGTTTTTTCTCCATTTGCTTCATTCGATGGTCTAAATAATCTTGTTCGATTACGGATTCTTTATGATTATTCTTTGCATATTCAAGCTTCGTCTCTAATTGGTTTGCTTTTTTAGCGAGCTCGTCTTGTTCAATGAGTGTAAGTTCAATATTTTTCAATTGCTCAGGATCGGTTTGAATCAACATTTCACTTTGATCTTCTTGTAGTTGTGCTATTTTTTTAGTTATTTTCTTCGATTGGTTGAAGCCGACAAAAGCACCCACTAAGCCAATACTAAAAAGTACAGCAACAATAAACCAGTCACTGTTATTGCCTTCAAATAATAAAGCTAGAAAGAGAACGATCAAAAGTCCAGTCACTACTGGTATGCCCCATGTCATTTTCTTAAACATTTGCTTGCTGGCATTCAATTCGTTTGCTTGCTTGCTTTTTTCTTCTTGAAGCTGTTTTCTCCACTCACCCGCAGATTGGTCTGCTTTCAGTGCATCACGTTGCTGTTCCAATTCAATTTTTTCGTCATGCGGTAACTGTTTTTCCGTGACATCATTCAACAATCCTTCTAGTTCCGCTACTTCTTCTTCATAGGTCCGCTTCTTTACCTGTAAATCCGCTGACTTCTCGGATAATTCTTCTTGTTCTTTGGCTATGTTTTTCCATGTTTCCCCGGTATATTGATTACTATCTATATGAATGACATCACTCGGTCCAAAAGATAATCCTGCTTGATTCATCAGACGATTGAATTGCTCGTATTCCTTTCGCATGCTTTCGTTAAGCTCTTCCAACGTGTGTTCAAGTTGCTTTGATTCCCCAACCAACTTCTCGATTGAATCGAATGGCAGTGGGTAATTGGCTTGTTTCATTTGCTTTTGAAGCGATTCTTTTTCCAACTGCAATCGTTCAATACGAGCCAAATGCATATTCTTCTGTTCTTTAAACTTTAATTCTTCCGACTTATAATCATCATATCTGCTTTTCGCATCAGGTGGAAAATTCTCTACCCATTGTTCATATTTCAAGTCGTCCGATAATCGTTGATGATTTAAAATTTGTGTTTTAATCGAATGTAGTTTTTCATGGTGGCGTATTGATTCTTGTAAGGACTTTTGCTCCTGTTCATAGGTTGAAAGCTCCTCTTCTGTTCGTCGCAACGTTTCTTTGAGCGATTGATGAGCCTCTTCATCCGCCTTTACTTCATCAATTTTCTTGAGGAGTTCCTTTAACTCGTTGATTTTAACATTCAGTAAAGGTTTTCGACCTGTTTTCTTAAACAGTTCGCCCGCCTTTTTTTCTAAGCTGTTTTCCAAAGTGACAATTCGGTCTGATCCTGTTAATCCTAAATTAAACAGCACCTTACCTACTTCATCCGCTTTTTTCTGTCGGATTGCCTGTAAATCACGAGCTTGGAAGGAAAAGATAGACGCAAATAAGTTATTATCCATTCCTTTATAAAAATGGTTCTTTTCGTCCTCCGTCACACGCTCGCCATTCCGATAAAGAACAGCTTGACCTCGGTGACGATGCAAGAATCGTTCGACAATCCACGCTTCTCCATCACGGACAAGATGGATTCTTCCTCCAAGCTGTCCGTCCAACTTGGAGATGAACCGTTCTCGAACATCTTTATCAAGTCCAAATAATATATACGTTACAAACGTACGAATCGATGTTTTTCCTGATTCATTCGGTCCACAAATTATATTCAACCCTTCGTTAAGGTGAATAACTTTTCGGTTCCATTTCCCAAAAGAAACGATTTCCAACTTGTTCATTTGCATTAGGATTCACCATCTTTAATAAGTTCTTTTACAATCATTTGCTCTGCCTCTTTTTTCATTGTTTCTAGAGATTCTTTCGTAAAGGGCTCTACATGTTTTTTGACGACACGATTGTTCGCTAAAATATCTAAATGACGGATTGGATCTTCATCGTCGTCAATCGCTTGTAACACTTCTCCGATAAACTGATTGGAAGCTTTCATTTCGTCACGATCGTAAGTCCAATCAACGGACCAATAAATCGCTTGGATCCATATCCAATCCTTTTCTGTATCTTCTTGTTCATTCAATAATTCAAGTAATTCATCGACTTGTTGTTGTTCTACCGTAGATGCAAATGTTTCAGGTAAATGTAAATGTAGTCGAATAATATACTTGTGAGATGAGTTTCTCCAACTTTCTTTAATCCGAAAAAGCTCTTCCGTTAGCTCTTCTAAGTTGTTTGCTTGAGAATCTTCAATTATTCGTTGTTCGAAAATGATTTCCTGTAATGCGTGGAATTCCACTTCTGTCCGGTGTGGACTCATTTCAACTACATAACAACCTTTCTCACCCGGTTCATTAATATGACGGCCTTGGATATTGCCTGGATAGATTATATACGGGTTTTCTGAAAGGATCTCTCGCTTATGGATATGGCCGAGCGCCCAATAATCAGCTTGATGTTTTTCAAAGTCTTCTAATTGAAAAGGTGCATAAACATCGTGATCTGTATTGGATTGAATACTGCCGTGTAACGTTCCGATTTGATAAACATCTGGACGGTCGAAGTTAAATTCACGAATCATCTTCTTTTTGACTGCTCGTTTTTCATAGCTGAAACCGTAAATTTGCGCGACTTCTTCTCCATTCTTATTAAATGGAAAACGTTGAATCTCTTCTGACTGAAAAACATATGTATTATCCGGAAATGTCAGATCAACCTTTTCGCCTATACCAAAATCATGATTTCCATAACTAATATAAGCATAAATTCCATGTTCCTTCAGCTTCTCAAGTCCTCTTTTCAATGTTATGACAGATTTAATGGAAGTCGATTGCTGATCAAATAAATCGCCGACAAACAAAACAAAATCGACCTTTTCTTCTATAGCTAACTCAATTAATCGGTTGTATGCCAATAAAGTACTTTCTTTGACGTCTTTAAAAATGGGTTCAGGCAGATTCTGCATACCTACATATGGACTGTCTAGATGCAAATCCGCTGCATGAATAAAACGAATGGTTGGTTTCATCAGATAACCTCCTCATTTTCTTGTTTCCATTTTACCAGAAAAATTACACGAATGCACGTTCGGTAAATTGGTGAATAAGTATTCACTATTTACAAAATGATCAAAAATCCATATAGTTAAAAGTAAATGGGTATACAAGTGGAGGGAAAAGTACATGCAAACATACTATTTAACCGTTTACGCTCAAACAGGTGAAGCATTATTGAATGAATCCTTTGAAGCAGAAAATGATGAAGCGGCCACGAATATGGGGAAAGAAAAGTTAAACGAAAACGGACATGCAGATATTACCCATCGTCTCGTATCGCCGGATGGCCGTCTTTTGCTATTTCATCGTTAATGATACACAATGTCATTAATAATAAAAAAAGACCTCAAACGCTTAATGGCCGCTTGGGGTCTTTTTCCGTTTACTGAACGTCATTGTTGCCTGTTCCGTAAAGCTCTTCTAATGGTTTTGTGATAATTTGGCTAATGTCAGAAATAACCGTATTTAACCGTTGCTCTTCTTCCATTAACTTATTAATGTCTTCGTTTTGCTGAACAAGTTCAACTACTTGTCTCGCTTTTTCAACTTCTTCCTCGGAAATGTCTTCACCTTGCATTTGTTTTTGTTGCAAGTTCAATTGTGTTTCACGGAAATTATCAAACATTTGCTTAGCGGATGGATCGCCCATTACTTTCTCATAAGCTTCTTTTAATGTTTGAAATTCTTGGCTATCTCGCAAGCCTTTTTCTAAGTCATAAGCTAAATCATAAATATTTGCCACAATGATTCCTCCTCAATTTTCATGCCTTTTGACTCTTTTAACTGTAACAAAAAACATCTTCTGTGTATAGGAATAGTCCATCAACCAATGATCGACACGAGAATCGCTTGAAAGAAACCGATTGCGCCTCCTAATAATGCGCCGAGATACGTAATCATTTTTAGTTCTCGCTTTGTGATTTCGATTAACATACCCTCCAGCTGCTTGATTTCAAAATTCTTCACTTCATTTTCAACGAGACCTGCTAAATTGAGATGCTTCATCATACGTGGTAGCCGTGTCGCTAAAAGGTCGATCGTTTGCTTTGCGATTTGAGGGATAACAGTCTTTTCAATACGTTCTTTATAGGGATACAACATGTCGGAAAGCGGACGATTAATCTGCTTATTTACATTGAAGACTTGGACGAGCTTTTGTGCGAATTGCTTTTCGTCGATTTCAGGAAAGACTTTTTCCCGAATCGTTTCAAGTTCATATTTTTTGATACTTTCCCATTCATTCACCAATAAGCGGTCCGTTGTTTCTTTGAGTTCTTCGGATTGCAGGGCTTGAAGAATGGAAGGTAACAATTTCTCACTTATTCGTTTTTCGCCTAAATATTGAATGACCATTCTTCCTAAGAATCCTTTTTCACGTAAAAAACGATCGGCAAAAAGAGAAAGTTGGTGCTTACCCTCTGTACTTTGTATATATCGTTCAACTTTTTCCAGTAATTGCACGCGGATCTGTGGGATGAATTGAAGTGCCTGCTCATTCATTTCATCGCTAATATACTGATCGATTGGATTACTTTTATGCTTCTCATAAAAGTCTTTCAGTCGTTTCTCAAGAGCCTGCTCGATCGTTTCTTCAATTCGCTTTTCAGTTAAAAGAACTCCTGTTTTATCGATGAGCTGATGTAAAGTTAATTTTTGTTCATTCAAATCATACCAATTTCGTAACAAGAATCTTTCCAATTGCTCTTGGTACATCGGCTCCCTTAATTTCGATTGAATGGATGCCGTTGTCACCAAATAATTGGTCACTAATCGTCCGAGTTGATTAGCTAGTTCATCCTGACGCTTTGGAATTAAACCTGGTGTGAAAGGAATTCTCCATTTTCCAAAATATTTTGCGTCATACGGACGGAATAGCATGCGAATCGCCAATAAATTTGTTACGCCACCAATTAAGGCACCAATGGAAATCATGGTGAGACATAAGATCAAGAAATTCATGATTGAAGACTCCTTATCGAACTTGTGTTTTTGCGCTAGAGAATTTTATATAAAAATCATTGCTTTATTAAGACACTTCTTCTTTATCATACATTCCCTTTTGGTACCTGTTTAAGCACAAACTACAAACTCTTTTCCAGTAAGCTTACGGTATGTTCTGACCGTTTCGTCAAAAGATAATATATGAGGAGGGATTGTTCATGTCAAAAAAACAAAGAAAAGAGCATCCAATACGAAAAGCTCAAGATTTAAATTTAGACGGTGTTACTGAAGCCGAAGAAAGTGAAGATGGAATCACCGCTAGCGATATACCCGATGAAGTGCCAGCGTATAATCAAGAGATTGCTGCAGACAACTCTTCTGATGCCAATCAATATACGCTTGATTTGGAAAATGAGGGCCGTAATGCTTATGACCTCGACATCGACCGAATGATCAATGAAGGAATGGCCGGTGGTTATATTCGAGGGGAACGGAATCAAATCACAGAGGCCCATCCAATTCTTGAAAATGACGCACCCTTTCCGACTCCTGGAGAAGAAAATGAATCTGAATAAGTAATATGTATAAATGAAGAGGGTCATGGTATTCATGACCCTCTTTTGTTTGTGTGGTTATTGAGATCCTCCACCTAGTTGCTGTTCAGCCATTTGAACTAGGCGTTTTGTGATTTCACCACCAACAGAACCGTTGGAACGTGAAGTGGAGTCTGGACCAAGCTGCACACCAAACTCTTGGGCAATTTCTACCTTCATTTGGTCTAAAGCTTGGGCAACACCAGGTACAACCAATTGATTTGAATTACTTCCTTGGTTAGAAGCCATTATCATTCACCTCCTGTGTATCTCTAGTTTCTTCAGGAGGTGAAAATAATATGAGTAAAATTAAACGGTAAATATTGTTAGCTTATTTCACGTTAGGCTTCGTCATTTCTTCTGGCTTAACAAGGCGTTCAAAATCTTCTTCAGAAAGAATGCCAGTCTCAACGGCAGATTCTTTTAAAGTCAATCCTTTTTCATGTGCGTTCTTCGCAATCTTTGCGGCATTTTCGTAACCGATATGTGGATTCAATGCGGTAACTAGCATCAATGAATCATTCAAGAACTGCTCGATTTTTTCGTGATCAGGTTCAAGACCTGCTAAACAACGTTCATCGAATGAGATCATACTATCAGCAAGAAGCTGACAAGATTGCAAGAAGTTATAAGCAATCACCGGCTTGTACACATTCAATTCAAAATTCCCTTGACTTGCAGCAACACCGATTGCCGTGTCATTCCCCATCACTTGAACGGTTACCATTGTTAGCGCTTCAGCCTGAGTTGGGTTGACTTTTCCTGGCATGATGGAACTTCCTGGCTCATTTGCTGGGATTGTAATTTCACCGATACCAGAACGTGGCCCACTTGCTAGCCAGCGGACGTCATTGGCAATTTTCATTAAGTCAGCTGCAAGACCTTTTAATGCGCCGTGTGTATGAACTAATTCATCATGGCTTGTCAATGCATGGAATTTGTTTTTCGCTGAAACGAATTGACCATTTGTTTCTTCATTGATTTTTTGAGCAACGACATCCGCAAAATCAGCATGCGCGTTAATTCCTGTGCCTACCGCTGTACCACCAAGTGCAATTTCACGAACATATTTTAACGAATCAACGATCATGGATTCCGTTTTTTCAAGCATGCGGAACCAACCACTGATTTCCTGACCAAGCGTGATTGGTGTCGCATCCTGCAGGTGAGTACGTCCAATTTTCACGAGGTCCATATATTCGTCCGACTTTTGCTTCGTCGTTTGTTTAATTTGCTGTAGGGCAGGCAAAACATGCTCTTCGACTTTTTTAACCGCAGCAATGTGCAAAGCCGTTGGATACGTATCATTCGAGCTTTGTGACTTGTTGACATCGTCATTCGGATGCAGTCGGACTTCTTTTCCTTGCTCTTCAAGCCACTCATTTCCAACATACGCAATGACTTCGTTTACGTTCATATTTGACTGAGTTCCACTACCCGTTTGCCAAACAACTAATGGAAAGTGCTCAGTTAACTCTCCGCTTAAAATTCGATCTGCAGCATGTGCGATCGCATCCGCTTTGACGGAATCAAGCAATCCGAGTTGTTCATTTGCTCGAGCTGCACTTTTTTTCAAAATCGCAAAGCCGTTGATAATCTCAACAGGCATTTTTTCATCTCCGATAGGAAAATTTTGAAAACTACGTTGTGTTTGTGCTCCCCAATACTTATCACTTGGAACCTTCATTTCCCCGATTGTATCTCGTTCAATACGATAATCCATTCAAGTATCCTCCTCATTAATCTGCAATTTTTTCTTTCCCATATCTTATTATAATGCGAATTGAAATTTTTTTAAATGAATTGTGACAGAATAGATGATAATTCGAGAAATAACCTTCTTCACATAGGTATTCCTACGAACCTTATGTAGCTGTCGGGCGGTTTCACGCGTTTGTCGAGCGGTTCCACGCGTTTGTTGAGCGGTTGTCAGCGTTTATCGAGCGGTTGGCCGTGTTTGTCGAGCGGCTCGGCGCGTTTATCGAGCGGTTCCACGCGTTTGTCGGTAAGCGTAAAGATAACCACACCTATAATTCCACATCTCACTCCTCCATACTA
>NZ_JAHLZF010000018.1 GCF_018967645.1 Allobacillus halotolerans | reverse complement strand
GACTTTGGGGAGGTACTTCCTTTTTTGTGTTTTGAAACCCTTGCCCTGTAAGGGCTAAGATTTATGAAATTTATTCAGGTCTAAAAGTTATTGAAGGAGATTGGTGGCTATGGTCCAGACAAAGTTATTGCAGGATCTTTTCTTTGATGGAATCCAAGACGCTATGATTATCATTCGTGTAGGGGAGCAAGGAGATTACTACTATGAAATGATCAATCATAAAGCATATGAATTAACAGGACTTTCAGAAGAGAATCTTGGAGATAAGCTTACTGAAAAAGTACCTGGAATTTCTCGCGTTTTTGTATTGGATAAATTTGATGAAATTGTTCATACAAAGCAACCATATTCATTTACAATGGGTTTTCCACAACCTAATAAGGAAACGATAGCACTTCATGTGACTTTGCAGCCAATCGAATTACAAGAGAGTAATTTTATCCTTGTCCATGCACGTCAAATGGATTATATAGAACCTGCTGAAAGTCAGTTTTGGTTGGATGATCAAAATCTAGAATTGAGTAGGCAGCGTTATCGATCGCTTTTCGAGAATAATGCAGATGCTATTTTTTCATTGGATTTAGATGGTAACTTTTTAGAGGTTAATAAAGCATTTGAAGTTCTTTCAGGGTATAAGAAGTGCGAATTAATTGGCAACTCTGCTTTTAGCTATATCGAACGAAAACTGCAGCAAATACTTAAAAAGCATTTTATCAAAACGATACGTGGGGATGCACAAGTTTTCGAACTGACCGTTCCAGTAAAGAGTACAGTGAAAAAAGAACTTCACGTGACGATGACGCCATTAGTTATTGAAGAGGGATTTGTCGGGATTTATGTCATTATGAAAGATGTCAGTGAGCAACGAAAAGCTGAACGTGAATTGAGAGAAAGTGAAGAACGCTTTCGGATGATTGCTGAGAGTTCACATGACTTGATCACTTTGTTGGACCATGATGGTAATATTTTATATGCGTCGCCTTCGTATGAATTTATTCTAGGCATACACCCAGATGAATATGTTGGTCAATCACTTTTGTACAATATTCATGAAGAAGACAAAAACAAAATCATCAGTGAATTCATTCGATCGATCAATGAAAACGTACCAATCACCTTGGAATTTAAGCAACGACATACGGAAAAAGGATGGCTATGGTTTGAATTGCAAGGCAAACCGATTTTTGATGTAAGTGGCGGATTTCTCCACATGGTTGTTGTGACGAGAGAAATTTCCGAACGAAAGAAATATGAAGAGAAATTGCGTACGCTCGCTTATCAAGACCCATTGACCAACTTACCGAATCGAAGGTATTTCCAAGATCGATTGTCAGAACGATTAGCAGAAGCTCGTCGACAAGATCATTCTAATTTTGCTGTCATTATGGTCGATATGGATAATTTAAAAGAATTGAACGATCAATACGGCCACGATTTTGGAGATGAAGCATTACGCGTATTCAGTCGGCGAATTTTAAATAGCTTACGGAGTGATGACCAAGTAGCTCGTCTTGGTGGTGATGAATTCATCATTCTGTTAAGCCATGTGAAATCCAAGAAAGACTGTGTCGATGTCGTCAAAAGACTGCACAATAATATTCGCAAGCCGATTAAAATTAAAGGCGTTACATTAACGTTGACAGCAAGCATGGGACTAACGATGCCGAAGACCCTTACATTTACGGAAGAAGAAATGATTAAACAGGCTGATAAGGCACTTTATCAAGCGAAGCAATCCGGTAAAAACACATATGAAGTTTTACTTACCGCAGATGAGGAAATATAGATATATAGATGGTATTCGTATTTCATCTGAGGAGGTAAAATAATATGGTTGTCACATTAGTTATTCTTATTGCGTTGGTTTCAATTGCTGCGTTAATTGCTACGTGGATGATCGGAAAGAAATATGAGGAACAAGAGCAAGAACGGCTGCGTGAAAATAATGCAACGTTTAGAGATGAACTGGAACGTTCTTGGGAATATGAAAAAACGGCGTTGAATAGAAATATTCCTAATCTGACATTTATTTATATTGCTTTCTTCGCGATTGTCATTTTGGCAGGCATCATTTTATATTTAACTTAACGAAATAGTAATCAAAATGTAACGTTCAGACGTTAGTTTATCTGCTAAACTATATGTGTTCCTTCCTTAGTAAAGTAAGGAATGACTTAAACATCCAAGAAGTGCAGAAATTGATAGCGTCTACTAGATACAAAGAGCTGGTTAAAGGATAGTATCCTTTGCCAGCTCTTTAATTTTTGTTGGGAGAATTAAAAATATATATGAAAAAAATTAAGCCCGATCGATTTCTTTACTTCATCGATCGGGTTTCGATTTGAATTTACGTTTATTTTTGATCGTCTTCATCGACGTAGTGGCCGTGGTCTGGGATGCCGACTTCTTTAAAATTATCCGCTAAATAATTCAAGCTTTTGTGTAATTCTTCACCTTGCATTGGATGTCCATGTCCTGTGATGGCAAGTTTTGGTTGTAGGTCTCTTAATTTTAATACAGATGTTTCTGCATCCTCCCAGTTCGGTGTCAAATAACGTGGAGGCGAGCTAATTTGCTTCTCTTGTGTAAATACGTCATATAAATTTTCCTGTTTGACAGTGACGAATGCGTCTCCGGCAATTAACGTTCTGTCTTTTTCTCTGAATAGAGAAATATGACCAGGTGTGTGCCCGGGTGTGTGAATCCAACGCCAATCTTTCATGTGTGGAATACTGCCGTCTTCTGGCAACGGTTGAACTTTATCCCCAAGATTAATTGGCTCTACAGGGAATAGAGGCGATAGTTTGGCGACCATGCCACCTTCAACTGTAGGGTCCGGTTCTGGATATTTCAACTCACCTTGCAAATATGGAAGCTCGTATTCATGTGCATAAACAGGAATTTTCCAGTAGTCAACGAGTTCTATAATGGCTCCGACATGATCAAAGTGTCCATGTGTCAAAACAATTGCGACAGGGGGCTTTGAAAAGTTTTCATTAACCGTATCAATGATTTTATTAGCTGACTTAGGCATGCCAGCGTCTACTAATACCCACTCATCATCTGACGGGTTATTTACGTAGTATAGATTCACAATTTGAATTGTTTGATACCAAAGGTCTTCGGCAATTTTTTCAAAATGTCCACTTTCTGTGGAAGTGGTTGGGATATATTTGTAATCATCGCCATAACTCATACTGTCTTTCATGCTGTTACCTCCTATAGGTGCTATTTCTATTCTATATATTTATCCGAAAATCGAAGTTATAAACAAAAAATTTCGTAACAATAAAACTTCTACATAAAAAATGCTCAGAAGTACATGTCAGCTTTTTTGCTAGAGCATGTAATCCTGAGCATTGCCAATTTATTTTGTTTTATTTTTTTTAGGAACTACACCGTTATCGTGGTGATCTTCATTTTTTTGGTTCAATATAACGCGCAAATCTTCTTTGAATTTACGTGTAACCAATATATACAAGTAATCCCCTTCTTGAATCTCTGTATCGCCGTATGGGGTGATTAAATTTCCATTACGAACAATCGCTGCAATGGAAGCTTTTTTTGGAAAATTAATATCTCGCAATTTATTACCGACGACGGCATGTGTTTCATTTGTTTGAAACTGAACCATCTCAGCATTCGCTTTGCCCAATGAAATCAATTCAATTGAATGTTCAGGCGTTACTTTCTTCGGTCCTAGTAAATCAAGCTTTTTGGCAAACAACGTTATCGTTGAGCCCTGTACGAGTGCAGAAATTAATACTGTAAAGAATACAATATTAAAAAACGTTTCTGAATGTTCTACACCTGCAACAATCGGGAAGGTCGCCAGAACGATTGGAACAGCCCCTCGTAAACCGGCCCAAGAAATAAAGATTTTCTCTTTAAACGTGTAGCCCATCTTAATCGTAGAGATAAAGACAGCGATTGGGCGTGCAACTAAAATAAGAAATACAGAGATCATGACACCAGAGAAGACGATACTGCCTTCAAAAACTTGTTCCGGGAAAGCGAGTAATCCAAGAATCATAAACATGAAAATTTGTGCAATCCAGGCAAGCCCTTCATTAAATTGGAAAATAGGATAGCGGTAAGTCAATTCAGAATTCCCAACAATTACACCAGCAACGTATACTGCTAAAAAACCACTTGCTCCGATGAGAGAAGCTGCACTATAAATCATGAATGCAAAAGCTAAGGCCAAAATCGGATATAAACCACTCGATTCCAAACTAATTTTATTAATGATAAATGATGAAAATCGTCCTAATAAAATACCGAGGATTAAACCAACACCCATTTGCCAAAAAAATGCAGGGATCATTACGAATAAACTTGAATCATTTACAATCATTTCAATGAAAATAAGTGTTAAAAAAACGGCCATCGGATCATTGGTACCCGATTCAGCTTCAAGTGTTGAAGCGATTTTCGGCTTTACATTTCGTTCTTTGAATGTAGCGAAGACAGCTGCAGCATCAGTTGAACCGACAATGGAACCGAGTAATAATGCATGAAGCCAAGGAACATCTAATAAATAGTGGGCAGCAAGACCAGCTAAAACAGATGTGATAAAGACTCCGACCGTCGCCAATGACAGTGCCGGAACAATTGCTGGACGCATGGATTTCCACTTGGTTTGGAGTCCACCCTCAAACAGAATGACCACAAGTGCTGCAACACCAATAATTTGAGCGATATCCGCATCATCAAAATAAATCCAACCAAAGCCATCGCTTCCGATCGCCATACCGACGGCAATAAATAAAACAAGGGAGGGGAGCCCCATTTGGCTGGAGAATTTTGCAGCAAGAACACCGCTAATTAAAAGAAAAGCGACTAATATAATTAATTGATCATTTCCTACTGAATCTAAAAACATTAGAATCCTCCATTAATTTTCTGTTTTTAATTTTATCATAATTATTATTGTTTTACTTATCAGGTGATTGGCCAGTTTTATATTTTTTGAAAATAATTAACAATTAGAATTTTATCTAGTATAATAATTACTATAACTTTTTTACATATTTTTAGTAACGAGGGTTGTTTGAACATTCAGACTATAGACGGAAACAATACAGTGCTGTAGTCTGTTCGCTTGTGGGGATGGGATTGCTAAACTTTAGATATAGTCGTAAAAGAAGGGTGAGAGTCAATGGAAGAAATTTTAATTGAAGTGAAAGGTCTAAAAAAAGGTTACAAAAAAAGAAAAACAAAAGAGTGGGTTCAAGCTGTTAACGATGTGAATTTCACTGTGAAACGTGGAGAAATTCTCGGCTTACTCGGACCGAATGGTGCTGGCAAGACGACAACGATCAAAATGATCTGTGGACTCATCGTCCCTGATGAAGGGGAAGTCGTCATTAACGGCATCACGATGCAAAAGAATCGTCTAAAAGGATTGGAACACATTAGTGCTGTATTAGAGGGGAACCGGAATTTATATTGGCGCTTAACTGCGAGAGAAAACCTAGAATATTTCGCAGGAAACCGTGGGAATAGCCGGAAGGAAAAGGCCAGCGAAATTGAAGAGCTATTGCATGAGTTTAAATTGAAACAAAAGGAAAATGAACTCGTCAGCAATTTATCTCGTGGTATGCAGCAGAAGCTGGCATTAGCTGTTGCTTTATTGGCAGATAGTGACGTGATTTTACTCGACGAACCGACATTAGGTCTAGATATCGAAACAGGGTATGAAGTGCGCCAATTGTTGAAGAAGATTTCAGAGGCTGGGAAGACGATTATCATTAGTACACATGACATGCCTGTCGTCCAAGACTTATGTGAGCGGACAGTAATTATCAACGATGGAAAAGTAATTGCGGATGAAAAAGTAGAGGAACTGATGAATTTGTTTGAAACAAGTGCTTATGTTTTAACGCTAGGAAATGAACTTACAGAACAACAACAGAAAGAATTAGACGTAAAGTTTCCGATGAATGAATTACTGGATGGGATGAAGTTGACGATCACTTTAGAGCAAGATAACGATATTTATGATTTGATGGATTTATTGAAAAAGGAAAATACAATCATTGAAAAAATCGACCGAACGACCATCAATTTTGAAGAAGTGTTCATGAATTTGATTCAGGAGGAGAAGAACCATGCCATTCATTCAATTAATTAAAGCAAATACACGAATGGAATTCATTGAAATGAAGCGTTATCTTCCTAATACACTCAGCATGATCGCAACAATTTATATCATCTTTTTAGGAATGCTTTTGGGAATCAACGTTATCGGAGACCCGGCACAAGCAGAAGCGAATATCCAACATGTCATTGTGAATTATATTTTTTGGTATTTGACTTTAGTAACATTAACGAATATCGGCTTTACGATTACAATGGAAGCCACAAGAGGTACGTTAGAACAATTGTATATGTCACCGTTAGGGATGTGGAAGATCCTCTTATCACGATTGATCGGTTATATGGCATTACATGGAGTAATTGTCGTTGGTTTATTATATTTAAGTATGGCAACCGCGAATCAATGGCTATATTTAAAACCTGATTTAACCTTGACCATTTTATTAATAACGTTGGTCGGAATCGTTGGTGTAGGTTTTATGATTGCTGGAGCGAGTGTCATATTTAAACAAATTCAAGCATTTATGCAAATCCTTCAGTTTATTTTAGCTGCACTTGCTTTTGTGCCACTATCTGTCGCCCCAATCTTAATATTAGCTCCATTCGTTAAAGGGGTAGACATGATCCGACATGTTATGATTCAAGGCTACTCGTGGACAGATTTTACAGCGATGGATTACACCGCTTTAATCGTCAATTCAGTGGTATATTTATTCATCGGCATATTCTTCTACTTGAAGTGTGAAAAAATAGCGATGTCAAGAGGATTGCTAGGGAACTATTAATCTGATTTATTAGGAAGCGGCCAAGGGAGAATCCTCTCGGTCGCTTTTTAAATATGAGCTACGTTGGGGGTAGAAGACTTGATAAACATTGAAGAGCTAGATCATGAATATTTTATGAAAGAGGCTATTAATGAAGCGGTAATTGCTGGTGAACGAGGAGACTTACCTGTCGGCGCAGTTATTGTACACAATAGAAAAATTATTTCGCGTGGAAACAATAGAATTCATACGAATAAAAACAACACCTTACACGCCGAAATGACTGCTATAAATAACAGTGCGGCTTTTTCACAAAGAAATGCTAGGGAGTGTGTGATTTATACAAGTTTGGAACCTTGTATTATGTGCTTGTCTACGATTGTAATCACGAACATACGCCATATCGTCTTTGCAGTCGAAGATAAGTATATGAATATGAAACCTTTCATCCATTCCAATGATTATATTGATAAGCGCATACATAGTTACATAGAAGGAATATTGGAAAAAGAATCATTTGCAGTTATTCAAAAATACGACGAGAGAATGGCTCGCATGGTTCGTACAGGAAATCTTCAATAGTTTTTCTGTTATGTAAGCTTTTTGATCATCGGTTGGTTTTATCAAAGTTCGAGTTTGGACTGAACGAGCGTGAAATGTCATCGAGGAGCTGTCTCGACACCCGAATGACAGCTAATGAAGCGTGTAAAGTCGTTGAGAAGCCGTCTCAACGCCCGAACGGTGGCTTATGAAGTGCGAAACGTCGTCGAGAAGCTATCTCGACACCCGAATGACAGCTTATGAAGCGTAAAAAGTCGTCGAGAAGCCGTCTCAACGCCCGAACAGTGGCTTATGAAGTGTGAAACGTCGTCGAGAAGCTGTCTCGATACCCGAATGGCAGCTTATGAAGCGTGAAAAGTCGTCGAGAAGCCGTCTCAACGCCCGAACAGTGGCTTATGAAGTGCAAAAAGTCGTCGAGAAGCTGTCTCGATATCCGAATGGCAGCTTATGAAACGTGAAAAGTCATCGAGGAGCGGTCTCAACACCCGAACGGCACTCAACGCAGCGCCAAATGTCGTTGATAAAGCATCTAATCCCCTAGAACAGAAGCGATAATCCCCCGAATCAGAAACGAGAGTGAAGTTTCGGTCGAATAGAGAGCGCCTAATCACCCGGACCGGAAGTGAGAGTGAAGTTTCGGTGGAATAGCTAGCGCCTAATCACCCGAAACGCAATCACGAATTTGATTTCAGTCGAAATACGGCGGTTGTTAGGTAGTGGTTAGCCTAGCAAGCATAAGTTAAAACAGTTATGCACCATTGACCATATATTAATAAAGAGTATGATAGTCTTTAGGTGGTGATTTGGTGGTTAGGTCTTATATATTTGTGTTGATTGCGGTTACCATCTTTTCCAGCAACTTGGTAGTCGGTAAAGCAGTTAGCCATATGTCACCTGTAACTCTTGTGTTCTTTCGTTTACTCATTGCATTCCTCGTTACTTTGCCTATTGGTTACAAACAGGTGAAACATCATATGGACATATGGAAGGAAAATTGGAAATACTTATTTGCGTTTGCTGTGACTGGCATATCATTTTTTAACTTCTTTGTTTACTTATCCTTAAACTATACATCATCGACGAACGCTGGGATTGTTGAAGCAACGACACCAGTTTTTTCTATTTTTCTAGGTTACTTCATATTAAAGGAACGGTTGACGAAGCGGCAATTAATCGGAGCAGGAATTTCCTTTGTTGGAGCAATCTGGGTCATTGCGAATGGTTCCTTGGAAGTTTTATTTGCGCTCGATTTCAATATTGGTGACATCTTCATGATCATTGCTGTTCTAATTTGGGCGATTTATGGAATGTATGTCAAGCAGCATAACCACAAATTCCCTGTGTATGGCGGTGTAGTGATTATGCTGGGAATGGGCTTTTTGATTATCTTGCCGTTTGCCATTGCGAATTGGATAATCAATGGGTTTCATGTTGAACTCACGGATTATAAGGGCATAGCCGGATTGTTATACCTAGGGATTTTTCCGTCAGTAATTGGACTTATTTTTTGGAATAAATCCGTCTCGAATTTAGGTCCTTCGTTAGCGAGCATTTTCTTGAACTTGTTACCTGTCTTTACAACAATCATGGCTGTCATATTTTTAAATGAAAAACTTGTTCCAGCTCAAATTTTCGGTGGAATCCTTGTGGTCGGTGGCGTCCTACTCGTTAATTTGAATTTGAAGAACATCAAGCGATTTTCAAAAAAAGATAAGAAAGCAATTGAAACGACGAATTAACCGGACCCCGTTACCTGATTGAAAAGGTAGCGGGATTTTTGTTACAAAACAAATACGACGAAAGTACAACACATGGACGATAAAAATAGCTTATTCAATCCACGCCAAAAAGCACACCACCCACAGGATGATATGCAAATGTGACGTATGTGATTGATAAGCTAATTATTTTGTCGCTTTTTGAAGTTTATGAATGATACTCAGTGATTTCCCGGTACCAACAGCAACGCATTCAATCGGGTTCTCGGCAATGTGCACAGGAACATCGATTTCGTTGGATAACCAGTCTTGCATGCCTTTCAAGAGTGCGCCGCCACCGGTCAGCATAATCCCGTGATCGACAATGTCACCACTTAATTCTGGTGGACAGTTTTCAAGGGTGTCACGGATGGCCTCCAAAATGGCTTCCAATGACTCACGGAGTGCCTGCTGAATTTCATGTGAGTTGAGTTCAATCGTTTTTGGTAAACCTGTCACCAAGTCTCGCCCACGTACTTCCATAGTGAGCGGATCGTGGTCAACTAAAGCATAACCAATTTCCATTTTGACGTTTTCAGCTGTTCGTTCACCGATTAGGACATTGTATTTTTTGCGAACATGCTGAATGATCGCGCTGTCCATATGGTCCCCGCCTGTGCGAATTGATTTCGCTGAAACGACACCGCCGAAGGAAATAATCGCTACTTCGCTCGTTCCTCCACCAATATCAACAACCATATTGGAAACAGGCTCCTCAACAGGTAGTCCAGCACCAATAGCAGCAGCGACAGGTTCTTCAATAATGTGTACTTGTTTGGCGCCATATTCGCGAATAGCATTATCGATGGCACGACGTTCAACAGAAGTAGATCCTGTCGGTGCACAAACGATGACATTCGGCTTTCTCAATGAGACGCCAAGTTTTTTGCTTACTTTTTTCAGCATTGTACTGAGCATTTGTGACGTGATTTCGTAATCAGCGATGACCCCGTCTTTCAATGGACGGATCGATTGAATATTATGTGGGGTTTTCCCGATCATTTCTTTCGCTTCATTACCTACTGCCAATACTTTTCCAGTATGTGTGTCTATTGCAACAACAGAAGGTTCATTAAAAACAATTCCTTTATTCTTTGTATATATCAATAGGTTCGCAGTACCTAAATCAATTCCAATTGCAGTATTTGAAAACATTGTGTTGCCTCCATCTCTCTTGTGTGGTAATTTTTCTCGAAGTTAACGAAATTAAACTCTGATATGCTTCATTTTTATTGTTCGTTATGTGACGAATTGTGTCAACTGATATCCTTTTGTCTATTGAGGAAATGTTTTCTATATACCCATTTCCCGTACCACGTTAGTTTAACATTTTTTTAAAAAGGTTTTGTTAAAAATAGATAACAAATAAATTACATCATGAAAATGCATGTAATAATTCTTAACTATCATAAAAAAAGAAACCCGCTCATTAAAAGAACAGGTTTCGGGTAGTCATTTATTCAAATGTTGCTAATGTATTGGTCAAAATCAGACGATCATCATCGACAGGTGCTTCTTCAACATCAGTAATCCAAACAGTGTTCATTCCAAGCTGTAAGGCTGGTGCTATTTCATTCATAAAGTTATCACCGACAGAAACAAGCTTCCGAGCATCCACGTTGTATTTTTCGATGACATAATTAAAGTGTTTCTTTGTATTTACTGGCTTCAATGCAGATGGAATTACTTCAACGAAAAACTGTTCTAACTCTAAAAAGCTTAGCAGCCTTTTGGCATCTTCTAAATCACTGTTCGTACAAACAAGTAATGTCTTGCGCTTCGAAAGTTCTTCCAAATATTCTTTCAAACCAGGTGTATGATTCAAAAATCCTTCGAGCTTTGCCATCTGGACTTTTGTTTGATCATACGATTCTTTAATTTCTTCTACAGTAACGCCAAAATGACGTGCAACGGCATAAGGTGGCCACCAACCATCACCAATTGGCACCCATTTGTCAAAGTCAAAGTCACTCGCTTGCATATAAGAAGGTGCGTTTTCGACTTCCACAATTTCATTTTCCCAGTTTCTAGCTTCCGTCAACGTTTCTTGGAATGGATCCCAAGACCAGATTAAATCCCTTTCGCCGTCATAAATTTTACCGATTTGAAGAGGCGACTCCCCATTTTCATATTGATCATATTTTTCTTGAAAGGCTTCTTGTAAATCCTCACGTACACGAGACTTCAAGTTTTCAGTATGTAATTTAAAATGCCCTTTTCCTTCATACAACGTTCCATCCAAATCAAAAATAACTACATCTGCTTGTTCGATGATATTTCGATACATGCCAAAATCCCTCACTTCGTATATTCTAAAAATTATTTTACCATAGGAATGATAGGCTTGGTAATAAAACCGTATGTTAATCAAAAGTGCTTTTTTTCATGGATGTTTTTCTATACAATTAAAGGTGAATCGTTCGATAATTATTAAATCATACAACAAAGAGGGATGGATAAAGGTGCGCACATTAAAAACACTGATCGTGAGCATTTATTTAGTGCTTCGATCTGTTCCAAGATTGAAGAAAATACAGAAGATGGACAAAAAGAACTATGGTCGTGAAGAATATAATGAAATCGTGCATAAACGTCCGAAAAAAATCGGGAGGAAGATTTTTAAGTCTACTGGAAGCAAGATTGTCGTTAATGGGGAAGATAAACTTTGTGACTCACAAGTATTGTTCGTATCGAATCATCAAGGAAACTTTGATATCTTTGCGCTTCTCGGTTTCTTGAAGAAACCATTTGGCTTTATTTCAAAAATTGAAGTGAAAAAGATTCCAATTGCTCGCACGTGGATGGAGAAAATGGACTGCCTGTTTTTAGACCGAAAAGATCGTCGTCAATCTTTAAAAACATTTAAACAAGGAATTGAGTTGCTGAAAGAAGGACATAGCCTATTAATTTTTCCTGAAGGTACACGAGCGAGAAGTGATGAACTGCTTGAATTTAAAAGTGGAAGTTTATCCTTGGCTAAAAAGGCGAATGTTCCCATCCAACCAGTGATGGTAAATGGCACGTATAACATTATGGAAGTTAACAACAATCGGATTCGTAAAGGAAAGGTTTACTTGACGGTTTGTGACCCGATTATGCCTGAGGAATATGAAAACTTGAGTCTCGACGAGCTAGCAGATGAAACGAAAAAACGAATCCAAGAGGCGATGGACCAGACGACAGCGTAGGTCGATCGGTTGATATAACTCACGGCGAATGGATATATGTTCAGATGCAAAATGTTCAACAAGCAATCGATGTTTCAAAGAGGACCAGAAGCAAAACCACCGGTCGATCAGGGCTGGAATTGACTTGATTAAAAGAGAGGTGCTCGTATGTGCGGTCGCTTTACGTTAACTGCTTCACCAGAAGAAATCATGGAAACGTTTGATTTAGATGAGTTGCTGGATTGGGATCCTAGCTATAATATTGCTCCGACACAAAAAGTGCTGACAATTGTAAATGATGGTCAGAAAAATCGGGGAGGGACGATGCGCTGGGGATTGGTACCCTCATGGGCAAAAGATTTATCCATTGGCAGTAAGATGATTAACGCGCGCTTGGAAACTGCGAATGAAAAGCCGAGCTTTAAACGGTTGATGGAGCGAAGACGCTGTTTGATTGTGGCAGATAGTTTTTATGAATGGATGAAAGAGGATGGAACGAAAAAGCCGCAACGGATTTTTCGGGATGATCAGCAGCTCTTTACATTTGCAGGCTTGTGGGATCGCTATCGAGAAGGTGATCAAGAATACATTACATGTACGATTTTAACAAAAGACTCGAATGCCTTTATGCAACCAATTCATCATCGTATGCCAGTCATATTGCCAAAATCCCACGAACAAGAATGGATTTCGTATGAGCAAAAAGATGCGACGGAAATGCGTGATTGGTTGTTATCATTAGACGATGTCACATTCGATCGCTATGAAGTCGATTCTTACGTCAATTCTCCTAAAAATAACGATGAAAACTGCATTGCTCCCTTGGCGACATAAATCTGAAGCATAAAAAGGCCAGTCTTGGCTCGACCCAAGACTGGCTGTTTCATGTATATTCGGTTAACTGGCTTTCCTTCGTTCTTCTTTGGCAACGGATGAGAATCGTCTTGTTTCTGCGACGACAATTCCAGATAGTCCGAGTAATCCGATTAAGTTCGGGAAGGCCATAAGACCATTCATCACGTCTGCAAAAACCCAAACGGTTTGTAGTTGTGCGACTGCCCCAACGAAAATTAATGTGATAAAGACAACACGATAACCAACCAAACCACGTTCATTGGTCAAGTAGTTGAAACATTTCTCCCCATAGTATGACCAACCGAGCAGGGTAGAGAATGCGAAGAATACGAGACCAATCGCAACAATGTAGCTACCGAAATCTCCTAGGAAGTGTCCGAATGCAGCAGATGTTAGATCCGCTCCATCATATCCTCCTGCGAAAAATTCCGAACCGGCCATAACGATTGTAATTCCTGTAACAGAACACACGATGATCGTATCAATTAATACCTGTGTCATGGAAACTAACGCCTGACGAGCTGGGTAATCCGTTTTTGCAGCAGCTGCCGCAATCGGAGCAGAACCTAAACCAGCTTCGTTAGAGAAGACCCCACGAGCAACCCCATAACGAATGACAGCACCGATCGCGCCACCAGCAACTGCGTTACCAGTAAAGGCATCTGTGAAGATCAAACCGAGCGCTGTCGGGACTAGGTCAAAGTTTACAATAAGAATGATGATTCCACCTAAGAGGTAAAGAGCAGCCATAATCGGTACAAAAAAAGCGGTGACTTTTCCGATACTTTTGATTCCACCGATAATGACCAAACCAGCTAATACTGCCAGCACAACACCTGTAATCCAACCAGGAACATTAAAATTACTGCCAAGAACGTCAGAAACCGAGTTCGACTGCACCATGTTTCCGATACCGAATGCAGCAATGGCTCCGAATAAAGCGAAGAGTACACCGAGCCATTTGGCGTTCAAGCCTCTTTCCAAGTAATACATCGGGCCACCAGACATCGTTCCATCTTTACTTTGGACACGGTATTTAACGGCCAGTAATGCTTCTGCATATTTGGTCGCCATACCGACTAATGCCGTGATCCACATCCAGAAAACAGCACCTGGTCCCCCAAGCACGACAGCTGTAGCAACCCCGGCAATGTTACCGGTACCAATTGTTGCCGCCATCGCAGTTGTCAATGCTTGATAGTGAGAGATGTCCCCATCTGACTTTTTGTCTTGCTTTCCTTTGGAAAAAGATAATTTAAGTGCATAACCCATGCTGTGGAATTGCAGAAAACCAAGACGAATCGTCAAGTAAAGTCCTGTACCAACGAGCAGCACAAGAAGGGGAATCCCCCAAACAATGTCACTTGCCTTACTGAGAATATCATTTAACTGTCCCATTCGTATTCCTCCTTTTTTTGATAATTTGTCATCAACTAAATTTTCAGAAAAATCAAGGCAAATGTCAAGTAATTTTTGAATAATTTGTGAACTTACTCAAAAAAACTTGTTTACTAGCACTATTCGAAGGAAATAGATATTATGAATGTAACGTTTTTATTTTATATTATAATTAAGCAGGTGATGGAATGGTGAAAGTATTATTTGTCTGTCTCGGAAATATTTGTCGCTCACCGATGGCAGAAGCAATTTTTCAAGAATTAGTGAGTGAAAAAGGGTTGGACGATCAAGTCGTCATCGACTCTGCCGGAACAGGCGATTTTCATGTTGGTGAACCGCCACATGAAGGAACAATAAAAAAATTAACGGATGCGGGCGTCAATTCCAATGGTCTCGTTGCTCGGCAAATTAGCGAGGAAGATTTTCTTCATTTTGATTATATTATTCCAATGGACGACGATAACTTGGAAAACATAAGAAAACAAATCGATGATGATACAAATATCGTCGTAAAAAAATTATTGGATTTCGTGCCGGATTCTAAAGTGAAAAACGTACCAGATCCGTATTTTACGGGAGATTTTGACGAAACATATGAATTAGTTTTTGAAGCTTGTCAACATTTATTGAACGATGTAAAAGTAAAACTTGAACCATTACAGGAGGAATACTAATGGAAAAATGGAAAAAAGGTATGTTAGTTGGAGCTGCACTTGGACTGTTGGTTTCGTTAATTGATCGCCAAGAGAGAGAAAAAGTCAAAGACTATTCAAGAAACATGAAAAATGAAGTGCGCCAAGTGTATTCACAACCATCACAAGCCATCACGCAATTACGAACAAAGTTACATGATGTCACAAGAGGCACTGATCGTGTCATCCAACAACTGGATCAGTTAGAGTCATTCTTTAATAAGTATGATAACCGTAAATAAACATGCATATAGTGAACGATAAGTACGAGTATTATTCTCAAAAACTTATCGTTACTTTTTTTAGTTAGTAAAAATGATAGATATTGCAGGTGACAAAATGATTTTTGAAAAGCAATTTTGGAAGGAACTGTTTTCGGAATTCAGTAATGATGACGTAACTGGCCTTGCCGCTCAATTATCTTATTTTTTCTTGCTATCGTTATTTCCATTACTGATTTTTTTGCTATCACTCGTTTCATTTTTACCGGTTACTCAAGAGGACATTTTTAATATGCTCCAAGAGTATTTACCACCGAATACGCAAGATTTGATTCAAAATAACGTTCAGCAAGTGATTGATGGCGGAGGAGGCGGTTTATTATCTTTCAGTATTATCGGTACGATTTGGTCCGCATCCGTCGGTGTCAATGCGTTATTGCGGTCGTTTAATCGTGCCTATGAAATCGAAGAAACACGTTCGTTTATTGTTGCAAGAACACTTTCTATCGGCCTCACGCTATTGGTCTTATTTTTGATTGCCGTTGCACTGATGATTCCTGTGTTTGGCCGGGTACTTGGTGAAAATGTATTCGGGATGATTGGGCTCTCGGAACAATTCGTCGAAGTCTGGTTTATCATTCGTTGGATATTGACGGCACTTATTTTGATTGTCGTGTTAACCATTCTATTTTTTATCGGTCCAAACAAAAAGCTGAAACTTGTGCACACCTTGCCTGGCGCTACTGTCGCGACAATAGGTTGGATGCTCACTTCATGGGGATTCTCTTACTACGTTTCCAATTTCGGTAACTATTCAGCGACATACGGCAGCCTCGGCGGGATCATCGTGTTGATGGTATGGTTATTTTTATCAGGCATGATGATTATTATCGGTGGTGAGGTCAACGCAATTCTTGATCGAAATAATCGCCGCCTGCTTTCAAGAAAAAAACAGATAGTGGAATAGCCAGTAAGCAAATGGCTTTAATCGAAATAAACCCGAACAAAGGATGGACAGTCCTTCGTTCGGGTTTGTTTTTTGCGTTCCAGAATAGAAGCGTTCAAATCGGAGGTAGCGCCCAAAAAAAGAGCTCTACCCCCGAATAGAAGCGCTCAAATCGGATGTAGCGTCCAAAAGATAAGCTCTACCCCCGAATAGAAGCGCTCTAATCAGGGGTAGCGATCAAAAAAAGAGCTCTACCCCTGAATAGAAGCGCTCTAATCGGCGGTAGCGATCAAAAAAAGAGCTGTACCCCTGAATAGAAGCGCTCTAATCGGATGTAGCGCCCAAAAAGTGAGCTCTATCCCTGAATAGGAGCGCTCAAATCGGCGGTAGCGCCCCAAAAGATAAGCTCTACCCCCGAATAGAAGCGCTCTAATCGGAGATAGCGACCAAAAAAAGAGCTCTACCCCTGAATAGAAGCGCTCTAATCGGAGGAAGCGACCAGAAAAAGAGCTCTATCCCCGAATAGAAGCGCTCTAATCGGAGATAGCGACCAGAAAATGAGCTCTACCCCCGAATAGAAGCATTCAAATCGGGGGTAGCGACCAAAAACAAAGCTCTACCCCTGAATAGAAGCGCTCTAATCGGAGATAGCGACCAAAAAAAGAGCTCTACCCCCGAATAGAAGCGCTCTAATCGGAGGAAGCGACCAAAAAATGAGCTCTATCTCCGAATAGAAGTGATCTAATCATTGGCAGCCCCAAAAAATAGAATCTCTATAATAAGCGCTAAGCGTTAATCGGTTTTTTCATTTTTTTCGGACCAAAGAAGTACATCATGACACTGACGACTGCCATAAACAATGCAAGCATCAGGAAGAAGGATTGATTCGCAAAATAATCGAGATAAAAACCGCCGACAATTGGGCCAGTGATGCTTCCGATACTAAACGCTGCACCGCATAAAATATTCCCAGCAGGCAGGAGCATCTTTGGTAAAAGATCCGTCATATAAGCAATCCCTAGGGAAAAAAGTGAACCTAATAAAAGTCCCGCCATAATGAATGTAGCAAACAATCCGATGAGATATTGGTCGAACCATGTACCCGCTAAGAAAATTGCGGTCCCACCAAATAAAACAATCGTTAACATCTTCTTTCTGCCGATACGATCGCTTAGTGTGCCGAGCGGTATCTGGGAAATGATTCCTGCACCAGCGAAGCAAGGTACGATAATCGAAATCAATGCTACGTCAATGCCAATACGCATGGCGTAAATCGGAAAGATACTGTGCAAAACAGTTTCTAAAAATCCATAAGCGAACGGTCCGAGCATGGCAATCCAAGCAATTTTCGTCGCGTTGGTAAAACGCTTTAATGTATTATTAGAGGAAATATCAAACTCTGTCTCGTCGACTGGATAATCATTTCGAATCCAGAACATAAATAGCCAAACAAACAGGCATAATACAGAGCTTATTATAAACGGAAGATTTTGATGGATTTCTACTAACTGGGTAAATAATGGACCAATCGTGAAACCCAAACCAAACATCAGTCCGTAAATGGCAATATAAGTTCCGCGTTTATGATCAGGTGTTGTTGTCGTAATCCATGTTTGTGTACCGAAATGGAGGATGTTGTCCCCGATGCCGATGAGCAATCGTAAAGCGAACCAAAACCACATGGATTCCCAAAGCGTAAATGAAAATAATGCGATAAATACAACGGCTCCACCGAGTAAAATGACCGGTTTATAGCCAAATTTACGTAGTGGTGGTTCTAAAAATGGCGAAACGATTAAAATACCTATGTATAATGCTGTAGCATGTAATCCGTTTAAAGCGGAAGAAATGCCATTTTGCTCAAAAATGATTGAGATCAGTGGTAGAAGTAAGCCTTGAGAAAAACCCGAAATGCCGACGAGCCCAACGAGCACGGCAAATCTTCTTGCGGAATAGGACATATGCAATCCTCCAATGTTTGTAAGCAAATTGAATGACGAACTACTTCTCTATGTTAAAATAGATACAATTGAAAATCACGAAAAAAGAAGGATAGGTGAGTTTCGAATGAAATTTACAGTGACTGACGAAAAGATAACAAGTGAGCTACCAGCAGGCGAACTGACGATTTCCGGAGATGAAAATGAAGGGTTCCGTCCATTCCAGTTAATGGTTTCATCTTTGGCAGGCTGCAGCAGCTTAGTATATAAACGTATTTTGGCGAAGCAAAAGATCGAATGGGATGAAATGACTGTTGAAGCGGACGTCATTCGAAGTGAAGACGAAGTCAACCGCATCGAAAGAGTGACGCTGTTATTTAAGGTGAAAGGCAAAGACTTGAAACAAGAAAAATTACAAAAAAGTTTAGAGATTGCTTCGAAAAACTGTTCAATGGTTCAATCCGTTGTACCAACAATTGAAGTAGAAGAAAAAGTAGAGGTCGTAGATGCATAACGTTATAAAACGATTGACACACTCATTCTAGCTAATGCTAGGATGAGTTTTTTTGTATCGGCTCATCCGAAAAGATCTGAAAAACACATCCCTTAAAAGCATATTTAAAAATAAAATGAATAAATTTGATAAAAGGGTTGTATTCCTTTAAGAAATCCTTTACTCTAGTAAACAGATAAAGAGATGAATCGTTAAAGGGGAGAACTACAATGGCATTTGTTGTCATCGCTTCAGTATTAATCATGGTTATTTTAAGTTTATTGAAAGTAAACGTACTTTTGGCAATCGTGATTTCAGCACTCTCAGCAGGGCTCATGTCCGGCTTGTCGCTCGCAGATACGGTTGCATTATTCGTCGAAAACATGGGAGGAAGTGCAAATACAGCACTCAGCTACGTGTTGCTCGGTGGATTTGCAGTAGCCATTAGTTTGACAGGTATCACAACAGGACTTGTTCAATTTTTACGGAAGGCAGTCAAAGGAAAGCGCGGGTTTATGTTAATCGCAATTGCTCTCATCGCATCCTTGTCTCAGAACGCAGTGCCGGTGCATATCGCGTTTGTTCCGATTTTAATCCCGCCATTAATTGCTTTGTTCGACAAAATGCAGTTGGATCGTCGTGCCGTAGCGACTTCTTTGGTCTTCGGGTTAAAAGCTCCATACGTCATGCTACCGATTGGCTTCGGATTGATATTCCAAGGAATCATCCGAGATAACATGGTTGAAAATGGCATTGAGTTTTCATTGAATGAAGTGACTCAAGCCATGTTGATTCCAGGAGCAGGAATGATTGTCGGTTTGCTAATTGCGCTATTCATCACATACCGTAAAAAGCGTGATTATAGCCAAATCCAAGCGAGTGAGACGGCTTCAAGCATAGCAGAAGAAAGTGATGCACCTTTCCAATTCGAAACAAAACACTTTATGACATTGATCGCCATTGTTGCTGCGTTAGTGGTACAAATCCTAACAGGTGAAATGGTACTCGGCGCCTTAACGGGATTGCTCCTTATGTTTATATTGGTCGCTGTACCGTTTAAACGCGGCGAAGAGGTTATGGCAAAAGGGATCGGTATGATGGGCATGATTGCATTTATTATGCTTGCTGCGTCAGGTTTCGGTGAAGTTTTAAAACAGACAGGATCTGTCGAAGCATTAGTAGACGCCTCATCGGGTATGTTGGAAGGAAACAAAGCATTAATCTCAATGATTTTACTGCTTGTCGGTTTACTAATCACGATGGGAATTGGTACATCATTCGGTACGATTCCAATCATTGCGGCATTGTACGTTCCGATTGCTTTAGCAGCTGGATTTTCACCAATGGCGATCGCCGTTCTGATTGGTACAGCTGGAGCCTTGGGTGACGCAGGTTCACCAGCATCTGACAGTACACTCGGCGCGACTGCTGGTTTGAATGTCGACGGAAAACACAATCACATTTGGGATACATGTGTACCGACATTCATCCACTTCAACATTCCATTGCTTATTTTCGGTTGGGCCGCGTCCTTATTCTTATAAAATGAAGACTAGGTTGGTTTCTCTTTTCAAAAGGGATGCCAACCTTTTTGAATGGTTTTTCTTCTTTCTGCGAAACCTATAGGCAGAGAAGGAGGAAGATTTTTTATGAAAAAAATATCAACTGCTTTTTTAATCATTGTTTTTGTCATTGCACAAAGTTTGCCCATTTTAGCTCTCTCTAATGAATCTCATGGGTATGGTTATAAAAAAAGTGAGGGAGAATCACCGCCCGACTTAGGTTTCTACGCCCCATTAATTGAAAAATATAATGGTTATTATATGGGTGATCCAGATGAGAAGAAAATTTATCTAACCTTTGATAATGGCTACGAAGAAGGTTACACCGGAATGATTCTTGACGTTTTAAAAGAAAAACAAGTACCGGCAACATTCTTTTTGACCGGCCATTATGTCGATGATGAGCCAGAGCTGACAAAACGCATGGTAAATGAAGGACATATTATTGGAAATCATTCGGATAAACACCTGGATTACACAGAAGCAAGTGACGACAAAGTAAAAAAAGATCTTCAAACACTAGATGAAAAAGTTAAAAAGGTGACCTCACAAGACCATGTGAAATTTTTCCGACCAGCCAAAGGCGTCTTCAGTGAACGAACACTCGACCTTACGAATAAACTAGGCTATGTCAATGTGTTCTGGACCGTCGCATTAGTTGATTGGAATACAGGAGAGAAAAAAGGGTGGGAGCAAGCCTATCGCGGTGTCATCGATCAAATTCATCCAGGCGCCATCGTGTTATTACATGCCGTCTCTGAAGACAACGCCGAAGCACTTAGCCATTTAATTGATGATTTGCGAAAAAGAGGATATGAATTTGCTTCACTCGATGAATTATTGTGGGATGAACTGGTGCCGTTTTAAGGTGAGAGGCAGCTTTATCGACAGTTGGCTGGCGCTTATCAACAGTCAGGATCGCTTTATCGACAGTTAGCTGGCGTTTATCAGCAGTCAGGGACGTTTTATCGACAGTTAGCTGTCGCTTATCAACAGTCAGGGATGTTTTATCGACAGTTGGCTGTCGCTTATCAACAGTCAGGTGCGTTTTATCGACAGTTAGCTGTCGCTTATCAACAGTTAGAGAACGCTTATCAACAGTCACCACCCGAATTATGTTTGCTCGCTCTTTTCAAAGCTCCTTTCTCAGCTAATGTAGTAAATCAATTTTTTGTCAGCTAGCTGTTAACCATGTAAACTATAGGATAGTTTGAAAAGGGAGAGAAAATGAATGTGGAAAGAATATTATCACGTGACGGGGATATACGATTTTGATTATGCTTTAAAGCGATTATCTCTAGATCCGTTAATTCAAGTAAATAAAAAAGAACGATATGTCGATGTACCGTTGAAGTTGGCTGAGGACGATTATTGTGTTGTTCGAGTGAAAGCAGAGGGCACGATCGAGAAGCCTGTTTTCTCTGTCATGTCTGATCATGATGAACAACAAGATGTCATCTTCGAGCACATCCGAAATATTTTCCAGTGGGATAAAGATCTACAGGAAGTTCATGATTATTTCCAAGGAACCGATTTATCGTTGTTATTTTTCACATACCCAGGCACGCCGATTGTGCGCGATTTTGATTTGTATGGTTCATTAATGAAAACATTAATACATCAGCAACTTAATTTGCGATTTTCGTATGAATTGACTTCGAGGTTTGTGAAAGCATATGGAAAAGAAATCGACGGTTCTTGGTTCTATCCATCGCCAGAAAAGATTGCGGAACTTGACTATGAAGACTTGAAGGAACTTCAGTTCAGTCAGCGTAAAGCCGAGTACGTTATCGATACGTCACGAATGATCGCAAATGGCGAGCTTGATTTGAAAGAAATTAGCCGCTTAACGAACGAAGAAGTGTTCAAGAAGTTAGGTGCCATTCGCGGCATTGGTCCTTGGACAGTGCAAAGCTGGCTGCTGTTCGGCCTAGGTCGTGATGATCTTTTGCCTGGAGCAGATATTGGGCTTCAAAACGCTTTGAAGCGACTTTGGAAAATGGAAACGAAACCATTGAAAGATTATATTGAAGAAAAAGCCGAGGATTGGGCGCCGTACCGGAGTTATGCGGCCATTACTCTTTGGAGAAGTATAGAATAAGGTAGCGGATAAAAGATGAGAGACCAAGTCGTCTGAAGACTTGGTCTCTTGTTTTGTTTTATTAAAAGAATTTTGTGGCTGGGCGCATACATTTTGATTATGGGCTCATATATTTTTAATTTGGTCGCATATCTTCTAGCATTGGCCACATTTCTTCTCTTATACGGATCATATCGCAGCATGTTGGAAGCATATAATTTCAAATACGGTTCATAACGCTGATTCCAATAGGATCATAATCAGAACCGCAGCCTATTTTGTGGTCGGCTCATATTATTTAATTATAGACTCATATACCTTGAATTTGGTCGCATATCATCTAGCCTTGGTCACATATCTTCTCTTATACGGCTTATATCGCAGCATGTTGGGAGCATATAATTTCAAATAGGGCGCATAGCCCTGATGCACAGAGTCTTATTATAATAAAAGTTAAGTCACATTTCCTCTATTATTTAAACGGAACGTCTTTTGAGGAAGAAAAATAATGTTGAATGTTCCTGAACGTTATATCTGTTCCTCCGCGGCTTGTATCGAATCCATCTTTTGCAATAACCATACCTTTAAAAGATTCTCCCTTAAAAATCACTTTACCGTTCGGTGCAAATAAAATTCCAGAGAGGGAGATTCCTCCCATATTACTCAAATCGATGTCTCCCTTACTGACAATAGTGACATTGTTCAGGTCATAGTCCTGGTCCTCGCCTTGTAATTTACGAAAAGTGAAATCATTTGTAAAAATTTTAACATTATCTTCCAATGTATCTTTACGTTCATAACCGTTGTTCGAGTACCAATTTTCCCCTCTTAGCTTAGGGATTTGAATTTTCGGATGTTTTGGTAAGTCGCTTGAAATGAACTCGCCATGAGGGATGTTTTTATGGGCATCATTGTTTGTCGCTGAGTAAACATTTCCTTCAACATAGATTTCTTTTGCATTTATATAGGTATCCCATTTATTGAAATTCACATCGCCGCTAATATATACTTTGTCTGCATTAATACGGCCGCTTCCATCAAAAGTGACACTGCCATCAATATAGACTTCCTTTGAACTTAATGTAGGATTACCGTTATTTATTACTACATTTCCTTTTATATATGTTTTTTCTTGAGACTCAATTTTTGCACTTCCATCAAAGATTATTGATCCATCAATGAAGATTTCCTTTGAAATGATTTTCGGATTGCCATACTTAATCTCCAAATCCCCTTTGATACTAATTAATTCGGTGATTCCTGATTCTCCCATGCCTGAACCACCTTTATAACGGATTGTATTCCCAGTTTTATCAATATAGATTTTAGGTACAGATACAGTCTGTCCACCTCTAGTAAATTCTAAATCTTTCTTGTTAGAGTTATCAATCACGATTTGTCCCTCACCACCATGGCTTTTAACGTTATTTCCACCACCAATATCTATACCAGCTCCATAGACAAATACATTTTCCTCTTTCAGATAAGTATAGAAATCTCTCTGAAAGCTCGGCAAAGAGATACTTACTTTACTTTTTTCTATAATTTCCTTCTTCGCTTCAATAGTTGTATCGATGGTGAAATCATTGTCAAATTCATCCAATAAGGTAAAGCTCACGAGCAGATCTTCATGAGGGTTTTTGTTCTGGCAATTTTCAAAAGGAGTTCCATCTATACTGAACGAATCAAACTCGAATTGTTGACTTGGCTGGACATCTTCTAAGCACAAAGCGTACTCTTCACTCTCTTCTGTGTGATGCTTGTTCCGAATCTGGCTAATCACAAGATTGGCTTCTTGGCGAACATTCACATGAGAAGTTGACCGAGCGTTCTGTTCGACGACATTAATGAAAATTGAGAACGAAAGTGTTAAGATAATAGAAAGCAATAGAAGAACTGCGAGAACTTCAACTAATGTGATTCCTTTCTGATTATCTAAGTGGTTTTTGAACATATCATCACCCATTTTCTATTAAGCTAGTATTAAAAGAGGTGCACGAATGAAACGTCTAAACTTTATGTATAATGACCAAGGAATGACTTTAATAGAAATTCTCGGTGCAATCACAATTCTGAGTATCGTCTTGATCGGTTTCATGAGTTTTTTTCCACAATCTATTTTAATGTCTCAGAAGGCGGAAGACGAACTGACAGCGATCAATGTTGCTGAGCGTGTTTTGACGGAAGTAAAAGCTGATCCCCAATTGATTGATGAAGAATGGGGACCCATTGAAGAAAATCAGCAAAATTATTATCCTATAATCGAGATGGTTCCCCAATCAGATCATGACCCAACAGAAATTGAGTACGGACTTACACGTATCCTCATCAAGATTTATGCAGAAAAACCACCTTCTGAATCAAGTCGTTTATCAGCCCAATTATATGGGTATATAGAACTGGAGGGGAATCAATGAGTCAATTTCATAAAAACGAAAACGGTGCAGCATTAGTTATCGTACTGTTGATCATCACCGTCATCGGAATCATCACCCCACCAATTATTTCAAATATTTTAGGCAGTATCGAACAATATCAACGAACCGAAGAAAGTGTACAGCGTTCGAAGTTGGAAGACATGGGTCTTACATATATGGAAAATGCGATTATACAAAGTGAAGAAGTCGCTTCAGGCGAAATTGAAACTTGGTTAGGAAATTTAGACAGCGCACCAAATCATCATGTGATCGTTCGCCAATTCAAAAACTCACTGGAAAATGAATTCAGGAAAAACGGTTTGATTGATGGTGTTGAAATTTCAATGACTGACCAAATCCGCTACCGGATCTCCATATCAGACATCAAGATAGCGAACGGTCAAAACATTGTTGTCAACTATGCCGTTGCGCCAACCATCAATGGAGATTATCGTTCCAATCACCTAGTGGAAGAAATGAAAACCATCCAAGTTGCTATTGAGGATGAAGCCTCGTAAACCAGGATGAACCTCGATTTTGAGATTTCGAGCGTGGAATCTTCCCACAGTTCCACTAGCAAGAATACTAGAGTCTCCATAGTAACCCCACTTCTCTTATTACTCAAGATAAGCACGATGAAATGAAATGTTTGTTTGCAGGTTTTTTTACCACAAAATTTACCCTCGCTTGTGAAACGCCTGCTTAGCATTTGCGGGGGGTAGGAAAAAGACCCAGCAATACGATGGGGAAAATCATGATTGCCCTACACATCTCAATAAGCGTGAAACGTCGATTATAGTCAAGGAAAATATATTTATTTATTGAATAACCTCGATTTAAACATAGTACTTTAGTATAATGTAATTATAAAGTGTAATATAATATAAAACTACTAGATATAGCTCTAAAAGTCACATAAAAGATGACAATTTAAGGGGAATGACAAGTGGTCAAGAAAACGAAGCTTCGACTCGGGGAATTACTTGTTCAAGCTGGGTTGATTTCCGAAGAACAATTGAATGAAGCGCTTGAAAAGAAAGACTCCAGTCAAAAACTCGGAGACTATTTGACTGAGCAAAACTTAATCACAGATGTTCAAGTTGCTGAATTGCTGGAAGAGCAGCTGGGTTATCCGCATATTCGTTTACACAATTATCCTTTCGATCAGACATTATTGAAGTTGATTCCAAAAGAGTATGTCCAGGAAAAAAATATTGTTCCATTAAAGCGTGAAAAAAACAAACTCTTTCTGGCCATTTCCGATCCATTGGATTATTTTACACTCAACGATGTCCGGTTAATGACTGGATTTGAAGTCGAGCCTGTAATTGTCGTCAAAGATGAAATACGACAAGCGATTTTAACACTTTATGAACAAGAAGATTTTACCGAAGAACTGGAAGAGCAATTTCGAGAAGAAGCGGTTCATGATTTAACGATGGAAGAAGCCAGTTCGCCAATCGTAAAAATTTTAAACCAGCTTTTCCAGCAAGCCGTTGTCCAAAAGGCGAGTGATATTCATATTGATCCCCAAGAAATGAAAGTGTTCGTCCGGCTTCGTATTGATGGAGCGTTAAGGACAGAGCAAACATTTTCTAAAGGTGTACAAGCGTCGATGATCACCCGAGTGAAAATTTTGGCCGGGCTTGACATCACGGAACAAAAGATCCCGCAAGACGGACGGATCAAAATGAAGATTGAAGGAAGAAAGGTCGACTTTCGAGTCAGTACTTTACCAACCATTTTTGGTGAAAAAGTCGTTATCCGGGTGCTTGATACCGCAGCTACTTCAAACAACTTGGAAGAACTCGGCTTCTCTGAAAAAAATTATGAGAAGTTCATCAAGATGATTGAAGAACCTTTTGGCATTGTGCTATTGACTGGACCAACCGGCTCTGGAAAAACATCAACCATGTATGCCGCACTAACTCGGTTAAACGATGAATCGATCAACATCATCACTGTCGAGGACCCGGTAGAGTACCAATTGGATGGCATTAATCAAATTCAAGTCAATCCGAAAGTTGATCTAACGTTTGCGAATGGTTTGCGGGCGATCCTCCGACAAGATCCGGATATTATCATGCTCGGTGAAATTCGTGACCAAGAAACGGCAAACATGGCAGTTCGAGCGTCAATTACAGGACACTTAGTCCTTAGTACGCTTCATACAAATGATTCGATTGGAGCGATCGACCGATTGAAAAACATCGGTGTCGAGCAATTTTTGATTGGATCCTCCATCAATGGTGTTGTTGCACAGCGTTTAGTGAGGACGGTTTGTCGTGAATGCGTACGGGTTGTTGAACCATCAATTCGGGAAAAAGCTATTTTTAGTAAGTATAATATAGAGATAGAGGCAATCAAACGGGGTGCCGGCTGTCCGTCATGTAATCAGACAGGCTATCGTGGCAGAACAGCGATCCATGAAGTGTTATACATTGATGATGAGATCCGGGAAGCGATATTAAATGAAAAAACATCCGTTCATATTGAACAATTAGCGAGACAGAAAGGGTTTACCTATTTGTTCGAGGATGGATTACACAAAGTAAAACAAGGACTTACGACGACCGAAGAAGTCTTCCGAGTCGCTCAAGAATAATTGGGGGCATCGATCATGGCATCGTTCCGCTATACCGTATTTGATATCGAAGGAAAAGTTGAAAAAGGGAAACTTGAAGCCTATAACAAAGAGCAAGCAAGAAAGATGCTAAGAGATCAAGGCTATAAAATTGAAGCCATTAATGAAATAAAAGAAACAATCTGGAACAAGGATCTTCATTTTGGTAAAATCGTTAAACCGCGTGAATTCGTCGTTTTTCTGAGGCAATTCCAAGCTTTACTGAAAGCGGGACTGACCATTGTTGAAGCAATTTACCTATTAAGAGAACAAACGAAAAATAAATATTTTCACAAAGCGCTGTATTATATCGAAATTGATCTCCGTCAAGGAAAGTCATTGACACAAGCAATGGCAAATCACCCAAAGATCTTCTCGGAATTCTTTCGGAATATGATTCATAGCGGAGAAGAGAGCGGATCACTCGAACCGACACTGAATGCATTAGCGGATTACTATCATAAACAGCACCAGACGAGTCAGAGGATGAAATCAACTTTTGCTTATCCAGTTACCGTGCTAGTCGTCGCCATTGCCGTTGTTGTATTTCTATTAATCTATGTCGTTCCACAATTCGTCGCGATGTTTAATTCGTACGAAGCGGAGCTGCCGAGTGTAACAAAATTTGTACTCGGAGCAAGTGACTTTGTCGGCAACTTTTGGTGGTTGCTATTAATTCTAATAATTGGTATTATTTCATTAATTTATTACTTATTTCATCAAGAAAATACTGGGATAAAGATGGAACGATTTTTATTAAAACTACCTGTCATTGGCAGTATATTAGTTAAATCAAACTTAGCATCGATTGCCCGGTCGATGAGCTCTCTGCTAGGAAATTCGGTTCCGATTATCCAGGCAATGGAGCTGACTGAAAACACGACGAGCAATCGCATTTTCAAGCAAGCCCTTGTGCGGACAAGACATTCGCTTATCCAAGGTGGGTCTTTCGCAGAACCACTGAAGCAGCACTGGGCATTCCCATATATGTTCACTGAAATGATTGCCGTCGGCGAACGAACCGGCTCACTGCCAGACATGTTAAAACAAGTTGCAAGCTTTTACGAAGAAGATTTGGAAACAGCTAACGATCAGCTGAAATCATTATTGGAACCATTGCTGATCATCACTTTATCCGTAGTCGTTGGTACGATCATCTTATCGATCATCATGCCAATGTTTGAGCTGTTTAATCAAATTAATTAACCAAGTTTTTCATCACATCGATAACTACCGCGCTATAACCTTATCGATGTTTGAATATAATTAAATTATTTAAGGGAGAGGATTTCATGCAAGCTATTTTAAGAAAGCGCGTCAGCAATTCAAAAGGGGTCACACTTGTTGAGTTGTTAGCAGTACTCGTTATTTTGGGGATTATTGCATTGATTGCTGTTCCGGCAATTGCAGGGGTGATTGATGATTCGAAGGAGAGTAGTATTAAGTCTACAGCGATTAACACGATTAATGCAGTTGAATTGTATTCAGTAACTAACGATCTGTCTGATGATGCAATATCTGATTTGGCTCATAGTGAGATTGAAGGTGAATATGTTAAGGATCGGGATGGATTTGAGTGGGTAGCCTCAGACAATACAACTAACACTGCTTTTCCAACCTTTGGCGTAAATAGCGATGATGAGATTACTATAACTGGAACTGGTGAGATTGATGGTGTGACAGTTACTTTTGAAAAAGCTACTATTAATGATATAAATGAATCTGATAGTACAACTGTTGATGGTACTTCTACAGGCGATGGAAATTAAGATAAACGCAGATAGGATTTGATTAAAAGCGCGGCATTACGCCGCGCTTCCTATTAACCTAGTCAGGAATGATGGCTTTTGATCATAGGAATTTATCTTTACATAGCGGTCCTTGGGTTAATCTTGGGCTCTTTTTATAATGTGGTAGGTTTACGCGTTCCAAATGGAGAGTCAATCGTCCACCCGCCATCCCATTGTCCAAACTGCCAACACCGTTTAACACCACTTGAACTCATCCCAGTTTTTTCGTATATCGCACTTGGTGGAAAGTGCCGAAACTGTCGGTCGAAAATCTCACCGATCTACCCATTTTTTGAAGCGTTGACAGCAGCATTATTCGTATTTGCCTTTTATCAGATAGGATTTGATTGGAATCTATTAAACGCTTGGAGTTTAATCAGTTTATTGATCATTATTTCGATTTCTGATCTACATACACAATTAATTCCCGATCGGGTACTCATTTTTTTCTTTATATTAATCGGGACATTACGCATATTCATTCCAACGGATCCTTGGTATGATGCCTACCTTGGTGCAGTGGTAGGGTTCTTATTATTACTGATTCTGGCAGTCATCAGTCGTGGAGGCATGGGTGGTGGCGACATTAAATTATATGCGGTCCTTGGTCTCGCGCTCGGTTTGCAAAATACGATTCTATCTTTACTATTGGCCGCATTTCTCGGTACGATCGTTGGCTTGATATTAATGCCACTTGGGAAGATCAAGCGAGGAATACCTTTTGCGTTTGGTCCGTTTATTGCACTCGGTGCCTTATTGGCCTATTTTTATGGCGATTCGATGATTGAGTGGTATGTTACAACATTCTTCTACTAAAAGGTGAAAACATGAAAAACAATCTATTCATCAACTTGGAAATTAAAGACTATGTCATTCGATTCGTTGAATGGAATGCAGAAACAAGAAAGATCGTGAAATTCGGCGAGCATTATATTTCGCGTGGAATTATTTCGAATGGAATGATTGAAGACCGAGATGAGTTTTTAAAGATTATTCGCATGCTGTCCAAAAAATGGCGCTTGAAACGTAAACAGATCAGAATGACGATGCCTGATGCAGCGGTTATTATTCGAAAACAGTCCATTCCTTCGACGGTTGCTGAGGATGAAATTCAGCAATACGTAACCTTTGCGTTAGGTGAGTCGATTCATTTGCCGTTTGACCAACCGGTGATTGAAATTCTTTCTTTAGGGACAAACAATGAAGAAGACACCACGGATGAAAAGGAAATTGTCATGATTTCAACAGATGAAGAACTTGTCCATGACTATTCCACTTGCTTTCAAGAGGTAGGTTTAAAGCTTGTTTCGATCGATATTTCACCGTTGAATTATTATCGTCTTTTCGAGGAACAGCAACTTCTTGAATCGTCGGATGAGTTATTGTTAATCCAATACCATGTAGAAAATGTCGTTTTCACCGCAATAGAAGATGGCAATCCAATTTTTATCCAACAGTTTTCGTTATTCGATGACACGACGGATCCACAAAGCTATGGACCAACATTGCATAAAGAGGATTTTAGCCGCCAAGAGGTAATGGAGCAATTCAGTGAAATCAACACGGAGATTGAACGAATTCAACGATTCTACCGTTATTCTATGAATGATGGTAAAAAGCAATTTACGAAAATGGCATTGGTTGGTGACACACCATTTTTAAGTGAGATTCATAGCCAATTGGAAGAGCTTTATGAAATCCCGGTGATTGAATTGGATGTAGACCATTTTTCCGGACCAAAGGGTTTGAAGGTCGAACAGCGTTTTCATCAGGCACTAGGGCTAGCAATGAGAGCAGGGATATAGATGGCAGCCGAAATTAATCTATTACGTAAAAGAGAACCGAAAAATCAAGGATCTTTTCTCGTTGGTGCGTTATTGACGATAACGACTGTATTAGCGGTTGCCATCTGTTTTTTACTCGCCTGGCAACAAGGTAGTGAAATAAGCTCAGTCGAAAACCGTATTCAGCAACAGGAGCAATTGAACCAAGCTTTGATGGAACAAGTGGAAGGCCCGGTGAATGATAGCGAACTTCAGCAACGGAAAAACTATATCGATCAAGTTTTGCCGTTACATCCGGAGGTTAGCTCATCCATTCAGGAAATTTCCAATCAATTGCCAAGTTCAGCAGCGATTGAACAGTTTACGTATATTGATAACTCTATTGAAGTCTCAATAAACGTACGTACGAGCCACCAAGCGACACAATACTTGAATCAATTGAGAGCGGTTCAAGGCGTGAATGATGTGTTACTACACTCAATTTTGGCAATTCCAGAAGAAGATTATTACTCCGCAACTTATACGATGCAAATTGAAGCAGGTGAATCGTCATGAAAATAAAGCTTCAGCCAAGTCAAATCAAAATCATCCTCATTTGGATGGCCCTACTCATTGTAGGTGGGACGGCATTTTACTTTTTTTATTATAGTAGTCAAGCGGACGAATTAAACCGTGCGAATGAAAAACTGAAGATTGAAGAACAGCGAGAAGAAGCGCTTAAGCAAGCAAAGAATAAGCAAGAAGATATGGAAGCAATTACGATTGATGATTTACTCGTTCAATTGCCAGAGGGATTGAATGAAAAAGGATTTGTACAAACGGTCGAACGCGCAGCAAACGGGGAGCGTCTTTCAATTGAAGAGTACCTTTTTGAAGAACCAGCAGCCGTATTCGAAGATCAAGAAATCATCCAGCAGACCGTGACACTGAATGGACAAGCCAATTCGATACGTGCCATTGAACGATTCATTCAACAATTGGAATCCGAAGAACGAATCATTCAAGTAAGCCGATTGACTTACCAAGAGCAGGACGCTGAAGAAATTAGCTTCCAGGCTGGCGTCATCATCTATGGAACTGGTGAACTCGTGAATGGGGAAGAGGAACAAGAAGAAAGCTGAGCAGTCGATTCTCGTAATCGATCACTCAGCTTTTTTTGGTTCTTTTACTATTGATAATGGAGATATGCTCGCGACTAATGGAGTCAAACAGCGGAATTTCACCCAAACCTTGTTGAGCTTCAGTGTTAATGGAGCGAACTTCAGTGTTTATTTCGGTTTCTTCAGTGTTAAATAGGTTTTCTTCAGTGTTAAAGTAGCAATCTTCAGGGTTAAATCAGATTTCTTCAGTGTTAATTGTGAAAGCTTCAGTGTTAATTCAAAAACCCGTTCTTTTAATCTATTGCTCGATTTCGTAACGATACAATGGCGAATAGTATGCAAGCCAAACTAAGCAATAATGTGACGATTGCACTGAACCAAATTTCGATATCTAAATCGCCTGTATGCAAGTAGATGGAAATATATTCGGTTATTTTAGCCGGGCTCCACCCGAGTACGTGGCCAAAGATGTTCGTCATGACTGTCAAAATGATGACTGTAATGATCGATAAGAAAGCAATCAATCCGGGTGATTTGAACCAAGTATTATAAAGAATGACGATAGCGATGACCAAGGTTAACCAGCATGCATAAAACAAAGCAGCAACGAACATTTGGCTAAGCGCTAATTCTCCGAAAAGAAGATTCGTATAATACCAGCTTGCGAGTAGACCGAGTAAAAGCGAAACCATCATAAGTAACCAGTAGGAGAAGAACTTTCCTGTGACATAATTCGTATACTTTACAGGCTTGGCGAGGATCAGTTCATATACACCACTTTTGATTTCACCGGAAATGGTTCCCATCGACATGACGGTCAGTATTAAAACTCCTATCATATTTAGCTGGGAAAAACTCATCAACATCGCTTCAGACGGACTTGGCATTGGTATGTCGATGACGGTGCCTTCTGGTAGTCCACCGGCAGATTCGATGATGATTGGCATATAATAAGTAGAAATTAGATCCATAATAGAGATAAGGATAAACACAATCGGCACCCAGAGCCATTTGAAATTTCGCCAGTTTTCGGTGAGTTCTTTTTTCAGAATGACGGTCCATTGCATTATTTATTCACCGCCTTCATAAAGATATCTTCCAATGTCCCTGAAGTGATCTCAAACAATGAAAGTTCCCAACCCTCTTCTTGAACACGACTGAAAATCGTATCTCGAGCAGCATTTAAATCATGTACTGAAACATCAAAAGTCCCGTTTTCCTCAGTCACTTGGTACACGGAATCAATTTCTTTTAATTTTTCATGAATGAATTTAGGTTCTTTTTCAAAGGCAAGACGGATTGTAACCGTTTGCTGCATCCCACGAATCTCTGAAATCGGTCCTTGCTCGATTAACTTCCCATCATTCATGAGAAGGATCTCTTCGCTCACTTCTTCAGCATCATTTAAAATATGAGTTGAAAATAAAACCGTCGCGTCTTTTTTTAATTCACGAATTAAGTTCAAAACTTCCCGGCGTCCAATTGGGTCGAGAGACGACACCGGTTCATCGAGCATGATCAGTTTTGGTTCATGAATCAACGCTTGAGCAATCCCGAGTCGTTGCTTCATTCCACCGGAGTATTTTCCAATTCGCTTTTTGCCAGATTCCGTTAAATGGACAAGTTGTAAAAGTTCATTTGATCTGTCGGATGCTTCTTTTTTAGTCAATCCAGCTAACTGACCGGCATAGTGTAAAAACTCTTCACCAGACATCCACGGGTAAAAGCTTGGATACTGCGGAAGATAACCGACAAATTTTCTGAAGTCTTTTGAAAGGGTATCTTCATTAAATGAAATTGAGCCACTAGTCGGTTGAATAAACCCAGCTAACATACGTAAGGTCGTTGTTTTCCCCGCACCATTCGGTCCAAGCAAAGCGACACACTTTCCCGGTTGAAGATCAAAACTGACATGATCCACGACAGCATGCTTCGAATAAGTTTTCGTTAAATCATTCACAGACACTAACTCCATTTTTTATCTCCTCTTTCCAGCGATAAAATAAACGATTGGACCAATAATATTGACGAAAATAATGACAAGCGCCCAAACCCACTTCGGTCCCCGCGGAACTTCATTTTTAGCCAAATCAATCAAGGCAATGACCATTAAAATCAATTGCAGTACAAACAGCGGTGCAAGAATCGCTAAATTCTCTTGAATAATTTTTAACCCTTCCATTTGATCTCCCATCCTTTTGCTGATAGATTCTATAATTCTCTAAACTGCATGGTGTGATGAGTGAATACCGTTCAAAGAATTGCGCAGACTGTTCAAAGCTGCGTGTTGACCGTTCAAAGAATTGCGCAGACTGTTCAAAAAAAGCACATCACCGCTCATGCAAACCAACACCTTCACTCAAGCAACGGACTGAACCGCTATAATATACGTACGGTTAATCATTCAAAAAGGTTTCAAGTCATTCTATTGAACTTTTAATGTAATATTTAACATAAAAAAAGATAGCCAATACTAGTATCGACTATCATTCCTCTATTCATAACTTATATTTTATTTAAATCAGATATTAATTTTTCAAGCATGTTCAATACGATGCGTTGCTTTTTTACAGGCATTCTAGCAAGCTCGCGAAATCGTTCGTTGAATTGTTTGTTGCGTATGATGAAATCTATGAGTTGGATAATGTTTTCATCTTGTTGTGAAACTTCTTCTTCCAATGAATAAATGCGTTCAATTTCGCGGAGAACGTGTTCTTTCGTGATTGATCGTCCAATGAGTTGATCAAGGGAAATTTCGAAAAGTTCACTGAGCTTGATCAACATATGTAAGTCGGGCTGCGCTGATTGGTTTTCCCATTTGGCAATCATTGAACGAGAGACATTCAGAGCGTCTGCGACATATTGTTGCGTCCAGTTATTCTGTTCGCGAAAATATCGGATATTTGCTGCTAAATTGAATGGCATTTACACACACGCTTTCCGTTTAAGAAGTAACGGTAACAACCGCTTGATCAAGCAACCAGGATACTGGAAACATACGTTATATCTCATCATGCTATCACTAAAAAAAACGGAAAGGGAGGCAGTTCGTGTTCTTATTCTTCACAATGGAGAAATTGTTCTAAATAAGAACAAAAAGTCATGAAAAAAGAGCCACTGATTGGTTGTTCCGTCAATGACTCTATATACAGGTTATCCACAATAGAAATGGGATTTATTTAACTATTCACAGACTTATTCACATTATCCACAAGCAAGAGCGTATGTTCTTGTGAATAAAAGGAGTTGAAAAAACAGGCATTCACAGAGTTACTCACAATTTGTGGACAGTTGTGGATAACTTAGTTGTTTTTGATCAGAAAATCATTTCAGAATACCGATGGACTGATTTATACAACTAAAAGATTAAGATATGCACCTAAGTCAGCGGGATATACGGCCAAGCCGGTGTGATATGAACCCAAATTGGAAGGATATGTGCCCAACCCGATGGGATATGCTCCCAAGTCGGCAGGATATACACCCAAGTCAGCGAGATATGAGCCCAGTCGCAAAGATATGCCCAAACTGATGGTATATTAGCTTAATCAAAATTATATACACTCAAACCGGTGAGATATGCTCCCAACTCAAAAGGATATGCGACCAACTCGGCGGGAAATGTGCCCAAACTGGAAGGATATTCGCCCAAACCCGGGAGATATGCTCCCAAACTGGTAAGATATGCGCCTATACCGACGGGATATGCACCCAATTGAAAGTATATGCCCAGCCGGGTGGGATATGTGTCTAAACTGGTGAGATATGCTCCCAAGTCAAAAGGATATGCGCCCAACTCGGCGGTAAATGTGCCCAAACTGGAAGGATATTCGCCCAAACCCGGGAGATATGCTCCCAAACTGGTAAGATATGCGCCCAAACCGACGAAATATGCACCCCATTCTATAAAATATGCGCCCATCCTACATACATACGTCAATAAATATGTGCCAGATCATTTACTTAAGCCTCCAACTCATCCACAACAAGTTGTTCTCGCTCGTTCATAAACAATAGATAGGCCTCTTTATGAATGGCGTACAGTTTGTAACGTTTATTCCCCTGGTTGATCTTTTCATAAACGTGTGGAAAAGTGTCATTGGCAATAACGGCGTATGGTATTTTATTCATGGCTGCGATGGACCGGGCATTCAATTGATTAACTTTCAAAAATACTAGGTCGATGTCGTGCTCGACGAACAGTTCATATAAAAATTGTTCCTTGGCGTATTGATTATAGCCTTTTCCGAAAAAAGGTTTTCCTAGCCATGTGGCCAAAAATCCAGCGCGATCCTCAATATCATATAAAGTAATCGCACCAATCGGGCTGCCCCAATCATCCATAATTGTTCTTGAAATCAATTCGCCATTGTCCTCTTGCTGGGCAAACCGGTTCATCAAGAAATAATAAGCTTCCAATGAATCGGCTTTTTCACGGACATATGGTTTTACCGCTCGGTCATTCAATAGGGGGAAGAGAATGTGCGCGTCTTGTAAATCACGTTTTTTAAGCATAATAAAACACCCTCCATTTTTATGAGGGTGTCAAAGAAAACGGCACATGTGTGGCGTTCGTTTCACCCTCGAATTTTTATCTGTTACAACAAAAATCCGGGGTGGGAATCGAACCCACTAGAACCGCATGATATCAAGCGGTGGCGCACCATTTGCCTTCCCTATTTCTTTAAGAAAATCATACACTTTTTTCGGTCGTTTGCCAATCGCTTTTTAAGTCGAAAAGCGAATTTTTTTAATGAGAAGGTCAATTATTTATAAATATTATCAAGTGCTCGATCCAGTGAACGATATTTAAACGAATAACCGCTGTCCTGCAGCTTCCTTGGTAGAACATATTGACCTTTTAAAATTAAATCACTCATATCACCTAACGCTACTCTTACGGGGGAAGAAGGGATGGAAAGCCATGTCGGTCGATTCAATGTCTCAGCCAATTTTTTGCCGAAATCCTTGTTTCGTTTCGGTTTAGGTGCTGTAAAATTCACAGGTCCCGACAGTTCTTCTTGGTGAATGATCCAATCAATCGCACAGACGACGTCTTGGATATGGATCCATGACATCCACTGCTCACCAGAACCAATTTTTCCGCCGATCATCATTTGATAAGGTAGTGCGAATAACGGCAATACCCCGTTGTTCCGATCCAGAATCAGTCCGAATCTGGCGAAAACAGTTCGAACACCGATCGTTTCGGCTGCCTGGGCTTCAGCCTCCCACACATCACAAACTTCCGCCAAAAAGTCGCGTCCGGCGACCATCGTATTTTCCGTGAAAATTTTTTCGGTCGATGTTCCATAATAGCCGATTGCTGAAGCGTTAATATACACTTCAGGCTTTTCTTTTAAAGCGTCCATCACGCGAATGAACTCTCTTGTCGTCGTCATGCGGCTTTCCAAAATTGAACGTTTTCTTTCTTCCGTCCAGCGACCACTATTCAACGATTCACCAGCTAAATTAATGCAAACATCAACGTGCTGAATGGGTATTTCTGGTTGGCTATCTGGCGTTAACCATTCGATGTATTTTACATAGGGTTCATCTTTATGTTTTTCTGGTTGACGCGTTAGTACGTAAATCATATTCTCCGGATTCCGAAAATGGTCAATCAATCGTCTGCCGACAAATCCGGTGCCACCAGCAATCATGATTCTCAAGTGGAAGTCCCTCCTATCGTGTATTATAATGGAAGTAATTTAAAATGAGGTGTCAATATGATAGTCAGTCGGATAACAACGCAAAAGAAGAATAAAAACCGATATAATGTTTTTATAAAAACGAATGAAGTAGAATCGTTCGGATTTGGCGTTCATGAGGACTTGCTGATCCGACATGCGATTCGAAAAGGGATGGAAATCTCCCAATCCGAAATAGATGAAATAAAAAAACAAGATGCAATCCACCAATACTATACCCTTTCCATCAATTATTTAAGCTACCGAATGCGAGCAGAATCTGAAATGGTTGATTATTTAGTGAAAAAGGAAGCGACAGAAGAAGAAATCGCTTTTGTGATGGAAAAATTAATTCAAGAGAAATTAATCGATGATGTAGCCTTTAGTGAAGCTTATGTTCAAACGAAAATAAACACGACAAGTAAAGGACCAAATAAAATTAAGCAAGAATTGATGCAGAAAAAGATTTCGCCTGCTACGATTGACGGAGCGATGGAAAAGTACTCAAAAGAAATAGAAGTTGAAAAAGCAGCCAAACTATTACAGAAAAAGACACGTTCTTCCAACAGGGAGTCATTCCATACGCAATTGAACAAAGCCAAGCAATCGATGCTGCAGCAAGGCTATCAAATGGATGCGATCCAAATGGCAGTCGAAGAAATTGATTTGGAAAAAGATGAAGATGCGGAAAAAGAAGCTGTCTTTTATCAAGGAGAGAAAATTTGGACGAAACAAGCACGGAAGCATGAAGGTGGCATGTTGATTCAAAAGGTGAAGGCATCCCTTTATCAGAAAGGTTTTCAAGGCGAGTTGATTGAACAGTTTATCGATGAAAAAATGAATGAAGAAATAGAATCCTAAAAAGGAAGTGAAAATAATGGAAAAAAGATATAGTGAATACACGATCCCGGAATTGCGTTCTGAGATCGGTCGGTTGAAGGCAAGGGCACAAAATGCCGAACAACTCGGTATGATCAATGAGTTTGAAGTATATCAACGAAAAATGGTCATGGCTGAAGCCTATATGATGGACCCAAAGGATTACAATAAAGGTGATGTATACGAGCTAGAAGGTGCGGTTGGTGAAACGTTCACGATTAGCTACCTGAAAGGCGTCTTTGCTTGGGGAACGAGAAGAAGTGTAGAAGGGGATATCATCGATGAAGAAGAAGCCCTTCCAATATCCTTGTTGAAAAATAAAATTGAGCTGTATTAATTCAAAAACAAGGCTGCCTTGAAATCCAATCGCTAGGCAGCCTTACTTTAAGATAGAACATCTAATTTTTTTTGTAGTTTTTCTTCAGAATAAACCCAACCAGTATACGAAGTCAGGATATTATAAAACTTATCCAACGTAACGACCGCAACAAACGGATAGTGACCTTTCGAACGGTACCTTAAGTCGATGAAGCGGATTTCTGTATAATCGTCGTGCCGGTCAATCTCATAACGATAAACCGGGGAAAAGTTGACGAATGCTTGCACGTTTTTATCAAGTAATGCCGCATTCATCTCAGCTGTTTCAGGTAATGACTTCCGGTCGAATATATCGAGAATTTCAATATGGCCATCAACACTATCAGCAATGAAAAATTGATCATCTGCAACGACGGCAATCCGCCACCAATTATGCTTGATCGTCGGCTGCGTAATAATTCTTTCGATGTTTCTATCATGAAAATGACGCTTTAAAATATCAACAATTTCTTTTTTGTCCAAATATCTTTTAATGTGATAAAGAATGTTGATGAAAAAGACAATCGTGAATGTATGAATAGGATTCGCACCGAGCATCCAGGCGAAAATACCTGCAACGAAAAGATAAAAAATGAACGGATCAAACGTATTGATGAATCCCATAGCTAACCATTTATGGCTAAACGGTCTGAACGCTTGTGTGCCATATGCATTAAAAATATCGACCGTGACGTGTAAAATAATGGCGAGCATCGTCCAAAGCCATAAATGAAGATAAGAAATTTCCGGTGTGAAAAATAAAATAGGAAGCGAAACGAAAAAACTCCAGAAAATAAGCATAGGCGGTGAGTGAGAATAGCCGCGATGATGTCGAATATACGTTGCATTGTCCTTTAATTTAAAAATCGTATCGAAGTCTGGGGCGATCGAGCCAATGACAACTCCGAAAAAAGTAGCAGTAAATAAACTAGGGTCGGCTTCAACGACCGGATCTATTACAGAAAGACCACTTAATGCGACTCCCATCGTCAAGTGAGTTGCAGTATCCAACAGTGCACCTCCTTTAAGATTATTTATGTAAACACAAAGAATGGTGAGTGAATCATGAATAACACGTCAACCACATATATACCCGAAAGCTTTGATAAACATTCATTTCAACAAGACCTAATTAACTGGTACCAAAGTATTAGGAGAGAACTTCCTTGGCGAGAAAACCAAGATCCATATCGAATTTGGGTTTCTGAAATCATGCTACAACAAACGCGTGTTGATACGGTGATTCCCTACTTTAATCAGTTCATGGAACGCTTTCCAACTGTTAAAGACTTAGCCAATGCAGATGAACAAGATGTGTTAAAAGCATGGGAAGGTCTTGGTTATTATTCACGCGCTAGAAATTTACATACAGCAGTAAAAGAAGTCGTTGCTACATATGATGGCCAAATTCCATCAGAGTCATCCGAACTGAAAAAATTGAAGGGGATAGGTCCATATACGTTAGGAGCAATCATGAGCATCGCTTTTGATGAGCCAATCCCTGCTGTTGATGGTAATGTGATGCGTGTTATGTCGCGGATATTTGAGATGTATGATAATATTGCCGACCAAAAATCGAAGAAAAAATTTGAACAAGTCGTAGAAGCGGTTATTTCAAAAGAGGATCCGTCATCCTTTAATCAAGGATTGATGGAACTCGGTGCTTTAATTTGCTCGCCGAAAAAACCAAAATGCAATGAATGCCCTGTTTCATACTATTGTACGGCATTCTCAAAAGGTATCCAAGAAGAACTGCCTGTTAAAACAAAAGCGAAAAAACAACGAACGATTGCTTATTTCGCGATGGTGATTGAAGCTGATGGACAGTACCTAATTCAAAAGCGACCAGCACAAGGACTGCTCGCAAATTTATGGCAATTTCCCTTGGTCGAGCAAGCTGAGTTTCCGAAAGATGAAGCCATCCACTATATCGAATTGGAATACGGTTTGAATCTCGAAATGATTCATGAAGGTAAGCAGGTGAAACACGTATTCAGCCATGTCATATGGGTAGTCTACCCAATTTTTTGCCGCGTTTCGGACGGAGATATTTCAACAGATCACGGGCAATTTGTTACTTTGGAAGATATGGACCAATATCCACTCTCAAAAGTTCAGCATAAAATAAAACAACAAATTGCCACCACTTAAAAATAGCTTTGCTACTTGTATTAATTGACAGTAAAATTCGATGGATAACCTCCGCAAAGATTGGACAAAGTAATCATTGCGGAGGTGATATAAATGGCTAAAAACAAACGTCAGCCAAACGAAACTGCTGCAGGAACAAATATCAAAAAGGTGCAGAAGCAAAATCAATCTGCTCAAGGAAACCAATTTGCAGAAGAATTTGCTAGTGAGACGGATGCTCAGGAAGTACGTCGTCGAAACAAGCAATCTGAACAAAAAAAGTAAAATAGTAATGATGCGACCAGTCGTGCGAACAAGCGCGGCTGGTTTTTTAAACATTTTGGTGGTCAGTGTGACGTTTATCGTCAGTTAAGAGCGTTGTATCGACAGTCAGCGGTTGTTTATCAATAGTTAGGCGCGTCGTATCAACAGTCAGCGCTCGTTTATCGACAGTTAGACGTGCTGTATCAACAGTCAGCGCTCGTTTATCGACAGTTAGGCGTGCTGTATCAACAGTGAGCGTTCGTTTATCGACAGTTAGGTGCGCTTTTTCAACAGTTAGCGCTCGTTTATCGACAGTTAGACGTGCTGTATCAACAGTTAGCGCTCGTTTATCAACAGTCAGGCGCGCTGTATCAACAGTGAGCGTTCGTTTATCGACAGTTAGGCGCACCGTATCAACAGTCAGCGCTTGTTTATCAACAGTTAGGAGCGTCATATCAACAGTCAGCAAGCATTTATCAACAATTACCAACAATAAATTGTACATACGAAGCGGCACCTCACAACGAACGCATCTTAATCGCTATGGTGTATGTCCTGTGTTACAATTAATTCAAAATAAATTTTGAAACGTAATTGTGAGGAAAGTAGGTATATCATGAAGAACCCAAAGGCTGGTGAAGTTATTGAAATTCAGAGTTACAAACATAATGGCGCCATCCACCGGGTTTGGGAAGAAACGACTGTCTTAAAGAGTACTTCTTCAATGTTAATCGGAGCGAACGATCGGGTGTTGGTGACAGAAAATGATGGTCGGACTTGGTTTACGCGCGAACCAGCGATTGCTTATTTTACGGCGAATTATTGGTTTAATGTTATTTGTATGTTACGAAATGACGGTGTCCATTATTACTCGAATATCGGCTCGCCTTACGTACTCGATGAAGGCGCAGTTAAATATATCGACTATGACTTGGATATAAAAGTTTTTCCGGATATGACTTATAAAATATTGGATGAAGATGAATTTATCGAACATAAACAGTTAATGAATTATCCGGTAGTACTTGAACGGATTTTGTACAAGCAGTTAGGCATTTTGGAACAATGGATTCTACAACGGAAAGGTCCATTTGCACCTGATTTTACAGAACGTTGGTATGAACAGTATCTGACTTATTGAATTGTGCAATAATAAATATGCTACAGACTGCTGGATCGTACTAAAGGCAGTCTTTTTTTGAAAAAATATCATGATTATAAAAATAAATAGTTGTTTTGAACTTACAAGCAGGTGAAGACATGGATAGTATTAAGAGGTATTTGGCCTTTGTTAAGCCATATAAATGGAAAATTTTCTTTACAATTTTAATTGGAATAGTGAAATTCAGTATCCCGCTATTGATGCCGTTAATTATTAAATATGTAATTGACGACATCGTTGGTGCTGAAGCATTGAGCAACAGTGAAAAGTTAGATAAACTGCTTTGGACGATGGGAATTGCATTCTTCTTATTCCTAATTATACGTCCTCCAGTTGAATATTTCCGTCAATATTACGCCCAGTGGGTAAGCAGTAAAATTTTATATGATATTCGAAATACATTATTCGATCATATTCAACGGTTGAGTTTGAACTTTTATTCCAGAACGAAAACTGGAGAGATTATTTCTCGAGTAATTCACGACGTTGAACAGACGAAAACGTTTATCATGACAGGGCTCATGAATTTGTGGTTGGACATGGTGACCATCCTAATTGCGATTGGTATTATGATCTGGCTTGATCCATTGTTGACATTAGTCGCAATCGTTTTGTTCCCTGTGTACGGATTTTCGGTAAAATACTTTTACTCACGTTTACGTAACTTAACACGAGAACGGTCACAAGCACTCGCTGAAGTGCAAGGTCATTTGACTGAGCGTGTACAAGGAATGCCAGTCGTACGAGGCTTTGCGTTGGAAGATCATGAACAAAAACAATTTGATGATCGAAATGCTAACTATTTAAACCGCGCATTAGCGTTTACAAGTTGGAATGCGAAATCTTATTCAGTAACGCATACGATTACAGATTTGGCGCCATTATTGTTACTCGCTGTCGGTGGGTATTTTGTCATCGATGGAAACGTATCGCTCGGTACATTGGTTGCCTTTACAGCATATATGGACCGTGTATATAATCCACTTCGACGATTAGTCAACTCTTCGACCCAATTGACGCAAGCACATGCTTCGATGGACCGGGTATTTGAATTCATGGATGAAGAATATGACATTACCGATGAACCGAATGCCAAACCAATGCAAGCTGTCAAAGGTGATGTTCATTTTGAAAATGTATCATTTAAATATAATCCAAATGAGTCATACGCACTTAAAAATATCGATCTAAAAGTCGCTGAAGGCGAGACAGTTGCTTTAGTCGGAATGAGTGGGGGAGGAAAGTCAACGCTTGTCAGCTTGATCCCTCGATTTTACGATCCAAGTCTTGGGAAAATTACGATTGATGGAATAGATATTACAAAGGTACAAGCACGAACGTTGCGTGACCAAATTGGACTCGTTCTCCAAGACACGATTTTATTCAGTGATTCTGTTGCGACAAATATTCGAATGGGAAATCCTGATGCAACTGATGAAGAAGTGATTGAAGCGGCAAAAGCAGCAAACGCCCATGACTTTATCATGGAACTTCCAGAAGGCTATGATACGCTCGTTGGAGAACGTGGTGTCAAACTATCCGGTGGTCAAAAACAGCGTGTTGCGATTGCGCGTGTCTTTTTGAAAAATCCACCACTACTTGTGTTGGATGAAGCAACATCTGCGCTTGACTTAGAAAGTGAACACTTAATTCAAGAGGCAATGAACAAACTTGCCCATGACCGCACGACATTTATCGTGGCTCACCGTTTATCAACGATTACCCATGCGGACCGAATCATATTGATTGAAGATGGACAAATAAAAGAACAAGGCAGCCATGAGCAACTCATGCGGAGAAAAGGAATTTATTATAACCTTTATCAAGTACAAGAACTGGATGATGAAGGTAAGCTAACGAAAAATAAAGTGAGAAATATTCGATAGAGTACTTCAAGAAAGCTAAAGTTAGAATAACCTACAAATAAGAGGTCTAAGCCACGTACGGCTTGGACCTCTATTTTTTGGCGTTATAAATGTTTTCGTGACCAGCAGGAATGCGAGGTTTAGTCAATTGACTGAAAAATTTGCTAAATTCTTTGCAGATAAATAGAGGGTTTCTGATAAAATGTATATAACATTTAATTGAAATGTTCATCAAACGCAGCCAGATGATAAAGAAATTTAAAGGAAAGAAGTGATATTTTGCTAGAGGATAAACCTAAATGTATTGAATGTGGTAAAGAGATTAAAGCTGATGACGTTGTTTTTATAAGAATGCGCTACCCAAAGCGTAAGGGGTTCACTGAAATAAAGGCGTATTTAAGTAACGAAGGGAAATTTATTTGTGAAAGCTGTTTTAATAAAGATACTAATTAAGGAATAAGGTTTATTGAATTAACGCGAATATTAGCGAACGAAGTATATTGTAAAACAAACATATATGAACGATTTTTGAGTAGCTAACTAAGGGGAGGTTGCATCATTATAATTGTATTTGGTTTATTTTCTTTTGTTACCATTATAATGTTTTTGATTTTATGTATAAAATTATTTACATACTTTGCTAAAAAGAAACCTTTTCCAAAAAAATGTTGATCGCAACGTTGTCAGGAGTTGTTTTGGTATCTTCTCTCTACATATATATAATGTATTTTTTTACATTTAACGATATTGATAAAGAATATACCCAAACAGGACCCGGACCTGTAATTTCACCCACAGGTGAGTATACGGCAAATGCATATTATGAACCATATGGTGGCGCAGCAGGTGGAGTTAATGTATGGGTAGAAATAACAAAACATAATGATGAAGACGAACAGAAAACGATCTATTATAGTGATGTGAATAATAACTTTAAAATTGAATGGGTAGATAAAGATACGCTATTCATTATAAATGAATCATCTGAGTACCCCGAACTAAATAAAAGTATTAAATTAGACGTGGAGAGAGAAATTTATCATGACAGAGGATTAGCCTGTCAGAGTTGGCTTATGAAAGATGAATATGAAACTTGTTATCAAAAATGAATGTCACTTTGGACTACGGAAAGCAAATCTGGAGACGAATAGCCCATAATTTTCAATTGTTAGCCATTTAACAGGATCAGACTTATTGAACTATGACGGAACAGAATTATTAAAGAAGGATATTAAGAAATTCAAAAGAAATTATATAAGCAAGTCATTTTGAAAGATAAGGTGGGAGTAAAATGAATAAATACATCGCAGCAATATTTACTTGTTCAGGCTTCATTATTATAGCTTTATCTGGTATTGGAAAAATACTTATGATCGGTTTACCAGAATTCTATGTAAACCAGGAAGAAAGTAGCATTATACCCTTAATAACATTTATAGGCGGCGTAATTACAGCTTTAATTGGACTATCTTTTTATATAATGAAGTTACTTACCTATGAAATTAGAAAATAGACAATCTTGCTCAACTATTAAATAGTAATGACAAAGCAGGTGTTAATCATGTCAAAAAGTTATGTTGCCGTTACATATGATGTTTGTGAACATAATGATTTATATGAAGATATGAATGAATATAATTTAGATTCTTCTGTTGATATGGGTAAGCAAGTAAAAAGGTTTGCTGAACAAGACATTGCTCCCTTAGTCAAAGTTTACGAGACGGCTTCAAGTGATATTGGGGAATTAACACTGTACAAGGAATATAAATTCAAGGAATTTGAGTGTGATTGTGAATAATAATTGCAAGTTACTCTAAAATCGGAGTCGCCATGCGCTTCCTGGCAGTCGTGATATTGAAATTAAAGTACTGTTTAACAGTGTAAACTTCCAACCGATCAGGGACCTCTTTTATTCCTCCAAAACGGAACCGAACGCTTCCACATCATAAAATTTATTTTCAGAAATGATTGAATTCATGATATAGTATGGGAAAAGCTTACATAAGGAAGAGCGATATGTCATTTCATAAATCCATTCTCGAAAATAGTATATTTCGTCCACTAACAGTGATTTCTATACTATTGTTGGTTGGTGGGTTAATCACTTCAGCCGGGCATGCTTTTTTGTTATTGTTTCTGGCAATACTCATCATTGCTATTTATGCATTGAGTCTATTTTATGAAAAACATGTGGATGACTTTTTGGAGGTTTCAGTTACACAAAAACAGCAGCGAGTGGACCCGGGGGATACCAGTTCAATTGAGTTGACAATTCGGCAAAAGGGTATTTTACCTTTATTGATGGGCAAAATTTCGTTGGAAATGGATGATGCCATTGAGTTAAGTGGGGGTAAAATGCATCGTCGTAGAGAACGAACATTTATCGAAAAGCCATTCAGCCTATTGTTTTGGGAAGAGAAAACAATAGAGTTTCCTTATACGGCGAAGCAGCGTGGCGTATCGCATATTCGTAGCCTGGAGATTAGTTTACCAAATCCATTCAACTTGAATCAGATTTATTTGAAGTTGGAGGATTTGAACTTAACGGAAGTTGTTGTTTTTCCAAAGAAAAAAGCTGTTCACAATTTGTTGCTTCAGCAGCCAAAAGGTAAAGGTGAACATGTAACTCAGCAATCCTTATACATAGATCGAGCTCGAAACATTGGCACAAGACCGTATGAATTTGGTGATCCATTTAATCAAATCCATTGGAAAGCAAGCGCAAGGACAGGTGATTTCCAAGTAAAAGTTGACGAGCGAGTTAGTCACTTATCACGGATGTTTCTAATCAATGTAAAGGTAACACGTGGGAACAAAGATGCATTTGAAGATATGATCGAGCAAATCGCTTACTTGGCGTTTGACGCTACTAAAAAAGGGATTCCTTACTCTTTATATATTAATATTTTATCGATGAATCGTGTGCCGTTTATTCATCAAGTTGAAGGAAAAGGGGAGAAGCATCTCGGGAATACGCTTGAACTATTGGCGCGCATCCAAGGAGGAACATTTACCGTACCGTTTGAAAACATGCTGAATCAAATCATATCGAAGGAACCATTAACGACAGATGTGATTCAAGCCGGGATGGATCACCCGGATTATGGCTACTATTATCGCTTGTTCGAACTAAAAGGATCTCGGGTCCATCATTTGCAGCATGAAGATCTCCAAGAAGAGGGGGTGGCTGCAGATGGATCATTTGCCTAATCGTTATGCTCAATTCTATCAATACGTCTTAGAGTTGTTCCCTTTATGGATTGTTGTTTATTTTTTCCATATGCAAAATGATCTTGGGGTGTCATTGATTTCTCTTTTCTGTCTAGCGATCGTAGCTTATGCAGTTAGTACGCTTGTTTTTTTGAAGTCAGGGAGACCGTTGATTGCTTTCGGCCCGATTTTGGCGGGTGGCTTGGCATTTTTGTTCGGTTATCATTTTTTGCTGGTGTTATTCATGGCCGTTGTTTTATTCGTTCGGATTGAATCTCATTTAATGAAACCGGATCAAGACCATGAAGAAACCATTCTCGTCAGTACGTTGGTGCTAAGCGTAGTCGCATATCTATTCAGTATAGGGAATGGCTACCCATTTGCGAACGACTACTTATTGATGGCGGCTGTCTTTTTGTTTACGTTTTTGCTTGGACGATTTTTGCTTTATTATCTTAGCGACCCGGATGGCGCAAACAGTGTCGGCAAAAAGAAAGTGGTTTGGTTTTTAGGTATTGGATTCGTATTGTTTGTTGGTACCTATTTGCTAACGTTTCTTTATCCGTATCTACGTTTTTTGTTTGAATATGTCTTTTACGGCGTGCTGATGGCTCTTGCTTGGATTGTTTCACCAATCATGAAGCTGACAGAGTACATTGATATCGAGCCGCCGGAACCTATTTCCATCGAAAATGAAACTGAAATCGTTACAGGTCCCCAACAACCGGAATCAGAGACAACGATGATTGGTACGTATATTGAATGGTTTTTATATGGAATCGGTGGGCTAGTGATCTTAATCCTTCTATTTTTAATTTTAAGGCATCGAAAAAAGTTGACACCAGAAGAAGCCTCACAGAAGGAAAAGACGGTTACGGTACAAAAGAATCGTACGACCGAGCAACACTTGTGGAAGAGCAATCGTCAACAGGCACCGAAACATGCCATCCGAAAAATTTATTATCAACTAGAGAAATGGGCTGCAAACCAAAAGCTCGGTCGTTACCCTGATGAAACAATCGACGAGTGGCTTGACCGGCAACAAATCTTTGGTAAAGAGCGGCAGCAAGTAATCGAACGTTATGAAAAAATACGTTATGCCGAAAAAAATGATGAGAACAAAATAAAATCATTTCAGAATGACATTTCCGTACTGAAACAAATGTTAAAAGGCAAGAAGGAGAGCAACAATGAATAAATGGTCCATCTATCAAGTAATCGTCGTTATCACTTTAGTCATAAGTGCTATTATTTTTAATCAGTTGGATGTTGATCTCCATTATCAAATAGGTGATTCGATGGGAATGGTTACTTCTCAGTTATTGGTTATGATCGGTTTTCTTTTCATTAGTGGTCTCATGTGCTTGATTTTTCTCTTTCAAACAAAGAAAAGCCAGACGTTTTTACAACATCCAGCTTGGAAAAAAATGTTACCAATTATATTTGCTTGGTTCACCATATCGTTCATTGCTCTCATCATTGCTTTTGAAAATGATTCATTTACAGAATTGCTCAATCACCGTGTTAGTTTTTATGCATTACTGTATTACTTCACGTTTTTATGGCAGTTGCTATTGATCACCGGTGTTCATAAATTTGCAGATGCAACAACGTCAGCGGAACGACAAATCGAATATTCATACCTTGTGAACCTAGCGTTAATGGTGTTACTTTTCTTTTTTGTTTAGTCGAAATCATGGTCAGATGCTTTCTTCAAATAACTTTTCATCAACATTTTACAATGCATCATTTCTTCATGATAATCATATAACATCGACGCAAGCGGGATTAATTTTAACCGCGCTTCTTCGTCACCTTCATCATAATAATTGATCAATTCAACAATCAACCCCTTAACATCAGGAGTTGAAACACTATGGAGCGGGTCGGTATCCTTTGAGCGGATCCGGCCTTGATACATCAGCATCAACTTCTCATGTGTATGCATGACTTTATCGACTTCTTTTAAAATTCGCCTACTGATATCTTTGGAAATATGCTCGATATCGTAATCCAGTCGGTGTAGTGTCGTCAATAAATCATAAGACTTTCGGGATAGTGAAATAAGCGAACGGAAAATGACTAACTTTCTTGCCCGTTCGATTCCCTTTGTTCTTGAATATGTCCGTTCTTCCGAGAATAACAAATACGTGTTCTCCAATTGCCAAAGTTCCGTGTTTAGCATTTCAATTTCTTTTTTGAGAGCAGGCTGATCGGCTAGATGCCTTGTCGTCACACGAATCCACTGCAAAAGATCGGAGGTTAACTCACTGATTTGGTTAAACAATTGGATTTCATATTTCGGCGGCAAGAAAGCCAAATTCACCAAGAACGCAGAAAAAATACCAATTAAAATAGTCGTGAACCGCATTCCGGCAAACTCTAAATAAACGACATTAGAAGAGTCCATCATCAATGCGAGAACAGCGATAATAGCGATAAAGGTAGTATCTTCCTTCATTTTGAAAAACGTACATATACCTATAACGAGCACAATACCTGCACCAATTAAGAAGGGAGCGTTTCCAGCTGTCAAGACGAGCGTGATTGCAATAGCTGAACCTAGAATGTTCGCTTGAATCTGCTCTGCCATCGTTTGAAAGGAACGATAGATGGAGGGCTGTAGTGACGTTGCGGCCGCAATTGTTCCAGCAAAGAATCCAGCCTCAAAACCAATCAAGGTGGCGATATACATCGTGATCATAATTGCGACACCTGTCTTGAATGCACGTGCACCTAATTTCATTAAATCAACCTCCACTTCTTTTCAAATATCGACGACGAGAATTTTTTCTCGTTTATAACGAATGTCGTATCTCTTTTTATCTTATAACAATCTACTACCTATAACAATCTGATATGCAACAAAAAAAGAAGCGTCCGCACAAATTGCGAACACTTCAATCTGGCAATACCAGAAAGGAAGGGAGTTTTCATAACATCGTTCCTTTAATAAGGGGTAATCCAATAATTCTGAATTATCTATATATTAACACATTAAATGAAAAAAACAAGACTATTTTTGCTTTTTTGGGGAAACTTTTTTATGTTTGTATTTTGCACGAACACTCGGATTGAAACTCTTCTATTTTTCTTGGCTGAGACGTTGCGCTACAGTGTTAATTTCTTCTGCTTCAGGGTTAAATGGCGTCGCTTCAGTGTTAATTCGTAAAGTTTCAGGGTTAAACGGCGTCGCTTCAGTGTTAATTCACGAAGCTTCAGTGTTAAACGGCGTGGCTTCAGTGTTAATTCACAAACCTTCAGTGTTAATACGCAAACCTTCAGTGTTAATCAGCATCGCTTCAGTGTGATCAATTCGACTTGGAGTTCTCCTACTTGCGATTGCAGATGATCAGCAATTATTACTACGGATTAGTCGAGCTTCATATAAAAGTACATAAAACTAGGATTTCGCCATTTCTGCAAAGCTATCATCAACTGCGTCTAATGTTTTTTCGATATCTTCGTCGGTATGAGCAATCGTTAAGAACCAAGCTTCAAATTTTGACGGCGCAAGGTTGATTCCTCGATCCAACATCAATTTGAAAAATCGAGAAAACATTTCGCCATCGGTATTTTCCGCTTGATCATAATTTGTAATTTCTTCATCGGTAAAGAAAACGGTAAATGCTCCTTTTAATCGGTTAATTTTTACCGGAAGACCATGCTTGCTTGCGCTTGCTAAAATTCCTTTCTCCAATTTTGCACCCATCTCGTCTAACCGCTCATAGTGGGCTGGATCATTTAAAACTTCAAGACAAGCAATTCCTGCGGCCATCGATGCTGGGTTTCCAGCCATTGTTCCAGCTTGGTAAGCAGGTCCGAGCGGCGCAACTTGTTCCATGATATCCGCTCGTCCACCATAAGCACCGATCGGAAGGCCTCCACCGATGATTTTACCCATCGCAATCATATCAGCATTCACACCGGTTAATTCTTGTGCACTGCCATAATGAAAGCGAAAAGCGGTAATGACTTCATCAAAAATTAACAAACTACCATTCTGATGTGTCAGCTCTTTCACTTTTTCCAAGAAACCAACTGCGGGTTCGACAATGCCAAAATTACCGACAATCGGTTCTACTAGGACACCGGCCACTTCATCGCCGTAACGATCTAATGCATCACGGAAAGCTTCCACGTCATTAAAAGGAACTGTGATTACTTCTTGTGCGATACTTTGAGGTACACCAGCAGAATCAGGAGTTCCTAAAGTAGCGGGTCCAGAACCTGCAGCAACCAACACTAAGTCAGAGTGACCATGGTAACAACCAGCAAATTTAATGATTTTCGTTCGATTCGTATACGCACGAGCGATACGGATGGTGGTCATCACTGCTTCCGTACCGGAATTTACAAAACGTACTTTTTCCAACGTTGGAATTGCATCTTTTAACATTCTCGCAAACTGATTCTCTAATTTTGTCGGCGTTCCATATAGTACACCATTATAAGCGGCTGTAGAAATCGCCTCAGCAATATGTGGATGTGCATGTCCTGTAATGATTGGACCATAAGCACCTAAATAATCGATATACTCATTCCCATCGACATCCCAAAAATGGCTGCCTTTCGCTTTTTCCATAAAAACAGGAGTTCCACCTCCAACCCCTTTATATGCACGTGATGGCGAGTTGACACCGCCGAGGATTAAATCATTTGCTTCTTGATAAAGTTTTTCAGATGTAGATCGGTTCATAACAACATACCTCCTAAAAGATTCTCGTTAACCATTCTAGCATAACGATTCGCGAACATCTTTTGAAGAGAAACTTCATATAATAAAGCACTAACGAAGAAACTGGTGATTACATGGATCGTTTATTTGCTATACTCGTCATACTGATTATCATTAGTAGCTTATTTGTGTTTATAAAAAATTATCAAGATGTGCGGGGTGCTTTTTCAAAAGAGCTGTTCACTTCGTTTATAGCCATCTACTTCATCTTGATGCTCGGTTTTGCGCTGCTCTATTTCTTGCTTTCCGAAGCAGGGTTTTCATTGCTCATCGATCAGCCGCTCCAAGCTGGTACGTCCTTCGAGCGGTTTTTTCACTCGGTTTATTTTAGTGGTGTTACATTAATGACTGTCGGTTATGGTGATGTAACACCAATCGGCATCGGTAAGCCAATCGCTTTATTTGAAGCGATGATCGGTTATTTACTCCCTGCAGCATTTTTGTACAAGCTCCTCGGTTAGTCGCCATGATGCAACTTATTTCCCGGGAAATTTCCCAGGTTCACTGGAGGTTTGTCGAACGGACGATGAAGCTGCGGTAAACGATATAAATATTTGTCACTGTCAGAAAACTTCGGTAATCTTATAGTACAAACAATCATAAAGGGGATGTTTTATATGACAGTAGAAGTAGGACAAACAGCGCCTGATTTCACACTACCAGCAAGTAACGGTGATTCCGTCAGCTTAGCGGATTATCGCGGGAAATACGTCGTTTTATATTTTTATCCAAAAGATATGACACCAGGCTGTACGACTCAAGCCTGTGATTTCAGAGATCAATATGAGAAATTTAGCGAGTTGGATGCAGTTATTCTAGGTGTAAGCCCGGATTCAGTTGATAGACACAACAAATTCATTGAAAAACATGAGTTGCCGTTTTTACTACTCGCAGATGAAGACCATCAAGTCGCTGAAACCTATGACGTCTGGAAGTTGAAAAAGAATTTCGGAAAAGAATATGAAGGAATTGAACGTTCTACTTTCATCATTGATAAAGAAGGGAATCTAGTGAAGGAATTCCGAAAAGTTAAAGTGAAGGATCACGTAGAAGAAGCACTACAATACATCGAAAACAATTTGCAATAAGACATGCTACTTAAAGGAGTAAAAACAATATGAAAGTACTAACGACATTCAAAACGAAAGCAGCAATCAAGGAAGATATGGAAAAAACATTCCCTCAAGTCGAGTTTTTATGGAAAGAATCGATTGAGGAAGCGGAAACGGAATTGCATGAAGCAGAAGTGGTTGTCACTTATGGTGTGGACTTGACTGAAGAACATATTGAGAAAGCAAAGAAGCTGAAGTGGATGATGGTTGTCTCAGCAGGGCTTGATGACATGCCGTTAAAGAAGATTGCTGAGAAGGGTATCGATGTGACAAATGCACGAGGAATCTCTGCGGGGCCAATGGGTGAATATGCAATTGCGATGTTACTCCAAGTTGAACGACAAGCGAAGGAGCTTTATGAACAAGAAAAAGCTCATGAATGGTCACGCGCGGTAAAAATGGTTGAGATTTCTGGGAAAACGATGCTGATTGCTGGAACGGGTGCAATTGGTCAGGAGGTCGCACGTTTGGTGAAAGCTTTTCGCATGAAAACGATTGGTATTTCAAAAAGTGGGCGTGCGAAAGAAAACTTTGATGAAACGTACACAATGGATGAACTGAATGCACAATTAGGGAATGCTGATTATGTAATTAATGTTTTGCCGGCAACAGAAGAGACAGAGAAAGTTTTTACTGGTACACAGTTCAACGCGATGAAAAATGATGCAGTTTTTCTAAATATGGGTCGCGGAACAACTGTCAATGAACAAGAGTTAATCGATGCCTTAAAAGAAGACAGAATAAGACATGCGATTTTGGATGTAATGGAAGAAGAGCCTCTAGATGAAAGTAGTCCATTGTGGAGTTTAGAAAATACCACTATTACACCGCACTTATCTGGAATCTCTAGACATTATCAACCGCGGGGTTTTGAGATTTTTAAACAAAACTTGGATGCTTACTTAAAAAAGGAAGCTTTTCCGCTCAATCAAATTGATGTTCGAAAGGGGTATTAATATGCGTATATATACACGTTCAGGTGACAAAGGAAAAACTTCCTTGATTTATGGGAAAAGAGTTCCTAAAAATGATGTCCGGGTTGAAGCCTACGGAACCTGTGATGAAACAAACTCAATGGTTGGCATGGCACTTAGTCAATTGGTGAATGAAACGTGGGAAGGGAAGCAGGAAGTCATTGATGCACTTCATAAAGTGCAGACTATTTTATTCCATGTCGGCGCAGAACTTGCAACACCTAGTGATAAAGAGGTCATGTGGAAGTTGAAACAAGAGCATATCGATCATTTGGAAGAAACAATCGATCGATGGGATCAAGATCTAGATGAATTGAAAAATTTCATCCTGCCATCTGGCCATCCAGCAGCAGCGAGCCTGCACGTAGCTCGGACGATTGCTCGCCGTGCGGAACGTGTCACGATTTCCATGGGTGATGACTTGACCAATCCATTGGTACAATCCTATTTAAATCGCCTTTCTGATTTCTTGTTTGTCGCAGCTAGATATGTGAATTATCATTTAGGTGGCGAGGAACTACCTTTGCATACAGATATTTAACGGAATCTTAGATACAGAATGGATCATCTCAAGTAATCCAATCCTCTCTTTTTAAGCAATGAACTGCTTAGCTTATTTAGAAAGAATACAATTTAATTGACAATCATGGGAGTCGCTTAGTAAACTAGATTATAAGCATTCTAATGTAAGAATATTATTATTTAGGAAAGCGAGGTGCATGACGGTGCCTGAGCAAAGATTACAAGAAGCATTAACAACCTTAAAGAAATCAGGTGTACGTATTACACCACAGCGTCATGCAGTGTTGGAATACTTGATGCAATCCATGAAGCACCCAACTGCAGATGAAATTTATAAAGCATTGGAAGACAAGTTTCCGAACATGAGCGTTGCGACCGTCTATAATAACCTTCGCGTTTTTTTAGATATCGGACTTGTTCGAGAATTAACATACGGAGATTCTTCCAGTCGATTTGATTGCAACACATCCGATCATTACCACATCATTTGTGATGAGTGTGGGAAGATTGTCGACTTCCATTACCCTTCATTAAACGAAGTGGAACAACTTGCTGAACAAGTGACAGGATTTGATGTAACGAACCACCGGATGGAAGTTTACGGCACTTGCGAAGATTGCCAGCAACTGGCAAAGCATTAGAGTAATAACGAAAGACACAAAAAAAGGGCTAACTAATTAGCCCTTTTTTACATATGCACATAATAAATATGAATGAAGTTGTTATTTGTCTTGTTGTTCTTTCCAATACTTTTTGGAATTATACTTTTCATCAAATTCTTTACCTTCAAGGTTGCGGTCGAATGTGAGAGGCTGCTTGCAATGCATACAAGCATCGACTCGTCCGAGCATCTTAGTTGGTTTTCCACATTCCGGACATTCAATCGGAATGGCTTTTGTCGATAACATGCCAATCCATAAGTAAATAACCGTACTCAACCCAATGGCTATTAGGCCAAGAATCATCAACGTGACTAACAACCATTCAATATTTCTGAAATAAAGTCCAATATACATAATGATCATTCCGGCAAAGATTAGCCCTAAAGCTACTGTCCGGATTTTATTAATTTTACTACTGTATTTTAACCCCATGGTGAACCTCCTTCTTTCCACAAGAAGTATAGCATATTTGTCTCATAACTTGTTAATGGAAGAATGAACATTCAATAGATTGTCGAAAAGATAAAAAGACCCTACCTATAGGAAAGAATTCTAAAAAATGGTTTCGTTTTGAATTGGCTTTGTCTAGAATGAAAGTATCTACCAATTATGAAAAAACATCCTACACAATCACCAAGGACACATTGAGGAGGATCATATTGAAGGGAATATGGAAATGGATTTTACCAATTTTGATTGTTGCAATAGTCGTTGCTGGTACATACTATTGGATGAATCCAAATTTTTTAGGGGAAAGTAACGAGACCGAACCAGAAGTGGATGAAGAAATTGAGCAAGCAAGAGAACAAGCAAAAGAAGATGTAACAGAAGAAGAGATTGAAGAATATCAAAAAGAAGGTAAAAACCCTTTCGGTCAAAAACGCGAGCAAAGCGAATTGAACGAAGCGTATTACAGAGAGTATATTCATGGGATGTCGCACCAAAAAGTAAAGGCCAATAAAAAATGGGGCTTCTATTTAATCACACAAGAAAGAATTGATTGGCTATTGAATGGGTTGGATGAAATATCAATCAATAATGAAGATATCTATCGTGATATACTGACTCGCTGGTCTAATGGAGATTTTTCACAAGCCGATGAAGACCATAATACAATATGGCGAATGCAGAATGGAACCGTCGGTGAAGCTTATGGCGTTATGAGTGAGGAAGAAGAAGCGGCATATATTGAGCAAGTGAGAGAAGGATCAGGAGACCGATAGTTGAAAGGGAAGTTGCATCGAGTAGACATTTGCATTAAATAGTTGCGAGAATGAAAGAATGAGAAATCATTTAACGACTGGAGAACCGGTAGTTAATGGGGGTGATCTAAGAAAGTGAAAAAAAGAAGAGAAAATCTATTGACTTCCATAAATACTCCATGCTATATTTATAAGCGTCGCAAAAACAGCTAAATAAGTTGCTAACACAAATTCAAAAAAAGTATTGACGCAAACTTGAATGCGTGTTACATTTATAAAGTCGCTGTTTTGAAGCGAAGAAACACAAAGAACATTTCGAACCTTGAAAACTAAACAAAATAGCCTGAAGTCAATTCGGTTTCTTTCTTATTGATTGGGAAAGAAACAAAC
>NZ_JAHLZF010000017.1 GCF_018967645.1 Allobacillus halotolerans | reverse complement strand
AGGCGGCGTACAATAGATTCGAGAAGTATATCATAACACCTTAAAAAATTTGTCCAATTTAGTGTTGACATACCATGTAATGCTCTTTATTGTGTGGAACTACTTTCATTGGACTTGCTTTCACATTTGAACTAGGTTTCAATAAGCCTTCTACTCCATACAAATACTCTGGTATAGTGGTAAAGATTAAACTATGGTAACCCTTACTCCATGGATCGTTAACTATTCCTTGTAACTCTCTTTTTAACGTTGTATTTCCCATTCTTGCTCGCTCTTCTCCTGTTAGTTCACGTTCAACATATACGCCAATATCATTAATGAAAGCATTAACCTTTTGAAGTTCTTCTTTTTCGTCTTGTTCCATCTTGTGATATAAGTTACGGATCTCATACAACTTTTCAATAATCTTTTTATTTGTTTTATAATGTTTCTTGGTGAGGTTAGCCTTATGGCTTCTTAATAGCTCTTTAGCTTCTTCAAAAATTTCCTTACTCTCATTAACCAAGTTATCTCTTTTTTGTATTGCACTATCTAAAGCCTGTTGAATGGTGTTGAGGTCATTGGTCACCCCCTTATTCTTTTCAATATCTTCAAGCTTATGGCTGTTAGGATTAACTATCTTTCCTTGAAGTTCTGCTTTCTTTCCTTCTAGTTTTTCAATGTCTTTGTTGAGTTCTTCCAATGGCTCATGGATTTTCTGCAAAAACTCATTTGCTCCATTAATATGAGTATGTCTTTCATAATTCATTATTTTTCCCCCTTAAATAGTTCCATATTTTCTTGAATTAGTTTTTGTCGCTTGGTAGCGTCTTTCTCGTTCATAATTGCTTGTTTACGTTCCTCACGTTTCATATAATCGGCTTTCTTAGGTGGTTGTTCTTCCTCTACAATCTGACTATTAATATTTCTCAATTTACTCATTAAACCTAAATTATCTGATTCCATAACTACTTGTGACAATTCTTGATAAGCTTTTTTATAATCCATAATATCTCTCCTTTTGTTTTTGTTTGTCTGTTCCATATTAGATATTCACCCCCTTTTCTAGCACATGAGGATTAACGTAAATGACTTGTTTCCTACCCTTTTTAGCCTGCTCGATATAGTGGCGATCTTCCAATTCATCTAGCACCTCGCCAAGTTTTTCAGTATCAAAGCGGTGTTTCACTAATTGATATAGATCACGTCTTGGAATTTCTTCTTTTAGCTGGTCTATGATACGTTTTAAAATATACTGATTATCTTCTAACTTGGAATTACTTCGCATAACCCCAAACGTAGCCTTGGCGTGTGCTATCATGTACGGTATTAAGTTTCTAGCACGTTCTAGGGTTTCTTTACTCACCATAGGGGTGAAACTATCACTTAGTGCATAGTCGCTTACATGTAGCAATCCAGCGATTTTAAATACCTTTTGATTGAGTCGACTTCCCCAATTCTTGAGGGGGTCACTTTCCCTTAGTTCACCATCTTCTCTTAATCTTGCTTCGTTTTCGTCAATGATCTGTTTCTTCAACTCGTTTGCTTCTTCTGTGAACTCTAATGTTGTTAGTTCTCCAAATAGATTTAATAAGCGTTTAATGGCCTTAAAATAGCTCGTTCTTACTTCTTCAGTTATATACTCGGTTTCATCACTTAGGTTTCTATAACCAACATTTGAAGGTGGTAGACTGAAAATGAACCTTTGAACAAAACCCTGCTCCATAAAGTCACGATTTAATGATTGAATGATATTCTCTTGCACAAATAAACACATATTGAGATATGGCTCATTTAACTGAATAGACTCCCTGCCTACTCGGTCTATATTGATTTTTTCGCCATCATAAGCACTTAAATATAGTTCAATATCACTTGTGCCATTACTTGAATACTTTCCAGCTATATTCTTGATGACTCCGCCACCTTCAGCGGTCATAATAGCCATTTTCTCCGCTTGTTCCTTCAGTAACATACCAAGTTTTTCGGCTGTTATATCTGAAGTGAAAAACCTAGGAGATTCTATTTTGTCCTTTTCAAGTTCGATTATCTCTGCTGTGAGTGCTTGTATTTCCTTCATAGATGTTTCTTCAGCTTTTTTGGCATACTCACCGCTTAGGTGATCCCTACGCTTATATAAGGCTTTTAATCTTTCCTCTTGGTTAGCTAGTTCAATTTTTAACGCTTCTTGTTCTTCTGCTTCATAGTCGTCCAATGGTTTGCGATAGTTTTTAAGAGTCCTAGATTTACCCCCTCCGCTTTCCATGGTTGCCATTACATAGAGATTTAGAGATTCACTCCAGCTATGTTTAACCTTGATTTTAAAGCGATTTGTTGAGATAATAGATAGTATAGAAAGGGCGGACAATGAACCTAAATCATTAGGCGTTTGCGTTGCCTTGCTAACACTTTCTATATACTCCCTAAGCCAAGTAGGGAATATTTCAACAGGAAATTGTGGTAGACTCACACTCTCGAAAGGTATCGGCTGACTCCATTCGTGTTCGTGAGTCTTATTTTTTTGTACTTTTTCAGCTTCTTGAATATCATTTAATAATTCTTTAGGTAGTGCCACGTTTTACGCTCCTTTCCTGCGTTGTATTTCTCTGTTTAGTACAGATCTGAATGTTCTCAATAACTCTTCTTCTTCGATTGGCGGATTGTTTCGGTCATTCCAAGCCATTAATAATTCCCAAGCTAATTCCAAGTTATCGAAAAACCTTCTGACCAGTAGACCGCTTAATGAGGTAGCTGATTCATTTCTTGCACCTTCTCCAACGCCTTGTATTATGCTATTCCAATGGCTTTTAGGTTTGGCTTGGTGTTCAACTCTGTTTGGCTCTTTAATCATCTCTATAAGCCATCTTGGAGCTTCTGCAATGTGCGTTTCTAGTGGGTGGTTAATCCATTCATAGCGGTTGCCTGTTTTGTCGTGGATTGAAGGCGAAACGACCAAATATCCATCCTGCCCCTTTATGTCCAAACCTTTCTGAAATTCTATTCTGTTCTTTATTCCTTCTTCGTACTTAAAAAGGAAGTGCGAACCTCCGCCACCTGTTTTCGCTTGAATCGTATGTGGTAGAACTCCGTTTTCTGTGATTAAATTGAATAGCGTATCTTGGCCATTGTTCTTTACGTCAACGTCTAAGGCAAAAAAACCATTTTCAAACCCTGTTGGAATGCCTATATTAGCGTTAGGCCACCTCGTCCACCATTCTTTTATCTGTTCTTCATCTCTTGTAGCGTCTTTAAATCCGTTAGCTGTGAGAGGATTTTTGCTCTTTGGTACGAGAGGGAAAACACTCCACGTTCTAAGTCTTGCATACGCTAAAGCTGATTCTAGATTACTCATAAATTCTTTCTTCCTTTTCACTCAACCATTTTTCTATGCTGTCCAATTTAAAGACCAAACGCCTACCAATACGGATATGAGGAATTGCTTTTTCTCTCGTCATCTTATAGATCATGTCTTTACTTAATCCTAGGTACTCGGCCACCTCGCCAACTGTTAATGTAGAACGCTTAATTTCCATTGATATCCTCCTAACTTAAAATGCTCACTCTTGGCAATTTTTGTATAGCTTAAATGCTGAATCGCTTCTACTTGTTCGTATTCCAATTAGATCACTTCCTCTTTTTGTCCGTTATCAACGGACGTTTGGATTAAAAAAATATCTTCAATATTTACGTTCAATCCTTTTGATATCTTGTTTGCAATTATTGGTGACGGGTTGCGTTTACCATTGATTATTTGAGAAACATAAGCACATGATACGCCAATCTTTTTTGAAAACCCTCTAAGGCTTTCCCCCTCCTTAGCAATTAATAAAAGTACTTCTTTTTTGTTTTTTAAAGTTAATCTAACCAACTAAATTCACCTCCTATTAGATGATTTGTATTTATTGTAATATTACTGTCCGTTATTGTCAAACATATTTATCATTTTCGCTAAAAATTGTTTGACAACAGCAAACACTATGGTATATATTTTAGGTACTTACAACAAAACAAAGGAGGTGAAAATAGTGTCATTAGGACAATATCTAAAAGATCTGAGGGAAGGTAAAATGTCACTAAGGGAAACAGCAAGAAGGGCTGGCATTTCAAGCTCTTATCTTTCTCAACTTGAAAATGGACACAATAAAAGACCTAATAAAGATGTATTAAAAAAGTTAGCTTCAGCATTAGACACAACTTATATTAGTCTTTTAATGAAAACCGATCTAGTTCAAAGTGAAGTAGATAAAAGAGCGGAAATAGCAATGTTGTTGAACGAATCTTCTGACCATGACACTGACCCGTCTATTAATCCTGAAGGCTTCCCTCAACCTAATACATTGAAAAAAACCATCAATGTTCCTAGTCAATACAAGATAGGTGAAGAAACAAAGCACTTTGAAAATAGCGACCTCTTAGATCTCTACTATCTTATACACTTAGCGATTGATAATAATGACAACATTAATTTGACTTTCAAAAACAAACCAATTGATAAAGAGAAACTTCCTAAGGTATTAGAAGCCATTCGGTTGTACTTGGATTAATCAATTGAGGAAGTGGGGCGACAAGTGAGGGAAGTGGGAATAAGCGGGGGAACAGCCCCCTCCAGTCGCAACCCTTGATATAAAAGCATTTAGGGAAATTGGGGGAATTGGGGTAACGTTTTTAACATATATACGAAAGGGGTAATGAAATGGCTGGTAGTATCCAAAAAAGAGGAAAAGAGTCTTGGTTATTAAGTTATCATGTTGGTTATGACTCCAAAGGGAAGAGAATAAGGAAAACTAGAACTGTACAAGCCAAGAATAAAACTGAAGCTGAAAAGTTACTCGCCAAGTTTATTGTAGAAGTGGACGCTGGAAAACATATAACTCCTACTAAAACAACCTTTGGTGAATATGTCCATCTGTGGAAGATTGAAAAAGAAAAAGCAGTTTCACCATCTACAATGGAAAATTATAACTACGATCTAAAGAATTACATTTTACCAAAGTTTGAGGATTATAAATTAAAGGATATAACACACATATATATAAATGACTTTTTGAAGGAATTAGAGAATGAAGGTCTAAAGTCTGCCACCATTAAAAAGAAATATAACCTTTTGAACAGCATTTTTAAAATGATAGAGAAAGATGATTTATTACCAACTAATCCAATGAAAAAAGTGGAAGTTCCTAAAGTACAGCATAAAGAAGGTGACGTTTATAATTCTAAGGAATTAAAGGAACTCTTCCTATTATTGAATGAGGATAACAATAAGCAGATGGCTTTAATTGTTAAATTAGCTTTAAAAACAGGTATGAGAAAAGGTGAATTATTGGGGCTTCAATGGTCTGATATAGACTTCTCAACGAATACCATTCATATTAAACGTTCGTTGAGCTATACCAAGGATAAAGGTTATTTCCTTAAAGAGCCAAAAACTAAGGGATCTAATAGGAAGGTAGCACCACCTAGAAAACTAATGGAAGAATTGAAGAAGCATATTTATATAAAGAAAACTGAAAGAATGGAAGCTAAGGAATTGTGGGAAGGTGGTAAATACGAGTTTGTGTTCTCCACTGACTTAGGAAAACCACTCAATCTTGATTATGTTAATAAATGGTGGAATAGATTTCTAAAGCGTACAGGATTTAAGAAAATTCGCTTCCACGATCTACGCCATACAGCTTCAACAGATTTAATTAATCGTGGAGCAAACATTCATTCTATATCTAAACGCCTTGGCCATTCCAATATAACTACTACGCTTAATATATATGGCCACTACCTAGAAGAAGCTGACCAAAAAATAGCTGATATGTTAGATGAAGATTATATATAAAAAAAGACCTCACAATAAGTGAGATCTAACCCCTAATTTAGCACCGCTTAGACGGTGTTTTTTGTTGCCATTATATACGAACACACATTCTAATTTTAGAATTGGTCAACAATTGGACAACAACTAAGCATTATTTATAACCATTCTAGTTAGGATTAAAACTCTCAATCCCTTATGGCTCTAAGGTTAGGTAGGTATGACTCCGATTGGACTTGAACCAACGACTTCCACCCTGTCAAGGTGGCGCTCTCCCACTGAGCTACGGAGTCATTTGAGATAAAGTTTTTGTCGACAATTACTAATATAATGTTTTATACTGAACTTGTCAATCTTTTTTTGGAGGTTTTATTATGATCGCCAGAATACTTACTTTTCTGTTAATTGGCGGACTACTATTGGCAGCAATTGCCGTAGCAGCACCTCAATACTTAACTGAATTTTGGATTGTTTTAGCGCTTTTATTTTTAATTGGTATATCGACCTTAGTTATTATTTACTTAAGAAGGGCTATATCCTTAATCAAGGAAATGAATGCTAAGGAGTAAATTGATTCATTTTTTAGATATTACTTTCAATTCGCACTCCCTTCGAATAAACTATAGGTAAAGAGAGTCTTTGGGAGGGGTTATGATGTCAAACCAATTCGTAACAGCAATTAATTGTATGGATGGCCGTGTACAAGAGCCGGTCATTAAATGGATGAAAGAAAAATACAATGCTACCTATGTCGATATGATTACAGAAGCAGGTCCGAACAAAACACTCCTTTATGGAACCGACGAAGATAGAAAAAGAATTAGGGATAAAGTGGACATTTCCTATCATAATCATGGTTCTAAAGTTCTCGCTATCGTTGGCCACCATGATTGTGCAGGTTATTCACTTGAAGACTCTAGAAAAAAAGAAAAAATTAAATCAAACGTACAAATGTTTAAAGATTTGGGTTATGAAATGGAAATCATCGGACTTTTTGTAAATGCAGATTTTGAAGTCGAAGTTGTAGTTGATTAATAAGATGCCGTTCAAGTGATTCATCATGCTTGAGCGGTTTTTAAATGCATATTTTTAATCCGTTTGGGGAACCTCGTTTGTATGGGATTGGGGTGTAAAAATGGCAGATGTTCAACTGACAAAAGAAACAATTGAAATCAATCATACAAAGATCTATTGTGAGCATGCAATAAACGATCGGCCACCGTTATTCTTAATACACGGCTTTCTTGCCTCTACATACACGTTTAATCGAATAATTCCATTATTGGCTGAAGATTTTTCAATAGTGGCATTCGATTTACCAGGGTTCGGGAGCAGTGAGAAATCTACTTCTTTTAATTATTCATTTGAGAGCTATTCACAGTTCGTCAATGATTTAATGGATTACTTTCAATTGGATAAAGTTTTTATTGCAGGACATTCCATGGGTGGCCAAGTTGCTTTGTACACTGCGAAAAACTTTCCTGATCGTGTAAATAAGCTCGTATTATTAAATAGTTCTGGTTACTTAATGAGACCTGCACAAAAATATGTGACAGCTTCTTATCTTCCTTTTTTCCCATCATTTTTAATGCGTTATTTTAAACGAATAGGTGCTGAAAAAACATTACAAAATGTTTTATATGATCACTCGCTGATTAATCAAGAAATGATTGATGTATACGAAAAACCTTTTTTAAAGAAAGATTTTTATCGCTCATTAGTACGTCTCATCAGGCAGCGGGAGGGCGATCTATCTCCCGAACAACTTCGTTTAATTCATCAACCTACATTGTTGCTTTGGGGGAAGAATGATAAAATCACCCCCCTTCGAACAGGAAAACGACTGGCAACAGATTTACCGAATGCAACCTTGAAGGTATATGATCAGACTGGACATCTGATCACAGATGAACGACCGAAAGAGATTGTTAAGGAAATGAAGCAATTTTTACTTGAATAGTCCATCTTTAATCACTTTTGATTAACTGGTGGTCGAGCGGTTGCATCGCTTTGTCGAGCGGTTGCATCACTTTGTCGAGCGGCTGCATCGCTTTGTCGAGCGGTTGCAATGCCTGGTCGAGCGGCTGCATCGCTTTGTCGAGCGGTTGCATCGCTTTGTCGAGCGGTTGCATCGCTTTGTCGAGCGGCTGCATCGCTTTGTCGAGCGGCTCGAGTGTTTTGCAATGCCGACGCCAAGAAAAAGCCCTGAACGAAGAATCACTCCTTCGTCCAGGGCTTTTATACTTACGTTTATTTTGTAACATTTCCCTCTGCAGGGATTGGTTTCGCATTCAACATTCGTGCGAAATGAGTAGTGTTATAAGCTAGCGTTGTAATGGCGTTTTGGGTGAAGTCGCTATCTGTGCCAGCTTCCATATAAGATGGACCCGGACCTGCTTCACCTACCCAATAGGCGTCGGCGTTTGGTGGAATGGTAAATCCTAAATGGCTCAAACCATAAATGATGTCGTGTGAAGCATGCTTGGCGCCGTCCTCATTACCTGTAACCACTGAACCTGCAACACGGTTGTAGAAAATCTCTTGGCCTTTGTCATTCGTTTGTCCACTGCTTCCGTTCAGTCGCTCTAGAGCCTTTTTGGCCAAGCTACTTTTCTCACCTAACCATACTGGTGATCCAAGGATAAAAATATCTGCATTAAGGATTTTTTGGAGGATTCCAGGCCATTCATCACCCTCACCTAAATCATCTGAAATTCCAACAGGAATATTGTAATCGGCCATCCGCAATACTTCTACTTCAACGCCTTCTTTTTCATAAACTTTTTTCGCCTCATCAAATAAGGCTTCTGTATTAGATTTTTCACCACTTTTCTTAAGTGATGTGTTTAAGAATACACATTTTAAAGCCATAAAAAATACCTCCTATCTATAAATTCTTTTCCCGTCAGATAGGAGGATTAAACGAAGTTGGTTACTGGACCATCTCTACAGCCATGACGTGACGTTTCGTTCGCATGCATGCTTCTTTATTAACATCCGATTTCGGACAACCTTTACAATACTTACCGCTATTTGTTTCATAATTAAAGCAGCATGTCCGGCGTACACGGACCGGTTCATCTTTACCTTCTACTTCAATTTTATTCGTATAAAAGCGTTGTAATGGGTTGAAGCTCGTTTGGAAGAATTCCCCCTTCAATTGGAGGAGATAAGCAAAGTCATTCCATGCTTCCTTTTGTTCATACAAGTTCAATACTTCACTTTGTAACTTCGATTCATATAATTTATAAATATAAACAGCCACATTCTCCCATAACAAAGGAGTTGGCACTTTTGCGACTTTGTTGATTGCCTGAACATAATAGGAAATCTCACGGATACTTTTTTCCAAATATGCATTGCGGTCTGCACGATTAATTACTTCTGTTACTTTATCTGTCTCGCTATATAAGTAAGGCATCCATTTTTGTTTTTTCATCGCTGAAATGATATATCGATTGTCGGCACTAAAGTCTATTTTTTTATTGAAAACAGCTACGGTATATAGAGCAGGAACGAATAGTATGTTTGTTAAACGTTTTATTAGTTGTGATCCTACAACCAATAACTGGTCTGTTTGCAAGATTTCACCCGTCTGCTTTAGATAATCATATAGATAGCCTTCATCTAATAATGATTGAACTACAACAGGTTGGTCAGTTAAGTTGTTTTGAAATAAAATTCGAAATGTTTGTTGTAGCTGTTCTTTTTCTATTCTTGTAAGCGTCATTTCCATATTGATCATCCTTTACGAATTAACCTTTTCATGATTTAACAAACCTCAGACATTTTTAACAACTCAATCTATACCTCATTATAGCTTAAATGATAATCATTCTCAAACATAGTATGTCAATGATTAAAATGACACAAAAAAAACCACAGCTTATTTACTGTGGCGTGAATGGCTCTATCTCATTGTTTGATTGCTTCTATAGGCAAAACCTGTCTTTTCGTTACCATACATGCAGCCTTATTGACGTCTGTCTTTGGACAGCCTTGGCAATACTTTTTTCCAGCCTTTGTTTCATAGTTGAAACAACACGTTCGTCTGATACGGATCGGTTGATCATTTCCTTTTACATCGATTTTATTTGTATAAAAACGGTGTAATGGATTAAACCGTTCGTCAAAACACTGCGGATCAAGCTGTAACAAGTAAGCAAAATCATTCCATGCTTCTTTTTGTTGGAGTAATGTAAGGTCTTGATCCTTTAACCGTGTCTCATATAACCAGTAAATATAGACCGCGACATTTTCCCATAATAAAGGCCTTGGCACTTTTGCTACACGATGGACAGCTGTAATGATTTTTGCGATTTCTTGAATGACTTGTTGGAGATAAAGTTCACGGTCGGATTGATCCTCAACAGAAGTTGCATTCCAATTTTTCTGATATAAATGGGGCAACCATAATCCTTCTTTTATTCTCGATACTAAATATAAATCATCCATTTGTATGTTTAATTTCTTTTTGGAAGTGGCTAATAAGAAAAATGCTGGAACAGTTAAGATAAATCCAAGTCGTTTAATAAATTGAGAGCCCAGTGCCAATAGCTGATTTGTTTGAAACTGTTCCTTCAAATTCGGCAAGTAGGTTGATAAAAATTCTGCGTCACGTAATTGTTGGAATGAAACGGATGTATCTGTTTCATCCAAATCAAAAAGAATTCGAAATTGATTTTGGAATTGCTCTCGATTTTCAGGCATCCATTTTTCTTTCATGGTCAGCATCCTTTTTACGTCTTCCCCTACTGAATGGAATACACATTGGTGTTCCACTATGCGGGTCATTCATAATTTGGCAACGAAGACCAAAAACATTCGCCACTAATTCTGGTGTTACGATAGTGTCTGGGTCACCTTGTTGATAAATATTTTTATTGCTGATTGCTACGATATGATCAGCGTAACGACAAGCAAGATTGATATCATGCAACACCATCACGATTGTCCGATTTTCTTCCTCATTCAAATCACTCAACAAATCCAAAATATCAATTTGATGGGTCAAATCTAAGTAAGTCGTTGGTTCATCGAGTAAAATAATATCTGTATCTTGCGCTAAATTCATCGCAATCCAAGCCCGTTGACGTTGTCCACCGGAAAGTGAATCTACTTTTCTTTCGGATAAATCTTTTACTCCGGTTACTTCCATTGCCCGCTGAACCGCTTTTTCATCTTTCTCAGACCATTGATTTAACCAACTCTGATACGGATACCTTCCCTGTTTAACAAGTTCAAGAACAGTCAAACCTTCCGGAGCTACAGGTGATTGAGGTAATATCGAAAGCTTCTGGGCAATTTTTTTCGTTGGCGTCCGCGCAATATCAGCTCCATCTAATACGACAGATCCATCTTTCGGTTTTAGCAAGCGTGCCAGTGAACGAAGCAATGTCGATTTCCCAGAACCATTCCCTCCGATGAATACAGTGATTTTTCCTTTTGGAATCACTAAATCAAGCTCTTCAATGATGTCTTCTTCTCCATAACCTAGCGTCAATGCATTCGTACGAATGGCATCCATTCCAAACACTCCTTTCAGGTCGATCATTCTGAACCTTTATTGATTTCTACTTTTGTATAGCAAATAAATGAAATACGGTGCACCGATCGCTGAAGTGAGCACACCTACTGGGACCTCAAGCGGTGCGAATGCCGTGCGTGCAATTAAGTCAGCCGCAATGACAATACATCCACCGACCAAAGCTGAGACTGGTATAAGCGATCCAAAAGATGAACCAACTAATCGTCTAGCCATATGCGGAGCCATCAAGCCAACAAATCCGATTCCTCCCGCAAATGCGACTGCGATTCCAGCTAAGGAAGTACTAAGGGTAATCAACATGAATCGGTCACGTTGAATGAGGCTACCTGCATTCGCTGCAAGATCCTCACCTAGCTCCTGAACATTTAATCTTCTTACATAAACAAACAAAATGGCCATCAAAAGAAAGAACCACGGAATAATTGTCCAAACTTCACTCCAATTTGCACCATTTACACTTCCAGTAATCCATATATTTGCTCGTGAAGCCGTAAATATAGGTCCTAAAATCATAATCATGGTTGTAAATGCTTGTACAGCAGCTGAAACTCCTATACCTATGAGTACTAACCGTATGGGTTTGATTCCACCTTTTTTCCAAGCAAGAAAATAAACAAGAAAGCCTGTGACAATCGCTCCTATAAATGAAGCAAGTGGTAACCACTGAATACTGACCGTTAATGTATTGCTCCGATCACTGAAAAAGGCTAAAAATCCGACGGTCGCGAATGCAGCCCCGCCTGTGATTCCGATAATATCCGGAGATGCCAATGGGTTACGAATCATGCCTTGCAGAATCGCGCCTGATACGGCTAATCCAGCACCTGCAAACAGGGCCATTAATACACGAGGCATTCGAAAAGATTGTACGACTAAGTTATTCATGTCTGAACTGGAGTCGAAAACCGCTCTGACTACTTCTAATGGTGACACTTTTAATTGTCCAATGCCTAAGCTTAAGATAATTAAAATGATAGTTAATAAAACTAAACCGATCACATAAGCTATGGATCGATAATTCATTAAAAATGAAATATTTCCAATTCGAAAAGGCACATATCTCTTCATTCGTTAATCCCCCTTCTTGCAATGTAAATAAAGAAGGGAACTCCAATGAATGCAGTCATGACACCTACTGGAACTTCTGCTGGCATAATGATGTATCTCGCTCCAATATCGGCTATCAATAATAATACTGCTCCTAACATGCCACTGTAAGGAATAACCCACCGATAATCAATGCCTACCATCCATCTGGCGACATGCGGAATGATGATGCCAATGAAACCAATCGGCCCAGCAACCGCGACAGCTCCACCTGCCAATAGAACAATTGTCAATGCGGCCAACACTTTTATTAACCACGTTTTTTGTCCTAATCCTTTGGCCAAATCTTCTCCCATAGCAAGGACGTTGATTTGTTTTCCAATCAGTAAGGATGCGACCAAGCCAATAAGTATATATGGAAAAACCGCGACTAATATGTCTAAATCCCTTCCTTGCACAGAGCCTGCAAGCCAAAATAATGCCTGATCTAATGATTGCTCATTTAATGTAAGCATTCCTTGTGTCAAAGATGAAAATAAAGCTGCAATGGCTGCACCAGCTAATGTCATTTTTATTGGTGTCAAGCCATCTTTTCCTAAGGTGCCCAATGAATAAACAATGATCACCGCTAATGCTGCTCCTAAAAAGGCCAACCATGTAAAGGACATGAGAGATGTCATGCCAAAAGCGGTAATTCCAAGAACGACGAAGAAACTAGCACCAGCATTCACACCAAAGATACTCGGTGAAGCTAATGGGTTATTCGTAATACCTTGCATAATCGCTCCGGCGATCGCTAAACTCGCTCCAACTGCTGCAGCGATGAGTGACCTAGGAATCCGGGTGTCCTGAATGATAATATGCTCATTCGATCCATCGAAATGAAGAAATGAATCAATGACCATTTGTGTATCAATCTTTGTCAACCCCCAGATGACACTTCCCCACATAAAAAACATTACGAGAATTGAACCAATTCCTAGCCCAATCCATTTCCCTTTATTTTTTTCTATCATAATGATGTTACCTTTCTACACTGAAACTCCGTAGGTACGGGCAAAATAGCACATAGCTCTCACCAGTCTAGATGAACGTGTCTAGTGTGTCAAAACAGAAAGCGCTTATAAATTAGCTTTTACATAAAAGATAAATAAAATTTAATAATTTTGTTGACACTCTTATTATAAATGATTACGATAGTTATTGTAAATGATAATCATTCTCACCAAGGTGAATGGAGGAACAGAAAATGAAAAAAAGCATATTTTATTTAATTACTGGTTTACTCGTATTATTCTTAGCTGCTTGTGGCGGAGATGATTCGTCAGAAGAAAGTGGTAGCAATGAGAACGGTGACAACCAGACTGAAAGCGAATCAAGCAATACTTATGAGGTAGAGCATGCGATGGGCACAGCAACCATTGAAGAAGATCCGGAAAAAATTGTCGTATTGACAAATCACGGAACAGAAGCTTTACTCTCTTTAGGCATCACACCAACTGGCGCCGTCCAATCGTGGGTTGGCGATCCTTGGTATGAACATATTAGCGACGATATGCAAGGTGTTGAGGTCGTCGGTACGGAAAGCGACATTAATTTAGAAGCAATTGCTGCTCTTGAGCCTGACTTGATCTTAGCAAACAAAATGCGTCAAGAAGAACATTATGAAGCCCTTAACGCTATTGCACCAACGGTCATGGAAGAAACATTGCGAGGCGATTGGAAAGTAAACTTTGAATTGATTGCCGAAGCTGTCGGGATGCAAGACGAAGGCCAACAAGTACTTGATGATTACCAAAGCAAGGTTGAAGAACTTTCTGCAGATTTGGAAGACGCAGGTAAACTAGATACAAAAGTATCAATGGTACGCTTCATGCCACAAGATGTGCGTATTTATTATAAAGATTCATTCTCAGGAATTATCTTGGAGGAGATTGGATTAGATCGTCCAGAATCCCAAAAGAAAGATGAATTTGCAGCAAAAGGTGTTACAAAAGAACGAATCAATGAAATGGATGGTGACGTCATCTTTTACTTCACCTACCAAAAAGCTGAAGATGGTCAGCAAGTCCAAAGTGAGTGGACAGAAGATCCATTATGGCAAAACCTTGAAGCAGTTCAAGAAGGAAAAGCCTACGAAGTCAGTGATACAATCTGGAATACGGCTGGTGGCGTCATTGCAGCCAACATTATGCTCGATGACTTAAGAGAAAAGTTATTGAATGAAGGAGAATAATGCATAAGAAAAGTACCGGTGTTCATTTATAAGTAGTTCCGTTTCGGTGGAGAAAAGTTTAAATAACATACCATATGGGAGACCAAATCGCATAGCGATTCGGTCTCTTTAAAATGCTGTTATATCAATGCTTATGTTAAATTATCATATGAAATCGCATTGAAAATAGCATACTAAATAGCTAACTGACAATAGCTGTTGTCAATTGAATCTTTAGTATGCTAATTAGGGTTCTAATTGGAGTGTTATTTGGTGTGTAAACTTAGAATGAACAAAAGGCAGTTTTAGTGTTCAAAAGATAGCTGGCAACCTAAGTGAACGAATTGTTTTAAAGGTAAATGGAAATTTTATGTTAATATTAAAAATAGAAATTATGATAAATTGTACTTAAACTAACTGGTAATTTAGTGCAAGAGCTATGATTAACTGATATTTCAACAAACGGGCCATTTTGTTGAGAAAGGGGAACAGGATGAGTGTAATAAATATAATCGGCATAATTTTAGTAATAGTTCTGCTGGCATTGAGTTTGTTCAATGTTTCCTTAAGTAAAATAATTATAGTATTATTTATTAGTTCTCTTGGATTATTTGTTGTAAGAATGACTATTGAGAATAAGGATTTTTTAGATGCCTTTATAAATTCATTTGGTTTAATGACAATAATTTCGTTTGTCGTGGTTATCGTCAATTTTTATAAAAATCGTTCGTTTGAAAATAGCGAAAAGGAATAATGGGATTTCACCAACAGGGCGCGTTTGTGGAATAAAATGTGAAATGATGTACTTAAATTAAAGTGTGAATTAGTAATACAAGACAGTATAAAAGAGCAAACGCTTGGACATTAAAATGTTCAAGCGTTTTTGGTTGATATTTATACTGTTATTTTGATGTTAATTATAGTAATTTTTAGTGTGATAATCAGAATGTTTTTTCGCATTTTCTCCACAGTATCGGAACTACTTATGTTCATTTACCGGTACTTTTTCTTATTCCATTTGTATATGCGACCTAATTTCGGATATATGAGCCGAATACCTGAGATATGCTCCCCCGATCGCAACTTATGCTACCTTCTTTATTGTTTGTGCTCCCTTCATCGAATTTTATGAGCTCAAAGCTAAAATATATGTACCCTGCTAACTTTTCAATGAAGAAACAGTCGATACTTTTTCATTCCATTTGTATATGCGCCCTAATTTCGGATATATGAGCCGAATACCTGAGATATGCTCCCCCGATCGCGACTTATGCTACCTTGTCTCTTGTTTATGCTCCCTTCATCGTATTTTATGAGCCCAAATCGAAAATATATGCGCCCCTTTTCAAGCCTTCCCACAAAGAAAAATGCCCGTGAGTGACCACTCACGGACATTTTCTTCATTATATTTAACTAACCCGTCTTCTTCTCTTTTTTCTCGGAGGATTTTTTCTTGGATGTGCTTTTTTCGGATGATTTCTTTGCCGTCGATTTCTTTTGTGTCGACTTTTTCTTTATTCCGGTCGATTTTTTCTTGTTTTTTTGCAAGGATTTTTCTAAAGCATCCATCAGATCAGTGACATTATCCTGCTTTTTCGGTTCTTTTGGAATGGTGACTTCTTCCCCGTCTTTTTTCTGTTCGATTAAGTCCTCTAAATTTTCACGGTACTCATCTTTATATTGTGTTGGATCGAATTCCGCTGTTAGTTGGTCGATAAGCAATTTTGCCGTATCGAGTTCTTTTTTACCGACATCCTCTTGCTCAGGTACATTCGGTACTTCTCCGACATTTCTCACTTCATCCGGATAATGAATCGTTTCCATGATTAATGTATTTTCGTAAACACGAACGACAGCAAGGTGTTCTTTTGAACGAATCGTGATTTTAGCCACTCCTATTTTCCCTGTGTCTTCCAAAGCTTTTCTTAATAACGAATACGCTTTTGCTCCTCCTGAGTTCGGAGAAAGATAATAGCTTCGATCAAAATAAATCGGGTCAATTTCTTCCAATTGAACAAAGTCCAAAATCTCAACCGATTTATCATCATTTTCCTCTTTTAACTCTTCTAATTCTTCATCGGTCAAAATGACGTACTTCCCTTTGGCATATTCAAACCCTTTAACAATTTCATCGTTTTCAACATCATCGCGTCCACATTCTGGGCATGTTTTTTTATAACGGATCGGAGTCTTACATTCTTTATGAAGTTGGCGTAATTTGATATCTTTATTTTCTGTCGCAGAATGCAACTTTACGGGTATATTCACAAGGCCAAAGCTAATGGATCCTTTCCACATCGTATGCATAAGGGGCTTCCCTCCTAGTCGAAATCAAAGTATTGGTCCTCTTTATATTCCCGAATTCATACGAATTTATTCATTGGATAATGGTGTAAAGAGTTCATTTCTGTGGTATCAATAACTACGAGGCTTGTGTACATAAGGATGGTGATGGTCATGTGGAAACCAATGCTAACCACATACAGCGAGGATGCGCCAATTGGCGACCAGTGGCGCTATGAAGTGAAATACGACGGTTTTCGCTGTGGTTTGGAATGGAAAGCAAGTAGAGTTACCTTATGGTCCAGAAATGGAAAAGAATTAAATGATCAATTTCCTGAAATCATCAAAGCCTGTGAAGAAAACCAAGACGCCTTCGAAAATGCCCTTCCTTTATTGCTCGATTGCGAATTAGTGATTCCCGTCACGAATTTGCGTACCAATTTTTCTGAGTTGCAAACGCGAGGTCGAATGAAATCAACGGAGGCCATAGCAAAAAAAGCGGCGGAACGGCCTGCCAAGCTTTATGTGTTTGATTTACTGAAACATACCGGAAAATCATTAAAGAAAAAAACGTACCAAGACAGGCGCAATCAGCTAGAGAAGCTATTCAAAAAGAACCCGACCAAAAGGTTAAATCTGGTAGCCCAATACAAAGATTTGGCCAGCATCGAAGAAGATGTATTTTTGCATCAAGCTGAAGGCATTTTAGCCAAGAAAGTTGATTCAACCTATCAAGAAAATACACGCTCAAAACAATGGTTAAAAATCAAAAACTGGCGGCAGGTTCAAGGCATCGTTACGGGATGGAATCAAGCGAACGATTATTACGACCTTAGCGTTTATGACAAGCAAGAACTTGTTCCACTCGGTAAGGTAAAAAACGGTTTTCCAGACGACGACCGACAGACGTTGAATCAATTCATCCGAGAAAATGGACAAAAACTGAACCAATCCACTTGGCAAATCCCTGAAGGCGTTTGCATTGAAGTAAACTGTTTGAATGCACGCAATGGAGAAATTCGCGAACCGTTATTTAATCAGTTTCGATTTGATTTAGTTCCAAAAGAGTGTACGTGGGACCGCGTTCAAGAACAACTCGCCCAACTTCCGGAAGACATTGACTACTCAAATTTGGATAAACAACTGTTTTCCAAAGCAAGGAAAGTGGATTTATTGATCCATTTACGAAAAGTTGCACCATTGATGCTCCCCCATTTGTACAATAAAAAATTAACGGTCATTCGCTTTCCAGACGGAATTTATGAAGAGTCGTTTTACCAAAAACATGTCCCAGAATACGCGCCTGGATATTTCCAAGGAAATGAACATCTTGTCTGCAATGATTTAAAGAGTCTGATCTGGTTAGGCAATCATGCGGCATTGGAGTTTCATGTCCCTTTCAATCGGTTAGATGAAAAAAATCCGAGGGAAATGGTATTTGACATCGACCCACCAAATCAAAGCAAGTTCCCAGTTGCCGTAAAAGCCGCCCAACTGATCAAAGAATTATGCGATTATAAAGAGTTGGTCTCCATCGCTAAGACTTCTGGACGAAAAGGATTACAAATCCATATTCCAACGGACGGAGCATGGACGTATGACGAAACGAGAGAGTTCATGGAAACAGTAGCTAAAGTACTTGTACAAAAATATCCCGACTTATTTACGATTGAACGAATGAAAAAAAATAGAGGCGAACGCGTTTATATTGATTTCTTACAACATGCTGAAGGAAAAACAATCATCGCTCCTTACTCCCCTCGTGGACAAGGAAATGCAACGGTAGCCACTCCATTATTTTGGGAGGAAGTGAATGAAGATTTAGATCCGAATGATTACACGGTTTTTAACGTAGCTGAGCGGCTGCGTAAAAAAGGATGCCCTTTTCAATATGGTCAACAGTGAGGAATACTTTTCACTGGGAAGGGTATTTGTTGTTTATGAGGAGTGATAAACAATGCCTTACATCCAAATTAATGACCTCGATATTGAAGCCGCACCTTTTCAGGACTTAGCGCAAGCAAGACAGTTTTGTACAGAGGAACAAATCGTCGTGAAACATGAAGATACCTTTTATGTCGTGAACGAGACATTTGAAGAAGATCTAATCACTTATGGATATGAAAAAGTCTAATGCAATCATCACCGGTTGAGAAATTTCCGGTGGTGATTTTTTAGATTTGGCTCATATATGTTTGAATGGGTCTCATATTTCTGTTCAGCAGGTTCCTATTTTTGAAATTCATGCCTTTATATTTTTCTCATGGGAACATATCAGCCTAATTAGGCAAACACACGAGCAGGGTACATATGATCGCTATTAAGCGATATGACCTTGTCTCAGAAGAGGACTTTAATCAACGGTTATCGAAATAATGATTGTCGAGCAGCATGTCATGAACATATTAAGGTAACTTATCGCATCATTACAACGGGTTATGCAAGTGATCAACTACATAAATATTCAATCGACTATACTTTAATTACCGGGAGGAGGAACATTGTTGAAAGTAAAAATTGATCTGGATGAAAACCATCATGAAACGACCATCACGATTCATGCGAAGGAGTGGTCTAAAGAATTGGAACTCTTAGTTGAAAAATTAAAAGAACAAACAACCGGTAAATTGATTGGTACGGAAAATGACAAATCAATCCTACTACATCCAAACGAAATTGACTTCATTTATGCACAGGACCGAAAAGTATTTGCTGCCGTGAACAAAAGATCCATAGAGATTAACATGAAGCTTTATGAGGTGGAAGAATTGTTGGAGACTTATCACTTTACCCGCTTCTCAAAGTCAGTCATTGGAAACCTGCAACAAATAGATTCATTCGAGTTAAGTTTTAACGGAAACCTTTGTGTCTTTTTCCGTTCGGGTAACAAGGAGTATGTTTCACGGAAATACGTCATGAATGTAAAAGAAAAGCTTATACTAGGAGGTGGTTCGAAATGATGGCTGAAGCATTCAAAAGAAGTCTTGGCGGCATGGCGTTCGCAGCGTTAATCACGTTTATTTTCATTACAGTACTCTTAATTACAGAAACTGAATCAACTATTTTGGACATATGGAAAGGAATGTTCGGTTCTTTAATTATGGGGATTTACTTTGGCTCAGCGTCGTTGATTTTTGACAATGAAAAATGGAGCCCATTAAAACAGACAATCATTCATTTTTTCTTGTCCGTGACCGTTTGGCTTCCTCTTGCACTCCTTCTTGGTTGGGTACCTGTTGGAATCATTCCAATCGTGATGGGTTTAGTTGGTTTTGTATTTATTTACACAGTATTTTGGTTTGTTTTGCGGAGTTACTTTTCAAAAGTCGAAAAGGATTTAAATGAGCATCTCAAAAAAACGTAAAAAAATGGCTGGCAACCCATGAAGGGAGCCAGCCGCCTATTATCGATTTCTCATTTGTTTAAACAGCTGATGACTAAACACAGCAGCACCAGCAATCAAGATCGATTGGATGGTTGATTCAAACGAGAGACCTAGCATCACACCGGTTAACAGGAAACTCAGACCAAGCAATGTGATTGGGATAAAGCGTGTTGGTAGATTCGTTGATATTTTTAAAATCCGACCGATGATGATCAATACGGGAATCAAAATATAAGCTTCTTCCATAATAAAATCCAACATAGCCAATGTTATTCCCCCTTTACTTGCGAAGGATATCGATGAACGCTTCGTACCCTGCCTTCTTGAGCTGTTCGATTCTTTTCTCAGCATTCTCCCTTTTATGAAAGGAACCTGTGACAACACGATAAAATGTTGGGCCCTCTTCTGTCGGTTCCTGGGATGCTTGTCTATAAGGAACGCCTTCTTCAGCACAGATAGCTTGGATGACGCATTCATAAAGTCCTTCGCGATAATTCTTGTCTTTTAATCTATGCAGGTTCGGACCATCTAAGAAGCCATATTCTACAATTGTTGTTCGTGTACTCCCGGTTTCTCGATTCATATAATAATAGTCTTGTTCATTGTTACCTGGATACGTTTTTGTGAAGATCCGTCTGAATGGATACCCGGCTTTTTCAAACTTTCTTTGAAGACTTTTTTCAAATTCTCCATTCGCATAAATACTGTGAATCAATTCCGTTCCTGAGCCCCCACCTGCATTAAAGTGGTGAGAAATTGCCTTATCATATTCGGAAACAGTTGCAATTCTTTCTTCCCTTGTCAATGTTTGATCTGATTTTCGCGTAACATCACTTGTTACACCTAATTCATTTAACCGGCGATTGACATATAGAGCTGCTTCAAGTGTCCAATCCTTTTCAGCTATACCATCATGATATGCTCCAGAGTCACTTCCACCATGTCCGGCATCTTGAATCCAATTACTCATAAAATCCCTCCTTCAATAATAGATTATGAAAAACCAATCAATCTGATTGAGTATCTGTTCATAGAATCGTATGTATATCGAAAAATGGGGGAAAAAATTAATAAAAATAAAAAAGCCAGGCAATTGCCTGACTTTTTCACACTACTTAATCGTCTTATTCAACATTTAATACTTCCCCTGTCTTAGCATCAATTTCGACTTCTACTTCTTGGTCATCATCTTCAAACTCAACCTCAAAGATATATTGCCCATCATCTTCGTCTAGTTCAGTCTCCTGAACGGTTCCGTTATGAGTTTCTTTTGCAATTTTTATGGCTTCTTCACGGCTAATTAAATCACTTTTTGATGTTTGTTCAGCTGATTTCACTTTTTTATCTTGAGTTGAATTTTTCTTATCTTCAGCAGTATTGTTATCATCATTGTCTACTTCTTGATCGTCGTCATCTTCTGCTTCTTCGTGGTCGTCACGATCGTCATATTCAACTTCGATGACTTCTCCTGTATATGCATCTACATAAACTTCCGAATCTCTATCTTTTTTGTTTTCTACTTCAACCTTAAAAATGAGCTTGCCATTTTCATCTTCCAGTTCAATTTCTTCAATCGTTCCTTGGACTTCGTTAAGTACGATATCTTCTAATTCTTGGGCACCGACTAATTTATTCGTGTCTATTTCCATATCGGTGTCCACCTCTGTTTCAATTCCATCTTTCCCATAACTTTTATCAAGTGCTTGATCACTCATTGCAGATACCCCAAAAGCTCCTCCTGCAGTTACAATCACTGCCACTGTGCCTAATAATATTTTCTTCTTCATTCAACTTCCTCCTTTGATTTCTTGGTATACTCTTACTGTAAACGTTCAATATGAGAAACAACGGATAGGATTATGAGAAATTGATTAGAAAAGGGTAAAAATCCATAAAAAAACGAACGAAGGATAAATAGTTCCTCGTTCGTTTTCGTTCTGTCGCATGCTTTGATTAATCATCTTTAGAAACGGAAATGACTTTCCCTGTGATGGCATTGATTCGAATGACATAATCTTCATCTTCATCGTCTACTTCTTTTTCTACTTCAACATGGTAATATGCCGTTCCGTCAACTTCTTTCAGTTCAATATCTTCTAGTTTTCCGGATATTTTATCCAAAGCAATTTGGCCTGCTTCTTTCTTTGTGATCAATGTTTGTTGCATCTTCTCTTCTTCTGTTGGCTGCTCTTTACTCACTCGTTTTTGCTCGCTTAGTCGACCTGATTCTGCATCCACATGAATTTGAATCGTTTCTTGGTCATTTTCAATCGTTACTTTAATGTACGGAGACTCTTCATCAATAAATTCGGATGAAGTGATCTCACCTTTGTATGATTGCTTTACCTTTGTTTCGGCTTCAGTTAAAGTCAGCTGATTTTCATCAGTTTCTTGCTTGTTTTCGTTCTCTTGAGTATTTTCATCATTTTGTTCTGTCGGTGGATCTGCGCCTTCTTCTATCGTGTAACTTTCTTCAGATGTTGATGAATTTTTTGATACTTCGTTAGACAGTGTTTGAATCTCGAGTACTTGCCCCTCTACAGAATCAACGAAAACTAAGTATTTTCCATTGCTTTCTTTGATCCTTACTTCGAATTGATCCTCTTTTTCTTCAATCGATAGCACTTGAGCTTGGAACCTTTCTTCCATTTGTTCCTTTACTTCTTCAACAGAGAGCTCTTCAGCAGAGGATTCACCGAAAAAGAATTGCTGAGCGATCAGAAAAAGAGTGATCGTCAGTATCGATCCTCCAGCCATCCAAAAGATTCTTTCTTTATTCAAAAGGCATTAACCTCCTTGAGTTGACCATTTATCCACAGTATAAAACATAGAGATTAAAATTTAATGAGAATCGAATGATGGAATCGTTAGAGTGACCGTTGTTCCTTTTCCGACCTTACTTTGAACATCGATTTGAATATCTAGGGCTTTAGCTAGATCACTAGCCAGGGCAAGACCGAGACCACTGCCTCCTTCATCACGTGTCCGCGCCTCATCCACACGATAGAAGCGATCGAACACCTTAACGATTGATTCTTCTGGTATACCGATTCCGTAATCTTTAATGTTGATGACATAGTTTGTCGCCCGGTTTTTTACATTGATTTCAATCGACTCTTCACTGTACTTACGAGCATTGTCGACAAAAATGTATAGTAATTGTTTGATTTTTTGTTGGTCTGAGTGAATCGGAGGCATCTCTTCATCTACGGTTAAATTTACTTTTCTACCATAAGAGTTCTCGATGTTTTGTGATACTTTTTGCACAACTTCTGCCAATGAAAATGATTCAATGTGTAATTGCCAGTCCTTTTGTCTTCGGGCCAACATGAGTAATTGCTCCGTCAAGTCTCTCATTCGAACGGCTTCTGAATGAATAGCTTCAATTGATTCCATAACCAACTCGGGTTTTTCCAATCCGCGCCGCTTAATTAAATTAGCATAACTTTCAATGACAGTAATTGGTGTTCGTAGTTCGTGGGACGCGTTGGAAACGAATGCTTCTTGTTTTTCATAGTTGTCTTTCAATAAATCAATCATTTCATTAAATGTACGTGTCATTGTATACAGTTCATCGCCCGACTTTTGTTGATATTCGATATGCTTAAATGATGAACTCGTTTGAATATCTTGCATGGTGCTGATGAGTGATTGAATTGGACGACTGATAAAATCAGCGAGCACTCTTCCCGAGACGACAACTGGGATAATCGCAACTAAAACGACCAAAAATAACACAAATCGAAGTGTCCTTAAATTATCTTGAACAGCGCTTAAATCTTCAAAAAGCTGCACATAAACAACTTCACCATCTTGCCAAATCGTCGGCACTTGGACGTAACCGATCTCTATGTTCGAATCATTGGTTCTTCCGCTTATTCGAACAGGATTAAATGGGACGGTTACATTACGTAATGCCAAATGATCGCCTGCGGTGATTTCACTAAATTGGTTACCTTGTTCATCTAAAATGCGCAACATACCATTTGACGGTACATACACTCCGAGCAAGTCGTTTACTGGAAAATTTTCATCTGCTTGAGCTAATCCTGTTAAAATATTCGTGACCTCATCTTCCATTTGGTCAATTTCCCGATCATAAGTAATATGAGAAAAAGTAAAATAAATTGTAATGGAAAGCATTACCGTAATCACAATAAACAAGACAGCGGTATATAAGAAGATTCTATTTTTTAGATTCATAAGCATCCTTCATAACATAGCCGACTCCTCGGACGGTATGAATTAATTTATCGTCTCTATCCCCGTCGACTTTTTTTCGGACATACCTAACATAAACATCAACGACGTTTGTCTCACCATAATAGTCGTATCCCCATACGGTGTCCAAAATCTGCTCTCTACTCAAAACATGACGAGGATTTTTCATGAAATAAACAAGTAAATCAAATTCACGAGGTGTCAAATCGATCAACCGGTCACCACGATATACTTCTCTCGTACCCTCGTTCAGCTTTAAATCAGAGAAAATCAACCATTGATCATCAATCTCATTCTTGGACTTTTGTTTCAAGCGCAATGCTGCTCGAATTCGAGCAAGGAGCTCCTCGATTTGAAATGGCTTGGTGATATAATCATTGGCACCCAAGTCGAGCCCTGTCACTTTATCTTCAATGGAATCCTTTGCCGTCAACAATATTACGGCTACTTGTTCGTCTTCTTTTCGGATACGTCGGAGGATTTCGATTCCACTCATCTCAGGAAGCATAATATCCAGTAATACGACATCCCATTCGTTTGAACGATATTTTTCCAACGCCTCAAAACCCGAAGAAGCCTTCTCGACTGTATAACCTTCAAATGATAGCTCCAGTTCAAGCACTCTGGCAATTTTGTCTTCGTCTTCTATAACTAAAATCGATGCGCTGTCAGTCATTGCATTCACCTACTAATTTTCTACGTTAATGATATATACATCTTATCATAAGAGAGAAAAAGCCAGCACAAAACGAGTTTAATAGCTACTCGAATCGTGCTGGCACTTCGGTCGTTCATTTATTGATTTATTCGAAAACCAATCTTTCCAAAGTTTTTACTTTGCTCTAAATAATTAAAAGCATCCGCATAATTCTCCGCTTCAAACATTCGATCGATTTCTGGTTTAATCTCATGCTGTTCGATAAACTGAAGCATCTCACGGAACTCTTCTCTGCTTCCCATCGTCGAGCCTAGCAAGTTGTATTGCCCATAGAAAAACTTCCGTATATCAATCGTCACTTCATCATCTGTTGTTGCACCAAATGTGACAATCGTTCCACCGCGTCTGATGATTCCGAGAGATTTTTCAAAGGTTGCTGCACCAATCGATTCGATCAACAAATCAACTGACTCATCTTTCAACTCTTCATTCCAGTCAGAACCGGTTAAAATTCCACGGTCGGCGCCGAGCTTCTTTGCTTCTTCTAACTTTTCTTCACTCCGTGACGTAACAATCACACGTGCACCAGCTGCTTTCGCGTATTTTAAGGCGAACGTGAGAACACCGCTTCCAATTCCAGGAAGCATTACGGTTTCATCCTTTTGTAAGTTCCCTCTTGTAAACAAAGCTCGATAGGCTGTCAATGCAGCAAGTCCTAAAACACCCGCTTCATCCCATGATAATTGGGTCGGCTTTTTCTCCACTTGTGACTCTGGCAAAACGATGTATTCAGCGAAGGTCCCGTCGTCTGGAAAACCAACAATATTGAATCCTTCCGGTGGAACATCACTGTTTTGCTCCCACCCTAAACTTGGATTGATGATGACTTCTTGGCCAACATCAAATCGCTTCACATCATTTCCTGTCGCTTCAACAACCCCAGCACCATCCGAACCTGGGATTAAAGGTGGGTCATTTTCCTTGTGACGTTTTGTAATGACAGCTAGGTCCCTGCGGTTCATACCTGCCGTCTGCAACTTAATTAAAACTTCACCAGTCTTCGGTTCCGGCTTCTCTGTATCCGTCCAATTGACTCCCTCAACACCTGCAATTTTTTCATGAATTAAGGCTTTCATATGACGAAGCTCCTTTCTATACATCCTCTTCTTGTAATGGGTATCGTTCGAAAAATAGTTTTCCTCCTGGTGGCAATTGTGCTATTCGCCATAAATCTTCCGATAATACGGTTCCGATTGTTGGATAGCCTCCAGTTGTTTGCGCATCAGCAAGCAATATAATAGGACTTCCTTCCGCCGGCACTTGGATGGTTCCATACGTTGTCGCTTCTGACAAAATATCTATATTTTCCTTTCGCTCTAAACGATGTCCCTGTAATTGGCACCCCATCCGATCAGCTGCCCTGATCGTAAAACCTTCTTGGTAAAAGCGGTGAATGGATGAGTCTTTAAAGCTACTCTCATAATGACTTGGAACAACCCGTACCGTGACTTCCTTTGTATACGTCGGGATCTCCATTGGTTGAATGGATTTGGAAGACGCCGCTGCTGCCTGTCTCCCTTTAATGTTATCACCTTTTTGAAAGGCTTTCCCGAAACCTGCTTTCTCAAAGGTAGATTGGCTTCCTAAATAGCTCGTCGATTCAATACCACCGGGCAGAGCTATATACGTGCGCATGCCTGATTTTGGACCTTTAAACGTCAATTGATCGCCCGAGTGTACCGTCAGCTTTTTCCACATTGGAAGTGGTTGTTCATTGATCAAGCCATTTAGGTCCCCACCAGTGACACTTATATCTGTATCTTCCATGACATCGAATGTCACGCCGCCCATGGTAATTTCAATAACTGCTTCCTTTTCTGAATTACCTAATAAATAATTGGCACAATTCGCGGCGTAATGGTCCATGACACCTGATATGGGCACACCGAATGAACGATAGTTTTTTCTTCCCTGATCTTGAATTGTCGTCAAAATTCCCGGATTAATCACTTTCAACATAGATTTCTGCCTCACATTCCAAAAGTGGTCGTAATGTTGATTCCCTCTTTTTCAAAAGCTTCCTTGCACGCCTTTGCATGCTCGACAGCTTCTGGGGTATCACCATGAAAACAAAGCGTATCTGCATGGAGTTCAATGACCTCACCATCGACAGAAATTACTTTTCCATCTTTTGCGATACGTAATGCTTGTTCAATGACATCGTGCGTATCATGTAAAACAGCATTCTTTTCACTTCTCGGTGTAAGTGTTCCATCATTTTGATAGGTACGATCAGCGAAAGCTTCTTGTGCCGTTTCCAGTCCCACTTGTTTGCCTGCTCGAATTAACTCACTATTGGCCAAGCCGAATAACACAAGACGATCATCAAAGTCTTTGACCGCTTGAGCAATCGCCATTGCTATTGACGAATCCTTGCAGCCCATATTATATAGGGCGCCGTGTGGTTTTACATGGTTCAAGCGGCCACCATGCAACTGAACAAAGCCCTGTAATGCCCCTAGCTGATAGATCATCAACTGATAGATGTCTTCTGGTGTATGGGGAATCTTTCTTCTACCAAACCCGTGCAAATCGTAAAAACTTGGATGAGCCCCCATCTGCACTCCTTTTTCCAACGCTTTTTCGATCGTTTGCGGAATAGTTTTATAATCCCCTGCATGAAAGCCACAGGCAATATTGCAAGAGCTGATGATACTCAATAATTCTTCATCATTCCCAACAGAAAATGCACCATAACCTTCGCCAAGATCCGCATTAAAATCAATCGCCATCTTGAATCACCTCAATTTTCGGTTCAAATAATTTGTTTTGTCGAATGGATTCATACGCTTCTTCATCTATTGGATAAAAAGTGATATAGTCACCCGCTTGATAATAAAATGGATATTTTCTATCTAAACGGATCAGTTCCACTGGTGTCGTACCGATAATATTCCACCCACCTGGCGATGAAACAGGATAGATCCCGGATTGTGAATTGATGATCCCGACACTTCCTTTCGGCACTTGATTGCGTGGTTTATCCAACCGTGGAATTGAAAGTTGTTTAGAAAATCCACCGACATATGGAAACCCAGGTAAAAAACCAACCATGTAAATAGGGAATGCTTGATTCGTATGGAGTTGAATGATTTCATCTTTACTTAAACCTGTTTTTTCAGATACCCGTTTTAGATCCATTCCATTATAAAACACCGGTAGATAAATGTTATGAATGGTTTTTTTCGTATCGTAATTTTCCTCAACTTCCAACAATCGCTTTAATTCACTTCGCACCTCTTGATACGTTCGTTTGGATGGATCATAAAAAACAGTTACATTGGTAAATGTGGCAACTACATCCACGATAAACGACCAACTTTGACGAAGCAATAAATGACGAAAGTCTTGCACTCGTTGATTCGTTTGCTTGCTGAGTTCATTTCCGAAAGATACAATAATCGCTTGATCGCCTAATGGCTTAAATTGGATTGACTTCATACATTTCGACTCGCTTTCAATCTCAAAAATTATATTCTTTCTATATTTCTAATACCCTGTTAACCCTATAAAAGAAACGATTAACCTTCTGTATTTTCAGCACTTCCAAGACTATTTTAACATAATTCGGGTATAACAATATTTAGGCTGAGACTCATTTTAAGGAGACCTAATTACATGGCTATTTCTTTCGAGTATGCTAAAATAAATTTATATTCAGTAAATGGAGGTTTGTTTTGTGGGTAGAGCCGGAACATTGATTGACAGGGAAATCGAAAGTGATTTCCTGAACGAAAATATCACTATTAAAATTTATCAACCAGAAAATTTCAGCTCGCTGTATAAATATCATCTATGTATTATGCAAGATGGAGATGATTATTATCAACTTGGAAGAGCCGCTACTGTAAGCGATCGATTACATGCAGATGAACAAATTGAGAATACCATTTTTGTAGGTATCCATTATCAAGATCGCTATGATCGTTGGGATAAATATCACCCAGACGGAGAGAAAAACGCTGAATACATTAAGTTTTTACGGTCAGAAGTCGTACCACTCTTGGATGAAGAGCTTCCAGGATATAATGTAGGATCTTGTCGTGTACTTATGGGAGATTCACTTGGTGGAACTGTCTCTTTGATGACCGCATTGAAATACCCTAACGCATTCGGCAAAATTATCATGCAATCTCCGTACGTTGACGAACAAGTCTTAAAGGCTGTTGAGGCTTCTGAAGAAATTGCAAATATGACCATTTATCATACGATTGGAAAAGATGAGACCGAGGTTCCCACGACAAAAGGTAGTAAAGATGACTTTCTGGAACCTAACCGAAAGCTTCATGAGCTTTTAAGAAACAAAGTAACTGATTATTACTACAAAGAAAACGAAGGTAAACACACATGGAAACAATGGCAGAAAGATTTACCACAGGCCATTCAGACTATTTTTGGAAATTAATTTGCACATGAAAAGTTTTTCAGTCTCATTTCTGTTATAATAGAAGTTAAACAAAAATTGAGACGATTACAATTTTTAGGAGGGATGATTGAATGAGTCAATTAACTTATGGAATCGCTGTTTTTCCATCAAAAAAAATTCAAGACATTGCCAATTCTTATCGGATGAGGTATGATCCGCAATACTCCAAGATACCTCCGCATATTACGTTAAAAGAAAGTTTCACTGCTGATCAACAAACGATTGACAAATTAACTGAAGACCTTTCAAAGATTGCAAAAGAGACGGAACCATTTGACATTGAAATCAAAAAGGTTAGTTCCTTCAGCCCTATTACTCACACGGTTTATTTGAAAGTGGAACCAAATGATACATTAAGTAAGCTGAATGAACAGATGAATGCTGAAGGCTTTCCTGGCGAACAAGCATTCAGTTTTGTCCCACATATAACCATCAGTCAGGATCTATCCGAAGATGAACACTCTGATGTTTATGGCACGCTGAAGATTTCTTCGTTTGATCTAAAAGATACAATTGATCGTTTCCAATTGCTTTATCAGCTCGATGATGGTTCTTGGACCGTCTATGAGACATATAAGTTGGGTGAATAGAGAAAAATGATGAAGATAACGGAAGTAAATAGTGAAAGAGAAAAAAATGACGCTTTTCAGATTCGCCAAGAAGTCTTTGTAGACGAACAAGGTGTTTCGATGGAAGAAGAGATGGATGAATATGATGATCACGCCATCCATTTTGTCGGTTATATCGATCAACGACCTGTACTCGCAAGCCGTTTGAGATTTGTCGATGAATACGGTAAACTTGAACGAATTTGTGTCGTCAAGGATGAACGTGGGAATCATTATGGAAATCAAATCATTGGAGAAATGGAAGAAACGATCAAAAAGCATGGATACTTTAAAGCTAAATTAAATGCTCAAAAATATGCAGAAGAATTTTACAAAAAATTAGGATATCAAACAATATCGGATGAATTTCTCGATGCTGGTATTCCTCATATTACAATGGTTAAGGATTTATCTATTTAGTAATTTAAATTCATCGCTAACAATTTAAATCAAGAAAGTCGGTTCAACTTTATGTTGATTCGACTTTTTTATGTGAGAACGCTTTTGTGTAGTTAATTTTTGCATATGGATCATCAACAACTGAACGTGTCTGTTTATCGTCCAGTTACCGAGTGTATTTCCATCGAGTGAAAACCCAGCAAAATTATGTATGATTCACACCTTCCAAACGCATAATATTGATAGGATTTATTGATTTGGAGGGAACAAAAATGGAGTTCGGATCCATTGCATTGGAAGCTATCGTTGGATTTATCGCGCTATTCATACTGACAAAAATTCTTGGTAAAACACAAATGAATCAAATCACCGTCTTCGATTTTATTTCTGTTTTGGTATTAGGTGAACTCGTCGGAAATGCAGTATTTGACGAAAATGTTGGTGTGCGAGAAATTCTATTTGCGGTAGCTCTATGGGGAGCACTCGTTTATTTCATTGATTTTTTTACCTTGAAAGTTCGAAGAAGCAGGAAAATCCTAGAAGGAATGCCTTCAATTCTTATTCGTCGAGGTGTCATCCAGTATGATGAATTAAAGCGAAATAAGCTAGACCTTAGCCAAATGCTTCAGCTTTTACGTAACAAAAATGTTTTTTCATTAAAAGAAGTTGAGTACGCTATTTTTGAACCAAGTGGGACCATTAATGTATTAAAGAAACACAAATACCAACAACCAAATCATCAAGCATTAAACATCCCAGAACAAGAAGTCCTCTTACCGATCACCATCATTGGCGATGGGAAAATTATTCAAGAGAATTTGAAAGAAATTGAATGGGATGAAAATCGTGTTACAATGGAAGTAGAACAACAAGGTTATCAATTAGAAGATGTTGTTTATGCAGAATGGGAGAAAGGGAAAGGCCTTTTTATCCTAACTTCTGAGTAGACCTTTCCCTTAATCTATATTTAGCATCCAGTCAATAATTTGTCTGGATGTTATTTTCTGTGTTGTACTATTACCCGGTTCATAAAAAGAGAAACCTTTATTATACAGAGTCACTAATAAACTTTCCTTTACCTGTAATTTCGGATAGTAGAGGTGTTTCCCTCTTCCCTACTTTCGCCTGTTCAGATACAACCACTGCCTGATGTTTTGCTCGATTCTCTTGATCTTGTGCCGCCTGTCTCTTCAACTGCTCTTTTCTTCGGTAAACTTCATCCAACTCTTGATGTTTCGCTAATTGTTCATGTAACTTTACACGATAAATACGTTCCCACGTAATTGGCTGAACTACATTTTGTATTGTTCTTAATTGATATTGTGCTGTTTGTTCCATATTGACAGGAGCTATATAACCCATTTCAACCGACCTCCTCTATCTACTAATCTATTCCCTTTATCCCGAAAAATATGCTTTCTCTTTACGACGTTTGTACAACTTTTACGTTACATTCATTTAACTTGTACTTTTTTAAAAAAAGTATGCTGAGATAAGAGTTTGTAAAAAAATCAAACCCGAACGAATTAGACCTAAATAAATCGTTCGGGTTTTTGAATCTCCAAATACACTGTGTTTTAATGGATAATTTTAAATCCAAAAAAAAGGCGGTCTTCTTCTTTCTCCATCGAATTCTTCTTTATCGTACCCTTCATTCTCATGCTCTGTTTCTAACTCTTCCCTCTTTTTTTGTTCTGTTCCTTTCCATAGATCTGGCTTTTCGGAACCAAAAAATGGTTCTTTTCTTTCTGGTGGCTCAAAGGATACATGATTCGCTTTAATCACTAGGTCATTTACGTGAATTTCTTTTTTGTCTTCTGACAAGTTGTTCAACCCCTTTTATGAAAATGTACATTAATACTATATTCATCAATAGACAAATGGGAATAGTCAAATGCCTTTCCATACCTAATAGGATTAAATTGATTTTCGATAAATACAACGTCCGCCCACACTCCACTTGGTAATTCGCATAATGTAGTAGCGTAGAAAGGTCAATTGACTAGAAAGGGGATATTAAATGAGTTGTCGCTGTGATAAGAAAGACAGAACGGAAAATTGTGTTTGCGATATACTTCGTCAAATCGTGGAGGCACAACGGGATACAGTTGATCATGAATGTCAGATTGGCTGCGAGCAATCGATTCAAGATTTGCTAGGTGATTCTTCTGCACCTAATAATCTAGATACGGTTCCTGTACTCCTATATTGTGGGTGTGAACCATTCAAAGGCTTTGGAGTTTATAACAACTCAAGCAGAACGGTTGTTGCAAGCTACTACTTCCGCGTCAAGAGTGTAGATAGTGATTGCTGTGCAGTTCTGGAACTCCTAAGAGATCCACAAGAATCGCAACAAAACTTTACAGATCCAACCCGTCAAAAGACTGCTAATCTTCAAACCACTGGAATCTGTATTACAGTTGACTTAGATTGCTTCTGCCATGTTACTTGCCTACCAGCAGTAAATGCTTGCGGTTTTTAAGTGAGTGAAAGAAAGCTGCCTTGAATTCAATCAAGGCAGCTTTTCTTATGCTTGTATTTTTGGATGCATTAAAAAACTGGCTCAGCCAAGGGCCTTGCCAGCGCATCTCCTATAAACCTGCCAAACGAATATCTTGGATAATCTTTCTGGATATTTTGAAAGCTGGTGCTTGCTGTGGTTTTAATGTTACCGAATCTTCATTGATATCCTTGATTGTTCCTTTAAAACTTGTTTCGTCAGTAATGATTTCACAGTTCATTTGTGGGATTGTTAATAATAACCGACTTAAATGCTTGAATTTCTCATCCAAATCGAATGATTCAAACGAAGACTTACTGGATTTATTTTCATTCGGTTGGTTCACTACCTCCTGATGTGGTTTGTCAGTTGAATCAAGTTCTTCTTCAGTTTTGTTATTTTTTTGAGTTGATTTTTTTGAGTAATAGAACGACTGCGCCTCAACTTCTGTTGAATGAGAACTTTTTTCTTCTATGAATAATAATGGTGGTTTTACGCGTTGCACGTATGGATCACTCCTTTGTCAGTTCTTCTCCATCATATGCAACGGATACATTCATGTGCGTTTGTACCGGGTGGTTTAGAAAAGATATTCATCAGCGACCACTGGAGTTAGGTAGTGGCACTGAACTTAGCTGTTTTGGTGGGTAATTGATTCAATTTCTAGCAAATTTAACGTCAATGAAAAGGGGCTGGGACAAATCAAGTTATAAACTCAGAAACACGAATATCAATCTAATTTAGCGTAGGAAATATACGGAGACTTCTGCGGGAGCAAAAGCCTAGGTGAGACCCCACAGTGCGAAGCACGAGGAGGCTCAACAGCTGCCCGCGAAAAGCGCAGTATATTTCCGAAGCGCGTATTTCCGCATTACTAAATTAGGTTGTTCGTATCTGAGTAAACTTTAAAGGGTTTGTCCCAGCCTCTCTAATTACTTTATTCTGTTAGTCCTAAAATATTGTACCCTGAGTCTACGTGTAATATTTCTCCTGTAATTCCACGTGAGAGATCGCTCATTAAGAAATAAGCCGTATCTCCGACCTCTTCTTGTGTAACAGGTTTACGAAGTGGTGCTCTTTCTTCGATTGTCTTCAAGATTGAGTTGAAATCTCCGACACCTTTTGCTGACAATGTACGAATAGGTCCAGCAGAAATCGCATTCACTCGGATTCCTTCTTTTCCAAGATCGTTTGCCAGATAACGCATGGTCATATCTAAGCTCGCTTTAGACACTCCCATAACATTATAGTTTTCAACTACGCGCTCACCGCCTAGATAGGTCATTGTCATGATGCTTCCGCCTTCAGTCATCAACTCTTTAGCCTCTCTGGATACCGCTACTAAAGAATAAGCGCTGATATTTTGAGATAGTAAGAAGCCATCTCTTGATGTATCAATGAATTCTCCTTTTAAGTCTTCCCGATTGGCAAAAGCAATACAGTGCGCCAATCCGTGAATAACTCCTACATCCTCTTTAATTTCGGAAAATGTTTTCTTGATGGCCTCATCGTCCGTGACATCACATTCATAAAAAAGAGAATCATCACGTTCTAGCGTTCCTGCTAACTCTCTTACCGGCTTTTCAAAACGTTCACTAGCATACGTAAAGATCAAGCGAGCTCCAGCATCATGTAAAGATTTAGAGATCCCCCAAGCGATACTTCTTTTATTGGCCACACCCATCACGACGTATGTACGACCTTCTAATGAGAATTTCATTTCATCGGCCTCCTATTTTAATAAATTAGCATTTGTTATTAGTACCTAGTCCTATTTTATAAGAAAGCGTACCATTTAACAATCTTTTTTAGCATTTATTTTTAAATGAAACATTTTACCCCGTTTTTTTGGTAGGTTTGTTCTCTCTTAAGTTTGGCTTTATATCAACAAATACATAAAGGAAGTGGCCAAGCCAAAATAAATCAATACAGAAATAATGTCGTTAATCGTCGTGATGAATGGTCCACTTGCGACCGCTGGGTCTATATTAAATTTATGCATCAATAATGGCATCAACGAACCGGCTATCGTAGCAACTAAAAGAGATGCAGCAATCGAAACACCGACAATGACACCAAGGTATAAATGATTCATCCATACAAGAATGATCAAAAACATCAATAAACCACATGTAATACCCGTAATGAAACCAGTTAATGTCTCTCGACGAAGTCGCTTAAAAAAGCCCTCTTTTGAAATCTCTCCTGTTGCCAAACCTCTTACTGTAACAGCTAGTGCTTGTGTTCCACTATTTCCAGCCATTCCAGCAATCAACGGTATGAATATAGCTAAAACCGCCACTTGGTCAAGTGTTTCTTCAAATCTTCCAATGAGGCTTGCTGTAATAAGTCCAAGAAACAGTAAAATAATGAGCCATGGCAAACGTTTTTTTGCAGCATTGAAAGCTGTTTGATCCCCAGGATCCATATCTGTAACAGCCGCTAATTTAGAATAGTCATCACTGGCTTCAATATCCATGACATCTAAAATATCGTCTACGGTAATGATTCCGAGCAAATGTTGTTGAAAATCGACGACAGGTAACGCTAAGAAATCATAGTCTCTCATTAACTGAGCAATATCTTCCTGGTGATCGCCAACATATGAAGAGACAACTCGGTCACTCATGACGTCACTGACTTTATCATCCTGTTCGGAAATGATTAAATCCCTAAGAGACATAACACCAACTAGTCTTTGTTCATCGTCAATCACAAATACATAGTATATCGTTTCTGCATCAGGTGCAGCCGAACGCAGATGTACCATCGCTTCTCGAATCGTCATATTTTGATTAATGACGACATATTCAGTTGTCATAATACTACCGGCCGTTTTTTCTTCGTAATGGAGTAAGCTGCGAATTTCATCAGCTTCTACTTTGTCCATTAACATTAACAAGCTCGTCACTTGATTTTTATCCAACAGATTCAATATATCAACTGCATCATCTGTCGGAAGATCATCGAGAATCCTAGCAGCATATTCTGGATTCATTTCAAGCAAACGCTCACTGAAGAAATCAAAATTCATATGTGTACTAAGTTCAGACATTTCTTCTGGTGAGAGATACGTATAGATTTGAAAACGATCTTCACTTGACACTTCTTCAAAAATCGTTGCCTGATCATAAGGATGAAGACTTAAGTAAGCTTCTCGGAATAGTTCTATATCATTGTCTTTTAACGATTTTAAAACATCACGATAATTTTCTTTTCGAAGGAATTCCATATTTTCTCCGTTGTTATTTTCCATAAAAAAACCTCCTCAAGGAAGCCAATCCGTAGTATTATTGTATAATGGGTCAATTTATTCGACAAATGACTCATCTATTTTAAATTGTCGAGAATTGACGTATGATTAAAAAGAAACAAACCTTATAAGGGGAATATACATGGAAAACTACTCTAAAGAAAAATATCCTTTAGATTCTTTTTTAATTACAATCATTGTAGCATTGATTGCCATCAGTTGCTTTACTTTATATACGTTACAGGATTTCTTGCCCGGTGACATATCAGGAATCAAATTTTCCATCCGGCAAATCATTTGGTTTTTAGTAGGTAGTATGGGTGTCGCCGCCATCATGATATTAGATTTTGATTGGTACCGAAAGATTGCTTGGGGCATTTATGGGTTCGGTGTGTTTTTACTAGCAGGACTGTTTTTCTTACCTTGGAGCTCGACATTGAACGGAGCTACACGATGGTATGAAATTGCTGGTCAAACCATTCAACCTTCCGAATTCATGAAAGTTTTCTTCGTTGTCGGATTGGCTCACATGATTACATCACACAATGAAAAATGGACAAAGAAAAATCTAACCTATGACTTGGTTTTGTTAGCCAAGTTATTAGCGATGTCTTTGCCTCCTTTCGTTTTAATTGCTCTACAACCTGATCTAGGTTCTGCTTTGGTAATTGTTTCGATCACTGGTTTTCTTACATTGATTTCTGGAATACGTTGGAGAACTTTACTTACAATTTTTGGACTTGCCTTTGGTACGTTGGCTGTCATTGTTGTTTTATATCTAACAAACACCGAAAGATTCATTGCCTTATTAATGGACAGCCCATTCGATCACGTAGCTTATCGGATTCAAGCATGGCAAAATCCTCATCTGTACAGTGACGGATCAGCTATGCAAGCAATTAAATCCATGCTCGCTATCGGTTCTGGCCAATTATTTGGTAAAGGAATTATGGGCTTTGAAGTTTATATTCCTGAAAGACATACGGATATGATTTTCACAGCAGTTGCTGAGCAGTTTGGTTTTATCGGTGCCAGTGTTGTCATCGTACTTTATTTTTTGATGATCTACCGAATCATTAAAATAGCATTAGATAGTAAAGATCCATTCGGTACGTACCTATGCGTTGGTATGGTTGGGTTATTTTCATATCAAATCTTTCAAAATATCGGAATGTCTGTCCAACTATTACCTTTAACGGGAATTCCATTGCCATTTTTAAGTTATGGAGGTACCTCCTTGCTTGTATATATGGCAGCCATCGGTCTCGTTCTAAATATTCATTCTCGTAAAAGAGAATTTATGTTTGAATCTGAACAATAATTCAATCATTATATTAATAGAGACATAGACAACAAATGAATTCTTATGATGGGGAAAACGGTTGATTAGCGGAGGGGAAAGTATGGACGAAGAAGTACAACGGAAGGTTTTGTGGGTGATCGGAGCGATCATCCTTGGAATCACTGGGATCTTAGTTTCATTAATTGGACCAAATATGATCTTGTACTATTTATATGAGCACAATCAAACAAATGTTTTTTTAATTGATGTGCCGATTATTGCTAATATCTTATTAGGTATTGGCACACTCTCTTTTGTCATGTTTTGCATTTTAATGATTTTCGAACGAAAAATGATTAAAGCAGCCGGGATTCTTATGTTAGTCATTGGTCTTGGCTTAAGTTACGTAAGTTTTAATTTGTACAATATGTTTGCAGTAGATGAAATCACCATAAAAAAACCGTTAGATAAAGAGAATTTTACATGGTCCGAAATTGAAAGTGCTGCTTTCACTTATGACGATGCAGCAAACGATACAGAAATTTCCTTTCATCTTCCTGATGAAAAGAAAGATTTTACGCTTTCTCAGAAACATGCCGGGGATGTCGGAACCATGAAGGTATTATTAAAAAGAAATGATGTCCCTTATGAAGAGAAAGAAGCATAAATGGATTTCAAGTCGTTTGGCAAATGGCTATTAAAATGAATTCGTTCTTCGCTGTATGGGTGAATGAAACTGAGCGACTGGCAATGTAACGCTTGTCGACTTAACAACTGTGTTGAACCTCCATATAAATCATCCCCAACAAGTGGATGCCCCATATAAGAAAAGTGGACTCGAATTTGATGTGTCCGACCTGTTTCCAATTGAATCTTTATAAACGAGCAATTATTCTTTTTTTCGAGTAAACGAAAATGAGTAATTGCTCGTTTTCCTGTTTCTGAGACCATTCGCTCAATGATAGAAGTCGGTTTTCGACCAATCGGCAAATCAATGATCCCCTCCTCTTCTTTCATATCCCCTTCAACGATTGCTAGGTAATTTCGATCGATTGGTCTTTGTTGCAACAAATGGTGTGTATATCGATCTTTTGCGATAACGACTAAGCCGGAGGTGTTCCGGTCTAACCGAGTGACAATGTGAAACGTCTTCTCTATACCTCTTTTTTGATAATCATGCATAACGCCATTCGCTAATGTTGGCATGTTTGCATCATTGGGATTCGGTAAGACAGCCAATCCACTTTGCTTATTGACTACGAGGATAGCTGAATCTTCGTAAACTTTCTCAATCTCTAACGGCATGGGAGAAATCGTTGTGGACCGAACTTCTTCTGGAAATTGTATCTCCAATTGATCACCAGATATAAGTTTTGTACGCACAGTCACATGTTCCCCGTTCAACCGAATCTCTCCACGCTCTTTTACATCTTTCAATAATCGATTCGAAAAAAACCGTACATGAAGTAAATAATCACGTACGGTTGATTGGCTATATTCATCAGTGATTTTCCATCTCATTTTGTTTCACCCTTACACGGACAATTAATCATTTTCTGTTCTGGCATTAGAAATAAATGAATCATGTACTCGTTTCCAGAACGGAAATGGTCTGAACCGAGCAAAGCGTACTCGTTCTTCTGCAACACGGCATTGAATCGAATGCACTTGATTGAAACTCATTGTCAAATGATCGATCGTAATCAGGAATGTTCGATCATTCTTAGGCCGTAATACCGTTGTATGGTGTTTCGGCAATATTAACGGTGAGCCGACTGTACGGAATACACGATTGTTAATCGATGCCATCTCGGTAATTTGATAGGCTTCTAACGAGGGATGGATGATCGCTCCACCCAATGCTTTGTTATAAGCTGTCGATCCTGATGGGGTTGAGATACATAGACCGTCACCTCGAAATGTTTCAAAATGTTCCCCTTTGATTTCCACGTCCAAGACAACTGAGCCTTCCGCTGTCTTTACAGATGTTTCATTCAGTGCAAGATAACGGTGTTCATGTTCATAATCTTTTGGACGGATGATTAGCTCTAACAAAGGATACTCAATGACTTGGAATGGCGTTCTAGCTATTTCAATGATCAGTTTTTCCAATTCACTTGGAATCCAGTCTGCATAAAATCCTAAATGTCCTGTGTGAACCCCAATAAAAGCTGTTTCTTTCAATCGATGATTATAACGATGAAATGCTTCAAGTAACGTTCCGTCTCCACCAACTGAAATGACTAGGTCCGGCTCTTCTTCATCATAATCCATATCGAATTCAGATAAGTAGCTTTTAAATTTCGATTTGATTTCCTTCGAAACGCTATCTCCTCTACACTGTACATAAAATTTCATAGAAATACTCCTTTTCTCTTCGAATGAAAATCCATTAATCTTTTTTTCTTCTGAACACTTTTTGGGCGTCTTGGATTTCCTGTCTGATTTTTGACATTTCTTCATCCAACCGGAAAGCTGCTTCTGCTGCATTACGCAGTCTTGTTTGGACTTCCTCTGGCAGTTGCCCTGAGTATTTATAATTAAGTGAATGTTCATTGATCGCCCAAAAATTCATCGCGAGAGTTCGGATTTGAATTTCGGCTAAAAGGTTCTTCACCCCATAGATTGTTTCTACCGGATAGCGAATAACAATATGATAAGAACGGTAGCCGCTCTCCTTATTTTTTTCAATATAATCTTTTTCCTCGATAATTTCAAAGTCTTGTCTTTCCCGTATCAATTCAACGATTTCATAAATATCTTCAACGAAAGGACAGACTACGCGAAGCCCTGCGATATCTTGTACTTCCTCTTCCATTTTCGAAAGTGGTATTCCACGCCGCTTCGCTTTTTCAATGATACTTGTAATAGGTTTTACCCTTCCGGTTACGAATTCAATCGGTGAATGGCGGGATTCATAATCGAATTGCTTTCGCATTCCTTTTAGCTTGATCTTCAGCTCGTCAACGGTTTGTGTATAAGGCGCTAAGAAAATATCCCAATTCATAGCTGCATTCCTACTTTCTCCAACTTACTGATTTTCCATATTCCATTGTATCACAAATTAATTATGGTCAGAATCTTTGCCATATGCCTAATAATATCGGATAATAAGAAGAAGATTTGCAGCCAGGAGGTGGCTCTATGCAAGAAATTGAAATTGAACTAAAAAACGAGCTGAACGATGAAGAATATACATATCTAAAAAACACGTTATTTAAAGAAGCGCAAATGAAAGAGCAAACGAATCACTATTTCGAGACAAGTGACTTTCAACTAAAAAATGCCAGCTCGGCACTTCGTATTCGATTCAAAAAAGGAAGCTATGTTTCCACATTAAAAGAACCTCAGTCAGAAGGGTTACTGGAAACACATGACGAACTGGACGATGAAGTTGCCAAAGCATGGATGAACGGCCATGTGTCACTTGGCCCAAACATTCGGAAGCAAATCGAAAAACTAAATATCTCAGAGAAGTCGATTCAATACTACGGACAGTTAACGACCTACCGACAAGAAATACAAAAAGATGATTGTTTGCTCGTATTGGATCATAGTATTTATCATCAGCAAGAAGATTACGAGCTAGAAATTGAAGCACCGAGCACACAAAAGGCAGAGAACATGCTTCAAGAAATTCTGACAACCTATCAGATTGAACGACGTCGTATTGAAAGCAAAATCAAACGGTTCTTTTCAGCAAAACAATCAGACTCACAATAAATTGAAAATTTTTCAAGTAACGTCAAAAGACATAATATTTGATAGATAGAAAGAGCGTTGCTACAATAATGAAGTATCAGAAAGAGAGGATCTAATTCATGACTGTTCAAAGAGCGAATATATACGATGACATTGGGGGAGCTGAAACCATCAATAAATTGGTCGATGCTTTCTACAAACGAGTCGGCAAGCACCCTGATTTGATTCCAATCTTTCCAGAAGATTTGACAGAGACAGCAAGAAAGCAAAAATTATTTCTAACTCAGTTTTTCGGTGGGCCGAATCTGTATGTTCAAGAACGAGGCCATCCAATGATGCGTGCAAGACATTCACCGTTCCCTATTACGCCAACAAGGCGTGATGCTTGGCTAGCGTGTATGGATGCAGCGTTGGATGAAGTAGAAATAGAGGAACCATACCGAAGTGCAATGTTTGAGCGTTTACGTATGACTGCAAATCATATGATGAATACGCCCGAATAAGTATTATAGGGGGAAAGGGGAAATCGATGTGGAAGAGAAGTCATCGCAAGTTATTGTCGAGCTAGCATCGAAAGAAGATTCCCAAATTGACCATTATCTAAATAAACCATTAGAAATGTACTTATTTATAGATCCGATGTGCCCAGAATGTTGGTCCTTTGAACCGTATATTAAAAAGTTGATCAGTGAGTACGGACATTATTTTAAATTAAGGCCGATTATTACCGGGTCACTGTCTTCTTTATATAATCCGACTCCAGCTTATATACGAGAGAAAATCAACGATTGGGATCAAACAGCAAAAATGACTGGAATGTGTTGTGATCCAGATTATTGGCTAGTCAATCCTGAAACATCACCTTGGCCTGTCTCTCTTGCAATTAAAGCTGCGGAGTTACAAGGACAACGAGCTGGCACAAGATATTTACGCAAGGTTCGTGAATATTTATTCCTAAGCAAGAAAAATATCTCCGAAATTGAAAATCTAGTAAAAATTGCCGAACGAGTCAATTTGGATGTCGAAGAATTTCAAAAAGATTTACATTCTGAAGCAGCCAAACATGCTTTATTGGGAGATTTAAACTTAACACGTGAAATGGAAGTTGACCAAACACCTTCAATTGTTTTATTCAATCGTGAAGATGAATATGATGGTCTCAAGATTACCAGTACATTTGACTATGAACTGTATGAGCGAGCTTTAATGGAGGTCATAGGAAAACACATTTCACCAAGTATTAAACCAAGTCTGATTGATTTCTTGGCCGAACATCAATTCGTCGCGACAAAAGAAGTCGCTTTTGTCTTTGATTGGTCAATGAAGAAAACAGAAAGAGAATTATTAAAGTTATCATTTAACAATCGAATTGAAAGAATTCATGCAAAGTACGGAAGTTTTTGGATGTATAAACAAACGACATAAATTTAATGATTCTAGTACTCATACTTTATCTACCTGCCCCGTAATATAATAGTAGACAGGAGTTGATCGCTATGTTGATCGTCTTAGGCTGGCTATTATTATTAATCGGGGCTTTTTTAGTGAACATCTTAGGAATGATGGAACTATTACCTCGTTTTTTTACGTTTCCACTTTTTTTCACTGTCATCTTTATATTTATTTACACTGTTTCGCAGAAGAACTCCATTCGACGGAGATAAACAGTATACGAACAGAAGTAGTGCGGTTAGCGCGGTGCTTTGAGCGTGAAATCTTAAAAGATGATAGCACTGCTTTGAACGATTAGCACACTTGATCGAACAATTAAGTACTTAAGAAATATTAATCCAATTCCTTTAACAGTGCACGACATCGTTTCGAGAATAATATTTCCCATAATCTTCGCTCTATAGGACTTTCTAGTACTTTTTTTCAACCGTTCGGGCGTATAGAGCCACTCTATAAGACTTTCCTGCAGGTTTTTTCAACCATTCGGGGGTATAGAGCCGCTCTATAGGACTTTCCTGTAGGTTTTTTCAATCATTCGGGCGTATAGAGCCGCTCTATAGGACTTTCCTGTAGGTTTTTTCAATCATTCGGGCGTATAGAGCCGCTCTATAGGACTTTCCTGCAGGTTTTTGTAACCGTTCGCGGGTATAGAGCTATAAAAAACCATTCCACAGTTGGCAGATATAATGCCGTATGTGGAATGGTTTTTTTATTTTTATTCAGCTAATAATTTTTCAAATTCGTCTAGTTTTGCATCGAATACATCCAATGCTTTATAAATCGGATCTTTCGTCGTCATATCGACGCCCGCTTTTTTCAATACGTCAATCGGGTCTTCGCTACGCCCTGCTTTTAAATAATCCTTATAACGTTCGACTGCAACTTCTCCCTCAGTTAAGATTTTATCAGCTAAGGTTGTTGCCGCAGCGTATCCTGTTGCATATTGATAAACATAGTAGTTCATGTAAAAATGCGGGATTCTTGCCCACTCATACCCAATTTCTTCGTCTACATGAACGTTGTTGCCGAAGTATTTTTTATTTAAATCATAATAAATAGACGTTAATTTGTCAGCTGTTAGTGCTTCACCATTTTGGTCACGTTGATGAATTTCATGCTCAAATTCAGCGAACATTGTTTGACGGAAAAATGTTGCTCGGAATCCTTCCAAGAAGTTGTTGAGCAAGTATAATTTTTTGTTCTTGTCTTCCAATGTTTTTAGCAAGTAATCATTCAATAGGGCTTCGTTTGCAGTTGATGCAACTTCAGCAACAAAGATTGAGTACGAGCCGTATCTCTTGTTTTGATTTTGATGGGTGTAATAACTGTGAAGCGAGTGGCCCAATTCATGTGCCAATGTAAACAAGTTATCGATATTGTCATTCCAATTCATCAAAATATACGGTCGTGTCAAGTAGCTTCCAGATGAATAGGCTCCACTTCGTTTCCCTTTTGTTTCTAACCAATCGATCCAGCGTTCATTATAAGCTTTTTGTAAAATGGAGTTGTATTCTTCTCCAAGTGGCTTAAGGCCTTCCAATACATGCTCTTTCGCTTCATCAATTGTCACTTCAATTTTCTCATCCACGAGCGGTGTATAAATATCATACATATGCAATTCATCTACACCTAATACTTTTTTCTTAAGATCCATAAAACGATGAAGTGATGGTAACCGATCATTGACCGCATCGACTAATTGGTCGTATACTTTTTCAGGGATATTGTTTCGGTCTAGTGATGCTGCACGAGCTGAATCATAATTGCGTGCATCCGCATAAAAGTTCGCACCTTTTACTTGGCCACTTAGTGTTGCCGCGAATGTATTTTTAAAGCTTTTATACGTGTTATGCATACCCAGGAATGCACTTTTGCGAACTTCTCGGTCCTTGGAATCAAGAAATTCCCGATAACGACCACTGGATAATTGAACTTCTTCTCCCTCTTCATTCGTAATTTTGGGCAATTCAATATCCGCATTATCCAACATACCAAATGTTTTTCCAGCTGTAGTTGAAACTTCTTGTGATTTAGCGAGCAATACTTCTTCTTTCTCGCTTAGAACATGAGGTCGAGATTTCATAATATCTCGCAATGTTTTCTCATACGTCTTCAATTCTTCATTTTGGGTTAAAAATGACTCAATTTGTTCATCAGACATTCCAAGAATCTCTGGTGTCACAAAACTGAATGCACTCATCGCTTCTGTCGCAAGACTTGCAGCTCTTGCATTTTGGTCTTGGTATTTACTATTTGTCGTATCCTGATCGGAACGCATATGTGCATAAACATATAACTTTTCCAATCGTCCATCAAACTCGTCTTCAAATTGGAATAACTTCAGTAAATTTTCTGGTGAATCTGCCAATGTCCCTTTAAATTTCTCAACCTTCTTATACTCTTCTTTCAACGCTTCAAATTCTTCTTCCCACTCTTCATCGGTTGAAAAAATGGCTTCCAGATTCCATGTCAGCTCTGTGGGAACTTCTTCTCTTGTCTTCAGTCCTGTACTCTCTTCACTCATCTATGTAACCTCCCTGTTTAATGATTCTTACAATTCTTTATTTTATAGCAGTTTCCACGGATTGTAAAAAGAAACTTCCCTCTCTTCTTAGTATTTCCCCAAAATGTTCTAATATATTTCGATCAAATAAAATGGCTTCATCTAAGGTTTTCGGGAATCGAGGATGTTTGCGGACAACCCAACCGTGTGGTGTTTTTTGAAGATAACCGAATAAAGTCAGTAAGGAAAGATATTCATATAGCGGATGAACAGATGACGTAGAATATTGCATAGTAACTGTTTTTGCAAAAGATTCGGTACAGACCATTAAAGCTTCTGTCCAAGAAATACACTCGCCAATGTTTTTCTTTTGCCAGCAGTTCAGTAGGAATTGTGTTTGCCAAACGTAATTAGGAATAAGTAAACGGTGATTTGATTGGACCGGTAAGTGCACACAGGCTGGGAGGTATTGAGGATGAAGATACTTTTGATATAACATCGACATGAACTTCTTGTCGACTTCTGAAGCGTACTTTTGTTGCTTGGAACGTAGTTGCTGTTTTTCTTTCAACCAATACGATTTAAAGCGATTCCAAGGAATGTTCGTTGGCAAGCTTTGAAATGTTTCTAATCCTACCTGTCTGAGTGATCGATGCGTGCGTTGGACAAAACTTCGTAAATGTGAGGAATAAAATTGTGATAATAGGGTCAGTCTTTTTTTGGAAGTAGAATAAAATAAAAGGATTGGTTGATTAAAAGGAGGTTCTTTCATAATTGCAGATTTCAAAAGAGGTGAGAGTCGAAAGGAGTGATTATATAGAGATTTTAAATAACGTTCACCAAAAATCCAGATTGGCACAAATCCTGCCTGTCGAATTCCTGTTGTCCTTGTTTCAAATTCTTCTAATGAAATGGGAGCGCATTGATATTCAAAGGCAATAGCTGTTTTACCAACTCTTGCGACGACATCAATGCGCTGATCGACTTCAAGTAGTGAATATTCCAAGGCGGAAGGATAACCATGATTCTGGCACCATTGATATAATTCCATTTTCCCATTCAGATGCTCTGCTGATTCTCCTTGTTGCATTGAACAATTGCTCGTTTGTTCATGCGCGAAGTGAGGAACGTTGATCCTCCCGGCCTTCAGAATGACTTTCTCATTACATTCGGGACATGTAAAGGATTCGTGACGAAGTTGGCTGATTTCTTGCTTATTCTTTTTATAAGCAGTAATCAATTTACCGTACTTATTTTTTGCAACCAGCAAGGGCAGCCCTCCTCTCATTTTATAATAATGGAGATAATAAGCGGAAAAATGATTCCATCACACGGATAAAAATAGAACGTTTATTAAATGTTTCAGGGACCAACTCGTTTGAGTCAAGAAAGTCTCTTTCAAAATCTTCTTTAAGTTCAATCGTACTATCTGTTTTAAAGAGAAAAGCATTCACCTCAAAGTTTAAATGAAAGCTTCTCATATCCATATTGGACGTACCAATGCTTGCTAATTCGTCATCAACTAACATGACCTTACTATGCATAAAGCCTTTTTCGTATTCAAACACCCGGATTCCTGCATCAAGCAACTCTGCAAAATAAGACCGAGATGCATGAAAAACCACACGTTTATCAGGCTTGCTAGGAACTAACAAACGAACATCCAGCCCACTTAGACTAGCGACTTTCATTGCTGTTAACACGTCATCATCAGGAATAAAATACGGAGATGCAATCCAGATTTTTTTCTTCGCGGATATGATCATCGCAAAATAAAGCTTTTTAATCGTTTCCCATTTATTATCAGGGCCTCCAGCAATCATCTGGACGCCACCCTGAATTTGATTATGATCTAAAACTTCAGGTTGAAGATACTTATGCTCCAAGAGTTGTTCGTCCGTTTCATATTGCCAGTCTCTCAAGAAAATCAATTGCAAACTTCGAACAGACTCACCGCGAACGTATAGATGCGTATCTCGCCATTTACCGTACATTTTTACTTTGCCTAAATATTCATCACCAATATTCAAGCCACCCATGAAACCGATTTTTCCATCAACAATAACGATTTTACGATGATTTCTATAATTGATCCGACTCCCAATTAACGGGAATCGAACAGGGGCAAATGCTTGAACATGAACTCCTGCTTCCTTCATTTGATCAAAATAGAGTCTAGGTAATGCCCAGCAACCAACGGCATCATATAAAAATCGCACCTCTACACCTTGCTTGGCTTTCTCGATTAACACTTCTTGAATTTGTTTTCCAATTTGATCATTACGCACAATATAATATTCCAGGTGAATATGATGCTTTGCTTCCTTTAAAGCTGCGATCAACTCTGGAAACTTCTCTGCTCCATTGGTAAGTACATGCGTATCCGTGTTAAAGGATATCGGAGAATTTCCGAGTTCCTGTGCCAAACGAAAAAACATTTTTTGATGGTCGCCCATTTGCTCAATTTCTTCATGGTCAAATATCCGGCTGACTTCAAACATGTTGAATGCTTTTTCATCTGCTTCTTTTTTCTTTTCGAAACGCTTTTTCTTTTTGTAATTTCGTCCGAATAGCAAGTAAAAGAAGAAGCCGATTACTGGAAATACGGCAAAAATAAGAATCCAATTTAGTGTTTGTGATGGGTCCCTATTTTCAATGAAGATTGTAAAAACAATTAATGTTGCCGAGACGATAATAAAAATCGTGACAGTACCGATTAATTGACCTTCCAAAAAACTGTAAGATATCCATCCAGTTATAACCAATAATCCTAAAAATAATGACACTTGCACCCATTTAAGCATCATAAAGCCCCTTTTTATGTTAACTCCTAAGATCGATGACTATTGCTACCATACTCAATAGCCCATAATTATTCAATTGCCCATTATCTCATTATACCATGAGCAAATTGAAGTTTCAGTCAATAGTATGCTTGATTTAATGCATTTGTTTATAATAATTAAAAATTACCCTTTTTACAGATTCTTTTTGGCAGCAGAATAAATTTAATCGGTGGCTCTGCGTAAATTTCGTGAAAAAGGGCTCCCTATATAATCAAATGGAATCGATGGTTTGTCATTCGGTTGAATAAAGATTTCCTATTCACCCGAATCGAGGCGCGCATTCGTTATTCGGGCGAATTGACTGCCTCTATAAACCCGAACCGAGGCGTGCATTCATTATTCAGGCGAATTGATTGTCTCTATAAACCCGAATCGAGGTGTGCATTCATTATTCGGGCGAATTGACTGCCTCTATAAACCCGAATCGAGGCGTGCATTCGTCGTTCGGGCGAATTGACTGCTTCTATTCACCCGAACAGAGGCGTGCATTCGTCGTTCGGGCGAATTGACCGTCCCTATAAACCTGAATCGAGGCGTGCATTCATTATTCGGGCGAATAGACTGCCTCTATACACCCGAACCGAGACGAGCATTCGTTGTTCAGGCGAATAGACTGCCTCTATACACCCGAATCGAGACGAGCATTCATTATTCAGGCGAATAGACTGCCTCTATACACTCGAATCGAGACGAGCATTCGTCGTTCGGGCGAATAGAGTGTCAATAATTTATCGATCACAAGATGCCATCATATGTAACATGCTTCTTAGAAAATAAGACAAAAAAATAACTGACAAAAGATGGTTGTCAGTTATTAAAACGTTTCTCTCAATTGTTTTAATGCATTTTGTTCAAAAATACTGGTTCCATACTCGACGAGAAGGTGAATCGTTTCGCTCGTTTCTTCACCATATTCCAAGATGCGGCTAATATAGTTCTCTTGCTCTGTTTCACTTAAGAATCCAATCGGAAAGTTAACATACAAGTAATATTGATTTTCTTTTGCAAAAAACTGATCCTCAATAAACCGTGTATCCCGAATGGAATGACTTAAAGAAATAGCGTCTTCCAGATCATCGAATTTCACAGTCATATTCAAATCTTCATCTTCTTCAGGCGCTGTTTTCGTTCGTTTTGAACCTCTCGCATAAGCCTCTTTTTTCCTTTGTTTGTGAGGAACACTGTTTTCGATTAGTGATTCAATTTTTTCATTCATACTCGTATCCATCGGTGTTTCTTCTCCATCTGGAAATTCCAGTTTAGAACCGTCTTGAGATATTTCTGCTTTCGTAACGACGATTTCTAAGCCTTTATCCATCGCTTGCACTTGAATCCATAATGGACCATCAATATTAAACGTCTCTCTGTCGTTAACTTCATCCATCATTTCCCAGAAGAGTTGCTCACCTTTATCGCGGTTATACCAGATATCTTCCCGTTTAAAGCCACGATCTTCAATGTCTCTGTATGATATATAAAATTTCAACGTATTTTCATTGATACGTTCTATTTCCATTTATCGTCCTCTCCCTTCGAATTATTTTGAGGAAGGATTACGTTTCTTCTTACTAGTGTATTACCCGTAATCAAAATCATTCAATCATCGCATAAATCAATATACTTATTCATATTGTATGGTAACTACATTGATTTGGTATGGACAATTTACAAGTTCCATATTCGCCCTTGAATCGGACAAGCGATGCCTCTCGTCTACTCTTTGATTTCTATAATCGCTTAAAAATTTCCTTCAACTTTTTTCTTTATTTTTATCTAGTTTTAAAAATTAATTATAAAGGATTTTATCTCTTTGAACAACTAAATTGCTCTCGTACTCGATTGTGATTTATTGCCAACTGGAATCACCTTTTTGCGATTAAAATATGGAGGTTTATTATGGAAATATTTTTTACAGAACTATTCACTGATTTAAACTGGGATATCTTCAAGGCTGTATTAATTATTATTGGTTTGGATTTAATCCTTGGAGGTGATAATGCAGTTGTCATTGCAATGGCTAGCCGGAACCTACCTGAACGACTACAAAATAAAGCAATTGCACTGGGAACAATTCTCGCGGTTTTCATTCGTTTTTTACTCGCTTGCGTCGCCATCTATTTACTCACAATTCCTTATTTACAATTAATCGGTGGATTGTTTTTACTTTATATTGCCTTTTCTTTACTAAAAGATGAAGAGGACGACCAAGAAATCCAAGCATCTGGTACATTATTTGGAGCAGTTAAGACGATTGTTATTGCTGATGTTGTCATGGGATTTGATAACGTTTTGGCAATTTCAGCGGCTTCCAATCAAAATTTTCGACTAATTTTGTTTGGATTGGCTGTTTCTGTTCCGATCATCGTTTTTGGGAGTAGATTAATTTTATTTGCCATGAAAAAGTATCCGTTAATCATTTATTTTGGTGCATCTTTATTAGCTTATACAAGCGGAGAACTAATGTTAAATGAAAAGAAACTTGAAACGTTTATTGAATCCGTACCATACATCCAAATTGGTTTACCAATCTTTCTAATTCTTGTCATATGCTTTTATGGCCGGTCAAAAAACATACCCATAAAAGCATAGAAAAACAGCCACCATGTAGTTTACACAATGACTGTTGACATCCTATTTTTTAATTTACCATTCGCTGTGCTTCTTTTAACTGGAAAGAACGAACTTTCCGAGGTAAGAAACGACGAATCTCATCTTCGTTATAACCGACTTGAAGTCGCTTATCATCCAAGATAATTGGTCTTCTCAATAATCCAGGATTGTCCTGAATCAATTTAATCAACTTTTTCAATGGTAATTGATCTAATCCCACGTCTAAGGTTTGGAATACCTTTGAACGTGTAGAGATAATCTCATCCGTACCATCTTCAGTCATGCGAAGAATTTGTTTAATTTCATCTTCGCTTAAATTCTCAGAGAAGATATTGCGTTCGTTGTAAGGTATTTCGTGTTCTTCTAGCCACGCTCTTGCCTTTCTACAAGATGTGCAGCTTGGTGAAGTAAATAATGTTACCATGCCATTCACTCTCCTTAAAGGGCTTTCAACACGAGTTAAAATATTTTAAAATCGCTATTAGATTAAAATAACTTTAATTTACTTGGGTATGGCTTAAGTATACTACAATCAATCTGATATGAATAGGTGGATTCAACATTTGTAATCAAAACTTCATATTTGCTATTATTCGCTTTAGTTAAGTATTACCCTGTATATATTATTATAAACCTAAAAGTTGGATTTTTTTAAAATAAAAAAGCTGCCTCTTCTACTAGGCAGCTGTAAACCTTACGTGGATTGCAATTTATTAGCATCTTCAAAAATATCCGTCTCTCTTTTTCTGCGTTTAAATACTTGGTCAACGGGCTGATAGCTCTCCCCATATATTTCTTTATCTTTATATGTGTGTATGTCCACATATGTTTTTTTCATTTTCTCATAAATCTGTTCCTCATCTTCATCGATTGGTGACCAAAATAAAATTTCCAGTGGATTCACTTCATTCGTTGCAATCGATTTTTTCTCATAACCAATCGTTTTAGCATGTTGAAAATTCTCTCGTTCATAAAACCTCAGCCGTTTAGCCGTGTCTGTATCTTCGTAATCTATAGGTTCCACTTCAAGAATAATGGGTTTACCCTTTGATTTTAGCTGTTCGAATAATTGCTTTCCTATTCCTTTACCACGAGCTTTTGATGATACATATACATAGTCAACGAAAACAAATTGCTCATATTCAGCATACATCAATACATGATCTTCACTCTCATCTTTGTGATAAACATTTCCTTTTTCATCTAATAAAATCTCAAAGTGTTCTTTCGATTTCATTTCTTCAATTGGAAAGTATTCATTTAACTTTTCGTACCAACTCATATTTCCGCTCCTTTATCGACCAAATTAATTTCTGATTTTTCACTTACATTTATTTAGTCTATAGGAAGGCGATTAGAAAGTTAAACCGCATTAAGCTTGATTATTCAGCTTTGAATTGGATTAAATGGAATCAGGATCACCTTAACTCCTGTATTCGTATAGATCCACTTAATGCCTTTCGGATGGATCAGTTTATGGAAATTAATAACTTATTTAATCCAAAAAAGTGCCGTAGAAAGATTTAACTTTCTACAGCACTCCCTGTAACTATTTCGGATCGAAGTTGACCCCTTCTGTATATTGATTTCCTGCGTTCCAAATCAGATATTCGTAAATTTCATTATCGTATAAAGCACGGATTTGAGCCTCTACTTCTTCTTTTCCATATGTGAACGCCTGACCAGACGGATATAACCAACTGGCTGTGAAATCTTGAATCCATGGTCTGGAAATCGGTCGGTCCTCAAGTTGGCCCAACAATTCATTTTCCTTTTTACTGTATTCATCAACAAGTTTATATGGTTCGGTATCAGGATTTTCAATACCAAAATAAGATGTCCAGTGACTTGGATAAATCATGGAAGAGATCACATCAACGTTATCGGCAATCTGTAGGAAGTTTTGCCCGATGCCTGGTGCTTCTTCAATCGTTGCCGTATAGCCGAAGATATCTACAGAAACATCTACATCATAAGCTTCTAGTTCCTTATTTGCATATTCTACGAAGCTAGTCACCGCATTGACACGCTCTTTTATGTTATTTAAGTCTGCTTTGTCAAAGTCTCCTCGACTATATTCAAGTGATTCATCCCGTTTTTCAAAACCTTCTGGGAAACGGACATAGTCAAATTGAATTTCCTGAAAACCCATTTTTGCTGCCTCTTTGGCTATTTCAAGATTATATTCCCAAACATCTTTAATAAATGGGTTAACAAAAGCTTCTCCTTTACCATTTTTCCATATGGATCCATTTTCTTTAAATGACCATTCAGGTTTCTTTTCTGCTAGTTTCGTATCTTTGAAAACAACAATTCTAGCAACTGGGTAAATCTCTTTTTCTTCCAATTCTTGCATCATTGCTTGAGGGTCTTTAATATACTCTTGAGAAAATTCGCTATATAACTTATCTTCATCTTCCACTTTGTATGTGATATTTCCAAAATCATCTTTAATATCAATGACCATTGTATTTAATGCCGTAGAAGAAATCAGATCCGTCAAGTAATTAAATCGTTCACCACCTGCCGAATGACCTGTAACGTAAACGCCTCGAACTGCATCCGGATACTCAAAATCAAAACCAGTTTGATAAACGAAACGAGGGACAGGATCAGGTAGCACTTTCTCCGCTAATTCTGTAGAGAATTGCGTATGTAACTGCACGACTTGTCCTTCTTTTTCTTCTTCTTCTTCTTCTGCATGAATTGACATTCCAAATAACAGCGTAACTGATATCACTATGAGAATCTGTGCAAAAATCTTGTTGTTCTTCATCATATACTATCCCCCATCTATTACTCATACAATAAGTCTATTATATTATGTTTTCACTGTAAATGGGACTTATTTCTACAATTTTTTCAGGTCTATCAAAATAGCATTTATGTGGGTTACTAAACATCGAAAACTTTAAAGAACTTGGCCGGTCGTAAATTTCTCTTCAACCGATATTCTTATTTCCCGCCAACTTAGTGGCTAAAACTCGACTGACCAAAATCAACCATAATAAAAGAGCGGAGTTTACTCCGCTCTCAGTAAATTTAGCCTAATGCAACGTCTAAAATCATCATGATGACAAAACCAATCATTAACCACATTGTCGCCATATCTTTATTCCCATTTTCTTGTGAGCCAGGTATGACTTCCTCGACAACAACGAAGATCATTGCACCCGCTGCAAAACTTAGTGCATAAGGAAGCGTTGGCGCCATCCATGTTACTGCTAAAAAGCCGACGATTGCAGATATCGGTTCGACCATTCCTGAAAACTGTCCGTAAAAAAAACTTCTAAAGCGTGACATTCCTTCACGTCGAAGTGGCAAGGAGATCGCAGCACCTTCAGGTATATTTTGAAGGCCAATTCCTAATGCGAGTGTACTTGCTCCGATAAGAGCTGTTGTCGAATCAACAGCAGAAGCAACCGCACCAAACGCTACCCCGATCGCCAGACCTTCAGGAATGTTGTGAAGTGTTACAGCCAGAATTAACAATGTACTCCGTTTTCTTTTTTCAGGTTGATATCCTTCCGGTTGATTCCGTCTTGCATAAGCATGCATATGAGGTATTAGTTTTCCCATTGCCCATAAGAAGATTGCACCAACAAGGAATCCGATCGCAGCAGGTAGCCAACCAGGTAGCCCGCTCTCTTCTGCTCTGCTGATTGCTGGGGATAACAATGACCAAAAACTGGCTGCAATCATTACGCCTCCCGCAAATCCAAGCATACCGTCCATAATTTTTAAATTAACTTTCTTTGCTACAAGCACGGATGCAGCGCCTACTGATGTTGTTAGCCACGTAAATAATCCTGCAATTAATGTTTGATTAAATAAACTTAAATCCATAAACCAATCAAGCATAAGTTGATCTCACTTCTTTCTATTTTAAATTCAAAATTCATTAGTCAATTTACCATATGTGAAATATACCAAAAGTGTTTCCCTTGGTCAACATTTATTTTAAAATACTTAAAAACCAAGCACCTGTGGCTTTTGCTCACTAATCAATTCTATGCTTGCCTTCGAGTTTTGGCCCTTCCGTCAATTCGTAGCTCCTCAGTTGAATGATTTTACTGTTCTTTTGGAATCTTGTCTTTGATTAATTACCCCATTCACCCTGACATTAATTATGATTTTGCAACTTATAATATTGTCAGAACTCTTTAATCATTGGCTGCATAATCGTTCTAATTATGCAAACCATACATACAGATATAAATGGACATAAATTCAATGATAGGATGGATGATTACATGAGTGAAGATTTATCAAAAGATCAAAATAAGCGTGCAACGAACCCAAAACAAGAGCAACTTGATCAGTATCGCATCCAAAATACCGGTAAGCCTATGACAACGAATCAGGGAAGGAAAATATCCAATGATTCAGAGACGTTAAAAGCAGGTGAACGGGGTCCTTCTTTACATGAAGATGTTCATTATTTCGAAAAAATGACGCACTTTGTGCAAGAGGAAGAACCTGAGAGAGTTGTGCATGCAAGAGGTTACAGCGCACACGGTGAGTTTGAATGTTACCAATCAATGCAGCATGTGACAAAAGCATGCTTCCTGAATGAACCAGGTAAAAAAACGCCTTTAACCGTCCGCTTTTCAACGGTCCAAGGGCCAAGAGGTTCTTATGATACCGCAAGAGACTTACGCTGTAAGGGAGTTAAATTCTATACAGAAGAAGGAAACTATGATTTAACGACGATTGCTATGCCGGTTTTGATCAATCAAGATCCAATGAAGTTCCCTGATGTTATCCATGCGTATCAGGCTAAATCGGATGATGATATACCGACTGCAACTGGAGCACATGATCACTTTTGGGATTATGTAGCGAATAATCCGGAAGCACTTCACATGGTGCAATGGATTATGTCAGATCGAGGGATCGTCAGAAGTTACCGAATGATGGAATCTTGGTCGATCAATACGTATTTGTTTGTCAATGAAGAAAATGTCGCGACATTTGTCCGTTTTGTTTGGAAACCAGTGCTTGGAACGCATTCCTTGCTTCAAGACGAAGCGATGAAACTAGGTGGAATTGATCCCGATTTTCATCGAAAAGATTTACGTGAAGCGATTGATAAAGGTTTTTATCCAGAATATGAATTAGGTGTTCAACTGATCCCTTTAGAAGATGAATTTAAATATGACTTCGATATTCTTGATCCGGCAAAGTTTTGGCCGGAAGAACTCATTCCTGTACAACTAGTCGGTAAATTGACACTCAATAAAAATATTGATAATTATCATACGGAATCTGAACAAGCTGCTTTTAATCCAGGAAATGTTATTCCAGGAATCGATTTTTCAAGTGACCCGATATTACAGGGCAGACTGATCGCCTATCAAACGGCTCAAGCTCATCGTATCGGGCCGAATTTTCAAGAATTGCCAATCAATAAGCCTGTCTGTCCGTTTCATAATAACCAACGTCGTGGACCGATGCGTTACCGAATCGATGTGGACCAAGTAAATTACCATGAAAATTCAATGGCGAATAATACACCATACACGACACCCCCTGAAGCTGGTGGTTATGAACATTATCCTCAGAAAGTGGATGGTCGGGTCGTTCGTGGTCGAAGTGAATCATTCAATGATTTTTTTACCCAACCACGCATTCTTTGGAATAGTTTAACACCAGTTGAAAAGAAACATACAATACAGGCTTTCAGCTACCAATTAGGTAAGGTGGAAAGTGAATCGGTTCGCCAGCAAAACGTCAACTTATTAGTGAACGTGGATCGAGAGCTTGCTTGTACTGTTGCTGACAATATTGGTGTTGAACATCCTGATGGGACGCATGTTCCTGTCACGACAAGCTATCCATCATTAAGTATGGCCAATATGCCATTTTATGCAGCCACACAAAAAGTCGGCGTACTAATCGGGAATGGCTTTGATGATAACGAAGTGACTAATATAATTCAGTTTCTAGAGAAGAATGATGTATTTGTCGATATTATTAGTGAACGACTTGGTACAGTGACAAGTAAAAACGGTATGCAACTAAAGCCGAATAAAACATTTTTAACGACCAGTCCTTATCCATCTACATAGTAGGTGGAGAATCCAAACAACAAGCCAAATTCATGAATGATATCTCCGAATTTGTGCATAACGCCTACAAGCATTACAAACCAATTGGTGTTGCGACGACTGGTCAGCCTTATATACAAGCATTTGAGAACAATAACTTATCAGGTGTCGTATTTGCGGCTAACAATCCAAATTTCAATCAAGATTTCCTATCTGCGATTGCACAGCAACGATTTTATGACCGAATCTAAAAAGTATGTTATTGATACATCCCCGTACGAACGATTTTGAATTTTTGATCGTCGTACGGGTTTATACTTGAATGCGTCATCAAATCACTCCGCTTTTTATTCATTTCACTCTCCCTTTGATCCTCTCCATTCAATCTTTTTTTATGATTTTGTATGAATCATTTTCAACTGCACAAGCTAGGGATGAACATTCTTTATGTACCAGTTTATCAAATAACAGATGACGTTTAGACGAGCAGGAAACGTTACACGTTATGGAATGATCGAAAACCCATACTTGAGCAAATATCATTTACAGCTGAACTATAATCAGGGGGGTGAATATGTGAACACTGCAAAACGAATCGCATTATTACTTGTAATTATTGGGGCAATCAACTGGGGCCTAATTGGTTTTTTCCAATTTGACTTAGTCGCATCACTTTTTGGTGGGCAAGATTCCCTTCTATCTAGAGTTGTATACGCACTCGTCGGGCTAAGTGGTCTTTATGCGATATCAATTTTATTTGATTCAGAAAGTGAAACTGCCTCGTCTTCGGCAGGGACATTACAATATGGAACAGAATTCAGTGAAGAAGATGATTTCACAGCACTGGAAGAAGAAAGACCAGATGATGATTTCGATTTACGTTAATTGTCAACCTGGAATGTATAATGTGAAAGCATTCGTTCAATTTGACGATGTCTTGTGATCGCGAAGACAGTCTAGCCACATTCAGTTATTCCTTTTCAACCTTATCAATGGAAAAATGTCATACGAATGAAGAGGCACTGACTTCGGTCGGTGCCTTTTTGGTGCTTATACTTTAATATTGAATCAGAGGAAGCCGACACCACAGCGCTCAGGTAGGAAGAAATTTGATAGCCAGCTAAAGTTCCATTTTAATTAGGCTTTGTCCTAATCAGGGATAGCGAGATTAAATAATGCGCTACCCTCGATTAGAGGCGTTCTATTCCATGGTAGCGAAGGAAATTAATGCGCTACCCCCGATTAGAGGCGTTCTATTCCATGGTAG
>NZ_JAHLZF010000016.1 GCF_018967645.1 Allobacillus halotolerans | reverse complement strand
GTTAACCGTTCAAAAAGCAGCGCAGATCGTTCAAAGAAAGTGGTTAACCGTTCAAAAGGTAGCGCAGACTGTTCAAAGAGTATTGCTGACCATTCAAAGCATAGCGCTGACCACTCAAGAGGACGCTTCATCAACGCTCACGGAAAGTGTCTATCAACTTAAACATAGCATCTTTTGCTCCAAGAAACGCCTTCCCACCTAATAAATCTTCCGAAAATTACTTTTCCTTTTGACGAAATCAGCTATACTAGATAAAGAGAATTTTACGTCCGGATACAGATTGTCATGATCGTATTTTTTGATGTTAAGAAGTAGGTGCTTTTTATGAAACGAATCTTACTTTATTGGATGCTCCCTTTGGGTTGGGCAGCAGTCATTTTCTATACATCCTCCATGCCGTCGAGTGACCAAGATATCAAACCGGCTTTGAGCTTTCTGGCAATTGCCGAAACCTTTGAGCCAGTTTTGCGCTTGATTGAATTTCAATACTATGGAGAAATCCGTAGTGTTGAAGCGAACGGACTCTTGCCATTCACAGAATTCCTCATCCGAAAGCTCGCTCATTTCGGTGTCTATTTTGTATTGGCTATATTGATGTTTTTTGCCTTGCAAAAAACGACCTCATTGAAGTTAATCTTTAGCCTCGCGTTCGCATGGATGCTCACCGTTCATTTCGCGATTGTCGACGAATTGAATCAAAGCTTCACACCAGAGCGAACACCCTATTATTTTGATGTCGCGATTGATAGCGTCGGCGCGTTGGCCGGATTGTTGTTATGTGGCTTGTTTGTTTGGTGGAAGGAGCGGAAAGGTAGGTAGCTGGCTGCCTCATGAGCAGATCTAGCTGCCCGACCAGCGCGTGCAACCGCTCGACGAAGGCGTGCAACCGCCCGACGAACGCGTGCAACCGCCCGACAAACGCGTGGAACCGCTCGACAAACGCGCGGAACCGCTCGACAAACGCGCGGAACCGCTCGACAAACGCGTGCAACCGCCTGATAAACGCATGCAACCGCTCGACGGAGGGTTCCAGCCACCCGACTACAGACTAGAAACCACTCAACTAACTATGTTTCCTCCCTTGCTTAACAGCTAGTTTCGACTATAATTTTAAGTAGAAGATTAAAAAGGAGAGATTATTATATTGTCCACGATCAAAGCACCTCACAATGTGCCACCCCATGTTCTTATGCTCCAAGCACTTTATCATCGACTCCCACAAAGCCACGACCAATTCGCATACATCGAGAAAAAAGTACAGAATGAACTCGCCGGTTTATATGGTGAAAGTAGATTGCTATATCCACTCAGTAAATTTCCAATCCCAAAAGTGAGTATGCCGAACATTCGACTTTTCATCGATTCAAGTTATTTTCAAATTGATCATCTTATTCTGACATCAAAATTTCTGCTTATATTAGAATCAAAGTATTATAGTGCTGACCTGACTTTCGATCAAGTAGCACATCAGGTCGTTCAACGTATAGATGAAGAATATAGAGTTTATGATGATCCTGTTCTTCAAGTTGAGGAGCAAGCATATCAACTTTCCAATTGGTTTAATGCTAATGGATTTCCAGAACTTCCAATTGAATCATTTGTCGTTATGACTAACCCACGAACCAGATTGCGAATTGATGCTACGAATAATCACCACGCTGAAAAAGTCGTATCACTGCAACGCCTACCTTCCTTATTCCGTGAATTAAATGCTAAATATGAAAAAAATATCATTTCTCCAAGAATTCTTAGTGAACTTTCCCAAAAATTGATCCAACAACATAAACCGTATTTACCGAATATTTTAGAAAAGAACCGAGTATCAGAAAATGAATTGTTAAGAGGAGTCTATTGTTTACAATGTGGAAAATTAGGAATGAAAATGATTCAGAAGCGATGGCGATGCCCATGTGGCTATCGAGATCGGACGGCTCATGAAAATTCTTTGAAGGATTATTTTTTGTTGATAAGTAATGAAATCAGTAATCGAGAGTTTCGTGAATTTACTGGCTTAGAATCTAGACACACTGCAAGAGATATTCTTAGGAGGAATTCTAGTGAGTTAGTCGGGAAAACGAATGTTATTAAACATAGATTGTCGTATGATTATAAAACTGACTTCAACTATTTAAATATAATTACAAAGTTCTTGCAAACTAGAAGAAAAAATAGATGAATATATTTAACCAAGTGAGCTAGCCGCCCGACGAACGCATGCAACCACCCGACGAACGCGTGCAGCCGCTCGACAAACGCGTACAACCGCTCGACGAACGTGTGCAACCGCTCGACGAACGTGTGCAGCCGCTCGACAAACGCGTACAACCGCTCGACGAACGATTTCAACCGCTCGACGAGGCAGTGCAACCGCTCAATAAACGGCTCCAACCGCTCGACAAACGGCGTGTAGCCGCTCGACGAGGCAGTGCAGCCGCTCGACAAACGATTCCAACCGCTCGACGAGGCAGTGTAGCCGCTCGACAAACGGCTCTAACCGCTCGACAAAGGCACGCGCCTCACGCGCCCGCCCGACTGAACAAAAAAACAACCCCCGAACCGCACGGAGGTTGTTCAATTAGCTATTAAAACATTTCCTTATTTCGTAGTTTGATAATTTGCCAAATGTGGCTGACGATGACCTTTCCGACGGCGTATGCTGGAACAGCGACAATCATCGCTACGATCCCACCGATACTTCCGGCAAATAGTAGCAGGAAGATAATCGTGATCGGGTGAACATCTAATTTTTTACCCATGACCTGAGGTGAGATCAAGTTGCTTTCGATTTGTTGGATAATGACAATCATGACGACAACGAGTAACGCTGTGACCGGTGATTCAAAAAATCCAACGATAACACCAGGTGCTGTACCGATCCAAGGACCGATAAACGGAATGAAGTTTGTAAATAAGGCAGTCAGTCCGAGAATCAGTGCGTACGGTAAACCTAATATTAAATATCCGATATAAGCAAGAGCACCAACAAAACATGCGACGATGACTTGTCCTTGAATGTATGAACTCAATGCTTCATCCATATTATCAAGAATTTCTTCGGTGTCATCACGATACTTTTTCGGCAAAAAGCCGATTAATCGTTTCGGTAGTCGTTCGCCATCTTTCAATAGATAAAAAAGAACAAAAGGTACAACGATTAAAATGACGATGGTGCTCGCAATCATGCCGACATAGTCTGTAATATGGCTCGCGACGGTAGATAAGATTTCAGTCAATCGACTTTCTAATCCTGTTAACCATTGTGTAATTGAATCTTCTTCTGGTGCGACTGCCTGAAACCATCTACTATCCTGAATATTCAAAAGCAATTGATTCGTATCATTAATCAGATCTGGAATGTTATTCACGAAGTTATTGAACTGCCTTTGAATCTCAGGTGCACCAAGAACAATTAGTCCGGCGATTAGTCCGATGCCAGATAAATACATAATCACAACAGCGAGCGGTCTTGGAATTTTCTTGGAAAGGAAGTCGACAATTGGTCGTGTCAGATAATATAAAATACCTGCAATAATAATCGGGGTAAACAAAGTCCGTACTAAAACGAAGATTGGTTCAAAAACAAATTGGACTTTCTTTGCCAATAGTAAAATTAATAAAACTATGATAATTCCATAGCCGATTCGGAACCATTTTCCTTTTGGCACAACATCACCATCTCTCTCACTTTTTTGCTAGTTTTATTGTAATACAGCCACGGGTTCCTGTCTAAATATAATAAACAAATCTTAAGAAAATGAAACATTACGTGATATAATGAGCAAGAGATAAGGAGGCTACAGTATGGAACGCCGACCGAAAAAGGACTTTAGTGAATCAATGATGAAACCGCTGTGGAAGGCACCATGGTTTTGGCTGATTATTGTTGCGTTATTTGCCTTGACTCTACCGATCTATGAAGATGAGGAAAAACAAATTCCTGAGGATATCAATGACTCCTTTTATTATTCCGCGCGGGATGCCTACCAAGATTTTATGGATGGTTGGCTTGATCGCCAAGTACCTGAAGATTCCGTCTCTGTTGAGTGGACAACCTATCATTATGAACAAATCCAATCAGGAACCGAGACAACCTCTGATCGCGAACCGCTATCTTCGTCTGAAGAAGAGGTCATTGAATTGCTCCATACGATGCTTACGGAACTAGAAAATTATGAAGAAGCCTGGTCGAACGATCAAGCTTATGAGCGAGAGCCTTTTTTCTCCACTGCCAGTGAGGTAGCCAATAAATTGAATATTGAAACCGAAGATGCAAACATAGCGGAATAATCGTCACAGATTCATTCCGCTTCCCCAGCCGTAAACAATTCACCGGCTTTTTCCATTACCCGTTCAACGAGTTTCTTTTTGGCTTGTTCATATTTACTTGTGTATTTTTTCTCCAACCGTTTTCCTTCATCAATATCCGTATTTTCTTTCAGCTCTGTTAAAAATTCATCAAAACGATTGTCGATCTCCTCTTCGAATTCACGTGCTTTCTTTTCATATTTAAAAAACAACATACTTTGTGACAGAGCATTTTCTTGATCTGCCAGGTCATCTTTAAATTCATCTGCCAGTTCTTTGATCTCCGTTAAGGTTTGTTGATGTAACTGTTCAAATTTTATATCGTATGATGAAATTTCATTCGGCTCTTTGATGGCTGCTACAGGTGAGTCTGTTTCATGAGATTCTTTTGTCCGTTCTTGGGCAACTTGTGGCATAGGTTCTTCCGTGATTTCCATAGAATCAATATCGGTTGTTTGAAATGTTTCTACCGCTTCTGGAAATCGGTCGATCCACTCGGCGACAGATGAAGATTCCATATAAGAATAAAACCGAATGCCGTTAGTAACAACTATGTATAAAAGAGATAGGATGAACAAAAGGAATATTTTCTTCACGAACTTCATGTAATCACCTAGCTTTCTACACCATTATCGACTAAAAAAAGCCAGCTTATACGGTATGAAACGATAATTTTTTTCGGAAATTCCGCTGTATGATACGAAAACTTATCGTATTTCAGTGAGAGAAAAATATAAATAATCAATTTTCACTTATTGCTATTTATTCCTTCCTTTAACTAGCTCTTAGACCAATCGAACAAAATAGTTAAAAAATTTAATGATACAATACATATCGGATTATAAAAATGCTATTCGGGTATAGTTATTACATTGATATAAATAGAAGGAGTCCGTTGTTTTGAGTAGAGAAAAGAGAATGAACACTGAAAAGAGAGAAACATTAGATCGTACGTTGAAACCTCATTGGGTGTGGGCGATCGCACTCGGTTCCTCGATTGGTTGGGGTTCTTTCGTCATGCCGGCCACATGGATGGGACAAGCGGGACCTGCCGGAGTCATTATTGGCCTTGGGATTGGCGCCTTATTGATGGCTATCATCGCCATTAGTTATGGTGTGTTGATCCGCAACTTCCCTGTTTCTGGGGGTGAATTTGCATACGCCTTTTTAGGATTAAACCGTACCCACGCGTTTATCAGTGGATGGTTTTTGACCTTAGGTTATATATGTATCGTGGCGTTGAATGCAACGGCTTTCGCCTTAATGTTAAAGTTCATTTTTCCAGATTTCATTCAGCAAGGCAAGCTATATGAAGTTGCTGGCTGGGAGGTTTATATAACGGAAATTGTGATTGTTTCTACCTTGATTTTACTGTTTGCTGTCATGAATATCCGTGGCTCTAGCTTATCTGGACGAATGCAATTCTTTTTCTGTCTATTGCTCATCCTCGCTGTTGTGACCGTTTCCTCGTTTATGGTCGGCAGCCCGGAAACGTCACTGGATAATCTATCACCAGCTTTCGCACCTGACATTTCAACCATCGGAGCGATCTTGACGATTGTTGCGATTGCACCGTTTGCCTATGTCGGCTTCGATAACGTACCGCAAGCGGCTGAAGAATTTAATTTTTCATCGAAAAAAGCGTTAACCTTGATCATGTTGGCTGTTATTTTTGCATGGGTGATCTACACGTTGATGATTGCCGCAACCGCTGTCGCAACCCCTTGGATTGGAACGTCTGAAGCGGGTTATTTATGGGGAACTGGTACGGTGGTTCAAGAAATACTCGGTACGTGGGGACTTGTCGTTTTGGCCATCGGGTTATCCATGGGGATATTTACTGGACTGAATGGATTCATGATCAGTTCCAGCCGTGTATTATTCGCAATGTCCCGCGGCAAGGTTCTTCCAAGCGCGTTTTCTCGCTTGCATAAAAAACATAACACACCGTATTGGGGCATTATTTTTACGGCGATCGTCGTCTTGATCGCTCCTTTCTTTGGGCGTAATGTCCTCGGCTGGGTTGTTGATATGTCATCCGTCGGTGTATCAATCGCTTATTTCTATACTTGTTTTACGGCTTATAAAATCTTGCGGTGGAAAGACGACGGTGAAGTCGATACAGCACGTGAAATCGTCTCGCCAGGGAAAAAATTCATTGCCATGCTCGGCATGATTTCATCGATTGGATTTTTACTCTTGCTATTAGTACCAGGATCGCCTGCTGTACTCGGAAAAGAATCCTTTATCGCTTTAGGTATTTGGATAGTTGTCGGCCTAGTTTTCTATTTAGTAAAACGAAAAGATTTAATGAGCTACAAACGGAAAGACTTGGCTTACTTCATCTTAGGTAAAGATCAGTTCAACTTAAAAGATTCGAAAGATGAAGAAAAGGAATTTACGGACGGCGCGGTATAAATGGATTTATAAGGAAGCGGGGCTAGGACATAATTAAAAATTCACTCTTTAATACGAACAATATATTTGAATCATCGTCCACCGCTTCGGAAAAACACTACGCTTTCACCCACAGGGCATAAGGCGACATCTGCGATAAATCGCAGTGTCTTCTATACCGCGGGCGCTGTTGAGCCTCCTCGTACTACCGTACTGCGGGGTCTCACCTAGGCTTTTCATCCCGACGCCCAGGACGGGCTAGTGTCAACGTTGGCCACAGGACGTGGCCGCATTTAGTTGACCGCAGGAGTCTTCATGTTTTTCCTACGCTAATACAAAATCCGAAACGATTCGTATATTTATGAATCATTGTTCGGATTTCTCTTTAACTAAATATCATTTGTCCCAACCTCACTATATCGTATAAATAGAAATAGTGGCAAGATCATCCGTCGATGATCTTACCCACTAATCTTAGTATGTTTTTATTATTTGAACAGTTGATCGGCAACGTTCTCTTTACAAATTGAGCTAGAAAGCCGTGTTTTAGCGCTTGTAATAGAGGGTAGAGTACCATTTTTGCTTGCTACCTATGAATAGAACGCTTCTAATCGAAGGTAGAGCACCAATTTTCCGTGCTACCTTAGAATAGAACGCTTCTAATCGAAGGTAGTGCACAATTTATCCGTGCTATCATTGAATTTACTTCAACTTTTGTGGTCGGCTCACAATCTTTTTCATGCTTGAACGCTTACGTTCATTTCCACTTCTTCAACAATAAAAAGGCACTGACCGAAGTCAGTGCCTTTCTTTCTTGATAACAGTCTTATCTTACCGCCTCAAATGCATTCAAATGGCCATTGCCAAACTTTTTCTTTTCGTTGCCTTTCACTTTCTCAACGCCTTTTTTGAATAGGATCTTTTTCACTTGATTTGGCTTCAATTCACCATTATGCTGGTCGATAATCAAAGCAGCAACTGCAGATGCTTTTGGCGTTGCCATGGAAGTACCGACGCTGAAGTAGTAACCGGAACCTTCTGAGTCCGCACTCATTGTGAATTCATTGTAGTGCATATTATTGGCTAAGTATTCATCGAGACGGCCTTCAGCTTCGTACTGATCGTATAGGCGTGTGTCACCACCGACCGTAGCTAGGTCAACAAATCCAGCGCCGTAGTTTGAATAAACAGCTAATTGATCGTTTGGTCCTGTTGCAGAAACGTTGATGATTCCTGCATAATCAGCTGGAGCAATTTTCGCCGTTCCACGTAATTGAACATTTTCGCCAAGGCTTTCGTTGATGAATTCAACGACTTGTTTGTTGTTTCGTGCATCCAATCCGTCGTTTCCAGCTGAAGTGACGACGACTGCACCTTTGCTTTCAACATATTTAAGCGCCCGTTTATAAGCGACCATATCTGCGCTGTTGTTTCCTGCGTTCTCCCATTTGCCTGTTTCAGGATTCTTTTCGAAAACTTGTCCGAGATAATCAAAGCCACCAAGGCTCATGGAAAGGACATCCGATCCGTCATCTGCTGCCTGTACCATTGCGGATAAGATCCATGGAGTTTCAGCAGAGCCGAGTCCGAATACACGATAAGCGCGTAGTCCTAGATCAGGACCGACACCTAGCATGTTTCCATTACCGGCAATGTGGCCAGAAACGTGACTTCCATGTCCGTGAAGGTCTTGAACTTGACTTACATCACCAGTTTCCCAAGGTTCTGTGCCACGGAAACCACCGGCAGGGACAAAGTTTTTAGATCCTTCAACGATATTTGGAGCTAAGTCAGGGTGCTGCAAGTTAATTCCTGTATCGAGTACAGCGACGACAGTGTCGTGAGAACCTGTATGAACGTCATAACTTTTCCCGTTTTCTGTAATTCGCTGAACATCCCACTGAAGCGGCCACATGGCAGCTTGTCCAGGGTCTGCAGCTTCTAATTGCGCGTCAATTTCTTGCTGAGACATTTTTACTTTTTCTGTTTTTTCTAATTCCCATTCCAATGAAGGGGAAGCGGCTGCGACACTATTCAATTGGTTTAAGTCCTTTACTTGGCTCGGTGTACCTTTTACTTGGTAATAGCCTAATTCAGGTACTTCATAGACAACCTCTGCACCCGTATCTTTCAAATCCTGCTTAAATTGTTTAACCTGCTTGCTGTTGTTCAAGACGACAGAGTAGTATTCCTCAGACTCTTGAGCAGATAGTGCAGAAACCGAGAAGATCAGTACAAATAAAAGAATGGATAGTGAAACGAGTTTCTTCATTTAATTCCTCCTTGGAAAATTTAGTAACATTTAATAGTATAACGGAAAAGAGTTTGAATTTATTGAGTATTTAGAATCAAAATTTGTAAGATAAAAAATACCTAGAATAGTTTGAAAATTACATGAATAATTGTCTGATGAGATGTCTATCGGATTCGTTCAAATGAAGTTGTTCAATATTGATATAGCTAAAAACCGCGATAGAACAGCTGTTTACGGTTTTGAAAGCGTATGCTTATAAAAAAAGGTTTAAGAACTAATCTTAGTTCTTATTACCTATGTTTAAAAAATCCTTTAAAATAGAAAATTAATTATAATAGTTATAAACAAACATTAATTATAATAACATGAACAAAAATATAACTATCATTGTATTTTAACAATCATTTTTTATTTTATTTCTCAATAAGTCATGTATTGTAAAGCGCATCCACCTGTATTACAATAGAGTTAACCTCGATCATAAGGTTTTATTTAGACGCTATCTTTTTGCCACCGACATCCGTGTTGGTGGTCTTTTTTTTGCATAAAAAAACCTCCCGAACGGAAGGTTTTAAAAACTTTGCAGGTTTTTGTTAAATTTCATGTTTTTCAAGAATTAACTACCTGAATTGTTTATTTCTTTCTGTTCTGTCGAATCGGCCACTGAAGTCGGAAGATCTAGATGTTCTCTTAAATCTTTCTGGATCGTTTCAACACTTTCATTTTCCAACTCGAAGTAATACACACCATTCTTCATTAGGTTATTTCCATCCAATTGCTTTTTATCCATTTGGACTCCATTCATATCCGTTATATAACTGTGAAGGCTAACCATTTCATTAAACGGCATATTCGTTGTTAAATGATTGCTGATGTCTTCGATCAAGTCGCCGTACTTTGTAATATTGGAAATGGACATCGTTTCTTTCAAGATGGTATCCAACAATTCCATTTGACGTTGACCGCGCATCAAGTCGTTATCATATTTCCGCGTTCGGGCAATCGCAAGAGCTTCTTCACCGGTCAATTGTTGTTCGCCAGGCTGTAAAACGATGGAACCTTTCTCGTCCTGACTATTGGATTCTTCCATATAGTACGGAACGTCAAACGGTATGCCGCCCAATGTATCAACAACTTTGACGAATGCTTCGAAGTCCAAGCGCACATAATAGTCGACTGGAACATCGAGTAAGCCTTCGACCGTATCGACGGTTTCATCCAATCCGGCTTTCGCATGGACGTGGGTAATTTTGTCCTTTTCAGTTCGGTACGGCACATCCACGTAGGAATCTCTCGGAATACTTACTAGATTAATCGAGTTTTCTTTCTTATTAAACGTCGCTAACACGAGTGCGTCTGCCAAGCTGGAAGATCCTTCACGCGCATCACTATCATCAACACCAATAAATAAAATCGATACGTTATCTTTACTTGGATCAACTTTTTCTTCACGCTTTTCCGATTTATCGCCGCGTTCCAGTTTTTGCTGCGAGGCGTCTACCGCTTTTTCTGCCTCTTGATAGATTGAATGACCATATACAAAGATTCCTGCCAGACTAATAAATAGGACGACAAGCAATCCAATCATTATTTTTGTTCGTTTTCTCATTCGTCGAAATCCTCTCTTATTCGTTTAATGACACATCTACTTCCATATGACGTTCGTTACCGACAGAAAGTTTCACTTGAGCGTTGGTAAAATCTGTCATCCACTGCTGAAATGATTCCGTTTCAGCAATAGGAACATAGACATGGAACTTCACGCGATCAGCATAATCGATCGTATCAATCAAATGCTCTTGGTTCCGTAGTTCATTTTCTACTTTGCCGAGTAAATGATAGTCAGCTTCAATGATGATCTCTTTCATCAATGACCGTCTGACGACTCCAACATGCTTAATGGCTTCAGACGTAGCGCTGGAGTAAGCGCGGATCAAGCCGCCTGCCCCTAACTTAATGCCACCAAAATAACGCGTAACGACGACACATGTATCCTTTAAATCCATCTTTTTCAATACTTCGAGCATCGGGATACCAGCTGTGCCGCTTGGTTCGCCGTCATCATTCGCTTTTTGGGTCAGATTTTGTTCTCCAATCATATATGCTGAGCAATTGTGGGTCGCTTGGTAATGCTTCTTTTTAATTTGCTGGATGAATTGTTGTGCTTCTTCTGCAGTTTCTGTTCGTTTGACATAACCGATAAATCGGGATTTTTGGATGACGATTTCATGCTCACCCTCATCCTTAATCGTTAAATAGCTTTCTAGCATAGTTAAGCCTCCTAAGCTTATAGTATATAAAATTGGACAAAAAACGGCAATGTATTGGACAAGAAAATGCAAATTAGCAAAAAAATCATGGATTTCTATTAAAAAATATCAAAAGTAACGGTATAATAATAAATAGAATAGTAATTTTAACCAATGCATCGGAAAATATAATAGGAGAAACAAATAATATCATCAAAACAGTAATTGTTTATACGGAAGCAAGCACTTTTCAACAGAAAAAGGATCGTTCTGAAAGACGAACATTAAACGTATAGTAAAGGATTTGTTAGCGAACTGTAAAGGCGAATGGGTATGAACTATGATATGATGGTGAGTAATTTAAGGTTGACCACATAAAGGTTAAATGATTTGAATAACCCCCCAAAATCAACTTTTGTACGACGAAAGTTATAGGTAAAACGGAGGTCTACTGAATGTCGACTGTGCAGGATTCCGAAAAAGCATTGGATCAGATCATCAATGAAATGGTTGATGTGGTCAGCAATAGTAAAAATGAAATTTTCTCGTTAGGTGAAGAAGCACGTAAACAACAACAGGCCTTGGAACGAGAATTGACGAACATTAAACAAGAGGTAAAAAATCTAATTGATGAAAACGATCAACTGGAACGAAAATTAAAGCTTTCCCGACTGCGTTTATCTGAGGTCAGCAAATACTTCGATCGATATAGTGAAGAAGAAGTTCGCGAAGTGTACAACCATACACATAGCCTGCAGACACAAATTGTTTTGCAACGGCAAAAAGAAGAAGGATTGATCAAACGCCGTGAGGAACTTGAACAACGCATACGGTCATTGGGAACCAGTATTCAACGATCTGAAAATTTAATGAGTAAAACGAATGTTATCTTAAACTACTTAATGACAGATTTTAAAGAAATTAATGAAACGATCCAATCGGCGAAAGATAGCCAAGAATTCGGATTGAAGATCATTGATGCACAAGAAGAAGAGCGGCGAAGCCTTTCACGTGAAATGCACGATGGACCGGCACAAATGCTTGCAAATGTGATGATTCGCTCAGAAATCGTCGGAAAAACGTTCCGTGAGCGAGGGCTTGAACAAGGAATGAGCGAAGTCAAAACGATGAAAGAAATGGTGCGAAAAGCATTATACGAAGTGCGGCGGATCATTTATGATCTCCGGCCAATGGCATTGGATGATCTCGGCTTGGTTCCGACCCTACGAAAGTATATTGCAACGACCGAAGAGTATCATCAAGTCCGAATTGAGTTTGTTATCCGCGGTAAAGAGGAGCGATTCAATCAGCAATTCGAAACCGCCGCATTCCGTTTGATTCAAGAAGCCTTGCAAAATGCACTGAAGCATGGGGAACCCCGTGTGATTCGAGTGATTTACGAAAATACACCAGAAAAATTGAATTTGCATATTATCGATGACGGAAAAGGATTCAATCCAGCAGAAAAAAAAGAAGATTCGTTTGGGTTGATCGGCATGAGGGAAAGGATTGATATTCTCCGAGGTGAGTTATCGATCGATTCCAGTCTAGGTAAGGGAACCCGTGTGAAAATTTCTATTCCGCATCAATCAATGTAACACAGTGACACGTAGCGTAGATTGTTGTATCTGAAAGTGTGATGCAGTAAAAAAATAGAGAAAAAACGTTACGGCCCTTTTAATTTTTCATAGAATACCGATAGTTATACTAGAGATGTTTTATAAAAACAGATAGACATAAGTAAGCTTATTTTTATGGATTGCCGATCTTATTGTAGGTTGCACAAAAACAAATATGAACCGAAGCTTATACCCAGTAATCGAAGTAGCACTTTTAGGAGGTAAGTTAATGACGAGTATCGTCTTGATTGATGACCATAAATTATTTCGAGAAGGAATAAAGCGAATCTTGGAATTTGAAGATGACTTCCGAGTGGTGGCAGAAGGAAACGATGGAACTGAAGCTTTGGATCTCGTTTCGAAATATCGCCCGGATGTTGTCATTATGGATATTAATATGCCAAATATAAACGGTGTAGAGGCCACCCAGCAATTAATTGACCGCTTCCCGGATGTCCGAGTAATTATTTTGTCTATTCATGATGATGAGTCTTACGTGGTCCACGCATTGAAAACCGGTGCACTCGGCTACATGTTAAAGGAGATGGATACAGATGAACTCGTCAATGCGATCAAAATCGTGAGCGAAGGCGGGTCCTATGTACATCCAAAAGTGACACATAATCTATTGAAAGACTACCACCGTCTATCTTCACGAGAAGGTGAAGGGTTTACCCACGTGGAATACCGAAAACCACTTCACTTATTGACAAGAAGAGAATGTGAAGTACTGCAGCTCATGACCGACGGAAGAAGCAACCGGTCGATATCAGAAGACCTTTATATCAGTGAGAAGACGGTCAAAAACCACGTCTCGAATATTTTACAAAAAATGAGTGTGAACGACCGAACCCAAGCCGTCGTCACGGCCATTAAGAATGGATGGGTCGAAGTGAACTAATTTTCATTATGGAAGAAACCGCGCGTAGACCGCGGTTTCTTTTTGGATATGTGAGTAGGAGCAACCGCTCGATGAATGTGTGCAACCACTCGACAAGCGTGTGTAACCGCTCGACAAACACGTGCAACCGCTCGACAAACGCGTGGAGCCGCTCAACAAGTGCGCGCAACCGCTCGACAAGTGCGTGGAACTGCTCGACAAACGTGTGTAACCGCTCGACAAACGCGTGGAACCGCTCGACAAGCGTGTGTAACCGCTCGACGAACGCGTGTAACCGCTCGACGAACGCGTGTAACCGCTCGACGAACGCGTGTAACCGCTCGACGAACGCGTGTAACCGCTCGATGAACGCGTGTAGCCGCCCGACCAAACAGCAATCCGCTCAACATCATGCACTAATCCTTACATCATCATAAGCAAAGTAAGCGATTTCTAAAATGACAGTGCATAAATTAGAAGAGTATAGTAAAATATTTGCTATAGAGGAGGTCTTAAGATGAAAACGGCAGTGTTAACGGACAGTACCGCATACATACCCGATCATTTAATAGAAGAAAAAAATATTTATGTTGCGCCACTTAGCGTAACATTTGGACAAGATACTTATCGTGAATTTTATGACATAACAACTGAGGAATTTTATGAAAAAGTAAAGGCTGAAAAAGATTTGCCAAAAACATCTCAACCGTCTGTCAGTGAGTTTACGACGAAATATGAAGAAATCGCGAAGGAGCACGATGCGGTGATCTCGGTCCATCTTTCCAGTGGCATCAGTGGGACGTATCAAGCTGCTGTGTCCGCCGGTAGCATGATTGAGGGCGTCGATGTCTATCCATTCGACTCGGAAATCAGTGCTTTGGCTCAAGGATTTTATGTGTTGCGAGCGGCCGATCTGGCAGCGGAAGGAAAGACGCCTGAAGAGATTTTGCAAGAGCTTCGTACGATGAAGGAAAACATGAATGCTTATTTCATGGTCGATGATTTGAGTCATTTGGCACGCGGTGGCCGGTTGACAGGTGCACAAGCGATGATTGGAAGTCTGCTTCAAGTGAAACCACTTCTCTATTTTAAAGATAAGCAAATCGTTCCGTTTGAAAAAATTCGCACGAGCAAAAAAGCATTTAAGCGAATGGAAAATCTGTTGAAGGAAACGGCGGACGATGCGGAAGAAGTGAAGGCCGCCATTATTCATGCCCAACGAGAGGATACAGCGAAAAGATGGCGAGACGAGTTGTCTGAAAAGTATCCGAATGTCGAATTTGAGATTAGCTACTTCGGCCCGGTGATCGGCACTCACCTAGGTGAAGGCGCGATTGGTATTACATGGTATAAAGTAAGGTAAAAAAGAGAGAACATCCTGCGAGAGCCCTGTAAGCTCGCAGGAAATCTCTTTTGATCCATTCAAGATCCCCACTACATAACCCCATCCCAATAAGGAGGCACATTGATGAACGCCAATCCTTGGTCCCCTCGTTTTTCAGGAAAACGGTTACTGAAAAATGAACTCAATCTCTCTGAATCTGTTTTCAAAGGCTTGCTAGAGAAAGGCTACTTAATAGAAATTCCTGGTATCCAAAAAGTCTTGTTTTATCATGAATGCCAACGATGCCATACCCGAAAACCATCCCATTTCGGAAAAATCCCCATGAAAACCATTCAATCTTTTTCACATCAAAATTCACCAACAATCAAGTCAATTACTTATTGCCGGAATTGCATACAAATGGGCAGAGTGAGCACAAATGAACCCCTTTATGAGTGGAATGGCCCTGTTGCCAAACCACGAAAAATCAAGCAACCATCCGTTTGGCGAGGCGAATTGACCAAACTGCAAAGCAAGGCGGCAGATGCGATGGTGGAGGCCATACGCAATCAATCAAAATTACTCATCCATGCGGTATGCGGCGCAGGAAAAACGGAGATGCTTTACCGCGGTTTATGGATCGCTTTTCGAAATGGTTTTCGCGTTTGTATTGCGACCCCACGTGCAGATGTCGTCCGGGAACTCGCCCCACGCTTGCGTCGAGATTTTCCGTCGATTGAAGTGGCAGCTCTGTATGGCGGCACACAAGAAGTCGATGTAACCGCACATTTAGTCGTCGCAACGACACATCAACTCCTTCGTTATTCGAAATCATTTGATGTCATGATCGTCGATGAAGTCGATGCATTTCCTTACCATCACGACAAATCGCTCCCGAAAGCCGTCGCCCGCTCCGTCAAGGATTCCCACGCACTCATTTACTTAACTGCAACCCCGCGCTTGGATTTAAAAATTGCTTCCCGACTGAAACAGCTACAAACCATATCCATTCCATTACGCTATCACGGCCATCCACTTCCGCTTCCGAAACTATCGCAAGTTTTCAAATTACATCAGCACCTACAACAAGGCACACTTCCGACTAAAATTACTCGCTGGATTGACGAGAGAAAATCAGCGAAAAGGCGATTTTTATTATTCGTCCCAACGATTGAAAATGCCCATGCCTTATCCGAAACCCTCGGCATCCCGTATGTTCACTCGGAAAGCTCGAATCGCGAGGAACTCATTCATCAATTTCGAAACCAGCACTACGAAGCATTGATTACAACGACGATTCTCGAGCGGGGGGTGACATTTCCGTCCATCGATGTCGCGGTCATCGGTGCGGACCATGAGGTTTTTGATGAAGCGGCACTCATTCAAATTGCCGGACGTGCGGGAAGAAGTGCGGATGACCCGGACGGTGATGTAACTTTCTTCTATAATGTCAAAACGAAAGCGATGGTGAAGGCGCGCCAATATACCGAGCTGAAAAATTTGGAAGGAAAGAAATTTAAAAAGGAGTCCAACTAAATGCACTGTAAAATTTGTATGCACTCGATTGAGAAAGACACGACTTGGTCCACGTTATTTGATTTTCGTGAGCGAACGCTCTGTCCGTCTTGTAACGAGCAACTGGAAACAATCCAAGAACCAACGTGCGAAAAATGCATGAAACAAACGGAAGAGAAGCTCTGTTCCGACTGCAAGTTTTGGGAGCAGTATTGGGGAAAGGATCCGCTCGACCGAAATGTATCCGTTTATACGTACAACGAATATATGAAAGAGACGATGGCGCGGTTTAAATACCGAGGGGATTATGAAATCGTCCACGCTTGGAAAGATTCCTTCCAGCAAACATTCAAAGAGCATTTCCCTAAAGAAAGTCATCTCTTACCCGTTCCGTTAGCAGAAAGCCGATTTCACGAACGCGGATTTAATCAAGCTGAAGCGTTGGCAAACTTAGTGGACCAACCATTATTTGCAGGTATGATTCGAATTGGACAAGAAAAGCAATCTAAAAAATCGAAGTGGGAACGACTTTTAGCAAGCAATCCATTCGAACTGACAGAAACACCACCAGAAAACATCGTCATAATCGATGATTTATTCACGACCGGTTCTACCGTACGGTTTGCTGCACAATTGATGAAAAAGGCTGGCGCCAAGCGTGTTTCGTCGCTCACATTGGTTAGAAGCTGATCCAACCGCAAAAATTCCTACCAATTCCTCTTTCAATTCACGAAAAAATACCGATATAATACGTAGTAGAATGAAAAGGATGATGAAGAATGGGCGAATTAGCGAACTGTCCAATGTGTGGCGAGCTCTTTTTAAAAGAAATACTAACGGTTTGTCGAAGCTGTTATGAAAAAGAAGAAGAACAGTTTGAGACGGTGTATAAATATATTCGGAAAAAGAAAAATCGTACCGCAACAGTTGATGAAGTAGCTGAAGCGACAGGCGTTAAAGAATCACTAATCCGAAAATGGGTCAAGGAGCGTCGCATTCATCGAGCAGACTTTCCGAATCTGACGTACTCGTGTGAGCGGTGCGGAGAACAAATCCACGAAGGAAAGCTGTGTGATTCTTGTAAGAATGAGCTTTATCATGATCTGCAAGCGAGCGACGAACCAACGATTGCTGATAAAATCAAAGAAGAAAAAAAGAACGATATCTATTATAATGTAACGAAGGACCGAACATGGCGGTCGTAATTGAAATTAAACTAATTCCAAAACATACCGATATAAAAGAGTAGAGAAACGTCGTAAATCGTGAAAGGGTGAGCCGGATGAAAATCAATCCATTGAACAATCCCAAAATTAATGCTTATAAACCACAAGTACAGCAGCAACAACAGACGCAGTCCAAAAACCAAGCCACTGACCAAGTTCAAATTTCAAAAGAAGCAAAACAGCTTCAACAGTCCAATCCGATTGTCGAGGCAAGGCAAAAGAAAGTTGAGAGTTTGAAGCAGGAAGTCCAAAACGGCACCTATCAGTTGGACCCAAAACAAACTGCTGAAAAAATGGTTGAATTTTGGAACGGTCGTTAAACCAACCATCTGAAGGAGGACAATCCTTTGTCTATTGAAAACCAAGTACAATTGCTAGAAAAAACATATCAACTGCATCAGAGTTTGCTGGAGATTTCGAAGCAAAAAGAGCAACTCATTAAAGACAATAACATCGATGGCATGCGTCAAGTACTCATGGACGAACGGAAGCACGTCAAAGCCATTCAGCAATTGGAAGAAAAACGAGTGATCGCGACGAGTGGATGGTTCCGAACGTATGCACCAGAAGCGGAAGAGCAAACGATCCAGCAAGTGATCGACCATTTGCAAAACAACGAAGAAAAAGAACAGCTTCAAGCGATCTATGAAAATTTCATCTATGTGTTGGCAGATTTAAAAAATCAAGAAAAACTGAACCGGGAGTTGATGGAACAATCGCTTCAGTTCGTCGAGTTATCGCTAGATTTGTTAAAGCCAAACCATGAGAAAAATATGAATTATGATAAAAAGCAAGTACAACAAAACAAAGCGAGTCAATCGGTTTTTGATTCGAAAGCTTAACGAATGAAAGTGAGGTTCGCTTATTATGCGATCAACCTTTTTTGGACTAGAAACAGCTCGACGTGCACTTTTTACACAACAAAGTGCACTACATACAACTTCTCATAACGTCGCGAATGCGAAGACGGAAGGATACTCACGGCAGCGGGTCAATTTTGAAGCGGAAACTCCATGGCCTGCAGGCGGCATGAATCGTCCAGAGCTACCTGGTCAAATGGGAACCGGTGTTAAAGCGGGTGATATTACACGAATTCGTGATAGCTTTTTAGATTTGCAATTCCGAAATGAAAATTCCAAGGCAGGTTATTGGGAATCGAAAGCTGAAGCATTGCGACGCATGGAAGATGTGATGAACGAGCCGAGCGATGAGGGCTTATCGAAAGTGATGAACCGATTCTGGTCATCGTTACAAGACGTGGCGACAAACCCGGAAGATGAAGGGGCGCGGAAAGTGGCAGCACAGCGAGCGGTTGCCGTTGCCGATACACTCAATTATTTACATAACACATTAAGTGGCGTTCAAGACGAAATCGACTATCAACTCGAAACCGAAGTCGATGAAGTGAATAGTCTGCTTCGTCAAATCAATGACTTGAACCAACAAATCGGTGAGGTTGAGCCGCATGGTTACTTACCGAATGATTTGTATGATCAACGGGATGTACTAATTGATCGCTTGTCCCAAAAGCTCGATATCGAAGTCGGAACAGAGCCAAGTGGTGGTAATGCAAAAGATATTGCAATGGGGAAAACTACCATTTCGTTTACACTCGCTGATGGTACAAAGCAGACACTCATTGGCAAAGATGGTGAGCTGAACGGATTAGCTGTCAATGGTGGTGAATTCTCTGTTGGTACGATGGATGAGGACGGAAAAGTTGCTGCTGGGGCAACATTTGAATTAACAGCTGTCGGTTCTTTACGTGGGTTAAAGGAATCAAGTGAGTTTTACGGCGAACAACTGACGGATTTGGATAAAATGGCTAATGCATTTAAAGAAGCCTTTAACACGCAACACACTCAAGGAACGGATTTAAACGGCGATGCCGGTGGTGACTTTTTCACTGGTAATGGCGCCGCTGACTTAGCCGTATCCGATGTAATTTTAAATGACGTGAGTAAAATCGCAGCCTCACTCGATGGTTTTCCCGGTAACGGCGACAATGCAATTAAACTTGCAAAAGTGAAGGACCAGCCGATTGCAGGTTTAGACGATCGCTCGGTTCAAGAATTTTATGAAGGAATGGTCGGGGAGCTCGGTGTTCAAGCACAAGAAGCGAACCGATTGAAAAATAATAGTGAAGTACTGAAGAATTCGGTGAACGCAAATCGTCAGTCTGTCAGTGGTGTTTCACTGGACGAAGAAATGTCGAATTTGATTCAATTCCAGCATGCGTATAATGCTGCAGCAAGAAGTATGACGGTCGTCGATGAAATGCTCGACCGAATCATTAACCAAATGGGTGTCGTCGGGAGGTAATGAATGATGCGAATTACACAGTCCATGATCAGTCAAAACATGCTGAAAAATATCAGCAATAGCTATTCACAGATTGATAAGTATATGGATCAATTGTCGACTGGGAAAAAGATTAATCGCCCTTCCGACGATCCAGTCGTTGCGATGCGTGGAGTAAGCCATCGAGACAGTTTAGGAAAAATCGAACAATACGAGCGCAACATTGCCGAAGTGAATAACTGGATGGACAATTCAGATGATGCGATGAATGAAGCGGGACAAGCACTTCATCGTGTGCGTGAATTGATTATTCAAGCGAGTAACGATACGTATGAAGAAAACCAGCGAAACAACATTAGCAAGGAAGTCGATCAGCTAAAAAAGCATTTAGTCGATATCGCCAACACAAAAGTAAATAACAAGTATATTTTTAACGGTACGAATACGACGGAAGCACGCTTTGATAAAGACGGTCAACTGATCAATGCGGCAGATACAAATAATAACGATGTCGAAATTGAACTAGCGGATGGAATTAAAGTTCGTTCGAACGTGAACCCAGCGAATGCGTTTCCGGCTGACTTGTTTTCAAAGCTGGATGAAGTTGTTGCTGAGTTGGAAAATCCAAATGCGAGTAACGCAACGATTGAGGGATATATCGAAGACATCGACGGATTTACGCAAAGCTTGACGAATGAACGTGCTGACTTAGGTGCACGCATGAACCGAGTGGAATTGATGGAGAGCCGAATCGCACAGCAACGTGTCGCGACAACTGACTTGATGTCTTCCAATGAAGATGCCGACATGGAAAAAGTCATTATGAATCTTGTGCAAGCAGAAAGCGTTCACCGAGCGGCACTTGGCGCAGGCTCACGAGTCATTCAACCGACATTACTTGATTTCTTACGTTAATAGATTACTGGATAAGCTATCTGTGTTTGATGCAGATAGCTTTCTTTCACGAGAGGAGGAGAAGCGATGCAATTTCCACGATTAAGTATTCAGTCACAGCCTGCATTACTTGGTATGAACATCCAACCTGCTTCACAACAAATCCAGCAACCGAAAGCTGACATGCAAATTCAGCAACCAAAAGCAGACGTGTCGATCACACAGCGATCTGGCAAATTATCGATTGATCAATCACAAGCATGGGCTGACATGGGAAAATTCGGAGCTTTGGAGGCGACGAAGAAAGCTGCTCAAAAATGGAAACAAGCGACAATGGAAGCAATTGCTGAGAAATCTCGTGAGGGTAAGCAGCTCATGAAGATTGAAAATGGCGGGAACGTCATCGCTTCTCTTTCGAAACAACAAACAATGTCAGATGTGAAGCCAGCAGAACTGGACTGGATTCCATCACTTTTTTCCGTGAAAACAAGGTATACACCAGCTGAAGTGGAAATTTCAGCACAAGCAAGAAAACCAGTGATTAACGCAACACCTCAAAAAGTGGTTCACGAATACCAACCAGGGAACCTAGACATTTATGTCAGACAACCAGCTGACCTGCAAATTGAGTTCCAAGCATAGAAAGGATGATAGAAATGAAAATCCAAACGAATTATTTTGGCGAGTTGACCGTTGATGAAACGAAAGTTATCAACTTTGTAAATGGCCTACCAGGCTTTCCGGATGAAAAAGAATTTGTCATTGTCGATCTAGAAGGCAATCCGGCATTCCAAGTATTGCAATCAATCAGTAACGAAAATCTAGCATTTGTGATAACCGACCCATTTTTAATTTATCCAAATTATCAATTTGACGTAAAAAATTCAGTCGTAGAACAACTAGAAATCGAGTCGGAAAAAGATGTGCTGATTCGTTCAACTTTAACTGTACATAAACCATTTGACCAATCGACGATTAACCTTAAAGCACCGTTGGTCATTAACCAAACCAAGAAACAAGCAAAGCAAATTGTATTGGACGATGATACCTACACAACGAAACACCCAATCCAAGCCGTCAAGCAAGGAGGGGAGTAAGATGCTCGTACTCACACGAAAAACTGGGGAATCAATCCAAATTGGTGATGATATCACCATTAAAATTGTAGCTGTGGAAGGCGACCAAATCAAACTGGGCATCGATGCTCCTAAAAATGTGGATATCCACCGCTCGGAAATCTATCAACAAATTATTGAAGCAAACCAACAAGCCTCTCTAAATAAAGATATAAAAGATTTTATAAAAAATCTTAAAAGAGAGTAAACAAACCAAAAGACGTACCGATATATCTAGTAGAAGATGAAACAAACGTCGGCCGACAAACGTTTCATTTTACTTAGCCGCCACAAGGACGTGGCGAAACACAATTCAAGGAGGAAATTACTTATGCGTATTAATCACAACATTGCTGCGTTGAACACACACAACCAGCTAACGAACAACAGCAACAACATCCAAAAATCTTTGGAAAAATTATCTTCAGGTCTTCGGATTAACCGTGCAGGTGACGATGCTGCAGGACTAGCAATCTCCGAAAAAATGCGTGGTCAGATTCGTGGTTTGGAAATGGCTTCTAAAAACGCGCAAGATGGTATTTCATTGATTCAGACTGCTGAAGGTGCTTTGACTGAGACTCATTCAATTCTTCAAAGAATGCGCGAGCTTACAGTTCAAGCAGCTAATGATACGAACGAGTCAGTAGACAGAACTGCAATTAACGATGAATTAGAGCAGTTATCTGCCGAAATTGATCGAATTGCAAATAATACTGAATTTAATAGCAAAACTTTGCTTGATGGTTCATTTGATACTTCCGTAAATTTAGATGGTAATGGAAAAATGGGTGTTGAACTGAATTTCCAGATTGGCGCAAATAAAGATCAAAATATCAAATTTGAAATTGGTAAAATGGACGCTAAAACTTTGGGTGTAGATACAGCTAGTATTGATGTTTCAACCTATTCTGATGCAACTGCTTTCTTAGATGAACTAGACACTGCTATCGAGACTGTTTCTGGACAACGCTCTGAATTAGGTGCAGTTCAAAACCGGCTGGAACATACTATTAATAACCTTGATGCATCAGCAGAAAATCTAACAGCCGCTGAATCACGTATCCGTGACGTTGACATGGCTTCAGAAATGATGGAATTTACTAAAAACAATATCCTATCTCAAGCATCTCAAGCTATGCTTGCTCAAGCAAATCAACAACCACAAGGTGTACTTCAATTACTTCAATAGTAATTTTTAAAATTTAAGAATACCCAAAATAATAAACAGACACATGGATGTGCCTAAAAAACATTTCAAGGAGGAAATTACTTATGCGTATTAATCACAACATTGCTGCGTTGAACACACACAACCAGTTAACGAACAACAGCAACAACATCCAAAAATCTTTGGAAAAACTATCTTCAGGGCTTCGGATTAACCGTGCAGGTGACGATGCCGCAGGACTAGCGATTTCGGAAAAAATGCGTGGTCAAATTCGTGGATTAGAAATGGCTCAAAAAAATGCTCAAGATGGTATTTCATTGATCCAAACAGCTGAAGGTGCCTTAACAGAAACTCACTCTATTCTTCAAAGAATGAGAGAATTGACTGTCCAAGCTGCAAATGATACTAACGAATCAGTTGATAGAGATGCAATTACCGACGAATTAAAACAGCTAACCAAAGAGATTGATCGAATCGCAAACAATACGGAATTTAACAGTAAAACATTACTTGATGGCTCATTAACAAGTGGTGGTAGAGAAGGAATATTGAATCTACAAATTGGTTCAAACAATGGACAGAACATTGAAGTTGAAATTAGTAGTATGGAAGCTACTTCTTTAGGGCTAACTGCTGCTGATTCTATTGATGTGTCGGATTATACTAAAGCAACTGGATATATTGATACTATAGATGCTGCAATTAAAGATGTATCAGCTCAACGCTCTGAATTAGGTGCTGTTCAAAATCGTTTAGAACACACAATTAATAACTTGGGTACTTCTGCTGAAAACCTAACAGCTGCCGAATCACGTATCCGTGACGTTGATATGGCTAAAGAAATGATGGAGTTCACGAAGAATAACATTCTTTCTCAGGCTTCTCAAGCGATGTTGGCTCAAGCGAATCAGCAACCACAAGGAGTACTTCAGTTACTTCAGTAATATTATTTTTACTTACAAAAAACGTCCAAAAAGCTATTCCGGCTTTTGGACGTTTTTCTTGCTTATGCTTTCCATCTCACATTCTTCATCACAATTTTACTCTTCGGCATTGTCGGTGGATGAACTAAACTATAACTCATATCCTGCGGAGGCACTTCAAAATCAATCTTCTCCACAAAATAATGCAAGAAAATCTGCATCATTCGAATCGTAATCCATTCACCTGCACAGCGATGTCCACCTAAGTAATCTCCTCCACCTTGTGGGACAAAGTTAAACGGACTACCATCCCAATCTTTAAATCGATCGGGTGTAAACAAATCAGGATTGTTCCATATCTTCGGATCGTTATTTGTTCCGTGAAAGTCAAAGATCACTTGGTCATTCTCCTTAAATGCATGACCTCGGTAAACAAAGTCCTCTTTCACACGAGCTACGTTAAATGGAAAGAATGGATAAAAGCGCCGAACTTCTTGAATAAATCGTTTATAAGCATCTCGGTCATCATGCGCTCGTAATTTCTCTACTTCTTTTGGATGATGAATAACAGCATGAGCCGTAAAGGTAACATAAATCGATATAGCAACCATCGGGCGGATAATATTCAACAAATCATCGGCAACCGCTTCAATGTCCTCTAATTTACCTTCCAAGTCTCTATGCCAAGCAATTACATATAAAGCAGTCTCTTCAGGTGGATGAATTTCTTTTTCACGGGTTTTCATAATCAAATCTTTCGCCCAGTTTTCCAGTTGAATTCTCGAATTCCGTCCTTTAAATTGTTTCACTCCAATGGTCGCAGGCGATTCAAACAAATCGGCTGTCTTAGGTGCGAGATTTCTGATTTCATGCTGTTCAAGTGGAATTCCAGCCCAATCACAAGCAATTTGAAAAATCATCTCTACCGCTTCATCATATAATTGAATACTTTTTTTCTTTTCCCATTTATCGATGTATTGTTCTAAGTATGTTTCAATCGTCTGGTCTAACGCTTGCAGACGTTCTTCGGACATTAAGCTCATGAGCATTTCTTTACGGTGGCGATGGATCGGTCCATCCAATCCTTGCACACCATGTTCGCCCAATAATGTCTTTTGAACTCTTTTCGGTGCAGCGCCTTCTCGTTTAAATTTATCCGTATCATAAAAGAGTTCCGCTGCTTCTTCGCCACTCATAAAAACCGTTTTTTCACCGAGTATTCGTGACTCAAAAAAGTCCGATTGAAAGGCTTTTTTTCTATTTGGAATGTATTGATAGCCTTCTCGGAGAACATCTTTCGTATGGTCTAATCCGACTTCCCGTGGAATGCTTGATCTTCTAGTCATGCTAACACCTCGTTTTTTTAATGCTTCTATTCCATTTATACCCTGAAAGCAGTAGTTCAAACGATATCTTCCTTAATTTGGATTGAAGATCCTTAAATTATCCATAGATGCTTTCCACAAAAGTTAAACATTTAGCACAATGTTCCGATATAATTAAAAAGAATAGTGGAGGAGCAAATAGGATGAAATTGGACACATTACTCAAAAGTTCTCCTATTTTGCAGCAACCGGCATCAACTCATGAATCGGTGAAGGTCAAGCAACCAGAACATCCGGACATGCAGCAAACAATAAAAGAAGAATCAGTTTCAAAAGAAGAATCAGTTTCAAAAGAAGAAGCAGCAGAGCTTGTAAAGGGACTTAATGATTTTATTGAACCGATGCACACATCGATTAAGTTTGAACTTCATGACAAGCTAGACCGTTATTATGTATCCGTTATTGATAAAAATACCGATGAAGTCATCAAAGAGATTCCGCCGAAAAAAATGCTTGATATGTATGCGGCGATGGCAGAATTTATGGGCTTTATCGTTGATGAGAAAGTGTAGGAAGGTGTTCTTATGATTAACAATACCATGCGTGTGAGTGGACTTGCATCTGGAATGGATACGGATCAGATCATCGCAGATTTGATGAAAGCTGAACGTATTCCAATGACCAAGATGCAACAAGATCAGGAATGGCTGACGTGGCAGCGCGATGCTTATCGTGAAGTCAATTCGAAGCTGTCTGAGTTTAAAAATATGTTCAGGGATTTAAAGTTTTCTGATGCTTACCAGTCGAAGCTAGTTACGACATCAGCAATCGGTGTAAATGCGTCAGCAACAAGTGCAGCTAAAGAAGGAACACACTCGATTTCTGTCAGTCAGCTGGCTTCGAAGGCGATGCGGGTTTCAGAGACAGGTATTTCAGGAGATGGAGAACAGATTGACCCAAACGAAGCCTTAGCCGCGCGCTTTTCAGATCTATCTGGGAAAACGTTTACCTTTCAGACATATGGTGAAAACGGACAAGCTAACCCACATGAAATCACGATTGCTGAAGATGATTCATTAAATGATGTCTTCAAAAAAATTAATGAAGCATCTGACGGAGCTGTACGTGCTTACTATGATGTAAACTCTGATAAAGTTTTCATGGAACGCACCGCTTCGGGTGATTTCAACCCAGACGGAGCAGAAATCACATTCGGCGCTGGCGATGCGGGTTCTTTTTTCACGGAAACCCTAAAACTCACTGGCCAAGAATACGGTGGAGAAGATGCTAAATTCACCTATAACAATGTTGAGTTAACGTCTAAAGAAAACTCATACACACTCGATGGCGTCACTTATCAATTTCATCAGACAGTTGATAATGCAGTCCTTAATGTACGGACAAATACACAAAAGACGTTTGATAAGATCACTGAGTTTGTCGAAAAATACAACGAATTAATTGAATTCACGTCCGAAAAAACGAGCGAAAAACGGCATCGTGATTTTCCTCCATTAACCGAAGAGCAAAAGGACGATATGTCTGAGAATGAAATCGAGTTGTGGGAGGAAAAAGCGAAAAGTGGTTTGCTTCGAAGTGACAATATCATTCAAAGTGGCATGACGGGTATGCGTACGGCATTTTATTCGAATGTACAGAATGAAAATGGAGCGTTTAACCGCTTAGCGGATCTTGGGATCACAACGTCCAATAACTATCGGGATAACGGAAAGTTAGTGATTGACGAAGACAAACTTCGAGGAGCGATTGAAAATAATTCGGAGGATGTTAGAAGATTATTTTCAAATTCTGCAAATGATGATTCACGAGGATTAATCAACCGTGTCGAAGATAATCTCGACAATATGATCTCTCGAATCACGGATAAAGCCGGGAACGAAAACCGGACGGAACAGACTTATACAATGGGTCGTGAGTTGCTCGGGATGGAAGAGCGAATTACAGACTTCGAACGTCGCTTGGCTCAAGTCGAGAATCGTTATTACAAACAATTTACTGCGATGGAAACAGCGATTCAGCGTATGAACCAGCAATCTGCCCAGTTAATGAACCAATTAAACGGTGGCCAATAATAACCCAGTAGGAGTGTTATCATGAATTACCAACAACCACATCAAGCCTACCAGCAAAATTCCATACAAACTGCCAGCCCAGGAGAGTTGACGATGATGCTATATAACGGCTGCTTGAAATTTATTCGACTCGCAAAAAAGGGCATTGAAAACGAGAATATTGAGCAGAAAAACGTCAATATCCAAAAAGCTCAGAATATCATCAATGAACTGATGGTTACGTTGAATCCTGAGGTGGAAATTTCCAATCAAATGCGCCCGTTGTATGATTATATGAACCGTCAATTGATTCAGGCGAACATTAAAAATGATGTGGAGATTTTATCAGAAGTAGAGGGCTTGGTCAGTGAGTTTCGCGATACGTGGAAAGAAGTATTGAAGCTAAATAAACAACAAAAGCAGGTCCCTGTGAATGGATAAACAACTCATTCAGCTTAAGAATCTACTCGAAGGAACAATTGAGAAAGTTGAAAAGTTAGCAGCTGAGCATGATCACGAGACTTTTATTGAAGTGATCGAGCAAGCTGCTGACGAACGTGATGAGTTGCTGAAAGAATTGAATCTTTCTGATGAAGAGAGAAAAACGCAGCAATCGATTATTGATGAAGTAATCGAGCTTGATCAACAACTTAATCGCATGGTGAACCAGTACTTTGATAGCTTTAAACGTGAAATCATTATACTGAAGAAAAAGAAAGATACCAACATGAAATATACCAATCCATACAGCAAAATGAAGAGTCCTGATGGAGCTTTTTTGGACAAACGGAAATAATGAGACAACGACGTAGCATTCATGAGATGGATGCTACTTTTTTTAGCTCTAAACAAATGGATTTACTCGGTATTCAAGCCAATGCTTTGCATACAAATCAAGGTACTGAGCGAGTGAAGCAAAAAGTGAGTTTGAATTATGAAGGGACGATACGAAAAGGTTTGTACATTAAAGAAGATCATCAGCCCTGAGCCTCAATAGTCCAGCAACCCCCTTATTTCCCGGGAAATTTGTCGAAATCATGAATCTTAACTATAAAGAATAAAATAAAAGTCGAGTTTATGGAGGATTATGAGCGGGTAAGGTAGAATAATATATACATACGACTAAAAGGAGGCCTGCTTATGTTTAAGTATAATATCCGTGGTGAAAATATCGAGGTGACCGATGCGATTCGGGATTACGTCGAGAAGAAAATCGGCAAATTGGAGCGTTATTTTGATCAAACGCCTACTTCTGAAGTACATGTGAATTTAAGTGTTCATAATGATGGGCAAAGAATTGAAGTGACGATCCCAATGACAGATTTGGTTCTGCGCGCTGAGGAGGCACATAACGATTTATACGCTGCAATTGATTTAGTCGTAGATAAATTGGAAAGACAAATTCGTAAGTACAAAACAAAAGTGAATCGTAAGTTCCGTCAAAAAGGCGCTGCGAAATACGTATTTGCTGAAATGGAAAGAGAAGCAAACGCCAATGGTGGTTTGCTATTAGATGAAGATGAAGCAGAAGAAGAAGATAGTGAAGTGGATATCGTTCGTGTAAAACGATTTAATCTAAAACCGATGGATTCTGAAGAAGCGGCACTACAAATGGATATGTTAGGACATAATTTCTACGTATTTGAAAGTGCTGACACAGGTGAAACGAATGTCGTTTACAAACGTAAAGATGGAAGATATGGTTTGATTGAGCCGAATGCTTAATGGCATTACATCAGATAGCCTTGGTCCGATTGCTGGACTGAGGCTATTTTTATTTTCTCGAACATGAACGGCTCATATATTTTCAAATCGGGCACATATTTTCTATCCTAGGGAGCATATCTCGATGATCCGGGCACATATCGATCAAATGAGGGAACATATATCATTAGTGAGGCTCATATCCATCTAATTAGGGAGCATATCTGCGTCATTGAGGCGCATCCCACTGCTAAACTGTGAGGGTTTCACAATCAATGAGCACATATTTCAACCGCTTGGGTCCATATCCTATTCACCCACAAAAAATTTTAAAAAACTTTCATTTTGTAGATAAATCATTTTTCCAATCGATTTCTGCTCACTTATCTCAAATTCTAGACAAAAAGTGTCCTAAAACCCTGGTATGCGAGCATTTTAGCGATTTTTATTGCTCAACACTCTGTGATATAACTAAGATATGCAAGATCATTAAGGGGGGAATACGAGATGTGCAATGTCAAACCTTGCCCCAGTTGTTCACGTCTCGAGAAAAAGCTTAATCAACAGAACGAGATCATCGTACAATTAATGCGCATTGTCGCAGCGTCTAATGAAAAAATATCTGTCATTGAAGACCATCTGAGTGTTTATACCTCCACAACGAACGCTCCAGAAATCCTTCAGCCGAAATCCTACTCCTTCCTCAATTCCAAATAACCATCCGCTTAATGGTCTTGTTATGGTTGACTACTGCCCCAGTCAACCATTTTTTCTTTAGTGTAAATATCAATTGCTTGTCGATTTTTGGCCGGCAGTGCGACGGGTTTATGCAGGTGAGGATTGTTGTCATGGTGGTTTCATTAGTGTTATCATTAATGTTGTGCAAGTGTAAATTTAATCTTGGGGTTGAGGATATATGAAGCAATTATTGACGAAAGTCTTTGGTGATGGAAATAGTCGCCAATTGAAAAAACTAGAAAAAGTTGCGGATCAAATAGAAGAACTAGAACCACAGATGCAGCAGCTTTCTGATTATGCGTTACAGGAAAAAACGGATGAGTTTAAAAAACGATATCAAGATGGCGAGTCATTGGATGACTTGTTGCCGGAAGCGTATGCGGTTGTGCGTGAAGCTTCGAAACGTGTGCTAGGCATGCGTCCGTTCTACGTCCAGCTGCTTGGTGCGATTGCTTTGCATCAAGGGGATATAGCGGAAATGAAAACCGGTGAGGGTAAGACATTGGCCTCGACCATGCCGGCATACTTAAATGCGATTACAGGAAAAGGCGTTCATATCATTACGGTGAACGATTACCTTGCCGATCGTGACTCGAATGAGATGGGTGAGCTATATAATTGGCTTGGTCTGACAGTCGGTTTGAATACGAATAGTTTATCAAAAGACGAAAAGCGTGAAGCATACGCCAAAGATATTACGTATGGTACGAATAATGAATTCGGCTTTGATTATCTACGCGATAATATGGTGTTATATAAAGAAAAAATGGTGCAGCGACCACTTTATTTTGCGATCATTGACGAGGTTGACTCGATTTTAATTGATGAAGCGCGAACACCATTAATCATTTCTGGGTCTCAGCGAAAATCACAGTCCAATTATTTACAAGCGGATCAGTTTGCTTCGACATTAAGAAATGAAGAAGACTATACGTATGATGAAAAAACAAGGAATGTGCAGCTGACAGAGCAAGGAATCACGAAAGCTGAACAATATTTCAATATCGAAAACCTTTATAATTTAAATAATGTTGCATTGACGCATCATATTAACCAAGCGTTGAAAGCGCATGTCGTCATGCGTAAAGATACCGATTATGTGGTTGAGGAAAACGAAGTCGTCATCGTCGACCAATTTACGGGTCGTTTGATGAAAGGCCGTCGTTATAGTGATGGTCTTCACCAAGCAATCGAGGCGAAAGAAGGCTTGCCGATCCAGAAGGAAAGTATGACGCTTGCGACGATTACTTTCCAGAACTTCTTCCGGATGTATGAAAAAATTTCCGGGATGACCGGTACGGCAAAAACGGAAGAAGAAGAATTCCGTAATATTTACAATATGCAGGTCGTTTCCATTCCAACGAACGAACCGATTCGCCGGGATGACCGGGCGGATTTGATTTATAAAACCGTTGATGGGAAATACCAAGCGCTCGTTCGAGAAGTGAAAGAGCGCCACGAAAAAGGACAACCGATTTTGATTGGTACGGTCGCCGTTGAGACGTCTGAATTGATTTCAAACTTCTTGAAAAAGGTTGGCGTTAAGCACAATATTTTGAACGCAAAGAACCACTTTAAAGAAGCTGAAATCATTTTGGAAGCGGGTCAAAAAGGTGCCGTAACGATTGCGACGAACATGGCCGGTCGTGGTACAGACATCAAATTAGGTGACGGTGTAAAAGAGCTTGGCGGTTTGGCCGTTATCGGAACAGAACGACATGAATCACGCCGGATTGATAACCAGCTTCGTGGACGTTCGGGTCGTCAAGGAGATCCAGGTGTCTCTCAGTTCTACCTTTCCATGGAAGATGAATTGATGCGCCGTTTCGGATCAGACAATATGAAATCGATGATGGACCGTTTCGGTTTGGAAGAAGACCAACCGATTGAAAGTAAAATGGTCTCCCGAGCAGTGGAATCGGCTCAGAAGCGAGTCGAAGGGAATAACTTTGATGCGCGTAAACAGCTACTTGCTTATGATGATGTTATGCGTCAACAGCGCGATATTATTTATGAGCAGCGGAAAGAAGTGCTTGAGTCCGATAGTCTACGTGAAATCATTGAAGGTATGATTCGTTCAACAGTCGAACGGAATGTGCATGCCTATACGCAAGATGAAGACGATGAGAACTGGGACCTCGAAGCACTGGCTGAATTTTTACAAGCGAACGTGTTGAACCAGGATGAAGTCTCTGTTGATGATCTTAAAGGAAAAGAACCAGAAGAGATCATTGAGTGGGTCATTGAAAAAACACAAGAGAAATACGATGCTCGTGAAGAAGAATTGACCGAGGATCAAATGCGTGAATTTGAAAAAGTCATCCTATTGCGTACGGTTGACAGCAAATGGATGGATCACATCGACCAGATGGACCAACTACGCCAAGGAATTCATTTGCGTGCATACGGTCAAAACGATCCATTGCAGGAATACCAAATGGAAGGCTTCTCGATGTTTGAAGAGATGATTGCTTCCATCGAACAAGAAGTTGCTAAATATGCAATGAAGGCACAAATTCGAGAAAACTTGCAACGTCAAGCTGTCGCGACAGGTACCGAGGCGATTGCGGGCGGACGCCAAGATCAAAAGAAAAAGCGCCAACCGATTGTAAAGAAAAAAGAAGTCGGACGTAATGAACCATGTCCATGTGGCAGCGGGAAAAAATATAAGCACTGTCATGGAAAATAATGAAATGCTAAAAGGTTGAAAAGCTGGTTTCCCAGCTTTTCGACTTTTTTTATTTGGATTGATCACTGATGTTATTGGTTAGGGAGCATATTTTTTCATTTTGGTCGCATAAATCGTACGATAGGGTGCATATATTCGAAATTTGGTAGCATAAGTCTTCTAGTCGGGCGCATATCCGAGTCCATTGGTCTCAAATAAAACTGAATAGGGCGCATAACATACTGAAGATGATGAAGGCTTACTGGTCATTTTGCTTAATGTAGCTGATGACTTATCTTTATTTGGATTATCACTGATGTTGTTGGTTTGAGGGCATATTTTTTCATTTTGGTCACATAAATCGTACGATAGGGTGCATATATCTGAAGTTTGGTAGCATAAGTCTTCTAGTCGGGCGCATATCCGAGTCCATTGGTCTCAAATAAAACTGAATAGGGCGTATAACATACTGAATATGCTGAGGGCTTACTGGTATTTTGCTTAATGTAGCTGATGACTCATCTTTATTTGGATTGATCACTGATGTTATTGGTTAGGGAGCATATTTTTTCATTTTGGTCGCATAAATCGTACGATAGGGCGCATATATTCGAAATTTGGTAGCATAAGTCTTCTAGTCGGGTGCATATCCGGTTCCATTGGTCTCAAATAAAACTGAATAGGGCGCATAACATACTGAATATGTTGAGGGCTTACTGGTATTTTGCTTAATGTAGCTGATGACTCATCTTTAGTTGGATTATCACTGATGTTGTTGGTTTGAGGGCATATTTTTTCATTTTGGTCACATAAATCGTACAATAGGGCGCATATATCCGAAATTTGGTAGCATAAGTCTTCTAGTCGGGCGCATATCCGGTTCCATTGGTCTCAAATAAAACTGAATAGAGCGCAAAACATTCCTAACTCACGAAAAAAAAGGTGCATATCTACATCTAGCCGGCGCATATATCCGAATATTGGTCGCAAATCCACACAATAAGTCACACAAATTTTGCGTTGAATCGTAAATAAAATAAACTCAAGTTGCAAAACCTCTAGGTGTAAGGCACTATTTTTAATGAATTGACTGGGAAATCCAACCATCTGTAACGAATTGTTCAGTTTTAGTTTTGTTTAGTCGTGTTATAATACGGGTAAATGTAAACAATAATCAACAGAGGTGAAAGTATGGATTTAACAGAAATCAAACAGAAAATCGATAAAATGAATGAGACTTTAGAAAACTTTAGGAGGTCACTTTGACTTACCTGAAAAGCGTAAACGCATTGAAGAGTTAGAAATCCAAATGACTGAACCAGGCTTCTGGGACGATCAAGATAACGCCCAGCAAGTGATTGATGAAATGAATGGCCTAAAAAAAACGGTTCAAGAGCTCGATAAGCTTTCAGAGGAACTTGAAAATCTCGATGTTTCCTATGAATTAATCAAAGAAGAAAATGATCAAGAGCTTTTTGATGATTTACATGAAAGCATTCAACATTTTTCGAAGGAGCTCGACAGCTTCGAACTTGAAATTTTACTGAGTGAGCCTTACGATAAAAATAACGCCATTTTAGAGATCCATTCGGGTGCCGGTGGAACTGAGTCTCAAGATTGGGCAGAGATGTTACTCCGGATGTATACGCGATATGCTGAGAAAAAAGGTTTTAAAGTCGATACGATGGATTATTTACCCGGAGATGAAGCAGGCGTTAAAAGTGTTACGCTCTTAATCAAAGGGCATAATGCTTATGGTTACTTAAAAGCTGAAAAAGGTGTACACCGACTAGTGCGGATCTCACCGTTTGACTCCTCAGGCAGAAGACATACTTCATTCGCATCATGTGAAGTCGTCCCGGAATTTTCCGGAGATGTTGAAATTGATGTGAAGTCAGAGGAATTGCGCATTGATACGTACCGTTCGAGTGGTGCCGGTGGCCAGCACGTCAACACATCCGACTCAGCCGTCCGGATTACACACGAGCCGACAGGTACTGTTGTTACTTGCCAGTCGGAACGGTCTCAAATCAAAAACCGCGAACAAGCGATGAAAATGTTAAAATCGAAACTATACCAATTGGAAATTGAAAAACAACAACGAGAAATGGATGAAATTCGAGGAGAACAGAAGGAAATTGGCTGGGGCAGTCAAATCCGTTCTTACGTGTTCCATCCGTACAACATGGTGAAAGACCATCGTACGAACCTTGAGAACGGCAATACTCAAGCCGTCATGGATGGAGAGTTAGATTCATTTATTGATGCCTATTTACGTTCAAAAGTTGATTAACTTTTGGATGTTTAGGGAAACATACAAACAAACATAATGAGGAGGTCAACAAACATGAAGAAAAAGTTACTCACTGCAATCTTTGGTGGAATGCTTGTCTTAGCTGCCTGTGGTGGCGGCGATGACGGTGGCGGAGACGGCGGTGGAGAAGAATCAGCATCTGGCGGTGGCGACACTGGCGCAGGTGAAGAGCTCTACCAGCAAAACTGTGCATCTTGCCACGGCGGTGACCTATCCGGTGGAGCAGGTCCATCTCTAGAAAACGTTGGAGATGACTACGATGCAAGTGAAATCGTAGACATCATTCAAAACGGTAAAGGTTCAATGCCAGCACAAAACGTTGAACAAGGCGATGCAGAAGAAATCGCTGATTGGTTAGTTCAACAGTAAATTGAATGGATGTATTGAACAAGCTACCTCATCTAAAATGGATGGGGTAGTTTTTTGTTGGATACGCTTGTGAATCTTCAGTGTTAATCGTGTGATCTTCAGTGTTAATTGCTCTACCTTCAGTGCTAAATCCTAGACCTTCAGTGTTGATTCACATTTCTTCAGTGTTATTTCCCCAATCTTCAGTGTTAACTCACCCACCTTCAGTGTTAAAAATCCATCCTTCAGTGTTAATCACCCCCTCAACTTTCTACTCTATTTCTATTTAAATTGTTCCATTTGACCTATCACCACATTATGTTTAGGTAATTTGAATGATTCATTCAGAAAAATTGATGTAAAGAAAGAGGGAATCTGGTCGATATATATCAAAAGACAGTGAGTTAATCGTAAAGAAGAGACAAATCTCCTAGTAAATACGATTGTAGACATGACTTTGAAATGAAAATGTAATATTAAAAAGGGTAAAATTTATGCCGAATGATGTTATAATAGGTTTTGAATTAAGAGTTAGTTGGTTGTCCTGAAACAAATCAAACGACCAATCTACTAGATTTCCTATAATGATAGAAAAAACACATAGAATCGACAGCTAACGAAAAACATCCTAGGGGGATCGTGTTACTTATTATGATAGAGATGAAAAATGTTTATAAAGAATATAGCCACGGCGTTATGGCCGTTGACGGTTTAACCGTAAATATAGATGCAGGTGAATTCGTTTATATTGTAGGGGCGAGTGGTGCTGGGAAAAGTTCATTTATTAAAATGATGTACCGCGAAGAGCTAGCCACAAAAGGTGAAGTCTTGATTGAAGGTAAGAATGTGACCGACATGAAATTGAAGGACGTTCCGTTCTTACGACGCGATATCGGCGTCATCTTCCAAGACTTTAAATTACTTCCTCGTTTGACAGCGTTTGAAAATGTCGCTTTTGCGTTGGAAGTTATTGAAGAAAATCCAAAGAAAATTAACAAGCGTGTACTCGAAGTATTGGAAATGGTCGGGTTGAAGCAAAAAGCAAGATTCCTTCCAAACCAGTTATCAGGTGGGGAACAACAACGAGTTGCGATTGCCCGGGCAATTGTCAACAATCCAAAGATTGTCATTGCTGATGAGCCAACAGGAAACTTGGACCCTGAAACTTCTTGGGAAATCATGCGAATTTTTGAAGAGATCAATACACGAGGAACGACAATCGTTATGGCGACTCACAGTCAGGAAATCGTAAACAAACTTAGAAAAAGAGTCATCGCTATGGAAAACGGTCAAATAGTGAGAGACGAGCACCGAGGGGAATACGGTTATGAAGCTTAGTACAATGAGAAGACACGTGCGAGAGGGCACGAAAAATATAGTCAGAAACAGTTGGATGACGGTAGCGTCAGTTGGTGCGGTAACGACAACGTTAGTGTTGGTCGGGATTTTCCTCGCATTAATGTTTAACCTAAATCAGCTGGCTGAGAACATTGAAAATGAAGCACAGATGAAAGTTTACGTAGAAAGAACTGCTGAAGACCAAGACATTCAAGCATTGGAAAAACAAATCAATGAAATCTCAGATATTAGTGAGATGGAATTTTCATCAAAAGAAGATGAACTGGAAGGGCTCATCTCCGATATGGGTGAATCCGGCGATCAATGGGAGCTATTTGAACAATTCAACCCATTGAATGACGCTTTTAATATAAAAACGTATGAACCAGAGCAGTTGGCAGGCGTTGCTAATCAAATTGAACAAATGGATAACGTAGAAGAAGTCAATTACATGAAAGATGTCGTCGATCGTTTAATCGCCTTCAATGACATTGCAAGATGGATTGGAATTATCTTCATCGGCGCACTACTGTTGACAGCGATTTTCCTTATTTCCAATACGATTAAAATGACGATTATCGCACGTCAGACAGAAATCGGCATTATGAAGCTTGTCGGAGCGAAAAACAGTTTCATTCGTTGGCCATTTTTCGTTGAAGGTGCCTTGATGGGCGTTCTTGGATCGATTATTCCGATAGCTGTTGTAGCTGGTGGATATTACTATCTTTACAATCAATTCGCAGATGAAATTCCGATTCCATTCTTTGAATTATTACCGGCGAATCCATTCATTTGGCAAATCTCAGGAATATTACTTGGAATTGGCGTTGTCATCGGTATTTGGGGAAGCGTCATGAGCGTTCGTAAGTTTTTGCGCGTATAGAAAACCATCATACAAGCATCGCTAGAGAAAGACAGCAAACAAATCTACTAATCTTTTAAAGATTTGAAAGGGGAACAAAAGTTGGGAAAAAAAACGGTAAAACTATTCTTAGCAGCAATTTTGTTCATAGGAATTTTTCAACTAACAGCAGTAGCAGATGTCAGTGCAAAAAGTATCGGTGACTTACAGAAAGAGAAAAGCCAGGTGAATCAGAAGCACAAAGAAGTTAAAAGTGATCTGGATGAAGCGAAAGATCGCTTGAATGAAATTAAACAAAAACAGAAAAATACACAAAGTGAAATCAATAAACTGGATGAAAAAGCATCGAATACACAGAGCCAGATTGATAAAAAAATTAAAGAGCTAGAAAAGAAAGAAAGCCAAATTAATACGAAACAAAGTGAAATCGATGAATTAAATGCAGAAATCAATACACTAGAAACAAAAATTAAAGAACTCCAAGATGAAATTAAACAGTTGAAAGAAGAAATCAAACAACTCAAAGAAGAAATTAAAGAACAAGAAGCGAGTATTGAGAAGCGTGAAGATTTATTGAAAAATCGTTTACGTAGTCTGCAAAAAAATGGAGGAGACATCCAATACTTAGAAGTGATTTTAGGATCGAAAAACTTTGGTGATTTTATTAACCGGACCGTCGCTGTCAATAAAATCATGGAACAAGACAATCAAATTCTAGAAACACATATCCAAGAGAAAATAGACTTGGAGAACAATAAACAACAAGTCGAAGAAAATAAAACAAAAGTCGAAGAAAATAAAGTACAAGTTGAAAAAGATAAAGAGACTGTAACGGCACAACGCGATCAAGTCGCTTCTGAAAAGAAACAGTTAGAATCTCAAAAAGCTTCTTTAGCTGCTGAGAAATCCAAACTGGACAACCTGTTTGTGAAGTTGGAAGACCAACTTGGCATGAAAGATACACAAATGGCGAAGTTAGAAAAGCAAGAAGAAGAAGCACATAATCACCAAATGAGCTTGTCTGAAAAAGAAGAAAACCTTCGAAGCCAGAAATCTGCTTTTGACAAACTCATCGCGCAACAAAAAGAAGAAGAACGAAAAAGAAAAGAGAAACAGAATAACTCAAACTCAAGCTCAAATAATTCAAGTTCAAACAATTCAGGTTCATCCAACAACGATTCAGGAAGTCCTGAAATTGAACAAACGACTTCTTCCAGTGGTTTCATCAAACCTGCAGCAGGTTATATTTCTTCTGGATTCGGTCACAGAAGTTGTAGTGGATGTTCTTCATACCACCCAGGTGTAGATATCGCACAAGGTGGAACGGTGCCAGTCAAAGCCGCTGCTTCAGGAATTGTAAGTCGTTCTTATTTCTCCAGCAGTTACGGAAATGTCGTGTTTGTTTCTCATATCATTAAAGGACAGAAGTATACGACTGTTTATGCACATATGAGAAATCGAGCGGTCTCTACTGGTCAAACAGTAAGCCAAGGACAATACTTAGGAAACATGGGGAACACAGGACAATCATTCGGTCAGCATTTACACTTCGAAATTCACCGAGGCGGATGGAATTACTCTAAGAGTAATGCAGTAAATCCAGCAAGTTTCGGAATCAGATAAGTTTTTCTCATTTACGGATGAGATGACCTATAGTACGATAAAAGCATTACACAGTTTGTGTGATGCTTTTATCTATTTTTATAGACGTTGCGAAATGAAGCCTCGTCTTCGAATCATATATCGGTGTTAAAATCGATACATAGTGAAATTGGACAAACTTTCTTGTTTTGAGGTGACCAAATGAATATCAGTAAAAAGTTGTTTATAAGCATGATCTTGATCGCTCTGCTCATCGGTGGCGTCGCAACGGGGTTGACGATGCAAGCGATGGATACAACAGCTAGTGACCAGGAAACACAGGAAGAAACAGATGGAAAAGTAGAGACTGATTCAAAGAATGATCAGGACGAAGAATCGAAGTCTGAAAAAGCGGAAACACCGGCCGAATTTCAATCACTGGACCGGGCGATTGATCTGATTCAAGCTAATTTCGTCAACAAAGTGGAACGCCAAGAGCTCGTGAACGGGGCCATCGAAGGGATGGTCAGTAAATTGGATGATCCTTATAGTGAATACTTGGATGCCGAGATGACGAAGCAGTTTAATCAATCGTTGGAGTCGAGCTTTGAAGGTATAGGTGCTGAAGTTACCAAACGTAATGAGCATATTACCATCATTGCGCCATTGAAAGGCTCCCCTGCTGAAGAGGCAGGCATCCGGCCGAACGACCGAGTGATTGAGGTGGATGGTGAATCGGTTGAGGACTACACGGTTTATGAAGCGACTTCGCTCATTCGTGGTGAAAAAGGAACAGATGTCGTCCTCACAATCGATCGTCCAGGCAACGAAGAAACGATTGAAATTACGATCACGAGAGATACCATCCCGCTTACGACCGTTTATTCTGATGTGATGGAACAGGATGGCAAGAAAGTCGGGGTTCTGGAAATCCGTTCATTCGGTGAAGGAACGGCAAAAGAGTTTAACGACCAATTATTAAAATTAGAAGATGAAGAAAATATTGAAGGACTTGTCATTGATGTCCGCGGAAATCCAGGAGGTCTTTTCGATTCAGTCGAAAGTATTTTAGCCAACTTCCTCGGTCCGGATGATCCGTTCGTCATGACAGAAAGACGTGGCGAGAAAGGTGAAGCCTATTATACGAATGGTCAAGGCAGAAAAGATTATCCGATTGCTGTATTGATCAATGAAGGCAGTGCATCTGCGTCTGAAATTTTAGCGGCAGCCTTTAAAGAAGTCGTCGAGTCAGACATCATTGGTGAAACGACGTTCGGAAAAGGTACTGTACAGCAAGCGATGGAGTTAGGCGATGGCATGTTGAAAATTACGGTCATGAACTGGCTCAGTCCGCATGGAAATCAGATCAATGAAGTCGGTGTCGAACCTACCATCGAAGTGAAACAGCCAGATTATTTCTACACGACGCTCATTCAAACGGAAGAACCGTTGAAGTACAATATGAATAACGCTGAAGTGGAGAAAGCTCAAATTATGCTAAAAGGTTTAGGTTACGAAATGGACCGGACAGATGGATATTTCGACAAGCAAACAACAGATGCAGTTGAAACCTTCCAGCAAGAGCATGATTTGAAAGTAACTGGTGAAATCAATGAAAAGACTGAAGAAAAACTAGAAACTTTAATCTTGGAAGCAGTTGAAAAAACAGAAAACGACCTTCAGTTAAAACGTGCTTTAGAAGAAATTACAGGTAGTTAAATAATAAACGAAAAAGATGGCTTTGGTAGTGACCCCTTAAAGTTAGAGTTTTATTATGCAGCTGTTTGGCTGGTTTGAGTTCGGTATTGTACTGGACTTAAACCAGCCAACTTTATTTTTATTCGTTCGTTATTGTAGTAAAAAACCAAAGAAGCCATAAGACTTCTAACCGTAAGTACTGAGGGTCTAGCCTAATCAATAACTGGCGATTACGCCGAGAATCCCCCACTTTCAACCACAAGGTTGTAAAGTGATGGGAAGTTTAATGTGTTTCGCCTAAGCTAAAAATCGCCACACCGAGATTTTAAAAAATACCTTTAAGTTAGAATTAATTAAATACTTTTGAATAATAATGAATAATAGATGTAAATTTTGTTAAAAGGGGGGGGGAGAATAAAAAATGAAAAAAAACATCATCATTTTAATCGGAATTTTTTTGTTGTGGGATTAGGTTCAACCTTTTTATTTAATCAAACAATAATAAGTAGCACTAATGAAGAGGTGAAAGATTCAGAACTAATCCCTTCAAGTGATGAGACCAATAAAGAAATTAGCCGAATTTTACAGAAGATTAAAGCAGAATTACAACCCAACTATAATATTGCAGTGATAAAAACCAAATATCCGTCAAATACAATAGTAGTAGAAGTGAAAGGTTCTCAAAAGTATTTAACATCGGTTGAAAAAGATATAGAGAATTCAGTGAAAAAGTTAATTGAAGGTACAATTCTTAACGAACATTTAATTTCTGTTACTAAGTATGTTTCTTCTTTCAAAGAGAGGGAGAGATTGAACGAAATTCATAGTGAATTATTAGCCATAACGGAAACTTTATTAAAAGAACTTCAGGTTTTTGATGAAGTAATCGATATAAAATCACAATATCAAAAGTCTATTACAATAGAAACAAAAATTAAGGGAACCGATCAATATGTTCAATCAAAAATGAAAGAAATTGAAAAAGAGGTTAAGGAACTGTTAAATACTCAGAAGTTTAATTCTATCTCTAAGATTCAAGGTTACGATGTATCTGTGAAAAATGTGGATAATTAAGATAAATAAAAAAACGACTATGTCATTTCCGTAGTCGATTTAATCACATTAGTCATCAATCATTAATCATAAAATTTAATATTAACGGTATCGTCTATACTCACTCCAATATAGAATTTCACTGTGCTACCAGCTGGAATACTACTAAATTCAACAGTACCGTTGCCATCAGAATATGCCACTGGTTTTGAAGAATGATAATTACCGTTAACATACATTGTTGCACTGAAACTATTAAAATTTGTTCCATAACTTGTAACATCTAATGTAAAATTACCGCCATCTGTTGCAACATAACTATCAGTGAAAGTTTCATGTACATATACAAAAGTTAAAGTTTCTTCGCCTTTATAATCCCACTCTATATAATTCAGTTGAAATCCTTCAAAAAGTTTTATATTGGAATGATTTTTGTATTTAGCTAGGATCCATAATTACATGTTGTAATATACTGATACCTAAAATTCAGTAAGCATTTTTTTCAAGACTAACCGCACCAAGAATCTATCGAAACATGAATCATAGTTTGGTCGATATGACATAGGGTTAGAGGCATATTTCTTACAACTGAAAGCATATTTCCCAGAGAGTGAATACCTACTACCCCTGAACACGTATTTTCCAAACAGTTCGCATAGCTGACATCAACAATAAGGAAATTTCACCATAAGAGGTTCATAACTCAAGTTTTTGGGGACATATACAGTTGGGAGCTACATAACCTACTAATCTAGAATTTTATTAGCAAAGTTTGCAGGATTCTGCACTAGCTTTGACGAAATGTATATAGTATTAACGAGTTTTTCGATAGCCCTGTTTAGTAATTTCAAATACAATGTATTAAAATTTACAATAGATCTTTAAATAGACGAAGTTGCTTCTTAGAGAGAGTGAGGGATTGAACGTGTGGATGGAATGGCTGGTTGAGATCGGACTAGGAATTTTACGTGTGACATGGCAACCTCTTTTATATGCAGCCATAATCTTTGCGTTTTGGACAGGGTATAAACGAATTGAAAAGGAACGTAAGCAGTTCGGTCACCGGATTTTTGAAATCACAGCAGAATGGAAGAAAACTTGGTTAACAGGCCTGTTATTTGGCTTGCTTCTTTCTATCGGGATTTTATTGACCGGCGGATTGATTAGTTATGAATGGATGCTGTTCGTATCCGCAGTTACACTTCTATTTCTGTTATTTAACCAAACCCGTTTACTGTCGCCGATCTATACAATCGGGATTTCTGCATTGACGATCTGGCTATTGAACTTCTTTGATATAACGATTATTAATCAAGCCATTTCGGATGCGATTTACACCGTCGATTTTGTCTTTGTAAGCTATATCATGCTCGTTCTATTTTTGGCGGAAATTATATTGGTCACAACGACGAAACGCTCACGGACATTCCCTGGGTTAGAAAAAAGTGACCGCGGTAAGTTCGTCGGCTTTCATTCGGCGAAACGACTCATGCTCATTCCATTTTTTGTTCCGATTCAAGGAACAGCATTACAACTGGACCAGTGGCTGCCGTGGTGGCCAATGTTTGAAATGGGTTCCACAACGTTTAGTCTCATGTTATTCCCAGCTATTATTGGTTTCCAGCAGCGTTTCCATAGCACGTTGAGTGATCACGGAGCCAAGCAGCTAGCCAAAAAACTTACGCTGTTGTTCGTCGTACTGTTAGCTCTGGCGGTCGGGCTATATTTTTATCCAGAATGGGTTTATGTATTTCTAGCAGTTGCGATTGTTGGACGCCTATTGATTCAATGGGCTACTTACATGAGCGAGTCAGGAAAACGCTCGATTTATAGTCCACAACCAGACGGAATCCAAATTGTCGGCATCACACCACACTCACCTGCGGATGAAATGGGCTTAGTCATCGGTGAAAAAATTGTCCGAGTCCACGATCACCCAGTGAGTAATGAACATGAGTTTTATGAAATTATGAGTGTCAATCAAACCTATTGTAAGCTGTCTGTGAAAAATTTAGATGGGGAAGTTCGATTCGTACAACGTCCCATCTATCAAAATGAACGTCACGAACTGGGCTTGGTGTTTGTTAAAGAAAAGCCAAAGTTTAGCCTGCAACCGAGTCAAACAGAAGAATTTGATTTAGATGAAGTTGTAACCGCGACGGAAAAGAATCAGCAAAAATATCATCAGTCGGATTCACCTGAAAGTTACACAACGAATAGAAACATGGAAGAAGAACAATTTTCAATCGAGTGGAACGAACAGGATAAGCTTGAATCATCTGACTTAGAGAAGCAACCAAAAATTGAACAATCGCATGATTCGTTCTTAGACTTTTTGGAAAGTGATTCAAGCGAGCAAGATCAACTTGAACCACCGAAACAAGCGTCGCCAGAAAAACTGGACGCTCCGAATCAAAGAGCAAACCGAACTGGACCAAGACATACGGAACAAGAAAAAATTGAAGAACCGAAAAATAGTGAGCATAACATCAATGAAAAAGCTCTCTACGAAGATGAACTGATGTCGTTGATTGAAGAGTTACGCAGCAATGAAGACGACCAAAAGAAGGACTGAATTATCGGGAAAACTGAGACAAAAGAAAAATATTGATGCAAAAGATGACTATTTATATAACAAGTAAAGATAGGAAGCGGAATCAAAATACGTAGACGCCTGCGGGAACAGCACGTGACTCGAGACCCCACAGGCCACGGTTTTCGGCCGAGGAGGCTCGAGCCGTGCCCGCGGTATAGAAGACACTGCGATTTATCGCAGATGTCGCCTTATGCCCTTTGGGTGCAAGCGAAGTATTTTGATGGAGCGCCAACTAAGAAGAAAACCCGAACAATTTTTTACGCCTAAATTGTTCGGTTTTTATTTTTTAAAGAACTTTTATCACAACCTTGTCGTTCTTTTTATGGAAAATCTTAGACATCACATTCTTTGCAAAAGTGAGTAGAAGAAAATATTCTTAAGGTATATAAGGCCAAGTCACTACAATAGAACTTTTGTTCGTGACATGTTAAAATAGATTAGTGAAATTATTTTTGGAGATGATGTGTTTGAGTCAAAAATTTGAGTTGTTTTCTGAGTTCCAGCCAGAGGGAGATCAGCCTCGAGCGATCGAACAATTGGTCAATGGAATCGAAAAGAAACAAAAACATCAAACCTTATTAGGAGCGACAGGAACGGGGAAAACGTTTACTGTCTCGAATGTTGTGAAAGAAATCAATCGTCCAACCCTTGTCATTGCTCACAACAAGACATTGGCTGGACAATTATATAGTGAGTTTAAAGAATTTTTTCCAAATAATGCCGTTGAGTATTTCGTGAGTTATTACGATTACTATCAACCGGAAGCTTATGTGCCGAGCTCTGATACATTTATTGAAAAAGACGCGAGCATCAATGATGAAATTGATAAGCTGCGTCACTCGGCAACATCCTCGTTGTTTGAACGCCAGGATGTGCTGATTGTCGCGAGTGTATCCTGTATCTACGGGTTAGGGAATCCAACGGAATACCGCGATTTAGTACTCTCGCTTCGTGTCGGCATGGAAAAAGAGCGTAATGAAGTGTTACGTGACCTTGTCGATATTCAATATGCAAGAAATGATATCGATTTTCAACGTGGTACGTTCCGGGTCCGTGGAGATTCCTTGGAGATTATACCAGCCTCACGCGAAGAGCATTGTATCCGGATTGAGTTTTTTGGTGATGAAATTGACCGGATCCGTGAAGTGGATGCTTTGACTGGCGAGATTATCGGTGATCGTGATCACGTAGCGATCTTCCCGGCATCCCACTTCGTCACAAGAGATGAAAAAATGCAGATTGCCATTAAAAATATTGAAAAAGAACTGGAAGAGCAGTTGGCGAAATTTGAGGAGCAAGGAAAGCTTCTTGAAGCGCAACGACTTGAGCAACGGACGAATTATGATTTGGAAATGATGCGTGAAATGGGTTTCTGTTCAGGAATCGAAAACTACTCTCGTCATTTAACGTTGCGCGATGAAGGTGCAACGCCATATACATTACTGGATTATTTCCCAGATGATTCATTGATGGTCATCGATGAGTCGCACGTTACGTTGCCGCAAATTCGTGGAATGTATAATGGAGACCGTGCCAGAAAAATGACGCTCGTTGAACATGGCTTCCGTCTTCCTTCAGCATTGGACAACCGTCCGTTGAAATTTGAAGAATGGGAGAAGCATGTGGACCAAGCAATTTATGTTTCAGCCACACCGGGTCCTTATGAGCTTGAGCATACACCGAAAATGGTTGAGCAAATTATCCGTCCGACAGGTTTGTTGGATCCTGAAATTACCGTGAAACCAAGTAAGGGACAGATTGATGACCTGATTGGTGAAATCAATAAACGGATTGAACGAAATGAACGTGTGTTGGTTACGACGTTAACGATTAAAATGTCTGAGGACCTAACGGATTATTTGCAAGAAATGGGCATCAAAGTTGCCTATTTGCACAGTGAAATCAAAACATTGGAGCGGATTCAAATCATTCGCGACTTGCGAATCGGGAAATACGACGTTCTTGTCGGCATTAACTTGTTACGTGAAGGACTCGATATTCCAGAAGTGTCGCTCGTTTCTATTTTGGATGCGGACAAAGAAGGGTTCCTCCGTTCCCAGCGTTCATTGATTCAGACGTCTGGCCGTGCTGCACGGAATGAGAACGGACAAGTACACATGTATGCTGACAAAATGACAGATTCCATGCAGGCCGCGATTGAAGAGACGAACCGACGCCGTGAAAAGCAAATGGCTTATAACGAGAAACACGGCATTACACCGACAACGATCAAAAAGGAAATCCGCGATGTCATTCGCGCCACTTATGATTCAGAAGACGATCAGCAAGCTGAACTGATTTCCGAGTATGCGAATTTATCGAAAGAAGAGAAACAGAAGTTCATCGATCAAATGGAAGAAGAAATGCGACAAGCAGCAAAAGAGTTGGATTTCGAAAAAGCGATGGAACTACGCGATGCATTATTGGAACTGAAAGTGGAAGGATGAGCGTAAATGACAAAAGAAATTACCGTTCAAGGTGCACGTGCGCATAATTTAAAAGATGTAAACGTGCAAATCCCAAAAAATAAATTAGTCGTTATGACAGGGTTATCCGGTTCAGGGAAATCATCTTTAGCGTTCGATACGATTTATGCAGAGGGACAGCGCCGCTATGTGGAGTCCCTCTCCGCTTATGCACGACAGTTTCTCGGTCAAATGGATAAACCGGATGTTGATGCGATTGAAGGACTTTCTCCAGCGATTTCCATCGATCAGAAAACGACGAGCCGTAACCCACGTTCGACGGTTGGAACAGTGACAGAGATTTATGATTATCTTCGTCTGCTTTATGCACGAGTCGGGAAACCGATTTGTCCGCGACATGGCGTGGAAATCAGTGCCCAATCCGTCGAACAAATGGTCAATCAAGTCATGGAACTTGAAGAACGGACGAAAATCCAACTACTTGCTCCCGTTATTTCGGACCGAAAAGGTGAGCATAAAAAAGTATTGGCTAACTTGAAAAAAGAAGGGTACATTCGTCTACGTGTAGACGGAGAAATGCGAGAAATTTCCGAGGAAATTGAACTGGAAAAAAATAAAAAGCACTCGATTGAAGTCGTCATCGACCGGATTGTCGTCAAAGAAGGTGTCGAAAGTCGACTGGCGGACTCGATGGAAACAGCTTTGAAGCTCGGAGAAGGCCAAGTGATCGTTGACTTGATCGACGGTGATGAAATGAAGTTTAATGAAAATTTGGCCTGTCCGATCTGTGGGTTTACCGTCGGGAAACTTGAGCCTAGATTGTTTTCGTTCAACAGTCCATTTGGTGCTTGTAAAACATGTGATGGTCTTGGGTCCAACTTGGAAGTGGATCTAGATTTAGTTGTTCCAGACTGGGATCTGTCATTACAGAAAGGCGCAATCGCTGCTTGGCAACCGGTGTCTTCACAGTATTATCCACAGCTTTTAAAAAGTGTATGTAAACATTTCGGCATTGATATGAAAAAACCAGTCAAAGACTTACCGAAAGAGCATATGGATATTGTTTTGAATGGAAGCGGAGACGAAAAAATTAAGTTCCGTTATAAAAATGAGCAAGGCCAAGTACGTGAGAATCAAATCTTCTTTGAAGGTGTACTCAACAATATTTCTCGTCGTTACCATGAATCGATTTCAAGCTTCACGCGTGAATTGATGGGGAAATATATGGCAGAGCACACATGCCCGACTTGTGATGGTTACCGTCTATCCGAAGAAGTATTGTCCGTCAAAATCAATCATAAGCATATTTCTGAAGTCACTGATTTTTCGGTTACCGATTCATTGAATTGGTTTCAAGAATTATCATTATCCGAGCAAGATCGACAAATCGCCCAAATGATCTTGAAAGAAATTAACAACCGTCTGCACTTTTTGCAAAATGTCGGGTTGAATTATTTAACGCTATCTCGGTCGGCAGGAACTTTATCCGGTGGTGAAGCTCAACGGATTCGTTTAGCAACACAAATCGGTTCAGCACTAACCGGTGTACTGTATGTATTGGATGAACCTTCGATTGGATTGCACCAACGGGATAATGACCGTTTAATCGAGACGCTCAAGCAAATGCGTAACTTGGATAACACGCTCATTGTCGTTGAGCACGATGAAGATACGATGCTTGCAGCCGATTGGTTAGTCGACATCGGACCAGGTGCTGGAGCGCAAGGCGGCGAAATCGTTGCTAGCGGACCGCCAAAAGAAGTCATGGAAGTTGAAGAATCGTTGACAGGTCAATATTTAAGCGGCAAAAAATTCATCCACTTACCTGCAGAGCGAAGAAAAGTGAATAAGAATAAAATGATCAACATTAAAGGTGCACACGAAAACAACTTAAAAAATATTGACGTATCCATTCCACTTAGTGTCATGAATGTTGTCACAGGTGTTTCTGGATCAGGTAAAAGTACACTGATCAACGGTGTTTTACAAAAGGCATTAGCTCAGCAATTGCAACGAGCGAAAACAAAGCCAGGCAAACATGATAAAATTACGGGCTTAAAGCAATTGGAAAAAGTAGTCGACATCGATCAGTCACCAATCGGCCGGACACCCCGTTCAAACCCAGCGACCTACACAGGCGTTTTTGATAATATTCGTGATTTATTTGCGGATACGAGCGAAGCAAAAATTCGCGGCTATCAAAAAGGACGTTTCAGTTTTAACGTAAAAGGCGGACGCTGTGAAGCTTGTAAAGGGGATGGAATCATTAAAATTGAAATGCACTTCCTCCCAGATGTTTATGTCCCATGTGAAGTATGTCACGGAACGCGTTATAACCGTGAAACGTTGGAAGTGAAATACAAAGGGAAAAACATTGCGGAAGTACTTGACCTACGGATTGAGGAAGCACTTGAATTTTTCGAAAACATTCCTAAAATCAAACGGAAGCTACAAACCATTTATGATGTCGGTTTAGGATACGTTCGATTAGGTCAGTCTGCAACGACTCTATCAGGGGGCGAAGCACAGCGCGTCAAGCTTGCCAGTGAGTTGCATCGACGGTCAAACGGTAAAACCTTTTATATTTTGGATGAGCCGACAACAGGTCTTCATTCAGAAGACATCGCTAAACTGCTCAATGTGTTGCAACGATTGGTCGATAATGGAGATACGGTCTTGATCATCGAACACAACTTAGATGTCATTAAAGTTGCCGATTATTTAATCGACTTAGGACCTGAAGGCGGAGACGGTGGCGGTCAAATCGTTGCCACAGGAACGCCGGAAGAAGTAGCCGAAGTAGAGCAGTCACACACAGGTCAATATTTGAAGCCGATATTGGAACGAGATCGAAAACGAATGAAAGAGCTATTGGAACCATCGAATTAAATCTGAACAATAGCAGTTGGAGGAATGGATATGGAATCAATTAATTTGAACAAAGTCCAAGAGTATCTTGACCAATGGACGAACAAACCAGTATATGTACACGTCGAAACAACAAACGGTGCTTATGCCAAGCACTTTGATGCCAACGCATATAATGTAGGGGCCTATGTTCGAAATGCTCAAATCACTTATACACAAGGGAAAATTGTCGAGCAGGAAGGTGCCTACCGTGTCGGCCTCAAACATGAAATCGGTTGGATTTATGCAGAAGGATTAACCGACTTTGAATTCAATGAAAACAATCAATTGCTGATGGCAGGACATGATGCGGACGGTCGCTTGATGGTTGCCATGCAGCTGAGCGAAAAACCATTCAACTATTAAAAATGATGTGCAAAAAGGAGGGGTCTCATGGAAATTGATTACAGTAAACATAAACAAGTCGTCGTGATTTATCCTCACCCGGATGATGAATCATTTGGAACAGCAGGAACAGTCGTGAAATTCAGAGAAGCAGGTGTCCCAGTCACTTACCTTTGTGGAACACTCGGTGAAATGGGCCGGAACATGGGTAGTCCGTTTTTTGCAAACCGCGAGACACTACCTGAAATCCGTAAGCAAGAACTGATTAAAGCATGTAAAGAAATCGACATGGATCTACAAATGCTCGGCTATCGAGATAAAACAATGGAATTTGAGGATGAGCAAAAAGTAGCTGATGACCTTCGTCAGCGAATTGAAGAATTGGATGCTTCTTTAGTCATCACATTTTATCCACCTCATGCCGTACATCCTGATCACAATGCGATGGGACGCGCAGCTTTCCGTGCCATCCGTGATATGGATGCAGAGAAACGGCCAGAGGTATGGGCCAACGCCATCTCAAATGGCCATGAAGAAATCCTAGGGAGCCCTGACATTGTCGTTGATACAAAAACAGTCTTCCAAAAGAAGCTGAATGCATTGAAAGCCCACAAGAGCCAGATCGATGGCATGTTACAAAAAGTTCGCAAAGGAAATGAAGAGCTCAGTGAATTTGACCTCGCCTTGCGTCATTTCCGATATGAAACCTATCATACGGTTAACTTTAATGAATAAGCTGATTTTCTGAGAGACCATTGAAAACGATTTGTTTTTCAATGGCCTCTTTTTTAATTTGTATGGGACTGCTGGATGGGTGCTTTTATCAGTAGTTGCATGAGTTTATCGACAGTTGGCACGAGTTTATCAACAGTTAGCAAGCGTTTATCAGCAGTCAGCGCACGTTTATCAACAGTTAGAGCGCGTTTATCGACAGTCAGCGCTATTTTATCGACAGTTGGCACGAGTTTATCAACAGTTAGAGCGCGTTTATCGACAGTCAGCGTTATTTTATCGACAGTTGGCACGAGTTTATCAACAGTCAGCATGAGTATATCGACAGTCAGCATGAGTATATCGACAGTCAGCGCACGTTTATCGACAGTTAGCAAGCGTTTATCAACAGTCAGCGTGCATTTATCGACAGTCAGCAAGCGTTTATCAGCAGTCAGTATGAGTGTATCGACAGTTGGCCAGCGCTTATCAACAGTTAGAGCGCGTTTATCGACAGTCAGCGTTATTTTATCGACAGTTGGCACGAGTTTATCAACAGTTAGCAAGCGTTTATCAACAGTCAGCGTGCATTTATCGACAGTCAACGCACGTTTATCAGCAGTTAGCGTAAGTTTATCGCCAGTTAGCCAGCATTTATCAACAGTCAGCCTTCGTTTATCACCAGTTAACACGCGTTTTTCATCAGTCACCACATGCTAATCACCAGCTCGGTCGCGAGGATGAGTTTTTTTGCTTGAATTTTCAGACTGTTGCTTGATTCCTTTTGATGTCTAAATCCACTATAATAAACATAAGATGAAGATGATGTATTAATGGAGGAAAATTTATGAGTGAAAAAAGAAAACGTATTTTGAGGCTTTTGGAAGAGGGTCAAATTACGAGCGATGAAGCGGATCGTTTATTGGATGATGTAGATGAAACAGAAGCTGAAAAAGGACGTCAAAAAAATAACAGTGAAGGCTATACACAAGAGAGGTTCAAACAAGATGTCCGTAGCTTTACTGAGGGTGTTAAAAATCTTTTAAACGATACATTTCAACGTGTTAAAGACGGGCCATTTGAATTTAACTTTCAACAAATGGATATTCACCGTAAGTATACGTTTCCAGTTAGCCAAGTGAATCATCTAGACTTCGATTTATTTAATACAACGTTGGAATTTTTGCCGATTGGTTCGAGTGAAATCGTCATTGATTGTAAAGCGAAGGTGTATAAGGAAAATGATCAGCTAAAGGCGGAGGAGTATTTCGACCGCTATACGGAAGTCGGGCTTACAGGGGACACATTACGCTTTGAAACAGAGGATAATAATATACAAACTAAATTAGTAATCTATTTGCCGAAGAAAAAATATGAGAAGGCATCGTTCAAAGCATTTAATGGCTCGATGAAATTTCTATCGACTCATTTTGAGCAAGCAAGCATTTCGACAACCAATGGAAGTATTACGATGGATGAATATACGGGTGATGCATTGTATGTCGAAACAAAGCACGGATCGATTAAGCTTGATGATGTTCAATTCACGAAGGGTAAACTGACAGCAACGACGGGTTCCGTCTATGTCGACGGTTCGATGGAAGATTTGGATATTTATGTGGTAACCGGTAGTGTTCGAAACTATCTTCGGAACAAGCAAGCAAAATCTTTGTATGTTGAAACGATGACTGGATCCATCCAAATCTATCTGCCGGAAGACATACCGATGATCGGCTCAGCGAATACGTCGATTGGTAATATTGACGTCCAACTGAAGGACGTCATGAAAATGAACATGGATGAACAGCTGATGAAAAAACAGGCTCAATTCTATAATACCGATCAAGAAAAAGAATATTTGGACATTGACCTATCAACAAAAACAGGTAATATTAAGGTAAATCCTATTATCGAAAAATAAGAAAACGTTTAAAGTAAGGAGTTTTTTGATGCTGCGAAAATGGATTATTTCAATTATCCTCAATGCTGTTGCGATTATTGCTGTGGCAGAGCTCTTCGATGCCGTGAAAATTGAGCATTTCGGTTATGCCTTAATAGCTGCGTTCATTTTATCGATTTTAAATGTGATTGTGAAACCGATTATTTTGATTTTTACATTGCCAATCACGATTTTTACGCTTGGCCTGTTTCTATTTGTCATTAACGCGATTACCTTGATGCTTGCCCAGTGGATGATGGGTGATACGTTCATCATTGACGGATTTGGTTGGGCGATTCTCGCTGCACTAATCATTTCCTTGTTAAATACGTTACTGGAAAGATTAGTGAAAGATATAGCGAAGTAAAATATAGACCAATGATAAAAACGCTCTAACACAACTGTTGGAGCGTTTTCGCTTTGTTTTGTTATGACGAATCTTTTTCTTTTTCTTCACGATCTTCAGGGTCGACGGAAAGTGATTGTTCGTCTTCATTGCTTTCACTGTTATCTTCGCTGGCGTCATGGTGGAAGAAACCTCGGTCGGTTCCTGTATCATCTTCGTCCGTTTCCGAATCATTCTGTTCTTGTCCCTCTTTCGGATCGGGTGTATTGTCGGCAGTTTCTTCTTGTTCGTTCTTTTCTTCTGCTTTGTGGTCAAGATTAATTTGTCCTTTTGAATGACTGGATGGCTGCGTCGAATCCTCACTTTGTTCCATCATTTCTTCTTCGCTTGAGAGTTCGTTTTTAGTGTCTAATTGAATATCCTTTCCGATTGTATGACTTTCAAAGTGTGCTCCTTTCCGTGTGACTTCCATGCCACCTTCATCCTTAAGTTCTCCTCGGTCAAGGAAAGCTTGCTGGACATCTTCTGAAAACTCACCATTTACATGAATGGCTTGGTCTTTGACACGTCTGTATTCTTCTGTCGTTGAATGAGTTTGTCGATAATCAGTAATGTCTTGGTCGTCTTCTTTTTTCTCATTGTAAATCCAAGTGCGGCGAATGATCTTTAAAATTGGGCGGACGGTAAGTGAAAGACTTCCGACTAAATAAGCGCTATTACTGATGACTGAAGGTCCACCGAATATATTAATCAAGCTTCCGAACACAAAGAAAAAACCGACAGCAATATCGCCAAATAGCTGTATGGAGGCGTATTTTTCAGTGAAATATATTTTAAAATGTCCATTTTTGATTTCTAAGTCATATTTATTTCGTTGTTGATCTTCTTTCGTTTTGATTTTAGGAACGAACCTTTTCATCATGTTCCCTCCTTCTTCAATTGTCTCTTATGTCATCATAGATATTATTTACCCGGATTCCTTCGCTTTACACACTTTCTTAATGATTGTTTTGTTTAAAATCATGAAAAATCTATCATGAGTTATGCGATTATTCCTAAGAAATGGTATGATGATGAGTGATGAATGTTTGGAGGAATCATAGATGATCAAGGTGCAGACCAGAGATTTATTGGAACAGTTTCATTTAGAGCTAATTGGCGGAAAAGACGGTTTACATAGAGAAATTGTAACGAGTGATATCTCCCGTCCAGGGATGGAAATGGCTGGTTATTTTAAATATTACCCGAAAGAGCGTCTCCAATTAATGGGGCGTACGGAGTTATCCTTTTTGATCGATCTTCCGAATAATGAAATGCGGCAGTTGATGGATAATCTTTGTACGGATGTCACACCAGGGATCGTCATTACGCGTGGTCAGGACGTACCTCAAGGATTGATTGATGTAGCAGATGAAGCAGGTGTACCGTTAATGCGTTCGCTTCATAAAACAACGCGGGTCATCAGTCGCTTGACAAACTACTTGGAAACAAGGTTCGCACCGACAACGGCTGTCCATGGTGTATTAGTGGATGTGTACGGTGTAGGTGTCTTGATTACCGGAAAAAGCGGGATCGGTAAAAGTGAGACCGCATTGGAGCTTGTCAAAAGAGGGCATCGATTAGTCGCTGATGATAATGTGGAGATTCGCCAGGAAGACTATGATACACTCATTGGGAATCCACCGAATTTAATTGAATATTTATTGGAAATTCGAGGCTTGGGAATCATCAACGTCATGACTTTATTCGGTGCAGGGGCAGTCCGTAATTATAAACGGATTTCACTTGTTGTTCATTTGGAAACATGGGAAGAAAACAAGCAATATGACCGCCTCGGCCTTGATGAGGATCGGATGAAAATTATGGACGTGGATTTACCGAAAGCAATTATTCCGGTTCGCCCAGGGAGAAACTTATCCGTCATTATTGAAGTGGCCGCGATGAACTTCCGCTTGAAACGAATGGGCGTCAATACGGCAGAGGAATTTTCCGAACGGCTAAACTCGGTTTTTGATGATGTAGATAGTACCGAGATTGAATAGGAACAAGTCTTATTTACAAGTAGTCTGCTGAAATAGAATTCGTATTAAGTTGTCTAGTTAAGGAAAGACAGGAGAGATTCGATGTATTGTACACAAGAGCCATATGATCGAGTGTTTATCGAAATTGGTTCGTTACCGATTTATTGGTATGGCTTTCTGATCATGATGGGGGCGTTAATTGCTTTAGTTGTTGCCACCCAAGAAGGAAAGCGTCTCGGTCTACATAAAGATTTTTTCGTTGATCTATTGATTTTTGCCGTACCCGCAGCCATCGTCGGTGCACGACTTTATTACGTTGTTTTTGAATGGGAACGTTACAATTCACTGATGGATATTATCGATATTCGTGAAGGTGGCCTGGCGATTCACGGGGCGTTATTGTTTTCTGTAATAACTGCGTATTTTTATGCAAAAGTAAAAGAAGTGTCCTTTTGGAAAATTGCCGATATTGCTGCTCCGAGCTTATTGATTGGGCAAATTCTTGGTCGCTGGGGTAACTTCATGAACCAAGAAGCGTATGGTGGGCCGATATCTGAGCAAGCCTATCAAAATTTCCACCAATATTTACCGAATTGGATTATGAACCAAATGTGTGTTGATGGAACATACATGCATCCGACTTTTTTATATGAGTCGATGTGGAATGTGCTCGTTTTGGTTTTGTTATTGATTTTACGATATAAAGTGAACCCAAGACGTGGCGTTATTTTCTTAAACTATTTAATTTGGTACTCTGTCGGCCGATTCTTTATCGAAGGCATGCGTACGGATAGTTTATATATCGATTTATTCGTTGTTGAATTGCGTACGGCTCAGTTGGTATCCATTCTATTGATTGCAGGCTCGCTCATTGTCATGTTCTATCGTAAGCAAAAAGGTTATGCAGATGAATTGTATGATGGTACGCCTGTCGGTGGTTACAAGAAGGGAAGTCCGTCGAAAAACAAAAAAGCGAACCAGCAGAAAAACGTGAAAAAGAAGAACCAAAAAGGTAAGAAGAAATAACGACTCAGCATCAAGCGGAAAAGGAGTATGTCAATTGACTGGAACGTTGCAAAAAGGTCTGTTTAGCGGGCTGAATCTAACGTGGACATTGGGGAAAGTCATTTTTCCAATTACATTGATCGTGACGATTTTGCAGTTCACACCGGTAATGCCAATGGTGATTGAGTGGCTGGAGCCGTTCATGAAATTCATTGGCTTATCCGGCGAAGCTGCCGTCCCATTGGTGTTGGGAAATTTCTTGAATCTGTATGCAGGCATTGCTGCGATTGTCAGCTTTGAGTTTACGGTGAAAGAAGTTTTCATCATGGCGATTATGCTTTCGTTTTGCCATAACTTATTCATTGAATCAGCAGTCGCTTCAAAAGTCGGCATTAAATTTTGGGTGATCTTACTCGTTCGTGTCGGCTTGGCGTTGGTTGCTGCATTCCTAGTTAATTTGTTGTGGAAGGGCGGAAGTGAAGCGGCTCAATATGGGATGATCAGTTCTCAAGCTGAACCGGAGGGCTGGACAGCGATTGTCTTAAATGCCGTACAAACAGCAACGTTGGCGATTTTACAATTGGCATTGATAGTCATACCGCTGATGATCGTTATGCAATGGTTACGCGATCGTCATTGGATGGATTGGATGTCGCGGAAACTCGCGCCATTCACAAAAGTGATCGGCGTTGAGCGAAATGCTTCGATGACGTTGGTAGCAGGGCTCACGATTGGGCTTGCTTACGGGGCAGGTGTGATGATCCAAGCGGTGAAAGAAGATCATGTTTCCAAAAAAGATATGTACCTCGTGATGATTTTTCTCGTGACATGTCACGCAGTTGTTGAGGATACACTCATCTTCATCCCGCTCGGCATACCAGTATGGCCATTACTGCTTATCCGGTTCGTTACAGCGCTCATCTTGACGATTACGGTTGCGGTAATATGGAAACGAGTTGAAAAAGACAAAACACTACGGAGAAAGGAACCGATTCAAACATGAAAATAGAAACGATTTTATTTGATTTAGATGGAACGTTGCTTGATACAAACGACTTGATCATGGGGTCTTTTCAGCATACGATTAAGCAATATGCAGACAGAGAATATACAGAGGATGAAATCCAAGCGTTTATTGGACCGCCTCTTCGCGATTCATTAATGAAAATTCGACCAGACCAAGTAGATGAAATGATGGACACCTACCGTTCGCATAACTTGGAAAACCATGACCGTTTAGTGAAAGCTTTTGATGGTGTTTTTGAAACGGTTAAAAACCTTCATGAAAAAGGCATCAAGATGGCGATCGTTACGAGTAAGCTACGGGATACAGCCATCAAAGGAATGGTGTTGACAGGGATTGATCAATTCTTCGATGTCATCATCGGCTTGGATGATGTCGACAATGCCAAACCTCATCCGGAAGCATTGGTCGAAGCGATGGACCAATTGAAAGCAGATCCAATGACGACGATGATGGTCGGTGACAATTCACACGACCTCGAAGCGGCTCACAATGCAGGCGTTTTGGCTACAGGTGTCGCTTGGTCGGCCAAAGGCACGGAATTTTTACAAACATTCGATCCACATTACATGCTTGAGCACATTTCTGATTTAGAAAAAATCGTTCAAGGAAAATAAGAAACGTAAAATGGAGAGGTGGGTAGCCATGCGGAAAACAACACGATATCCCGTAAAGGGCGCGAACTCGCTATGGCATATTTATCAAACGGTATCGTTTTTTAAAGTCGCGAAAAATTTTATCTTTATCCAAATAGGGCGCTACACCCCCTCTCTTCGTTTAAAACGTTGGTTATACCGAACGTTTTTGCGGATGAAGATCGATCGTGAAACGTCTCTTGCTTTGATGGTCATGCCTGACTTGATGTTTCCTGAAAAAATAACAATCGGTCGAAATACAATCATCGGCTATAACACGACGATTTTAGCTCATGAATACTTAATTGATGAATACCGATTAGGGGATGTCATCATCGGTGATGAAGTGATGATTGGAGCGAACTGCACGATTTTGCCCGGTGTGACGATTGGTGATGGAGCAATCGTTTCAGCGGCTACACTGGTGCATGAAGATGTTCCTGCCGGAGCGTTCGTCGGTGGTAATCCAATGAAATTGATTTACACGAAAGAAGAAATGGAAAATAGAAAATGATGGTGAGGAGTTCCCCGCGTTTTAGTGGGGGACTCTTTTTGATTTTGGAATGCTCTATACCCTCGAACGGCCGCAGAAAGTTGCTGGAGAGTCTTATAGAGAGGCTCTATACCCCCGAGCGGGCGAAAAAAGTTGTAGGAAAGTCTTATAGAGAGGCTCTATACTCTCGAACGGGCGGGAAAAGTTGTAGGAAAGTCTTATAGGGGGTCTCTATACCCCTGAATGGGCGGAAAAAGTTGCTGGAAAGTCTTATAGAAGGTCTCTATACCCTCGAACGGCCGCAGAAAGTTGCTGAATCGGTTACACTTGGTTGGACAGATTTTATAAGGTCAATTAAACTTAATCTAATAAATATGAGGAGAATTAATA
>NZ_JAHLZF010000015.1 GCF_018967645.1 Allobacillus halotolerans | reverse complement strand
TCTGTTTTTAAAAATGCAATTCAAAACATTGGAGAAGTCTTTGTATTTTTAAAAAGAGCAATTATGAAATTGATTCATTTAAATTCTTCTTTGTCTCTCTCTGTTCTTTCAAGCGCATTCGTTAGTTTTTCGATCATTTCTTTATTTCCAAGTTCTTCAGCTTCTTCGAGCGCTTTTTCCAGTTTTTCTTCCTTTTCTTCCAATGATTTCGCAAGTACATCCGTCGATTTTAAGCCAACTGATTGCGATATAGCCGCAAAATCTTTTCCTTGTTCGGCATAGCTTGCAATTTCGTCTACCGTTTTACCACTTGCTTTAGCGATTGCTTGAATTTTTACAATCTCACCGAATCCAAAGCCACTTTCACGCATCTTCCGTACACTTTCTACATCCAATCCTTCAATAAGGGATGCGACCACTTTTGCTTCAATTCGCTTTTCTTTTAGCATTAACTGTGTTTTTTCATCTAATTTTTCTTCGATATCTTTATTGTAGTCTGTCGCTCTGTCCAACTTTTCGGCAAATTTTTGTTTAGTTTCCTTGGACACATCATTGGAACTTACCACTTTAGCTATTTGATCCTCAGCTTTTGATAACGTTTCTGTATACTGATCGATGAGCTTGTTGACGTACTCATCCTTTCCTTGTTGAACCATTTCATTAGATTCTGATAAACGTTCCTGAGCATAAGCAAGTAATAAATCCGCTTTTTTCTCATCATCCGACGTAATTGATAGCTGCAAGCGTTCATTTAACTGATCTATCGTATAAAAAACACTATCGGGTGTCGTACCTGCTGAAACATCTAACTGTTCATCGCTTTCTGCATAGGCAGGTGAACCTACTAGTAAACTTCCTGCCAAAACAGCTGTTACAAAAATTTTTCCTCTGTTATTACTACTTTTCATCCTAAAAATCCTCCTATATCGCATTTTGATTATAGAAGAATTTTGAACGAACTCTAACTATGTATCGAGCCATTCTCCATTCTTCATTTGGTAACCCAGCCACCATAGTGGATAACCACAGTAGGCCTGTAATTTTGCGTCTCTATTTTTCAATAGATTTGCCTTTTTTCAAATGAGGAACGTTTAGTCACAGCCAACCCTTCTCACTTCTCCGCTCTCATCTACTAAGAACATACCATGTCGCTACACGTTAGTAAATGAGACAATCTTCACACTTTTAAAGCAAGAAAAAACAGGAAAGGCTTGTTAATCTAATTTGATTATACAAACCTTCCCTTCAACTTGACTAAATTATTGATTATCTAGATACATTGTTTCTTTCCAACAATGCCACACTCTCCACATGTGTTACCAAAATGGTTGATACATGATCATGAATATCCTAATTTTTCGTAAATGTGTTCCTCCGTCGACAAATAAAAATATACCCAAGTGATTATCGTATATATTAGCACAGAAGGGTTGAGGGCAAGTAGGATAGGAAAGTGGCTAGCGTGTATACTAGTTTAATTTTCGGAAGGAATCAAAAAAATAATTCTTTAATAGAATCGGCCAGTAATTAGAGAATGAATAACGATCTAAAATCCTCTCAAAAATACTTTTTCGCTAATAATTCCGCTGTCCTTGTTGCCAATGCTTGCGTTGTCAACGTAGGATTCGGTCCACCAAGGGAATTGTAATCAACACTATTATCTGCTATAAAGAGACGGTCTACTTGATAGGCCTCACATGAAGTGTCGACGACAAAACCCATTCGCATGGTACTTTGTAAATGAATAAAAAGATTTGGCGGAAGGTCCGCACGATGTACCTTCTTTGCACCCGCTTTTCGTAACATATCTGTCCCAATATGAACCAACTGTTCTCTTCTCTCTTTTGATTTCTTGCTCGGTGTATAGTGTACAATGGGTACCGCTCCGTGTTCATCTTTAATGTGAGGGTCCAGCTCAACACGGTTGTGATATTGCACCTCATCATCTGTAACGATTAGCAGGGTAAGTGTTCTACTATAGTCTTTCATAGCTTCATCAAGCTCGGCACCGACAAGTCTTCCTCGCTGGTCCCATATATCTGAGCTTTGTTCCTGGAGACTGTTGTAGCCGTATTGACTAAACCCGAACAGCAATTGAGCGGTAAGTCCAGGGCTCTCTCCCATATTTTCAATCATGCCAAGACCAGGGTAGTCAAGTCGCGCTGCTGATGTATGCCCAACAAATGGATGAACAGTAGGACTTCCTAAAATCTTCATTAACGTTTGCTCATCAAATGTTCCGGTAACCGTGTCCATATAATGATTTGTCAATCCACGGCCAACCCAAGCATTATACGGCAATTCAGAGTTCAGCCAAAGACGTGGTGTTTCCACACACCCAGCTGCCATCACGACTACCTTCGCGTACAATTCCTCAACTTCACCTGTCCACGTATCCCGTATTTTAACGCCAATTGCACATTCCTTTCCGTTAGCATTACGTTCTGTTAAAACCTTTGTAACAAACGTATTCGGCCTGAAAGTGACATTTCCTGTTTTCATTGCCAAAGGGACATAACTAACAGCTGTAGTCCGTTTTGCCATCTTGTCAAGTTTTGGTCCATATGGGCAACCTTGGCCGCAATGCCCACTTAACGTGCAACCCTCCATATGACTTAATTGTTCTAATGAATAATTTGGATCCATCAAATGCTTGTTGGGTGGTAAAATTGCATTCGGCTGGGGACGGTATCCATTTTTTGTTACGTCCAGTGTTCTATTAATAGAAAAGCCCGCCTTTTCTGCTCCATAATAGAAGAGTGCCTCTTTAGATGTAGTTGGGGCAAATTCAACCGGCAATGTAGCTTCTACTTTTTCATAATATGGAATCAGGTCTTTATAGTGGATCGGCCACTCGTTGTCGATGGCACTCGGAAATGCACGTGGACAGTTGGCATAGTAGTGAAGTGTTGACCCTCCAATTCCTGCAGTCTGCCAGACCATAGCAGGGTCGGGGACGTTTCTGAACCAAGGCGTGCGTCTCCGGTCAGCAGTCCCCCAACGGAATTTACCAGTAACGGGATCATTCATATCCTGTTCAAGTCTGGTCAATTGATTACGGTAGAGTGTACCGTCCAAATCTTCAGGATTGGAACTTTCCTTTGCGAGTCCTCTATTCATATTAGGCTCGAGCCAATTCTTGTTCCCATACCAGGGTCCGGCTTCAAGCACTTGAACACGGATTCCTAATTCCCCAAGTTCTTTGGCAATTACAGGACCGCCCCCACCTGCCCCAATAACAATTACATCAGGATTCGTTTTCATATTTCCCCTCACTTCTATTCATTCTTAATAAAAACCCACGAAAATCGCGATAACCGTAAGATACACCAGGGTAACCGACCCGCTGCCAGTTCATAGGGAAAAATTCCAGACGTCGTTCACTAGGCGGACGCAACCGCGTAGATCCGTAAGCGGGCCATTCCGAATAATATCCAAGCATGGAGAAACGGTTAAGAGCATCTGTTACATTTTTAACTAAACCTGCATTATTCTGAAATGGGGATGGCAAAACATATAGATCAATATTTAGATTTTCAAGTGCAGATAACGTGCGTATTCGATCTCTCCGGGACAGACAGGAAAACATTCCACCCCCTGGAAAAAGACTATGTGGATATGGTTGCGCCTGATACGTATTCATCAGTTGAGTTGCTGCTATATCTAACATTTTAGCTGTGGGGTACGAAAGGGGAACAATAGTGTGGTGCAATGGTTGTTGAATAGAAATGTCATGATCCAAGGAATACATGATGTATTCATGGACCTCCATATTATTAGTAGATTCATAATTGTATTGCTCATAAGAGGATGGAAGTAATGCATCTATAAGTGCTCGAAAACTTGCTTGTGTATACACTTGAGATTGTGTATAAGTGCTAATGATCATCACCTCTTTCTTCAAACTTATTGTATTATACTGTGCCATTTTTATGACTGTACGAGATCCACTTGATTTGTGTGCCTTTCGCGTAAAATTGCAATCTCGCGGGGAGGCAAAAAAATCCCCCGAACGATTCGTCCGAGGGAATATAAATCACACTTCACTATTCAGCTAAAACACACAAATTCATTACCACCAAGCTATTTCAACTCCAACAACGCCACGCCTTCCACATGATTCGTCTGCGGAAACATGTCTACTGGTTGAATTTCCTTTACCTGATAACCATTTTTCACTAAATACTTCATATCGCGAGCTTGTGTTTCTGGGTTACACGAAACATATACAACGCGTTTGGGTTGGAGTTTAACAACACTCGATAAGAACGCTTCATCGCTTCCGCTTCTCGGTGGATCCAAAATAACGACGTCCGCTTGTTCACCGCGTGCTGCCATTTGAACCATGAATTTGCCTGCATCACCTTGATAAAATCTGGCATTCTTCACACCGTTACGTTTCGAGTTTTGTATCGCGTCACGAACTGCGCCTTTATTCAGTTCTACACCAATGACTTTACCTGCTTTTTCGCTTGCAACCAATCCAATTGTACCGATCCCACAGTAAGCATCAATGACGGTTTCTCTTCCAGTCAGATTGGCCATTTCAATCGCTTTTGCATATAGTTTTTCCGTTTGAACAGGATTGATTTGATAGAAAGATGAGGCTGAAATTTCGAACTGCAAACCACAAAGTGTGTCTTTGATTGTGCCTTTGCCAAAAAGGACTTTCTCTTGATCGCCGAGGATCATGCTGTCCGTTCTGGTATTTACGTTCAATAAAATCGTTGAAATCTCTGGGTGTGCTTCTCTTAACGCTTTCACAAAATTCTTCTGGCCCTTAAATATTGGTGAAGCTGCAACGATGACAACCATGATTTCGCCACTGTTTTTGCCGACTCTTACAAGCACATGGCGCAAAAATCCTCGATCTGAATCTTCGTCATATGGCTGCATTTTAAAGGATTTCATCATCCCTTTAATCGTTTGGATAATTTCATCGGCTTTCGGATCATGAATAATGGAACGCTCCATCGGTATGATGCGATGGGAATTCGGTGCGTATAAACCTGTGATGACTTCCTTCTTCTTATTCAAACCAAATGTCATCGTGTTTTTATTACGATAATCATAAGGATGGTCCATCGTAATAATTGGTTTCGGCTTACCGAACGGCTTCATTAAATCGTCCACGACATTCTGCTTGAAGCGAGCCTGGGCCTCATCCGTCATATGGTGAATTTGACACCCCGCACTCTGCGCATAATAGGAAGCTGGTGAACCCGCGCGGTCTCTCGATGGCGTAATGATTCGTTTGAGTTCCGTTTTTGGAAATCGTCCCTTTTGTGAAATGAGTACTTCTGCTTTCTCACCTGGTAAGAAGTTATCTACAGAAAGAGACTTCCCTTCCCACTCAAAAACCCCCTTACCCTCATGCGTTAAACCAGTGCAAGTGACTTCTGCAATCGTTTTTTTCTTCGATTTAGGTTGGTTCTTATGCTGGGGTTTTGAGTTATTCGTTTTTTGATGTGTTCTTTGATTGGCTGGCTTTTTAGTCGAGCTGCGTTTATTTTTCTTCACTTTATTTCTATTGTTTTTTTGTTTCATGTTTATTCACGACCTAACTTTCTTCTTTATATAATATAAATCGATTATTTATTTAAAAAATACATCGGAATTGATAAGTACCAAACATTATAACATTTCCCCATGCAATTAACATGACGGAGCCGTTCTACACATAGGTTGTTTCGCGGGAAGTTTTTTTATTATACATTATCAGTCTACCAATAAATTCCCCGTTCTTTCGGTCATGATCTTTATATGACCATCCCCTATTATTTCTTAAACTTTTTGTCTTAGATACAGAAGTCCAAACAGATCGAGAAAAATTTCATACAGTAGTATAGAAAGGCCCTTTAAGATGGGGTCTTTTAATTCTGGAAGGAGTTGATATGAATGTCACAAAGCTATGGCGGAGGATTCGCGTTAATTGTCGTATTGTTCGTATTATTAATTATCGTTGGTGCAGGAGCATTCAGTTACGGAGGATATGGATATTAATTTAGTTTTGTGTAAATGACGCGCTTGCTTAATAGATACAGATAAGGAGACCCGATTTTAAAAGGGTCTCCTTTTTAAGTTTTTTCAAAATCAATCATTTTATTTTCTTTAGGTACGTAATTATTCTTTATTGTGACACTTAATCCAGCGAGAGGAGATGAAAACTAATCATGTATCAAAAAATAAGAGGGGATTTTCTTCACGTTTTTGCATATTTTCCGGAGTATAATTGGTGCGGGCCAGGATGCCACGGACCAGAAACCCCGGTCAATGCCGTAGATGCTGCCTGCAAAGCCCATGATATGTATTACGATCAATACGGTCCTTCATGTGGTTGCGACCGTGAAGCTACTTTTATTTTGCACTATACAAAAGTAGCGGGACGTTAGTTCAGACCCTAAAAAAATAAACCGTACCCCCTATTTGAGTACGGTTTTATGATTATAAAAATGTAGCTATTTTCTTTAAACATTCATCCGTTGTTTCAGCTGGTGCTTGATCAACTATCTTCACGTTTCTTGAACGCCATTCCACGCTTCTTATTTGATCTGTCAAAATGACACCTTTCACCTTTAACCCGCTTGGAATTTTCACTTCAAAAGGATACCCTTTTTCTTGATTAGTGATCGGACATGCTATTAGAAATGTGTTTTGGTTAAACAACTTAGGAGATAGCACAATAGCTGGTCTATGCCCAGATTGTTCGTGTCCTGATTGTGGACTAAAATTAAGATAAATTAAATCTCCCTTATCAGGTACTTCCATTACCATGCTTCAGACCCTTTAGGTTTTCCCCAATCCACTTTTTCATGTCGGTTTTCAGGCGTGACTTGTGACATTAATTCTTCCAGCGTATATTCTTTCTTTTTAGGCGTAATTTTTAACGAGTGTGCTTCTACTTCTATTTCAACTTCCGACCCTTGTTCGATTGAGAGTTGATTTGAAACGGTGCTTGGAATTCTTACAGCAAGACTATTTCCCCATTTTTGAACTTTTGTGGTTATCTTAATCCTCCCTTTACTTTCCTTTGTCATTATTATACCACCTTTTGCATTATTCGTATATACATAGTATATACAACGTTGTTGCGTTGTATGATATGAAGGTGGCATTATTTAAGAGAAAAAGAAACTGTACCAAGGAATGTGAAGATTATATTGCTCAACTTAATGCATCAGGCAAACCACGAACGAATATTATTAAGCCATATGATCTAACCCTAACTTCATTCGACAAATAAGTTCATAAACATCGAAGCACTTTCATACTATTACTTGATCATATTTTAGACCCCCAGATAGAAAAATCCCCCGAACCATACGTTCGAGGGAACATAAAACAAACTTCAAATTTAACTAAAGTTTCCAAAACCTATTGACCAAGCTATTTCAATTCTATCAAAGCCACACTCTCAATATGTGTTATCATCAACAATTGATATATTTACACGAATATACTAATTTTGCGTAAATGTATTCCCCCATATATGCTGCTATCTTCTAATAACCCACACCTCGATACCTTAATCTTACTCTGCTTTCTTTGTTTATCATTCACTTCCATGACGATTACTTGATAATAGCAGGAGCACACCCTACTTATCTTTTGCAGTAATCACGACGCCAGTCATGGCATCAATGTACCGAATGGGAGTTCTGGTATACTTATCACAAGCTTGATAGACAAGAATGTTGGATTCTGTTTCTTCGTCATAATCTTTGTCCCAAGCTAATTCAAAGTTCAAGTGACTGAGAAATATTTTTTTCGCTTCTTCTTTAGAAATCACTGGTTCTGTGGGAATTTGGCGCAATTGTTCCATATCAAAACTCGGTCCGCTATAATGATCGATCTGTCCTGTTTCACGATTAACTGCGACGATTACTATTTCTAACTCAACGGGTACGCCCTTACCGTTATGAATATGGAAAGAGAATGATTCCGTTTTCCTGAAATCGTCCACTTCTTCTTCATTCTCTCGTACAATTAATTGTAGATATCTATGATAATCTGGAAGGATCATTTGAAGAAAGTCAGTAGCCTTTTGTAAACATTCCTCACGAGTAAGTTTGAGATCGCCACTTCGTTCTTTGAACCACATAAAACTTCTGACTTGTCCTGTTTTACTTGAAATGAAGGCTTTAACCGTATCCTCTGAGCGATTCTTGAAAAAGCCACTTATTGATAAATCATCTTCCTCCATCTTCCAGTTTCGGTCCCGCCATACAACTCCTGTTTCTTCCCCCATATCGACTTCCCGAATGATTTCCATTCCCTCCGTAATACCAACGACCTCTTTTATCGACAAATCTTTTTGTTTGGTCGTATTCGAAGGCGCCGGAAGCGGAATATAAGTTTCTGAAACAGCTTCATCGTGGATAATGCTTAAGGTCGGAGTCAATATATCCGCTCTATATTTCATGAAAGATGGCTCTGGCTCATAGACAAGACGGAGATCATCTTCTTCCACATCATGAACAATCGTATAGAGATTTGTAATCGTTTGCTTAAAATCGAGTCTATTTTGTTCGTGTTCAATCAGTTTTTCTTTTGAAATCAAAGTGGTTGGTATTTCTGGTATATGCCCTGCAACTTTATAAGAAAATGTAACTATATTCCCGACTTGGTCTACATCAATAAAACAACCAGAAGACTTGAGCGGCAAGTTCATGATCATCCGCTCATAGTTAAAGCGAAAGACTTGACCCAACTCTTCCTTTTCATAAAAGGTTAAATCGCTTAAAGCATCAGGGTAGTGACTAAGCAGAAATTGCTCCGCCCGTTCTTTTCGTTCCTCTACATCTAAAGAATCCCCATTGAAATCCCTATCCTCATCCATGTCAATTGATAACTTTGTTAAATTTCCGGCCAAATCGAGATTTATAGTAAGACCTTTATCTTTTTCTTCGTTTGCCCAAGAAAACATGGCCTCCCCTTCACCATTCTCACCTTGAGCATACTCCTCTATGATAGGCTTAAAATCAGCAGGAATTGAGACGAATGATAATGCGCGTTTTCTTAATTTTTCTTTATCCAATTGTGAGACCTCCAATCAAATCTTCATCAGTTAATTCATTTAAGGTATCAAACGTATATCCCTTCCACCCTCTTCTCAATTCCCCCGGAAAATCACTTTCCCTCCATGACGGTAAGTATAATAAAAACAGAGCAAGCCCTTAAGCCTTTCCTCCATATCCTATAAAACCATTCCTAAATCAGTGTTAATTTTAGCTTATTAGAAAAGCCGACTATTTACAAGCATGTATCTTTAATAATAGTGCCTTGACCCTTCCCCAATTATTAACCCCGTATTTCTGCGTAAAAGTAGACCCCCGAGGTCAAAAAGTTCCCCGAACCATTCGTCCGAGGGAACCTAAAACATACTTCATTTATTGTTGGAATCCACTAAACCAATTGCCACCAAGTTATTTCAACTCTATCAACGCCACGCACTCCACATGACTACTCTGTGGAAACATATCAACTGGCTGGATTTGTTTTGTTTCATAACCCGCTTCATCTAAAATTTTCAAATCACGAGCCAATGTTGATGGGTTGCAAGAAACGTAAACGATTCGATCTGGATTCATCCCGACCATTGCATCCAGCAGTTCTTCGTCGCACCCTTTTCTTGGTGGGTCGACAACAATTACATCGGGTCTTAACCCTTGTGCGTGCCACCAAGGCATGACTTTTTCGGCTTGTCCAACGTAAAATTCAGTATTGGTCAATCGGTTGTGCTTCGCATTATCTTTTGCGTTATCGATCGCTTGGCGGACAACCTCAACACCATAAACTTTTTTGGCGTGCTGAGCGAGGAACAAAGATATCGTTCCTATACCGCAATAAGCATCAATGACTGTTTCGTTACCACTTAACTGCGCATACTCTAACGTTTTCGCATACAGCTTTTCCGTTTGCAGTGGATTAATTTGATAGAAAGAAGGTGCGCCGATTTGAAATTCTAAGTCATCTATTCGATCGGTTATCGTATCACTACCCCAAATTGTCTTTGACTCTGGACCCATGATCACATTCGTTTTCTTCGTATTCACATTATGAATGATACTTTTCACGTCCGGGTCGATTGCTTGGATTTTTTCAATAAGTTCCTTCTTTTTAGGAAGTTCTTTCGTGTTGGTCACGAGTATGACCATCATTTCGTTTGTATGTTGTCCTGTTCGTACAATGACATGGCGGATAACGCCTCGGTGGGTGTTCTCGTCATATGGTTCGATATGGAGCTCTTCGAATAGATTCGCCATTTCTTGGATTAACTTATCGTTTTGTGGGTGTTGAACCGGGCAAGAGTCCATGTCGATGATGTTATGGGATCGTTTTTGGTAAAAGCCTGTGATGACTTTACCATCCCGCTTACCGACTGGGATCGATACTTTGTTGCGATAATCCCATGGGTTTTCCATGCCGATTGTTGGATGGACAGGGACATCAGGCAGATGAGCGATTTTCCGCATAACGTCTTTTACTTGTTTTTGTTTCATTTCAAGCTGGCGTTCATAAGTCATATGTTGCAGCTGACAGCCACCGCATTGAAAGAAGATATCGCAAGGCGGTGTTGTCCGGTGCTCACTTTCCTCATACAGTTCGATTAACTTTCCGAAACCGAAGTTTTTCCGCGTTTTGACTACTTTTACCTTCGCTTTTTCACCCGGTAATCCGTATGGAATAAACAAAGGATAGCCATCTACTTTCGCAACGCCGTCTCCTTCATGTGTTAGATCTTCGAATGTAACATCAATATATTGATTTTTTTCTACAGGTGCTTTTGCCATATTTCATTCCGTCCTTTATGTGTTGGTGGTTCCATTATATAGGAAGTAGTTCATTTTTCCCAAATCTAAGTAAAAATCATTCGTTATGTTACATTATTTCTTAAAATGACATCATTACTTAACTATTATGTAATTCCAATAACTTGCTAAGTAATGTATAATACATATAAACAATTCAGAAAATTTTACACTTAACGAATGCGTAATAAATTCTCACTGAATGCTCACAAAAGACTAAGGAGGAGATCTCATGTACATAATTGCCAGAAATATTAATGGTCAAACAGAATACCTAAAAGCCTCAAGTAGTACGTTTAACAAAACATTTGTTGATTACTCTACTGCAGAGAACTTCGTAAAAAAATTGAATAAACATATCCAATCAGACAAGAAATGGTATGTCATGGAAATTGAAAATGAACAGCAGGATGAGATCTTGCCTAAATAATGCCGTATCTTAAATCAAAAAGTAGTTCAAGGAAGGAGCAAGTTTTTCAATTGCGCTCTCTACCTGAACTACTTTATGCTTCGTTCTCTATTCACTCTCTTCGAAATGTTCACGTGGTACAAAAAACTCGATATGTTTATGAAGGTTTGTAAACGTTCCTGGAAGCTTCCCTCCATATTCACCATCAATGTTCAATAACAGTTCATCTCGTGGTTCGACAACAATATGTTTTGCATGGGTATAAATGACTTTATCATCATCAACATGCTGCCCTCTCAACGCTTTGTTCGCCAATAGCAAAAACTCAGCCAAGTTCGTTTTCTTCAGAATCAACAAATCAAAATACCCATCGTTCATGACGGCTCTAGGAGCAAGCTTTTCAAATCCACCAATTGAATTGGTATTCGCAACAAGGAAAAGCATGATTTCTTCTTCACATACATTGCCGTCATAATCAATTCTGACGTAAGCTGGACGTAAGGAAGGAAGCATTTCGACTCCCTTCAAATAATACGCCAGCTGACCCAATAATGCTTTTTGCTTACTGGAAGTCTCGTATGTCAGTTCCGTCAGTTTCCCACCACCGGCGATATTCATAAAATGCTTGTCATTCACTTTTCCGATATCAAGCTTTTTTGAATACCCTTTTAATATCAGCTCAGTCGCTTTTTTGGGATCTCGTGGTAATTTTAACGCTCTGGCGAAATCGTTCGTTGTTCCCATCGGCAAGATTCCAAGCTTCGGGCGGTGAGGCTGGTTTGCATAGCCGTGGATGACTTCATTCAATGTCCCGTCTCCACCAGCTGCAACGACGAGATCATATTGTCGTTCACATGCGGTTTGCGCCGCTGTTGTAGCATCCCCTTCACCTGTTGTGGCATGTGCAGATGTTTCATAGCCTGCCTTCTCCAACATTTCCAATACATCAGGTAAGTATCTTCTCATTCCTTCTTTACCTGAGGTCGGATTATAAATTACGCGAGCACGTTTCATCGTTTCACCTTCGTTCAGCTTGTACTCTTTCGTCGTTGCAAATCATTGTTGTCGGATTATATTCTTTTTATCGTTTATCTATTTCTTCTTTTAAAATTTTGTTGACCATTGGTGGGTTCGCTTGTCCTTTGGTCTTCTTCATCACCTGACCGACAAGGAAGCCAAGGGCACGGTCTTTACCATTCTTATAATCAACGATCGATTGTTCGTTCTCATTCAAGATTTCCGTAATGATTTCACGCAATTGATTTTCATCAGAGATTTGAACGAGACCTTTTTCTTTGACGATTTTTTCTGGGTCGCCGCCTTGCTTCATCAGTTCAGTAATGACTTTTTTCGCAAGTTTACTAGATAGCGTGCCTTCTTCGATCAACTTCGTCATTTTTGCTAAGCTTTCTGGTGTAACTTTCAAGTCATTCAATTCCAATTGTTGCTTGTTCATATGCGCGGAAATATCACCCATCAACCAGTTAGTTGCTTGTTTCGCATCGGCTCCGTGTTTAACGGTTTCTTCAAAGAAATCGGACATTTCTTTTGTTGACGTTAGCACCTCTGCATCATATTGGTCGAGTCCTAGCTCTCCGACATAACGTTTCTTCCGTTCTTCCGGCAGCTCAGGAATCGACTGGCGTACTTGTTCTTTCCACTCATCACTAATATAAAGTGGTACTAAGTCTGGTTCTGGGAAGTAACGATAGTCGTCAGATCCTTCTTTAATCCGCATGAGCACTGTCTCTTTTGTTTTCTCATCATATCGACGGGTTTCTTGTAATATTTCTCCACCCATGCGCAGCACTTTTTCCTGACGTTTTTGTTCGAATTCAAGTCCTTGGCGAACAAAGTTAAAGGAGTTCAAGTTTTTCAGTTCTGTTTTCATCCCGAATTCTTCTTGTCCGACCGGGCGCAAGGATAGGTTCGCATCACAACGAAGGGAGCCTTCTTGCATTTTTACGTCAGAAACACCTGTGAACTGGATAATATTCCGTAGTTTTTCCAAGTACGCATAAGCTTCATCAGGTGTGCGGATGTCTGGTTCCGAAACAATCTCGATCAGTGGTGTTCCTTGACGGTTGTAATCCACATAGGAATAGCCGTCATCACCGTGTGTTAATTTTCCTGCATCTTCTTCCATGTGCAGACGAGTAATACCGATCTTTTTCTTTTTACCGTCGACTTCAATCTCAATCCAACCATTTTCACCGATTGGCTGGTCAAATTGAGAGATTTGATAAGCTTTCGGGTTGTCTGGATAGAAATAGTTTTTTCGGTCGAACTTTGTATCTGTCGCAATGTCACAATTGAGCGCCATTGCAGCTCGCATCGCAAAATTGACCGCTTCTTTATTCAACACTGGCAATACGCCTGGGTAGCCTAAGTCAATTGGATTGACGTTCGAGTTCGGTTCGTCACCAAAAGCGTTTGGGCTCGGGCTGAAAATTTTTGATTTCGTCTTCAGTTCGACGTGTACTTCGAGTCCTATGACTGTTTCAAAGTTCATTCGTTGACACCCCCAATGGCTGGCTTTTGTTTGTGATGCTCTGTTTGTTGCTCGTACGCATGCGCAACACGATAGACATTGCTTTCGTCAAAGTGTTTCCCTATGATTTGCAGTCCAATTGGCATGTCGTTTTCCGGATGGAAACCACAAGGAATAGAGATTGCTGGTACGCCGGCTAAGTTGACTGGAATCGTCAAAATATCATTCGCATACATAGTTAGTGGATCGTCGATTTGTTCACCGATTTTAAATGCTGTTGTCGGTGAAGTTGGTCCAACGATCACATCATAGTTTTCGAAAACTTTTTCAAAGTCCTCTGTAATCAAACGGCGAACTTGCTGTGCTTTTTTGTAATACGCATCATAGTAACCTGAGCTCAATGCGAACGTCCCTAGCATAATCCGACGTTTGACCTCGTCACCGAATCCTTCACTTCTCGATTGCTTGAACATATCGATCAAGTTGTCCGCATTCTCCGCACGTTTTCCATAACGGATTCCGTCGAAACGAGCGAGATTGGCAGAAGCTTCAGAGGAAGCAAGCATGTAGTAGGTTGCGATTGCATATTTCGAGTGTGGTAAAGAAACTTCATCAACTTCAGCACCGAGTTCTTTTAATGTATCAATCGCTTGATTAATTTTATTGGCAACTTCTTCGTCGACGCCTTCTTGGAGATATTCCTTAGGCACAGCGACTTTCAAGCCTTTAATATCACCAGTCAATGCTTCACGGTAATTTGGCACGTCAATGTTTGCACTCGTAGGGTCCATCTCGTCTACCCCAGAAATCACTTCAAGAATTCTTGCGTTATCTTCAACGGTTCTTGTCAATGGGCCGACTTGATCGAGTGATGAAGCGAAAGCTACTAAGCCAAAGCGCGAAACGCGGCCGTATGTAGGCTTCATGCCGACTACACCACAGTAGGATGCTGGTTGACGAACGGAACCGCCTGTATCTGAGCCTAATGCGAATGGAACTTGTCCGGCTGCTACCGCTGCTGCTGAGCCACCGCTTGACCCTCCTGGTACATAATCTTTATTCCATGGATTGGTCGTCTTTTGGTAAGCTGAATTTTCAGTTGAAGAACCCATCGCGAATTCATCCATATTTAATTTACCGATATTGATGGCATTCGCATTTTTGAGCTTCGTAATGACTGTTGCATCATATAAAGGGTCTTCGAAGTTGCTGAGAAATTCACTTGCACACGTCGTTTTTAAATCTTTCGTCATAATATTATCTTTGATTCCAATAGGCATGCCGAACAAGAGGAATTGATCGGCATCGATTCCTTCTTCGTCTAATTGCTTCGCCTCTTCCAATGCCGCTTCTTTATTTAATGTCAAAAAAGCATTTACTTGGTCATCGGTTTCTTCAATCCGGTCAAAGCAAGCTTGTGTTAATTCGGTAACCGTAATTTCCTTGCTGCTTAATTTTTCTTGTAGCTCTTTTATTGTTAAATCTAATAAAGACACCTTGTTCCCTCCTTATTCCAAAATTGATGGCACACGGAATTGCCCATCTGCTTGGTCCGGTGCATTTTTTAGTGCTTCTTCTTTTGTGATCCAATCTTTCGGTTCATCTTCACGGAACACGTTCTTCATATCTAGTACATGCGTCATCGGCTTAACGTTGCTTGTATCAACCTCACTCAATTGCTCGGAAAAGTTAATGATCGAGCTCAATTGCTCACTGTATTTTTCCGCTTCCTCATCTGTAATCGCAAGTCTTGCCAAATGAGCGACATGCTTCACATCTTCAGTCGAAATCTTTTTAGACATTCTGGCACCTCCAATATTTACATCCATCTATATGTAACATTATGAATCAAAAATAACCTTACAATACTCCCTTATCATAGCAAAATAACCGTTCGCATGGCAACGATAAGTATAGGTAGAGAATCGCTGACGAAATTGGATGATCGGAAGTTGGCTCAATGGGATTGGACCGCACCCTTTCGCTTGCTAACGGCTTTTAGCGATCGCCGTTCAAATTCGCGTGGTGGACTGCCGAACTCATGGGCTAGATACAAGACTTCTTTTCAAAAAATCTTTCTATAAAAAATAGTAAGATTAAACTGACAAATTTAGTTGTTTCCTTTATAATACTTAGTATCACGAAATAGTTTATAGGGGGAATTACATGGCACAGCGCATGAAGCGTTCAGAAGTTCCTGTTGAACAAACATGGAATTTAGAAGATTTATTTTCAACACTAGCTGATTGGGAAGAAGCACGAATGGAGTTGGAGGATGAGCTTCCGACGGTCACACAATATGAAGGGCGACTCCATGAAGGGGCAAATGTTTTGTATGATTGCCTCGAAGCTCAAACAGCATTGATGGAAAAAGCGACGCTTGTCGCAACGTATGCCAATCTACGTAGTTCGGAAGATGGAACGAACGCAGAAAACCAGGCGAACTCAGCAAAAGTTTCGGCTACGCTTGCGAAGGTTGGTGCAGCTCTCTCTTTTGTAAATTCAGAGATCTTGGCGTTGCCTGAAGGTACAATCGAAAAGTATCTCAACGAAAATGAAAACCTAAGTGACTATCAATTGGTTTTACAAGATTTAATCGAAGAAAAACCATATACCTTATCCGCTGAAACAGAAAAAGTATTAGCTTCTCTTGGACAAGTGACAAGTGCGCCGTATATGATTTATCAGCGGAGCAAGTCATCAGATATGGCCTTCGCTGACTTTGAACACGATGGCGAGACGTATCCGAATTCATTTGCTCTGTTTGAAGATGAATATGAGCTTTCACCTCAGACGGCGATTCGCCATAAGGCCTATGAATCGTTCGTTGAAACATTGAAAAACTATCAAAATACATTTGCCGCTACGTATTCAACGGAAGTGACAAAGCAAGTTACGCTATCAAAGGTTCGCGGCTATGATAACGTCACACAAATGTTGTTACAACCGCAAAAAGTCACGGAAGAAATGTATCATAACCAACTGGATGTCATTCAAAAAGAATTGGCACCGCATATGCAACGTTTTGCAAAGTTGAAAAAGCGTGTTCTCGGCTTGGACAAGATGTCTTTTGTCGACTTAAAAGCTCCATTGGACCCCGACTTTAATCCAGAATCTTCTTATGAAGAAGTGTGCGATACCATTCTAAATGCATTGCAAGTGATGGGGCCAGAATATACAGATGCCATGAAAAAAGCGATGACCGAGCGTTGGGTCGATTATGCCGATAACGTCGGAAAATCAACTGGCGCCTTTTGTGCGAGTCCATATGGTTCCCATCCATATATCTTACTGACATTTACTGGTAACATGCGTGGTGGATTTATTTTGGCACATGAATTAGGTCACGCGGGACATTTTTATTTTGCCAATCAAAACCAGCGAATTTTCAATACACGTCCGTCAACTTATTTCATTGAAGCACCATCTACATTGAACGAGTTGTTGTTAGCCGATCACCTATTGGAAAATACGGACGACCCACGGATGCGTCGCTGGATCATCCTGCAACTGCTTGGCACGTATTACCATAACTTCGTGACGCACCTGCTCGAAGGAGAATATCAACGCCGGGTTTATTCATTGGCGGAAAAAGGCATTCCGTTAACAGCCCAAACGTTATCTGAACAAAAAGGTGAAGCTTTGGAAAACTTCTGGGGAGATACCGTTGAGATTGATGAAGGAGCCAAGTTAACTTGGATGCGTCAGCCACACTATTATATGGGCCTTTATCCATATACGTATTCAGCTGGACTCACGGCTTCGACCGCTGTACATCAGTTGTTTAAAGAAGAAGGTCAGCCGGCAATTGATCGATGGTTGGACGTTTTGAAAATGGGTGGAACGAAAACACCGCTTGAATTAATGAAATATGCAGGAGTCGATATGTCGACACCAGACGCCGTCAGAAAAGCTGTCGCCTATGTCGGTTCACTCGTCGATGAACTTGAAAAAAGCTATGAATAACTGATTTGAAACAGAGCTGCTAAGAAATTAGAGCTCTGTTTTCTTTTGTATAAATACGACTTTCTAGAAGAAAAGATTAAAATCCGATAAACTATAAGTAACTGGAGGTTTTACATATGGTTAGAAAAGTATGGGTTTCGCATAGTGGTGGGAAAGATTCGATGCTCGCCTTACATCGAATGATGAACCAATCAGATATTGAAGTCGTAGGTTTGCTGACGACAATCACTGAAGGATATGAACGTTCCACTACCCATGGCATCAGGGAAGAACTCGTCGATTTGCAAGCCGAACTTTTAGGATTACCGATGCACAAAGTCTTTTTACCGAAAGATCCGTCCAACGAAAATTACAATCAACGAATTTTCGATGCCTATGAAACAGCACGGGATGAAGGGATTTCTCACATTGTTTTCGGTGATATTTTGTTGAAGGATGTTCGTGACTACCGGGAAAAACAAGTTCAAGAAGCTGGATTGGAAGCGATTTTCCCATTATGGGGCGAATCGACAGATGATTTAATTCACGAATTCATGGAGCTCGGGTATGAAACGATCATCACGACAATAGATCCAACGACTGTTCCGATTTCTTTTTTAGGAGAAAAAATAACGACGGATTTACTAGAGGCTCTACCTAAGAATGTTGATGTTTGCGGTGAAAATGGTGAGTTTCATACCTTTGTCGTTGACGGCCCGTTATTTGAGCGAACCTTACCTTATAAGATTAGCGAACACACTCATGAAGGACCTTATTATACATATATCGATTTAGTTAGGAGCGAAACAACATGACAAATAAGGATAAAGAAAAAACAAGTTTGATTCCCGATATGGTCATCGGTGTATTGATCGCCATTGCCGTATGGCTCGTTACAGATAACCTCGTGACCGGAATCGCTGTAGGTGTCACGATCGGTGCAGGACTCAATGTAGTTAAAGAAATGAAAAACCGGAGAGATTCGGACTGATTTGGTGTAAGGTTGAAACCTCTCTGTGCGTCTATTAGAGTGCGGCGAGTGGCTATGACTAGTAAACTCGTGGTTATCAGCAGTAAGTATTATTTTATCAACAGTCAGAGCGTATTTATCGACAGTTAGTAACGCTTTATCAACAGTCAGAGCGACTTTATCGACAGTTTGAAACACTTTATCAACAGTCAGAGCGCTTTTATCGACAGTCAGACCAACTCTATCAACATTCAAATCACATTTATCAACCACCTCATACAACCAAATATAAAAGGAAAAATCCCGGCACAAGACCGGGATTTTCTCATCTTTTTATTAATACATTTCGGAGATTGTTTTTCCTTGTAGGAAGTTATTCAAGTAGTCAGGTCCGCCTGCTTTGGAGTCGGTTCCAGACATCTTGAATCCGCCGAATGGGTGGTAGCCAACGATGGCTGCTGTACATCCACGGTTAATGTAAAGGTTTCCGACGTGGAAGTCTTCTTTCGCCATTTCAATATGCGTACGGTTGTTGGAGATAATTGCTCCAGTTAGGCCGTACTCTGTATTGTTTGCAATATCTAGCATTTCGTCAAAGTCTTTTGCTTTTGTAAAGGCAACGACTGGTCCGAAGATTTCCTCTTGCATGATGCGAGATTTTGGATCGGCATCCGCAAAGATTGTCGGCTGGATGAAGAATCCATTCTTGTCATCTCCCGTACCACCATGTACGAGGCGAGCGCCTTCTTCTTTTCCGATTTCAACATAGTTCAAGATTTTATCATAGGAAGCTTGATCGATGACCGCGCCCATGTAGTAGTTTTTCTCAGATGGATCACCGACATCAAGATCTTTCGTTAATTCAACACAGCGGTCTAACAACTGATCATAAACGTCTTCATGCGCAACGACTCGAGAACAAGCTGAACATTTTTGACCAGAGAAACCGAAAGCTGAGTTAACAATCGATTCAGCGGCTAACTCCAAGTCCGCATTGTCATCCACGATGATTGTGTCTTTTCCGCCCATTTCTGCGACGACACGTTTTAACCACTCTTGCCCTTCTTGCACGACTGCTGCACGTTCAAAAATACGAGTACCTACTTCACGAGAACCTGTGAAGCTGACAAAGCGCGTTTTCGGATGCTCGACTAAGTAATCACCGACTTCTCCACCTGGTCCTGGTAAGTAGTTAATGATTCCACCAGGGAGTCCTGCTTCTTTTAATGCTTCCATTAATTTGTAAGCAATGACTGGTGTATTACTTGCTGGCTTTAAGATGACGGTATTTCCAGTCACCATTGGAGAAACGGCCGTTCCAGCCATAATAGCGAATAGGAAGTTCCATGGTGAAATAACGACACCAGCGCCTAATGGTATATAACTGAAGCGGTTATTTTCGATTGGACGGCTGACGATGTCTAGTCCTTTTCCACTATCAATTTCGAGCATTTGTCTTCCATAATATTCTAGGAAGTCGATTCCTTCTGCGATATCCGCATCAGCTTCTTTCCACGGTTTTCCGCCTTCTTTGATAATCCATGCATTAAATTCAAAGCGTCGGCGACGAATAATTGCCGCTGTACGGAAAAGAATATCTGCACGCATTTCGGCAGTGGATTTTCTCCACCATTCGAAATGTTCATTTGCTGATTGGATCGCTTTCTCTGCAAGTTCTTTATTCGCTTTGGAAACTTTACCGATCACTTCATCTTTATTTCCTGGATTTGTCGAAACAATTTTATCATCTGTATAAACCTCTTCACCGTCGATGAGGAGAGGATACTCTTTGCCAAGCATTTGTTCAACTTGATGAAGCGCTTCTTTCTGCGCTTTCTGATTTTCCTCTAATGAAAAGTCTGTAAACGGTTCATGTTTGAAAGGTACTACCATTGAAATCTTCCTCCTCTTAATTTTCTGATATTATAGCGCTTACATACCTATTCTAAATGAAAGGGAGGCGGTATTCAATCCTTCTTTTTTGCCTCCCTATCAAAAACAGTTATTGATAGATATAAACTTCTGGTTCTTCTTTGTCTGCTTTTCTGTAAACGACGCTTTCTTGGCGTTCCGGTGACATGACATTCACTTCCACATCGTAATGGTTTGGAAAATGTTCCTGAACTAATCGGTACACATGTTGTGTGAAGCCGACAACTTCTTGTTTTCCGTTGAATTCTATTGTTATATCAATTGATAAGTCGTGTAAATTTCCACCATTAAAATAACCCGTACCAATTACACCAATATAATTCGGGAAAAATTCGCCGACATCTCTTTCAAATGCCGTAAAGGCTTCATATTGATCGTAATGGTTTCGCTCAGCTTCTCCAGATGGAAAAAGAACGTATTTTTCATTAATATTTTCCCACTCACCGATTGTACGGCCATTCGGATCGACAACCGCCTTGGTTAAATAATTTCCAGGTGTAATTCCACTTGCCTCATTTTCTTTATACAAAGCAACCAAAATCGGAATGTCCGCTAATTCTTCACGATCTCTTAGCCGATTGATCACCTTTTCAGCCGTTTCCTTGCCAAACTTCAATAGTTCCGCTTCATCGATTTCTGTGTAAAGCGTCGGTTCACCAATATCTGTTTGGAAAGCATATTCAGATTTCAATACAAGTGCTACTGCGATTCCTCCAAGTTGCATTTGATCTTCATTCACGCGTTGCAAATAGTTTTGCTCGTGTATATAGGAGAGAATCTGTGGACTATCTTCTTGCATTTCTTTTTTCTTTTCTTTGTCTGCCTTTTTATATTTCTTTTCATTTAACGGCGGATTCAATCCGACTTGAATATCCTCAGGGTCTGCATCCTCGTTCGCAGCTAATTCTTCACGAAGTTTTTCTTCTGTAAGTTGCCTACTCAAATAATCTTTTAACAAATCTTCTGTTAAGTACTGCCCCTCTTGGAAAAAGTATTCCTCTGTATCGAAAACGTCTTTCGCTTGGCGGATCAATCCTTGTTCGACTTCATCGATATCGTATCGATTTCTTACTTTATTGACGATCAATCCACGCGCGACACCAGGAACATAAGGCAAAATGGTTCGATACGTATCTTCTTCTAGCTTATTGGTCGGGATAATGTATCGCTGTTCCTCTTCATCTTCTGTTTCCTGAACAACTTCTTCATCGGTGTTATAGTTCGGTGCACAGCCTGAGACAATCAATAATAGTGCCAGGCTGAACAGGATAAATCGTTTCATTCCGTCCACTCCCTAAGCATTCAGTGCTTCTAGCATCTGTGCTTCATTCCATATTTCGATGGATAATTCTTTGGCTTTTTCCAATTTAGAACCGGCATCCTCGCCAGCAATCAGTAAATCCGTATTTTTACTAACACTTCCTGTTACTTTTCCACCAAGCGACTCAATCTGGCTTTTCGCTTCTCCGCGAGACATTTCGGTTAATTTGCCGGTCAACACAATTGTTTTATCAGCAAATGGAGAATCAGTAGGCACTTCGATTGCTTCGTGTAAATAACTCATATTCAAACCTGATTCCTTCAGCCGTTGAATCAATTCCTTTGCTTCTGGTTTTTCAAAATACGTCACAACGGAATCAGCCATTTTTTCTCCAATTTCCGGGACACTCTCAAGCGTTTCGCGATCAGCCTCCATTAATGGATCGATCGATTTAAATTCAGCGGATAAAATGTCTGCCGCTTTACTGCCGACAAAGCGGATGCCCAACCCAAATAACAGTCGTTCGAGTGAATTCTCCTTAGATGTTTCGATGGCATTCAACAAATTAGTAACGGATTTTTCACCCATTCGGTCCAATTGAAGCAAGTCCTCTTTCTTCAAGTGGTATAAATCACCAATATTACGAATAAGCTCATGGTCAAATAATTGTTCGATGACTTTTTCACCTAGACCATCAATGTTCATCGCAGTCCGCGAAACAAAATGGATGAGCCCTTCTTTTAGCTGAGCTGGACAATTTGGATTCATACAACGCCAAGCTACTTCGCCATCAATCTTTTCTAAATGGCTTCCGCATACCGGACATGTATCAGGCATCCGGAAAACCTGCTCATCCCCGTCTCGCTGATCTTCAACCACGCGAACGACTTCCGGAATTATGTCACCCGCTTTTTTGATGACGACGGTATCTCCAATTCGGATATCTTTTTCAATAATTAAATCCTCATTATGCAACGATGCACGCTGTACGGTCGTTCCAGCAACTTGAACAGGGGTCAAAATCGCTGTTGGTGTGACAACGCCTGTCCGTCCGACGCTAAGTTCGATATCTAGTAAGTCGGTAATCGCTTCTTCAGCAGGGAATTTATAAGCGATGGCCCACCGAGGGCTTTTCGCTGTAAAACCGAGCTCTTCCTGTTGCTGGATCGAATCGACTTTAATGACGATGCCATCAATATCATAGTCCAACTCATTTCGGTGGATCGTCCACTCCTCTGTATATTCAATGACTTCTTCAATCGTGTCGAATCGCTTCGTTTCTGGGTTTGTTTTAAATCCTAATTCACGTAAGTATTTCAATCGTTCACTATGTGAAGCCGTCGATGCTGCTTGCCATTCACCGACCGCATATAAGAAGACGTCTAAATTACGATTTGCGGCGACTTTCGGATCGAGCTGACGCAGTGAACCTGCCGCCGCATTTCGAGGATTTGCGAAAAGTTCAAGCCCGTCTTTTTCTCGATTATCATTTAAAGAAAGAAAAGATGGTTTCGGCATGAACACTTCGCCGCGAGCTTCAATCGTCACAGATTCCGTCAAACGAAGGGGTATGCTCTTGACAGTCCGTAGATTGTGCGTGATGTCTTCCCCTGTCTTTCCGTCACCTCTTGTTGCGCCAAGTACAAACTTCCCTTCCTCATAACGCAATGAAACAGCCAAGCCATCAATCTTCAGCTCACATACATATTGAAAGTCATCTCCAATTTTTCCTCGAACACGACGATCGAAGTCACGTAAATCTTCAGCATTAAAAGCATTGCCAAGACTTAACATCGGTACCGTATGATCGACTTTTCGAAACTCGTCTAACGGTTGTCCGCCAACGCGTTGGGTCGGTGAGTCATCCGTAATGAGCTCTGGATGTTTTTCTTCCAGTTGAACGAGCTCGTGTAACTTTTGATCATACACCGCATCGGGAACGGTCGGTTGGTCCAACACATGATACTCATAATTATATTGATTGAGCTCTTTTCGTAACGCTTCAGCTCTCTTTTCTGCTTCGCTCATGTCACTCATCCTTTATCCTTTTTCACATAGAAAATCGCCTTATATTTTCTCGATTGGTGCAAATTGGGCGAGCAATCGTTTAATTCCTGTCGGTGCAGGAAACGCGATATCCAACTCGGTATCTTCACCTTCACCGACCACTTTGACGACCGTACCTTCACCCCATTTTTTATGCGAAACCTTATCTCCTAATTGGAAATTCACATCACCTTTTGGCTTTTCTTTAATTACACGAGATTTTCTTTTACCCGTCGTCCGATTTGGTCTGAAATCATCGATCGTTGTTCGGAAGCCTGTTTGTTGCGTTGTCTCTTTGACGTCTTCTTCAATTAATTCGAACGGAATTTCATCCAAAAAGCGACTTCGCTCATTGTATTGCGTTCGACCGAAAATCGTACGGGACGTCGCATGTGTAATAAATAAATCGCGCTCTGCCCGGGTAATGCCTACGTATGCCAAGCGGCGCTCTTCTTCCATTTCTTCCATATCGAATAACGAACGGGTATGCGGAAAGATGTTTTCTTCCATTCCGACTAAAAAGACGACTGGAAATTCAAGTCCTTTCGCCGCGTGCAAGGTCATTAATGTAAGCTTATCTTTCGTCTCTTCATCGGTGTTATCCAAATCAGAGATCAAAGCTAAGTCTGTCAAAAATGAAATTAACGTCTGATCTTCACTCGTTTCTTCAAATTGCTTTGTAACAGTTTTGAATTCTTCTAAGTTTTCCAAGCGGCTTTGTGATTCAATCGAACGATCTTTCATCAGTTCTGCTTCATAGCCTGAACGAGACAGTACTTGTTCGACCATATCCGTGACATTCAAAAATTCTTGCTGTTGTTGCCAGTCTTCAATCATTTCACGGAACAAATTCAGCTGGTTAGATGCCTTTTTGCTCATGCCAGTAAAATCTGACTCTTTAACCGCATCAAACAGCGATAAATCATTGATTTCTGCATGCATTTGCAATTTTTCCATTGACGTTTTTCCGATGCCACGCTTCGGCACATTCACGACACGCTGAAAACTAATATCATCATGCGGATTCGTAATTAAGCGTAAGTATGCGAGCAAGTCTTTGATTTCTTTTCTGTCATAGAACTTTGTCCCGCCGACGATTTGGTAAGGGATGTCGGACTTCACGAGCACATCCTCCACTGCACGTGATTGCGCATTCGTTCGGTAAAGAATTGCCATTTCTTTATAGCGTGTACCTTTTGTCCGGTTTAACTCTTGTACTTGGTCGATGACATAACGCGCTTCATCCCGCTCATCAAGTGCTTTGAACAACTTGATTTCCGTTCCGTCATCATTTTCTGTCCATAGATCTTTCGGCTTTCTCGATTGGTTATTTTCAATGACCGTATTCGCAGCTTGCAAAATTTTCTTCGTTGAACGATAGTTTTGTTCGAGCAAAATTACTTTCGCGTTTGGATAGTCCTCTTCAAACGAAAGAATGTTATAAATATCTGCTCCACGCCATTTATAAATCGATTGGTCGGAATCGCCTACGACGCATAGGTTTTGAAAACGAGCGGCTAACTGTTTCACCAATTCATATTGCGCTTTGTTTGTATCCTGGTACTCATCGACATGAATATATTGAAAACGGTTTTGGTAGTAATGAAGAACTTCCGGATTTTTTTGGAATAAAAAATGGGTTTCCATAATTAAGCTATCAAAATCTAGCGCCTGGTTTTTCTTCAAAATCGTTTCGTACGTTTCATATAATTCAGCGATTTTTTCTTCACCATAATCATTCGCTTGCTGCTTCATCACTTTTGGCGTGATCAGTTTATTCTTCGCATCACTGATCGCATACTTAACCGCCTTCGGATTGAACACTTTGGGATCGACGTTATTAATCCGAAACGCTTCTTTTACGGCTGTCTGCGAATCGGATGCATCATAAATCGCGAAGTTGCGATCGATGCCTAACTTATCCCCGTCTCGTCGCAAAATCCGAACACAAAGGGAGTGGAACGTCGACATGATGATCTCTCGTGCTTGGTCTCCGACAAGTTTCGTGACCCGTTCCTTCATTTCCTTTGCAGCTTTATTCGTAAATGTAATCGCCAAAATGTTCATTGGCGCGACTTCTTTTTCTGATAGTAAATAAGCAATCCGGTGAGTCAGCACGCGTGTTTTTCCACTTCCGGCACCTGCCATGACAAGCAGTGGACCATCTGTATGCTTGACCGCCTTCGCTTGCTCTTCGTTCATTCCTTCAAGGATTTCTTGCATGGATAAACTCATTTATTTCCCACCCTTAATTTTCTCGACTGAATGGACCGCGTGAACAGTTCGCAATGCTGCATTCAAATTTTCATAAATGACGTTTCCGACAACGACGATATCTGCATGCCGCGCCATTTCTCTCGCTTCTGCCTTCGTGGTAATTCCACCACCATAAATCAATAAACTTTGATCGAGTTCTTGACTTACTTTTTCCACAAGCTTCACATCTCCGTATGTACCGCTGTATTCCATATAAACGAAAGGAAGATGCATTAAATGTTCGGCTACTTGTGCATAAGCAATCACATCTTCATCCGTTACCTGTTTCGATTCTGTCCATTGGTATGCTTTGGACTGAGGATTCAACATAATATAGCCTTCCGCTTTCAACTCTTCCCATTCAATGAACTCCCCGTATTCCTTGACGGCTTGCTGGTGGTAATCAATCAACCAGTTTGGATTTTCTGTATTCAATACCATTGGAATAAAATAAAAATCGTAGCCTGGTGTGACCGCCGACAAGTTGGATACTTCCAAAATACACGTCACTTGGTAACGTCGAATTCTTGCCAACAAATCAAGCACTTGATCTAGTGTCACGTCGTCCGTTCCACCTACGATCACTGCGTCTGTACCCGACTCACAGATTTTTTCCAACGATTCATCATCGATTGGTTTATTGGGATCTAATTTAAAAATGTGTCTCCACATTCGGTAATCTTCAATCATTCGACACACGCCTCCAAAATTACATACCTTTACCTCACTTATTATAGCAGAAACAGGGGGTGTCTTTCACCGATTCTTCTTAAGCAATTCGGATTAATTTGATGGCCTCCCGCTCCCTCCGCACAATTTTGTTGAGAAAAAGATTCCGTTATGCTACGATGTTCTCAGGAAATATGCATATTAACCCACGAAGAAGGACCAATAGTAACCAATCACCTCTGCAAAAAGCGATTCAGGGACGGTGTAAGCCTGAAGCAAGTATTGGCGAAAAGGCAGTCTGGAGTGTATTTTTTTGAAAGCGGACATGATGTTCATGTCAAGCAGGGTGGAACCGCGAGATCACATCTCGTCCCTGGGCAGTTAATGCCCTGTGGACGAGATTTTTTTATGTAACAGATTATGAAGGAGGCTATATACATGGCGAAAGATATGGAACAGCTTGTCAATCATGCGAAACACCGCGGATTTGTTTTCCAAGGATCTGAAATTTACGGAGGATTAGCAAATACGTGGGATTATGGTCCACTTGGAGTAGAAGTGAAGCGTAATTTGAAAGATGCTTGGTGGAAAAAGTTTGTCCAAGAACAGCCGAACATGGTCGGTTTGGACGCTTCAATTTTGATGAACCCAAAAACGTGGGAAGCATCCGGTCACTTAGGCAATTTCAATGACCCAATGATCGATTGTAAAGAATGTAAATCACGCCACCGCGCAGACCATTTAATCGAAAATCATTTTGAAGCAAAAGGCGAAGAGCGTGTCGTTGATGGCTTGCCTTTTGACGAATTGCAGAAAATCATTCAAGAAGAAGGCATTACTTGTCCGAATTGTGGATCGGATGATTTTACAGATATCCGTCAATTCAACTTGATGTTTAAAACATATCAAGGAGTTACCGAAGACTCTTCAGATGAAATTTTTATGCGCCCGGAAACAGCGCAAGGAATTTTTGTGAACTTCAAAAATGTTCAGCGTTCAATGCGTAAAAAAGTTCCATTCGGAATTGCACAAATCGGTAAAAGTTTCCGTAATGAGATTACACCAGGGAACTTTACGTTCCGGACGAGAGAATTTGAACAAATGGAGATCGAATTCTTCTGTAAGCCAGGCCAAGAAAAAGAATGGTTTGATTATTGGTTAGACTTCAGTCACAACTGGCTGACAAACCTCGGACTGAATAAAGAATTGATTCGACGCCGCGAACACGATGAAGATGAATTATCTCACTACAGTAAAGAAACAACTGACCTGGAATACCTCTTCCCATTCGGCTGGGGTGAGCTATGGGGTATTGCATCTCGTACGGACTATGACTTAACACAGCATGCAGAGCATTCCGGCGAGAACTTTGAATACATCGATCAGGAAACAAACGAGCGTTATATCCCTTACGTCATCGAACCATCATTAGGCGCAGACCGTTTGGCTCTTGCTTTCCTAGCCGATGCATATCAGGAAGAAGAACTCGAAGATGGAACAACACGTACAGTGATGAATTTCCATCCAGCAATCGCACCGTATAGAGCAGCGGTCTTCCCATTATCGAAGAAGCTTTCTGAAGAAGCACAGGAAGTATTCCGCGACTTGGCTGCAGATTTCATGGTCGACTATGACGAATCGGGTTCAATCGGAAAACGGTACCGCCGTCACGATGAAGTCGGAACACCGTATTGCATCACATACGACTTCGACTCCAAAGAAGACGGTCAAGTCACAGTGCGCGACCGCGACACAATGGAACAAACAAGAATGCCAATCAGCGAACTAAAATCCTTTTTGGCTGACAAAATGAAATATTAATATAAAAATGACACCAAGCGTTGACTTGGTGTCATTTTTTTGTGGCTATGGCTGGGCTGCGGAGCGTCTATTCGACGATAGAGCAAGAAAATTCCGGCCTTACCGTCGATTAGAAGGCTTCTATTCGACGATAGAGCAAGAAAATTTGGGCCTTCCGTCGATTAGAGAGCGTCTATTCGACGATAGAGCAAGAAAATTTGAGCCTACCGTCGATTAGAAGGCGTCTATTCAACGATAGAGTGAAAAAATTTGGCCCTATCGTCGATTAGAGTGCGTCTATTCAACGATAGAGCAAGAAAATTCGAGCCTACCGTCGATTAGAGGGTTTCTATTCGACGATAGAGCAATAAAATTCGGGCCTTCCGTCGATTAGAAAGCTGCAATCCAAGGGTAGCGGTCAAACTATCCTTTTTTAGTATTTTTCCCTTAAATATATTCTATTGCAAGTACTGTAAAAATGATGTTGCAATTAGGAAATAAATGACGATACTAACCATGTCGTTCAGCGTGGTTATAAAAGGTCCTGAAGCAACGGCCGGATCAATATTTAATTTGTTAATAATAATTGGAATGACACAACCAATGAAGGTCGCAAATCCTAATGCGAGAAAAACCGAGCCGCCGACGATAAATGCCAGTGGCCAATTTCCGTTATAGAAAATCGGAATGACGATAAGCAAAACCGCAGCCGAGCAAATACCGATCATGAACCCTGCAGATAATTCCCGTAAAATAATTTTCCAGACACCTTTTTTCACTTCGTCATTTGAAATACTTCTAACAATGACTGCTAGTGTCTGTGTCCCCGTGTTTCCTGCAGCACCCATCACTAAAGGAATAAACGCAGATAACATCACAACTTCTTGTAACGTACTTTCGAAAAAGCTAATGATCTGTGCTGTAATCATCCCAATCAGCAATAATCCCATAATCCACGGCGCTCTTTTTTTCGCAGCAATCAACGCAGATATTTCAATACCTAATGCGCCCCTAGAGGCAGCGAATTCACCTAAGTCCTCTGTCGCTTCTTCTTCTACGACATCCATGATTTCATCGACCATAATAATTCCCAATAAATGATAATCTTCGTCAACAACAGGAATGGCAATCAAGTCATAGTCCTTCGTCAGCTTCGCAATATCTTCCTGATCTTCCTCTTGAAAAACTTGAATGACTTCTTCCTTCATAATTTTTTCTAATGTCTGGTTTGATTCAGCCGCCAACAAATGACGAAGCGAAACGACGCCTACTAATTTATGATCGTCATTTTCAATATAAATATAGTAAATCGTCTCCGCGTCCTCACTAAACTCTCGCAATTTCTCGATAGCCTGCTCAACAGCCAAATCTTTATTTAACGAAACAAACTCTGTTGTCATCAACGCTCCAGCTGTACCTTCCTCATGTTTCATCAGCTGCATTGTTGTCCGTGCTTGTTCAGCATCCATTTGATCAATCGATTGATGAATAACATCCTCTGGCAAACGATTAAATAAATCGGCTAATCGATTCGTTGACATCGCTGAAAAAACTTCAGCCTGGTAGGTTTCATCTAACTCTTGAATCTTTTCTACTTGATCCTTCACTTTCAATTTTTGAAATATCTCAGCAAATTCCTTAGCTGATAAAGATTCATAAACCTTTTTTCGTAAGGAAGGATTTTGTAATTGCTCAAACCAGGTCATCTGATTATATGGATGCAAACGTAATAATTCATGCCTAAATGACTCAATATCGTCTTTTTGAAGATATTCATCCAATTTTTTATAAGAACGATGTGCCGAAATCGCACTTAATAATAGAAACATAACGGTTCACCTCAATAATACAATCTATCTATTGGATTACCCGAAGTTATGCAGTTTGAACCTCTAACAGAATGAACATGTTAGAATAAAAGAAACAAAAACTAGGAGTATTTCGATGAAATTACACTATTTATTGGCCGTCGGCTTAGGAGGCGCTTTAGGAAGCGGCTTTCGGTACATGATCGCCCGCTTACTTGCTGACACACCATCCATAGCAACATTTAGCGTCAATATCCTGGGAAGCTTCCTATTAGGAGCAATCGTAGCCTACTTCATCACACATCCAGAAAAGTACATCTTCCAATTATTATTAGGGACTGGGTTTTGTGGTGGATTTACAACAATGTCTACAGTAGCCTTCGATTTTTTCACGTTCATTGATAGCGAGCAATATACTTACTTGGTCACTTACGCATCAGCAACCTTAATTGGAGGAATACTCGCAGCACTCAGTGGATTTATTTGGATGGAAAAGAAGGTGACAAAATGATTCACGTCATGATCGGTGGAGCATTCGGTGCGATCACTCGATATGTGCTCTCTCTATTATTTTCTAAAACAAATGTATTTCCTTGGGGAACACTCACTATCAATTTAATTGGATCTTTTTTATTAGGAATCGTAATCGCCGCCATGTCGAGTGGGCCAAATACTCTCTTACTTGGCACTGGTTTTCTCGGAGCCTTCACAACTTTCTCGACGTTCAGCGTTGAAACAGTGGACATGCTTCGTGGGAAAAAATATCTAACTGCGGCCTTTTATATCGCGAGCAGCTTTATTGGAATAGGCATCTGTTTTTCAATTGGATATGTGTTGGTTGGGTAAAAAACGATTGTCTATTCAACTGAATACACCTCTCGCTTTATGAATCAATAGTCGCGCGGTTTCTCTTCGACCGAAGCTACTTTTATGAACTCCATTCGGGCGTTGAGACCGCTTCTCGACGACCTTTCGTGCTGATTTGGCACTCATTCGGGCGTTGATCGTCCAAATATCTCCATTTTCACACATAAAAAAATCCGCTCCCTTAAACGGAACGGATTTTTTACTCATTTATTCTTCTTTTTCATCTGCATAAATTCTACCGAATACCATTTCGTATCCTTCACTGCCGTAATTCAAGCTTCGTTTTACGCGTGAAATCGTCGCCGTTGAGGCATTCGTTTCTTCCTCAATTCGTTGGTACGTGTGGCCTTCACGAAGCATCCGAGCGACATCCATTCGTTGTGCGAGTGCTTGGATTTCATTGACCGTTGCTACATCGTCAAAGAACTTATAACATTCTTCAACGTCTTTCAATGCAAGAATTCCTTTGAAAAACTGATCCAATTCTTTCCCGCGCAATTTATCGATTTGCATGTAAAACCCTCCTCCAGGTTTTTTCTTGTCCATTCTTTGTTGTTTATTGAATCGTTACTTTCTCTTCAATGCCTAGTGGGATCACGTTGATCCATGTTTTACCGGGAACTAATTTTGCTTCTTTCCCGTCTACAAATGGGAGCATTAGTCCATCGACATTTTTCCATTCAATTTCTTTTGCTACACCATTTTGGATCAAGTATCCTTTTCCACCCGATTCGCGGTCAATGTCCCGGCGTAATGCCTTATCAATGACCTCATGGTGTGTTTCGTATATTAAAACATTTGCGTAATGAAGCTGTTCTTCTGTGTTTAAATCGGTAGATGGCTGTCCATCGGCAAAACGTGCATACGTATTCGTCGCTTCATCATATCCATAGGAAACACTTAAGTTACTGAAATAATCAATCGTTATGTCTGTTGCTGGTGAACCATCAACTTCGCTCAGCTCATCTTCTTCATAAAAACCGAGCCAGTCATGCTCTTTTTCTGTCTCTATATTATTCCGTTTTGCGACTTCATAAGCATTTTCCAATAACGCATACGAATTATGTGGGGCTCTTCGGAAGGATTCCCGTTTGAACAAAAATCCGTCGTCGTCATAATAAGCTCCATTCAAATTATCCACCCAACCGGCACGTAAATCTTCTTCAATGAAATTTGCTGCGCCATGATAAATGTACAACGCTTCGTGTGCTTTGGCCGTCTCTATATAGTAAGAGCGCGCGCTTCGTACAGGTCCAACCGCTTCTGGTAATTGACTTTGAAATATTGCCAGAAAGCGAGTAATCGGTCCTTCAGCCAAAAATTCATATACAACATCAGCATCAATCAACCCTGTTTGCGGTCTAGCTTTTGAGTGATTATTAATCATCACCGCCAACGCACGATTCGTCACTTCTTCCTCAGATTCTTCTCCGTTCAATGGATAAGTGTATTGAGGTTTCGTTTCAATTTCTTCATTTTCATTCTCGGTAGATTCGTCATCCGTTTGATTTTGTTCCGTTTCAGCCGGTTCCTCGCTCGTTTCTTCATCGTCGCTACAAGCGGAGGTGACTACCAAAATCATTAATAAAGTAAAAATAACGTAATACTTTCTCATCGTTTCCCCACTACCTTTTAATTGAAATTTGCATTAACGCATAATCGACGGGAACAAGACTTCTTTTTTCATGACATCAATAATTCCTGATGGTGTAATTCGGATATAGGGCAAATGTGTCGATGATAAAAATAACAATGTATAGACAGGATCGCCAAATGTATAACCGAATTCTTGTAACAGCTTTTTCAATTCTCTCTCTTTTTCAATAACGTCTTCCATCTTTAAGTTTGCCATAACACCTTGTAACCGTAAAGGTAGTTCGAAAATGATTTCACCTTTATGTGCAAGAACAATGCCTCCACCTAGCTCCTTCATTCGCTGGAATGCAAGCTGGATATCGCTCTTTTTCTTACCGAGCAAAATGACATCGCCTGTATTGGAATAGGAGCTCGCAAGTCCACCAAGAGAATCGGTAAACCCTTTTATATAGGTAGATGTTAACCATTTTCCTTCCTTATCCATCAAAAGTACATACGCTTCGTTATTTGAACGGGACAGTAAATTTTTATTCGATTCCGTTTTGACGGCATAAGGCTTCAACAATACATCACTCATCATTTCCATACCAAAAGGCATCGAAATATGTAAGTCATCTGCATCAGGCTCCCAATCTAATTTCAACGGATTGAAATCATAGGCTGGCCAATCAACTGGCTTCATGTAATCGCTCGCTGTTTCTCCATTTCGGACAATCCATTTTCCTTTCGCCATAACGGAAGTAGGTATTGGATTCTCTTTTGAAGAAAGGAAATTGATGTGCGCTGTGCGACCCGGCGCAATACTTCCAAGACGATGCTCTAAATTAAAATATTTTGCCGCATTGATTGAGCCAATAGCATACGCCTCTTCAACGGGAACCCCTTCTTCAATCGCTATTTCGATACAGCGTTCAATCATTCCTTCTTCTTCGTAAAAAGTAGGGGTTGCTCCATCGGTTGTGAACATCATATAATCCCAAACCTTCACATCGTAAGCCGTAAGCTCCTTTAGTATATTTCTCAAGTCCGGCCGAATGGAAGAATGGCGAATCGCTGCGTAATAACCCAACTGCAAACGTAAATACAATTCTTTCGCAGAAATCGATTCGTGGTCGCCATCCGCGCCAAGCAATTTCATTTTTGACAAGGTTCGGATGGAAGCGCCTGGGAAATGACCTTCCACGGACTTACGAAGCCGCTTCGTCTCCTGCATCCAATATAGGGATAAGTCATCTTCTTTTAAAATTTCAGGCCAATTCGTCAGTTCGCCCCCTTGAATGACAGCTTCATGATTGAGCCAATCCAATACTTCTTCATTATCTAAAAATTCTTCCTCTTCCCGGAGTGCAGATTGCGAATCGAATCGAGCCCACCAGAAAAGAGAAGCAGGTATATCTTGTAGACTATCAATAAAAGAAAACGCTTTCTTTTTTTCCAATAATAAAAGAAGCATCAAGTTGTCATTAACAAGTGTTGTCGTTCCTTTTTTCAATGCATACTCCGCCAAGGAATGGGGATTATATAACTGGTATGGATGTGAATGAGGCTCAACATAACCAGGAACAAGGTATTCTCCGGAGCAATCGACCAATTCAGTGTTTGTCATTTTCTTCGGCATGTCTTCGCCGACAAACACAATGCGATCCTCATAGATCCAAATATTTGCTGTTTGCCACTTTTTTATATAGACATTTAAGAAAGTCGCATTTTTTAAAACGATCGTCGGTGAAATTTTTCCGTCAATAATAGCAACATGTTCTCTTAGCTGCTTGTTGCGCCAACGATATAAATGTTCTTGCATGTTCAGTCCTCCATTTATCTCTGTATAGTCTATATTTTAATGCATTAAATCTGTAAAGGGAAGGAAAAAGTCGTGAGAAAACAAAATATCGGAACGGTTAGTGCGTTTGTCCGGACAAGCATCGGACTATGCGGTTTAGCAGTAGGGTCAGCGAGGCTTTCACGTCGTCCTTTAACAATCGGAAACCTTTTGTTAGTCGAGTTATCAGCGCTAATCGCCGCTGAAGGTATGACAAAATATTGCCCGACAAAGGAGCTATTCGACCCGCAGAGGTTTTTACACAAACCTTATTTAAATGAATGATCGATTTAAGGTTATCAAAAATTTCCAACAAACGAAAGGTTCAAAAGGGAATTATCCACTTTTGAACCTCGTTATTTTTCTATCGCCTCAAAGATGATCTCTTGACTAATCGGTACGCGTTCACCGTTTTTCTTCTCTTCAAAAACGGGTTTTTCCATCCGTCTGATTGGCCGATATCCGTCCTTTGCCATTTGGTCTAAACACACATCGATCGAGTCAAAATCACTCACCCTGTACTTTTTCTTCTTCACGCTGTAATCGACTCCCTTTTACTTTCTTCACCCAGAAGCCACCGTGGATTTGACGTGGTTCATAAGCAATGATAAATGCTTTTGGATCGATTTCCTTAACCGCTTCGTACAGCATTAATTCGTAACGGCGTGGTGTCAACACCTGTAACGCCAAGCGATCACCGTCCATTCCATATGCATACCAACTCGTCACCCCGTAACCTTTTGCACGAAGCTTACGAGTAAATGGAATGTCTGGGTTAGAGGAAATAACGTTTACCGTAATATACCCAATCGCCAGCTTCTCTTCAATTCTCATTCCAACAATGACACCAATCCCAAAGCCGAGTGCATAAGCAATGACGTTTTGGATTTCACCTAGGTTGTCCAAGACAAGTCCTAAGCCTACTACATAAACGGTTATTTCAAAAACGCCAATGGTAGCTGCAATATATTTTTTCCCTTTTAAGGTAAAAATCATCCGTCCGGTCAATAAAGATACGTATACAATATTTACCACTAGGATAATTGTTACCATGACAAGGCTAGATTCAAGCAACGCCAAGTCTCCTCTCAAATGAATATACTTTTATGTTCAGTCTTCCCTTAATTGAACTGAGCAATCACTATTAACTATATGAGTAGTCAGCATATTTTACCCAATCAATTCTTATGTATTTTAATACCAATTGAGAGCTTAGGTCAACTGTCGACAGTTGAACGAGATAATGTTCTTATTGTATCCAATGGATTGAATACTGTCCTGCCTTACCAAGCAATCAAAAAGCCCCCATCAACTGTTGATCATCCAGTCGATCGGGGCTCTCTTATTTCAGAAAATAAATTAGGATAAAAACATAAAGTATAAGAAGAAAATAACACCTAACACATACATCAATGGGTGAATTTCTTTGTATCGGCCTTTGACAAGCATCGTAATCGGATAGAAAATGAATCCAATCGCAATACCTGTTGCAATACTATTGGTTAAAGGCATCATGAGGACGGTCAAGAAAGCTGGAACAGCAATCTCGAATTTATCCCATTCAATCTCTTTTAAATTGGCTACCATCAAAACACCAACGATAATCAGTGCTGGTGCAGTCACTTCCGATGTCACCACACTAAGCAATGGTGAGAAGAATAGAGCGAGCAAGAACAATCCCGCTGTGACGACAGATGCAAACCCTGTTCGACCACCTGCACCGACACCTGTTGTCGATTCAACAAATGACGTCGTCGTTGACGTACCTAAAATCGCCCCACTGACAGTCGCTGCAGAGTCCGAGAAAAGAGCTTTCCCTGCACGTGGGAGCTTCCCGTCTTTCATCAAACCACCCTGTGTCGCAACCGCCACTAATGTTCCTGCTGTGTCAAAGAAATCAACGAACAAGAACGTTAAAATGACGACCAACATATCCATCGTAAAAATTTCACCGAAATGACTAAGTGCTGCACCGAATGTTGGCGCTAAGCTTGGTACACTACCAACAACATCATTTACACCAGTTGGTACAGTGATCAAACCGACGACCATTCCGGCAATGGCCGTAATGATCATTCCGTAAAAAACGCCACCTTTGAAATTTGCCGCTAACAATATAACAGTGACGAACACACCAAAGATTGTCAGTAAGATACTTGGATTGGTTAAATCACCGAGGGCGACCAATGTTGCATCGTCAGCCTGAATAATTCCAACGTTTTTCAAGCCGATGAATGCGATAAACAAACCGATACCAGCACCAACAGCGAGCTTTAAATTATTTGGAATGGCATCGATGACTTTCTCGCGTATTCCAGTCAATGTCAATACGATAAAAATCAGACCTGAAGCGAGTACTCCGGCCAAAGCCGTTTCCCAAGGAATCCCCATTCCTACAACTACACTATAAGAAAAGAATGCATTCAGACCCATACCCGGCGCTAAAGCGATAGGATATTTGGCAAGCAAACCCATAATTAACGTACCAATCGCACCTGCTAAAGCTGTTGCTACAAATACAGCCTCAGGGTCCATTCCTTCGACTCCCTCGACGTCACTCAAGCTGAGGACAGCAGGGTTAACGAATAAAATGTATGCCATCGCAAGAAAAGTAGTCAAACCTGCCATGGATTCCGTCCGATAATTTGTTCCTAACTCTTCAAAACGAAAATACTTTTTCATAGCAATTTCCCCCTCGATCACTTGAAACACCACGACTATCCAAGAAATAACTCTCTTAGAATAGCAAAAGCACCCTTGGTCATTTCCAAGAGTGCTACGAGGAAGATTGCAAACATACCATAAGCTTGGTCAAATCATAACGAACCATCGCTTTGGCTATTGACAATCACTCGTAGTCAGACCATTTACGGTGGTCTGGTAGAAACTCTTGGGCCATATCCCCAATATTATACGAAGTGTTCAAGTTTAATTTTATTTTACATCTCTACTTTACAAACTCTTACACGATTCGTCAAGAGGGAATTTCACGTATATTTTTTCCATTCGCTTTACCTTATGCAAATCTTTATAGCCAAAAGCCGAATGAATTATGCAAATCACTCTTATTTAGCAAGCAAATTACGAACAATACGCGACCATAACTGGTTGATTCTCTCTCGCTCACTTTCCAGGTTCTCTTCCCGGTAAACAGCCCGTTCGTAGTAACTGGTCAGCTCAGACATATCTGCGTTTCCAGTCAATCGGTCGACTTTCTTGGAGAATTCTCGTAATGTCTGACCGTTTTCTACGGCATATCCTTCTTTTTCTAATAGCTTCAATAAGAAACCATAAGCATCTGTGAACGATTCCTGATCATGATTCCGTTGTAATTTGTTTTTCTTCCAATAGGACATGAGGCGGAAGCGATAGCGCACAATCACCCAAATGATTAACGCAGCAATCGCAATGACAATGCCCCATTTCAGCAAGGTATAACCGGAAACATCGGATGCTGATTCAACATTTTCACGACCACTTTCTTCTTCTGGCTGTTGTTCTTCAGGACCTTCATCCAATTCAGGTTCAGGGAGTTCTTGTTCTTCTTGCTCCGTTGGTTCGTTCGTTTCCTCCAAACTTTCTGGCGACTCTTCTGCCATAAAATCGGTCTGGTTGGAGAATCCGACCGTCGGCTCAAAAGGCACCCAGCCGACATCAGGAAAAAAAACTTCCACCCATGAGTGAGCGTTATTATTTTGCACTTCATACGTCGTTAAGTCTTCACCTTCCGCCAGGTCTGTCTGTTGGGTCACTTCTCCACCCGTAAAGCCTTTGACCCATCTAGATGGAATCCCGGCTGAACGGAGCATTGCAACCATCGATGTTGAGTAGTGGTCACAATAGCCTCTTTGTGTTTCAAATAAAAATTGATCGACAAAATCTTGGTCGTCATCAGGAACTGGGACATCCTTCGTTTCATAAACGTATCCATTACGAGAAAAATACTGTTCGATGGCTTTCGCTTGCTCATAGCGATTTTCTTTCCCTGCAATGATCTCCTCTGTCAATTCGTATACACGGTCGGGTAATGTATCCGGCAATTGTAGGTATGGCTCTGGCACACCATGCATCTTAGGCACTTGTTTCTGCATCTGCTCGAGAGGGAACTTCGGTTGCTCCACATGCAAATTGTATGGCTCCCCTGGCAGGTTATCTGGGCTTTTGACTTCCCCAGTCACTGGATTGTATTCGACTTGCAAATCTCTAAAAGATGCTGTTCCATAACGATACGGCAGTTTATTTAAATTGCCTGGTTCGACCAACTGAATACTAGATTGACCGGATTCTCTTGTAACCGTTGTCGAGTATGCTTCCAACGCGAGCATTTCTCCCGGAATTCCCGTAGCGAATTCACCTTCGACCGTTCGCTCCCAGCCCTTTCCGGTATATCGATCCTTTGTTTCGACTTTCCAATATTGGCTCGATTCAGCAGTTGCATAGAACACGGTCGTATCATCAGCAATAAATCCGCCACCTAATTGTTCGTCATTCTCTCCATATCCAATCCGTTGTACCTTGTCTTGAAAGCCAATCCCACTGAAACCTTCCTCAGCCGTTCCTTGTAAAAAAGGAACCGGGTCAGGCCACTGGGGACTAAACTTCGGTGCAACATACCCGATTGATGTTCCGGCAATAATCACGAAGATCAAAGGCGTCAACCATTTCAGGAGTACACGAAACGATTGAAGCCGTAATCTTTCCGCTTCAGCCAATTTAAATAAATGACTGATGCCTAATACACCGACCCCGATGACAAACGAACGCACAATTGGCCAAACAGCACTATATTCTGTAAATGTATCCAAAACCGTTAAATAAACAAATGTAAATACGATAAATGATAATGGCTTTTTGACAATCGCAAACCAATAATAAAGTAAATAACTTAACATCCATAATAGAATCAAAAATAGAAGTGTTCGAAACGGCGCCGTAAATTCCATCCAACTCCGATTGGAAAGCCTCTCGGTATTGATGCTTAGATCAGCGAAAAATTGTTGCATCCACGACGTTGACATAAAACGCGCATCAAAAAACAGAACATCCATGACGACGAGCAGTCCGAACAATTTAAGCGGTGAACGAACCCATGCCGGCATAGCGACCGCCGTCAACAAAAAACAGTAAGCGACGAATAGATAAAACACATGAACGTAATCCGTGTCCGTTACGATTTCAAGTGGGATAATCCATTCGAATAATAAAAGCATACTGCCGATATATAATAAAATACTTACCCACGGGTGGGCCGGATTTCCGTTCAAACGCATTACGTGTTCACCTCGATAATCTCACTCGTCAAATGATCTTCAGAGAGCCATTGGAAACCAGCAATACTCTGTTCCAAACGATTGATGACGGCTTGCTCTTGATTCGTCAGCTGTTTATTCCCTGCAATAAATAAAAACAAAACGTCTCTTGCTTGCTGACTTAAGCGCAAGACCGATTCTCCAATTTGTTGGTTTAATTCTGCTGATACGATGATCAGATTACGATCAGCCGCACGTAACGACGCTTCCTTGATCAATTGCTCTTCAAATGAACTCGATTGCAATGGTTGGATTGTTGACAATAATTGAATGAGTTGTTCATCGGACCGCCTGCGATTCGACAACATTAATTCTTCTTGGACAGCACCCGCATGGATAAATTGAACATTCCCATACAAATTTAATGAGTGTCGCGCCAACGATTGAGACAGCTCGATGGCCGCTTCGAAAGCAAGCCAACGATCCGTATCTTCTATGGCCCCATTCAACAGCACTGTTACGTCTTTATTTTTTTCTTGCTCAAACTCTTTTGTGACAAGTCGCTGTTTTTTAGCAGTCGTCTTCCAGTCCACCCAGGAAAAACGATCGCCAGGGGCATAATCTCGTACACCCGAAACAACATTTGTGTGCCTCACTTGAGGTAAAAACGCTGACTGCCTTCCTTCATCAAACGCAGACATTCCACTGGATAGCTTGGTCGTTCGATTCCATGCTCGCATATGAATATCGTTTTGAACCTCAATCTCTTTTCGCTTCTTAATGATTCCCAAAAAATCTCCTGTCACAATTTTTACGGTATTGAATGTATGTCTTCCACGCGGTACATGATCGAGCATGTATTGGTAGGTTAATTTTCGCTTGAACCACGGAAATAGAATGGTTTTTTTCGCTTCCCGGTTCATCAATACATTCGGTCTGCTTAAAAATAAATACTTTTTCGCACGTGTATCTTTCCAATTCAGACTTTCAGGCAATGGATCCTCGATTATTAAATAAAAGATCGGCAATGGCAAAAAGCGTCTTAACGTCACTTCCACTTGAATGTCTTGTCCTGCCTCTCCATATTTCGGAGAAAATTGACGTTCAGCTTTAAACGAACTCAATGGATAAAGTGTTAAAAATAACGAATAAAGGAATACGGGGAGAAAGCCAAAAAATAAAAACCAGCTGACAAACCCGCCTTGAAACATGGCATAGGAAAAAAGAAGACCAGCGAGAACTAAAACAAAAATAAATCGAAAAAAAGTACGGATCGAAGCAATCATCTTAACCACGTTCCATCGGTATTCGAGTTTTATTTGCAATCTCATCTAAAATCGAAGCAACCGTGCGCCCTTCAAACCTTGCTTCTGAACTGACGAGCAAGCGGTGAATCAAGACATGATGCAGCATCCACTTCACATCATCTGGAACGACATAATCCCTACCTTGAATAAACGCATAACTTTTTGAAGCACGCATCAAGGAGATCGAAGCACGCGGACTCGCTCCTAGTTCAAGCATTGGATGTTCTCTTGTTTGATGAACCAATTTCACAATGTATTCCTTGATCGCATTACTGGCATGAACTTCTGTTACTTGTTGTTGCAAATCAATGACTTCTTCCTGTGTCATAACCGCTTGAATTTTATCGACAGGGTGAACGGAAGTCGTACGCCCGAGCATATCAATTTCTTCTTGCTCTGTCGGGTAACCCAGTTTTAATTTAATCAAGAAACGATCCAACTGAGCTTCTGGCAAAGAGTACGTCCCTTCATATTCAATCGGGTTTTGTGTCGCCATGACAAAAAACGGCTGCTTCAACGCCATCGTTTGGCCATCAACCGTAATATTACGCTCCTCCATACTTTCCAATAAAGCGGACTGAGTCTTCGGTGACGTACGGTTAATTTCATCCGCTAAAACAATGTTTCCGAAAATCGGTCCTGGCAAAAATTCAAAAGTCATTTCCTTCTGATTATAGACAGAAGCTCCCGTCACATCGGAAGGCAATAGATCCGGCGTAAATTGAATTCTTTTAAAGTCCAAATCCAATGACTTTGCTAGCGCCCGCACAAGCATCGTCTTTCCGACTCCCGGCACATCCTCCAATAACACATGTCCTCCAGCAAGCAAAGCAACAATCGTCAGCTCAATCGTATCTCGCTTACCGACAATTACTTTTTCCATATTCGTCAACAGCTCTTCTATTTTTGAATGCTGCGTCACAATCGATCGCTCCATCCCCGGTTCTCCTCCTTCAAATCTTTCAATGACAAATCTACTTTCAGCGTTAGCGTATTTTACGCAAAATATACGCGTAAACTACTAATCTATCAGATGAACGGTTATATACCATTCAACAGAATGACAGTATCAATGTAATATTCGTTTAACTACTTTCCATTTTACCAATAATTCCGACATTTTACCCTACAAATTACACGACAAGCTCTTTTAGGCTGATTTGATATAAATAACCATGTTTAACTCTTATAAACAAACTCTCTTAAATGTTAACAGAAAATAGAACGACTAGGAAACGGCACCTGCGCGTTTCTGTGTTTAGCATATAAAAAAATGAGGTAAACAATAACAAACAAGAGTTATGAGGTGATTTGATGAGTAAAGATCACAAACCTACAAATAGAAAGCGCGATTCTGTCTATGATGAAAAACGGACACCTTTAGATGGAATGAAAGAACAACAACACACGGATGATATACCAATGGAAGATTTGAAGATTGATGAGTTGAAAAATCGTGACGGAGCTGGCTACCAGGAAACGTCACAGTCAGAGAGAAAATGGGAAGAAAAAGATAATAAAAAACATGATGAGATCGACTAATCCAGCTGGCTTTAAGCCAGCTTTTTTATGTTGGAATTTATCCTTAATTACATAATAATGAAGGAATTTTACAATATATGCAGAATAACTACTATTAAATAGATTTTGAGGGGGAGATTGGATGTCAGCTTATTATTACCTTGAAGAACCTCATCCAACAGGAATATTCACAATCCATACAGATGACTGTGCAATCGTTTCACCCACTGACTCGAAAGTTTTTATCGGAAAATTTGATGACTGTCAACTAGCAATCAAGAAAGTCACTCTCGAACATCCCTATCGCATCTTCGACGGTTGTTCTTACTGTTGCCCAAGTTGCCAGAATTGGTGACATAATCGAATTCAATTATTACAGTAGACAACTTTAACCCCATAGAAAGCTAGTTTGAATAAATCAGACCCTTTTGACTAGCTGCATGAACTTCTATTACTTATCTTTCGGCAAAGATTGATCAGCCGACCATTCAGATATGGAAGCATCATATACCGTAACGATTACGACATACCTGAAATAGCCCCTTTTAAATGAAATCATTCTTTTAAATTTTTTTGCCATACGGTTGGTGAATAAGGAAAATCATATGACGCTCGTTTGGAAGGCTCATATATTCTTCTTTTGGTCGTATATATCGAATGGTTCGGACCATATTTTCTCAGATTGGTAACATAAGTTATAGTGCAGGGCGCATATATAAGCTACATGGCACATATTTTGCCAAAAAGGGTCCAAATCGTGTCGGATTTTATTGTAAGTTACGACTTGAATGCTAAATTGTAGTAAGAATTTCTGTGGAATGAAGTTTGTATGTTCGTTTTAAGTGTTTATTCATCTAGGACGATGATTGCGTAGGTTAAACTTGGAGATCATAGCAGACGGTGAGAAATAAAAGACTCGTAGTATTGATAGCTGTTTTGATCTTATAGAACCCTTTTTTTCAACCGGAAAATATCCTCATCATGATCGATCATTTTTTCTTGAATATATTCTACTTTTTCAGTTAGTCGATCAATTTTATCCGTAACAACACCATGATTTTTGTCCACTTTTTCTTCTAAACGTTCCATATGTTGTTCAAGATTGTCCACACGCTGTTCAAGACTGTCCATGCGCTGTTCAAGACTGCCCATGCGCTGTTCAAGACTGTCCATGCGCTGTTCAAGACTGTCCATGCGCTGTTCAAGCTTGTCTAAGCGTAAATTTATTCTTTCTTCCACACCATCAACTTTGTCTGACAGTTCATGAATCGCTTGAATAATCATATTGAATTCACTTTTTTCCATTGTAGCTCCTCCTTTGATTTAATGATAAATCTATTATACTAAGATTTTATCGGAAAAGGAAGTGAGTTTGTATTCTCATTAACAGAGGAAGAAACAATCGGATGATTGCAGGAATATAGTACAGAGGAACCTTATACGTTTTCAGAAACCAACTTTAATCAATTTTTGAGATATATTCGATCAGAGAAAATGAGAGTTACACTATTTTTAATCATTGTTCATGACTACACAAAAGAAGCTGTTGCTCAAGCCCAAAAATTAGAAGCCTTTTCTGAGCAAGATACAGATGTCGCATTAATTAAAGCTTCCGATTTAGTCTATGTCGCGGAACAATGGAAAAATTATTCCGATCAGAAAAACCCAACGTTTAATCTGCAAGTATTTAATATGACTGGCGAGTTAACGAGAAGCATTTTGCTGAGCAGGATGGAATGGGCACTTAAAGGGACACAGAGGGTATAGTAAAATTAAAAATAATTACAAATAATATATAAAAGGCTTCTCAAAAGTTTTTTAACTAACGAGAAGCATTTTTATATTTTATGGATTATTGCTGAATCTTACTTTTAGTTATCCTTAATATTTTTGAGCAACAAAGCAGTCGCTCACTCACCCTTATAGTTCTCTTCATTTGTATTCTGAATTTCGAATAAGCTGCCTTCTATAAAGAGAGCTGCAATCGTTGGTCAAAATGAATTAATTATATGTTATTTATCTTTAATGTCGTGTAAAAGAGAGATAATATAGGACAACAAGACAATTATTACAAGGCCCATAGGTAAGATTATAACCTCTATATTATTGCCATCATTAAATATTAAGCCCCCAATTAGGTAGATAACTATACTTAAAAGAAATACTTTAAAAAATACTTTCATTAAGAATTACACCTTTATTTGAATTTCACAAATTTGATCGTCATAATTTATTTATTCAAAAATTTTCAATTAACAAAAACCCTCTACACTTATAAAGTACAGGTGTTTGATTTGCTTTACTGTTGGTGTTGTCGACTTTCATAATGGTAAGAACGATTAACTAGTCCCAACTAATACCGCCCTATTAGTGCGAAATTCAAACTTATTAGAAAGTATATGAACACATAGTTAATCGAAATAAACGTTAGCGCTTCCATTAAATGGGTAAGATGTTTAGGAAAAGTTATTTTTATATTCATTAAAATTAAAAAGGTCTTTTATCGACTTTAGTCAAGTGATGAAAGACCTCTAAGTGGATATTGTGGCTTATTTGTTACTTTTACCGATTTTTTTCTAACTAAACCTTATTGCATCTATGCTTGAGGGTTCACTTACATCATGCCCGGCATGCCGCCAATGTCTAGGGCGCCACCGCCATTTTCTTCTGGTAGGTCGACAACTACTGCTTCTGTTGTTAGGAACATAGCAGCTACGGGTGTAAAGCTGCGTGGTACTTTTATAGAGCATATTACTATCATAAATCCTGGGATGTTTGTCATGTTTTACAATCGTTAAATATTGGATTATAAATCCATATAAAAATGCCATGTATAGTACAAACATGGCATCAAACAATTATTTACCTATCTACTGCTCAAGATCCTACTTAACTCTTTTTACATCCTTAACAAGTAGTTCTAATTCGCTTTCGTTCATTCCATTATATTTTTTGACGATAACTCCCTTAGGGTTGATTAAATAAAAATTAACTCCATGGGATTTTAGTCCAACTGCCCCTTGTGCTAAGTTAGCTTTAAAAGTTTCCTGAGATAAATCTTGAATCGTTTCAAAGTCATACCCTGTTAAAAAACTCCATGAGTCAAAATTAGCATCATATTGGCTAGCATATTCTTTTAGAACTTTAGGTGTATCATTTTCTGGGTCAACACTAAAAGAGACCAGATGTGGGTGTAAGCCTTCTTTGTCCAATGTTTTTTGAATATCTGCCATTCGTTCGGTTGTAATTGGACATACAGCTTCACAACTTGTATACATAAAATTTGCTATCCACCAATCATCTTTTAAATCTTCAAAACTTAGCGTTTCTTTATCTTGTGTTTTAAATTGAAAGTCTGACATTGGTTCTGACATATTGGTTTCGATTTCCGCTTCATTTCCACAAGACACTAAGAAAACAAGGAATAATAACAAGAATAATATCTTTACTCTTCCCATGTCATATTCTCCTTCGGTAACCAAGAAATTTTATTAGGAACGATAATCAATCATTATAAAATAAACAATAAGTAACCTGATAACTGTTGAAAAATGATTATCAGGTTACTTGTAAAAAAGTAATATTTATTTAAAGAACATGTTTAAAGTTTCAAACTTTAGGTATTTGCTTTAGCATCTTTTGGTTCGACTAATTGACCTCCACCATTCGCTAAAAACTCTTCAATACCTTCAGCAGCACGATAAGCCATAGCTCCTACTGTTCCCGTTGGATTTGCGGAACTAAAGTGTGGAAATGCAGAAGCACCTACAACAAATAAATTATCTACATCCCACATTTGTGAGTAATTGTTTACTGCAGAGGTTTCAGGTGAGTTCCCCATAATAGCGCCTCCACTACTATGTTGGAATATAAAACTCCCGCTAATATGTTCAATATCTTCACTTGGTTCGATGATGTCTGCTCCCATTTCTTTCATTACATCTTCACACACATCTCTTCCAAATTTAAGCAAGTTATGATCTTGATCCTTAAAATCGAACGTGACGCGTAATAATGGATCACCCGAACGATCAGTATAATTAGGATCGAGATCCATATAGTGATCTTTCCAAGGCATAACAGCGAACATAAAGTTAACGTTTAATGTACGATTCGCATAAAATAAAGACTTCTCTTTGAATTCTCTACCCCAACTAGGCGTTCCTTTTGGCACAGGGTTATGTGTAATTGCACCACTTCCGCCTTGGGTTATTCTAGCGACACCACCATGGATAAAGTCAACATCCGAATGATCAAAGTTATCGGCAGCTAGATCGTAAAAAATAGCACCTAATCCTCCAGCTCCCGCATATAAATTAAACTTTTTATCATTAAAGAATCCACGAACTGAACTCGCACCATCAGCTACGTGGTGATCGCAAAAGTTTTTACCAATGACTCCTTCACCCGTTTTCGGATTATAAGGTTTCCCAATTTCTGATAGTAATAATAAACGAACATTATTAAATGTATAGCTTGTCATTACGACAACATCAGCTGGTTGTTCAAATTCTTCTCCTGTACGCGTATCCGTATATAAAACTCCTTTAGCTTTACCATCTTCATATAATATACGCGTTACATTGGCGTTTGTACGAAGCTCAAAATTATTCGTTTCTTGTGCAGTCGGGATCACCGTAATAATAGGATCTGATTTAGCACCAAATTGACATCCATGACTATAACAAAAAGCACAGTACTGACAAGCATTAATTCTTTGACCATCAGGATTCTCATACGATTCTGATAGAGTAGCTGAGGCCAAGGTAAGTGGATGATAACCTAAATTTTTGGCAGCTTTCTTAAACATCTTTGTAATAGGAACGTCTTTCATTGGGGGAGTTGGATATGGATTCGAACGTTGTGGTCCGAAAGGGTCTTCTTCACCAGAAATTCCCGCCATTTTTTCAAATTTATCGTAGTAAGGTTCTATTTCATCATAAGTAATACCCCAATCCTGAATGGTCATTCCTTCAGGTATTTTATCTTTCCCGTATCTCTCAACAGTCTTACTGTAAATTTCATAATCATATGGGAAATAACGGTGGTATTGTGCAGCCCAGTGACTGCCTCCGCCACCTGTATCTTTTCCAATTCTTAGATTACCATTATCACGAATTGGTAAAGCTTCTGTATCTAAATTATTACGGAAGGTAAGCGTCGCATCAGACAGGTCATCCATCATTTCATTTCTGGGATTGTATTTTAATTCATCTTTTATCTGATTATAATCATCTAGTGACGTCTCCACGCCCCTTTCCAAGCCTAATACTTGATATCCTGCTTTAGCAAGTTCAGCAGCAATAATCCCGCCTGTCCAACCAACTCCTACTGTAACAACCTCAACCTTATCTAGTTTTTTTGCCATCGTAATATCTCCTTTTCGCACTATTGATTATAATCACTCAGGCTAACTGGATCCATCTTAATAAAATCTTCTTCTTCAATTTCATTTATATAGGCACTTTGGGCGCCAGGAAATTCTTTCATGCGCCATCCATCCATATTTCTATTTCCACCATACAAGGGATCAGAATAAGCCCCTTCAAGTGTTGCTTGTCTAAGTAAACTGAAAAATCTAGCCGAACTTACATTTTTTAATTCAACTTCATCATTCTCAAACATCATTAGAACTTCATTTTGCTGTTCCTCTTCCAACTCTGGGAAAGAGCTTTTGAACTTTTTATTGCTCACCTTATTGATTTCACGAATCCCTTGGGTAAAAATCTCTCCCCGATTCAAAGGTGATTGAAAACCTTGCGTGCTTTCCCCTTCTTTAAATGGTCCCATCATATAATCATCGGCATTTTTACCCCAAGGGCCAGCTAATTGTCTATCAATGAAATATGGAACACCTAATAAAATTGCACCCGGTCCATGATCATCCTCTGGAAAGATTCGCTCAGTCGCCCAACTTAAAACGTTGAAATCTTCTCGACGATTAAAAAAGATTCTAGCTTCACTAAAATCGGGAGTTGTTTTTGATTCTGTAGCAGAATCAGAGTCATCCCACCATTTATTACCAATAACGCCTCCAAGGAAGCCAGCACCAACTACACCACCTGTAAAAATACCAGCGTCTTTTAGAAACTTACGTCGGCTGCTATCTTCTTCTTGATTAGCGTCACCATTACCATTTTTATTCTTGTCATCTACCACGACCAAACACCTCATTTCAATCTAATATTTTAGTATTTTTATTTTTAATACACCCTAACATACTCTCTTTTCGAATTAAAATTTTCTAATTATGTTATTTATTTCATGATGTTCTAAGTAGTTCGAGAGCGGGCATGCCAAAAGACCTATCAGGCTTCTTTAAATTAATAGTTTGTTTAATGTTTCATTAATCTCTCCTTCCGTTAGGGCAAAAGCGTCCTCCGGTAGCGGATCACAATATCAACAACGGACCTTAACAGAGCCTTTTTAAAAAAGTGACTACCCTATTTATTACCTTAAACTGCGATCTTTAAACCCTATCTTGCAAAGTAAATAATTAAAGAAACGATTAGACTGAGTTGAATAATGGTAGATTGGATCGCACTTTTTTATGTCATGAAAATAATCTATACTCTATACTCTTTTTATTTCTTTAAGGTAATAGAAATTATTTACTAAAAAGTAGCTTGTATCATTAATAATATAAAAAAGAGGCTAATCACTATAGGAACAAGTGATTAGCCTCATATAAAATATTAGCATTACATTTTTTCAGTTAAAACCCTTTTGAATCAACGGTTTCAGGCAGCTATTACATCATGCCCGGCATGCCGCCGCCCATGCCGCCCATGTCTGGGGCGCCACCGCCGTTTTCTTCTGGTAGGTCGGCAACTACTGCTTCTGTTGTTAGGAACATAGCTGCTACGGATGCAGCGTGCTGTAACGCTGAACGAGTTACTTTGGTTGGGTCTACAATACCTGCTTCTACCATGTTCACCCATTCGCCTGTTGCAGCGTTGAATCCAACGCCTAGGTCTTCACCTTTTAGACGTTCAACGATAATTGAACCTTCTAGTCCGGAGTTTTCAGCAATTTGACGTACCGGTTCTTCTAGTGCGCGAAGGACAATGTTTTTACCTGTTTCTTCATCGCCATCAAGTGTCAATTCGCTTACTTTACGATAGATGTTTACAAGAGCTGTTCCACCACCGGAAACGATTCCTTCTTCAACGGCTGCACGTGTTGAGTTCAATGCGTCTTCGATGCGTAGTTTTTTCTCTTTCAATTCTGTTTCAGTTGCAGCACCAACTTTAATGACTGCTACTCCGCCTGCTAATTTAGCTAAGCGCTCTTGTAGTTTTTCTTTATCGAAATCAGAAGTTGTTTCTTCTAATTGAGCACGTAGCTGGTTAACGCGAGCAGATAGTTCGTCCGCTTCGCCAGCACCTTCAACGATTGTTGTATTTTCTTTTGTGACAACAACTTTTGAAGCACGGCCTAATTGGTCAATTGTAGCTGATTTCAAGTCTAGACCTAAGTCTTCTGTAATGACTTCTGCTCCAGTTAGTGTCGCGATATCTTCAAGCATTGCTTTACGACGGTCACCGAAACCAGGAGCTTTAACAGCTACTGCGTTGAATGTTCCACGTAGTTTGTTGACAACAAGTGTCGCTAGCGCTTCACCTTCAACATCTTCAGCAATAATCAAGATTGGCTTGCTTTGCTGTACAACTTGCTCTAATACAGGAAGAACTTCTTGGATATTGGAAATTTTCTTATCAGTAATTAGGATGTATGGATCTTCAAGCTCTGCTTCCATTTTATCTTGGTCAGAAACCATGTATGGAGAAGCATAGCCGCGGTCGAACTGCATACCTTCAACGACTTCTAGCTCTGTTGCAAAACCTTTGGATTCTTCGATCGTGATAACACCATCGTTACCCACACGGTCCATTGCTTCAGCGATCAACTGACCAACTTCTTCATCTGCAGAAGAGATGGAAGCAACTTGTGCAATCGAGTCTTTTCCTTCGATTGTTTCAGAAATCTCGCGAAGTTCGTTTGTTGCTAGTTCAACAGCTTTTTCGATTCCACGACGGATACCTACTGGGTTTGCACCAGATGTAACGTTTTTCAATCCTTCGCTGATCATTGCTTGTGCCAAAACCGTTGCTGTCGTTGTACCGTCACCGGCAACATCGTTTGTTTTGGAAGCAACTTCAGATACTAGCTGCGCACCCATGTTTTCAAAGTGGTTTTCCAATTCGATTTCTTTTGCGATCGTTACACCGTCATTCGTAATCAATGGAGAACCGAATTTTTTCTCAAGAACGACGTTACGTCCTTTTGGTCCCAATGTTACTTTTACGGCATCTGCCAATGTATTAACACCATTAAGCATTTGACGACGAGCGTCTTCACCAAACTTCATTTCTTTAGCCATAAGTATAAATACCTCCTTGATTCATTCCGTTAATTTTTATTACTGAACAACAGCCAAGATGTCGTTTTCTCGTAGGACTAAGTATTCTTTGCCGTCTTGCTTCACTTCTGTTCCTGCAAATTTTGAATAAATGACGCGGTCGCCTTCTTTTACTTCTGGCGCAACCTTCTCACCATGCTCAGTCACTCGACCAGAGCCGACTGCCACGACTTTTCCTTCTTGTGGTTTTTCTTTTGCGGAATCAGGCAAAACAATTCCACTTGTAGTTGTTTCTTCTTGCTCAACAACCTCGATAATGACGCGATCTCCTAGTGGTTTCAACACGACAAAAACCTCCTCATATAAATTAAATAATCGTTTTGTTAGCACTCGTATTAGCTGAGTGCTAAATCCAATATTATAATACTCAATCTTTTATTTTTTTGCAAGTAAAAAACAATATTTTTGTTTCGGCTTTTGATTTAGTATAAAATAAACGTTAGGTTCTTTTTTGATTTCTAAAAAATATCTTAAAAATAGCCAACAAAACTAGTGTATCATCTCATGAATGATCAACAAAAGGAGACGGTCGAATTGCCTCAAAGATATTGGCTCATCATCTTCACTTATATATTGGTACAAATGTCACCATTCTTCGGTATGGATCTCTTCGAAAGTGTCTTTCCGAATATGGAATCCGTCGATCATTTTGTATATTGGCATTTATTCAGTTATACGATCGCAGCGCTCGTCATGCTATACTTGGTTCAAGAAGATATGAAACCAAGCAATATGCGTGATCGTGAAGGAATTGGTAAGTTAATCGGCTGGTCGATTGGCGGTGTGTTCATCGCATTTGGCGCACAATATTTAGCCAATATCATTAACTTCCAGTTTATCGGCATTGACCAAGCTTCTGAAAATACGATGGATATCATCAGTATTATTGAGGCGAATTACTGGTTTATTATTGTACCAATTGTATTCGCACCATTTTTCGAAGAATTGATTTTCCGAAAAATTTTCTTTGGACAACTCTATAAACGAATGAATTTCTTTTTTGCAGCGCTACTCTCTTCTTTAATATTTAGCGCTCTACATCTTGATTTCACGTTCACATTAACGTATGTGGCTATGGGCTTTGCTTTTTCTTATTTATATGTAAAAACAAAAAGGATCATTGTACCGATGATTGCCCACGGAGCCATGAATGCAACGGCCGTATTGATCAACCTATTCGTCGACATTGAAGATTTGGAAAGACGGCTACAGGAATTAGAAAATACGGCAACAATCTTAATTGGGGGATAACTTATGCGTGCATCACCGCGATTTTTTGCGATTATTTACTTGTTGATGGGGTTAGGATTCATGTACATCGCTTACATGAGTGTTGAAGATACTGTCTGGAACATTGCGACAATCATTTTCACATTGATTGCAGCGTTCGATTTCGGTGCAGCAATCAAAATGTTCGGGCTCCATAAACGATTACAAGAGCAACAAGAGAAGAAATAAGGAAAACCGAGATGGCATCTAGCATCTCGGTTTTTTATTTGGGTATGAAATACGACTTGCTTGGATGGTGAGGGACTTTTTTAGTGGTTAGCAAATTTTCAGCTGAATTTTCGCATTTAACAGGTACGAGGTAGACTCTAAATGATCAGATCTCAAGTATATGTACCCAACTCAGAAAAATATGTGCCCCTACCTTGTCTTATGCTCCCTGCTGCATAAGATATGTGACCAGACTAAGAATATATGCAACCACTTCAGGAAAATATGAGCCCAAAGACAAAATATATGCGCCCTGCCCCACCAACAATCAAAAAAACCTTCTCCATTTCGGAGAAGGTTCCTTATTTTCGCTTTTATCAGTTACGAGGTGGACCCTAAATGATCGGATCTCAAGTATATGTACCCAACTCCAAAATATATGTGCCCCCTACCTCTACTTATGCTCCCTGTTTCATAAGATATGAGACCAGAGCAAGAATATATGCTACCACTCCACGAAAATATGAGCCCAAAGACAAAATATATGCACCCCCGCACCCCAAAAATTCAAAAAAACCTTCTCCAACTCGGAGAAGGTTCCTTATTCTTCATTATATTCCTGCTTCATTTTTAAAGCTGCAGGGATGGCGCTTGCTACAAAGATCGCTGCGATAATGAATGCTTCATTGAGTGCTTGCATTGTTGCCGCTTCAGCAGAGATGTCATTTGCGAGCATAATGCTCCCTCGGCGTGTCTCATAATAAACGGAGAATAATACAATGCCCATAGATGAAGCAATTTGACGAATGAGGTTGTTCATCGCTGAGCCTTGGGCGACAAGTCTCTCTGGTATGGCATTCATGCCTGCCGTTGTAGCCGGCATGTTTCCGAACCCTAAACCAAATCCATGGATCGCAAAGAATACAACAATCAACCAATAAGGCGTCGACAGATCAACATAAAAACCGAATATTAAAGATGCACCGGCGAGTAAAACCAACCCTGGTGGCACGACAAATTTCGGGCCTTTCAAGTCAAGTAATTTTCCACCTAACGTCATGAATACACCGCTCGCTAGCGCGCTTGGTAAAAAGACTAATCCTGTTTCAATTAGTCCTAATCCTAATGCTTCTTGAATCAAATAAGGGATCAAGAATAGACCTGAAAACAGACCGATGGATGCAGCAGATGTAACCATTATTGAGTATCGGTACGTTTTAATTCGAAACACGGTTAAATCAAGTAAAGGTTGTTTTTGTCTTAACTCAAAGCGAACAAATAAAACAATTAGAATGAAACCAATAATCACTAATAACAAATTGGTCCACGTGAGTGCTGATTCAAATTCACGGCCTTGTCCAAGAACATAAAGGATCGAACCAACGCCTGCAGTAACCATCGAAAATCCAATCCAGTCAAATTTCAACGACGGATCAGAAGGTGTTGGTTTCAGATATTTAGAAGACAACGTCAAACTCAATAGACCAAAAGGAATATTAAATAAAAATAGAAAATACCAAGAGAAGTTTTCTGCAATGATTCCACCGATCGTCGGGCCAATGGCTGGTGCGATCATGACGGAAATGCCATATACCCCGACTGCGAAGCCACGTTCATTTCTCGGAAATGCTTGGAAGATTAATGCCATGGCGTTCGGCATCATTAATCCTCCGGCAATCCCCTGTACAGCACGGGCAATAATGACCATGCTCAACGTCTGTGAGAGTGCACCGAGTGTCGACCCTGTCATAAACAAAAGTAAACCGGCAATATACACTTTTTTCTTTCCGAATCGGTCACCTAAGTATCCGGTCAATGGCATCGTCATGCCCATGGACAGCATGAAAATCGTTAAGATCCAACTGACTCCGACGGCATCTGAATCGAATATATACATAAAGTCCGGAAGAACCGGATTCAGCATACTGTTATTTAGAATGACCGTAAATGTTCCAAATAAAACGGATATGATGACGAGCCATTTATTCGTGGTACTAGCTTCCTTACTCAATGCTGCTCACCTCAAAACGTTTTCCAAAAAAAATTTTTACGATTTGTTTTTCAAAAAATAATTCAATGTTTGTAACTCAACGGCTAAATCAATGCTATGTACCTGCACAGTATCCGGTACGTTTAATCGGATTGGCGTAAAGTTCAAAATTCCTTCGATTCCACTTTCTACTAAGCGGTCAGCGACTTGTTGGGAAACACTTCCAGGTACAGTCAGTATGGCCACTTGGATCCCTGATTCTTTTAACTTTGTCTCAAGTTCATCTAACGCATAAATACTTACATTCCCAATCGAATGACCGATTTTCTGCTCATTCGTATCAAATGCTAAGTCGATTCTCATATTATCATTTTTAATAAAATTATAGTTCAATAATGCTTTCCCCAAGTTGCCGACGCCGATCAACGCTACTTTTGAGACCTCGTCTTGGTCAAGAATTTTCCGGAAAAATTGAATTAATTTCTGGATATCATATCCGTAACCCTTTCTGCCCAACTCACCGAAATAAGAAAAGTCCTTTCGGATGGTTGCTGAATCTACTTTGACGATTTCACTTAAATCTTTCGAGGAAATTCGATTTTTTCCTTGATCTGAAAGAATATTTAAATGTCGATAGTAAAGCGGCAGCCGCTTCACCGTTGCTCGTGGGATGCGGTCATCTTTCATCACTTAGACTCCTTTTATCCAATTCAACCACTAACGTATTCTTTATAACCATGCTAAAATGGAGGAGATATAGTTAGAGGTGAAATTATGATCTTAATGCAATTAAATCAAGTCCGTAAATATTTTGGCGCTGACCTTATTCTATCGGATATTAAATTAGAAGTACATAACCAAGATCGGATTGCCATCGTCGGACGAAATGGCGCAGGTAAATCGACCTTGCTTAAAATAATGGCTGGAGAGCTTTCTTATGAAGGCGAAATCTATCAACCAAAGGATTTGACGATTGGTTATTTGGAACAGCACTCTGGTTTGAATTCCACAGCTACGATCTGGGATGAGATGCTCACTCTTTTTGAAGACACAATCGCTTTGGAAAAAGATTTGCGAGCCATGGAAGTAAAGATGGCCGATCCTGATGAAATGAAAGATGAAGAAGCATATCAACAACTGCTCCAAGACTATGACCGAAAGCAAAACTTGTTTCAGTCTTCTGGTGGTTTTCAATATGAAGCTGAGATTGAATCTGTATTGCATGGACTAGATTTTGGCCATTTCGATTTTTCTACACCTGTTAATGAATTAAGTGGTGGGCAGAAAACGAGGCTCGCGTTGGCGAAACTATTATTGGCTAAACCACAGCTGTTAATCCTGGACGAGCCGACAAACCATTTGGATATCCGGACGCTAAGTTGGTTGGAAGCCTATTTGAGGGGATATGACGGTGCAATTGTAATTGTTTCTCACGACCGATATTTCCTTGACCGAACCATCTCAACCGTGTATGAAGTGACCTTCCAACGAACGAAGAAATATCATGGAAACTATAGCTACTATTTAACCCAACGTGCAAAAGATTATGAACTTGAGTTAAAGCAATATGAGAAGCAACAAGCGGAAGTGAAACAGTTAGAAGACTTCATTCAACGAAATATTGCTAGAGATTCTACCAGTAATCGTGCGAAGGCGAGAAGAAAGCAATTAGAGAAAATGGAGCTGATGGACCGCCCGACTCTTGAAAATAAATCGACCAAGTTTTCTTTTTCCATCCAACGCAAAAGCGGAAATGATGTATTGAAAGTAGAAAACTTGATGGCCCAATATGAAGACATGGATGAACCTGTTTTCCAAAAGGTGAACTTCCATGTTAATAGAGGGGATCGTTTAGCAATTGTCGGACCCAATGGTGTGGGGAAATCAACATTGCTCAAAGCGATTTTAAAGAAATTAGCACAAGTACACGGTACAATCCAAGTTGGCACAAATGTACAATTCGGCTATTACGATCAGGAACAAGCGTCATTACATCCGAAAAAAACTGTTCTTCAAGAGTTATGGGATGACTATCCACAAAAAAATGAAAAAGATGTACGGACCATTCTCGGTAACTTCTTATTCAGTGGTGATGATGTATTAAAAACGGTTGGCATGCTGAGCGGTGGCGAAAAAGCTCGTCTGCTTTTATCAAAACTCATGCTACAACAAGCAAACGTACTGGTAATGGACGAACCGACAAACCATTTAGATTTAGACAGCAAGGAAGTTCTTGAAGCAGCATTGGCTGATTTTCCAGGAACGATCCTATTTGTGTCGCACGACCGTTATTTCATTAACCGAATTGCCACTCAAGTGATGGAATTAACGAAAGAAGGATCACGCGTCTTTTTGGGTGACTATGATTATTACGTTGAAAAGATCGAAGAAGAAGCTGAACTGGAAGAGTTGGCAAGATCAGAAAATGAACGTGAAAGTGAGCAATCAGACAAGCATGACTTTCAAGCAGAAAAAGAGTTCAAACGTGAATATCGTAAAGTGCAACGAAAACTCGAAGCCATCGAAGAAGAAATTAGCAAGACGGAAACGACAATTGAACAACTAGAAGAAACGATGAGCGATCCTGAAATTGCTGGTGACTATTCCAGATTACAATCCATTCAAGATGATCTGCAGCACCATCAACATCTACTCGAAAAACATATGGAAGAGTGGGAGCAATTGCAACTGCAGATGGATGGAATGCAATAAAAAAACAGCTATATTTAAAGTCAAACCCGAACTAAATGTCAGTTCGGGTTTTTTTGCATCGATTTAGAGTGCAATATTAATGAACTGCACTTTAATAGGAAATCTAATAATAAATTAGACGAGTTTTCTTTCATTATATTTATCCACGAACATATCCACATATCCTCCATTGATTTAATCCCAATCCACAGACTTATGCACACTATCCACAATTAAATCAATTGTTATCCACATTTTTATACACATTATCAACAGCGTCATAACAGTCTATATAAAAAAATACCCACAGCAACTCGTTGTCGCTGTGGATAACATATTTTACTTTTCAATCATTAAGCCAGGTTGTGCATTTAAATCTAGCTTAGCATATTCATCTTTATGATACTGAATGGAAGCTGCTGCTCCAATCATCGCTGCATTATCCGTACATAAATATAGTGGAGGAATGGATACTGCAATGTCTGTACCTTCAAACTTTTCCTCAATCGACTTTCGGAGCGCTCGATTCGCTGAAACACCACCAGCGACGATCAATTGCTTCACACCGTATTGTTGGGCCGCCTGATAGGTCTTTTCCACCAACACATCAACAACACTTGCTTGGAAGGATGCTGCGATATTGGCTTTTGAAATCGGTTCATTTTTTTGCTTTAACTGATGGATTTGATTCACAACCGCCGTTTTTAAACCACTGAAGCTAAAATCAAATGACCCTTTTTCCAACCAAGAACGTGGAAAATCGTATGTTTCTTCTCCTTCGTGAGCCAGTTGATCGATCACCGGTCCACCTGGATAAGGCAAATCTAATGCTTTTGCGACTTTATCGTATGCTTCACCCGCAGCATCATCCCTTGTTTCTCCAATAATTTCATAATCGCCATGTTCTTTCATTAAGATTAACTCTGTATGTCCTCCAGAAACAACTAAGCTTAACAGCGGAAATTGAAATTCTTGTTCCAACCGATTAGCATAAATATGACCGGCAATATGATGCACACCAATTAATGGTTTCTGATGAGCAAATGCCAACGTTTTTGCTGCATTCACACCGATCAACAATGCACCGACTAAACCTGGGCCTTCAGTGACCGCAATTGCATCAATCTCTTCCATCGTGACTTTCGCTTCGTTTAATGCCTCTTCAATGACTATGGTAATTTGTTCAATATGGTGGCGGGAAGCCAACTCGGGGACGACACCACCAAACTTCTGGTGGATCTCCATTTGCGTCGCGACGACATTGGAAAGTAATGTTGTACCTCCCTCGACGACTGCTGCTGCTGTTTCATCACAACTTGTTTCGATTGCTAAAATTTTTTCTTGCTTCATTTATAACTCCACCCACATGACAATGGCATCTTCTCCATCATCCTGATAATAATTTTTTCGTACGCCTACTGGTTTCATACCAAATCGCTCATATAATTGCTGAGCCACATGATTGGATTTTCTTACTTCCAATGTCAGCTCAGTTGCTTCTTTTAATTTTAAGTATTTGATCATCCGTTGAAATAATTTCACGCTATATCCTTGTCCTCGCTCTTCTGGATGGATAGCAATGTTCGTTATTTGTGCCGCCTCCACGACTGTCCATGCACCACAATAGCCAATGACTCGATCTCCTTTTTCAATGACTAGGTAATCTGAAAATGGATTATTGATTAAGTCATGTAAAATGTCTGCTTTCCTCCATGGTGAACGGAAGGAAGCATATTCTACGTCCATCACTTGATCCAAATCTTCAATGGTCATCCGTCTGACAATCGCTTCCTTACTCATTGCGTCCATTTTTCTCCATCCATTTGACTTCAGCCTCAACTAATCGGTGATAATTCGGACTCGTTGAATGAATATCCACGGGTTCTCGATCTTTTCCCAGTAGAACAAGCTGGCCCGCTTGCGGGAAACTCAGATGCCCTCTAATCCATTTGGCACGATCGCCTAATTTTTCAGAAACCAAATCATGAAATGAATGCTCTGTTGGACTGACCATTGTAATCGGTTCTCCCAATTCATTTAGTTGATTCAACCACTCGTCCATCGCGATATTCTGGTCAGGCAATTGTACCGCTAATTGGCCTTCTTGAGCACGATACAATCCAGTGAAGACGTTTCCCCGTCTCGCATCGAAAAACGAGCAAACAAGACCATTTGAGTAAATTAGATTAGCCGCTACAAGCTCAAGACTAGAGACAGTAACTAATGGGATATTTAACGACCAAGCCAGTGTTTTTGCCGTAGTGACACCAATCCGTAATCCTGTATACGAACCAGGACCATTAGCAACGACAATTTTCGAAAGATCTTTAGGCTGAAGGTTCACTTCCTTCATTAAATACTCAATCGCTGGCATCAATTGCACAGAATGATTTCGTTTACTATTTAACGTGTGCTCAATCAAAGGAATCTCATTGTGATATAATGCGACACTCATTGGTCGGTTCGAAGTATCGATTGCTAATATGTTCATTGTTGAAGCTCCTCAATTAATTTCTCATATTCTTCGCCAATAGGTTGAAGAAGAATTTGACGTTGATCTGCACTTTCCTTCTTCATTTGAATCTTTAAGTACGTATCAGGTAGAAAAGTGTGAATATAATCGGACCATTCGATCACAGTGACACCCTCACCTGAAAAATATTCATCAAAACCAATATCCTCTTCGCTATCCTCCAGTCGATACACATCCATGTGATAAAGAGGCATCCGACCACGATACTCTTTTACAATCGTATAGGTTGGACTATTGACTGTTCGTTTGACTCCTAACCCTTTTGCTAACCCCTTTGTAAACGTTGTTTTCCCTGCACCTAAATCACCATCGAGCGTGATTACTTGATTTGGTTGTAATAACTCGCCTAACCTTTCAGCAAAATCCATTGTTTCTTCTTCATTATTTGCAATAAATTCTTTCATCCAATCACCTATCTTCTAGCCATGTGAATAACCACTTTTACACAAAATTGTTTTTGTTTCATTTATCGTTAAATATACTTCTGGCGTACTTGTTTCAGCAGTAACCTTGCCAATAGGTGTCACTGGTAGCTGATTGTTTGTAGCCTCTTTCAATAGATCCCATTCTGTTGGAGAACACGTGCCGACCAACTCAAAGTCTTCTCCACTTGATAAAACATACTTTTTTAATTGCTCAATTTCTATATTGGTCATTTTAGAATGGATCGGTAAGTCATCCCAGTGGATTACAATTGTAGCTTGTGAAGCTTCAGCGATTTCATTGAGTTCACTTGCTAATCCATCACTCAGATCATTCAAAGACATACGAATCACTGAATCGGTCAATTCCACAAAATCAATCCGGGGAATAGGTCGCTTATGTCGATTGGTAAAATAATTTTCCAAAAGAAAATTTGATTGTAGTAGGTCGTAACCATAGGCTGCTTCTCCTAGATTACCTGTAACAAAAACAATATCATTTGTTTGCGCGTAACTTCTTAATCGTTTTCTATTCGGCAACACTTTTCCAAATACACTAATCGTAATAACCAATTCATTTGCAGAAACTGTATCTCCACCAATTAAATCGAGTTTATACTTTTGGGCAAGTTCATTCATACCAACATACAAATCGGTTAATTGTTCATCAGAATAAGTAGATGGAACAGCTATATTTACTGCGTAGTAGAGTGGTCTTGCTCCCATTGCTGCTAAATCACTTAAATTCGCCGCCAATACACGAAAGCCAATATCACTCAACTGCATATATTCAAAAGAGAAATGAATATCCTCTACCATTGTATCAGAAGCAATTACAAGCTCATATCCATTTGGCGGGCTTACAACAGCAGCATCATCACCGATCCCTTTAATAACAGATGAATTTCTATAATAAGACGGTTTAATCTTTTCAATAAACTCGAATTCCTTCAAAAGAACACCACCAATGAAGAGATCTTTTTTCAATAATAACATGTGCTTATGAAATTCGTTAGTAGAATACTTCGCATATGTAATGGAATAAGATTTATACTTTTACATGAATAAACTTTTTTAAGCTAAACAAAAAAACATGTGGTCTCCCACATGTTTTACATTATGTATGAATGGCGGTCCGGACGGGACTCGAACCCGCGACCTCCTGCGTGACAGGCAGGCATTCTAACCAACTGAACTACCGGACCTTATTTAAAAAATTAAATCCACCTTCATATGAGTGAATATTTTGGTTGCACCCTACGGGTACTCCATATTTCATCTTACATCGAAGTTAATCTGACGAAGATGCGATGATTAATTTGGTTGCACTCTTTGAGTACTCCCATCTTACCTTCCTTCGAAGTTAATCCAACGTAGTTGCGGTAAAAATTTTGGTTGCACTCTTCGAGTACTCCATATCTTACCTTGCTATGAAGTTTATTCAAC
>NZ_JAHLZF010000014.1 GCF_018967645.1 Allobacillus halotolerans | reverse complement strand
CTCGTGCTGTTCCCGCAGGAGTCGTCACCTTCGCTCTTCACCATACAACAACTATGCACAATCTCTTTATTATCAACACCAAACTTTAACAGAGCCAAATTTAATAAAAACACAATCAAAAGCCTGATTTAACTGGTAACAGTTAAATCAGGCTTTTTTGCTGTTAATCTTGGTATATTCTTAACTTCAAAACATTCGTCAAAAAAGACCAAAATAAGAAAGAAGATGCACTGATAAAGTGACAGTTTTTTTATCAAGTCTCAGCTATACTTTTGTTAAATGCTTGTCAAAAGGATGAGTGAGTGGATGCAGCTGTACTTGGACTTAATTTGGTTACTCAATTTATTGTTCGATTGGACAATCCTACTTTTGGTTGCTTGGTTAACGAAATCTATTTTTTCCAGGTGGCGAATTTTCTTCGGTGCACTTTTTGCATCGATGATCATTCCATTATCCATTGGCCTAGGGATTGATTGGTTGTTTCATCCGTTAGCAAAACTCATTTATTCAATTGGCATCGTTTGGATTGCTTTCTCTTATCGTCAATTGAAGACATTGGTTACACAATGGATCAGTTTTTACATTGTTAACTTTTCAATTGGGGGTGGAATCTACGGTCTTTATGCATTTTTGGATGGAACCGTACCTTTAGCTAATCTTTCTCAAGGTTATGGAAATATTTATAGTTGGATTACCGTAATGGCCTTATTCCCAGTTGTACTTTATTTAACAAAAGAGCAATTTCAGCGACTCACCATCCATCGAATCAATGAACAGCAATTATATCCAGTTCATTTGTCATATAACAATTCGCGAATCAAAGTCAATGGATTTTATGATTCTGGAAATCAATTGACGCATCCAATATCAAAAAAACCTGTCATTTTATTAGATGAATCGACTTCTAATCGGCTATTTGGAAAGTCAGTTACGCACAAGTTGCTTCAAACATCATCTTTATCTACAAACGAGCAGTCACAACTATCAATTCAGCTTATTCCATATAAAGCTGCAGGAGGAGGGGAGAATTATTTGCAAGCGATTTTATTAGATCGTGTGAGCATTGAATATGACTCCATTACTTATACAACGAAAGACGTCTATGCTGGTGTCCAACCAGGGCAATTCTCAAGATCAATTGACTTTAATGTGTTGTTGCATTCAATGGTTTTCCAGTCAAAGAGAACGAAAATATTTCAATCAGAGGGGGCATCTTAATGTTTCGTAAACTTCTAAGTGATCTTCAACGTTTTATCATTAAACTATTGGTTAAATTAAAGATTGTTAAGAGAGATGAAGTATATTATATCGGTGGAAGTGAAGCATTGCCACCGCCATTATCAAAAGATGAAGAAAGGCATGTACTTGAACGGATGACAAATGGAGATCAAGCAGCCAAATCAATGTTAATTGAACATAATTTACGTTTAGTTGTTTACATTGCAAAAAAGTTTGAAAACACAGGGATTCATATTGAAGATTTAATTAGTATTGGTTCTATTGGTCTGATTAAAGCAGTAAATACATTTAATCCTGAAAAGAAAATTAAACTGGCAACCTATGCATCTCGCTGTATTGAGAATGAGATTCTCATGTATTTAAGAAGAAATAATAAACGAAAAACAGAAATTTCATTTGATGAACCATTAAATGCAGATTGGGATGGAAACGAATTATTGTTAGCTGATGTACTTGGAACAGATGACGATCTCATTACACGAGAGTTAGATCATTCTGTTGATAAATCGCTATTATTAAATGCATTGACAAATTTAAATGGTAGAGAAAAGCAAATTATGGAAATGCGTTTTGGATTAGCAGGGAATCAAGAACAGACACAAAAAGATGTCGCTCAGGAATTAGGGATTTCGCAGTCTTATATATCTAGACTTGAAAAGAAAATCATCAAACGATTAAAACGAGAGTTTAATAAAATGGTCTGATCTGATTTTTATTTGTCGAATAAAATCCGTCTTGCTGGAGAAACTGATAGATGACATCAACTCCAGTGGGAGGGGTAAATATTGGCAAAGAATAAAGTCGAAATTTGTGGTGTAGATACGTCAAAATTACCTGTTTTAAAGAATGACGAAATGCGTTTTTTATTTAAAAGAATGCAAAAAGGTGAGCTCGATGCAAGAGAACAGCTGGTTAATGGAAATTTACGATTAGTATTAAGCGTCATCAAAAGATTTAATCATCGTGGTGAAAATATGGATGATTTATTCCAAGTTGGCTGTATTGGACTGATGAAATCCATTGATAATTTTGATTTAAGTCATAATGTGAAGTTTTCTACTTATGCAGTTCCGATGATTATTGGTGAAATCAGAAGATACTTACGGGATAATAACCCGATTCGTGTCTCTCGTTCATTAAGAGATATTGCATACAAAGCTTTACAAATTCGTGAAAATCTAATCGGGAAAAACAATGCTGAACCGACGACGAGACAAATAGCGGCAGAAATGGAGTTACCACATGAAGATGTTGTATTTGCTTTAGACGCAATTCAAGATCCTGTTTCTTTATTTGAACCAATTTATAATGATGGCAGTGATCCGATTTTCGTTCTCGACCAACTCCGTGATGAAAAAGAAAAAGCTTCTTCTTGGGTCAATGATTTAGCGATTCGGGAAGGCATTCAAAAGCTAAACAATCGTGAAAAATTAATCATTAATCAACGCTTCTTTGAAGGAAAGACACAAATGGAAGTAGCTGATGAGATCGGCATCTCTCAGGCTCAAGTATCTCGACTGGAAAAAACAGCTATAGAGGAAATGAATAAAAATGTGTTAGAAAAAATGGATGAAGCATAGTTTTCAAACTCTTCATTCGCACATATATAAAAAAGTCCAGAATTTCTGGGCTTTTTTTGTTGTCTAGCAACATATTATTGTAATGAGGTGAGAGAATATGTTGCTTTCTGAATTGCAATCAAAAGATATCATTAATATTGACTCGGGGGCAAAAATCGGATTTATCGGAGATATTGAAATTGATGTAACGGTAGGTGTGATTACGTATTTGATTGTAACAATCAGTCAAAAATGGTTCGGTTTGATCGGTAGTGAAGAAGAGTTGAAAATACCTTGGACGAATATCGTCAAAATTGGAACGGATGTAATCTTAATTCGATTGGATTAAGCATTGTTTGATGAGAAAAATCCGAACAATTATGATAAAATAAGCGTATGTAAGGAGCGCTCAGTGTGAAAGATGTATTTAACTACAATGAAACGACAGCGATGTTACTCATCGAAGAATGGAAAAAGTATGGAGTCGTCGCAGGCTTCACAACGAAAGGCAACGGGATCAGCAATCCCCCATTTGATGGCTTGAATCTCGGGTTGCATGTGAATGACCGACGAGAAGATGTGTTGGAAAATCGAAGACGCACATCAGCTATTTTGAGTAGAGATTTAGCCGAGTGGAGGTGTATTAACCAAATACACGGCGACCGGATCGTCGATTTGACGAGCGGGAAAACGGAAGATAAACAGCTGCAACATGATGAACCGTTGATTGATGCCGATGGGATGGTATCAGGTAATTCAAAAGATTTCCTGGTGACCTTCTATGCCGATTGTGTGCCATTATATATGATAGACGTCAATAAACGCTACTTCGGCATGGCACATGCTGGTTGGAAGGGAACGGTTAAAGGGATTGGCAAAAGATTGGTTGAACAATTTCAACGATTGGGAAGCAATCTATCGGACATGCATGTAGCAATCGGTCCGTCGATCTCACAGGCTCATTATGAAGTGAATGATGCTGTGGCTGAACAAATACCAACGGAACATTCACAAGTTCTTATGGCTACGAAACCAGGTCATTATTTGCTTGATTTAAAAACACTGAATGAGCGAATTTTTGTTGAAGCTGGTATTCGAGCGAATCATATTTTAAAAACAAATTATTGTACATTTGAACAAGATCGTCTTTTTTATTCTTATCGTAGAGACGATGGCAAAACAGGCAGGATGGCTGCTTTTTTAGGAGTACTATAATTCAAAGGAGCGTTAAACGTGTCTGTACAAAACAATCTTGCAACTATTCAAGAAAACATTCAGAAAGCATGTGAGAAATCAAATCGAAATCCAGAAGATGTTCAAATCATTGCTGTTACTAAATATGTAACTGTTGACAGAGCACAAGAGGCCATTGAAGCAGGGGTTAGCCATTTAGGAGAAAACCGAGCAGAAGGTTTCCAAGACAAATATACAGCGATTGGTGATCAAGTGCACTGGCACTTTATTGGAACACTACAATCTCGAAAAGTAAAAGAAATTGTTCACCAAGTAGATTTCATTCACTCATTGGACCGAAAGTCATTGGCAAAAGAAATTAATAAACGAGCGGAAAAACCAATCTCATGCTTCGTTCAAGTGAATGTAAGTGGGGAAAGTTCAAAGCATGGATTGGAACCCGATGAAGTAAGTGACTTTATTCAATCATTGAAAGACTATCCAAAAATTAATATAGTTGGTTTGATGACGATGGCACCTCATACGGATGAAGAAGAAGTGATTCGAAACTGTTTTCGTTCATTACGGCAATTACAATTAGAAATTCAACAGCTATCGTTGGACTTTGCACCTTGTCAATATTTATCGATGGGCATGAGCAATGATTATCAGATTGCCATTGAAGAAGGAGCCACACATATCCGAATTGGTTCAAGTCTTGTCGGTGAGGAATAGGAGGAGACGAATGATGGGTTTTATGGATCGAGTGAAAGGATTCTTCGATTTGGATGGGGAAGAAGAGAATTACTATGCGGGGAAAGAACAGAGTAAAGAACCTGCATCTCATGAACAAAAAAATGTCGTCAGTATACACTCCGTCCAACAAGATTCACGAATGGTTCTTTGTGAACCGAGAGAGTTTGATGAAGTAGAAGAAATTGCAGACCACATAAAGAAGAAAAAATCGGTGGTTATTAATATGCAACGCTTAGACCAAGCCAATAGTAAGCGTATGGTTGATTTTCTAAGTGGTACAGTTTATGGCTTGGGTGGAACGATTCAAAAACTAGGAAGCCAAACCTTTTTATGTACACCAGAGCATGTGAGTATTTCTGGTAGTATCACTGGTTTGATTGAAGAAGAGTTTGAGTTTCAACGAAAAGGAAGGTAACGTGTATGTTATTTGAAGTATTTAAATTACTCTCAACCGCTTTATCCATCTATTCCTGGGCATTGATCATCTATATTTTGATGTCTTGGTTTCCAGGTGCGCGGGAAAGTGGAGTCGGTGAGTTCCTTGGAAAAATTACCGAACCGTATTTAGAACCTTTCCGGAAAATCATCCCACCAATCGGTATGTTGGATATTTCACCAATCGTAGCAATTATCGCCTTGCAATTAGCGTCCAATGGTTTGTGGGTCTTGTATGGGATGTTAGCTTAATTCGTTGAGAAAGAGGAGAACCATGAAGATTTATCAGCATTTCAGACCAGAAGAACAGCATTTGATCGATCAAATTTTAGATTGGAAAGATCAAGTGGAAAGGACTCATATCTCTGTATTGACGGATTTTTTAGATCCACGCGAGCAAATCGTTTTTGAATCGGTAATTGGACAAGATGAAGAATTTCGTCTGTCCTTTGAGGGTGGTTATAACGAAGCAGAACGAAAAAGGGCAATCCTTTCTCCTTTTTATCTGGAAACCTCTCAAGAGGATTTTCAAGTGACTGCACTACAGGGTACTTATCCAGCGAAATTTGTCTCATTAAGTCACAGGGATGTATTGGGAAGTATGATGTCATTAGGCATACATAGAAAGAAACTCGGTGATTTAACAGTATCTGAAGGCGAATTTCAAATCATATGTGATGCAAGCTTAGCACCTTATTTTCAAATGAACTTGACACAAATCAAAAAAAGTCGTGTATCATTGGAAGAAGTAAGGTTAAATGAAGTCATTGTTCCAAGTCAAAATTGGGAAGTAAAAGAAAGTACGGTTTCATCGGTCCGATTAGATGTCGTCATGAAAGAGATCTATCGAATGTCCAGGCAGCAAGCACAAAAAATGATTGAAAAAGAAGCCGTAAAAGTTAATCATCAAGTCATACAGCAACCGGCTTATCAACTAGAACCTGGAGATTTATTATCCGTACGTAATAAAGGAAGAAGTAAGCTGATGGAAGTGCTTGGAACGACGAAAAAAGATAAGCAGCGAATAAAAACCGCATTATTAAAATAAATCGCCGAAATTGCAGGATTTACGCTGTTTGTGTCGAAAGTTAACCAATAATCGATAGTGAACGTACAATAGGGGGAGATTACATGGCATTAACGCCACTGGATATTCATAACAAGGAATTCACTCGCGGATTTCGAGGATATGATGAAGATGAAGTCAACGACTTTTTAGATCATGTCATCAAGGATTATGAAAAAGTCATTCGCGAAAAGAAAGCACTTGAAGACAAACTCTATGAAATGGAAGAAAAATTGAGCCATTTCACCAACATAGAAGAAACATTGAATCGCTCTATTCTGGTTGCACAAGAATCAGCCGATGAAGTGAAAAGTAATGCCAATAAAGAAGCGAAGTTAATTATTAAAGAGGCTGAGAAAAATGCCGATCGAATCATTAATGATGCATTGGCAAAATCAAGAAGTACAGCCATGGAAGTGGAAGAACTTAAAAAACAAGCAAAAGTATTTCGTACTCGCTTGAAAATGTTAGTGGAAGCTCAATTGGATATTATCGATACGAATGACTGGGAAGAATTATTTGAAATTGACTCAGAACATGACCAAGAAGAAGAGCCAAGACTAAATCAATACTCCACATCCGAAAATTAATTGGTCCAATTGCTTGACGGATTATTTTTCTTTCCATATAATTTTCATGCAATCAATAAATCTTTTATACACATAAACGATGATGGGAAAAGTACTTTATGACAACGTCCAAAGCGATCCAGGGATGGTGAAAGCCTGGTGACTTCACATAAAGGAAAATCGTCCTTGAGTTTTCAGGTCGAAAAAAAGTAGGCTTGAACGTATTGTTCACGTTACGAACGAACGAGTGGAACAGGGAAGCAATTTCTGTTCAATTAGGGTGGTAACGCGAGCTTTCTCGTCCCTTTACAGGGGATGAGAAAGCTTTTTTATTTGTTTTAAAAACGATGACTTAGAGGAGGAATACAATGAGCTATAAAGATACATTACACATGCCACAAACAGATTTTCCGATGCGTGGAAATCTGCCAAAACGTGAACCAGAAATGCAACAGAAATGGGAAGAAGAACAAATTTATCAAAAAGTTCAAGAGAGAACGAAAGGTAGACCAAAATTCATCTTGCATGACGGACCACCTTACGCAAATGGTGATTTGCATATGGGTCATGCTTTGAATAAGGTATTGAAGGATATTATTGTTCGCCATAAATCAATGGCTGGTTATGATGCACCTTATGTCCCTGGTTGGGATACACACGGTTTGCCAATCGAAGTAGCGTTGACAAAGAAGAAAAAGATTAACCGAAAAGAAATGTCTGCCGCAGAGTTCCGTAAACTTTGTGAAGAATATGCGTTGCAGCAAATTGATAATCAACGAACACAGTTTAAACAAATCGGTGTACGTGGTGACTGGGATAATCCATATATTACACTTCGACCAGACTTTGAAGCGAATCAGATTAAGGTCTTTGGTGAAATGGCGAAACGCGGATATATCTATAAGGGTAAAAAGCCGGTTTATTGGTCCCCTTCATCAGAATCTGCATTAGCTGAAGCGGAAATCGAATACCAGGACAAACGCTCACCATCGATCTATGTCGCTTTTAATGTAGCAGATGGAAAAGGTGTGCTCAATGGTGACGAGAAATTTATCATTTGGACCACTACTCCATGGACCATTCCTGCAAATATGGCGATTGCTGTACATCCTGAATTGACATATGTGTCCGTTGCAGTCAATGGAGAACAATATATTATCGCTGAAGAATTAATCGACGAAGTTTCCGAAAAATTGGAATGGAATTCTCCGGAAATCAAGAAAACATGGAAAGGATCAGAACTTGAAAACATCGTGGCGAAGCATCCGTTCTATGATCGGGACTCCTTGGTGATTCTTGGTGATCACGTCACGACAGACGCAGGTACTGGTTGTGTGCATACAGCACCAGGACACGGGGAGGATGACTTTTGGGTAGGAAAGCAGTATGGATTAGAAGCTCTCAGCCCTGTTGATGACAAAGGTGTATTCACAGATGAGGCGCCAGGCTTTGAAGGTGAATTTTACGATAAGGCAAATAAATCAATTACAGAAAAATTAGAAGAAGTGGGTGCATTGTTGCACTTAGAATTCATTACACACTCTTATCCGCATGACTGGCGGACAAAGAAACCGACAATTTTCCGCGTGACCTCTCAATGGTTCGCTTCCATCAAAGCGTTCCGAGATGATATTTTAGAGGAGATCAAAAATGTGAAGTGGCATCCGCATTGGGGCGAAACCCGTATGTGGAACATGGTGAAAGATCGTGAAGATTGGTGTATTTCCAGACAACGGGTTTGGGGTGTGCCGATTCCTGTATTCTATGGAGAAACAGGTGAGCCAATCATTACCGACGAAACGATTAAGCATGTTTCAGAACTATTCCGTGAACATGGTTCAAACGTTTGGTTCGAGCGTGAGGCGAGAGACTTGCTACCAGAAGGGTTTACACACCCATCCAGTCCAAATGGGAAATTTACAAAAGAAACAGATATTATGGACGTTTGGTTCGATTCTGGTTCTACCCATCAAGGAGTACTTGCGGAGAGAGAAGAATTGCAGCGACCTGCTGATTTATATCTTGAAGGTTCCGATCAATATCGTGGTTGGTTCAACTCTTCTTTATCTACAGCAGTAGCCGTTACTGGAAAAGCGCCTTATAAAGGAATTTTAAGTCATGGTTTTACACTGGATGGTAAAGGCCGTAAGATGAGTAAATCAATGGGGAACGTTATTGTACCTTCTAAACTAATGAAACAGTATGGTGCTGATATTCTCCGTTTATGGGTCTCCAGTGCGGATTACTCAGGTGACGTACGTATTTCAGATGACATCATGAAACAGGTAGCTGAAGTATATAGAAAAATCCGTAATACGATTCGTTTCTTACTTGGAAACTTGAAAGATTTCGACCCTGCAAAAGATGCTGTATCTTACGATGAATTAGAAGAAGTCGACCAGTTTATGTATATTCGCCTTCAAGAGACGATCGATAAAGTGAAGAAGGCCTATGATGAATATGATTTCTCTGTTATTTATCATACAATCAGTAATTATTGTACCGTTGACTTAAGTTCATTCTATATGGACTTTGCGAAAGATATTCTATATATCGAGAAAGCAGATCACCCGAGAAGAAGAAGCATTCAAACGGTCTATCATGAAATTGTTGTAAGCTTAACAAAACTGTTGTCACCAATACTTTCCCATACGATGGATGAAGCTTGGTCTTATATTCCAGGAGTAGAAGCAGAAAGTGTCCAATTAACGGACCTACCGGAAGTGAAACAACTGGATAATGCCGAAGCTGTCAAAGAAAAGTGGGCAGCATTGATGGAAGTACGTGAAGATGTATTAAAAGCTTTGGAAGAAGCACGTGAGGATAAAGTGATCGGCAAATCACTGGAAGCTCTCGTAACAATCGTTCCTAAGAATGAAAAAATCTTTGATATCTTAAAAGAAACAGAGAATCTGCATCAATACTTTATTGTTTCTGAAGTACGACTAGAAGAAGCCAATCAATTAGCGAAAGCATATGAACATGTATCTGTTGCTGTTGAAGAACATCCAGGAGAAAAATGTCAGCGCTGCTGGGTATCTTCAGAGACAATTGGCAACGATCCGAACTATCCAGATTTATGTGAACGTTGTGCACCAATCGTTGAAGACATGAGAAGTGAATAGTTGCCGTTGATTTAAGGCGCTATGAAAAATTTACAGAAGACATGAGAACCCGAACGATTTAGGCGTAAATAAATCGTTCGGGTTTTCTGTTTGATATTTTCTCTATTGGCTCTAATTTGTTGGGATAAATACACAACTTAGCGTAGGTTACGATGAAAGCCGTTGGTCTCAGGCAATCCGCTTACGGCGGGTGCTTGTACCCAAAGGACATAAGGCGACATCTGTGACAATCACAGAGTGTGTCGGGGGCGTTTTTAATGCTAGTTCTCAGAGCTTCAGTGTTAAAAAGGCTGTCTTCAGTGTTTAATCACGTTGCTTCAGGGTTAATTTGCGTTGCTTCAGGGTTAACTTGAAGATCTTCAGTGTTAATTCGCTGGGCTTCAGTGTTAATTTGTGGATCTTCAGCGTTAATTTGCGGAGCTTCAGGGTTAATTCGCAAACCTTCAGTGTTTATCTACAAACCTTTCGTATACGCCTATTGTCATGATCATCTGCTTCTTGTACTCCTCTTAAAAAACATTAGCACCAACCGATTTTAACAGACTACTCGGTGGATGTTGTTTTTACGTTCACTCACTAACTCGATTGAAAGATTCTTTCAGGTTCATTTATTTAACAGGCAGCTCACATTTTTATCGAATGCAAGGTTGTCTTATGCTACAATCAAAGAGTGGAAGGAGCGAATAAGTGTGTTTAAATTCTACATACTTGCGTTATTTTTAATAGCAATCGATCAAGTAACAAAGTATATAGTTGTGAGCAGAATGGAAATTGGTGAGCAACTAGAATTGATCCCGAACTTTTTATATTTTACTTCCCATCGAAACAGTGGGGCAGCCTGGGGAATGTTGGAAGGCCAGATGTGGTTTTTTTATATTGTTACAATTATCGTAGTCGGTGTCGTAGTTTATTTTATCCAAACGAATCGTGACCAACCGATGCTACAATTAGGTTTCAGCTTTATTCTAGGTGGAGCAATCGGAAATTTCATCGATCGAATTTTATTTCAAGAGGTTGTTGACTTCATCGATGTTTATATTTTTGGTTATAATTTTCCGATTTTCAATATCGCAGACTCAGCTTTAACAATCGGTGTAATTCTAATTATCATTCTCATTTTATTTGAAGACTACAGTGGAAAAGGGAAGGTCAAGAATGGCTAAACAATCTATTCAAGTAGAAGAAAGATTTCATACAACTCGACTGGATAAGTTATTGACGAATTTGAATCCAGAAGAATCACGAAGCCAAATCCAATCATGGATTAAAGAAGGTTTTGTACAGGTTAATGGAAAAAAAGCAAAAACAAATTATAGGTGTCAGCAAGGTGACTTCATTGAATGGGAAATACCAGAAGAGGAAGCATTCGAATTAAGACCTGAGTCGATGGATTTAGATATCCGATATGAGGATGAACATCTTTTGGTTGTCAACAAGCCGAAAGGGATGGTCGTTCATCCGGCTGCTGGACATTCAAACGGTACACTTGTGAACGGATTAATTGCATATACAAACCTATCGGACATAAATGGAGAATTTCGCCCTGGAATCGTTCATCGTTTGGATAAGGATACAAGCGGCTTAATGGTTGTGGCAAAAACAAATGACACACATGAAAAACTCGCCACGATGTTAAAAGAGCGGACTGTAAAACGACAATATCAAGCCATTGTTCATGGGGAAATAGAGCATGAGCTAGGCACTATTGAAGCTCCGATTAGTAGGGACCCGAACGATCGTAAGCGAATGGCTGTCGTTGATCATGGAAAAGAAGCGATTACCCATTTCCGAGTACATGAACGTTTTCCGAATTATACACATGTCGTTTGTGATTTGGAAACAGGTCGAACACACCAAATACGTGTACACTTTAAATATATCGGTTTTCCGATCGTAGGAGATCCGAAATATGGACCAAGAAAAACATTGAATTCAGAGGGACAAGCCCTCCATGCCAGACGCTTAGAATTCACGCATCCGATTACGATGGAGAATATAATTGTGACGGCTGAAGCTCCGGCTATTTTTCAAGAGACTTTAAAGGAAATTAACCGGTGGACTTGACTTTTTTCTTAAAGGAAGTAAAATAAACAGTGAATAAAGTGAACCTTTAAGAATGGTCCAGAGAGACTAGCAAGGTGACGGATGAACCTACACATATTATTGGTGCAGAAATCCTCTTTTGTCATCTTGTGGCAAAAGAGTTTTTTTATGCCTAAAACCGTCAAAGGTTCGATTAAAAGTAAGCTGGAAAAGGGGGGAGGAACAATGAACGAAAAAACGAAGATTTTAGACGAAGCAGCAATTTCTCGAGCAATTAAACGAATCTCTCATGAAATTTTAGAAAAAAACAAAGGCACGGAAGATCTTTTACTTGTTGGCATTAAAACAAGAGGAACACCTTTAGCAAATCGAATTCAGCAACAAATTAAGGAAATTGAGGGTGTCGATGTCGAAACAGGAGAACTGGATATTTCACTTTACCGAGATGATTTATCGAATAAAGACACGCAGGATGAAGCAACGGTGAACCAGACGAATATCACATCTTCAATTCAAGGGAAAAAAGTCATTTTACTTGATGATGTGCTTTATACCGGCCGAACCGTGAGAGCCGCGATGGATGCAATCATTGATCTCGGCCGTCCGAAGAACGTTCAATTAGGCGTATTGATTGACCGAGGTCACCGAGAGTTACCGATTCGTGCAGATTATGTTGGGAAAAATATTCCTACATCAACCAATGAAGTGATTAAAGTGAAGTTGTCAGAAGTTGATGAGCAAGATGAAGTGAGTATATACGAATAGGTTAAATAATGTTCAAACAATAAAAATGAATGACCTTTAAATCTCAGTCCAGAGAGGCTGGTAAGGTCGCATAAGGAAACGTATACGGGATCCGTATGACGTCTACCCTCTTTGCGACCAGCAGAGAGTTTTTTTATGGTCAAAATTACAGGTCGGAGGGGTAAAACGATGTCAAATCAAGAAAAAGTTTTAGATATTCACGATGTACCTAAATGGAATCAATGGTTGATCCTTAGTTTGCAGCACATATTCGCCATGTTCGGGGCAACAATCCTCGTTCCATTTTTAACGGAAATGCCACCGAACGTAGCATTGATTACTAGTGGGTTAGGAACACTCGCTTATATCTTTATTACAAAAGGAAGAATACCAGCATACTTGGGATCCAGTTTTGCTTTTATTGCGCCGATTATCGCTGCAAGTATGGCAGATGGCTTGGCTGGAGCGATGGTTGGTGCATTCCTTGCAGGGATTGTATACGGATTAGTTGCCTTGTTAATTTCATTAAGTGGTGTAAATTGGTTACTCTATCTTTTACCACCTGTTGTTGTCGGTCCGGTAATTATGGTAATCGGGCTCGGTTTAGCACCAACCGCAATTGAAATGGCCATGTATGATGGTGAAGGGAATTACAGTACAACCTATATATTAATTGCACTTGTAACGCTCGGAATTACCGTGATTGCATCGATTTACTTTAAAGGATTCTTTAACTTAATCCCGATTTTAATTGGAATTGTTGGTGGCTATGTTTTTGCTCTATTTATGGGGGTTGTTGATACGACGAACTTACAGGCTAGTTGGAATGAGTTAACATCCAGTTCCTCCATAGGTGAATTTTTTGGAGCACTGATTGCAAAGCCTGATTTCCTGATTCCGTTCGTTGATTATGCTCCAATGGACGTATTAAACCTATCTATTGTCGCAATCATGGTACCTGTGGCTCTCGTGACGATTACTGAACATATCGGGGATCAAATGGTCTTATCGAAAATCGCCGAACGAAACTTTTTAAAGGATCCAGGATTGCATAAATCCATTTTAGGTGATGGTGTTGCAACATTGATCGCGTCTGTATTGGGCGGTCCACCTAATACGACTTACGGAGAAAACATCGGTGTTCTGGCAATTACGCGTGTATTCAGTGTGTTTGTCATCGGTGGCGCAGCCGTTTTAGCGATCACCTTTGGCTTTATCGATCTCGTTTCTGTCTTAATCGAATCAATACCAACCCCTGTTATGGGCGGGGTATCGATTCTACTGTTCGGAATTATTGCATCAAGTGGACTACGAATGTTAATTGATAATAATATTGACCTAGGGAAAAAGCGAAATCTGATTATCTCTTCTGTTATTCTTGTAATTGGTGTAGGCGGTGCCTTCATTCAAATTAACGAAAACGTACAAATTGCAGGAATGGCACTTGCAGCGATTATTGGAGTTATATTGAATCTGATTTTACCTGGAAGAGACAAAGTTCAAGATACAGAGGGAATGTTCGAATCCGAGGAAAATAATAAATCAACTATGAAAGCAAGTTGAAAATGAGGAAATCCGCTGAATGATTTTATTCATATTGGGATGCATGCAAAAGTTACATGCATCCCAGTATGAATTTTTTATAAGTAAACGAGTGAACTTCACCTTAGGAGTGATTGCGATCCGATCTAAACAAAAAAACACTCCTAATCGCCCGAATGAAAGTGGTGATTCAGTATTCGGTCGAATAGGCGGCTCCTAAACGCCCGGATGGCAATGATGATTCACTATTCGGTCGAATAGGCGGCTCCTAAACGCCCGAACGGCATCGGTGATTCAGTATTCGGTTGAATAGGCGGCTCCTAAACGCCCGGACGACAATGATGATTCAATATTTGGTCGAATAGCGGGTCACTAAACGCCCGAACGGCAATGATGATTCAGTATTCGGTCGAATAGGCGGCTCCTAATTGCCCGGACGACAATGATGACTCAATATTCGGTTGAATAGCAAGACCCTAAACGCCCGAATGATAGCAATGAGCGGTCATCCGGGCGTTGAAAAACTTTTTTAATGAGGATACAAACGAATCCTGTTTTATTATTCTTTCAATCTTAATTTTTCAATTTCGCTTTCAACAGGTGTTACATAAACCGTCTGTTGGTTGTCATAGGTGACGTATCCTGGTTTTGCGCCATTTGGTTTTCGGACGTGCTTCACTTTCGTGTAGTCTACCGGAACAGAGGAAGAGTGTTTCGATTTGCTGTAGAAAGCCGCAATTGTCGCAGCTTCTACAATCGTTTCTTCGCTTGGACTTGTTGATTTAATGATGACGTGTGAACCAGGTATGTCTTTCGTGTGTAACCAGATATCTTCTTTACCTGCTTGACGGTTCGTTAAGTATTCGTTTTGTTTATTGTTTCGCCCAACATAGATCTCCGTACCATCTGTTGCTTGAAAACGATCAAAACGGATGACTTTTTTCTTTTTCTTTTTGTTTTTCGTAGATTTTTTCTTTAAATAGCCTTCATCTTCAAGCTCAGCTCGGATATCTTCCAGATCTTCTTCACGAGCGTCTTCAAGCTGTTGAATCAACCGATCTAAATAATCAATTTCTGCTTTCGCTTTTTCAATTTCTTTTGTAACGACTTCTTTTGATTTTTTAAGTTTTTGATATTGTTTAAACAGTTGCTGTGCATTCTCACTGGCAGATTTATTCGGGTTTAACTCGATTGTAATCTCTTTTTGATCGGGATCGTAGTAATCAATGACCGTAACTTGATTGTCGCCAGGTTTCACAAGATGCATATGAGCAGTCAGTAGTTCACCAAATTTTTGGTATTGTTCTGCATCTTCGGCTTTTTTCAATGTTTGTTGCTGTTTTTTTATTTTACGTTCATTTTTACTGCGCTCATTTTTAAGCAAACGCATAATGTCATGTGTTAACCCCTTGACTCGGTCACGTTCAGCTTTTCCTTGGTAAAAGGCATCAAGCATTTCACTGACTGTTTCATATGAGGTAGTCGGTTCTCCAAGTTGTACGTTTTTCAACACATGAAAATCATCTTTTTGGCCACGACCTATATGGGGATGAAAATCGTTCTCCATTAATTGAGTTTGAAACTGTTCAAACACTTCAATATATTTCTTTTCATCTCCTAAATAAGCGAGGTCTGCAATTGACTGACTGACCAATGGAGAAACACCCATCAGAATAGATAGGATTTGTCGATCAATTTTACCTGTATTAAAGTCTAGCTTTTTGACAAACTCTGTTGGGTCAAGCTCTAATGGATTGATCTTACCTTGTTCAGGTGGAAAAATGTACGTTTGGCCAGGTAACAATGCCCGGTACCTGTTTTGAGAGAACCCAATATGTTTCATTGATTCGAGAATTACGTTTCTACTCGGATCAACTAGCACGATGTGACTATGTTTGCCCATTAATTCAATGTACAAATCGTAATCCAACGAATCACCGATTTCATCTTTGCTCGTTACTCTAATTCGGATGATTCGTTCCATACTAATTTGCTCAACGGATTTAATAAAACCTGAGCCTAAATATTTTCTTAATACCATACAGAATAATGGTGGTTCTTTAGGATTGGTATATTTCTCACTTGTTAAATGAACCCGAGCATAATTCGGGTGCACAGAGAGTAATAAATTTTTGTTTTGACCATTTTTTCGAACGGTAATGATTAATTCATGGTCGGTTGGCTGATGAATCTTTGTCATTCGTCCAGTGACTAATTCTGTTGATAGATCGTTGACTAACGCATAAGTGACGATTCCATCTAATGGCATAAAAACACCTCATTTCTTTCAATAGTGTATCATGAACACAGACTCAATAGAATGTGTGATGCTTTATAAACAAAAATAATATTTTCTGTATAAATCGTTCAATTGCAAGATTATAAAATCAATCAATCGCTCGAAACAGTTGAAAAACACTTTTCAATAGTGCAAGAATAATAAGAGATGAAAAAGGTAAGGTGATTCAAATGATTAAGAGTATGACGGGTTATGGTCGCTATGTTTCACATGATCAAAAAAGACAAATCACCATCGAAGTGAAAACAGTCAATCATCGATATTTAGATATTTCGTGTAAAATTCCACGAGAGCTTTATCCGTATGAAAATGAATTAAAAAAACAAATGAAAGGCCAACTAAAAAGAGGAAGAGTCGATGTCTATATTTCTTGTGCCGGAGAACAACTGACGGATAAAAAAATGCAGGTTGATTGGGATGTGTTTGAACAATATTTAAATAATATCAATGCACTTCAAGAAAAGGGGAATGTACAAGGGTCTTTATCGATTGAACACATTCTATCGATGGAAGATTTATTCTATATCGAAGAACCTGATCATTTGGATGAACAGTTATTTGAAATTATCAAAAACGGACTACAAAAAGCTTTAGAACAAGTGGTTGAGATGCGGACCGTTGAAGGGGAAGCGATTCAAAAAGATTTTCATAGCCGCATTCGCCTGTTGAAAAGCTATACAGCTCAATTGGAAGAGCATGCGAAGTCGATGGAAACACAACAATTCAATTCCTTAAAAGAGAAGTTGGAAACGATGCTTGATGGAAAAGGAATTGATGACGAGCGAATTGTTCAGGAAGCCGCTATTCAAATAGAAAAAGCGGATATAGCAGAAGAGTTGACACGACTTCACTCGCATATGGATCAATTTATAGAAACAGTAAAAAAGAATGATTCCATCGGTCGTAAGCTTGATTTCATTGCACAGGAATTGTTGAGAGAAGTAAATACCATCGCATCAAAATCAATTCTCTCGGAAGTTAGCCGAATAGCTGTTGAAATGAAGAGTGAAATAGAGAAAATCAAAGAACAAGTACAAAATATAGAATAGAATTTGAGTTTTTAGTTGTTTTTAGCGTATAATAGGAGTATTCACAAAAAATAAAAGAGTATGTACTGAACTAGTTAGGGGAGTAGAGAATGAATCTGAAACTGATTAATATTGGATTTGGAAATGTTGTGTCAGCAAACCGAATCATTTCCATCGTATCACCAGAGTCAGCTCCAATTAAACGAATTATTACTGTAGCAAGAGATGAAAATAAACTTGTTGATGCAACATACGGTCGTCGGACAAGGGCGGTTATCGTTACAGATAGTGACCATGTGATTCTATCTGCTGTTCAGCCAGAAACAGTCGGTGGCCGAATTGATAATGACGATATGAACGGAGATAATTAGGAGGAACGTTTGTGGAAGATGAAAAAGGAATCCTGTTTATTCTATCCGGTCCGTCCGGTGTAGGAAAAGGAACGGTCAGAAAAGCTTTATTTGAACAAGATCCCGCATTGCAGTATTCAATTTCTGTTACAACCCGTAAGCCGCGCGTCGGTGAGGAAAACGGTGTCGATTACTTCTTTAAGAGTAAAGAAGATGTCGAGGAAATGATTGAGCAAAATGAATTAATTGAGTATGCTGAGTATGTAGGAAATTATTATGGAACCCCAAAAGCTTATGTGGAAGAAACACTTAAAGAGGGTAAGGATGTATTTTTAGAAATTGAAGTGCAAGGTGCCATGCAGGTGAAGAAAAACTTTCCTGAAGGTGTCTTTATCTTTTTGTTTCCACCAAGTTTGGAAGAACTAAAAAACAGAATTATCGATCGCGGTACTGAGACGGAAAACTTGGTTAAAAACCGCTTGCTCGAAGCAAAAAAGGAAATTGACATGATGGATGAATATGATTATGTCGTCGTCAATGATCAAGTTAAGAAGGCTGTTTCACGCATTCAGTCAATTGTTGTGAGTGAACATTGTAAAAGAGAGCGAGTCTCCAAACAATATAAAAAAGCATTAGGAAGGGTGGATTTGTAATGCTCGAACCATCTGTAGATAACTTATTGAAAAAAATCGATTCCAAATATGCAATCGTCACGATTGCCGCTAAACGTGCAAGAGAACTTCATGAAAAAGAAAACCATATGCTTGAGCAACCGACATCCAAAAAGTTGGTCGGAGTTGCACTAGAAGAAATTCTAGATGAAAAATTGGCAATCAAACAGCAAGACTGAGGAAAGACCCGGCTTCTCATTTACAAGAGAAGTCGGGTTTTTCTTGTCCAGGTATCATCTAGTGGAAACAGATATTCGATTCACGTATAATTGTAATAGTTTATATAAAAGCACCGTTGGTTAATCAGGTTTTCTTTTCTTCCACACATCGAAAACGTTAACATAGTAAGCATGGATATATATGGTTTTAAAAGTATATGTCACGAACGATGAAACGAAATAATACGAAAGCCTTAATCCATCGTAATTGACGGAGGTTATCATATGTTAAATGGAAAAAATGTTGTATTAGGTGTCTCTGGTGGGATCGCTGCCTATAAAGCTTGTGCACTAACAAGTAAGTTAGTCCAACAGGGAGCCAATGTAAAAGTGATTATGACAGAAGGCGCGACAGAATTTGTTCAACCACTTACCTTCCAAGCCTTGTCGAGAAATCCAGTTTACACGGATGCATTTGATGAAAAAAATCCAGAAAAAATTGCCCATATCGATTTGGCAGACTGGTCAGATCTCATTATTTTGGCACCAGCAACTGCCCATTTACTGGGTAGAATAGCGAATGGTCTGGCAGATGATATGTTGACGACCACATTATTGGCAGCGACGTCACCCGTTTATGTCGCACCTGCGATGAATGTTCATATGTATGCTCACCCATCTGTTAAAAAGAATTTGATTGAACTTGAAAAAATGGGCTATCGTTTTATTGAACCGGGGGACGGCTATTTGGCATGTGGTTATGTAGGAAAAGGTCGTTTGGAAGAGCCTGAACGAATTATTGAAGTGATTAATGACCATGAAAAAAAGACAGAATTGATGAAGGATAAAAAAGTGCTGATTACAGCGGGACCTACACAAGAAATCATCGATCCGGTCAGATTTTTTACGAATCACTCATCAGGAAAGATGGGCTATGCCTTAGCTCAAGCGGCAAAAGATCTAGGGGCTGATGTTACGCTCATTTCCGGACCCGTGTCTTTAGAAAAAATTGCAGGTGTCCGTACAATTGACGTTCAGTCAGCGGATGAAATGTATCAAGCAGTAATGAAAGAATTCCACGAACAAGATTTAGTGATTAAGTCAGCAGCGGTTGCAGATTATCGGCCAAAACAAACGTCTGATCAGAAAATGAAGAAAAAAGAAGGCGACCTTGTCATCGAGCTCGAACGAACAAAGGATATCTTGGCGACGCTAGGTGAAGAAAAATCGAATCAATATTTAGTCGGTTTTGCGGCGGAATCAGAAAATCCGCTGGCGTATGGGCAAGAAAAATTAAAACGAAAGCAACTCGACGCAATTGTTATCAATGAAATTGGTTTTCAGAAAGGATTCCAATCCGATCACAATGAAGTTGTTTTTTATTCAAAAGACGGAGAAGAGCATCGAATTCCTTATGCAACAAAAAAAGAGATTGCTGAGGAACTGATGCAGTTAGTTAATCGAAAAATGACGGAGGAATAAGCATGGCGGTAGCAAAAGTCGTCATCGATGTTGCAGCTGCAGCAATCGATTCTTTATTTGATTATGAAATTCCTGAAAATCTAGAAGGTAGTGTACAGCCAGGAGTCCGTGTTGTTGTTCCATTTGGACCACGAAAAGTCATGGGATTTGTGACCGAATTGACGAGTGAAAGTGATTTTGAATCGTTAAAAGAAATTATTAGCGTTATGGATCATATTCCTGTCCTGACGAAAGAATTACTTGATCTATCGAAGTGGTTACAAGAAGAAACTCTTTGCTATCGAATTTCCGCCATGCAGGCGATGTTACCGGCCGCTTTTAAAGCGAAGTACAAAAAGGAAGTTTGGTTGCTGGCTGACGAAGATGAACTTCCGGATTCGTGGAAAATCGCTGCAGAAGGACGCGAGGTATTTCCCTTTGAAGAGCTGGATAAACATCAAATACCTTCAAGCCAAGTCACTCGGATGGTTCAAGAAGGACTTATTGATATTAAATATATCGTCAAAGGAAAAAATCGTGTAAAAAGAGACACATATATTGAGTTAGCTGTTGATGAACAAGTTTTACTTGAGGCGATTGAAGATTTAGGAAATCAAGCAAAGAAGCAGCGATTAGTTTTAGAATTTTTTTCGAAAAATCCTCGGCCTATTTTACTCAATGACTTAATTAAGAAGCTCCAAACAACCAAGGGACCAATCGATCAACTGATCGAAAAAAAGATTTTAAAACGTGTAAAAAAAGAAGTCTATCGCGATCCCTATCAAAAAGACACAACAGAACGCACAAAACCGTTAATTCTCACCGATCAACAACAAGCAGCCATTGAACCGATTCACCAATCGATTGATCAAAATAAGCATGAAGTTTTTCTATTGCATGGTGTTACAGGTAGTGGGAAGACAGAAATCTATTTACAATCAATTGAACGAGTGATCAATGAAGGAAAAGAAGCGATTGTGTTAGTGCCGGAAATCTCCTTAACACCGCAAATGGTTACGCGGTTCAAGGAGCGTTTTGGTGGAGAAGTTGCTGTTTTACATAGTGCGCTATCCCAAGGTGAAAAGTATGATGAATGGCGAAAAATTCAACGAAAAGAAGTGAGCGTTGTTGTTGGAGCGCGTTCAGCTGTGTTTGCTCCATTTGAGAATCTAGGGATTATTATTATTGATGAAGAACATGAGACAAGCTATAAACAAGAAGATTATCCAAAATACCACGCACGTGAAGTAGCAAAGTACCGAGGACGTGCTCATCAATGCCCTGTTGTCTTAGGTAGTGCAACACCGACGTTAGAGTCCTATGCCAGGGCATCAAAGGGTGTTTATAAATTACTTGAATTAACAGATCGTGTAAACGAACAAGATCTACCGAACATTGAAATCGTTGATATGCGTACGGAGTTGGAAAAAGGAAACCGATCGATGTTTTCTGAATCATTAACCGAAAAAATTCAAGATCGTCTGGATAAAAATGAACAGATCGTTCTTCTTTTGAATCGTAGAGGCTATTCATCATTCGTCATGTGTCGCGAGTGTGGTGAAACGATACAATGCGAACACTGTGATATTTCGATGACCTATCATCAAAGACAACATAAACTGAAGTGTCACTACTGTAATGCTGAACGTAGAATGCCAAAAACATGTCCGAATTGCGAAAGTGATGCCATCCGATTTTTCGGTACCGGAACACAAAAGGTGGAAGAAGCACTGAATACCCAGTTTGAAACGGCTCGTGTTATACGGATGGATGTCGATACAACGTCGCGAAAAGGTGCTCACGAGAAGTTATTGAATCAATTTGGACGAGGCGAAGCGGATATATTACTTGGAACCCAAATGATTGCCAAGGGACTTGATTTTAAAAATGTGACGCTTGTCGGTGTCATAGCGGCAGATTCAATGCTTCATTTACCAGACTTTCGCGCAAGTGAACGTTCATTTCAATTACTGACACAGGTCAGCGGTCGGGCAGGACGCCATGAACTTCCTGGAGAAGTAGTTGTCCAGACCTATACGCCTGAACATTACTCCGTTGTATTAGCGAGTGAATATGATTATGAAGGATTTTTTCAGCGAGAAATGAACTTTCGAAAACAGGTTGGTTATCCACCGTATTATTTTATGGTGTTGATCAACTTATCACATGAAAATCACGTACAAGTGAACCAAATGGCCAATGAACTTGCCAATGAGTTAGCCAAAAATTTATCGAAAGAGTCAATTTTATTAGGCCCAACCCCATCGCCAATGCTACGGATTAAAGATCGCTATCGTTATCAATGCATGATAAAATATAAGCGAAAAGAAGAAGTCGATCAGGCTTTGCGAAGCGTATTGGAGCATTTTAAGAGAGAAGTGAATCAAAACAAACTTCAAATGACGATTGATTTTGATCCATACTACTTTATGTAAATTTGAAACAATAGATTGGAAAAGGAGTATTCGATGACGAAAAAAATTGTGTTTATGGGTACACCGGATTTTAGTGTTCCTATATTGAAAATGTTGGTTGAATCGGATTACCAGGTTGTAGCAGTCGTTACACAACCAGACAAACCAAAAGGAAGAAAGCGCCAATTGACCCCTTCGCCGGTTAAGGAATTCGCTTTGGAACGTGATCTTCCGGTTATCCAACCGAAAAAGATTCGAACGGATTATGAAGAGATCTTACAATATGAACCAGACCTTATTGTTACAGCTGCCTATGGACAAATTTTACCGAAGGAATTATTGGATGTACCACCTTTTGGATGTATTAATGTCCATGCTTCCTTGCTTCCTGAGTTACGTGGAGGCGCACCGATTCACTACGCCATCATGCAAGGCAAGAAGGAGACAGGCGTAACCATTATGTATATGGCAGAAGGAATGGATACAGGAGATATGATTAGTCAAGAAGCTATTCGGATCGAAGAAAACGATCATACCGGAAGTCTTCATGATAAATTATCGACTGTAGGAGCAGGCTTATTGAAAAAAACACTGCCAGAAATTTTTGGAAATGAAGTTAACGCAATCCCTCAAGATCATGGACAAGCAACATATGCATACACCATTAAACGAGATGAAGAAAAAATTGATTGGCAAAAAAGTCAAGAGGAAATCTATAACCATATCCGTGGACTGCATCCATGGCCGGTTGCATATACGACTTACAAAGACCAAACAATTAAAGTTTGGTGGGCGGAGAAGGTCGAACAACCCTCAAGTGGAAAACCAGGAGAAATCCTCCGGGTTGATGATGGTTTAATAATCGGAACAGTTGATGGAAAACAACTGAATATTACAGAGATTCAGCTCGCAGGAAAGAAACGGATGAAAACTGAAGACTTTTTGCGTGGCAGTAAGGATTACTTCACAGTAGGTGAGCAGTTAGGATGATAGGATGAAAAACGTACGAGAAGTTTCGCTCGATTTATTGATGAAAGTTGGCGACCAAGGTGGTTTCAGCCACTTATTGATCAATCAAGCGATACAAAAGAATCAGCTTAGTCAGGAAGATAAAAATTTAATGACAGAGCTTGTTTACGGGAGTTTACAACGAAAATTGACGCTTGAATATTTCATCAATCATTTTACAAAGAACAAAAAAATTGATTCATGGGTTTCATGGTTGCTCATGTTGTCGTTTTATCAAATGATCTATTTGGACAGAATCCCTGACCATGCAGTCATCAATGAAGCTGTAAACATTTCTAAACGACGTGGACATAAAGGGATTTCTGGATTTGTTAATGGTGTGTTGAGAAACTTGCAACGTCAAGGGCCGCCAGATATCAATAATATTCAAGATCCCGTGAAAAGACTTTCTATCCAAACAAGTCACCCAGCATGGTTAGTGAAACGCTGGGTTGATTCATATGGATATGAGATAACAGAAAAAATGTGTTGGTCTAATATCGACCGTAAAAATGTTTCCGTGCGTGTGCATCCATTGCGAACGACAAGGGAAAAAGCTCAGTCATTCCTTTCAAAAGAAGCTATTGAAACGAGACCTTCACAATTGTCTGAACAAGGGCTAGTCGTTACGTCGGGAAATGTACTAAACAGTCACTTATTTCCTGACCAATTAACAATCCAAGATGAAACTTCTATGCTCGTATCCGAAATGGTAAATCCTGAACCGGGTATGACTGTACTAGATGCTTGCAGTGCTCCAGGTGGAAAAACGACGCATTTGGCTGAGAAAATGAATAATGAAGGCAGCATCCATGCATATGATTTGCATGAAAAGAAGGTGAAGTTGGTAGCAGAAAGAGCTAAGCAACTTGGTTTGTCGATGATTGAAACAGGAGCAATGGATAGCCGACAATTAATGAATCGATTTGAAAACTTTACGTTTGATCGGATCCTTTTGGATGCACCATGTTCTGGTCTTGGTGTCCTGCGGAGTAAACCGGATATTAAATATGCCAAGAAGGAAGAAGATATTTTATCACTAGCCAAGATTCAAAAAGAACTGCTACATGCGGTGCTACCTTTATTGAATCAGGATGGTAAACTTGTTTATAGTACTTGTACGGTCGACCGGCAAGAAAATGATAAGCTGATCGCGCAAGTTCTGAAAGAAATGGATGAATTTGAAATCGATCAATCATTTTTTGATGAATTGCCTGAGTCGTGTAAAGAATTATCCGGCTTAACACCCTATGGTTTACAACTATTTCCTCATGATTTTGAAGCCGATGGTTTCTTTATGACGCGAATTAAACGAAAGAAATAAAGGAAGATTTGAAGAAATGAGGTGCAGAAATGACTGCATATTTTAAATCAGACCGAGGAAAAGTACGCCCGATCAACGAGGATGCGGGCGGTGTTTTCAAGCATCCTTCAGGCCAACTTCTTACCGTGATTGCCGATGGAATGGGTGGACACAATGCTGGTGATGTGGCTAGTCAAATGGCCATATCCCAGTTACATAAAAGATGGGATGAAACATCAACGTTTTCATCTATTGAAGACGCGCAGTCTTGGTTACAGCAAACAATCCAAGAGGCCAATCAAGAAATCCTTGCCTATTCCAATGAAAATGAAGATTGTGAAGGAATGGGGACTACTTTGACAGCTGCCGTTATCTTAAATAGGGAAGTTGCAGTTGGACATATTGGTGATAGCAGACTATATACAGTAAATCGCGAACAAATTGTTCAGCAAACGGAAGATCATTCTTTCGTTCATGAGTTAGTTCGAAGTGGACAATTGACAATCGAAGAAGCTGAAGTTCATCCGAAAAAAAATGTTTTAACCCAAGCAGTAGGAACAGAAGAATCACTGAATGTTCAATTGCTTAGTTTTTCACTCGAAGCAGACGAATCCTATCTCTTTTTATGTACGGATGGGTTATCCAACAAAGTTTCCGAGGAAGAGATTCAAGAAATAATCTTGCAAGATCTCGGACACGAAGAAAAGCTAGAAAAACTGATTCAACTGGCAAATGATCGTGGCGGCGAAGATAACATATCTTTGGTGCTATGGGTAGATGACGGGGACGAAGAAGGTGTTTCAACGTGTTAACAGGAAAAATCTTAAATGAACGGTATAAAATTTTACGAACCATTGGTGGCGGCGGAATGGCAGATGTCTATCTTGGTGAAGATTTAATTCTGAATAGGGAAGTTGCCATTAAGGTCTTGAAGATGGAGTACTCCAACAACCATGAATTTATCGAACGATTCAGAAGAGAAGCGGAATCTGCCATCAGTTTATCCAATGATCATATCGTCAATATATTTGATGTAGGCGAAGAAAATAATATTTACTATATGGTCATGGAATATGTTGAGGGAGATACGTTAAAGGAACATATTCAATATCATGGACCATTATCTGCCTCAGATGCTGTTGCGATTATGCTACAACTGACATCCGCATTATCTCATGCACACAGAAACGGCATTATCCACCGTGATGTAAAGCCACAGAATATCTTAATGAATCAGTATGGCAATGTGAAAATTACAGACTTTGGCATTGCACGGGCACTTAGCTCAACGCAACTGACAAAAACGAATGATGTCATTGGTTCGGTTCATTATTTATCACCCGAACAAGCAAGAGGTGGAACGGCAACAAAGAAATCAGATATTTATTCACTGGGAATTGTATTGTTTGAATTGTTGACCGGTAGATTACCTTTTTCAGGAGAATCAGCTGTATCTGTGGCATTGAAACATATGCAAACGGAGACACCATATGTGAGAAGTTTTCAACCGAGTGTGCCTCAGAGTCTTGAAAATGTGGTGTTAAAAGCAACGACGAAAAATCCACTTCATCGTTATCAATCGATCGATGAAATGCAACAGGATTTGGAAACGGTATTGAATCTGGACCGCCAGGATGAGGAACGATTTATTCCTCCAACAGAAGAGGGAGAAGATACAAAAGTCATGCCGGCGATTCCACCCAATATGAAGCTTGACGATGAGAGCGATCCAACAGTCGTCAATGCAGACCAACAAACAAAAGACACACCAAATAAAAAATCAAAAAAATGGATGGTTTTTTTAATTTCTTTCAGTGCACTCGTTCTAATCGCAGCAATAATTGCGCTTTTTGTGCTACCGAAGATGTTGATTCCTGATGATATAGAAATACCTGAAGTTGCAGGAAAAACATATGAAGAAGCTTTCAGCGAATTGACAGAACTAGGCTTGGAGGTTGAGCGAGAATCGGTATATGATGAAGAGATTGAAGAGGACTTAGTTGTAAAAACCTCACCACGTGCAGGTAACACGGTGAAGGAAGGCGCAACGGTCACAATCGTGACAAGTATGGGGCAAGAAAAAATTGATTTCCCCGATTACGTTGGTAGCTCTTTTGATCAAACAAAAAAATTCCTTGAAAACAACGGTTACCAGGAAGTCATCGGCTATAAAAAGGATTCTGATCAGCCAGAAGGTGAAATTATTGCGCAAATTCAACCAGAACCAGGTGAAGCGATCATCCCAGAAAATACACGGGTCATTTTTGACGTCAGTAATGGACCACCGACTATAAGCCTTCAATCCGTGGAAGGATGGTCACTTGAGGATGTACAAGACTATGCAAAAACAAATAATTTATCTTTAGTGACCGAGGAAGAGTTTTCAGATGATGTACGTGAGGGAAGAGTTATGCAACAGAACCCTAGTCCGAATACAGAGCTCGAAGAAGGGGATGAGTTGCGTGTGATCGTCTCAAAAGGACCGGATTTAAAACCAGTAACAAAGACGGAGACTTTTGAAGTTGTATACGATCCACCTGCGGATGAACAGCCTACAAATAATGATGAGAATAACCAAGATGAAAACAATCAAGCGGATGAAAATAATTCTCCAGATGAACCTGTTGGACAGGAAGTCGTCATTTACATCGGAGATGCCGAGAGAAATATGAATAATGTATTTCATAAAGAAACAATTTATGCGGATACGACATATGAGATTGAATTAACGATCAATCCGGAAGAAATGGCCAGTTACCGTGTAGTAAGAGATGGGGAAACGTATATCGAAGAGTCGGTTCCCTATGAGGAATAAAGAAAGGGTGAACAGATGAAGGAAGGTAGAATCATTAAAGCATTGAGTGGCTTTTATTACGTACTTTCCGGAGACGAGCTGATTGAGTGTAAAGGAAGAGGATTATTCAGAATGCAAAAAATCACACCTCTTGTTGGTGATCGAGTGAAAGTCGAAGTTCAAGCGGATGGTAAAGGGACAATCGTTTCTGTTGATGAGCGCGTCAATGAGTTAATCCGTCCACCAGTTGCTAATATCGATCAAGCGATCATCGTCAACTCACTTGCCGAGCCAGACTTTAGCCCACTGTTGCTAGATCGATTTTTAGTTCTTATTGAGCATAAAGAAATCAAACCGCTAATCATATTAACGAAAACCGACTTAGTCAAAGAGTCGAAACAGGAATCAATTGAGCAATATATGAGTGATTATCGTTCACTTGGTTATGATTTATTGGCGTTTTCAAAGAATGATCCAGCCAATACCATCTATGAAGCAATCCAGCCTTATCTTGCAGACAAAATCAGTGTCATTGCTGGGCAATCCGGTGTCGGTAAATCCACTCTTTTAAATGTGCTTGATCTATCCTTGCAATTGGAAACGGGAGATATATCGAAAAGCCTCGGTCGTGGTAAGCATACGACAAGACATGTAGAACTGTATTCAATTGCTGGTGGGTTAATTGCTGACACGCCCGGATTCAGTTCACTTGAATTCTCTGAAATTGAATTAGATGAATTACGTTATTGTTTTCCAGAATTCGTTGAACTACAAGACCATTGCAAGTTTCGAGGCTGTATGCATATGAAAGAGCCTAAATGTGCAGTGAAAGCTGCAGTGGATGCAGGAGATATTCCTGCGTTTAGATACAAACACTACAAAACTTTTTATGAAGAAATTAATTCTAGAAAGCCGAGGTATTGAACTATGGTTAAAATAGCACCTTCTATTCTTTCAGCAGATTTTGCTAAATTAGGAGAAGAGATTAAAGAAGTAGAGTCTGCGGTAGATTATATTCACGTTGATGTGATGGACGGCCATTTCGTGCCGAACATCACGATTGGACCACTGATTGTGGATGCCATTCGACCAGTTACCGATTTACCATTAGATGTGCACTTAATGATTGAAAATCCAGAACATTATATCCAAGCTTTCGTTGATGCTGGTGCCGATATTATCACCGTGCATCAAGAAGCTTGCCCACACCTTCACCGAGTCGTGCAACAAATTAAACAAGCAGGTGTCAAAGCGGGTGTCGTCATTAACCCAGCGACTCCGGTCGAATCGATTGAATACGTACTGGAAGACGTGGATCTCGTATTGGTCATGACGGTCAATCCAGGTTTTGGAGGCCAGTCATTTATTCCGAGCGGACTGAATAAAATCAAGCAGCTTTTTGACCTACGTTCCGAGCACGGTTACTCATATGAAATCGAAGTCGACGGTGGCGTTAATCAAGAAACTGCTAAGCAATGCATCGATGCAGGTGCTGATGTTTTGGTCGCGGGCAGCGCCATTTTTAACAAGGATAACCGCATAGAAGCCATTAAAGCCATTAAAGAATCGTTGTGATTTTTAATGAGTGACTCACTGCAAATCGGAATTGTTGCTGGTGGACCAATAGAAAAGATTCCAAATTTGAATGATTATCCTTGGATCAATTATTGGATCGGCGTCGATCACGGAGCTCTTTATCTAGCAAGCCATCGGATGGAAATTGATTTGGCTATCGGTGATTTTGACTCGATTTCCCAAGCCGAGTACGAAACCATTCAAACGCATGCAAAAAAGGTAAAGCAATTTCCGTCAGATAAAGATTCGACAGACTTGGAGTTAGCCATCGATGAATCCATCGAATTAAAAGCAGAAAACGTATCAATTTTCGGTGCGACAGGCGGCCGCTTAGATCATGCTTGGATAAATATGTTCTTGCTCAAGAAGCTTGCTCATGCAAATATTACAGCCAAACTGGTCGACCTGCAAAATCAACTGTCACTTCATTATCCAGGTGTTTATTCTATTGAAAAAGAGCAACAGTACCCTTATGTTTCTTTCCTTTCCATTACCGAGCAAGTAGAAGACTTAACATTAGAAGGTTTCCGATATAACCTTAACGCTGAAACGATAACATTTGGATCCTCGTTTACGGTTTCGAATGAATGTGTTGAAAAAAAGTGTACTTATTCATTCAGTAAAGGCATATTATTAGTTATAAAGAGTCGGGATTAAGCAGGAATGTGGATTGGTAAGGAATAGGAGGGGGAAAATGAAATTTTATACGTTTAAACTCCCACGATTTTTAGGTGGAATGGTTCGTGGGGTCATGAATTTATTTAAAAAATAATAATGGTGCAAAGCGAACTTATCTATTCTTGTGAAATCAATTGGTTGAAGCTCTAAATTGGGCTTTAACCAATTTTTTTCATTTAAATAGACGAGCTGAGCTTGGTGGATCGTTAGAGCTATAGCAGTCAAGCGCGGAAGTCCAGCAGTGAGTCGTGTTAGTTCAGCAGTTAGGTGTCGAATTTCAGCAGTGAGTCGTGTTGGTTCAGCAGTTAGGCGTCGAACTTCAGCAGTGAGTTGTGTCAGTTCAGCAGTTAGGCGTCGAATTTCAGCAGTGAGACGCGTCAGTTCAGCAGTTAGGCGTCGAATTTCAGCAGTGAGTCGTGTTGGTTCAGCAGTTAGGCATCGAACTTCAGCAGTGAGTTGTGTCAGTTCAGCAGTTAGGCGTCGAACTTCAGCAGTAAGACGCGGAAGTTCAGCAGTTAGGCGTCGAACTTCAGCGGTGAGATGCGTCAGTTCAGCAGTTAGGCATCGAACTTCAGCAATGAGTTGTGTCAGTTCAGCAGTTATGCAACAACCTTCAGTAATCAGCCAAAATTCTTCTTCGCAGGGCCTGAAGATACAACTTTTAACCACAAAAAAAGCAGCCTTCGATGAATACTTGATTCAGTCGAAAGCTGCTTTTATCGAACATGATTAAACACGTTCTACTTTACCTGATTTTAGGGCACGAGCAGAAACGTATACGCGTTTAGGTTTACCGTCAACCATGATACGTACTTTTTGAACATTCGCTTTCCAGTTACGTTTATTGGCATTCATTGCGTGAGAACGCTTATTACCAGTATTTGTTTTACGTCCAGTAACTTGACATTTACGAGCCATTTTAAAATCCCTCCTGCTATTCGTGAATTCATACTCATATAATTTATCACATGCAACAATAGATTTCAATCGAAAAATAATGGAATATCAAGAAATTTAACTTGACAGAAGGACTATTCTACAGATAACCTTTTAAAAGAGAATGCGATATAGTAAAATAGCTGTAGTTTAGGTGCTTTATAAAAGGAGGAGTTTACGTGTCAGTTGAGATCACGAATGAATATGGACATGTAACAATATCAAAAGAAGTCATTTCAACAGTTGCTGGAGGCGCAGCAACCGAATGCTATGGTATTGTTGGAATGGCCTCCAAAAATCAATTCAGAGATGGTCTTTCAGAGATATTAGGTAAAGAAAATTTCTCTAGAGGTGTCGTCGTTACAAACGATGAAGGAGACTTGACGATTGATATGTATATCATTGTGAGCTATGGTACAAAAGTATCAGAGGTGGCTCATAACGTACAAAATCAAGTAAAATATGCGTTGAAACGAATGATTGGCTTAAACGTTAACGCTGTAAATATTTATATTCATGGCGTACGAGTAACGGCATAGTTGATAGGATTGGATTTAAGGGAGGAAATAGAACCGTGACTATACAGAAATTAAACGGAAAAGATTTTGCGCAGATGGTTCTTATGGGTGCGAACCATTTGTCGAATCAATCACAGATGATTGATTCATTGAATGTTTTTCCTGTTCCCGATGGAGATACAGGTACAAACATGAATTTAACAATGACTTCTGGAGCAAAAGAAGTTGAAAAGGTTACAGAGGATCATGTAGGTGAAGTAGCAGCTTCATTTGCAAAAGGATTATTGATGGGTGCTCGTGGAAATTCGGGTGTAATCCTATCACAGTTATTTAGAGGTTTTTCCAAGAGTGTTGAAGGAAAAGAAAGCTTAACGGTGAACGATTTAGGAGAAGCTCTTGAAGCAGGAGTTGAAACAGCCTATAAAGCCGTTATGAAACCAGTCGAAGGAACAATTTTGACTGTTGCGAAAGATGCTGCCAAACAAGGCACAACCACCGCAAAAAATACAGAAGACGTCATTGAATTTGTTGAAGAGGTTTTAAAAGAAGCAAAAGCTTCACTAAACCGTACACCCGACTTGCTTCCTGTATTGAAAGAGGTCGGTGTAGTCGATAGTGGTGGACAAGGCCTCGTTACGGTTTATGAAGGCTTTTTGGCTTCGTTGAAAGGTGAAGAATTGCCACAAACAAGTACGGCCGCTCCATCCATTGACGAGATGGTCAGTGCTGAACACCATAAAATGCATCAAGATTTTATGAATACGGAAGATATTGAGTTCGGTTACTGTACGGAATTCATGGTTAAATTCGAAGAGGATAAACTAAAAGATCATCCGTTTGACGAGGAAGAATACCGAAATACATTAAGCGAACAAGGTGATTCATTATTAGTCGTTTCCGATGATGATGTTGTGAAAGTACATATTCATACCGAGTATCCTGGTGAAGCTATGACAATCGGGCAGAAATATGGAAGCTTGATCAACATCAAAATAGAAAATATGCGTGAACAACATACGTCTATTGTCGGTGAAAAGCCGAAAAAAGAAGAGAAACCGGCGAAAAAGATTCCATTGGGCATCGTAACCGTAGCGATGGGTGACGGAATTAAAGAAATGTTTGAAAGTCTTGGCGCAACAGTTGTCATTGAAGGCGGACAAACGATGAATCCGAGCACACAAGATATTGTTGAAGCAGTACAGCAAGCTAACGCTGAAAACGTACTTATTTTACCTAACAACAAAAATATTGTCATGGCAGCAGAACAAGCTTGTGAGCTAGTTGAATTCCCTGCGAAAGTAGTTCCGACAAAAACGGTTCCACAGGGAATGAGTGCTATGCTGATGTTCAATCCAGAAGGGGAACTGGAAGCGAACCAAGCAGAAATGACTGAGGCAACGAATCACGTCAAAACGGGTCAAGTGACTTATGCCGTTCGTGATACATCGATTGATGGCAAAACCATTGAAGAAGGCAACTTTATGGGAATCCAAGATGGTGACATTGAAGCTGTCAATCCAGATAAAATGGAAACCGTTAAAGAATTGCTTAAAAACATGATTGATGAAGAAGAAAATGAGATTCTCACAATTCTTCAAGGAGAAGAAGCGACGGAAGAAGAAGTCCAAGCGATTGAGTCCTTTATCGAAGAAGAATACGATGAAATCGAAGTTGAAATTCACAAAGGAAATCAACCGATCTATTCATTTATTTTCTCAGTGGAATAAGAAAAAGGAAACAGCGGGTGGATGAACTGCTACCCATCAAGTAGACAATGAAAATAAGTCAAATTAATCCTAAATGGCCTTCGTCCGATATTCAATTGGACTAAGGCCATTTAGTCTTTTTTGGTACCTTTGGTGATTGTAAAAATGAATGTATCTTTCAAAGGCTTCTTTCAGATCTTCAAAGGTGTCGTACTTCTGTTAGGTAAATAATACTCCTCGCTCTTCAATATACCGAAAAAACCTTCCATAGAACCATTATCAATACATCTTCCTACTCCATTTACGTAAAACGGTGGAACTGGAGATGTTATAGTGATAAACAACTTCACTTAGGGAGTACTTACCGCTTTCATAATCTTTCACAGCCTGTAATTTAAGTTCTTGCGAGTAACGATTCCAAGTCTTCGATTCTCTTAATCCCTCAACACCCTCAGTCTCAAATTTATGGAGCCACCTCTTTAAAGTGCTTTCTGATATTCCGTTATATGAGCAGTAATCAACTACAGAACAATTCCTCGAGTCAGAGCTGAACAACCTCTATCTTAAATTCATCAGAGTAGGATCGTTGAGATATAAAAATGCCCCCCTTCAAAGTTAGTTTTTTTAACTGTATAATTTGAAGGGAGCATATCAGGAATGCTCGCTGTTTTTTGTTTATACTATTTTTTAATTCTAAACTTTAAGAATATTTTAACGATTAATTGACAACCATATATAATTAATGTAATATTATAGAAAAGAAGGTGGATTATAGTGAGAAAGCTGATTGTAAGTATTTTGACTATTACACTTTTTCTTCTCATATCATCTACAACCATAAGTGGTTATGCAACAATCACTCCGCAAGAACAGACAATTGAAGGCAGTAGTGGAACGGCTTATTGGACATTTAGTTGGGGAACTGGATCTAACCCTTGGCGTGTTGACTTTGCGGCAGATACGGATCGTTCATACGTAACTATTGACCGAAATACGAATAGCACCGTAATGACTCACCAACAGTATTATAGCTTAGGGTATGGTACTAACTATGATAATTACACACCTCACCTTAGAGTAATGGATAGTAATTATATCATCACAGGGGTTGACACAGCCACTGTTTATCAAAACAGATAGACTAATAGAGGCTGGGACAAAATCTTTAAAGTAGACTCAGATGTGAACATTCTAATTTAGTGTGCCGGAAATACCCGCTTCGGAAATATACTGCGCTTTTACCCACAGGGCATAAGGCGACATCTGCGATAAATCGCAGTGTCTTCTATATCGCGGGCAGCTGTTGAGCCTCCTCGTGCTTTGCACTGCGGGGTCTCACCTAGGCTTTTGCTCCCGACGCCCCAGGACAGGCTAGTGTCAACGTTGGCCACAGGACGTACTTCTACAGGATGTGTTGGTTTCCCCGTTGCACACAGGACGTGTGCGGTTTTTGTGGAATTTCTTTTATTTTCTGACCGCAGAAGTCTCCGTATATTTCTTACGCTAAGTTAGATTGTTATTTGTGTTTCTGAGTTAATAACTTTGATTTATCTCAGCCCCTATTAAAAAGGGGAGAAATTCATGCTCATGGAAGCTAAAGGAATTCAGGTTACATATGAACAAGGTAAAAATCAGCAAATTTTCGCACTGAGCAACGTTGATTTGGTGATTAACAAACAGGATTGGATTTCCATATTGGGACCTTCAGGCTCGGGCAAAACAACGTTATTGAATGTGTTGGCAGGATTACATACCCGTTTTGAAGGCACAGTTGAATTTAACGGTAAGAAGTATAGTGACTTTACAAAAGAAGAGCTTCAACAAATGCGAAGAAATAAAATAGGTTATATTTTTCAAGATTATCGACTCTTTGATCAGTACACTGTCTTGGAGAATGTAATGATGCCTTATTGGCCGTATGAAAATAAGCTACATCTGAAGTCAAAAGCTAAAGAAATCATTGGACACTTAGGACTAACTGAACGCATAGACGCATTACCAAACGAATTGTCTGGAGGAGAAAAACAAAGAACCGCAATTGCCCGCGCGTTATTAAATGAACCTGATGTATTATTATGTGACGAACCTACAGGTAATTTAGATGAAGACAATCGAGACCACATATTGGAAATATTGAAAACATTGAACGAACAAGGTATTACGATTCTTCTCGTAACACATGATCCATTAGTCGGAAAGTTGGGTAACAGAGAATATTACATGCGTGATGGCAGGCTACAAGAGGTGCAGCCTACATGAATCGTTTGAGTTTTTTAAAGGCTAAACGAAATAAATGGTATTCTGGTATTTTCATGATCGCTTTCTTTTTCATTTTACTTTGTTTTCCTGTAGCCATCCATTCTGTTTTCAACTTACAACAAGATGTAGAAAGTAATATATCCCATTATGCACGAGGCAGTTATGATTTATTGGTTAGAGCAGAAGGCAATCAACATCCATTGGAGGAAGAACTGGGTATCGTACCTGAAAACTATATTGGTTTTGGTCAGGGTGGTATTTCGATTGAGCAATGGGAACAAATTCGAGATCGAGAAGATATCGAAATTGCCGCACCTGTCGCATCTCTAGGTTATTTTACAGGGGTGACTTCGAATTTTGGTGTTATGTTTCTGGATACAAGCAGCTATTATGAAACAACGTTTTTCACAGAAGATGGAATTAATTCTTATCCAGTCGGTAACCGGCAAATGTGCTATTTATTAGAGTCTGGAATTGAAGTAGATGGTAAACCAGTTCATCCAAAATATGAATTCTTCACGGATAACCGTGAACTACTGAATTATTGTAAAGATGAAGCGCCAAATTTTTTAATGCCTAGCACGTATCAACTTGTCGTGGGAATTGACCCGGAGGAAGAGGAAAAACTGGTCGGTGTTTCTTTTGATAAAATTGATCCTGAACAGACCATCAGAGGCCCAGCCTATCAATTTCAGCAAAATGGATTCCCCAACTCACCATTATTGCCAGTACTAGAGATTGAAGGTCCATCACCCACCTTGAAAGCCAACGTAACAGCTGCAACGCTTGACATCGAACCTACTGAAGTTGTCGCATTAAGAGAAAGATATGATATAGGCAGTACAGTTGATGATTATCCTCATGATTTCTATCAGTTACTTGATCCGGAATATGCAGAAAAGCGTCAGTTACTCATCAACGATTTACAAGCCATACCAAGAGATGAAGTTTTTGAGTTTACCGCCGACTTAGGTAAAGAATTGAAGTCCTTTCATCAAAATGGAATCATCCTTTTTGAAGATGGATCTGTTCGCCATTTGGCTGATCATCCAGAATTATTTGGCGGACGCTATTTTGAAATGTATGACTTCTTAAATAACCCAATTTATTATCAAGCCGGATATCCAAGTTATGATTTAAGCGGTGAAGGTATTCAAATCAAGCAAGCCGGTGAAGAAAACGGTATTCCGACGTATCGGGAAATTATCAAGAAAGGGATGACAAGTGAAGAAGCCTCCGATCAAGGAGAAGACGTTGTTATACTCGATCCTGTTGATACCATAGATTTTGGGGAAAGGGATATCGATTTGGCATCCAGTCCGCTCGGAATCTATCAATTTTCTCCGGTATACGGGAAAGATGAAAATGGCAATGAGGTGGAATTGAAACCGACCTTGACACCGGGAAGTTTTATTACTCCCCCGGCTAAAGGTGTAACGAATATCGAGAGTTCTGTCCTTGTCAAAGGTGATCAACCGATTGATGCAATCCGGATTAAAGTTGCTGGAATTACGGGTTACACGGATGAATCAATCCAGAAAATTGATGCCATCACTGATGAATTGGAAGAGATAGGTCTCATGGTGACCAAGATTGCAGGGTCATCACCGCAAACGATGGAAATGGACGTTGAGAATATCGGTACAGTCAAAGAATCGTGGACGACTTTAGGAGCAGCTGGAACTATTATCTCTGAGTGGAGTTTGACCAACCTGCTTCTTGGCTTATTGTTTGTCTTAGTTGTGTTAACTTACATGCTGAATCGTTCACATTTTTGGTCTGTCGTTAATAAAAAAGACATTCTTTTGTATCAACAAATGGGTTGGTTAAATCGTGATATCAGACGAATTGGAAAACAAGAGAATCTATTATTGATATTGACGAGCATCGGAATAGCCGTTCCTTTTGTTGTGGCAATCCCTGCTTTTTCAGTCATGGAATGGGATTTACTTTTCTTATTTATTTGTTCAGCGATTTCATTTCTCATTTTCATGCTTGTAATGAATCATTACTATACGAAACAAATCACCAGTTCAAAAGGGAAGAAGCGAATGAATGGTGAAAAAATCAAAAGAAAAAATTCTTTAGTCAGTAAAAACTTAGCTTTTTATCAAAAACATATTCGGACAACCTTTGTACAACTGTTTTTGGTCAGTAGTTTAAATTCAATTGTTTATTTGGCGTTAACAGGTACGGTGACGACGACCAATGTAACCGCATTAGGTGAATTTGTTAATGTCCAGATTAATGCTTGGCATACAATCATCCTCGTAGTTACGTATATTCTAGGAATAATCACCTTGTTAGAAAGTAACTATTCTTTATTAAGAGAGCGGGAAAAAGAAATTACAACCTATCTCTCAATTGGGTGGAGTTTAAAAGATATATCCCGCTTATTATTAAAAGAAATTGCCATTTGGAGCTCAGTGGCCGTTGTATTGGGGATGATCTTAAGTACGTTTGTCTACGCTATTTTATTTTCGATTAGCTTAAGCCATATCATCTTAATTATAGGTGTTTGCTTGGTATTGTTTAGCGTAGTCATGTTCATATCTAGAATCTTTATCGAAAGGTTATTGCGCAGGAAACATATCAAAACAAACAGTCTATCTGCTTAAACGTCTATCCTAATTAGACTATAAGAAAGCACCTCAAATCCCTGAGGTGCTTTCTTTTACATCGTTGCCTTGACGATAAACTCCAAGACAAATAATCCGGCGATCACCCATAGAATCGGAGTGGTTGCTTCTTTATTTCCTGTAAAATATTTTATCAACGGATAAGCGATAAACCCAAATGCCATTCCATCTGCAATGCTGTACGTAAATGGAATCATGAACATGATCAAGAACATCGGAAAAGCTTCCGTCAGATCATTTACATTAATGTGTTTAATGTTTTGCATCATTAGCACACCAACGATGATTAAAATCGGACTGATTGCATTTGCTGGAATCATGCTGATGTAAGGGATCAGTAAGATGGTTGATAAAAAGAGTACACCAGCAACGACACTTGCCAGGCCTGTTCGTCCTTTCGCGGCAATTACTGCGGCGTTTTCTGCAGCCGGGATTGTTGGTGATGTACCGAAAAAGCCACTAAATAAAGCAGCGATAGAAGAGCTTTTACTGCCTACTTTATATCGCTCAGGCTTTTCGAGCATGTCAACCTGTCCTTGTAGAATGCCAATTGTTTCGAAAATCAAGACAAGAGCAAGGGGTAAAACAGCTGCCCAAAATGTTATTTGTCCGATGTGATGAAACTCAGGCGCAACCCATCCATCTGTTATGCTACTGAGTGAAATGGTAATCGGCTCCTGTTCTGAAAGTCCGAATACAAAAGTAAGCATGGTACCAACAATCATCGTAATCAAAAAGTTGGCAGGTACATTTTTAACAAATAAAAGCACACCAATCAGTAACGTTACTAAACTCACGATGACAAATGGTGAAGACAGGTCCCCTAGAGAAATGATGGAATGGTCCCCACTGACAATGAGTTGAGCATTTTCCAACCCGATCAATATTAAAAATAGTCCTAGTCCAATGGTAATTCCGTGTTTCAATGTAGTTGGAATGGAGCGACTTAAGTAAGAACCTATTGGTGTGAATGCAGTAATGACGAATACAAGACTTGCTATGACCACAACGCCTAGGCCTTCTCCATACGAATAATCATATTGTTGAACGATGGAGTAGGTGAATAACGCATTGACACCCATTCCAGGTATGATGATGAGTGGCAGCTTTGCCCAAAATCCCATCAATAAACAACCGAGCGTACTCGCTAGAATGGTAGCAATCATACCAAATTCCATGTCTAACCCAGCGTCTGCCAAGATGGCGCTATTGACGACGACAATATAGACAGTCGTTAAGTAGCCAATTAAACCAGCAGAGATCTCTTGTCCCCAATTATTATTTACTCTATTCATTATTTTCCTTCTTTTTAAATAACCCTCGACCCACCCGGGATGAAACCCAAAAGACATTATATAGGTACGTAGACTGTCAATGCAAATGATTTTGTTTCTGTTATGCCGAATAAGGTTGGGCTTTTCCGTATTTCTTGGTAAAATAAGAATAAGACAATAAGTAAGGATGGTGCCTTATGAAGTTTAGATCGGTTTTTGATGTAATTGGTCCGGTAATGATTGGTCCGTCAAGTTCACATACTGCAGGAGCTGCAAGAATTGGAAAGATGGCGCGTCAATTATATGGACGTCAACCAAAATGGGCCAAAATCCTTTTGTATGGTTCTTTTGCAAAAACGTATCAAGGTCACGGTACGGATGTAGCGATTGTCGGTGGGTTATTGGATTTTGACACATTTGATGAACGCATTAGAGAAGCTTTCCAGTTAGCGGAAGAAGCAGGGCTGACGGTTGAATTCATCGAAGAAGAAGGAGCTTCGGATCATCCGAACACAGCACGTATAAAAATCGGGGATGATGAAAGCGATTTCGAACTCGTTGGCATTTCGATTGGTGGAGGAAAGGCTGAGATTACTGAAATTAATGGATTTGAACTGCGATTAAGCGGTGAAAATCCGGCAATCCTTGTCTTGCATAATGATCGCCACGGTGCCATTGCATCTGTGACGAGCGTTTTGGCAGACAACAAAATTAATATCGGTCATATGGAAGTATCTCGTCGTGACAAAGGAAAAGAGGCGATGATGATTATCGAAACCGATCAACGGATTCCAGATGAGATTATGGAAAATTTGGAAGGCTGTGAACATATTTTAAGCGTTATTTCTATTTCGGAATAAAGAATAAGGGGGAGGGAAACAGCATGTTATTTAAAAACGTTAGTGAATTGATTCAGGCAGCCGAAGAAAATAATATCCCTATTGCTGAAGTAATGATTCGACAAGAAGTTGAAGAAACCGGAAAACCACGGGAAGAAATTTTTGCAGAGATGGGACGTAACCTGGACATCATGGAAAAATCCGTTGAAGATGGATTAAATGGTGTGCAATCGACCTCTGGCTTAACAGGTGGCGACGCTGTACTACTGAAAAATTATATGGAAAAAGGCAATACATTATCTGGTGAATTAGTACTCGATGTCATTAGTAAAGCCGTTGCAACGAATGAAGTGAATGCAGCGATGGGCACGATTTGTGCAACACCTACCGCTGGAAGTGCGGGATGTGTTCCGGGTGTGTTATTTGGTTTGAAACCAAGACTGAATCCAACGCGAAAGCAAATGATTAACTTTTTATTCACAGCGGGAGCTTTTGGCCAAGTGATTGCTAATAATGCGATGATCTCCGGTGCAGCAGGTGGATGTCAGGCAGAGGTCGGATCAGCAGCGGGGATGGCAAGTGCAGCTGCCGTCGAAATGGCAGGCGGAAGTCCTCAGCAATCAGCTGAAGCAATGGCGATGACACTTAAGAACATGCTCGGCCTTGTTTGTGATCCTGTTGCAGGGCTAGTAGAAGTACCTTGTGTGAAACGGAATGCGATGGGATCTTCCCAAGCCATCGTTTCAGCAGATATGTCTTTAGCAGGTGTAACGAGCCGTATTCCGTGTGATGAGGTCATCGGAGCAATGTTTAGAATCGGAAAATCAATGCCATCGACACTTCGCGAAACGGGTGAAGGCGGTCTTGCGGCAACACCAACAGGAAGAGCACTTGCAGCGAAAGTTTTCGGTCCAGCTGCAGCATCGAAAGAAGGGTAATAAGTGATTGAGGAACCAGTAACCAATATACCAAGCATCGGAGATAAAACAGCCGAACAACTACAACAGATGAACATTGAAAAAGTGGGGGATCTACTCTTCCACTTTCCTTTTCGTTATGATTTTCATGAACTGAAACCACTCACAGAAATTGCACACGATGAAGTTGCTACCATCCAAGGAATCGTCGCATCACAACCATATGTGCAATTTTATGGACGGAAAAAGTCTAGATTAACGTGCACACTTACGATTGGTCATGTTGCAGTAAAAGCGGTTTTTTTCAATCAGAATTTCTTGAAAGATAAACTCATTCCAGGTGAACAAGTTACCTTAACAGGAAAATGGGATGAACGAAGACTGCAAATAACGGTACATAAGTATCATCCAAAAGGTTTTGAAGACCAAACGATTCAGCCTGTTTATTCGACAAAAGGAAATATTACGACGAACCAACTAAAAAAGTGGATCTCTTATTCATTGAAGGCTTCGCTTTCTGAAGTCGAAGAATTACTGCCAGATCAGTATTTAAAGGAATATAAAATACCCGGAAGACAGCAAGCGATCCGTGAAATTCATCAGCCGAGTTCTAAAGTAGGTTTGAAGCACGCTCGCCGACGTTGGATTTATGAGGAATTATTATTGTTTCAACTGAAAATGCAGTGGATTCGAAAAGAAAACAAAAAACGGATGGAAGGGCTCGTCAAAAAATATGACGAGAATCAATTAGACAAATTCATTCAATCCCTGCCATTTCAGCTAACGAATAGTCAACAACGTGTGTTGGACGAGATTTTAACCGATTTGAAAAGTGAATCACGGATGAGCCGATTGCTTCAAGGCGACGTTGGTTCCGGAAAGACGATTATTGCTGCAATTGCTTTGTATGCAACAGCGTTATCCGGTCAGCAAGGAGCATTGATGGTCCCAACAGAAATTTTGGCTGAACAACACGCAGAATCTTTACAGTCTTTACTCGGTGACCATTTATCAATCGAGTTATTAACCGGTTCAATTAAAGGTAAAAAACGACGCGAAAAATTAGAGCGATTACAAAGTGGAGAGATTGATTTATTGATTGGGACACATGCGCTAATCCAAGATGATACTGTGTTTGATCAATTGGGCTTAATTATTATTGACGAGCAGCATCGTTTTGGTGTGGAGCAGCGTAAAACATTGCGAGATAAAGGTGTTACACCGGATGTTTTATTCATGACAGCCACACCAATTCCTCGCACACTATCGATTACTGCACTTGGTGATATGGATGTATCGACGATTGATGAGATGCCATCCGGAAGAATTCCGATTGAAACGTATTGGGTAAAGGAAAATATGCTAGAACGTATTTTGGCTTTTATGTTGAAAGAAATCCAAGATGGCCACCAAGCCTATGTCATTTGTCCACTCATTGAAGAATCTGAACAACTAGACTTATCGAATGCGATTGAAGTTTATGAGCAATTGCAAGCATGGATGCCTGATTCGGTAAAAGTTGGACTCATGCACGGAAGACTTCATCCCGATGAAAAGGAAGAAGTGATGCGAGCTTACGCGGAAAATGAAACTCAAGTGCTCGTATCAACCACTGTCGTTGAGGTTGGTGTCAATGTGCCGAATGCGACCATGATGTTGATTTATGGCGCTGAGCGATTCGGATTAGCACAATTACACCAGCTAAGAGGACGCGTTGGTCGGGGGAGCAGCAAAAGTTATTGCATCCTGATGGCTGACCCGAAAACAGAACAAGGTAGAGAACGAATGAGCGTGATGACAGAGACGACTGACGGATTCGAGTTATCAGAACACGACTTGAAGTTACGTGGACCAGGAGATTTCTTTGGCAAAAAACAAAGCGGTTTGCCCGAATTCAAAGTTGCAGATTTGACGGAGGATTTCCGGGCGTTGGAAGTTGCACGAAAGGACGCTGTCCGAATTATTCAAGATAATTTGATCGAAGAACCTGAATACCGTGTATTGAAAGAAATGATTCTCTCAGATCCACTAATTCAAGAGAGGATTTTTGATTAATTGATTTATAGAATGACGGCTGGAACAAATCAAAGTTATGAACTCAGAATCACGAATACCAATCTAACTTAGCGTAGGAAATATACGGAGACTTCTGCGGTCAACTAAATGCGGCCACGTCCTGTGGCCAACGTTGACACTAGCCCGTCCTGGGCGTCGGGAGGAAAAGCCTAGGTGAGACCCCGCAGTGCGAAGCACGAGGAGGCTCAACAGCTGCCCGCGATATAGAAGACACTGCGATTTATCGCAGATGTCGCCTTATGCCCTGTGGGTAAAAGCGGAGTATATTTCCGAAGCGGTTATTTCCGACACGCTAATTTAGAATGTTCGTATCTGAGTCAACTTAAGAGATTTTGTCCCAGCCATTTTTATTTCATCATTCATTTTTATCTTGTTTAACGGACAAGTTCATAAAATGGAGTGAGTCACAGAATTGCTTAAAAAATCATTGCAACAATGAGTTCTGTATTATATATTACTATTAGGACCTAGTCATAATACTGGACGGTGGAGCATCAAATGAAATTAAAAAAGAAAGATCGACAAGAACAATTAAATCAAGCTATTGAACAGACCCCGTTTATTACGGATGAAGAGTTAGCGGAACAATTTCAGGTCAGCATTCAAACGATTCGGTTAGACCGTATGGAGCTGGGAATCCCTGAAGTAAGAAAAAGAATTGAATCTGTTGCTCAGGAAAATTGGGATGAAACATTAAAAGCACTTCCCGCAGATGAGGTAATTGGTGAAGTGATTGATCTTGAATTAGATCAGTCCGCAATCTCCATTTTAGATATCCAAGCGGAGCATGTTTTTTCAAGAAACCATATTGCCCGTGGACACCATTTATTCGCACAGGCTAACTCGTTATGTGTAGCCGTGATTGATGATGAATTAGCATTGACTGTCAATGCTTCCATCCAATTTAAACGTTCTGTCCGTTTAAATGAGCGGGTTGTCGCAAAAGCAAAAGTAATCCATACCGATAAAAAAAGAACTACCGTTGAAGTGAATAGCCATGTTGAAAAAGAACTTGTATTTTCGGGGACATTCGAAATGTATCGCTCAACGGATTGATAAAGGAGTATTAGCTGATGAAAATTGCAATTGATGCAATGGGTGGCGACAATGCACCTGAAGCGGTCGTCAAAGGAAGTTTATTAGCAGTCAAAGAGTACGAAGAACTTGAAATCACGTTGTATGGTGATGAAAACCAGATTAAGCCCTTTATGAATGAGTCACATGAACGAATTTCCATCGTTCATACCGATGAAAAAATCGAAAGCACAGATGAACCGGTGCGAGCAGTTCGTCGCAAAAAGAATGCTTCGATGGTTTTAATGGCTGAAGCAGTTAAAGAAGGACAAGCAGATGCTTGTATCTCAGCTGGAAATACTGGAGCCCTCATGAGTGCAGGGTTGTTTAAGGTTGGCCGAATCAAAGGGATTGAACGACCTGCATTGAGCCCGACATTACCAACCGTTAATGGCGGAGGATTTTTATTCCTGGATGTCGGAGCCAACGTCGATGCGAAACCAAATCATTTGCTGCAATACGGAATAATGGGATCCATTTATGCCAAAAAAATTCGTGGCATCGATCAACCGCGCGTAGGTTTATTGAATGTCGGGACTGAAGAACAAAAAGGATCGGAATTAACGAAGAAAGCATTTGAACTTTTACAGCAAGCGGACTTGAATTTCATTGGAAATGTTGAGGCGCGCGATCTGCTTGATGGTGTGGCGGACGTCGTTGTAACGGACGGTTTTTCTGGGAACGTTGTCTTGAAAACCGTTGAAGGAACAGCTTCTACGTTGTTTTCTATGGTCAAAGATGTATTTATGAAAAGTACGAAAACAAAGATTGCAGCCGCTATGGTCAAGACGGATCTAAAAGGATTGAAAGATCGACTGGATTACTCAGAATATGGTGGAGCAGGTTTATTTGGACTTGCAGCGCCAGTCATTAAGGCACATGGATCATCAAACGATCGGGCGATTTTTAATGCAATCAGACAGACACGTCAGCTAGTCGATGAGCAGGTGATTGACGCGATTACTCAAGAAGTGAAAAAACTGCAAACTGAGGAGGGGTCGGATGAGTAAATTGGCATTTCTTTTTCCCGGACAAGGGTCACAAACGGTCGGAATGGGAAAAAGTTTCTTTGATCAAAATCAAGAAGTGAAAGATGCATTTCAACGAGCAGATGATGTACTTGGCTATTCTTTAAGTGATTTAATGTTGAACGGTCCTGATGAAACGTTGACAAAGACGGAAAATGCTCAACCAGCTTTATTATTGATCAGTGCAGTGATTAATGATCAGTTGAAGCAAAAAGGTGTTGAGCCAGCGTTAGTGGCTGGTCACAGTTTAGGAGAATACAGTGCATTATATGCTGCAGGTGTTTTAAGCTTGGAAGACGCCATTAAAGTCGTCCATGAACGCGGTAAATTAATGGAAAAGGCTGTACCTTCTGGAGAAGGCACGATGGCAGCTGTGCTGGGGATGAAGGATGAAGAGATTCGCCAAGTAACCGATGCAGTTACGGAAGCGGGTGACGTTGTCAACATCGCGAACTATAATTGCCCTGGTCAAATTGTGATCTCTGGTAGTGTAGCTGGAGTTGAAAAAGCGAGTGAGCAATTGAAAGAGAACGGTGCAAAACGAGTATTGCCATTGAATGTAAGCGGACCTTTCCATTCAGCGTTAATGAAACCAGCCAGCATTGAATTTCAAGCTGTGTTGGATTCAGTAAACTTCCAAGAAGCCAATATTCCAGTTTATGCGAACGTTCACGCAAAGCCAGTTACAACAAGTGATGAGATTAAGCAATTATTGATTGAACAACTTTACTCTCCAGTTCAATTTTCACAAACTGTCGAAAATATGTTGGAAGAGGATGTAGATGCATTCGTTGAAGTCGGCAGCGGAAAAGTGCTCTCAGGCTTAGTGAAAAAAGTTCATCGTCGTGCAAAGGTTTTTGCTGTCCAAGACGTAGATACCTTTGATAAATTTCTCGACTGGACGAAGGAGGAAGCGTAAATGTTTGAAGGAAAAGCAGCTCTTGTAACCGGTGCTTCAAGAGGAATTGGTAGAGCAATTGCACTTAATTTAGGTAAAAATGGTGCAAATGTTGTCGTTAACTACTCTGGAAGTAAAGAAAAAGCAGAAGCCGTAGTCGAAGAAATTAAGTCATTCGGCCAGGAGGCAATCGCTGTTCAAGCGAATGTTGCTGACACTGATGATGTAAAGCGAATGGTAAAAGAAACGATTGATACGTTCGGAAGTTTAGATATCCTTGTCAATAATGCGGGGATTACACGTGATAATTTACTTATGCGTATGAAAGAGGAAGAGTTCGATCAAGTCATTGATACGAATCTAAAAGGTGTATTTAATTGCACGAAAGCCGTCACCCGTCAAATGATGAAGCAACGAGCTGGAAAAATTGTCAATCTTGCTTCCATTGTTGGTGTGAGCGGAAATCCGGGTCAAGTGAACTATGTTGCCGCCAAAGCAGGTGTGATTGGCATGACAAAATCAGTCGCTAAAGAATTAGCTACTCGGAATGTCCACGTGAATGCGGTCGCACCGGGTTTTATTTCAACTGAAATGACAGATGAGTTGACCGATGAACAAAAACAAAGCATGTATGACATGATTCCATTAAATCGACTGGGAGACCCAGAAGACGTGGCTAATGTGGTTAAATTTTTAGCTTCCGAGGAATCAGATTATATGACTGGCCAAACAATTCATGTTGATGGTGGTATGGTTATGTAGTTATATGTTTTAATAAACATGCAACCTTTGAAGGGAGGTGACGTGAATGGCAGACGTATTTGATCGTATAAAGAATATTATCGTTGAACGATTGGATGTTGATGAAAGCAAAGTTACAGAAAATGCTTCATTTAAAGACGACCTTGAAGCAGATTCTTTAGATGTTGTTGAATTAATCATGGAATTAGAAGATGAATTTGATTTGGAAATTGCAGATGAAGATGCAGAGAAAATTGAAACCGTTGGTGATGCTGTTAACTACATAAACAGCAACCAATAATAAAACTGCTGGCCCCTAACTACTTGGAAAGGGGTCAGTTATTTCTTTTGAGAGCAGGACGTTCCTTTTGTCTCCTAGCACGATTTCGTTATACAATACAGTAAGATTAACTTTCAATTTAGAAAAGGTGAGTCAAGTGGACCTCCAATCATTTCAAGAAAAATACAACGTTACATTTAAGAATGAGCAATTACTCAAACAAGCATTTACACACACATCGTATGCGAATGAGCATCGAAAAAGTCAAATCAAAGATAATGAGCGCCTTGAATTCCTCGGCGATGCTGTATTGGAACTAGCTGTTTCTCAGTATCTGTACCGTGGGTATCCATTAATGAGTGAGGGAGAACTGACGAAGCTTCGTGCCAATATCGTTTGTGAGCCTTCTCTCCATAAGTTTTCCGTTCAGTTAGGAATGGATCAACTGGTGTATATCGGAAAAGGCGAAGAAGCGACAGGTGGCAGAAGTCGTCCTGCACTATTGGCGGATGTCTTCGAAGCATTCATCGGCGCATTATATTTAGACCAAAATTTTGATGCCACACTCAATTTTTTGAAGTCGAATGTATTTCCGCGAATTGAAGTGGGTGCTTTTTCGCATGCGATGGATTACAAAAGTTCTTTACAAGAATTTGTTCAGAAACAAGGCCAACAAGTCAGTTACCAAATCGTCAATGAAATTGGACCTGATCATGATCGGCAATTCGTTGCCGCTTGTTTTATAGAGGACCGTCATTGTGGTGAAGGTAAAGGCCGCTCAAAAAAAGAGGCTGAGCAACGTGCGGCTGAACGTTGTTTAACTGCACTGAAGCAACCAGAACAGTGAATTGAAAATAAACTCCATTCCCAATATGGATAAGGGAATGGAGTTTATTTTGTGAAATAACGATTTGGAAATTCTCAACACCCGAACGAAGCAATTCCACCTCGAAAGGACGTCGAAAGGGTGTCTCAATGGAGAAGACATCCGCATGATAAATATCTCAATGAAGTTAGTTCTTCCGAAATTTTTTTAATTCATCAATGATTGCATGAATTTCTGGAACACTCACTTGGCCTTTTGCCTTCACCATGTCGTAAAGGTCCTTAATATCTTGATAGTTTGATAGGTCAAAGTTGTCAGGTTTAACGACTGATCGGTTAATGATCTGAAGCTCTTCAGCTAGATCGTTAATGATAAATTCCAGATTTTCTTCTGTTGGTTCGTTCAAATTCATTGTATTCACCTCTTTAGCTTCTGAAGTCGACTTTTTGTAGCCTAGTATTTATGATAAAATAAATAGGTTGAAATGTTAAGTGAGTTCGTGAAAATGAGTAGGTGTATACATATGTATTTAAAAAAATTGGAGTCAGTCGGTTTTAAATCATTCGCAGAACGAATATCTGTCGATTTTGTTCCTGGAGTTACTGCAGTGGTGGGACCGAATGGTAGTGGGAAATCGAATATTACCGATGCGATTCGCTGGGTGCTGGGTGAGCAATCAGCGAAATCTTTACGTGGCTCAAAAATGCAAGACATTATTTTTGCGGGAAGTGATTCAAGGAAACCACTGAATGTCGCAGAAGTCACACTCACATTAGACAATAAGGATCAACGCTTGCCAATCGATTATGAAGAAGTGGCAGTGACAAGACGTGTCTATCGTTCAGGGGACAGTGAATATTTGATCAATAAGCAACCGTGTCGACTAAAAGATATTGTAGATCTATTTCTAGATTCGGGACTCGGAAAAGAAGCTTTTTCAATCATTGGCCAAGGACGTGTTGAAGAGATTCTTAGTTCAAAGTCTGAAGAACGAAGAAGCATTTTTGAAGAGGCAGCAGGTGTCCTAAAATATAAGAAGAGGAAACAAAATGCCGAAAAGAAGTTAATCGACACAGCAGATAATCTCAGTCGCGTCGAAGATATCATTCACGAGATAGAAGGACAGCTAGGACCTCTACAGGAACAGTCAGCGATTGCCAAGGAATACTTGGAGAGAAAAGATGAGCTGGAGCAATATGAAGTTTCGTTATTGGTTACAGAAATTGAATCCTACCATGAAGAATGGCAACAACTATTATCCAAAATTGATAAAAAGAAAGAATACCTACTCAACTTAAAGACAGAAGTGAATAAAGATGATGCTCAGTTGGAAACTTATCGACAAACCATTACGGCATTAGATCAAGAAATCGAAGAATGGCAAGAGAAAAAGTTAACACTGACACAGCAGATTGAACAACTGGATGGTCAACGAAACTTATTGACTGAGCAATTAAAGCACTTTGACGAAAATAAAGAACGATTAAAAAATCAAATTCAAGCCTATCAAGACCAAATTGAGCAAGGTGAATTCGATGTTGAAGACCATGAAGGAAAGCTCAACTTATTAAAATCACAGCGCGATGAAACGAAGAAAACAATTAATGAACTAAAAGAAAAGTTAAATCAAACAGGCCATCAAGTCGAAGAGCAAATCGAGACATTGAAAGCACAATATATCGACCAACTAAATGAGCAAGCTGCAAAAAAGAACGAAAAGCATTCAAAAGAAAAACAAATCGAACAAACAAGCTATCGAAAACAAAGATTAGATGAACGATTTGAAGAATTAATCAGACAGCGCGAAGAATTGCAGGAGAATGAGCAATTTTATACGAATGAAATTGAACATGAACAATCGACTTATCAGGAAATAGAAACGAAAGTTGAACAAGCGAATAAATCGTACGCTGCGTTAGCGGAAGACATCCGGGTTGATGAAGGTAAAAAACAAGAAGCTTACCGCTTGATTGATCAATTACGTTCCAAAAAAGATATGTTGGAGCAAATGAAATCTTCTTATAGTGGATTTTATTACGGTGTGAAGGCAATTCTGCAAGCATCCAAAAAAAAGAAAATACAAGGAATTCATGGAGCGGTCGCCGAGTTGTTGGAGATTGACGAAGCTTATGTTACCGCAATCGAAACAGCATTAGGTGGTCAAGCTCAAAATATCGTAACCTCGGATGAAGCGGCGGCCAGAAGTGCAATTCGTTGGTTGAAAAAATCGAACAGTGGGCGCGCCACGTTTTTACCGTTAACATCGATTCGCCCACGAAAGATTAGACAGGAAGACATCAACCGATTAGACCAAGAAGGTTTCATTGGAATCGCTGCTGACTTGGTATCAGTAGATTCAGCATATGAATCGATAGCCAAACAGCTATTAGGAAATATATTGATTACAGAAAACTTAAAAGCAGCCAATGAAATTGCCAAAAAGATGAACCATCGCTATCGGATTGTGACGCTAGAAGGGGACGTAGTGAACCCAGGTGGTTCGATGACTGGTGGAGCCAAGAAGAACTCCAACCAAGCCTCTTTGTTTACAAGAGAGAAAGAATTGGATGAAACAGCTAGTAAACTGAATCGATATGAACAGAAGACGAAGCAATTTGAACATAATTTACAAGAAAAACAAACCAAACAGGAACAGTTGAAGAAAGAAATTGCTGACCTTCAAGAACAAAAAAGAAATCAGGAAGAAATCATCAAAGAAAAAGAACAACAACTATATTCTGTCACGTATCAATTGTCCAATGTACAAGATCAATTAAACGTGTACGATCAAGAAAATGATCAATTAGAAATTGAAATCAACGAACTTAAAAAAGACTTAAACGATGTGACAGAGTTTCTTAAAGGATCAGAGAAAGAAACGAATCGATTACGTGAAAAGATTGAGCATTTAACGAATAACTTGTCCACTTATAAAGAAGCACACGAAGAGGTTCGTGAACAATTGAACCATATGCAAATTCGTTTTGCTGAGCAGGATAGCGAAGTAAGAAACCAAAGAAATCGCTACGAAGAGGCTTTGTCCGACCTGGAAGAAGGAAAGAAGATTAAGCAAGCGAAAGAACTAGAGTTAAAGCAACTGCAAGAGTCCTATGAACAGAAGGATTCTATTGAAAACCTGACAACTAATTTGAAGACGTATCGACAAAACCTCGTTACGTTGAATGAAAATATAGATGCAGGCAGAGAGAAGAGACAGTCGATTACCCATCAACGCGATGATCTTGAACGTGAAGTAAAAGAAAAAAACAAGCAATATGAGCAGGAAAATAATCAAGTTCAAAAGCTCGAAGTCAATGCGAGCCGCTTGGACGTTGAATTGGAAAACCGTTTGCAACAATTACAGGATGACTACACACTTACTCATGAGCGCGCAAAACAAGAATACGGGTTAACGGATGATTTGGAAGCCTCAAGAGAAAAAGTAAAAACGATTAAACGTGCGATCGATGAATTAGGTCATGTGAACTTAGGTGCGATTGAAGAGTACGAACGTATTCAGGAGCGCTATGACTTTTTAAAACGTCAGCAATCTGACTTGTTGGAAGCGAAGCAAACCTTATATGACGTCATTGGTGAAATGGATGAAGAAATGGTTCGTAAATTCAGTGACACTTTCGAGAAAATCCAGAAAGAGTTCACGCAAGTATTCAAAACATTATTTGGTGGCGGCCGGGCGGAGCTGCAATTAACGGACCCACAAGACATGCTTGAAACAGGTGTTGAAATAATCGCTCAGCCACCTGGCAAAAAGCTGCAGCATTTAAGTTTGCTATCCGGTGGCGAACGGTCATTGACAGCGATTGCGTTATTATTTGCGATTTTACGTGTTCGCCCCGTACCATTCTGTGTATTGGATGAAGTGGAAGCGGCGCTTGATGAAGCAAACGTATTCCGGTTCGCAAAGTATTTACGGGAATTTTCTGCTGAAACACAATTCATTGTGATTACACACCGAAAGGGTACAATGGAACTATCCGATGTATTGTATGGTGTGACGATGCAGGAGTCAGGTGTGTCAAAAATGGTCTCCGTTAAACTCGAAGAAACGGAAGACATGATGTTAACGTAAGAAAGGAAGTAGTGAAACATGGGTTTTTTCAAAAAACTAAAAGATAAAATTAACGATCAGACCGAACAAGTAACGAATAAATTCAAAACAGGCATGACGAAAACGCGTGATAACTTTACATCGAAAGTCAATGATTTGGTCGCTCGATATCGTACAGTAGACGAAGAGTTTTTCGAGGAGCTCGAAGAAATCTTGATCTCCGCAGATGTCGGTGTCGAAACCGTCATGGAATTGATTGAAGAGTTGGAAATGGAAGTGAAACGGAGAAATATTAAAGACACCGAACAGGTTAAGGAAGTCATATCAGAGAAGCTAGTGGAAATCTATTACGGTGATGATGAAGAATCCATCGAGGAATTGAGCCTTAACGAAGATGGCCTTTCCGTTGTTCTTATTGTTGGTGTCAATGGTGTCGGTAAAACGACAACGATCGGAAAGCTTGCCTACCAATTGAAACAAGAAGGAAAAAAGGTTGTTCTCGCTGCGGGTGATACATTCCGTGCAGGTGCAATTGAACAGCTAGAAGTATGGGGAGAGCGTACAGGTGTCGATGTAATTAAGCATAGCGAAGGTGCCGACCCAGCTGCTGTCATTTATGATGGAATTCAGGCTGCCAAGTCCCGTGGGGCCGATGTGCTTCTATGTGATACGGCAGGACGTTTGCAGAACAAAGTAAACTTGATGAAAGAGCTATCCAAAGTAAAAAACGTAATCAGCAGGGAAATTGAAGGAGCACCTCATGAGACATTGCTTGTATTAGACGCAACGACAGGTCAAAATGCGATGGCTCAGGCTAAAACGTTCAAAGAAGCAACGGATGTTTCCGGAATCGTTTTAACGAAACTGGACGGAACAGCGCGAGGCGGAATTGTTCTTGCGATACGAAATGAAATGGGGCTACCGGTCAAGTTCGTCGGTCTTGGTGAACAAATGACGGACCTTCAACGTTTCAATGCCCATCAGTTTGTCTATGGATTATTTGGCGATCTCGTAGATGACGGTGTAGAAGAATAGGAGGCATTCCGTAATGCTTGAGAAAACGACACGAATCAATTATCTGTTCGATTTTTATCAACAACTACTGACTGAAAAGCAAAAAAACTACATGGACCTGTACTATTTGGAAGATTATTCACTCGGAGAAATTTCAGAGACTTATGATGTCAGTCGGCAGGCAGTTTATGATAATATTAAACGTACAGAAGTTATGCTGGAAGATTATGAAGAAAAGCTTGGACTTTATCGTAGGTTTCAAGCAAGGAATGAGTTGATCGACCAGATGAAAGCTGCTGTGGAGAATCAGAATTTCGATCAGCTGAAAAAGCTATTAAACCAGATGGAAAACATTGATTAGGGGGTCTTTTGCACATGGCATTTGAAGGCTTGGCAGACCGTCTGCAAAATACAATAAAAAAAATTACCGGTAAAGGGAAGGTTTCCGAACAAGACGTCAAAGAAATGACACGAGAAGTTCGATTAGCCTTATTGGAAGCAGACGTAAACTTTAAAGTCGTAAAAGATTTAATTAAACGCATAAAAGAACGAGCAATCGGTCAAGAAGTATTGGAAAGCCTGACACCAGGCCAGCAAGTCATTAAGGTCGTCAAAGAAGAACTTGCAGAATTGATGGGTGGCGAACAAAGTAAGATTGCAGTAGCAAATAAGCCACCGACGGTCATCATGATGGTCGGTCTGCAAGGTGCCGGTAAAACGACAACTACTGGTAAACTTGCAAATCTACTGCGGAAAAAACATAACCGAAACCCGATGTTGGTTGCAGCCGACGTTTATCGTCCGGCAGCGATCAATCAATTAGAGACATTAGGGAGTCAACTTGATCTACCTGTTTTCTCCTTAGGAACAGAAGCAAACCCGGTAGATATAGCGAATCAAGCAATCGAAAAGGCAAAAGAAGAGCATCACGATTATGTCATTATCGATACAGCCGGACGCTTGCATATCGATGAAAATCTGATGGGAGAACTTCAAGAGATCAAACAGTCAGTCAATCCAGACGAAGTGTTTTTAGTTGTTGATTCGATGACCGGTCAGGATGCCGTCAACGTCGCAGAAAGCTTTGATGAGCAGCTTGATGTTACAGGCGTCGTCTTAACGAAGTTAGATGGGGATACACGCGGTGGTGCAGCTTTATCCATTCGTGCCGTTACAGGTAAACCGATCAAGTTTGCCGGTATGGGTGAGAAACTCGATCAATTGGAAGCATTCCATCCCGAACGTATGGCCTCACGAATTCTTGGTATGGGTGACGTACTGAGCCTGATTGAAAAAGCTGAGACACAAGTGGATGAGAAGAAAGCGAAGGAAATGGAAGAGAAAATCAAGTCCATGTCATTCACCTTCGAAGACTTCCTTGAACAGATGGACCAAGTCAAAAATATGGGTCCACTCGATGAATTGATCAATATGATGCCTGGCGCGAACAAAATGAAAGGCATGAAAAACCTCCAAGTGGACGATAAGCAATTATCCCACGTTGAGGCAATCATTCAATCGATGACACAACAAGAAAGAGTCGAACCTTCCGTCATTAACGCCAGCCGTAAGAAGCGGATTGCTAAAGGTTCAGGGACATCTGTCTCACAAGTGAATCGATTACTAAAACAATTTGAAGAAATGAAGAAAATGATGAAACAAATGACCAGTCCGAAGAAGGGTAAAAAGAGAGGAATGAATTTTCCTTTCATGTAATGTAAAAACCCTTTACAGACTAAAAATTCTTTGATACAATCTAAACTTGTGATAGGAAAGATTAAATGGAGGTGTAATTATGGCAGTAAAAATTCGCATGAAAAGAATGGGATCTAAAAGAAATCCTTTTTATCGATTAGTCGTCGCAGACTCTCGTTCACCTCGTGATGGACGTATTATCGAGCAGATCGGCACATATAATCCAGTTGCAGAAACACCTGAGGTTAAAATCGATGAAGAAAAAGCATTAGACTGGATGACAAAAGGCGCAAAACCAAGCGATACAGTGCGTAACTTATTTTCTAAGCAAGGCATCATGGAAAAATTTCATAATTCAAAAACAAACAAATAAGGATTTGAGATATACATGAAAGCCTTAATTGAAACGATTGTCTATCCGTTGGTTGACCATCCGGATCAAATCGAAGTGACAGTTGAAGAAACGGATGAAAAAATTCGTTATCATTTGACTGTCCATTCGGATGATGTTGGAAAAGTCATCGGCAAAAATGGTCGGATTGCAAAAGCGATTCGTACGGTTGTCTATGCAGCGGGTTCCGATACAAACAAAAGAGTCTACTTAGACATTATGTAAATGGGGAGGGGGAAATAAACCTTTCCCTTTTTTCACTTTTACGTTTTTTTAAGACACGCTTTCGAGGTGGATGTCGTGAAAATTTTAAGAAAAACGAAAATCAAGCAAGTCATCACACCGCAGAGTAAAGAAGCTCTACAACAGAAGTTTGAAAATAGAAAGTCCAAGCATCAGACTGAACTTGATCAACTTCATTTTGAAAAAAAGAAAATGCTTCATCAAAAAAGATTCCCAGCAAATCAAGTGGAAAAGCGTTTTAATCAAGAAGAGGAACGCAGAAAACGCTCGATTGAATGGTGCAAATACCAATTAGAGCAGTTGGAAATATTGCCAATCGGTAGTGAGATTGTTGAAGGTGAAGTTGAGGAGATTATTGAACTATCAGTCGGGGATTCATGGGATGATATTGCTGGTAATCGAGAAATCGTCATTAAAGACGGAATAATAGAGAAAATCAATAGGTGATTTGCATGAAAGAAAACTATTTTAATGTCGGAAAAGTCGTCAATACCCATGGTGTTAGAGGTGAAGTCCGGATTATTTCAACCACAGATTTCGACGAACGTTTCGCCCCTGGTCATACGCTATACTTTTTCAATGATCAACAAAGCGAGCCGGTCGTATTAACCGTTCATTCGCATCGGAAGCATAAACAATTCGATTTATTGACCTTTGAGGATAGGGATTCCATCAATGATGTTGAGTGGATGAAAGGTGGATATTTAAAGGTAGCTGCCGAGGATCAACATGACTTGGACGATGATGAATTTTACTACCATGAAATCATCGGTTGTGAAGTATACCTGACAGATGATACGTATATAGGCCATGTTAAAGAAATACTTTCACCAGGTGCCAATGATGTATGGGTGGTCCAGCGGCATGGTCTACGGGATGCTTTAATTCCTTATATTGAGCAAATCGTTAAACAAGTAAATGTGAAGGATAAAAAAATTATCATTGAGAATATGGAAGGACTGCTATCCGAATGAAAATCGATCTATTGACGTTGTTTCCGGAAATGTTTTCTGGCGTGATGAACTCCTCTATTCTCAAAAGAGCACATGAAGCAGGACACTTTGATTATAGCCTGGTTGACTTTAGAGATTATACAGAGAGTAAACATCGAAAAGTGGATGATTATCCATATGGTGGCGGAGCTGGAATGGTATTAAGTCCGCAACCGATCTTTGATGCTGTTGAAAGCTTAACCGAACAATCTAAGACAACACCAAGAATTTTATTGATGTGTCCTCAAGGAGAGACATTCACCCAAAAAAAGGCTGAAGAGCTAGCCAAAGAGGAACACTTAATCGTTATTTGTGGTCATTATGAAGGATATGATGAACGAATTCGCGAACATCTTGTTACCGATGAAATATCCATCGGTGACTATGTATTGACGGGTGGAGAACTTGGCGCCATGGTCGTTACAGATAGTGTTGTGAGACTCTTGCCAGGTGTGTTAGGGAATGATGAGTCTGCGAAGCAAGATTCATTTTCCACCAATCTATTGGAACATCCACATTATACACGACCGAGTGATTTTCGAGGTCACCGTGTGCCGGACGTCCTTTTGTCTGGGCACCATCAAAAAATCGAGGATTGGCGTGAATATGAATCGCTTAAGCGAACATATGAACGGCGGCCGGATTTAATTGACAAAGCAGGCTTAACGGATAAACAACAAAAGTTTTTGACACAAATAATCGACGAAAAGTAGTACGGAATTTTCATTGCATCTATTAGTGCGGTATGATATATTAATTGATGTGCTTAAGTTCGTTAAGCGTGATAACAATGTTCCGCTACTTCTTAGAAAGTAAGAGCATTTTGTTGGAAGGAGTGAGCAGAATGCAAGAAATTCTTAACCAAGTTGCTCAAGATCAGCTGCGTACAGACTTGCCTGAATTCAGAGCTGGAGACACAGTGAAAGTTCACGTAAAAGTTGTCGAAGGTAGCCGTGAGCGTATTCAGGTTTTTGAAGGTGTCGTAATTAGAAGACGTGGTGGTGGAATTAGCGAAACATTCACTGTCCGTAAGATTTCTTATGGTGTAGGTGTTGAGCGTACATTCCCTGTACATTCTCCGCGTGTTGCTAAAATCGACGTTGCTCGTAAAGGTAAAGTTCGTCGTGCGAAACTTTATTACCTACGTAACCTTCGTGGTAAAGCAGCAAGAATTAAAGAAAGACGCTAATGAAAAAATAAGAAGCTGTTCTGAGTCAAATTATTGTACTCAGAACAGCTTTTTTTATTTTGTCTTTCATTTTGTATTTATACATAAAAAAATGCTGATAATTAAAATAAGTTTGACGTTTGTTGACGAAAGATATAGACTATAGACAATTGAATAGGTAAAAACAGGTTGATTCGATTAAATTTTTTTAATCAATCATTAAAAGGGAAGCCGGTGGAAATCCGGCGCGGTCCCGCCACTGTATATTGCGAGTTTTCTAAAACATTCCACTGTCTTATGATGGGAAGGATTTAGAAAATGACGACCATAAGCCAGGAGACCTGCCTGTTTTTTGCACCATTCAACCTACGAGGATAGGGAGGTGTGGCGACGACTATGCTAATTCTGAAATACATAAATGTACCATAGTGATAGAATGCCCACTGAACATCTCTACTCGTTAGAGATGTTTTTTTATGTTCAAATAGGTTTATTTAATAGATTTTACTAACTAGGAGGGTAATTAATGCAAAGAATTTTTAGTTTTATATCACATTTAGTGATTTCGTTTGTGCTCATTATTTCTATTGGTATTAACACAGCGTCTGCTGAAAGTGTAGAAAATTTGGGTTCTACTGAAATTACAGAGAATGAAATTGAACAAGCAATAGATGCGGCTAGTAATTTTATTTTAAATAAGGGAGTCATTAGTGAATGGGAAGCTATCGGATTAGCTCAAGCCGGTAAGCAAGTTCCCAATGATTATACCGACACGTTTTTTTATGAACATTTAGAAAACCAAGTGGTTAAAGGGTTAGAAAATGGCCGTATCAAAATAACTGATATCGAGCGATTGGTAATTGCTGCTGTGGCTGTCGGAATCAACCCGTTACAAGTTGAGATTGAAGGAAAAAACCTTATTGAGCTAATTTATAACAGCCCTGAACGTCGTGGTGGGTTTGATACAATGACTTTCCAAGGGAATAACGGTCCGATATTTGCTTTAATTGCTTTAGACACGCAAAATTTTGAAGTTCCAAATGATGCTAAATGGACGAGACAAAAACTAATTAAGGAGTTATTAAATAACCAAAATGAAAATGGCAGTTGGCATTTAAATACAAATTTCGAATCGCCGAGCATTGATATAACGGCAATGGCTTTAATAGGGTTAAGTCCATATAATGACCAGGAAGAAGTCCGAAAGTCGATAGATTCCGCAGTTAACTGGCTATCAGATATTCAAACTGAGGACGGAGGTTTTGATGGCGGAAGTTTTGTAGGAGGAATTACAAGTGAAGCTGCTTCACAAGTTATTATCGGTTTATCAGCGAATGGAATTGATCCAACGAATGAAGAGTTTGTAAAAAATGAAAATAGCTTAATTTCACATCTATTATCTTATCAAAATGAAGATGGTGGATTTAAACACACTCAAGGAGAAGTTGTATCAAATGCAATGGCTACCGAACAAGCTTTCCAAGCATTGGTAGCGTATGATTACTTTTTAAAAGGAAAAAAGTCACTTTATCATTTTGGCGATAGCGAAGAAGGTAACGAAGAAGAACCTCCAAGTGAAGATGATAGTGAGGAAAAACCTCCTATAAAAGATGATGAAGAAGAATCTCCAAGTGAAGGAGATAACGAGGAAGAGCCTCCACTAAAAGATAATGAGGAAGGTTCAGACGAAGACACTGATGAAAAAGAACAAAAGGAAGATTCATCTAAAAAAGAAATTAAAATCGAAGTTAAGTCAACAACGAAAGCAAACAAAAAGATGGAAACAACGATAAGAATTGATGATTTAAAAAACGTCAAAGATAGTGTGGTCGAGGTCCAACCTGAAAATGCAAAGGTTCAAAATCAATTAGCAGTAGAATTAGAGAAAACAGTAATTGATACATTGATTAAAGGTAAAAATGATTTAAGAATTAACAAAGAAGACGCAGCCGTACACATCCCAACGGAGATTCTGGGTCAATTAGCCAAGCAATCAAATGGTGCACCAGTAACGATTCAATTGGAAAAATATTCTGCAAGCTACGCAGTAGGTTCCGTTTATGATTTTACGTTGATGGCGGGTGATGCTAAAGTCAGCGATTTCGGCACCAATGAAATTACGTTAACACTCCAAGTCAATCAACAAGAAGCGCAGAATCCGCAGGCTTATTATTATAATGAACAAACGAATGAATGGGAGCATATTGATTCAGGAAAATATGATTCAAAAACTCGAACAATCTCTTTCCAAACGAATCATTTTAGCATTTATGGTGTGTTTGATGGTACAGGTCATAATCTTGAAAAGCCAACTCAGATGATTGTAAATAATCTATCAAAAGAAAATAACTCACAAGAGGATCTAACAACAAATCCAACTGAGGTAGAAGACCAAACAGACAATGCTAGAACAAATGATGAAAAGAGTCAAAGACACGTCAGTTTAAATGAAAATTATGGAAGTACTAAGCAAGATAAAGAGCAATCAGTTCGAGTTATTGCTGCTCACGAAGTATCTGAAAAAAATGAACAAGAAGAATCTGCGATAAAAAATTCGAATGAAAACGATCGTCAATCTAAAAAAGAAGAACAAAAAGAATCTTCCGCCAAGAATTCAAATGAAAATGATGAGACAGATACTTCTGTTGCCAGTCAATCAAATGAAGAATCAGAAGAAACGGATGTCCGTTCACAAGAAAGTAGCGGACAAAAGCAGACGGAGTCAGAAAACACGACGTATGGCTATTGGCTGGTATTTGCACTGTTCATTGTTATAGGTGCATTTTTCATCTTATATTACCGTAAAAAGAACCATAAATAGCACGGGTAAAAGGAAGGATACTATGCAATTTACGTATAAGCGTCTCTTCATCCCAATTTCACTTGTATTGTTGTTTTTATTGGCTGCTTGCGGATCTGCACCATTATCCAAAGAAGAAGCAAATGAGCTAAAGGAAGCTGAGGAGCAATCTGAAGTAAGAGGAGGTACATTTCATGAAAAATTGGATGATGATATCGGAACAAGTTTAAACAAATCAAGCATTGGAAAAGAAACGAATTCGGATGGTTCATCGGAAGAGAATAATGAGCCAGACCCAGACGAATCAACAGAAGTGGCAAATGAGACCGAGAGAAAAGAATCAGGTCAATCAGATTTGCCGTCCGAAGACGAAGTTGCTCATCAAGATCAACCAGATGACACAACTACTCTAGCATCAAAGGAAAAAACCAAGAGTGAATCAAAATCAACAAAAAGCAACCAATCAGACAAACAAAAATCAGAATCAAAAGAAGAGAAGAAGCAACCGAAAGAAAAATCATCATCCTCTTCTCAACCTTCTAAAAATGAAGAAGAAGATCAAGCCAATCAACCATCGGAACCATCCGAAAGCAATCAAGAGGATCAAAAGAAGGATAATCCGCCTTCAGAAGAAAGTACGAAAAAGGGGCAAACGATTGTCCATTCGATTGTCATCTCAGATAGCGAGGTGCCATTACCACCTACAGAAATGGAAATTAAAGATGGATTCACCGTACTCGATGCGTTGATTAAAATAACAAAGGCACATAAAATTCAGATGGATTATCGAGGCGGTCAAGGTGCAACAGCTTATGTTGAAGGTATAGCAAACGTTTATGAATTTGACCGTGGCTCAGGAAGCGGCTGGATGTATCGAGTCAATGGAATATTTCCAGACCGAGGAGCTGGTGTAGTGCCATTACGACCAGGAGATCGAGTGGAATGGTTGTACACAACGAACTTAGGCCAGGATTTGGGGGCAGACTTAAAACCCTTCAGAAGATAGCGGAATGAAATTATGCATTTTGTAAAGCGCTATACAAAATCAGATAATACAACCACGTATTTTGAACTCAGGGAAGTTTTAGAGGAGCCCTCTTAGAATGCAAAGCGGGCTCCTTTGCCTCCCTGTAACAGGGAAGTGTTTTTTTACTGGAATGCATATCGATATTTACATAGAAAGCGTGTGATGAGAAATCGATAATGGTTTTCGCAGTTACCATCCATATGTTCAGTTTTTTTATTATATTTGTATGTTGATATTAGCAATGTATTTCAATCATCCAATCTTTCTAGTGACCATTTTATTGTTACTAATCTTCGTCAATATATCTCATGATGGTGGTAAAGACTTACGGAAATGGTTGCCTACACTGTCGATCATGAGTACTCTAATTATCCTAATCAATCCATTTTTGGTGTCACGAGGGACGACTATTCTTTTTTATTTTCGAGGAAAGCAAGTGACAGTAGAAGCCTTTATGTATGGAATAACGATGGCATTATTTATTGCGATCATTTTAGTGATCTTCATATCGTTCAATATCATATTAAACGGTAACCGATTTTTATATATTTTTTCAAAATTTCTTCCTCGTATTGCTTTAATGATCATGATGGCAATTCGGTTTGTTCCATTGATGAAAAGACGTCTCGATGAAATTGGAGATGTTCAACGTCTACGAGGAATGAGTATGACTGTTGGGAGTCTTAAAACAAGAGTCAGAAGCGGGATGCTGAGAATTCAAATTCTTTTGACGTGGTCGCTTGAGGAAGCGGTTCATGTGTCGAATTCAATGAAAGCGAGAGGCTATGGAAGTGAAGGTAAAAAAAGTTCCTACACGCCTTACTATATGGAGAAACGTGATTGGTTTTGGTTGTTTGTATTAGCAAGTTTAATGGTGGTTTGCTTTTATGGGGGCAAATTAGGATATGGCCAGATGATTATTTATCCAGAACTAGGCCCATGGCAGTTTTTTCAGTTCGATTGGGTTGTTTTTTTCTGTATGCTTATTTTAACGTCCTTTCCACTCATTACTGAAGGGAGAGAAAAATTAAGATGGAAATGATTAATGTAAACGGGTTGTCTTTTCAATATCCAGAGTCAGCCAGCTATGCTTTGGATGGTGTTAATTTACGTTTAAAGCAGGGAGAGTTTGTCGTCGTTGGTGGACCAAGCGGATGTGGAAAATCTACTCTCCTTCATTTGCTGAAAAGAGAAATTGCTCCGCATGGCTCGCCTTCGGGTGATATATCTTACTTCGGTAAATCCTTAGATGAATGGGAAGAGAGAGTTTTAATGGAGGAAATTGGTCTTGTCTTACAAGATCCAGAAAATCAGATCATTATGGATGACGTCATGCAAGAACTTGTTTTTGGCATGGAGAATTTAGGATATTCACCAATCGATATGCGACTACGGCTGGCGGAAATGGTCCATACCTTCAGTGTAGAACATCTTCTGAACCAAAAAACTACAACGTTATCCGGTGGGCAAAAACAACAATTGAATTTGTTGTCAGCCCTCTTATTGAAACCGAAATTGTTACTTTTAGATGAACCTACTTCTCAACTTGATCCTGTAGCTGCCAAGGATTTGTTGGTTATGCTCGAACGGTTAAGCAAGGAGCTTGGCATAACTGTTATTGTCGTCGAACATCGACTTGAGGAGCTTTTTGATAAGGCTGATCGAATTGTGTTCATGCAAGAAGGGAAGATCGCTTATGATGGGAAGAGTCGGGAAGTCATTCATCAGGTTTTTAAACAACAAGATACTTCTTTCTTACCATATATTCCTGCGATTTCACAAATGTATTTAGAAATGGAACATTCACCAACAGTTAATCAAATTCCTCTGAATGTAAATGAAGGTAAAGCATGGCTTGCTTCACTACCTGCAATGGATCAAATGATCAAAAAAGAAAACGGAAAATCAACTGAGAATCCGAAGCCAATCATTGAGTTGAAGGATGTTTACTATCAGTATGAAAAGAGTTCTTCGATGGTCTTGTCCAAGTTATCTCTTTCATTAAAAAAAGGTGATTTTTATGCGGTCATGGGAGGGAACGGTTCTGGAAAAACAACGTTGTTGAAAACTTGTCTAGGTCTGCTCAAACCTCAGCGAGGCATCGTTAAGCGATTTGGTCGCAAGTTAACAAATAAGTCAGTAAACCGGGTTCATCAAAATATTGCCTATTTATCGCAGCAACCACATACGTTCTTCATCCAAGATTCAATTGAAAAAGAAATGCTATTAATTACCGAGCAGCACGAGATTCAAGATTCTGAACAACAAATAGATTCATTGCTAAATACATTCGGAATCGAGCATCTACGGAATCGACACCCATACGATTGCTCTGGTGGTGAGATTCAGAAGGCAGCTTTAGCATGTATGTTGTTAACGAAGCCGACCATTTTATTGATGGATGAACCGACGAAAGGGTTGGATCCCATTTCGAAAATTAAACTTCAATCAATTCTTCGACGATTGCATTCTGAAGGTCTGACCATTTTGATGGTGACTCATGATATTGAATTTACGGCGAGAATTGCAACGAAATGTGCCATGATATTTGATGGGAAAATTACGGCTGAAGCACCACCCCATTCGTTTTTCAAAGGCAACTATTTTTATACAACATCAATCAATCGAGTTACACAAAATAGTCAATTTCCGGAAGTACTGACGTTAGAGGAGGCGGTGCATTCATGGCAAGAGCGCGAGCTAGCCTAATTATTGCAACCGCTACGGTTTTTATAATGCTGATCGTCATGTATGCCGTGTTTAACTACCATAATTATCTACTATTGAGCTTGGGTATAATTGGCGGGATTATGATGTTGTTTTTTATTCGTTTTGAAATCAAAACTGTGAAAACAAGGGAAATCGTCATCTTAGCATTGTTGGCAGCGATTGGCGCAGTAGCACGTGTACCCTTTGCTGGCCTTCCAAGTGTTCAACCGACTTCATTCGTAATTATAACCGTTGGATTGGTTTTTGGGGCAGAATCAGGTTTTTTGGTTGGTGCCTTGGCAGCACTCGTTTCAAATATTTTTTTAGGACAAGGCCCATGGACTCCGTGGCAAATGTTTGCTTGGGGAACGATGGGAATGAGTGCTGGATTATTAAGACAATTTGCGGGCATGGGTAATTTATGGGTTTTGAATACTTTCGGTTTTATTTGGGGTTTTATATTTGGTTGGATGATGAATCTATGGATTGTTTTCAGCAATATGCAAAACTTCACGTGGGAATTCCTTGTGGGCATTTATGTGTCCAGTTTTTATCATGATCTAGCCCATGCTATATCCAATATCGTCTTTATTAGTTTGTTTAGTATGAGTTGGACACGAATTTTAAACCGTTTTAAAAAGAAACATGGTTTACTTGAAGACCCAGCGCTCAATCAAACGATCAATCGCACATGAAAAAATAGATGAATTAACACAAAAACCCCCAGTTAGAGACGAATGAAACGAGTCATCTAACTGAGGGGTTTCGTAAATCTCAAAATTAAACTAAAGTTGCCACTGAAAAGAAGTGTGTAATCGATCCAGCTAGGACGAATAAATGCCATAAAGCATGATGGTATTTAAAACCTCTCCACACATAGAATACAGCACCGACTGTATAAAGAATTCCTCCAGCGACAAGTAACTGCATTCCACCTGTCGTCATATAAGTTGAAAGTGGACTCCATGCTAAAACGATGAGCCAACCCATCAAAATATAAAGCAAAGTAGAAACATGCAGGAATTTTTTAACGAAAAATAATTTAAAGACAGTCCCTGCAATTGCAAGACCCCAAACAATTCCGAACAGCGTCCAGCCGAGACCACCTTTTACAGCAATTAATACAAAAGGGGTGTACGTTCCGGCAATAAAGAAATAAATGGACGAGTGATCTAAAATTTCAAAGACATTTTTAACACGTCCGGGTCTTAAACTGTGTAGCAATGTTGACGATGTGTACAGAACGATTGCTGACGCTCCAAAAATTGAAAATGTGACGACATGCCAAGCTGTTCCATTCATCGCTGCATAGACAACCAATAGGACCAGCGCAGCAACACTGAGTAAGACGCCGATCCCATGGGTGATCGCATTGACCACTTCTTCTTTTTTCGTATAGGTGTGTGTTGCGTCCATGATGAACCATTCCTTTCTTTGCTACCCACGAATCATTTTATAAACCTGCTCAAAATCCTTTTTCGTAAAGACTTTAGGCACAGGATATAAAGGGTTTGCTTCCCGGTGGGCACGGGCAATCATTTGCGGTAAATCTTCATCCCTGATTTCTGGAAGATGATCAGGAAGTTCCATTCGCTGATTCAAGCGTTTAATTTCTTTAATAAAGCGATTCGCTTTTTCGTCGATTGGTTCAGTTTGCTCGCTTACTTTTATTAAGTCCGAAAGTTCAGCGAGTCGTTCATAAACTATTTCTCTATAATATTGTAACACATGTGGCAGGATAATCGCATTCGCTAGCCCATGAGGTGTATTGTAAAATGCGCCTAGCGTATGGGCAATCGCATGAACGTTACCTACATAAGACCGAGTGAAAGCAAAACCCGCTAAGTACGAGGCTTCGAGCATATTCTTTCTTGCTTCAAGGTTACTGCCATCCTTATAAGCAATATATATATTTTCAAAAACTAGTTGAATTGCTTTTCTGCTGGCTTCGCGTGTTTCATTTGTCATATTGTTTCCGATATAAACTTCGATGGCATGTGTCAAAGCATCCATCCCTGTAGTGGCTGTTAAATGTGGTGGTAAATTCTTCGTTAACAGTGGATCTAATACAGCAACATCCGGTATTAAGACTGGGTCCATTAATGGATATTTCTCTTGATTAGAAGGATCTGAAATGACTGCAGCTAACGTTGCTTCACTTCCTGTTCCGGCAGTTGTTGGTACAGCTATGAGAAAGCTTTCCCTCTTTCGAATTTTCATTAAACCTCGCATGTTGGCAATTGATTGATTAGGCTTTGCCAATTTTGCCAAAACGGCTTTCGCACAATCAATTGGCGATCCACCCCCAAATGCTATTATGGCTTGGCATTGATTTTCCTTATACATCGTGTATGATTCTTCGATATTGGTGATCGTTGGATTAGGTACCGTATCGTCATAGATAAAGGCAGCGATTTGTTTGTCTTTCATTTGTTCGAGTAAATTACTCATTAATCCTATTTTTGAGATCCCTTTATCCGTTACCACTAATAAACGATGCAAATCATTTTCAACCAGAAAAGGAACAAGTTGATTGATACTATTGTATCCAGAGAAGACTTTTGGCTCTCTCCAAGGAAGGAACTTTGAGACCGAGCGCAAGGCCATTTGATATGTACGATAATATAGTTGGTACAACTCAAACACCGCTTTCTTTAGTTATATTTTGAAAAGAATAAATTATTTATCTATTATACACGAACCCTATAATTACTAATATAGTTAGGCAAACGCCCTGAAATTCCTTATAATGAAGAAAGTAAGAGTTATGAGGAGATAGGCAGGTGGAACAATGCAAATCCAATGGTATCCAGGTCATATGGCCAAGGCAAAAAGAGAAGTACAAGAGAAATTAAAACTTGTTGACTTTGTTATCGAGTTAGTCGACGCTAGAACGCCGGTTTCTTCCCAGAATCCAATGCTTCAAGAAATTTTGGGAGAAAAACAAAAACTGATTGTTCTTATGAAAAGTGATTTAGCTGATCCGCAAGTAACAGAGCAATGGGTCAATCATTTTGAAGAGGAAGGCAATATAGCACTTTCCGTTGATGTTAACCAGAAAAAAGATATTGAGAGGCTCATCCATAAAGCGAAAGAGTTAGGTCAAGGTGTGAACGATAAACGTGCCAGTAAAGGGGTACAACCGCGAGCTATCCGGGCAATGATTATCGGAATCCCGAACGTTGGTAAATCAACACTAATAAACCGGTTAGCCAATAAAAAAAGAGCTGAAGTCGGTGATAAGCCCGGTGTAACAAAAAAACAGCAATGGATTAAAATTCGTGGAAAATTTGAACTATTGGATACACCAGGTATTTTATGGCCGAAATTCGAAGAGGAAGAAGTCGGCTATAAACTAGCAACGACTGGATCAATTAAAGACACGATCCTTCACTTGGATGAGGTCGTTATTTATCTTCTCAAGTTTTTAAAAGAACACTATCCAACATTACTTGAAGAGAGGTACGGACTGGATTTAACCGAGGAAGATGTCATCACATGGTTTGATGTTATCGGTAAGAAAAGAGGGTGCCTCCAAGCTGGCGGTGTTGTCGATTATGAAAAAACGTCAGATGTAATTTTACGTGATTTTCGTTCCGGTAAGCTTGGAAGAATTACGATGGACCGACTCCACGTATAAACAAAGTAACAGACTGACCGATATAACCAACAAGAATTCAGTAGTAGGTGAAACGATGAAAGAAACAAAAGAAACCATTACAATGATTAAAGAAAAGCTATTCAGTGACCATGTATCTGAAGAATGGCTGATTCATATCAAAAATGACGAACGTGTCGGCGTGCAAAAGCTTCTTGAGCAATTTGAAAAAAAACAAATGAAAGAACAAGCGTTGAAAGAAGCTTTTTTCGAAATGATGCAATATGAAAATAAGTTGAAATCAGAAGGTGTACAGTTAATCGCTGGTATTGATGAAGTGGGACGTGGTCCAATTGCCGGTCCGGTCGTTGCGGCAGCCGTTATTTTACCTGAGGACTTTTATTTACCCGGTTTGACGGACTCCAAAAAACTAAGTGAAAAGAAACGAGAGTCTTTTTTTGAGTTGATTACGGATCAGGCTATTGCGGTAGGGCTCGGCATAGTAAGCCCGACGGAAATCGATTTGATGAATATACACCAAGCATCATTGGAAGCCATGAAGCGGGCAGTCCATGACTTACTCATTCAACCGGAACACCTGTTAATTGACGCTATGAAACTACCTGAAGTTGATTATGAACAAACCTCAATCATTAAAGGTGATGCCAAAAGCATCTCAATCGCCGCAGCGAGTGTGGTGGCAAAAGTCACGAGAGATCGGATGATGAAAGACATCGCTTGTGATTATCCGGGTTACGGATTTGAAAAACATATGGGCTATGGAACGAAAGAACATTTGGAGGCGTTGAAAACACTCGGTTCAACTCCCTATCATCGGAAAAGCTTTGCCCCAGTAAACCAATTTGTCTAATGGAGGAAAAGTGATGCAACCGAAACCAATTAATCAACTTTTTCAATCCATCCGTTTGTCACGGACGGATGCTTCAAAACTGGCCGTTCGGACTGGACAAATACTACCTGCACGAGTCATTAAGTTTTTACCTGAAAACCGTGCCCTTATGCAAATGAGCGGGAAGCAAATCGTTGGCCAAATTGATACAGAACTTCATGCCAACCAAAAATATTTGATGCAAGTCATGGAAACGTCTCCCGCTGTTAAAATGAAAGTTCTATCGCAAAAACCGGTAAATGATCCGGGTGAACGTATGAACGTCATCATGCAAGCGCTCGGTTTAAAGCTGACAAAGGCTAACCAAGCCTTATTGCAAGGGTTGATGAAACAACAAATCCCACTGTCGAAGGAAGCTCTTGGACAGTTATTTGCATTGGGAAAAGAGGATGCCCTTTCAACGCGTACGACGATTCTTTCAGAAATGTTGCTTCGTAACATGCCGATGACTGAGCAAGTCTACCAGTCTTTATCCAAGCGTTTGAATCAACCGATATCGATCAATCAAGTTATTCAGCAATTGGAAAATCAAATGATGGCAAGTAAGCAACAGACAGTTAATCAAATACAACTGGCTTCCTCACTACAATTATTTCAAGGAGAGCGGTCATCCAATCAAATACTCCATACATTCATGTTTCAAGCATTAAGAGAAGTTGGAAGTGGATCGCAGACGACCTTTCAACTTTTCCAAAAAGCTGGAGTCATCCCAAGTCAAATCAGTTATGCTGAATGGTCAGCACATATTCGGGCCTGGGCAGCTTCTCAGTCGGACCGTTTTCAACCGTCTGGCAATCAAATGATGAATGGCCAACTCCATTCAGTTCCTTTTTCAATAACAGGTGAAAAAATCTCTACAAGTATTCAGCAGCTGGCGAACCAGCAATTAGGTAATTCCAGAAGAAGCCTTCAAACCGTTTTGGATATCATGCAATCAATTCAAAGCCACTCAACAATCACGAAAGAACAACATCAAAAATTAAAGAGTTTACTACAAGGATCCTTGTTGACCAATATAAAAAAGCAATTACCTATGCAGCAAACGATGTTAGACCAATTAACAAACTCTATTCAACAGAGGCCTACTGACATTGCAGGATTTTTACATACGACAAACGGAACTCAGTTGATCGAATCATTGACCCATCTACAGCAACTTCAAACGGCCGGAGAACAACGTCGTGTGCTTTTATTTTTTAGAGGTTTGACTCAGCCACCAAGCGAAAGTACAACAGCAGTCATGGCAAAACTATTAAGCTTTATGGAATTAACCCAAGTGGAAAGTGGAAAAGGAAAGTTTAATAATTTACCGAGTATTTTATCGCAACTTCAACAGGTTCAAAGTCAGTCAACTTCAACATCTATTCAAGCAGCAGCGCAACAAATTCAGCAAACGATCCAAGCGATGCATTTATCGATGGAATCGAGTCGCGACTTTATCCAGTTTAGCGCACAACTTCCAAAGGAAATGCTCGGCCTGAATGAAGATCTTTGGATGGATTTTGAAGGAAAAAAACAAACAGATGGCACAATCCATCCAGAACAATGTCGGATCATGTTTTATTTGGATCTTCCGCGTCTAAGTAATATCGTTGTTGATATGCAAGTGATGAATCGAATGGTTGACGTAACCATCTATCATCAAGACCCCAAATCCGTTCGTTCTCTCGTACATCTTTACGAACAGGATTTGAAAGCTGGTTTGCAAGGGATCAATTATCAGTTCACTGGACTTCATTTAAAAAAATTACGAGAAGATTCCAATAAGCGGCCCGTCGATCCTTTTCCGTACCCGTTAAAACAAGGTGAAGGGATTGATTTTAAAGCATGAAAAAATTTATGCCGAACCGAAAAGCAGCTATAGCGCTTCGTTATGATGAAGAAGTGGAAGCCGCTCCAAAAGTCATTGCGAAAGGTCAAGGTTTATTAGCAGAAGAAATCCTAGAGCGAGCAGCTACTGAAAATGTTCCTGTGCACGAGGATCCTGCTTTAATTGAGTTAATGAGTCACTTAAATATTAATGAAAAAATACCTGAAGAATTATACCAAGCCGTAGCCGAAGTATTCGCTTATATTTATCGAGTAGATCAAAAAATGACAAAAACCGTGTAATTTGGCGATTGTTCTTTTGAATGATACAATTTTTATGTATAATAAGACCAGCATGGTTTTCTTATAGCTAGAGATATTATCGATGGGAGGATGTAACATGAACATTCATGAGTATCAAGCGAAAGAAATTTTCCGCGCGTACAATGTGGCAGTTCCAAATAGTAAAGTAGCTTTTTCTGTTGATGAAGCAGTTGAAGCTGCAAAAGAATTGACTACAGATGTAAAAGTTGTTAAAGCACAAATCCACGCAGGTGGACGCGGGAAAGCCGGCGGTGTCAAGATTGCCAAAAATATGGATGAAGTGAAGCAATACGCTGAAGAAATCCTAGGCAAAACATTGGTGACACACCAAACAGGCCCTGAAGGTAAAGAAGTTAAACGTTTATTGATCGAAGAAGGATGCGACATCAAGAATGAATACTATCTAGGTGTTGTCCTTGACCGTGCTACTTCCAGTGTCGTTATGATGGGATCGGAAGAAGGCGGAACGGAAATTGAAGAAGTGGCAGCTGAAACGCCAGAGAAAATTTTCAAAGAGGTTGTTGACCCAGTTGTTGGTCTTAGCCCTTATCAAGCAAGAAGACTTGCTTTCAATATGAACATTCCGAAAGAATACGTTGGTAAGGCTGTTAAGTTTATGATGAGCCTTTATAAAGTATTTGTCGAAAAAGATTGTTCAATTGCAGAAATCAACCCACTGGTAACTACTGGTGACGGCGAAGTTATTGCGCTTGATGCGAAATTGAACTTTGATGACAACGCATTATTCCGTCAGAAGGATATTCAAGAGCTACGTGATTTGGATGAAGAAGATGAAAAAGAAATCGAAGCTTCCAAATATGACTTGAGCTATGTAGCACTAGATGGAAACATTGGTTGTATGGTAAACGGTGCCGGTCTTGCGATGTCTACAATGGACATTATCAAGCACTATGGCGGCGAACCGGCTAACTTCCTTGATGTTGGGGGAGGCGCAACAACCGAGAAAGTAACTGAAGCATTCAAAATTATTTTATCTGACCAAAATGTAAAAGGAATTTTTGTTAATATCTTCGGTGGAATCATGAAATGTGATGTCATCGCTGAAGGTGTTGTTGAAGCAACCAAACAAGTTGGTTTAGAAATGCCACTTGTCGTTCGTTTGGAAGGTACAAACGTCGATCAAGGGAAGAAAATTTTGGATGAATCCGGTTTGAATATTACTTCAGCAGAATCAATGGCTGATGGTGCAAATAAAATTGTATCTCTAGTCAAATAAGAAAGGACGGTCGAACATGAGCGTATATGTAAATAAAGATACAAAAGTTATTGTTCAAGGGATCACAGGCTCAACAGCCCTTTTTCATACGAAACAAATGCTTGAATATGGAACGAAAATTGTCGGCGGTACTTCACCAGGTAAAGGTGGACAAGAAGTAGAAGGCGTACCTGTTTTCAATACAGTCGAAGAGGCTGTGAAAGAGACAGGAGCGAATGCTTCCGTCATTTATGTACCAGCTCCATTCGCTGCGGATGCAATTCTTGAAGCCGTAGATGCTGAATTGGATTTGGTCATTTGTATTACTGAACATATTCCTGTTTTGGATATGGTTAAAGTTAAACGTGCGATGGAAGGTTCGAAAACACGTCTTGTCGGACCAAACTGCCCAGGTGTGATCACGCCAGATGAATCTAAAATCGGTATCATGCCAGGTTATATTCACAAAAAAGGCCACATCGGCGTCGTATCTCGCTCTGGTACATTGACTTATGAAGCCGTTCATCAGCTATCAACGGAAGGTTATGGTCAATCTACAGCTGTTGGTATCGGTGGAGATCCAGTTAACGGAACAGACTTCATCGATGTACTACAAGCATTCAACGAAGACCCGGATACAGAGGCAGTAGTTATGATTGGTGAAATCGGCGGTACAGCTGAAGAAGAAGCTGCTGAATGGATAAAAGCGAATATGACGAAACCAGTTGTCGGATTCATCGGTGGTGCAACAGCTCCTCCAGGAAAACGTATGGGCCACGCTGGTGCAATCATCTCAGGTGGTAAAGGTACAGCAGATGAGAAAAAACGCATCATGAAAGAAAGCGGAATTGCTGTAGCTGAAACACCAGCAGATATTGGCGAAACAATGATTAAAGTTCTTGAAGAAAAAGGACTTGCCGAAAAATGTAAAACCGTTAAGTAACTTATAGTTTGAGTCCAGATGAATCGTCTGGGCTCAACTATTATTCTACGAGATAATCCTCTAAGCCCCTCACATTTAATTATCCAAGTTTTATAGACATCTACTACAAATTAACTTTTCCTTAAAAAATAGTATCTACCCTCAAAGGAGACATCGTTCGATGCAAATAAATCCCTCGTTTGAATTGTTTCATTTGTTATCTCACCCAAAAATAACCCGAAAAAAAGCACAAAGTTACTTACTGACAGACCCTTCACTAGAACGATTGCTTACACTCCATTGGCAAGACCTCAGTCAATCACTTCATTTGGAAACCTCTACTGCTAAATCAGTCTATGAACTCCTCAGAAATCGTCATTATCGACAATTATCCGCACGGCAATATAGCATATTACAACCGATAACCATCTACGATGCTGATTATCCACAAACTCTAGCATCCATTCCAGATCCCCCATTAATCCTCTATGCACGTGGCGACCGTAAACTTCTCCAAGGAAATCATCTGAGTGTAATCGGTTCCCGGAAACCTTCTCCCACTGCCAAAAATAAAATAAATGTATTACTTCCTCCACTCATCGAACAATCTGTTACGATTGTCAGTGGTTTAGCTTATGGAATCGATGGAATGAGCCACCAACTGACACTCGATCAAAAAGGAAAAACCATTGCTGTTTTGGCTTTTGGATTCAATCATATTTACCCGAAAAGACATACTTCATTGTACCGTACGATTGAGAGAAATGGGCTATTATTAACCGAATATCCCCCGGATGTGAAACCAGAACGTTGGCAGTTTCCTGAGAGAAATCGTATTATTAGCGGACTTAGCCAGGCTACGTTGATTATAGAAGCCACCGAGCACAGTGGAACAATGATTACGGCAGATCAGGCACTTGAGCAAGGAAAGGATGTTTTTGTTGTTCCTGATTCAATTTTCTTGCCAGAAGCAAAAGGTTGCCTTAAGCTTTTGCAGGAGGGAGCCATCCCAATCACACAACCACAAGATCTGTTGGATTGGTGGAAAAAATCAGTTCCGAATTCATTAAAATAACTAAAAAATGAAAAGTCGGTTTGACAAACAGGTAGAAAGTATTTAATAATGAATGAGATTTATCATCAAAAAAAATTTGATTACACATAAAATATAAAATGCAATCAATTGTTCAAGTTGTCGTGTTGGTCGATGGGCGCTGAATAAATGGGCTAGACGCCCCACGTAGGCAGTCTAAAAGAATGAAATTTAAATCAAAGGCTCTGTTAAAGTTTGGTGGAGTTGATAATAAAGAGATTGTGCATAGTTGTTGTATGGTGAAGAGCGAAGGTGACGACTCCTGCGGGAACAGCACGAG
>NZ_JAHLZF010000013.1:709-87431 GCF_018967645.1 Allobacillus halotolerans | reverse complement strand
GGGCGGTTCCACGCGCTTGTCGGGCGGTTCCACGCGCTTGTCGGGCGGCTGCACGCGTTTGTCGGGCGGTTCCACGCGCTTGTCGGGCGGCTCCACACGCTTGTTGGGCGGTTCCACACGCTTGTCGGGCGGTTGCTCGCGCTTGTCGGGCGGTTGCACGTGCTAATCGGTTGGCTCGCCAGCCCTCAACGCCACAATCAGTTATAATGAGTTCGTTTGTGAAAGCTAATTTGGTGAAGGCGTCAATCAGATCAGAGTTGGTCAAAGGAATTGAATTGATTTTTATAAAGAGTGATAAACGGAAAAACATCTCACCTTTTTATTAGTGAGATGTTATTCTATCCGAACGGCCTTCACCAAACTAGCGGAACAATTCCTTTTCCCGCCAATTTCCCCATTTGTAATAAGCAATTGAGAATAGACAGCTAAGAAAGAAGCTCGAACCCATTCCAAGTGGGATCCCAATTTGTCCATAAATGGATGAAAAGAAATAAGTTAATGGAACACGTAATACCCATAGGGATATAATGTTTAACATCAACACTTGGAACATTGCTCCTGAACCGCGGACGACACCATTCAAAATAAAATTTAATCCGATAAATAGATAGAAGAATGCGATTGTTTTAACATATAACGTACCGAAAGCGACACTAGCCTCCTCTTGAATAAACAAACGGACAAGCGGCTCTGCCCAAATGTAAAAGGTGATCGTGACGAGAGCCATCAAAATCGCATTATAGATCAACCCAACTTTTGTCGTTTTGAAAACACGATTCCATTGTTTTGCCCCTATGTTTTGAGCAGCCATCGTATTGACTGCTGTTCCGAGAGCCGATGCTGGCAGTAGAATCAGTTGATTCAACCGTTGAGCCGCACCGAACCCAGCAACCGTCGATTCACCAAAACTGTTCACAATCGATAAAATGACATTCGATCCCGCATGAATGACAATCATTTGGGTAATTGACGGTATACTTAATTGTAAAATCGTCCGCACTTCCACCCAACGAGGCTTTTGAAATCGAAACTTAAATGTCTGATATTTTCGACCTACATAATACAAGCTGACGAGAAAAATAACGATATATACAATCACCGTCGCATAAGCCACACCAGCCAAACCAAGGTTTAACACTTTAATGAAAATGGGATCGAGGACAACATTCAACAATGCCCCGACCAAAATAAAATAAAGCGGTGTTTTGCTATCACCGAATGCACGAAGTACTGTTGCGACGAAGTTATAGCCAACAAGAAAAAACATCCCGAAAAAGTTAATGAGTAAATATTCTTTAGCAATCGGTTTAATCGAATCGGGTGTATTTAACCATCCTAGTAACGGATCAACCACGAACGAACCAACGAGTGCAACAATGAACGTAAGACCCATTAACAAAATAACCGAAGAACTTAAATAAGATTTAATTTCTTTCGGGTCGTTTTTTCCACTTAATTGAGCGAAAATTGTCAGTATGGCATTGTTGCTTCCTAAAACAAATGCCAGGACAATTGACATGACCGTTAAACCGATAGTGATCGCTCCGAATGCCGTACTTCCAAGTAGATTCCCAACCCATAAACTATCCGTCAACTGCATCGACATTTGTAGTAGATTCGTAAATACAAGCGGCAATGCAAATATATACAACTTCCGATAGATCGAACCTGTCGTTAAATCCTCTTTCAATTGAAATATTCCTTTCTTATGTATCCAATCTTTTCACCATCATAGTATACAACATTCACATAGACTAGCTCACACAACTTAAGAAGAAAATTCATCCAAAATTAAAATTTAAAAATAAAATCAATAAAACACTTGATATTTTATTTAAAAGCAATATAATGAATTTAATCAATTATTTAAAAGTTTAAAAACAAAAATCGATGAAGAGAATAGTAGCTTGTTAATCTAAAGACTACAGAGAGTCCGCAATTGGTGAAAGCGGACGTCAGCGGATCAAGTGAAAATCATCTCTGAGATGCAATGCTGAAATCATCATTTAGTAAGCATTTGCCGGAATTCCTGCCGTTACAATAGGACGCGTATGATAGTACGTTGATCGAGTGCCACAATTATAATGATTGTGGAATTTGGGTGGTAACGCGAGTATAAGCTCGTCCCTATTTATAGGGACGAGCTTTTTTTGTTCCTTCAGATTGAATTGCTTTCCTTCTTTATTCAAGCATTAATGAAAAAAGCATTCCAATCAATTCTACCTACTCCGTAGTACATCGATCATCAAACGAAACGCACTTAGGCATGGAAGTATTTTTAAACAACATCAGAAAAGGAGCGAGTGGAATGAAAAAGAGAGAAACGTTTTTTGTAGGACTTATGTTATTTTCAATGTTTTTTGGGGCTGGAAATTTAATTTTTCCACCATTTCTTGGTAGTGGGGCTGGCACTTCCTTTTGGCCGGCAATGATTGGGTTCATCGTAACAGGAGTCGGCTTGCCTCTGCTAGTCGTATCTGCCATCGCATTGGTTAAAAATGGTGCGAATGAACTTGGCAGCAGAGTTCATCCTTGGTTTGGTGCTGTTTTTACCTTATTGATTTATTTGTCGATTGGACCATTCTTTGGCGTACCACGTAACGCAAACGTCGCATTTGAGATGGGCTTTAACCCGCTTATGGCAGGAAGCTCCTTTAGCCAATCATTGCTGTTACTCGGATTTACAGCATTATTCTTTTTCTTCGTTTTCTTATTGAGTTTGTATCCATCTAAAGTTGTGGATTTAATGGGGAAAGTCATCACACCAACATTGCTAATATCAATTGTGACATTATTTTTAATCGGTTTTTTCCGGTTGGATAAATCATTTGAAGCACCGAATGAAACCTATCAAACGGCATCGTTTTTCAAAGGAGTCATTGATGGATATGCGACGATGGATGCATTAGCGGCAATGGCATTCGGAATTGTTATTTTAACGGCAATCAAACAAAAAGGAGTTACCGAACATAAACAGTTAAGAAGCTATACAGTGAAAGCTGCACTAATCGCTGGTACAGCACTTGCACTAGTCTATACCGGCATTGGATTTATGGGAACTCAAGTAGCAGGTCAAGAAACATTTGATAATGGATCGGAAGTATTATCTACCGCTGTCACTCTTTTGTTAGGTAATAACGGAAAAATATTACTCGGATTCATTTTTACATTAGCTTGCTTTACAACGTGTGTTGGTTTGACGATTGCTTGTGGTCAATACATTTCAAAATTATCGGAGAAGCTGAGCTACCGTGGAGTTGTTTTTCTCGTAACACTTGCTAGTTTCCTAATTGCGAATCTCGGACTGAATCAAATTATCGAAGTGACGATTCCATTCCTCGTCATGTTGTATCCATTAACAATCGTCCTTGTCACATTACCATTTATCGACCGATTTTTTGGCGGTTCGAGAGGAGTTTACCGAGGTACAATGGCGTTCACTGGATTCGTCAGCATTTATAACGGACTTGAAATGCTTGGATTTCATGTAGAAGCATTATCATCATTCATGAGTGTATTACCTTTTGCATCACTCGATTTAGGGTGGGTTGTACCCGCATTCGTCGGTGGTTTACTCGGATTCTTGTGGGATCAATTCAGTCACAACAAAGTTAGAAAAGAAAATCCTCAAATTGAAAGAGCTTCATAATACTACTCCGGGCGAGCTGTTCGTCCGGTTTTTTATTTATTGGCGTCGATCATTTTTTATAACTTAGTGTAGTTTTTTTACATAAAAAAACAAGATGCGTTTTATTCTTTGTCTACGCATCTTGTTATTAAAGTGGTTTCATTATCTATGACCAACTTCCATATCCATTTGGTTGGAAATCTGTGGGTCGATCATATGACGGTTTTTTCTGTTCTGGAAATGTTGAACAGCATCTGTAACCGCAGCCATAATCATAAAAGTCGCTAATACGACTAAAGTGATAATTACTAGTGATAAATTCATAACGAACACCCTTCCTTTCTTAAAAATCTTCAAATTTCTTTGTTTACAAGGATATACTACCAAATATAAACGTTTGAGTAAATAGTTAAACATATACTTTTAAATCTTTTTATTTTTGGACACATTTAATCGTTTACTCTCGATTTATCAACTAATTAAAGCGGAAAAGAATGAATTTTCTAACACTTTCTAAAAATGGCTTTGCGAGCGTTTTTAAACTAAAAAAGACAAGGAATTATCCTTGTCTGAAATGGAGTTTGCAGAAAAACTAACAATTACAAATCATGATCACATTTCCATCAGGATCTTCAATATTAAACTACGCTGTTTTACCGACCCACTCAATCTCTCGCACGACTGGAATATCTTTATCGCGAACATATTGATACGCAGCATCAATATTCGGTGCAAACAAATTAAACAACGGATTCGGTGTCACTTGATGCTTGAAATTCGGGTCAAATGTGTGGTCATCCAACGTTAGCGAAGTCGTCCCGGTCACTGGTAAATTAAATACAGGGGATTTTACCTGGTCCAAATCGATCGACAAGCCGACCAAATCAGAATACCATTGCGCTGAACGCTTCAAATCAGTTACATGAACAAAGATTCCATTCATTTGATTTTTGATCGGTATTGTTTTCTCCATTAATCTCCCACCTCCTCTTCATCTTGTAGAATAATCCCGGCAAAATTCCCGGTTAGCACTTGCTTACCTTTTTGATTCGTGCAAATAAATGACGCCATAATCGATATCCGCTTTTCATCTCTTCTTTCAAGCTCCTCGATTGTTACGACGCACTCAACCGTGTCATCTGTAAAAACAGGTCTCAAAAATTCGAAATTCATTGTCCTAGCAAGCACATTGTAATCCCCACCGACTTTTGTCGGCAGCGTAGCCGTAAGCAATCCTTGAACAACAAGTCGACCAAGTTCATCCGGTGTCGTATGGTGATCACCTTCATCCATTGAAACTTTCGTAAATAACTCTACATCCGCTTCTGTAAAAGTTCGCTTAAATTTGATTTTATCCCCTACTGTTATATTCACTGGAGTTCCTCCTTATCCTGATTGAATGCTCATTCGTTTACACGACAATCATACATAGTCACCCGAAAAACTTTATTCAATAATAGGAATCTATTCTGTGAGTATCTGAGAAGGATGAATCATTCATACAGTTGAATATGGGAAGGTCAATTCAAAAAGCAAGGTGGTAAGTTCATAGTTTCTTCATTAGAAGTAATGCAATCGTTGACATAATCAGAGCAAGAATGGAAAGAACAAATGCTGTCCAAAGCATATTTCCAACCTCATTTCTTGTTTTATTCGAAAAGGAAGCTATAATAAGAGTAAGATATGGGTGGGAAGGGATTTCTCCCTTCCCGGGTGGTAGCGAGACTTTCGCTTGGTAGAGCGGGGGTCTCGTTTTCGTTACTAGAGTCGGATTGCAATCAAATATTGCCCAATACCGTATGTCTTGTTTTTTTCGAATAAGGCAGTTATAATAAGAGTAGAATATGGAGTGGGAAGGGATTTCTCCCTTCCCGGTTGGGTTACTGAGACTTTCGCTTTGCCGAGCGGGAGTCTCTTTTATTGTTACTAGAGTGACGTATTGCAATCGACAGCTCTATGGCTGCGACTACAAAGTTGATCACCGCAGTAACAAACACCAACACTTCCATATCTACACACCCCCTTTCCAGAAGAAAGAATCTTCTTCTCGATAACAACCAGGGTTGCTAGGGGGTATAAATATTATAGCATTAATTCAACTAACAAGGAACAAATGTTCTTATAACAACTGGTTATTTTTGTTTAAGTGTTTTGGGTATTAACTTCAATAAGGAAAGAGGCAGGGATTTTCTCCCTACCTCGTAATTAAACCAGTTCTTCTATTTTGGAGACTTGTTTCTCCTTTAATTGATTAAAGAAACTTTCTACTCTACTTGTTCCTACGCCTTTATACTTACCCAGAATAACAAGTTCCTTCGGTAAGTCACGCACGAATTTAATCCCATCTTCATTGAGTTGATCAATTAATCCTGGCATACCTGTAAAGTTTTCTTTGTTAATCTCAATCTTCCCTAGTTCCTCTGTTACGACTATTTCTTCTGACTTGTAGAATAAGAACAATTCTCCTGGTCGATTTTGCATTAGTTTTCTTCTTCTAATTTCTTCATTTATGAAGTTTTTTAACTCTGAGAAAAATACTTCTGAATGAGTTTCATTATAACGAACGATTCGGTTGTGGAATCCATCTAGTCTTTCAGGCAGTTCGCTCATAATTCTTGCTTCTTCCACACCGCCTAAGCGGACCAAGAAACGTTCTGAGTTTTCAAATCTCTGTGGCAACAAGAAGGTATCTCTAAGAAAATAAGGAACCTCAACGCCATCATTCCCATAAGAAATTGTTCTTATAGGAATTAAACCCGGCGCTTTATCCATGGTTTCAGAAAGAGATACTTCTTGTTTCTCAACAGGACCTCCTGTTTCACTATCGGCATCATTTGTACTCTTTGCATTCAGATTATGCGAATCAACTGATACCTGTTTTGGCTGTTCGTTTTGGACCGCTTGCTTTAACAGCTCCTCAATCTTTTGAAAGCGAAAATTCATCTCTTCTAAGTCATAAGAGTGATCTCTTCTCATTACCGGATCCACATACTCTGGAACCTCAATATCATGAGAGCCATAAACTTCAACAAACCATTTTACGATGATATAGATATGTTCCCATGCAGTTAATGATTCAGAAAACCTAAATTGTCGTGTATCATGTGCTGCTTTATTCCCCAATTTCCTGACTTCGTGTAGTGAGTTTTTCACTTCGTCTGTTAATAAGCCACTCTCATCTAAATCTTGTATTCTCTCAATTATCGTTAAATAAGGTTCATTCTCCATATTTTCATGGATCATCACTTTTTCGAGAAGCGTCTCAATAAATGTCCGGCTATGTGTTAACATCGATCGCGGACTATTATAAATGGCATTCTCCAATTCTCTTAGCGTTCGTGTAAATTCTTCAGAAATTTGATTTAAGAAATCATAGAAATAATTCTCCACAAAAATCTACCTCCAATCCTTATCAATTAATTTGATAAACCTATCTTTGCTAAAACTTCTCGTTTAAAGTCTTCTTCTTTACTTGGTACGATAACGTGTTCTGCCAATTTCTTTTTCTCTACCAAGAGATTATGTAATACTTCTTCAACAGATGTTCCATTGCCATCAGCTGAAGCAATCGGGTAGTATACATAGACTTCCTTTTCTTGACCTATACGATAGACACGATCCGTCGCCTGATTTTCAATCGCTGGATTCCACCATCTACAGATTCTATAATCACTGTTTATAGCAATTCGATTGCTATAAACGTAGTTATTACAATATGTATAAGAATCAAATTCACTATTTATGAAGTTTTCTCTACTTTATTGGTAATGGCACCCGAAAAGCTATCAGTTCTATCCATCACTGAAGAAACACCCCCAAAAACCATTAAAATTAAATATATATTTACATAAATTATACCATATATTAGTAGTTGATTTGACATATTCATTCAAATTTCTTATTTTTCTGACTTAATTAATTACACTGGAATCAATAACATTTGCCGCTTACTTTAATTCAGTTTAAGATAAGTATAGAAAGAAGGTAGATTAATAAATGCCTAGTCTAAAATACGGAACTACAACTATTCACTACTGTCATTACAAACAAAATAGAAAAGATATCAAAGTATCTGTCACACTAGTCAATGGTGTTGAGGTATATACTCCAAAGGATATAAGTGACGATCAACTTACTGAAATTCTTTACAAAAAAGCGCCTTGGGTTACTCAAAAACTCCAAGAACTTAATGAAGTAAAAACGTCCGTTCAACCGAAAGAGTACGTCAGTGGTGAAAAGCTGCCATACTTGGGACGAAATTATCGTTTGAAAGTTTTGAAGCAACCTGTCCAAAGAGCCGACTTTCAGTTTAAACAAGGGCGGTTTATTGCGAGGGTTCCAGAACAATGGAATCAAGATCAAATTCAACATACCCTTGAACAGAAATTAATCCAATGGTATAGACTACACGGTCACAAAAAGATTCTAGAACGTGCTGATTACTATCAAGACATTCTCGGTGTGGAACCAAATTCACTTCAGTTGAGGACGCAACATAAACGCTGGGGAACATGTACACCGATTGGTGATATTTATATTAATTGGCGAATCACGATGGCTCCTATTTGGGTGATTGATTATGTGGTTGTTCATGAACTCGTTCATTTAAAAATTCCTGAGCACAATGAAAAGTTTTGGCGATTAGTTAAAGCAACGTTACCTCATTATGAAGAAGCTAAAGAATGGTTAAGAGTGCATGGCGTGGAGTTGCATTGTGTCGGTTTAAAAGAAGGACAAAATAATAGAGACATGACTTACTCAGTTTAAGTCATGTCTCTTCTTCATACATAAAGTTATTTATAGTGGACTTCTCCTAAATCCAATAGTTCTCTAGCGACGTTTTCAACTATGTGATTGGGTATGGAGCTCGCGCGTAGTTGTCGCTTGACTTTCTTTCGCATTTCGCGCTTCACATCTTCTTTTTCTGTCCAATCTATAACTGCATTTTCTTGTATGATTTCAGTGATGATTTCAGTTAAGTCTTTTATACTTTCATGTTCAGACCCAGGTACATAATGTTCCAACGTTTGATAGAATGGCAACTGTCGTGGGTCTTTAAGTCCAATTGATTGGCTTTCTTCTTCCATGCTGATCATTTCTTGCCGGATTGCCTGATATTCTTCTAACAATTCTTCAATCGTTAGCTGGCGTGATTTCCGTTGCTCGATAAGTTCTTCCAATCGCTCTTTCAGTGAAGTATATTTCACTGGGTTCTCATCTAACTTGATTCGAATCTCATGCTTGATAGCATGTTCCATTTCGGCAGCTTTCGCCTCTGGTGTTTTAATCTCATCTAGTTTTTCATCGAATCTGCTTGTCAGAATATTAACCGGCTCAAATAAAATCTCTGGCTCAGATGCGTAAATATATTCTTCGATTAATTGACGAACCTTCCCCCCACAGTCGGAAATATCCATTCCTTCGTCGATATGATATCGTGACTTCGCAAGTTTTCGAATCTTCCCTAACCACTTTAAATCCTCTAAATACGGCTGGGCTTTAGGACTCGGCATGATCATATCCATACTTTCCGAGAACTTTTTAAATGCCATATCAAATGAATTCCGAATATCTTCAGGTTCAAGCACTTTCAGACAGGCATCAGAATCTTTTTTGTCTACGTGATCAAAAAATCGCATTGCTTTTCGGTGGCGGCTCTCTAATCTAGGGATTTCTTCGTCGACATGATGCATCGCTCCCTTAATATCTTCTTCATGAAAGATTCCTAAAGCTTCTTCCAAGAAACGAGAGACACCATAGTAATCCACAATTAAACCATAAGACTTTTTATCATAGGTTCTGTTCGTTCTCGCAATTGCCTGTAAGAGATTATGTTCTTTTAGCGGCTTGTCCAAATACATGACTTGTTCCACAGGAGCATCAAATCCTGTCAGCAATTTATCACACACAATTAAGAAAGCGAGCGGGTCCTCATGTAATGGCTTTTTGAATCGCTGAATAACTTCTTTCTCTTCTGTTTGAGAAAGTCCATATTGTTTCATTCGCTCGGAGTCATTATGACCACTGGAGATAATCACGGCCGATTCATAATCACTTAATTCATCCAGCAGCTCTTTATATGCAACAGCCGCCTCACGGGAAACTGTAACGATTTGTGCTTTAAATCCATTCGGTTCAATATGCTCCTCGTAGTGTTCGACAATATCTAAAACGACTTCTCTTATCCGCTTCGGTGATGAAGTCAACGCTTCTTCGGTCACATACTTCTGTTTAATCCGTTCTCGATCTTCATCCGAGTAATTACGGAAAAAGCGATCAAACAACTCATCGATCGTCTCACCTTGCACATGCAAGTCAATCAACCGAGCTTCATAAAAAATAGGTACTGTTGCCCCATCTTCAACGGCTTTTTCGATTGGATACTTATCGATGTATGTACCAAATGTTCGCACGGTACTTTTATCTTCTTTATCGATTGGTGTTCCAGTAAAACCAATGTACGTCGCATTCGGTAACCCTGTCCGCATGTTCATCGCCAGTGAACTATATTGGGAACGGTGCGACTCATCGACCAAAACAATCACATTCTCTGAGTCCGTCAATAATGGATACTCTTCCCCTTCATCCGTTTGGAACTTTTGAACCAAGGTCATCACCGTTGTTCCAGGGCCTTGTTGGAGAAGACTTTTTAACTCCTCAACGGACTCAGCTTGTTTCGGATTCGGGAAACCACAACGTTTAAATGTGTTCGTAATTTGACGGTCTAAATCTTGACGGTCAGTTACGACGACGATTGTAGGATTCTCTAGTTCTTTTAGTCGCCTTAATTTCATCGATAAAAAGACCATTGATAAAGATTTTCCTGAACCTTGTGTTGCCCAAACAACCCCTCCTCGAGCTTGTGGGTGTTCACCCGTTAAGATTCGTTCTACCGCTTTATTCACCGCTCGATATTGTTGATATCGTGCCATTTTCTTAATCACACGACCATCTTCCGGTTCATAGACGATGAAATTTAGAATGATATCAAACAGTCTCTCCCTGTCCAAAATACCTTGGGTCAGAACATCTTGAGGTGTGGCGTTTGAACCAATCTCATCAACCGTTAATGGGTAAGGTTCTCTCCACGTGGAATAATGTTGGACACTGGCACCAATCGTTCCCACCTTGGCTCGATCATTACTCGTTGAGACCATAAACTGATTGTAATAAAACAAATTTTCATTAACGATTTGGTACCGTTTCAGCTGCTTAACCCCTTGGCCGATTTGTTCATCTGGAGGGAGAGTCGGACTTTTACACTCAATCACAACTAACGGAAGACCATTGACATAAAGCATAATATCCGGACGAATCGTTTCATTCGCATTCGTATAGCTCAATTGACGGGTAATAATAAATTCATTTTCATCGATGTTATCAAAATCGATCAACTGAACCGTCTGACTCTTCCTTCCGCTTCCTAAATCTTGTTGAACAGATAACTTATTGATCAGGATTTCATGGAATTCTTGATTAGCTTCCATCAAACTAGTAGCTTCCATGTGTGTAATTTTGCGAACAACCTTATTTAAGTTGTTTTCGCTAATCCATGGATTAAGTCTCTTAACAGAATTTATTAAACGCTCTTTAAGCACAACTTCATTTTGCGACGTCCGTTCAAGATCAAGAGTCGCTCCATTGACATACGTGTAGCCAAGCTTCTTCAGTTGATCAATCATTCGATTTTCAACTAACGTCTCTTCGTTCCAAGCTTGGACTTCACTCATGATGGAACTTCCTCCTTCTCATCAAATGGTACTCGGACTTTTCCTGTTAGAAGTTGTTGCATAAGGCCTTTTTTTAGATCCTTAAGCTTTATTAATTTGTCTTTCTCATTTTCAATTTTTCGTTCTATACTATTCACTTTATTGATTATTTTCTCTTGCTCATCTATTGAAGGAACTCCACAAATGAGTTCTTTGATTTCAACTAAGTGCAAATTGGTTACAGTTCCCTGTTTTGACCTTCTGCGTAATTGTTGCCAAACTACTTCTGATTGTAAAAAGTATTCTATAAACTTAGGCAACACAATATCCTGTTTTAATTTTATTAATGCTAAACTAACGAAAATACTAAATTCCTGATCCCAATCAATTACCTTCGTCAAACCAATAGTCCCATTTTTAGATAGTAAAATATCGCCTTTTTCGGGATAACATCTTTTAGTTAACTCTTTATGTTCTTCTTCTGAAATATATTTAGTATTTTTAAAATCAATTTTTTGGTTTTTTAGATCTGTAACTCTTAAGAATGGTATGCCTGATTCAGTATATTTTGGTGTCTTATGCGTACCATCCGTGATTTTGAAGCTAATATTCTTTAGTTGTGTGGTACTCCATTCATTCGGTATTGATCCAATAGGAGAATCTTTAAATTTTTTATGATTCAGTCCCTTAGTCAACAACTGCTTAAGCAGTCCCTTTTTCACCGTTTCTGTTTGTTCGATGATTTGTTCTGTTTTTTCAATCGCTTCATCGACGGAGGAGAGGATTGCTGCGATTTTTATTTGTTCTGTTTTAGACGGTATTGGAACTTCAACTTTGAGTAATTCATTCTTTGAAATATTATATCTTGTTGAACCCTGCGCTAAAGGAAGTACAGTTTTTCGGAAGTTATCCCCTCTAAAATAATACGCATAAAAATCTGGTAATGTTGTACTAACATCATTAAACCTGTAACCAAAGCAAAAGCTGTTTAAGTACAAATTATCAATTTCAATAGCCATAACACTACTAATTGCTACTTCGTCAGGAGTCTCTGATGAGCCGGTAAATAAAACATCACCTTTTTTTACAACATTTTGGTTTTCAGTTGACTGAACGTGGACTGGCGCTAAATCTAATTTATCTACAAAGTAGTTTCTATTAATATTTCTATAAGTTACAAATGATGCATTACCATTTTCTTCAAAATCTTTTTTCGATTTGCTTTTTAAGCCTGAATAACTTTGACCCAAGTCATTCAAATTACTAACTTGCCAATTATTCGGAAACAAATCACTCATTAAAACCCAACTCCTTCAAATACCCATACATCTTACTCTCTATCTTATCACGTTCTTGCTCTAGCTTTTTCAAATCATTTAATGCTGCTTGAACGTCAATCTCTTCTTCCTCTTCAGTTGTATCAATGTATCGGGCGATGTTTAGGTTGTAGTCATTTTCTTCAATTTCTTCTAAGTCAACTACTCGACAATATTTCTCCTGGTCTTCCCATTGATTATAGGCTTGGACGATTTTTTCTATATCTTCATCTCTTAATACGTTTTGATTTTTTCCTTCTTGGTAATCTTTTGAACCGTCTAAGATAAATACTTTATCTTTATGTTCATCAGCTTTTTTACGATTTAACACTAAGATACAAGCAGGAATACCTGTACCATAGAATAAATTAGAAGGTAGACCAATAATCGCTTCTACTAGATCCTCTTTCAGTAGACCTTCTCGTATTTTACCTTCTGCTCCGCCTCGAAATAGCACACCATGCGGCATAACGACTCCAGCTTTTCCTTGATGATTCAGGGTAGAAACCATATGTTGAACAAATGCATAATCCCCGGCGTTTTTAGGCGGAATACCAAAACGAAAACGCCCGTATTCATCAGCTTCTGCTTCTTCACGTCCCCAATTTTTCAATGAAAAAGGTGGATTGGCAATGACCCGGTCATATAGCAATAACTCTTTATCATCACCTAAAAGTTTTGGCTCACGAATCGTATCTCCACGTTCAATTTGGTGGTCACTTAGCCCATGTAAAAGTAAGTTCATCTTACAAATTGACCAAGTACCTAGGTTACGCTCTTGGCCATGCAGCGTAAGGTTTCTAGGATTTCCACCTTGCGATTTTATGTAATCTACGGATTGAACTAACATACCGCCAGAGCCAACCGTTGGATCGCACACTCGCATACCTTCCTCAGGTTTAATTAGATTAACAATTAATTCAACAACTTTAGAAGGTGTATAGAATTCGCCACCTTTTTTACCTGCATCATCCGCAAACTGTTTAATCAAGTACTCATATGCTCGTCCTAGCATATCAGGTTCAGACAAGTTCCCATTACTTAAATCAATGGAAGAAAAGTGCTGAATCAATTGCATCAATAATTTATCAGGTAATTTGTCTTTATCATTAAAATCTATACTAGCTAAGACACCGTCCAAAGAAGGGTTCTCTTCTTCTAATGCTTCAAACGCTTTATTAATTGTGTTACCGATGTCGTGTGTTTGCACCTGAATATGCTCCCAACGCGCTCGTTCGGGTACAAAGAATTGGTGTTCATCACGATCGTACCAAGCGTAGTCGTCGCCTTCTTCATGTTCAATCATTTTCGCGCGTTCTACGAAAACATCACTCAACCGCTTTAAAAATAACAATCCAAATATGTAATTCTTATAATCTGAAGAATCAATCGATCCTCTTAATATGTTAGCCGATTCCCATAGGTGGGATTCTAATTGTTGTAACGTCAGTTTTGACATTCTATTTCCTCCTCAAATTTAACCCCTACTTACATATAAATATAACAAAATTTGTACATATTAGATAGAATCGATTACTTCATTTCCTATAGGTTAAGACATTTACTTGATAAAATAGATAGTGGTGTCAAACTTGCTCAGCAATTGTATTTTTTTGTAGTTCTATTTCATGTATAATATTTGGTAATTAATGTTCTTCTTAAGGGTGGTTTATGTGAAGAAAAAGTTAGTCTCATTACGTGACAAATTAAATAATATCAGTAAAAGCAACCGTTCGATCCGTCTGTTAAAAAAATATAATAAGTGGACGTTTGACTTGTCCGAATTACATAAAAATGCTCAAGACCCACTAGAAATTTTAGAAAAATTACGTTCTAACCAAGGTCAGACAATCGTCACAGCTCGTTCAAGTGATGATGTATCGATGCAACAATCCAAAAAACTAACTAGTCTGTATCGTAATATTAAATCAATTGAAGAAGAAACTGGATTATATGAATTGTACTTGGGCTACCCTTTCATCGAAGGATGTTTGGCAGATGGAACCTATATAAGAGCTCCACTCTTTCTATACCCTGTTGAATTAAAGCGAGTCAAAAAGGCAGATATTCAATGGGATGCCTTACCTGTTAACGATCAACAACCACAGGTAAATAGAACGTTCTTCTTGGCTTTTCAAAAACTTAATGAAATTTATTTTCCAGATGATTTTTTTGATCAAGTGGAAGAACTAGCTCAAGAAGATAACCCTGAGGGAATACTAGAATTTTTACAGGGGTATCATTTCAATATATCGGATAATCGTACAGAATATTTGGAGCAGATTGAAGATTATAAACGAGATGAGATTCCAGTATTCAATCGAAATAGTTTCCGTCTTAATAACCAAGCAGTCATAGGTCATTTCCCTCAAGGAGATTCAGCAATATTAAAAGATTACAATGAATTTATTGATTTGGTTGAGGAAGATCAGGACCTTGGAAAAGTCAGTGATTTTTTAAATTTACAGGCGATGACTACAGATTTCAACTCAGACCAACTACCCAGCGATAAACCTTTTATAGAACGGGTTAATCATGAAAAATTAAAGTTTTTGGTATTGGATACCGACGCATCCCAAGAGAAAATTATCGATATCTTGGAGGAACAAGATGGATTGGTCGTTCATGGACCCCCTGGCACGGGAAAATCACAGGTCATAGTTAATATGATTGCTAATGCAATGGCCAAAGGCGAAAGGGTAATGCTTGTCACACAAAAGCGGGCTGCCTTGGATGTAGTCTATGAAAGATTGGATTCATTACAATTATCCAACCATGTGGCCCTGTTACATGATGAAAAAAATGATCGAAAAAGCTTATACAGCAAGATCAACAGCAACTTGAATCAAAGTAATCAGTTAGAAGACATTTATTATGAACATGAAAGTCTATCTGATCAAATTATTCGAACAGAAGATGAAATGAATCAGGTGACTAAGGCAATTTTCACACCTCAGGAACACGGCTATCGAGCGTACGATCTTTACGGATTTAGCAAACCATATAAAGATCAAGAAACAATCATCGATGTGAAAAGCATTCTAAAATCCATCAACAAGAGCAATATTGACGACATCTTAGCTAGTGTAGCAACTTATGCCAATTATTTTGAAACATTCGATGGCAATAATAATCCCGTCAGTGATAGAAAGCCTTTTCACGAAACAACCTTAGCTGACCGAATGGCCTTAATTGAAACTCTCCAGAAATCAATCGATCACTCTAAAGAAATTACCAATTATTTAGATCACTTTGAAGACGAAGAAATAACTCCAGCGTATAGCCTGAGCATTGATAAGAAAGTTGAAAAAATCTATGATGATTTAAATACAAATGAACAAAGAACGCTTCAAAAGCTAAGACTTTGGTTATGGACAAGCTTCACTGGAAAGACAATTATTGAAGATTTGTTAGATGGAGATAAATTTAGAGGTTTAAACTCAAAAGAATGGCCAAAATTAAGAGAAAATTTATCTTTTTTATATGAACTATCTCAGGGAAGCAGTGAATTACTTGAAGAAATGCAAAATTTGAGTAAGTATTTTCAAGATGAATCAATTAAAAGATTTGAAAAAAGAATCTCTAAAGGAGATATACCTTTAATAGATTTTCAAAAGAGATTAGATTATATCAAGGAATACTTTGATAAACTGCGAGAAATGGATCAATTTTATCAATCCAGAGAAAAACACGTTCAGTTTATTATTAATGCGCTGATTGAAAAGGTTCCCAAAGCACATTCATTACAAAAGGCTTGGGTAGATATTACGAAGCAATCGATTTACATTCATTGGATTGACGAAATCGAAGCTAAACACCCTGAGTTAGTTAAAATTGGCAATGGCTCCTTTCAGCAACTTCAAAATAAACTAGAAATTCTTTTAAAAGAAAAGAAAAATATTACGATTAAACTGTTGCAAAATGAATTGAATCAAAAAATCGAGAAAGTTAGAAGGCAGAACGTTAAGGCATTTAAAGATATGAGTCATCAAACAAACAAGAAAAGAAAGCTATGGAAAGTCAGAAAATTTGTCAATGAGTTTTCTTTAGATGGACTACTCGATATCATGCCTGTTTGGCTTGTATCACCTGAAGTCTCATCAGCTATTTTTCCATTGGAAGAAAACCTCTTTGATCTGGTAATTTTTGATGAAGCTTCCCAATGTACCGTTGAAAATGGAATCCCGGCAATATATAGAGGCCACAAAGTCGTTGTAGCAGGTGATGAACAACAACTTCCTCCAACTAACTTATTTAAGAGCACTGTTGATATTGATGATGAACTGGATGAAGATGAGTTGGATGAATTTGAAGAATCAGAGAGTCTATTAAACTTAGCGAAACGGATTCTGCCAAACCAAATGTTAGAGTGGCATTATCGTTCTAAATCAGAAGAGCTAATTAACTTCTCTAATCACGCATTTTACAACGGCTCAATGCAAATCGCGCCAAATGTGAACCACTTACAGAATCCTGCTGCGATACAGTGGCATTCATCGGACGGGCGTTGGATTAATCAAAGAAATACAGTGGAAGCTGAAGATGTTGTAAAGCTTTTAAAACAACTATTAATTCAGGACCATAAGAAAACTATTGGAATCATCACATTCAATGCGAAACAACAAGAAGCGATTGAGGATGTAATTGATAAGTATGCAGAAGATGATCCTGAATTTGGCGTTATTTACGAAGAGGTGATGAGTCGAGATTTGGATGAGCGAATTTTTGTAAAAAACATTGAAAACGTTCAAGGTGATGAGCGAGATATTATCATTTTTTCAATTGCTTATGCAAAAAATGCTGAGGGTCGAGTGTATAATCGCTTTGGAACGCTAGGACAACAAGGCGGCGAAAATCGGCTGAATGTTGCTGTCACTCGAGCCAAGGAAGCTATACACATCGTTTCAAGTATAAATCCAAATGAGTTAGATGTAACCAATACCAAAAACTTAGGACCAAAATTATTGAAGCATTATTTAAAATATGCTTATGAAGTCTCCAACCTGAATAAAGAAAAAATTGAATATGTCATTTCAGAAATTAATACAGAAACAAATACAAAGACTCAGCAAACTGCTCTACATTTTGATTCACCATTTGAAGAGCAAGTTTATGATCAACTAAGAAACATAGGTTATCAAGTTAATACACAAATTGGTATGTCTGGTTATCGAATCGACTTGGCAGTAGTTGATCCCAATGACTCAAGTAAATACGTATTAGGAATTGAATGTGATGGTGCAATGTATCACAGTGCTCCATCTGCAAGAGAGCGAGATATTTATCGACAAAGATACTTGGAATCGAAAGGTTGGACAATAGAAAGAATTTGGAGCAGAAACTGGTGGAATGATCCACAAGCAGAAATTGAACGGATTGACCAAACTATCAAAACACTCTCTAAATCACAAGCTCCTACAAAATTAAAATAAATTTTTATCAACACCAGAATGAAAGTCAATCATTCTGGTGTTGATTTTTACATTACTAATATTGTAGCCTGAGATAATGGTCGACACAGTTTCAATAACCAAACAAAAGCCGTCCGGACATCTGACAAAAGCATTTCGAACTGTCGTATCAAACCGTTTCTTTTTAATTTTGACGATTGCTGGTTTTTCACTTGTATCTGTCGAGGAACAACTGACCAACTATATTGGAGTACGAATGGACAATGAAATCAGTGATCCCACACCACTTCTACCCTACTTTTCTTTTGAAGTAGACGGTGTTAATTTAATTGGGATGCTGAAAACGGTCAATACTCTGATCGTGGTTTCATGCACGCTAGTGATCGCTTGGATGGTCAGCCATTATCATGAGAAATTCGTATTAATGACTGGATTAGCACTCTTTTTTTATTGGCTATGTAATCATCAGTTATCAAACAATTCCATGGGTCGTTTTAGGAGCGATGTTGATTGCCTCCGTTGGCGAAATTATGTATGCGCCGATCATTCAAACGATGCTCGCAAATAGTATTCCAGATAATAAACGAAGCTCCTATATGGCCATCTATAATATTGCTGCGATTTTGGGCGTGAGTACAGCTGGCATCTTGTTAATCATCAGCACATGGCTCCCTGCTATTGTCATGACGTCTATGATTTCTGTCATGGGATTCATTAGCATACTTTTGATGTGGAGACTAACAGTAGTAAAAGAACCTACATTTGATTCTTCCCTACTGCAAGAAGAGATTGAAATATCCAACTCTATTCAGATTTCACCCCACTAATCGTCCCAGCCATCGACATTTCAGTATCCAAATCCGTCAGAAACAATACCAAACTAGCATCCTTCTCCACATAAATCGTTGGCAACTTCTCATCTGAGTCTGTCACTGCTTCTCTTCGTTGTAGGGTTTGGTCGCCGACTTCGATTGATCCATCCATGACATATAAAAATGGCTGATAACCTTTAATTTGCGGAGCCTTGACTTGATCTCCTGCTTTCAGGTGAATGTCATAGATGTACACCTGGTTACGAACAAACATCGGTGCTTCGCTATTTTCTGGGCCAACCATGAGATACCAATCATCGTTTCTTTCGGGTTTTTGATGAAATTGGATCTCTGGCTCCATATCCGTTTCCCTTGGCCGAACAAAAATTTGAAGCATGTCCACTTCGCCTTCTTTGACCTTTTCTTCATGCCAGAAACTCTCACCGGCATTCATCATCATTAAATTTCCTGGCGTAATTGGCACTTCATAGCCAACCGAATCTTTGTGATACATCGTCCCTTTCCACACATAGCTTAAGATTTCATCGTTCACATGTTCATGCATTTTGATGGTAATCCCTTTTTGCAAGACAGCATGGTCAATAAAAGCTAGTGATCCAAGTGCGGCATCTTCCGCTTCTCGGTCTATAATTTTCCCCGGTGGAACTCTCGTTATGGAAACGGGCTTTTTGAATGGTTCAGTATATTGATCTTCCGTTAATTTATGCAGCATGGTACTCCCCCTTTTTGGATCTATTATCATTGTAAAGGATTCAGGCGCATTCGTCTGAAAATTGGCTTCATTTTACATCAGAATATTGTAAATTAATCGAATTATTATTTTTAACTAATTTATCTTTCTATGGCTTGAAATATGTCGTTCCAGTCATGAAAAAACAGGGACAAGGAAGCATTGTCAATACAGCATCCGGCGCTGGTTTGATCGGTGCCCCATGTCAACCGTTGCTGGTTCGCTGTTAGTTGTACTTGTCAATGATCAATATGGTGTCGGACCTGTTCATTTTGGCCTCTTGAATTCAGTTGGGGCTGGAGCAGGGATTTTGATTGGATTGTTTGCGGAAAAATTGGTTCATCGGTACCGAATAAATATGACCTTTTTCCTTTGCTTGGTAGCTGGCGGTATTGGGTTTATAGGCATGGGGTTGACGAGTCAATTCTATGTGGCGTTGTTGTTCTTTTTACTATTAACTTCAGGAAGTATTGTGGTAAATATATTGTTCAGCTCGTTAATCATTTTGTTGGTCGAGGACGAATATCGTGGGAGGGTTTTCACAACGACAGCGGCATTTGCTTCGATATTGATGCCACCATTGGCTATTTTAGGAGGTTATCTAGCGGACGTAACAGACATCATGTTTATTTATCTATTTGCCGGAATCTGGAACATTCTTTGGGGGATGATCCCTTTGTTTGATCATGATATTAAGGGCATCAGACTGCGTTATAAAAAGCAAAACTAACTAAGATATACAAATAGGTTAGTCCGTATTACGAAAAACCTTTGCTAAGAACCTTTAGATTATCTAAACTCTCATCCAACTAGTTCGTTTCTATTTGGATTGACACTAAAACCGTTAATGATTAAATGAAACAACCTTACCAGCGTTGTGATTCATTAATCTGTAAAGATGGGCTCGCACTAAGTACAAAACAAATTTATCTTATACGGCTTCTTTTGGAACGAGCAGGTAAGATATTGATAACATTAATCTCCTTAAGAACATCATCCACTTCGTAAAAAATTATATAATTTAACATTCGATGTCTGCTTCTTCCATATGTAATACAGCGCAATCCTTCAAAAGGACCTACTCCAACTTTTTTCCCGGAGTAGGGAAAAGAAGAGAGAAGTTCATCGATGTCTTTAATAATGACATCTTCCATAGAAAACCACCATAGAAGAACTTCTTCTCCCTGTTCTAGAAAGAATGCTTGTATTCTATCTAAGCTACTGCTGAACTCCTCAGTAAAATAGACAGTAAATTTTTCGCTATCTTTTGTCATGTCGGTATTCCTTTAACTCTTTAGCGGTATAACGCTTCATGTTCGTTTGATTTTTGTAACGATTAAGTGACTCTTTTAGCTCCGGATAGCTTTCAATTATATGTGTTAAGCTATCCATTTGGGGATATTTTGATGTATTTTCGTGTACTTCTAATGAAACCAATTTTCCATCCGAAATGAACATAGCAGAATCCTCATTATTTAATGCCTTTGTAAGCTCCTTCTTTGTCGCATCACTGAGTGGCCTCAAGGTTCTCACCCCAACATGTATGAATTTTTGGTTAACTTATCTATAATTTTATCATATGTTTGAAAGGATAACCCCAAAAAAGGCTCAAGAACATTTGGATATTAACCCCAATAGTTCCTGTTATTTTTTCTCTTACTTATCACCTTTTTTCTCTTCCCACAACCGCACTCGTTCATCCAAGCTCACTTCCCGGTGCACTTGATGAAGCATCCAAATATAACCGAAGGAATCCGCAAACATGGCATTCGAAACGCCGTAATCAGGGAGTTCCGTGACTGGCTGAATCTCTACGCAACCAGCATTCATTGCTTTTTCATACGTTTCCTTAATATCTTCGACGGTAATATTGAACCAAGTGGATTTGGGGTCTCCTGGTTTTGGGGCGTTCAGATGAAAGTCTGGGTTCTCATCTAACATATGAAAGTGAACGCCGTAGATTGAAAAAATGACTTCATTTTCTCCTTTTGGAAGATCGGTTACCTCGATTCGCTCTACATCAAAGATTTTTTCATATAGCTCAAGTGCCTTTCTACTTTCCGTAACAACGAAGTCAATTTCAACATTTTTCATGTGTATCCGCTCCTTTGTAAAGATTAAAACATGCCATTTTCGTTCTGTGAGTCTTCTGGCACAGCTTGTCCCACATCCCACAACTCTACAATCTGTTCTTTTTCAAAACGAAAGATATGAACGACTGCCGATCCAATGTCTTCAGGTGATTGTTTGATGTGTGAGTGAACCATCACAAGATTATTTTCTTCAATTGCCTGGTGTACCTGAAGAATTTTATCAGGACTCTTTACCGCACTATCTTCCATTCCCTCTTTCAACGCCTCAATATTGCCCGGGAAATATGGATTATGATGTCGAAATTCTGGACTGACATACTTTGAATAGGCTTCCTCAACTAATCCAGATGATACAAGCTTCAAGAAAGAGACCGCTTGCTCCTTATTTGATTCCATATTATTCATACAAAACATCCTTTTATCTTTTAATTAATCGATTGTTTCAATCACATATGCGCTCTACCTTGTCTTATGATCTGTTCTCCAAGTAATTCTTCAACGCATCCATGTCTTTTGCGGTAGCTTTCTTAAATGTCCCCGACATTAACTTACCAAGTAGCTTCGCGAATCCAGTGAGCCCCTTGATTTCTCCATGCAATTTCACTTCCGTTTTATCGCCGGTTTCAGTTAGTAAATAGGTATAAATATACTCACCTTTACCGGTTGTTCCTTTTGAGCCATCACAATAGAGAACGATTTTATCGGGTTCGTTCAAATTCTTCACTTAAAATGCTCCGTCGCTTCTGTACCGAACATTTTCCTCGTTTCCAACCATGCACTGCCTTCATGCATTGGACCTTCATCCAATCGTTCAATCCGAACAAGTCCCTGCATCCATTGTTCTGCAGATTTTAAATCAAGTAATCCAGCAAAAACGTCCTCTTTCGGTGCTTGAATGGTTCGATCCACCTCAAATTGTATACTCAATCCGTTTCCTCCCTCTTTCCTCACTTCAATATGTTTTCATCTTATCTTAGTCATCATAATAGTTTGGGTATTGGTACTTGAGTAGGGATTATAAAACCGTCCTGCTGAGCTAGTAACCCGGTTGGACGGTTTTCAAGTTTTGTAGAATCATCTTATTGTAGGCTTGCTAGCGAACAGTCCCCTGAAGTGCTCCCAATAACCCCATACTAAAACACCTTCTAATAAAGTAACGACAATGGCGAGTGGTAATAACTCCGAATCAACGAAAATATGAAAAGCCAGTATGTTTGCAACAAGGCTTGCTAATAGAATGATCGCCAATGGGACAAACCTACGAATGAGAAGCATGAATCCAGCGATGATTTCGACACCTTTCTCCATTGCCAGCAAATACGGTTCGTTGAAAAACTCCATGGCAGCAGGGCTGGTTGGAATGATCTCTTCATATCCAAACAAAACAACATATCCGTTCAAGCCGGCTCCTAAAAAGATAATTCCTAACAGAATCTCTGAAACTCGTATGAGTATTTTCATCTCGCACCCTCTTTGTCGTTTTCTAAACAATTTATTATATATACCTAACTTATACGACAATAGAGGGAAAATTACCTTTATTTATCTGTAGGTTAAAAAAATAAGCCCGCAACCCATAAATGGAATACGAGCTACTTTACAGTTATTAAAAATAATTTCTAATAGTGGATAAAACATTTTCTAAATCACTATTCTCTAACTTTCCAATTTTAAATAACAGCTCTTCGAAGTGAAGTGTGTTTAGTTTGGTGCACCTTACAACAGAAGGTTTAGCTAATCCAGCTTTTTCCCAATATTTTATGACGACATCATAGTTATTTCTAGGAGATTTACTTGTTACCGTTGCAATTACGTGGTCTAACTCAGCTACTACCTGATCGTTGGTCACAATTACCACTGGTCTTCTTTTTCCATTGACTTCGACAATCCATAATTCTCCTCGTTTTCCTTTCCTATTCATCATCTTTTCCCCAAAAAGACTCATCTTTTTCTTTGATAATTTGTTCTTTAGGAGGTCTATTATCGAAGTATTGATCAAATAGTTTGTTCAGCAATTTTATACGCTCAGCGTTCTCCATGCTTTCAATTTCTCTCATAACCTCATCAGCAGTCATGTGAAACCACCTCTTAATAATTTTTGTGATGTATTTTATTATAAGTTATTTTTTGTAAAAGGTTTTTCTTGATAAATTTATTTTATCACTAATTAAGGAAAACTTTTGGCAAAAGAATCTATTTTTAGTTTATTTTAAACACTTCCTATGGACAAACTGTATCTATTTCATAATCTTCCGGACTATCTGCTTCACCTGTCATACAAGTAAAACACATGTTTTGATCCATCGTACCTGCTCCAATCGCCCAAATGGGTTGGTCGCATATAATGCATGTTACACCTTTCTTTTTGTCCTTAACAGCTGCTTGAATACTAGCTTTTACCTCTGCTTTTTTTGCTTTTGATCCTTCTACTTTTCTTAAGTATTCTTTCATTGAAATAGGTACCAATTGATTCACCTCATTCATGATTTTGTTGATTTTGAATTGATTAGTCCTTCAACAAGACAATTCACCCGCTTAAACCGGCAAAACGGCATTCAACTCATCGATCATTTCTTCAATAAATGCTTCTTGATAGCTGGCTTTTTGGTCCTGTTTCATTCGCTCAATCAATGGCTGCAATGCTGGTGCGGTTATGGAATTCAGCTTGTTGAGTCGCTCGGTTGTAAGTGAGGCCTCTGATTGATTTTCACTATATTGGTCAACGTCCATTTTCCACAACGTTAAATGATTCGGGTACCGTTCGAGCAATCTGGCTGCCATGCCAACCCCCTCTGGATCCAAATCGCCGGAGTATACGAGTTCGCAGTTTGCATCGACCAGTAGATCCATTAGCAGCAAGGCTGTCAGTTTAAATTGGCCTTGCGTACAGATGATTGGAGCATTCGGGCATTCATCCAGAATACTCGAATAGACACCTGAGTTTTCGATCACCCAAACTTGATTCCCTACTTTTGGATACGCTCTATCCATTTGAACCATTTCGCGTAATGGAATGTTTAACACGCTGTTTGTCTCAGCTGCCGCTTTCCAAACGGGGTGGATTCCTTCGTTTGTTTCCGCGATGAGATTTGCGACGGTCACTGCGTTCGTTATATCATCGCGCAAAATATTGTACGATAATAATAAATCATTCATCGATTCGCTATCGGTTGGTACGTTGACCGATTCTGAATCTTTTGCAGAATGGACAGCCAACAGATGGAGCCACAGTTTCCCAACGGTCGTGTTTAAATCAAAAGCATGTGGATCCCGGGTGATTCGATTGCTAAAAATCGGAAGCCTTTCGTACTTCGATGGTAATTCGTGAAAGGCTTTCCCTAACCAATGTACCGTGAGTTGGAAAACATTTGGCGTTTCTTCAATGAACTTATGGATCCAGTAAGAATCAGCATTTTTCTGGCGAAGGTAGTCAAACCAAAAGGATAGTTCCTTCCATTCTTCCTGAAGCTGGTACAACACAGCTTCCGTTTCAGCTAGCCGACTTTGTTTTTGCTCTTTTTTTGACAGCAATGGTTTCTCAAAAAAAGCTTCCAATAAATCAAACAGATCAATCGTGTGAAACCTTGTTCGTTCTAGTTGTCGTTCGAACTGAATCAGGGAAACCTTACCAGCTTGTCTTAACTCATTGATCGTCCGGCCAAGGAATCTTGCAACCGACTCTAGTTCACGTTCACTGAAGTCTGAAATCGTCACTGTCCCACCGATTCGGCCCAGTGATTCATATTTTTCCTTGAACCGTACAAATAGACGTGCGAAACCCGGTTCACCGGTAAAATAATCAATCGCTTCGTCCATCATATTTCCACCTTCATCTGCTCGTCATCAACTTGTAGTGCCATTTTTTCACCCTCCCATTGGTAACGAATGACGGTGACATAGTCGGCATTTTTCGGTCGGACCAATTCACAAACGGATAACTTACTGATCGTATCATAATCGCCCCATAATACCTGCGAGTTCATCATATAATCAAATCCAAGCGTCTCAACGATTTCGAACATTTCTCGGATGTTGTTTTCATCGACTCCGGCAAATGCCTCATCTAACGAAATGATATAAGGCGCATGATCGGCGGCCTCCAAATACCTGGAGTAACTGGCCGTAAATAACGGGATATACATCGCCATCGCCTTTTCGCCACCACTGAATTTATAAAACTGATGATTGGTCAGTTCGCGGCGGTTTTCGCCTTCGCGTTGGAAATAGAGAACAAATGAAAACCATTTTCGGTAATCAAGAACTTCTTTTAATACTTGAAGTAATGTTTGCATTTCTGAACTGTTCTCGACTTCTTCTTTTGCTTTATCAATTTTTGATCGGAAATGGACCGTGATTTTCTCTAAATCGCTATCTTTCAGCAATCGTGGGTCTTGCCTCAACAGATCGACCAAATCGACCGTATCCAATTCTTCTTCGGTTTCTGCCGTTCTTGGCTTCCATTTGATCGAAAACGTCAGGCCTGATGATGTGTTACGGTTTTCCATCAATTGCTTCATTTGTTTGACCCACTGCTCGGCTCGGCGAATCCGGGCACGCAATTTTTGACCGACGGAATTGAATAAAATTTCTTCATAGAGTTGTTTGTCTTGTTCATTCAATCGATTTTCTTGTCTGGCGTAGTCTTCTTCAATCAGTGATTGCACCGCATACGTGTTGACGAGTTTACCTTGGTAATCAAGTTCAATAATCCGTCTTGTCGCCACTCGCTTCCAGTGATTAATGAATAGGAGCTCTTGTTCATCGCTGACCGACTTCATCCAATCAAATGGTTCTGTATACTGGTCATAGCTCGTCATCCGGTATTCCATGAGATCTGTTTGTTGTTTATAGTATTCGTCCGTCAATCTACCTAATAGATGGCTGCCATCTTTTTCTTTCAGCAAATGTCCATATTGCTTTTTGATTTCCTTCGCTAAAGCAACATCCACTTCATCAGCTGGTTCTTCGACAAAGCCTAAGTTCAATTCTTTTTCGAATGTAACAGTCCAGGCTTTGAACATTTTCTGTGAAAAGTGCAATTGATGTTTTTCCGTGTTGATTTTTTCCTCTAAATATTTTAACGCTTCTTCTTTTCTCGGCTTGGTCGTTTGGCATTCGGTCGATTGTTCTGCAATGTCCTTTAATTTTTGTTGCACTTCCACAATTTGATTGCGGATATCTTGTACACCTGCTTGAGCCAATTGGTTTTCGATTTCTTGCAGGTTCTTTTCGCTCATTTTGATCCGGTCATCAATTTTGTTCATCTCGCCTTTTAGTTCATCCACCTCATCGATTAATTCTTCCAATTGCTCACTGATGTATTGTTTTCGACTCAGGTGATGAATTTTTTTGAGGTGAACTTTCTCCAAATGATTTAAATTATCCAAATACGTTTTCGCATATCGAATGGCTTCTTGATATGCGGGCATGGTTCGTTCGATGTTCATCGTACGCGTTTTTTCATCAACGAGGAGCTTTACTTTGGAATATTCCTGATGAATTTCCTTCAGTTGATCGGATAAATCGCTCATTCTTGATTGATGGTGTTCCATTTGCATGCGTAGTTTGGCGATTTGGTTAAAATTATGGTGTAAATCGTCATCATTCGGAAACTGGGTCAATTGTTCATGGGCTTGTGCAATGTCCGAATGAATTTCCTCGATGTGCTTGTCGAGTCTTGCTTTTTGCTCGATTCGTTGCTTGATCTCCTGTTGCAGTTGGTCGATTTGTTCTTGGCGGTATCGTTTTCGTGCATTCCGTCCGATAAAACGGACTTCATCGATCGGAACCGCATGACCCTTCACGAGTCCGATTTGATAGCCTCCCCGTTCATCCAGTGAATGCACACCCGCTTCAGCTTCTTCACCGACGACAATACTTCGCAACACTTCATCGACTTGACGGTTGGAAATCAAACTCGATTCCTCTAAATCAGGTTTCAAATAATCTGCTAGTGTGTGCGCCATGAGCTGTGGTGAAGAGGTCAGCACGCGGTCATGGCGAATCTTAATGCTTTCATCGATCAGTAATGCATCCAGCACACCGCTATCCGTCAAGGCCGCTTCCAGACGTTTCCGCGTATCCATTTCAACATGATCCTGAAATTCGACAGCCGTATAAAAGGGGACGTGAGGAATCCCTTGGTCGGTGAGCTGTTTTCTTGCTTCTTTTGTGATTTGATCTGTTTCTGGATCCGGATCTTTTTTCAGTTTCCACTCGTGTAATTCACTTTCTTTTTCACGGATTTCCTCGGTTAATTGCTTGTTTTGGAATTCAAGCTTTGAGAGTTCTTCCCGCTTCCTTTGTTCCATTTGATACACGGCTTGCCTGAATGGGTCTTTGACTTGTTCGTAGGATGTCGGTTCGTATAGTGACTGTACAGCACGTGAAACCTGTTGAAGCACCTCTTCCGAAACAGAAATCAAAGAGATGTCATTAACCCATTGATGGATTTCCGCTAATTTCTTTGACTTGTCCTCTTCGAAAAGTTCAAACCACTGGCGCTCTTGTTCTTTCACATCGTCCAATTTCTTTTCTTCATCCGCCAATTCTTTATTCCGTTCTTGAATCTTTTCTTTCAACTGTTCAAACCGGCGTAACTCGTCTGTGACTTTTTCCAGAAAGGATAAATGGTCTCTTGCTTCTTTGATCCACACCGAAAAATTGAATTCGGCCTGTTGGTTTCGCTCGTAGTCTTGCACGTTGATCTGGTGTTGTTCATCGAAAGAAATATCTAAAGCATCTTGTTCCAATTCAGCTAGCATTTCTTCTGCTTCGGTTTCTTTTTCGCCGATGGTTTCTTCCAATGTACGATTTTCATTACGCAATTGATGTTCCTTGGACTCCCGCTGCTCCAATTGCTGGGTCTTTTTCCGCAGATTTTCTGATTCTTTTTCCAACCGTTCTTGCTCATTCAGCCGCTCTTTTTCGATATTCCAGACGTCATGAGCAGAAAGTCGCTCTTCTTTTTGCCGGTACGTCTCCTGTTCGATTTCAAGTTCGCGGATGGATTGCGTCAGCTCGTCAATCTGTTGATCGATGGTTGTTTTTTCCTCCGTCAGTTCATCATAACGCATTTGATTCTGTTGAAGCCGCTGATTGGCGGCGACCATCCCATCCGCTTGTTCAGCCAGCACACGTTTGTTATACGTTGTGTAAACGTGATTCAATTTCTGGATGGCGTCCATTTCCCGTTTCAGTTGCTCGATTTGTTGTTTCGTTTGATCCATCTGTTCGATGGTATCCGATAGGTAACGGAGGTCTTCATCCGTCAGTGGCGGTAAGGCAGCTTCCAAAATATCGTAAATGACGGTCGGGCGAAAATCTTTGGATAGCTTTGGACTTCTCAATTGGATCAGTAATTTGATGAGATCTTCATAAGCTTCCATCGTTTCAAAACCAAAAACGTACTTATTGACGAGTTCCATATATTCGGTCTGGGTTTGGACAACATGCCCGCCGTCTGCGATCAAATTTTCCAATTCGATTCGAGATAAAGGAATCTTTTGCTTCTCACCGGCATTTTGTTCATATTTAAATAAATCGATGTCCTGCCCGACACGGCGATTATCAGTAACGACGAATCCCCAAAATTTCATCGGTTTATTCCTTTTTGCCTGAAGCCCGATCCCGATTGTTATGTACTGTTCGATATCCGTGCGTTTGAATTCCAAATATAAATAACCTGTCCGCTCATCACGGTTAACGACTTCTTTTTCACCTAATAAATAATCTTCCATTCGTCTGGATCTGGAACCAAATGGATCAAGGCGGTCAGGTGATTTCTTCCCATCCAATAATACCGGAATAAAGCTTTGCATCGTGACGGACTTACCGGAACCATTACTTCCTCTTAATAGTAACTTTCCATCTGAGAAGTCAAAAACTTCGTCATCGTAGTACCAAAAATTCAAGACGCCCGCTCGGTTCATTTGCCATTTCGAGCTCATTTTCATTCCACCTCCATCTCAAAGTCTGCTGGATACGAACCCGTTAACCGTGCCATCGCTGGTTTCATGATCAACAAATCCGTATCTTTTTCTCGGTCCATCATTTCCCACTCTTTATAGACTTGCCATAAATCTTGCGCGATAGCTTTTGGATCCATCTCCCGGTATTTTTTACTCCATCCGTGTCCGTATTTTTCTTTGACCTTTTCAACCAGCTGGATATATTCCGCATTTGTTAGCTTGTATTCACCAAAGGAATTAATGGATGTTTCCGTCACGTTTTCACGGACATAAGCTTGAAAATGCAGCGCAATGCTCATAATGGTTTTTTGGTCGGGGAATAACGTGTACTTTTGTTTTCGTTCATTTAATACGAGAAATGCGGCATTTTTGAATACTTCCAATGTAAAGGGTGTGTGAAACTCCAAATCATCTTGCAATCGATTCCGGTAGTTTCGTATATAGGCAAAATCCGAATCCTCTTCACTCTCACGGTAGACGACGGGTGAAAACATCAGTTTGCGATAGACCCGCTTCCGACGCTCATCGGTATGATGCCGATTCCACTCGCTGGTCAAAATTTCTTCTTTCGTCTCATAATGAAAAAGCTCATCCGGATATGTCCGCATGAAATAACGGGAATAGACCGTGACCTCGTATAATACTTCGTGATCTTCATGATTTTTGAACAGCTCAATATCCCCATCGACGGTTTTGATCAAGCTTAATTCGACCATTTTATTGAGTGCTCTGACGAGTGATTTTCGGTGCTGGTAATTGGTCCAATCGAGTGGGAATTCTCCTGGGTATAAATCCTGGATATCCTCTGTCATATCGGATAGAAGGAATTGCTCATCAATCGACCGTCTTTCACAAAAAGCTAATCCACAACAAAAAATCGAGTAATCAAGCGGGGAAGAAAACTCCTGAATGCCCATCCATTTTTTTGCTTCCACTGGTAGTTTTTCCAATTTAATGAAATGTTGGTGGACGATCAAATCGAAACCAAATTTATCGGACACATACCGCTTCAACGCTTTTTCCCGTTCCCGGATTCGCTGATACGCCTTTGGTTCTTTCGACCGTAGGATCCAGAACTGTTCGAATAGCTGTCCTAATGCTTCTTGGGTTTGTTCATCAAAATGATTCTGATCCATTACATTTAAGCTCCTTCCAGGAATTGAAATGTCACTTCAGGCATTTCCAATATGCCGTCTTCCGATTGTAAAATCACACGATTAGATCCAACGTCAACGCGAACCTGTGTACCAAATTCCGTTTTTATCACGCGGTTTTTCTTCGCCATTGCTTTTCCGAGCCAAGAAAGGAGAATTTTCCGGACGTGGGTTTCTACCATTGGCAAGTCTTTCACGATGATTTGATTGGAATGGATATATTTTTCGATCAATTGTTGTTCGTGTTGTCGTTGTTCTAAATGTTTTTGCATCATCGCTTCTTTTTTATCCTTATTGCTTGTGACCGCGCCCGCTTTTGTTCGTTCCCGGTAATGTCTGACGGCGGGCTTTGTGATGTGCTCCATCGGTGGCTCATCCCAGACACTCGCATAGATATCATCCGTCGCCTGATCATCGATATAAAAATGTCTTGTATGAAAAACGCCAAATACAACCGAGGATAACTGGTGTGCTTCATCTAGGTCATCCAGCCGATCGAACCACTTTGCCAAGTGCAAATAATCTTTCCTGCGACTTCGGAAGTGTTGGTGACGCTCGCCCAATCGCTGCACAACGCGGGTAATTCTTCTGATCGATTCGCTCGTCCGTTCCTGAAGCATGTTATATTCACTTTCACCATGCTCATTTCCGAGAAACCAAGCGCGAATGTTCTTCCAGGTATCTGACAGATCATTTTCCGATTGTTCTGTGGACTGCTCTTCGAATCGGAAAATGCGCTTTTCATGTTCGATGACTTGATGGAAGAAGCTATTTAGTTGGTCGGTCGATAATTTCGTCAAAATATCTTGGATCTGCAAAGCCGTTCCTTGCAGAGCAATGATGAATTCGCGCAAATACATCGTAAACTGATCCTTATAAACCAAAAATGCTTCCGACTGCATTTGCTCCTCGACTTCCTCACTGTTCAGGTACGCCATATAGTCGGATGTGTTTTGGTTAATTTGACGAAAATACGTCGTGAGGTCTTTCCACAATTGGGCACATTCTTCGTTCGACTCTTTTACTTTACCGCTGGCGATTGATTCAATTTTTTGCAAGGATTGATAGAGACGTTCGAATTGAGTCCGTTCGAGTGAACCACCAAATGTCTCGCCTGATCCTTCCAAATTCACTAACATCCGTTCGAACTCGACCGTATAAGGTGTACATTGGTAGCGAAAACGTTTCTTTTTGAACTCCTCAATCGTACGTGATTTTCCATGTTCTTGCCGGGCATTTAAATTACCCCATTTGACAAGTGCATCCAGATCTTGATGCAGCGATTCCATCGTATAATCCGAAAAAGCTTCATCAGTCTTTAAATAATCCATAATTTCTTCAGGAAAGAGAAATTCCCTCATCTTTTCATGCTGTATATAAAAATAACGGAGAATCGCACGGTAACTCCACGCCTTTTCCGCAGTTAAATATGTAGCTTCTTTGACACGTTTGTACAAGCAAATCACCTACTTTAGGGATGTTACATATATTGTATCTTCTAATAGAAAGCTAGTCCATTTTTCTCGGAAATCGGCTTCAGCTGACAACAATTAAATTGATGACTGGTATGCTTCGATAATTATTTGTGCGTAACAGTTGTCGGAACCATATTTTCGAGACCTGGGCGTATATACGCTTGAGTTGGTAGCATTTATTTTACTGGTGGGCTCATATGTTGGAGTGTTGGATTTATTTATTCAGGGGGCGGGATTAGATATTGAAGCATTAGGTTCTTTTTTCAGATGATCGGTCAATTAACGGCTTTCCAAGCTATATCTTATGCCTATTTGCGACCGCCTTTTGACTTCGACCGATTATTCGGCGGCTTAGTTTCTTTTTTCAGCGGCTGCTCACGTTTATTCGGCGGCTTCATTCCTTTTTTCAGCGGCTGCTCACGTTTATTCGGCGGCTTCATTCCTTTTTTCAACGGCTACATACGTTTATTCGGCGGCTTCTCTTTGCAGGTGTTACACCTTTCGTTCGAATCAACGATACAAAAATCAGCAATGACATCTAACATAGCTAAGAAAATAAAGGTACTATTGCGCTCACGGAGTTTTTCTTCCTTTTTTCAAATAAGATGTCTAGGTCTAGCACATTTTCGATCATTACCGCTACTATAAACTACTTTTCATTGATTTCTTTCATTTCACTTGAGGGTATCCCCCAAATAATCAGTTGACATAATTTAAGCGAGTTATATAAAGTAAGTTATCGTTCTTTTGTTCTGAGGAACACTTTTTACGCGCTAGGCGTTATATTTGTATAGTAATCGCTTTATTCGCTGTTTGAGTTAACCGCCAAAGAGTTCTACAATTTTAAATTGTGTGTTGTTTTAAAAATACAACCGTTTACCAATAAGAAATAGTAAAGGGGAGAAAGAAATGTCACAAAGCAACATGAAATCACTAATGATTTTCGCCGTGCTATCCTTCGTCCTTTTCATGGCTGCATGTGGAGAAGATGAAACGAATGCTTCCACTGAGGAAGGTAGTGAGGATATCGGTGCTAAATATAGTGAAGAAATGGATTATACGATTACAGGCCTTGAGCCAGGTGCTGGCCAAACTGAGCTGAATAACCAAGCGATCGAAGAGTACGAAAGTCTAGCAGGCTGGGAACAACAAACGTCCTCAACTGGCGCGATGTTAACTGCTTTGGATACCGCTATTCAAAATGAAGAACCAATTATCATTACTGCATGGTCTCCACACTATAAGTTTGCTAAATGGGATATCAAATACTTAGAAGACCCTAAAGGAATTTTTGGTGAAGAGATATACGCAGCTACACTGACAAGATTAGGATTTGAAGAGGACCATCCAGCTGCCCTAGAAGTGATCAAGAACTTCTATTGGGATATTGATAAAATTGAAGAGACCCTTTTACGCTCACAAGAAGAAGAGTTAGAAATGGATGTTCTTGCTGAAAAATGGGTCGAAGAAAATGAAGAAACGGTTGCAGAATGGACAGATGGCATCGAAAAAGGAAATGGTGAAAAAATCACGGTCGGAGCAACCCTCTGGGACGAAGTGCTTTTCACAGGGAATGTTGCGAAGATCGTATTAGAGCAGCATGGCTACGATGTTGAGTTCACATCACTGGATCCGGCTATTTTATTTGAATCTATCGCATCAGGTGACATCGATGTCACGCTTGCTCCATGGTTACCGACGACACATGGCGCCCTAGCTGAAGAGTATGAAGGTGAGTTTGTAGAAGTCGGTAAAAATATCGAAGGTGGTAAGCTTGGTTTAGCTGTTCCATCCTATATGGAAATTGACTCGCTTGAGGACTTTGCACCCGCCGGATAAAAATAAAACGAAGCTTCCATTTAGATTCAGACGAATGGAAGCTTCTTTCTACTATTTTACCGAAGCCTTATTCTTCAATCGGTTTTGTTTTTCCTCATCCAATGGAATTGTCCCTGTTTCAATCCCCAATTCAGACAACCAACGGCGATAAGCTATCGTCAATGCATCGGATTTCAAATGCATTTCCGCTTGTAAATCCAATGGAAGTAATTCTGGTTTTTGGCTCTCGACGACGTCCAAGTCCTGATAAAAGATCGTATCTTGGAATTCACGGTATGGTTCATCTGGTTGATCGAGTTCATAGTTTCTAGTCAATAACATAAACACGCGACTTTGTTCGTGATCTTCTTGGTTGACGGCCGTTAAAATCGTAAATTCTTCATCAGATCCTTCTGTCGTTTTGGTGAAACGGGCAACCGTTGGGCATAAGACTTCATAAACATAATCGGTATATCCACCTTTTGAGCGTCCATCCGCATTTGGTTGATAAACGGGGATTTTGCTCGTAATCAAACGTCCATCGACGAAATCGACCTGATAATCTACCACTTCTGCATGATCCGCATCACCTAACATCCCCTCGTGAACAAACATCAAGTGAGCCACATCAATGAAGTTTTCGATAATTCTTGGAGCGTTGGCTTTCACTTCGTAAGGTCCACAAACGATTGTCCGGTATCCTTCTGTTTCGCCCTCGGGATACTTGATCAATTCTTCTGGCTCATCACCCAGACAAACCCAAATCAAGCCCAAATATTCTTCACAATGATAGACAACCGCACGTGCTTTTTTCGGGATTGGTCGGTCGCAAGGAAGCGCTGGGATTTTCGTACAAGCACCTTGTTCGTCATACTCCCATGCGTGGTAGGCACAGACAAGTTTTCCGTCGACGACTTTCCCTAATGAAAGAGCTGCACCACGGTGAATACATAAGTCTTTGAAAGCGTGAACGCCTTTTTCATTTCGGAAAATCACGACGCGTTCGCCCAAGACTTGCACCTGCTTCGGATCATCGCCTAGCTCCTCCGCCTTACAAACTGGGTGCCACTCGTTCCATAATCTATCTTGCTGCATATTCGACCTCTCCTTTTGGTTTGATTGGTTTTTTATCTTCTATGGTTTCAGGTAAAACGATGTTGAGTACTAATGCTCCGATTGCCCCAACGGCCGTTCCGGATGCGACGAAATACGTAATGATATTTGGTAAGCCATTCATGACCTCTTGCGGAATCATCACTGCAAATAATGCAAGCATAATCGGAACACCGATGACAATCATATTTCTTTCTGTAAAGGGTTCATTTTTGATGACTTTTAGACCGTTCATCATAATGACGACACAAAGAACGGCGAATACTCCGTTAATGACGACGACCGGTATACTGGCAATGATGCTCGTCAATTTCGGCATCATCCCAAGCAAAATCAAAATGACTCCCCCTACGAGAATCGGCTTGCGGCTTTTGATTCCAGTCACCGCGATGATTCCTGCATTGGATGAATAACCCGTAACAGGTGTCCCTCCGAAAAATGAACCCGTCAGGCACCCTATTCCTTCACCGACTGCCCCGCCGTTCAAGCGTTTTTCATCGAGTTTTTTGTCTGTCACTTCTGCGACCGTAAACCACGTTCCGGTCGTTTCGATGACAATGATCAAGTAAATCGCCAACATAATCAAAATCGCATCCAATTCAAATGTCGGCATGCCAAATGCGAAAATACTAGGAAATGCAATCCATGAACTCTCTTTTACGGATGAAAAATCAACCATTCCATAGAATGAAGCAATAATCGTTCCAATTCCGAGTGCTAAAATGACAGATGCCAATTTGACAAAACGAAAACGCTGGGTCGCTTTTTCACCGATATACATACAAACAATTAAGATAGCTGCTGAAATAAAGGCAATCATCATATTGACATTGGCATTGCCAGGCGCGTTATAAATCGAACTGATTGCACTCGGCATCAAGGAAATACCGACGACCACAATCACCGTACCAGCGACAATGGGTGGAATGAATTTTTTCACCACTTTACTGAATAACTTCAGTCTGCCGATTAAGGCGATGAGAATCGCACCGGGTATTAAACTTCCGATCATTGCACCGATTCCTGATGTCGTTCCAATCGCTGCAAGTGCACTGAGCGGCACAAATGACGGCCCTTGCATGACAGGAAGCTTCATTGCGAAACCTGCTTGGATTAATGTTGCAAGTCCGCATGCGATGAACGTCATTTGAATCAATAACGCTGTGTCAGCCACGGTAAAGGATAATAGTCCAGCTAAAATAATCGGTGGGATAAATAGATCCATCGCCAGCACATGCTGGAAACCGACGAAAACTGACTTACCGGCTGAAAGCTTTTCTTCCTTCGGTTGTTCTGATTGTTGTTCTTGTTTTACTGGCTCTAACTCTCTTTGCACACTTTCCATTGTTTAACGTCCTCCCTTAATTGGTTTTGGACGTTTTTCATATAATCCAATTCAAAAGGCTTGAAATGGAATTCACACAGTACGTATTTCGAACCATTAAAAAAGCTCGAACTACACGCTTTGTATGAAAAAGCATGTACTTCGAGCTAGTAAAAGTCGAAAATGAAATCAGCATCTTTGATTAGAAGATGCTCCCGTACGTGCTTTTCATAGTCGGTTTATTTACGGTAAACCGGTAGAAACTTGCAGGCCATATCCCCGCGATTATATGAAAAACGCTTATGAAATTGTTCGCTTTCAGTATACCATTTATCTGTGAACTGACAAGAGTTTTTTCATAGAAATTTTCGGGTAGATTAAAGTAAACCCTTACATTCGATAAATGATGTCAGAAAAATTCCTTTGAAAGCCGAACATTTAGATGATTTGGTTATGAAATATATATTTTTGTTCGGTTAATCAAAAATTCGTCTTACTTCTTCAACCTCGTCGTTGGATAATTGAACATCCAAGGTCTTTAAATTATTTTTGACCTGTTCTGGATTTTTGGCACCCGGAATGATGGCATCAATGCTCTCAACCGTTAAGTACCAAGCTAGAACTAAGTGCGTCAATTCAACACCCTTTCGTTCTGCCACACCGCGGAGTTGATCAACTTTTTTCAAATTTTCTTTATACACATCACCCTGGAAAAGCGGATGATTTTTCCGTAAATCATCGAATGTATCTTTCTCACCATATTTTCCTGTCAATAATCCGGACGCCAATGGAAAATACGGAACGAATGAAATCTGATTTTCAGCCGTGTATGGGAGCATATCTTTTTCAGCCTGTCGTTTGAACAGGTTAAATTCCGACTGAATCACATCTACATAACCATCTTGGTTGGCCTCTTTTAACTGATCGACTGAGAAATTAGAAACACCGATACTGCGAATTTTCCCTTGCTCTTTCAATTCTTGAAGTGCCCCAACCGCTTCTGCTTTCGGCGTATCTTCATCTGGATAATGAATATAAAACAGGTCGATATAATCTGTTTTCATTCGCTTTAAAGCAGCATGTACGGCATCTTTCAAAAATTCTGGTGAGTTATCAAGCTTCATGTCATCACCAGTTACCTGATGTGCCGCTTTTGTCGCGATCACAACATCCTGACGCTGACCAAGCTCCTTTACCACTTCACCGACCAATTCTTCAGATCGGCCCATTCCATACATAAATGCCGTATCCAAAAAGTTCACACCACTTTCGATTGCCTGACGGACAGTATCTTTCCCCTGTTCCTCACTCAAATTCGGATATAGATTGTGTCCACCAACCGCATTGGTTCCAAGGCCAATCGGATTGACATATAAATCTGATTTTCCAAGTTGAACGTTGTTGCTCATTTGATGATTCTCCTCTTTTGGTTAAACAATCACATTTTCATCGTAGCATGTGAGTGTTTTATATCAAAAGAATTCATTAATCATCCTTCACATGCACACCAAACAATTCAATCAATGACACGGCTTGATCAGCTGAAACGATCGCCCCTTGCAAATCTTCTTTTTCCACGTGTATCTGTCTCAACTCGCATTCACTAAGATCAACGTTTTTGAGCGAAGTCCCGGTGAATTGCACATCGTCCATGATTGACTTTCCGAACTGAACGTTGGAAAAATTCGCATCAATGAAATTAGCACTCTTCAATAAACAATCGTTGAAACGAACATCATACATTTTTGCCAAGTTAAATAAGGCATAGGGAGCTTGGCAATTTACGAAACGCACGTCCTGTAACTCTGCACGGTCAAAATTTGTACCGGCCAGTTTGCAATTTCTAAACTCAACTCGGTTCATTCGAGCTTCATTCATTTCTATATTCGATAGGTCGCAGTTTTCAAAGATCACATCAACCCAGGATGAGGATGGTAGATTCACCTCATCAAAATGAATACCTTTTAGATGAACTTCCCGAAATCGAACATGATTAGCTGTAACTGGTCCTGCAATTGAACGAATCTGTGCCGTTTCGATCAGTGAATGCTCTTCGATTGTAGTTAGTTCTCTTTGGTCTAGTTTCTCCGGAAGGTCCGGTTGTTCAATTCGTCGATCTTTATTACGCATTATGTACATCATCCTTAGAAATTTTTTTGGATAATTCGCTTACTCCTTTTCACTATAGACGGGTCTATCGACAGTTAGGCGGCTTCTAACAGCAGTTAGACCACTTCTATCAACAGTTAGAGAGCTTCTATCAACAGTTAGACCCCTTCTATCCGCAATTAGATCGCTTCTATCCGCAGTTAGATCGCTTCTATCCGCAGTTAGACCGCTTCTTTCAGCAGTTAGACCGCTTCTTTCAGCAGTTAGATCGCTTCTTTCAGCAGTTAGATCGCTTCTTTCAGGTACCGTCAATAAGTTTGTGTAAAAAAGTAGGGTGATCCTTTGGAGGGTTATTTTCCCTCCTCACTTTCGGTCTGAGATCCATAACGGTCCTCAAACATGTCGCGCAGTTCAGGACCTGCGATTTTGAACCCACTGAGTTTGCGTGTAGACCATTTGGTGTTGCATTCATCTGAAACCATATAAATCACCTTTTCCACTGCTTCTTCGGAAGGAAGGCTGTTCATCGTTTTTAGACGTTTCTTGAATTCCTTCATGGTGCGCTCGATGATGTTTGTCGTGTAAATCAGTGGACGGATAGAGGAAGGGTAGTTCAGGAACGTCGTCAGGACGTTGAAGTCCTCCCTCCAGGACTTGGTGATCTTCGGATATTTCTTCTGCCAGTTTTCACAGAAGGCACCAAGCTGTTTTTCAGCTTCTTCATTACTTTTAGATTGATAGATAGCTTTCATGTCTTCACTGATCGCTGAACGATCCTTCTGTCGAACTTTGTTCAGCGTGTTCCGTACTTTGTGAACGACACAACGTTGCACATCAGCTTTCGGATAGATAGCTTTCATCGCTTCTTCCAGGCCTGGAAGACCGTCGAAAATACCGAGAAGCACTTCTTCACAGCCACGACGGTAGATATCGGAGAGAACTTCCTCCCAGCCGAGGGAACTTTCCTGGCCACCGACATAGAAGCCGAGAATCTCACGATAGCCGTCTTCCGTGACACCAATGACGACGTATACGACTTCGTTCGCTACATCATCCCGGCGCAACTTCAGATAGGTGCCATCGAGATAAAGAACGGCATATCTTTTCTGAAGAGGACGCTCCTGCCAGGCACGGATATCTTCCATCAACACATCGGTGATGTTACTGATGGTGCCTGGGGCGTAAGCGTGACCGAGAATACGCTCGAGGAAATTTCCGATTTCACGCGTACTCATGCCTTTCTGATACATCGTGATGATTGTTTCTCCCAGCCACCGTTCATAACGCTGATAGGGTTGGAATACTTCAGTCTGAAATGCATTTTCTCGATCGCGTGGCACCTGTAGATCTTCGATGCGCCCGTATTTCGTGTCCAATTGACGACCGTAACTGCCGTTCTTATAGTTTTTTAGCTCTGGATTCTCTTCGAAGAATTGATTCATTTCTTCCTTCATGATTGTTTCCAGCTTCTCCTGGACGAAAGAGCGGACTAATTCGTCCAATTGATTTTCGAGGTTGTTTTGTCCTATACTTGTAGACATGAGGTAGGGCCTCTCCTTTCATGAGTTGATTTCGTTGTTTACTCTGAGGATACCCTACCTCTTTTTTTGTCTTCAAGAGTTTTACACAAACTATTGTACGTCATCTTCTTTCAGCAGTCAGACCACTTCTTTCAGCAGTTAGACTGCTTCTTTCAGCAGTTAGACCACTTCTTTCAGCAGTTAGACCGCTTCTTTCAGCAGTTAGACCGCTTCTTTCAGCAGTTAGACCACTTCTATCAACAGTTAATCAGCCGATTGGGTCTGTCGTGCTAATATCGAGCTTTTTCATCCGCCCGCTCATTCTTTTGATCCTAAGCCTATCATATACGATCATTGCTAGATAAACAAAAACCGGCGATTCACAGTAGAAGAATCACCGGTTTTTTATTCAGATAACATGTCAGTTTTTGATGGCGCATTCAACAACTCTAACGTCCGTATTGGATCAAATCCAGAGACCCACTCGCCATCGACATTTAGCTGAGGGACTGTCAATCGTCGAGTTTGCTTCATTAATTTCATGCGAGCAATCGGTCGTAGGTCTACATAAATCTCTTCAAATTCAATCGACAATCCAGTCAATAGGTCTCTCGTCATCGCACAGACTGGACATGTGGTTGTCGTATAAAGCGTAACTTGTTTATTCATCTCGTGTTCCTCTTCATTACTTACTTTGCTCAATGGCTTCAATTAATCGGTTCTCAATATCTTTCGCGATATCATTAATGGAATCATCGCCAACCATATTGATTAACTCTGTTGGTTTCGGCATACCGATTTTCGTTTTACCGTCTTGGTCATCCTCGTAAACAACCATTTTACACGGCAACATGTAACCAACCTTCTGATTGGCGGTCAACACTTTTTGTGCTTCTTTCGGATTGCAAACTTCCAAGATCATAAAAGGTTTCTCATAGTCCAGGCCCTTACTCTCCAACGTTTCTTTTACGTCGAATTGCCACAGAACACCAAATTGTTTTTCCTTCAAATTTTCTTCCAATGATTTGACGGCTTCTTCGACAGATTTTGATGTTTCTACAGTGTAATCAAACATCTGAACCCACTCCTTTTGATTTTGGTAATATTATCTCCAGCTACTCATGCCACCTTGGACATTGTACACTTGAGAAAAACCATTCTTTTTCAATAGTTTTGCCGCTTTTGTGCTTCGCATACCACTTTGACAGATGACAACTACTTCTTTTTCTCGATCCAATGAAGATAGATCTTTGGTTAAATTGAAAAGCGGATAGTTTTTAAAACGTTTTTGGTGGTTTGCTTTGTATTCACCCGGTGTTCTTACATCAATGAATTGCACATTTTTATCCTTCATTTTGTTCTTCGCTTCTTCTACATTGATATTAGTAATGCCTTTCACCGGCATGAATCGATTCACTAATAATGCAATAATAATTGCAATAATGATCCATTCAACTACACCCATATCGGTTCTCCCTAATTCAATTCTTTTATTATTTCGTTTTCAATATATACCCTGTAGGGTAAAAAAGCAAACACAAAACTTTCATTTATTTGAGAGATAACCTTCTTTTAAATATACTGGTTACAAAAGGTTCTTACATCTCAAGATTGATAAGAAAATATAATTAAAAAGCCGCATTTAATGAGGAGTTTTTTTCGAGTTAACAAATCCGATGTTATTCGTGACTATTATTCTAGGCTGTATGTTGTTTTTTTCCAGAGGAATAAAGATGGCAGAAGGAAAAAGATTCACCAGGCAGATTTATTATGCTTCTTGCGTATTACTAGTGATCACATCTTTCATGGAATTTTTTAGCTAAGGCACTGTTTCCGGTAAGCATGTGTCGAGAGGAACATAGGTAACACAACTAAAATATTTTAAAAAAATCAATTTTGTATTACTGCAATTCTTTATTTTTTAAGAGCGATTATAAAATTGACTCATTTAGTATGCAATTATCATTAAATTTTATTATATATTTTACCCCCTTCCCTTTAAAGTTTAAAGAGAAGGGGGTACAGCAATTAATATTAATATACTAACCAACCAGTATGACCTATATTACTATGAGTAGATCTAATTCTTTTTCTTTTGTCATCTAGAGTTCTAGCCCGTACATCAACATGAGTGGTATCTTGCACCCAAGGTGCTGCTGATAAAGTCATAGACCAAGTTCCTGTTCCATATGCATAACCGTTGGATATATAGTCATTAGTTCCATCTTTAGTAAGAAAAAAGGTAGGGTTATAGTTACTATCTGTTTGTTCAACAGAGTAGACTTGTAATGCTTGACTATTGTTATGTTGCCAAGTTAACTTTGTAGACATAGTAGTAGTGTTAAAACCAAACATTGTCAAATCAATTGTACCCGTAGTCCATGATCTATAAGTTGTTGATTGAATACCTGAGTCAAAATTTGAAGCCGGCTGATGACTTGAAGAATGGTCCATAGAGTGACTAACCTTCACTGGAATATCAACTTCATTCATTTGAACAGAAAATTCTTCTCCATTTTGTGTTCCGTAACTAAGTGTTTCAAAATATTCATCAGACCACATAAATTCCAAGAAAGCTTCTTGTTCCTTGTCCGTCAAATTTTTAAAACCCTCAAGAATTTCTAGAGCACCTTCATCAGACTTGTTTAATAGATAACTCTCATACTCTGCAGGTGTCATAATTTTTGAATCATCAGCTGAAACAGTGATAGTAAATAATCCAATTACTAGTAAGGAAACAATCATCATGAATAGCAATTTAAAACCTTTCAAGGAAAACACTCCTTTTTTATTTGTTATTATTGCCATTCTATCATATATTGGATAAAAAGGGAGGTGTTTTTTTGAAAAAGTCTAAATTTTTAAAAATAATTGGTATAACCCTTGCCGTAATTCTTTTATTTTATGTAATTATTTTCTGGTTATATAACACTACAACTGTTTCATTCTAAAAAATTATCTTCAAAGTTAATGGAAGTGAGAAGAATCGTAAGGGTACAAACAATATATGGTAATATTTTGTAATTTTTTCCCTGTTAACAGAGTTATAAATTATATGGGTGAAGCCCATTTACCGGCCATAAAATTTAATTCAGTTAGCTTTAATGGTAATTGTTCTTCATCCTCTATGGGATTTTAAAGGTTAGAGTTATTTAAGAGCATATGGTATAACTATTGGGATAATTCGGTATCTACGCATAGTTACTACAGGGAAACTTGCACTTATGGTCTATAAAAAGTTCTAAACAAGGGGTAGAACCCCCCTCTTATTGAGGGGCATCTTTTTCCTCTTCCTCGTCTTCTTCATCTTCCGGGCCATTTTTCTCAATATCAGCTATCAATGTTTCCATCTGCGCAATCTCTTCTTTTTGGGTTTGAGAAATTTCAGCAGCGAGCTTTTTCACGCGAGGATCTTCAATTTCTGCGCGCTCACTTGTCAAAATGGCTATGGAATGGTGAGGAATCATTGCTTGCATATAATCCGTGTCGTCTACAATCATCTGACTACGGACAAGCCACAGGGAGACGCCAAAGACAAGAACACTTGCACCGATGATGATCCAATTAAGTACTTTCTTCTGGTACATTTTCCACATAAATAACATCATGATGACGGACATACAAGATCCCATAATTAACGCCATATACACACGCATTTCACTGAAAAATATATGGTTAATTTGAAACACATTTAAATACATCAGCCAATACATCACAAAGGTCGAAGTCAAAATCATCAAACCGAACTTTACATAAGGATTCAAGATACCCCTCCTCCTAAAATTGTCTATGATTTTGTTTACCTCATATCCCATTCAATAAACGTGGTGGGGGTATTTCTTCATGAAAAAATAGCACAGTACGGTAATCACCTACTCATACTGTGCTGATTAATTGAATCTATTCTTCTTTCACCCGCATCAACCGCATACTGTTCAATGCGACCAATATCGTTGCGCCCATGTCTGATAGAATGGCAATCCACAAGGTCAACCATCCTGGAATTACAAGGAGTAATGCGGCGACTTTGATCGCAATTGCAAAGGTAATATTGCCTTTAATCGTATTTAACGTTTTACGGCTAAGTCTAACGAGAAATGGGAGTTTTTCCAAATCGTCTCCCATTAACGCCACATCAGCGGTTTCTAGTGCGGTGTCCGTGCCTGCTCCTCCCATGGCGATTCCGACGGTTGAAGCAGCTAAGGCTGGGGCGTCATTGACACCGTCACCAACCATGGCCACTTTTTGATGGCGTTCTCGCAAACTTCGAATGACTTTTAGTTTATCCTGTGGTAATAGTTCAGAACGCACATCTGTGACGCCAACTTGCTTACCAATCGCATTCCCTGTATTGGCGTTATCGCCTGTCAGCATGATTGTTTTTTCGATACCTTCACGGTGGAGTTTTTGAATCACGTTTTGGCTCGCTTCTCTGACTTCATCGGCTACAGCGAGAATTACTTGGACTTTCTCTTTTGTGCCGGCAACTACTACGGTTTTCCCTTCGTTTTGAAGGGTTTTGATTTTATCATTAACGCCCGCATCTAAAGTGCTTACCTCATTAAATAAACTCGGACTACCGACATAATAAGTAACTCCATCAATGTCACCTTGGATTCCTTTGCCGGTTAACGAAGTGAAGTGATCAACAGAAATCTTCTCATAATCAACGGCTTCCTCGTCTGCTTTTTTCAAAATAGCTGAAGCGAGTGGATGTTGAGAACGTTTTTCCAATGCGGAGATCTTTCCGAGTAATTCCTTTTGCTCCGCATCTTGGTCGATCATTTCAACGTCCGTAACGACGGGAACGCCTTTTGTTAACGTACCGGTTTTATCAAAAGCTATCGCCTTCAATCCACCGATTTCTTCTAAATAAATTCCACCTTTTACGAGTACGCCTTTTTTCGCGGCATTTCCGATCGCGGAAACGATGGAAATCGGTGTGGAAATGACGAGCGCACAAGGACAACCGACGACGAGGACGGCCAACCCTTGATAGACCCAGGTTTCCCAGCTTGCTTCGAAAAATAATGGTGGCAAGACCGCAACCATGGCAGCGATGACCATGATTGCTGGTGTATAATATTTCGCAAAGCGGTCAACAAATGCTTGTGCTGGTGCACGTTCGGCTTGCGCTTCCTCAACAAGATGAATGATTTTCGCCAATGTCGTATCATTAACGAGTTTCGTGACTTTGACCTCCAAATGACCTTCTTCATTCAACGTTCCGGCAAAGACTTCATCGTCCAGAGATTTTTCAACAGGGACGGACTCACCCGTGATGGCCGCCTGATTAATCGATGAGGAACCACCTACAATGACACCATCCATCGCAATTTTTTGCCCTGGTTTCACAATCATCATGTCACCGATCACAATATCATTGACATGAACGGTCGTTTCTTGACCGAACCGTTTGACGATGGCTTGATTCGGCGCAATATCCATCAACGATTGAATGGATTTCCTTGCACGGTCCATCGAAAAACGTTCCAGTTCTTCACTTAACGCAAATAAAATAACAACGACAGCTACTTCTGCCCATTCACCAATGATGACCCCACCGATGACAGCAATGGTCATTAGAGTTCTCATGTCGAATTCAAATCGCACAAGATTGTGGAGACCGGTCTTCAGTAAAGATAATCCTCCGACCAACATCGAAGCAATGAAAAGAAGTGCCGTTACGATGTTATCATTGCCATTGATGAACATGGATAGAAAGCCAAATGCCATGAACAAAGACGAATAAAACAATGTACTGTATTTTAGGTAAAAAGGCTCTTTTTCTTCTTTCTTTTCATCAGGTTCGTTCGTTGTATGTTCGGGGAAGACCTTCAAATTCTCAAATGACCCGGCTTTCTCTAGTTCTTCAACCGTTGCTTCTCCATATACAGAAATCTTTGAGGCACCAAAATTCACTTTTGCGTTTTCTACATTCGGCAGTTTTTTGACGTTATTTTCAAACTTGCCCGCACAGTTTGCACAAGAAAAACCCTGTACACGGTAGGTATTTTTTTCTTCACGCAATTGTTCAGCCATTGGCCACCACTTCTTCCTGGTGCTCTAGGGCAAACATCATAATTTGCTTAATATGTTGAGCGTCTAACGTATAAAATGCCAGCTTGCCTTCTTTCCGAAAACGTACGACGCCTTGTTTATGAAGCGTTCGCAAGTGATGAGATGTCGTCGCGACCGTTGCACCGATAATATTAGCTAGGTCACAGACACAAAGCTCCTCCTCTTGGCAAAGCGCATAGACAATTTTTGCTCGATTTTCATCAGCAATCGCCTTTAACATTTTTGCTGCACCAGAAATGTTCACCGCATTTAGATCCTGTTGAACTTGATTGACTTTTTCCTCGTTATAACAAAATATTTCACAAGTATCTTGACGATTCATTTATGTCTCACACCTTCATTCAAAAGTCCGTTTGAATATAGTATAATTCCTTTTTGTTATTCAATCAAATGATGACTTTAATGTATTCATATAATTTACGTTGGAAATGCATGAACTGTGCTTTTTTGAGGGAGGACATAGTCTAGGAGAGTAATAGACGCTTAACAAAATAACCTAGACGCTTAATCTTTCGATGCAGACGCTCAATCTTTTAATGTAGACGCTTAATAAACACGGCTAGACGCTTAATCTCGCACTCCAGACGCTTAATAAACGCTGCTAGACGCTTAATCTTTTGCTATGGAGGCTCAACCTTTTGATACAGAGGCTCAATCTGGCGTTCTAGAGGCTCAACTTCGGACTTTACAGGCTCAACTCGGCGAGCTAAAGGCTTAACCTCGCACTCTAGAGGCTCAACCTTTTGCGATTGACGCCTATGTTAAAAACACAAAACATAATAAAAGGGCGAATCCACTAAAGGATTCACCCTACTTTTCTTTCTCCATCAACTTTTTAATTCGATCTTTTGGAGTCCAGCAATTGAATTTATAGGTTGGGTCTGTGTCATAGCCTAAACGACTGCAGCGAGTTTTTGGACGGCCGTCTTCGGTTCTGTATACTTCAAAGTGAATGCAGGTCGCACAACAATGATAGTCTTTCATTGGATTTCCCCCATTGGTTTTCAGCTTACTCTATCTTAGCATTGTAGAGGATTGATGTGAATAGTATGAATTTTTTACCTACAGAATTTTTCTCTACAAAAAAAGCTGGCTTTCATCAATAGAAAACCAGCTTTCGTATACTATTCAACGTCATAGCCTTGATCTTCGATGGCTTCTTTCATCGCTTCTTGGTTGACTTTGGCTTCATCGTAAGTAACGGCGACATTACCAGCATCAAGGTTTACTTCTGCTGTTTGGACGCCTTCTAAGTTATTCAAAGCGTTTTCGACGGACATTTTGCAGTGACCGCATGTCATGCCTTGAACGTTAAGTGTTTGTTCCATTTATTTCACCTCCTTTTAAAGCAGGGGTTGATCTATAATTTCACCCGTTTCAAACGGAGTGAGTTGGTAACGACGCTGACTGAGCTTAAGGCCATCGCTGCACCGGCAACCCATGGAGCAAGAAGTCCGACAGCTGCTATTGGGATGCCTGCTGTATTGTAGCCGAATGCCCAGAATAGGTTTTGACGAATATTTCGGATGGATGCATGGCTGATTTTGATGGCTTTTGGAATAAGCAGTAATTCGCCACCGAGAATCGTGACATCTGCTGCTTCAATTGCTACTTCAGTCCCTGTGCCAATCGCAATCCCAATATCCGCAGTCACCAATGCCGGTGCATCGTTCACACCATCTCCGACCATGCCGACTTTTTTACCCTGTAATTGAATTTCTTTGACTTTATCAGCCTTTTCTTCCGGTAAAACTTCAGCAATGACTTGATCGATACCTACTTGTCTGGCGATGGCTTGAGCGGTTCGTTCGTTATCGCCGGTCAGCATGATGACTTCAAGACCTTGCTCTTGCAGTTCACGAATGGCTTGAGGAGCAGTTTCTTTAATCGTATCCGCAACGGCGATTGTTCCACGGTACTCACCATCAACCGCAATCAACATGGCTGTTTTTCCATCTGTTTCGAGTTGGATCATGTCATCTTCATAGTCAGAAACTATCACATCGTGGTCATTCATCAATTTTCGGTTACCGACGAGAATTTGTTTTCCGCCAATCGTTGCTTGAATCCCGTGCCCTGGGATCGCACTGAATTCGTCCACATTGACAAATTCACTTTCTCGTTCAGTCGCATAAGCAACAATGGCTTCGGCTAGTGGGTGTTCAGAACCCTTTTCCGCACTCGCCAATAACTGTAACGTCTCTTGATCACCCGTAAAATCAGTGACTTCCGGTTTCCCTTTGGTGATCGTACCTGTCTTATCCAATACAATGGCGTCCAGTTCATGTGTACGTTCTAAATGACCGCCACCTTTGAATAAAATGCCACTTTCTGCAGCACGACCGGTTCCTACCATAATCGAAGTTGGTGTCGCGAGTCCTAATGCACACGGACAAGCAATGACGAGAACGGCAATCGATGCGACTAATGCCGGCTCGAGTTGACCTGGCTGGACTAGGGTAATCCATACGATAAACGTCAAAATCGCAATCCCGACGACAATCGGAACAAAATAGCCTGATATGACATCGGCCAACCGCTGAATCGGCGCTTTGGACCCTTGTGCTTCTTCCACCACTTTAACGATGGATGCCAATGCGGTGTCTTTTCCGACTTTCGTTGCTTCCATTTCGATCGATCCGTTTTTATTGATGGTCGATCCGATGACACCGGTGCCAATCTCTTTTTCGATTGGAATCGATTCACCGGTGATCATGGATTCATCAACAGACGTACGGCCTTTCACAACGGTACCGTCTACGGGTATTTTTTCACCCGGTTTAACGACTAAACGGTCGCCTACATCGACTTCCTCAACCGGGATCATGACTTCCTCACCATGTCGAATGACGCGTGCTTCTTTCGCCTGTAAATTCAATAAGGAAGAAAGCGCGTTGGTTGTTTGACTTTTCGCTCTCGCTTCCAAATATTTTCCGAATAAAATTAAGGTAATTAATATCGCACTTGTTTCAAAATATAAATGTGGTTCATATCCTGGGTTTCCGATTGTCTTGAACGATTCATATAAACTATAAAAATACGCAGCACTTGTCCCTAATGCAACAAGCACATCCATATTCGCTCCGCCATTCCGGAGGTTCTTATAGGCTCCAACATAAAATTGCCAGCCAATCACAAATTGAACCGGTGTCGCCAAGGCAAATTGAAACCACGGATTCATGAAAATTGCTGGGATCGTCATGTTGAATAGATGCACAAGCATTGTCACCAATAAAGGTGCTGAAAGAATGATTGAAACAATCAATTTCGTCTTCTGTTTCTTCAATTCTTCTTCTTTATATGATTTCTTCTCTTCTGCTTCAGCTTTCGGTTTCGCATCATAGCCCAGCTTCTGGATCCGTTCAATCAAGTTTTGAATGTCGACCAAGCCAGGGTTATACTCGATGGCTGCACTTTCTGTCGTCAAATTGACGGAAGCCTCCGATACCCCCTCTTGCTTATTCAATACTTTTTCAATCCGATTGGAACAAGCCGCACACGTCATGCCAAAAACATCTAAGTCAACTTTTTCGGTTAATACCCCATAACCAATATGTTCGATTTTACTCGTGATATCATCAAAGGACGTCTTCTCCGGATCATAATCGATCGATGCCTTTTCAGTTGTCAAATTCACTTGTGCTTCTACGCCGTCCATTTTGTTCAGCACTTTTTCGACACGGCTTGAACAGGCGGCACAGGTCATTCCCGTTACACCAATTGTTTCATGCTTTGCTTCGCTCATTGTAGTCCCCCCTTACTTGGAAAACTGTCTCATCACACTCATCAATTCATCGATGGTGTCTTCCCCTTCACCTTGTTTAATCGCATCACTGACACAGTGCTTGATATGTCGCTCGGTGACCGAGTAGCCAACATTTTTCAAGGCGGATTGAATCGCACTGATCTGAACCAAAATGTCCATACAATAGCGATCCTCTTCCACCATTTTTTGAATGCCTCGTACTTGACCTTCTATTCGTTTCAAGCGATTGATGACCGCTTGCTTTTCATCTTTCGTTCGTGGTTGTATTGGGTGATCATGTAGGAAATTATCCAAGATCATCACTTCCTTTCGTTTCTATTTATACTATACCCCCGCACAGTATATGAGTCAATAATAAACTCTTATGTTCTTTAATTTTTCCAATTTCAAAAGTCCATTATGCTCGGATTGAGAAAATGAAAATGCCGACTTGTGCTTATGTTGGGTTAGTATATTACTTACAAAGCGTCAAACACCATGTTAATCTTTGTCTTTATAAAGGAAACGAGGTACAGGAAAAGGACACCAAAGAATTGTTGGAAGGCTTCGGTAAACAATAAGACATAACAAATTAAAAATGATGGAAGACATTATGCAGGAAATCCTTAAATCGCTTATTGAAGACGCGATGACGTTGAACAAAAAGGTGTGAACTGATTGACACATCTTTCCCCAAACGATATATTAAATATAGAGAATATGAATGTTATCTGTTAAATAACATTCAAATAGGGAACCATTTTAACAAGGCATCCCTAACGCAAAGTAGGGCAGAATGTATTCATTCCACCCTATTTGCAGAATAGCTCAAGACAAAGTGTGGGCTGTTTATACACTGGCGATTAACTATTCTTCACACCTTGCTTTTTGCGGAAGCAAGGTGTGTTTCTTTTCCCGCCATTTATGATGAAAATGAGCGGTACTAGGATAAATTGGACGTTTATCGTGATTGATACTACTATAAGCAGTAACAACCACGAATAAACCTTGTCCATAGGCAACCCTCCTTTCTCGCCTGAGAAGACGGAAAGAAAAAGGAAGCCCACACCTTGTCCGTACTTTGCTATTCCTTTTCATTATACCATATTTTTTATGTCGAATCGAATGTTTGTTCGTGTGAGCGAAGGAAATTGTGGTGGAATAATAAGCGATGCTTGAAGTAGGTGAATGATTACCTGTTATATTCTCCTAAAGGCTCATTATTAACAAGAAAACTGTCTACTTCTTCAATGCTCGTTGATTTAAATAATAGTTCGTTTTCATTGAAGATGATAAACGTTGGGTAATCATCTACCTCCAAAACCTCTGAGTAATTTGCATGTTCTCTATCCCAATGAAATATTCCTTCACTATGGCGACTTTCTTCACTTAGATCTTCTTTGAAGTTTATTCCTAGCTTTTCTATTTGCTCCTCATTTTCAACGAACACGTAGAGGATAAAATACTCCTTTAAAGGTGAAGATAAACTGTCAATTGCATCTTGCTTTGGACTTCCACAGCCTCCCATCAACATAAATGTAATAAGTACAATAGATATGTTTTTCAAGATAACACCCCATATTTACTCCCCAGTCTTGAGTTTCTGTTCTTAGATAAATTCCATGTGTGGTCATTATACTATCTAAGTCATCACTTGACGTTGTGGATTTTTTAGAATTTTTATCATCTTCGTCTATTTGTTCCTTCTCAGTAGTAACTTCTGGTTTTTTATTTGAAACTAAATCTATTGTGAAGGGAGATACTCTCTTTTTCTCCATTTACTATGTTAGTTTCTAATATATTTATTGTTGCTACAAACGGTAATGAATCCCTATTAGACGAATAGTGAGGTGTATGTAATAATGAAGCTACTGATGAACGATACATAAAAGATCTTTCCCAAAATGAATGATCGGGGGTCAAACATGCATGCAAAAAATCGAACATAAAGCCGTCGTTGTTGTGATCATGGCAACAGCGTTTTTATTTACGTTCAGTCAATTTTTATTAATTACCGCCTATCCGACCATCATGGATGAATTTGGGGTCAACGCGACACAGGTCCAGTGGCTGACAACGGCCTTCTTACTGACGACAATCGTCTTCATTCCAATGACCGGTTATTTATCGAATACATATAAAGCAAAAACGCTTGTCGTCTTTTCGCTCAGTTGTTTAGTTATTGGAATGATTATTGGTGGGTATTCACCGAACTTTGGAACATTGATTTTATCGAGGGTCATTCAAGCCGTTGGTGCGGGGATCATGCTTCCTTTAGTGCAAACCATTCTGTTAAAAGTTTTTCCGTATGAGCGAAGAGGATTTGCGATGGGGCTTTTAGGCGCAGTCGTCAATGTCGCACCCGCTTCAGCTCCCTCCCTTTCCGGTATCGTCATCGACTATTTGGGATGGCGTTCACTTCATTGGATGCTGCTTCCGATTGTGGCGATCGTGCTCATCCTGGCTGCTTTTAAAATGAAAAATGTGCTGGATAAACAAGAGGAAAAAATGGACTTTGTTTCAATCGCTCTTTCAGCAATCGGTTTCTCGGTGTTTATTTTCGGCTTAAGTCGGATTAGTGTGACTGGTTTTGCCGATCCGCTCGTTATTGCACCGGTTGTTATTGGCGCCTTTACGATTATCTTGTTTATCCGTCGCCAATTGAATTTGCGTTTGCCGGTTTTGAACATCAAATTATTCAAGCATTCGACGTTCCGCTTGGCGTTATTGTTAATTTTCATCAACATGATGCTGCTATTATCTGCCGAGACAATTTTACCGATGTTTGCGCAAGATGTTCTTGATGCCAGCGCCTTTTTATCCGGATTCATTTTAGTTCCGGGCACGATTATTCTATCGATTGTTACCATTGTTTCTGGAAACTTGTATGACCGGTATGGCGGGAAAATGATCAGCATCGTTGGATTTAGCTGTACGTTTATTTCATTGATTCTACTGAATACTGTGGGAATGCAGGATTCTCCATATTGGATTGCCATTTATTTCTGTCTTTTCATGATTGGCTTCGGATTGACGCTCATGCCTTTGGTGACCATGGGAATGAATGCCCTGAATGACCAAGACATCGCACATGGCTCGGCAATCGTCAACACCGTCCGCCAATTCGCAATGACATTCGGCATTGTTGTCCTTACGACCATCATTAGTGTGACGACTTCCACGATGGATGCTCCATATAAAGTTGGCACCTATTGGGGAACGACGTATGCGTTTATTGTGATGGCTGTACTTGCGCTTGTCGGTGTTGTACTTTCGATGTTTATTAGAGAGGATCGATCGTTCCGGTAAGGGGCCCCATTGAAAGCTCTCTATTAGATGTGTGAATTAGTAGTGTAGCTGCTTTTAAGTGATGGAGCCGCTTAATCCTTTGGTGCAGCCGCTCAAATATCTATTCCACCCGTTGAATAATCGGCTCTAGCCGCCGAATTATCTGTTCTAGCCGTTGATTTCTAGGCGCTAGCCGCCGGATTATACGATGAAGCCGCTTAATTATGTGACGAAGCCGCCGAATTATGCAGTGCAGCCGCTTAATTATTTAGCGCAACCCTTCTATAAGCAAAAAAAGCAAGAGAAGAATCGAGCTCACCACTCATTCCCTCTTGCTTTATTTATTATCAAAACAACTCAGCCAATAATCCAATCGCTCGCCTACGCACTTCGATTCCTGGCATCAATGGAATCAGCAATACTTCATCGGCTTTGAAATCTTGAATCAAACCTTCCAGTTGTTCTTTGACTCGAGCTGGGTCGCCGACAATCATGCGTGTTCGGTTCTCTTCAATCGTGGAAATTTCTTCGTCCGAGTAGTTGTAAGCTCTCGCGGTTTCAACCGAAGGGAATTCCTTCACATAACTGAACTGATCTTTTCCGAGCAACCAAAAGTCCAAGGCTTCAGCATATGCTTCTGCTAATTCATTCGTTTCGGCAATGACGATAAATGGCGCGATTGACACGGTAGGCTCCGGCATAAAAGGTGACGACTCAAATTCAGCTCGGTACGCTTCGACAGCCTCTACACCAATGGCAAATTTATCGACACCAGGCGCAGGAAACAGGCCAAACGTATAGCCAATGCCAAGTTTCGCAGCCATTTTTGCGCTTCGGACGCTTGTAGAAAGCGCCCACATTTGAGGGACAGTCGGTATTACTGGATTTGCGCTAATTCCCGCAAAACGATGGTCTTCTCCGACTTGGTCGCTTAAGTACTCGGTCAAGTCCGTGATACTTTGTTCGTAATTGAGCTTTCCTTTTTTCTTCTCATTCAACGCTTGATTAACGATCGGCGTTCCAATTGTGTTTCCGATTCCTAAATCGATTCTACCTGGATGAGCCGCTTCAAGCATCCGAAAATTTTCCGCGACTTTATATGGACTGTAATGCGGCAGCATAACCCCGCCCGATCCAACACGAATTCGATCGGTCGCATCGGCAATTCGCATCATCATCATTTCTGGTGAGCTACACGCAAAAGCCGGTACGTTATGATGCTCGGCCATCCAAAATCGTTCATAGCCGAGTGATTCAGCTAGCTTCGCCAACTCGACTGAATCCGCTAACGCTTGCCGAGCATTACCGCCTTCATCAATTTGTGCGTAATCCAAGATCCCTAAACGAACCATTTACATTCTTCTTTCTTCATGTTGTCGGTACTTTTTCGCTCAACAAAAAGCTCACAAACTCATCAATTGAAATGTTACCAAAGTACTCACTTAGGTCGAACCGCTCTAAAGCAGCCAGCAAGTCTTCTTTTCGTAAACGGACACCAATGAGAGCTGATTCAACTTCGGATACATCTCTCTTTCCAAAAAAATCACCAGTAATTTGACATTCCGCTACTTTCCCCTGTTTGACCGTCAACCCGACCGTCATCGTCCCCACAGGAAAACGCTCGGTCATAGTGTATTCGAACTGTTGAAAACGACCATAGTTCCAATCCCAGTTATGATATTTTTCAGCAGTCAGTTGATCAATGTTCGCCCAATCTTCTTCCGTTAATTCGTATCGTTTCGCCTCAGTGACGTCATTAGTGCCCAAAAACTGACAAATCATATAATCGCTAAATTCCCAAACCGTCATGTCCCGATATTCAGGCGCAAGATATGGTCGGATGGAACCTACACGACTTCGGACCGATTGAATGCCATGCGATTCTATTTTTTTCATGTTCGGATTCAACGCGGACACCATTGCTTCATAGTTGGGATCCAGCAGCAACGAATAGCCTGCGTACACACGGCCTTTTTCTACCGTCATGGCCGCTCCGGAAATCTTTTTGCCATCTAATACGAGATCATTCCGACCTTTTTGTTCAAGCAATGCCTCGTCTACACCTAAATTTTTCAATGCCTCAATTGCTGGTTCGTATAATCGTTCGTAATTCCCGTAAATATCATTCGTTCCGTTCATTAAAAAACAAAAGCTCATATTCCGGTCATCCAAATAGATTGCTCCACCACCCGTCACACGGCGCAGAATTTTAATTCCGTGTTCATCCATGTATGGCTGATTGATTTCCTCATACGCATTCTGATACTTTCCGATCTGAACAACCGGCTCCATCATATATGGAAACAACACATCATCATCCAAAAAAACATGGTCCTTCACATAATCTTGAATGGCCATAGACGTGCCAGGATCATAAACCCATTTGCCATCTCGCTTTGGTTCGATTAAATACATCGGTCATCCCCCATGTGCGTTACTTTTAGCTGCTTCATGAAAAACTTCGGCAATGTCTTCATCCAATTGAACGGTTCTCGGTCGGATCGCATGCGGAATGAAATACTGTTTTTGATTCATCGTCACAAACAGTGCTTGTTCATTTTCCTCGGTCATCTTCCAGAATGGATGTTTAATGAACTGTGGCGTCGTATGGCCAACACCGATTTCCAAATAAAGCACCTTTTTGTCCTTGTTTTCATCCAAAAATTGCTCATAACGTTCTTTTTGTTCATGGAAATGGCCATCTTCCACCATCCCCTTCTCCTCGGTCCGTTTATTGACCTCAAGTGGCGCACCACATTCCGGACAATACGGAACCAAATCGGCAGGGACCTTCATATCAGATTGTTTCTCAACCATTTCACGAATCAAATCTTCATTTTGATACGTCTGCTGGTGACAATGCTCCGTACATTGCCACAATCCATACTCCCCCTGAATCCGAAAAACTTTGTCCATATCATATTCGGCGGCATAAAAAGCATTATCGGCATTGGTCGTAATGACATGATAGTTTTTATCCTTGAGCATTTCTTTCATATCGACATAAGCAAGTCCTGCAGGCTGGTCAAAATAATTCAATAAGCTGAACCGACTTTGAAAAGCCCAATACTCCTGCCAGTCTTCGAATTCAAAAAGACTTGCCTGCAACATATCGAAGAAGCGATATTTTTCGATAAAATCAGGAAACGCGTCAGTGAACCGTTTTCCTACATATGTAAAACCCGTCGCAGCAGACATTCCCGCACCAATCCCGACGACGACCGCTTCCGCTTCATCGATCAGACGGTTCAAAACATCCGCTTGGGATAAGGAAGATTCATGCACGGGTGTCTGCCAAAATTCATTTCGTTGTTGCATACTAATCTCCTATTCATTCGTTTGTAGTAATCGTTGATAGATGGATAAATCCTTCTCTGAAAACACATTGAAAATAACGTTTAGTTGGGATTCATTTTCCCTTAAATAATCGTTGACCGTCTGGATGGCAATCTCGGCTGCCCGCTCATTCGGAAAGTTGAATTCACCCGTAGCGATACAACAGAAGGCAATGGAATCCATTTCTTTTTGGTCGGCCAAAGCCAAGGTGGATTGATAACAGGATGCCAACAACTGTTCCTTGATCGGCGAAACTCCACGTTGGTCGATGAATGGACCGACCGTGTGGATCACATAGGATGAAGGTAGATTATACGCATCTGTCAGCTTTGCTTTTCCCGCAGCTTCTTTTCGACCTTGTTCAGTCATAATGTCGTGACAGGCTAAGCGCAGCTGCACACCAGCTCGCGTATGAATGATATTATCAATGCAGTCATGATTTGCTTGCGTGCAGCCTAACAGCCGACTATTTGCCGCATTGACAATCGCATCGACTGCAAGCGTCGTAATATCGCCCTTCCAGAGATAAATCTGCGGTTGGACCGGTTTCAAATCACCTAATCGCGTAATTTCTCGGTCATGATTCCACTTGGTTAAAAAAGCATCCTGAACTTCGACGAATTCATCAGTTACAGGCTTTGGTTTGCGAATATTGCATAGTCCTCGAAACAACTCGAATTTATCTGCAATCGAATTAGCCTCTACCTGTGCCAACTCGTGACCATTCGGATTTTCTTCCAATAAATAACCGATCAAATAATCTAACCGTTCATTTTGATTCATCGTAGACTCCTATGCATCTTCCAATTGGTTAAATTCAGCTTCATCCACATCCGATAATTTAATCAACCAGTTCTCTTCCGTTTTCGCAGAGTTCAATAGCGCTGGCTCACTCGTTGCTTTCTCGTTTCGCTCGACAACTTTACCTGTTAGCGGCGAATACGCTTCAAGGACTGTTTTTGAAGCTTCCAAATTCAAAATTGGATCATCTTTTTTCACATTGTCTTCATTGACGAACTCAACGAATCCAACCGTGCCGATATCATCTTGCAATTCCGGCGTCATGCTTACTGTATACACATCATCTTGTTTTTCAATAAATAAGAAATTCGCTCTTTTTTTCATGGTAAAAAGCCTCCTCTGAGATCGTTAAGTTATACAAATTTCAGTATAACATAATCGGTTTTACAAGCTGAGCAAGACGCTTTAAAGTGGTGAGTCTTGTAGGATAACATCTTTGAAGAAAAATGTTATAGTAAAACTAGATTAAAATAATACACTATGGAAGGTAATACATATGAAAACATCCGAACAGTTCAAACCTTTATTTGAAAACATTAAACTACCAAATGGTGTTCCATTAGATAATCGTTTTGTTTTATCCCCGATGATCACGAACTCCTCAACCGTCGAGGGCTATGTGACTGAAGAGGATTTGGCTTATGCCAAGCGCCGTGCAGGTTCCGCCCCACTGCAAATCACGGGCGCAGCTTATATTGAGGAGTATGGACAGCTATTCGAATATGGATTTAGCATCGATGACGACCGAAGTATCGAAGGCTTAAAGAAACTCGCTCAAGCGATGAAAAAAGACGGTGCGAAAGCGATCATTCAGCTAACGCATGCTGGGCGATTTTCGAAAATTTCATTGAAGGATTTTGGCGTAGTATATGGACCGAGTAAAATGGAGTTGAAAACGCCAATTGAACACACGGTTTTACCGATGACCAAACGAAAAATCAAACACGTCATTAACCAATATGCTGACGCCACTCGTCGTGCGATTGCGGCTGGCTTTGATGGCGTAGAAATCTCAAGTGCCCAGCGGCTATTGATACAGACGTTTTTTTCCACATTTTCTAATGAACGTGAGGATGAATACGGACCACAGAATCTTGAAAACCGTTCACGCTTCGGGGTCGAAGTAATGGAAGCCGTTCAGAAGGTCATTGATGAAGAAGCACCAGCTGATTTCATCCTCGGCTTTAGAGGCACACCGGAAGAAACGCGAGGCAACGATATCGGTTATAGCGTGGAAGAGTTCATTGATTTTATGAACCGAATCATGGATGTTTCGACGATCCATTATCTGGCGACGGCCAGCTGGGGGAAAAACATATATAAACAAACGATCCGTCAAGGAAAATTCAAAGGTGAATACATGAATCGCGTGATCTATGATCATCTATCCGATCGCGTACCAATCATGGCAACCGGCGGCATCAATTCACCCGAAAAAGCGATGGAAGCCATGGAATTTGCGGATATGGTCGGCATGTCCACCCCATTCGTAACAGAACCTGACTTTGTCGCGAAACTTCGAGAAGGGCGCGAAAATGAAATCGACTTAGGCTTTACAGCAGAAGAAGTTCCTGATCTAGCTATCCCTGAAAGAGCTTTTAAAGATATTGTGGAATTGATGGATATCGGTGGATCGCTTTCTAAAGAGGCTCGCGAAGAGTTACGGAAATTATATTAATTGCAAAGTCGTAACTGCCCTAGTAGATAATGTTTTTTGCTAGGCGATCATTCACTTCCCTCAATAAAACATATAAATTTTGACTATAAAAAGTGGTCAATCACTGTCCGTCAAACTGGCTTTTAGAGACGAGCCAAGAAAATATAATCCAAGCTCGTCTCTATCGTTTTTATACCTCACTATAAAACCAAACTATTACTGACAATTCATCTAATATATTGCATATTCCATTAGATAGATTTTTCATGTATACTATAAATAAACTAAAAAAGTATCTAGAGAGGAGAAGTAGGATGCCAGTACCTGCAAATCACTCCAAACCTGTTCGTCAGTCAGCAAAAGAAAGCGCATTCAATCAGATTCAACAGTGGATCATCGAAGGGACACTGCTCCCTGGCGAAAAACTGAATGATTCCGAAATAGCCGAATCGCTAGGTGTCAGCAGAACCCCTGTCCGTGAATCACTACAGCTTTTGGAAGTGCAAGGATTTGTCAAAATGTTTCCCGGAAAAGCAACACAGGTTACCGAAATCAAACGGGATGCCATTAATGACCTTCTCCCTCCATTAGCGGCATTACAAGCATTGTCAGCTGAACTCGCCATTGAACATTTGACGGAAGAACATGTTTCACAACTAAAGCAGATTAATGATCAGTTCGCTCAAACCATTCAATCCAAAAATGAATATGCAGCCTTGAAGGTTGATGAGGAGTTTCACCAAGTAATCGTTGACATAGCCAGAAATCCATATATTCATAACGTACTAGAATCGTTACAAGCACATGTCCGCAGACATTTCTTCTATAACTCGATTGTATTGGAAGAAAAATCAATCGAAGAACACGATCAAATTATTGAAGCCATGAGGAAAGGGAATAAAGAAAAAGCCTCCGCCACAATGAAGGAAAATTGGCTTCGAACGTTAAAAGAATTTGAATGATTGAATATAGAAAAACCGGCTCCTATTGAGGAAGCCGGTTTTCGTTTGTTTAATTTTTAGGAAGCTTGTTGTGCTGCAGGCGATTTATCAGGTTGCAAACGACTGATGACGCCTGTTACGACGATTACCACAACTGCTGGCAGTAACCAGCCAAGACCCTGATCGTAAAGAGGTAGTGTATTTTCAAAGAAATCCACAATCGGTTGCATCCAAGCAAACTCAACTCCGATTGATTTACTTAGAGATTTCAAACCATCAAAAATACTAATCAAAAACGTGACGGCAATTGTTGAACCATAAACGACTCTTGAATGCTTGAACAATGGAGATACGAATGTCAAAATCATCAAGACAATCGCCAATGGATACAAGAACATCAAGACTGGAATGGAATACGTTATGATGTTTGTTAGTCCGAAGTTTGCGATCACAAACGTAATCGTTGCAAAGAAAACAACCAAGGATTTGTAACTGAACTTCGGAAATAGCGTATTGAAATACTGTGCATTCGCTACAGTCAGGCCGATGGCTGTCGTTAAACATGCCAAGGTAATCGCAACCGCTAACAGGACAGAGCCAAATGTACCAAAGTAATGAGAAGCCGCTCCACTTAGTACTGGACCACCATTATCGAAAATCGGTAGAACTTGGGTACTAGTTGCGCCAAGGTAAGCAATTCCTACATAGATCGATCCTAATAGCAAGACCGCAATACTTCCCGCTTTAATCGTTGTTTTAAGAATGTCTGTTTTCGATGTGACACCCATGGAACGAATAGCATTGATGACGATAATCCCGAACACTAATGACGCCAAGGCATCCATCGTATTATAACCTTCGAGGAATCCCGTTACGAAGGCTCCGCTTGAATAAGAATCTTGCGGTGCTTGAATCTCACCCATCGGACTAACAAAAGCTGTAACCAATAGGATTGCAATTAAAGCCACCAATCCAGGTGCCAGCATTTTACCAACTGTATCAACCAATTTCCCAGGTTTTAATGAAAAGAATAGAACAATTGCAAAGAATACTAACGTAAAAATAAATAACCATAATTGTTGAGACGATTCGCTGACGAAAGATGAAAAACCAACTTCAAATGCAACGGTTCCTGTACGAGGAGATGCAAAGAACGGTCCAATCGTCAAATAAAGTAAAGATGTAAAAAACACGGCATAAACCGGGTGTACTCGTGTTGCAAGTTCTTGCAAGTTACGGCTCCCGGAAAAACTCATGGCGATGATTCCAAGAAGAGGTAAACCTACTCCGGTGATCAAGAAGCCAATTGCTGCTGGCCAAAGATTCGTTCCTGCGTTTTGACCCAAGCTTGCTGGAAAAATCAGATTTCCAGCTCCAAAAAATAGTGCGAATAACATAACTCCAACGGCTGCGTAAGATGAAAAAGATAATTTCACGATAAGTTTCCTCCTAAGATGATTAGTTTTAGCAATATGCAATATATCGGATAAAAATATCATACTACTTCCTTAAGCAAAATGCAATATATTACAAGAATTTTTCGACAATTTTATCTATTAAAAAAATCATGAAGTAGGATCGGTCGTCGCCTTTATATCTGCTTTCTTTGATATATGGTACACCGTTTGCCCTTGGAGCCCTCAGCACGTCCGATAAGTCCTACTAAGGCAAGAATGGTCAAAACATTAGGAGCGATTAACAAGAATACTTGTGGAATATCTTGCAATAATGGGATCCCTCCACTAACCACACTTAAACTTTTTGCTAAACCAAAGAACAGCGCAGCACCCATTGCACCGAATGGATGCCAATTACCGAAAATAACTGCTGCTAAAGCCATAAATCCTTTCCATTGTTGAACCTGAAGTTAGATGCGATGGTAACAACCAGTACTGTTAAAAGCTAGTTTCAAGTGATATAATACCGTTCAGAGACAGTCTTAAATAGACGGATTACAAGGGGATGAGGACAAATGACGAAAATCGAAACAGAAATACCTAAAGGCGGCGTTATCATGGACGTCGTGAATGCTGAACAAGCAAAAATTGCAGAAGCCTCAGGGGCAGTCGCGGTTATGGCACTAGAACGTGTACCTTCAGATATCAGAGCAGCGGGCGGTGTTGCACGTATGGCTGACCCGACAATCACTGAAGAAGTGATGAATGCTGTATCCATTCCTGTCATGGCGAAAGGCAGAATCGGCCATATTGTAGAAGCGCGTGTTCTTGAAGCAATCGGTGTCGATTATATAGATGAAAGTGAAGTTCTCACACCAGCAGATGATGTATTTCATTTAAAAAAATCAGATTACACAGTACCATTCGTATGCGGGTGCCGTAACCTCGGGGAAGCAGCACGCCGAATCGGAGAAGGGGCTTCCATGCTTCGGACAAAAGGAGAGCCCGGGACAGGCAATATTGTAGAAGCAGTCCGCCATCTTAGACAAGTGCAAGGAGAAATTAGACAGCTTGCCTCGATGTCCGAAGATGAAGTGATGACATTTGCGAGAAATATCCAGGCACCCTATGAGCTGCTTTTGACAATTCAAAAAGAAGGTCGTCTGCCTGTCAATAACTTTGCAGCAGGTGGTGTTGCAACACCTTCTGATGCCGCGTTAATGATGGAGCTTGGTGCTGACGGAGTATTTGTCGGCTCAGGTATTTTCAAATCCGATAATCCACAAAAGTTTGCAGAGGCGATTGTACAAGCAACAGCTAATTATAAGGATTATAAGTTAATTGCTGAACTTTCAAAAGACCTAGGTACTGCGATGAAAGGCATCGGTACTTTGAGCGAAGACGAACGAATGCAAGACCGAAGTGAATAAACAATCTAGTATGTAAGAAGCCAGTTACCGATACTTCGGTAACTGGCTTTTTTCATATTTTGAATATGTGTTTATAAAAGGCCAATCGTCTTAATATTGATCGATCAACTCACGGACCTCATCGATTGTTTCAGTCGTCATCAGTTGTTTCCTTAGCTCGCCGGCTCCTAAATACAATTAGTTAAACAAGTTTACTTAATAATATTTTCCTATTATAATTACATTGAATATTCATAATAATGTAATAGAATGGGTTTTTTCTTATAATTAGTTTAGTACACTGGGGATTACAATGGAATTTATGGCACAAAATTTGATAAAATTCGTTATTATTAAGGAGCTATACAGATGAGTAATGACATTTTTGAGGTTTGGCAGCCCATATCTACATCATACGAACCACCCCTAAACCTTATACAGATTACACACTACCCGAATGTTGAAATGATTATAGATACAAATGACAACCATCAATTCAAGCTCTCCTATTCTTTCCATGAAGTGCTTGCAATTAGAGTGACACCTGAAGCAAGTCGCGTTGATCTCAGTATACCCACACAGAATGCGATACAAAAATATTTAGGTGGTTCAGAAAAAGGACCTTTGACCAATTTTCTTTTTTTCAAGTCCAACAAATCAGGTTTTATTGATTGGTATGATACTCTCCCAACACTTGGGAGTACCGATATACATTTAGAGCATCATATCTATTTAATGGATCAGATTATCGAAATAATAAGCGAAAATGAACCTACTGTAGTGCAAATTAAGTAAGTATAGCTTAAGGAAGCATTAATTATTGCTTCGGTAACTGGCTCCCTCTCCATTGTTAGACTTACCTAAAAAATATCTCGCGCCAAAACCGTATCTGAATAAAAAAACACCTCTTCTCTTGAAAACCAAAGAGAGGAGATGTTTTAGTTAATCCATATATTCGTTGATCAACTCACGAACCTCATCGGTCGTTTCAGTCATCATCAACCGATTTCGTAATTCACCTGCGCCGCGAAATCCTTTGACATATATTTTGAAGAATCTCCGCAATGTCTTGAACGGACGTGTTTCCATCTGCTCAGCATATTGATCAAATAAATCGAGATGTAATCTCAATAAATCCAACGATTCCTTGTGTGTATGCTCTTTCTTTTCTTTTTCAAACGCGAATGGATTTTTAAATATCCCTCGTCCGATCATGACACCATCTACACCGTATTGTTCAACGAGTTCCAAACCTTTCTGACGATCTGGAATATCACCGTTAATCGTCAGCAATGTATCCGGTGCAATTTCATCTCGAAGCTTTTTAATTTCCGGAATTAATTCCCAGTGCGCATCGACATCGCTCATCTCTTTTTTTGTACGGAGATGAATGGATAGATTGACGATATCTTGTTTCAAAATATGCGTGAGCCAATCTCGCCATTCATCAACGCGTGTGTAACCGAGTCTTGTTTTCACACTGACCGGCAGTCCGCCAGCTTTAGCCGCTTCAATAATCTCGGCCGCTACATCCGGACGGCGTATCAGCCCACAACCTTTACCGTTTCCTGCGACATTTTGAACAGGGCATCCCATATTAATGTCGATTCCACGAAAGCCTTCCTTCGCCATTCCTATACTCATTTCTCGGAAATACGCTGGCTTATCACCCCAAATATGTGCGACAATCGGTTGTTCGTCCTCCGTATACGTCAGACGGCCACGAACACTTTGTCTTCCTTTTGGGTGGCAATAGCTCTCTGTATTCGTAAACTCTGTAAAAAACACATCAGGCCTTGCCGCTTCACTGACGACATGTCGAAAAACAACATCTGTTACATCTTCCATCGGTGCTAATATAAAAAATGGCCGTGGTAAATCACGCCAGAAATTTTCTTTCATATTGAATCTCCTCGTTCTTTCGTTTGTATTCGCTGGTTCGCTATTTAAGATTCATTTATACCATGCTTCATTTTAATCATTAAATCCAAGAATATCAACAAAAAAATGATGATGCATTTTACTATTTCTGTTTCTTTCATTTCATAGGCTAACCATTTACCTACGACTTTCATCTGCTTTTTCTTCCTACTTAAGTATCAAGTGCAACAAGAACGTTATTACTTTCTTATCATTTTCTGATTATTAACAGGATTCTTTTCTTTATGACAGAATACATATGACAGAATACATACAATCAACCACATGAAAGGAAGTGATTGGATTGAAACAATTCAGGCTTTTGAGTATGGTTCTTGTTTTACTCATGGTTTGGACAACACCTGGCCTAGCAGCTAATCATAATGGAAATGGAGGTTCTGCCCACGCATTTGACAATAAAATCATCAAGAAGATTGATGAAGACCGAATCTATGAACACGTGTCACATCTTTCAGAAGAAATTGGTCCACGTGGTGCAGGTACAGAAGCTGAGCTTGAAACCGTTGATTACCTGGTAGAACAATTCGAAAATTATGGTTACGAAGAAGTCAATGTACAAGAATTTACTTTCCTATCAGGAGGAAAAGAAGTCACTTCTTATAATGTTGAAGCGGTTAAAGAGCCGAAGAAAAACCATGACTCCGGCCAACAAATTATTATTGGTTCACACCACGATTCAGTTCCTTGGGGGCCAGGCGCAAATGATGATGCATCAGGTACTGGTGTCTTACTTGAATTAGCGCGTGTATTCTCAAAAGCTCCAACAGGTACAACCGTTAAGTTCGTCGCTTTTGGAGCTGAAGAATATGGTCTATGGGGTTCCAGAAGATATGCCGAAGCAATGTCAGAAGCCGAAGCCGAACAAACAGTAGCGATGTTTCAGTTAGACATGGTTGGTAGTGCGGATGCAGGGGATTTAGTTATGTTTACAGCTGATGGCGAACAAAATACAGTAACAGATCTTGGAGCTGCAGCTGGATCTCGAGTTAGCGAACTCGTTCCATACAGTGAACTTGGACGAAGCGATCATGTTCCATTTCATAATTTAGGCATTCCTGCGGCACTATTTATTCACACACCGCTTGAACCTTGGTATCATACAGAAGAGGATTTAATTGATTATATCAGCAAAGAAAAAATGCTCGATGTAGCAAAAATAGTCGGATCAGCCGTTTATCAAGTTGCAAGAAAGGATACACCTGCTCTTGAGCGTTCTGCAGTCGCACCTGTGCCTGTAGATTACTACTATGAAGAGCCGAATTTATAAAAGTTAAGATATTAAAGCCCGAACGATTTAAGTATATAATAAATCGTTCGGGTTTTATATTTGAATGGCATCAAGTAATTTGTTTCTACCGACAGGTCATAAGACGACATTTACCATAAATCGCAGTGCCCTCCATATTGCAGATTCTGTGGCCGTTTTTTATTTTAGAAGTTATATTGCATTGAGCCCGATAATTAATAAGCTAACTCTTTCGTGGGAGACCTAACTTCAACAGTGAGCGGTCAATCTTCAGCAGTCAGAAGCTAATCTTCAGCAGTCAGCAGGCAAACTTCAACAGTAAGTAGGCAATCTTCAGCAGTCAGAAGCCGCTCTCGCTTCATATCTGTTTATATCATTATCTTGCATCAACATTTTTATATCTCAGTTTCATTTATTTCACTAAGGTATTGGTTTTTTTCTCCTCATTCACTTATCCATAAAGAAATCCCCATAAAAGTAGATGCCGTACGCTCTACTCTTATGAGGATCTAATGGTTGCTTCATTTTATTTTGTGCTTACAGGTTCACCTTGTTCTTCTTTTGTTTCCACAGGGTTTCTAATGAGGTGATCAAAAGCGCCTAATGCTGCGGTCGCTCCTGTTCCCATTGAAACGATAATCTGATTGTAGAATACATCCGTACAATCACCTGCTGCAAAAAGACCTGGAACATTCGTAGAACCTTGTTTGTCAACGATGATCTCACCGATACGGTTTTTCTCGACTTTATCGCCAAGCCAACCTGTATTAGGAACAAGACCAATTTGAACAAACACACCTGCTAAGTCAATTTGCTTTTCTTCCTTCGTCTCAAGGTCGATATACTTCAGTCCTTCGACTTGATCGGATCCTGTGATTTCAGTAGATTGAGCATTTTTAACCACAGTCACATTTGGAAGTTTAGCTAGGTTGTTTTGTAGCACTTCGTCTGCTTTCAATTCTGAAGAATATTCAAGAACAGTTACGTGGTTTACAATGCCTGCAAGGTCAATTGCTGCTTCTACACCGGAGTTACCGCCGCCGACAACAGCAACGTCTTTACCTTCAAACAGTGGACCATCACAGTGTGCACAGTAAGCAACACCTTTGTTCGAGAATTCTGCTTCGCCCGGAATACCAAGCTTACGCCAGCTCGCTCCTGTTGAAGCGATCACTGTACGGCTTTTCAGAACCGCACCGTTTTCAAGCTCAATCTCAAACATGTCTTTTTTCTCGATACCACTTACACGTTGTAAGTTGATGATATCAATTGGGTAATCTTTCACATGTTCTTCAAGGCTTGCAACGAGCTTTGGTCCTTCCGTTTTTGTGACACTGATGAAGTTTTCAATGCTCATCGTGTCTAACACTTGACCACCTAAGCGCTCCGTGACAATTCCTGTACGGATACCTTTACGTGCTGCATAAATAGCGGCACTTGCACCAGCTGGTCCACCACCGACAACGAGTACGTCGAATGGATCTTTGGCAGATAGCTCAGATGCATCTGGTCCACTACCAAGCTTAGCTAAGATTTCTTCTGCAGACATACGTCCGCTACCGAATTCTTCACCATTTAACATAACAGTCGGTACAGCCATGATGTTTTTCGCTTCCACTTCTTCTTTGTTTGTCGCTCCGTCAATCATCGTATGGGAAATATTTGGATTAAGAACGCTCATCATGTTTAATGCTTGTACGACATCTGGGCAGTTATGACAGCTAAGGCTTACGTACGTTTCAAAGTGGTACTCGCCTTTGACTTCTTTTGCTTGGTCAATAACACTTTGGTCGACTTTAGGCGCTCTTCCACTGACTTGCAATAAAGCCAATACAAGTGATGTAAATTCTTCACCGAGTGGAATGCCAGCAAATGCAATCCCAGTGTCTTCACCAACACGATTTACAGTAAAACTTGGTGTTCTTTCTAAGCTTGTCTTTTCAACCGTTATTTTCGATGACATGGAACCTATTTCATTCACAAACTCTTCCATTTTATTTGACACGTCATCTGTGTCCACACTGAGTTTTAAAACAATATCGTCTTCGAGCAGCTGAAGGTATTGTTCTAATTGTGCTTTAATATTTGCTTCAAGCATGCTTATCGCACTCCTTAAATTTTACCTACTAAGTCTAGACTTGGTGTTAATGTTTCAGATCCTTCTTCCCATTTAGCTGGGCAAACTTCGCCTGGATTCTTACGCACGTATTGTGCTGCTTTAATTTTATCGACAATGATGCTTGCGTCACGGCCAATTCCATCTGCGTTAATTTCAACTGTCTGAATGACACCATCTGGGTCAATGACGAAAGTACCGCGATCTGCAAGACCGGACTCTTCATTTAATACATCGAAATTACGAGAAACAGTACCTGATGGATCACCAATCATTGGGTATTTGATTTTACCGATTTTTTCAGAGTTATCGTGCCAACCTTTGTGTACGAAGTGAGTATCTGTTGATACGGAATAAACTTCTACACCTAGGTCTTTCAATGTGTCATACTGTTCTTGAAGATCTTCAAGCTCTGTAGGACATACGAAAGAAAAGTCTGCAGGGTAAAAACAAACAACGCTCCACTGACCTTTTAAGCTCTCTTCTGTAACGTCTATAAATTCATCGTTTACAGGGTGATAAGCTTTCGCCTGAAATGGTTGTACTTCTTTTCCGATTAATGACATAGTAATTATTCCTCCTAATAGATATTTATTAATAATAATTACAATCAAATACATATTATAATAAACCCGCAGAACTGTCAACAAGTACGGTCGTTATGCAACAATGTTTAAACTTTGGTCACAATTTTTATTCGTTTAGTATCATTAATTAGTCATGTTAATTGAGAATTTAACGATAAAATAACCTAATCCACCTATGATTTTGACCTTATATCATAGCATTCCACGTAAAAGAATTCATAAACACCAAAGTGGATTTGTAAATAAATCGTAAGGTCTGACTTCTCGATTATTGTAATATAATTTGGCTATTTTATACTCAGACAGCTTCAGATTTATTTTTCGTTGTATGGTGTCGACGTTCAATAAAAGATAATACGGTTTTAAACCTTGTGAATGAATAAGCAAATACTGGGCTTTGAACGAATGTAAAAATAAGTGTAAACCAAAACACAGGCCCTCCGAGAATCAATCCTAGAAGTAGGATAAAACTTTCAACGATGATTCGCACTCTTCCGATTGGTGCATTTGTTTTGTCTGCAATGGATAACATAAATCCATCTCTCGGCCCTGACCCGACCTGAGCCGAATTATATAATCCGCCACCGATACCCATTACGACCATTCCGCCGATCATGATAAGTGAATCTGTCCAAGTGAGGCTCGCGTTCGGCAGAAAATCAATCCACAGAAATAAATCGACAAAGGCACCAACCAGCACACCGTTCAAAAATGTCCCTAATTTAATATAGCTTTTATCCAAAAACCAAGAGACGATGATTAAAATTAATGAAATGATAATTGCCCAGGTACCAATGGATAACCCCAATTTTTCAAATAGCGCAACAGCAAGGACGTCCCATGGATGAATTCCCAGATGTTGCATACTAAGTGCTATTGTAATTCCGTAGCTAAATGTAAGTAAGCCGATAAAATAAAACAGCCAACGTGTGACAAACATAAACATCTTGCTTCTTCCTTTCTTTCTCTCCTACATCTATAATAATACGAAACAACTGGATAAGAAAGTTTGCAGATTATAGATGGAAGATTGAAACGGATGAACGACAGATTGTTTTTCAACACATCAAAAAACCTCTCGAAGTACTTTATTCGAGAGGTTAGTAATTGTTATCTTGTTATGGCGTCACGGAGTTGTCGTTTTAGAATCTTTCCGCTAGCGTTTCTCGGCAATTTGTCGACGAGTTCAACATGTTTCGGTACTTTGAAGCTTGCAAGGTTGTCTTTCACATGTTGAATGATTTCGTCTTCAGTAACCTGATCTTTTGTGACGACAAATGCGGTCACCGCTTCAATCCACCTTTCATCGGGAACACCGACGACCGCGACTTCTGCAACTTGAGGTAGTTCGTAAATACAATCCTCAATTTCTCTCGAAGCTACAACGACACCACCCGTATTAATGACATCTTTTACACGGTCAATGACTTCGATATAACCTTCTTCATCCATTTTCACAAGATCACCAGAGTGGAACCATCCGTCTCTAAATGCTTCGCTCGTTGCTTCTGGCTTATTCCAATAACCTAGACATAAATGCGGGGATCGATATACGATTTCGCCAAGCTCACCAACAGCAACATCCTTACCTTCCGAATCAACTACCCGTGTTTCGACGAAAATAAGCGGACGTCCTGCTGAACCTGGACGGTCTTCATGTTCTTCAGGAAGTAAAACCGTACAGGCTGGTCCCATTTCAGACTGGCCAAACACGTTGTAAAATCCTAATTCAGGAAGATGGTTTTGCAGTCGTTCTAAAATTGGACCTGGCATGATCGAAGCACCGTAATAGGCTTTTTTCAATGTACTTAAATCATGTTTCGTAAAATCTGGGTGATTCGCTAAAGAAACCCATGCCGTTGGCGCCGCGAAAAATGAAGTGATTTCGTCTTCTTCTATTGACTGTAGAACTTGATCAGGCACAGGAGCTTTCAACACTTTGTTCCAGCCACCAACCATTAAGGCGGGTAGCATGAAAACATGCATTTGTGCAGAATGATACAGTGGCATACTATGAAGTGCTCGATCCGATTCTTTAATATCTAGTCCTTGGATACAACTTACATAGTGATGAACTAATGCCCGATGTGTCATGATCGCACCTTTTGGATTGGAAGTCGTTCCAGATGTGTAAAGCAGCTGGGCAACATCCGTATCCTCCACTTCGAAAGCAACCTCTGTAGAATCCTCATGTTTCGTCGTCCACGCTAAAATATGATCTTCAAAGTAAATTACTTCTTGATCGTGATTGTTCTCGGTCTTTTCGATCTCGCTTGCAAGATCGCGATCGGCAACAACCAATGTCGGGTCTGAATCACTTAAAATATAGTCTAGCTCCGCCCCTTTCAGTTGAAAGTTTACTGGTACGTGAATTGCCCCTAAGCGAACCGCCGCCAGATAAAGTAATACATATAAGTCGGAGTTTTTTCCATACGCAGCAACACGTTCTCCCTTGTTCACACCTTGGTTTTGTAATTCGAGAGCTACACTGGTGACTGCTTGATCTAACTGTTCATACGTCCACGTTCTTTCCCCATAAATGATTGCCGTGTGGTGCGGAGTCCGTTTCGCTGTCCGTTTGACTGTTTCAGCAATGGTGTTGGATCTCATTTCATCTCCTCCATTTCGTTATATAAACTTAAATTCAAAAACTTTAGTATTATCAGAATTATTTGATTTAATTTTAGCTCAAAAATGTCTAACCTGCAATAGTTGGTCAATCTTATCTTCATTCCTTATAATAGAAGAAATAGTTTAAAGGAGATTAAATCATGCAGACCGTCCAACAACTTTCTGACCGAATCTATTACCTACCACCGTATCCCAAAACAGATCGTCCAATTTTGGCAGCGGTCGTTGGGGATTCACGGACACTACTCATCGATGCCGGAAATTCTGCGGAACATGCAAAACTGTTCAACCAGCAACTGAATGTTCATGGGATTTGTGGTCACTTATTAGCACTTACCCATTGGCATTGGGATCACGTATTTGGGTTGCAGGAAATGAACCTCCCTTCGATTGCGAACAACCTGACTCTTCAAGGAATGAAAAAACTGCAAGGCTATTCTTGGAATGACCAAGCATTAGACCGCCGTGTCGAACAAGGTATTGAAATCCCTTTTTGTTCGGAAGCAATCAAGCTTGAATTAGGTGCTGATCGAAACGTTATGATTCCAGACCCAACCATTACGTTTGATCATCAAATCAAACTAAATCTCGGTGGGGTTTCCTGTATCATCGAGCACGTTGGCGGCGACCACTCACCTGACTCGACGCTAATTTATGTACCCGAGGAAAAAATGCTCTTTCTCGGAGATTGCCTCTATGCAAATATGTATGCAGAAAAGTGGCACTATACGACTGAAAACATAACGAAGCTACTAGACAGAATTGATGAGTTCGACGCAGAAACATTCTTCTTGTCCCATCACCCTGGACCATTTACGAAAGAAGAATTCTCTTCCTTTCGATCATTGTTGAAAACCTGCGCGCGGTTAGCGGAAAAGCATCAAGGAGAACGAGATTCTATGGCTCATGAGATGGCCTCACTTTTGCAACGCGAATTAAATGAAGAAGAAAAAGAAATTATGGAGTACTTCGTGAACGGATTTCGGATTTAAGTGCTTTTATCATTCAGAGCCCTTCTATTCCGGGGTAGAGCGTTATTTCGGTACGTTATCTTCGATTAGAAAGCTTCTATTCGAGGATAGAGAGCTATTTTCGTGCGCTACCCCCGATTAGAACGCTTCTATTCGAAGGTAGAGAGCTATTTTCGTGTGCTACCCCCGATTAGAACGCTTCTATTCGAAGCTAGAGAGGTATTTTCGTACGCTACCCCCGATTAGAGTGCTTCTATTCAACGATAGGGAGCAATTTTCACACGCTATCCCTGATTAAAACATTTTTTTAAATGAACAGAACAAAAAACGGCACCTAACCATTTATTTTCATGGCAGGTGCCGTCTTTCTATTTTTTAACCCTCATTTATTTTACGTAGTTTGTCGTGATGTAGATACTTTGCTCATTTGGAATCGACTGATCAAGCCAGTTATAACAATGGATATAGCTGCTGGCACTAACCAACCGAGTCCTTGACCATATAATGGTAACCATTTCTCAAAAAGGGTTATTATCGGTTGCATCCAAGCGAAGTAATCGATTCCTAATGATTCAGCAAGCGACTTCAACCCGTCAAAGAAACCGATTACAAAAGTGACCGAAATCGTCGTGATGTAAACAAGTTGTGCATGCTTAAATAGTGGTGATAAAAACGTTAATAAAATTAAAACGATCGCTAATGGGTATAAAAACATTAAAATCGGTACGGAATAAGTGATGATATTTGTCAGTCCAAAGTTCGCAATGGCAAACGTGATTGTCACAAAGAAAATAACATAGGTTTTATAGCTGAATTTCGGCATCAATGAATGAAAGTATTGAGCGTTGGCCACAGTCAATCCAATCGCTGTCGTTAAACATGCCAGTATAATGGCAATCGCTAACAATACAGAGCCGAATGTTCCATAATAATGCGAGGCTGCGCCACTTAAAACAGGCCCACCATTATCAAATATTGGAAGAACCTGTGTACTGATTGCTCCTAAATAAGCAATCCCCACATACATGGTTCCAAGAAGTAAAATGGCTATGCTACCAGCTTTAATAGTCGTCCGAAGTATATCTTTTTTCGACGTAACACCCATCGCATAAATCGCATTGATGACGATAATGCCGAAAACTAAAGATGAAAGTGCGTCCATTGTATTGTAGCCTTCAAGAAACCCTGTCAGAAATGCTCCATCCGAATAAGATTCCTGTGGTGATTGGAATTCACCCATCGGATTGACGAAAGCGGTTACTAATAAGATCGCAATCAAAGAAACTAACCCAGGCGCCAACATTTTACCGATTGTATCAACTAGCTGTCCTGGCTTTAAGGAAAAGAAAAGAACGACTAAGAAAAATAATAACGTAAAAATAAATAATGCTAGTTGCTGAGACGACTCACTGACAAAAGAGGATATACCGATTTCAAACGCCACCGTTCCCGTACGAGGGGAGGCGAAGAATGGCCCGATCGTTAAGTATAATAATGATGTAAAAAACACTCCATATAACGGGTGCACCCGTGCCGCAAGCTCTTGTAAATTTCGACTCCCTGAAAAACTCATGGCGATGATTCCGAGGAGTGGCAAGCCAACACCCGTGATTAAAAAGCCAATTGCCGCTGGCCAGAGATTTTCACCAGCATTCTGTCCTAAACTTGCCGGAAAAATCAGATTTCCAGCGCCAAAAAATAACGCGAATAACATAACTCCTACTGCTGCATAGGATGAGAATGATAATTTCACAATCGAGTTCCCCCATCGATGATTAATTTCTGTGATTTTTCTGAAATATTTAATTTATCAAGCGAAACTTATGGTACTACGATTGTGTTTATATTTCAATGCTTTTTAAGTGAATTTTTAGACAAATTGTGACAAAGTTTTTTCCAATTTATCTAGTTGTTTACGCAGCAAGGGAAATCATTCAATTTTAATATCATGAATTCGGGATTTGTTTGCCTGATTTTTTTATTCATTTTCCGGTTTTAAACGGCTTTACTGAGCAGTATACCCTCCATCAATGATAATCGCTTGGCCTGTTACACCACTGGCCAAGTCCAAATGTCTTATTTAATAGTTTCACGCTCGTGTTAACAATCTCCTGCATACTCTCTCCATCACTCTTTTGATTTTCGTACAAGTTTACTCTCCCCCGTTCATCTGTCGTTCATATTCAATGGGTAAACTAAAATTATCAAAATGCTTGGAGGAATGGAAAGATGAACATTGGCTGGAAAGAAATCAAGAAAAATAAAAGTAGATTTTTGATTCTAGGCTCAATCATTTTCCTTGTTAGTTTATTGACAATGATTATATCCGGCTTAGCGAACGGATTGTCACAGGATAATGCCGCTTTAATAAAAGATTTACCAGAAGGTCATTTCTATATGAGTGAAGATGCTGAGGAAACTTACAATCTATCTAGAATAGATTCGGATGTTCAACATGAAATCATGAATGACCATCAAAATGCGGTTGCCTTATCGATTCAAATGGGGTTCTTGATTGATCAGGAGGACAAACAGCAAAGTGTTGCATTCGTTACAGCAACCGATTCAAAACTATTTACACAAGTTGATGAAAGGGAAGTCATCGTAGATCGCTCGTTGAAAGAGAAAGGTATAAAAGTGGGGGATCTATTAACAAACAATCAACTCCGTGATGAATTAGTCGTCAAAGGTTTCGTTGATCAAAAGAAATTCAGCCATGCGCCAGTCGCGTATATTAATAGTGAAGACTATAAAAAGATGTATAACGTTGAACAAATGCAATTAGTTTTCCTACCAGGAGAAAATTCAGCACAAAATTTCACTGGATTACAATCCTACTCGAATAAAGATTTTTTAAGTACGATTCCGAGTTATAACGCAGAACAAATGTCCTTAACAATGATTGTTTCGTTTTTAATCGTCATCAGTGGCATGTTGTTTGCAATCTTTTTCTACATGATGAACATTCAAAAGATTGGTTTATATGGAATTCTAAAAGCCGTTGGAATCAAAACAAGTAGACTGTTCAAGATGATCTGGACACAAATGTTATTCATTACCATCATTGCTTTGGCGCTGTCCATTTCGCTAAGTCATGCGTTCAATAGCATCGCACCTGAAGGAATGCCTTTTCACTTAACCTTTGAGACGACAACACAGCTATCAATCATTTTCTTAGTTGTCGGTTTTATCGGAGCTACACTTTCAGGATTACAAATTAGAAAAATCGAGCCGCTTCGGGCGATCCAACAAGGAGAGGATTAATTTGACGATATTCACATTGGACGAAGTAGAGAAAACATTTACAAATGGTGAAATAGAGGAAAATATATTGAAAGGCATTAGCCTATCGCTAAAAGAAGGAGAAATCACCGCACTCGTCGGTACATCGGGTTCTGGCAAGAGTACACTGTTGACGATTGCTGCAGGATTACAACCCGCTTCCGATGGTGAAGTTCTGTTTGATGGCAATAACCTGACAACCATGAGTTCTGAACAAGTACGTAAAATACGTGCAAAGGAATTTGGCTTCGTCTTTCAATTTGCTCACCTTGTTCCTTTCCTCACAGTGGAAGAACAATTGATGCTTATGCTGGAAGTCTCTGAATCTACATTATCAAAGAGAGAACAAAAAAAAGAAATTGATCAGCTTCTAAATGTGATTGGAATGGAACACCGAAAAAATGCCTACCCTTCTTCATTATCGGGTGGTGAAAAACAGCGAGTTGCCGTTGCTCGTGCGATCATTCACAAACCAAAAGTTCTTTTTGCTGATGAACCGACGGCAAGCTTGGATTCAAAACGATCCAAAGATATGATGGAATTAATACGTGACTTAACGAAAAAGATGAATATTACAACGTTAATGGTTACTCACGATGAAGAAATGCTCACTTACGTAGACCGGATTCTACAAATGAGTGATGGAATGGTCCTAGAAAATAAATGACATTAGTAGAAAACGATTAACGATAGTGAGAATATAAAGAGGCTGAGACAATACCTTTAAAGTTGACACAGATACGAATATTCTAATTTAGTGTGCCGGAAATACTCGCTTCGGAAATATACTGCGCTTTTCGCGGGCAGCTGTTGAGCCTCCTCGTGCTTCGCACTGCGGGGTCTCACCTAGGCTTTTGCTCCCGCAGAAGACTCCGTATATTTCCTACGCTAAGTTAGATTGTTATTCGTGTTTCTGAGTTTATAATTCAGATTTGTCCCAAGCTCTATTTGCAATTGAAAATGGTTAAGAAGGAGGCTACGCAATGAAAACAATTCTTGTTGTCGATGACGATATAAACATTTTGCAGTTGGTATCCATCCATTTAACCGAAGCGGGTTATCACGTCGTTCAAGCAAAAGACGGGACAGATGCATTAAAAATTCTTCATAAGGAACAATGTGATTTAGCAGTCGTCGATGTCATGATGCCTTTCATGGATGGCTTTGCTTTAACGAGAGAAATACGAAGAGAATTCGATATACCCGTCATCCTTTTAACAGCCAAAGATCAAATTAATGACAAAGAGGAAGGGTTTAAATCCGGTACAGATGATTATCTCGTTAAACCGTTTGAGCCGAAAGAATTAATCTTTCGAATCGAAGCATTGTTTCGACGGTACGACAGTCATTCAGATGACGATTCGAAGATCCGATTCGGCAATACGATAATCAATAAACAAACATATGAAGTCCAAATCGATGATCGAACAATTCTTTTACCTTTAAAGGAATTCGAACTCCTCTACTTTTTAGCATCCAATCCGATGCATGTGTTTTCAAGAGAACATATAATTGAACATGTTTGGAGTTGGGATTATGAAGGCGATGAACGAACAGTCGACGTTCATATTAAACGATTAAGGCAACGCTTCTCTAATTTAACAGATGATTTTCAAATTAAAACCGTGCGTGGCGTTGGGTATTCATTGGAGGCTAAACGCAAATGAGGTCCCTTTATGTTAAATTTGTATGGATTACAATCGGCATTATGATTTTTAGTAGCGTTATTGCCTTTTTCATTTCCAATACGTATTATCAACAAAAATTAAAACCTGAAAACGACGAAAAGAACACGGAAATTGCATTGAATATCGCTGAATTCACCGAACAACATCCTGAGGTCAACCTGCATGATTACTTGGAAAACATCTCTTCGATTGGATATCAACTTTATTTAGTCGATGAATCTGGCGATGAGACGTCATTCGGTGCCCCTTTCCGGGAATACAACCTTTCAAAGTCCGCTGTTGAACAAGTATTAAGCGGTAATGTTTTTCATGGAATTTTAAACTTCCCACAAGAAACATTCGTGACCGGTTTCTTTGCGAATGAATTAAAAAATACAATTGGTGTGCCATTAGCACATAATGATGAAAACTATGCACTCTTTCTTCGTCCGGACATTAAACTGCTTTTCAATGAGATGCATATTTTATTTGGTTGGCTGCTAGCCCTAACCATTCTGCTCAGTATTATTATGGTTCTTTTCAGTACAAAATACTTAGTTCAACCCATTTCAAAACTGACGACAGCAACAAAAACGTTATCTGAAGGTAATTTTAATGTGGATGAGCTCGATACAGAGCGGAATGATGAACTTGGGGAGCTTTCTTCTCATTTTTTACGAATGGCTAACAGGCTAGAACAGACAAACGAAATGAGAAAAGAATTTATTTCCAACATCTCACATGATATACAGTCACCTTTATCCAATATAAAAGGCTATACAAACCTGCTAGAAAGTGATTCTCTCAATCCAGAAGAAAAAAGCAATTACATTTCCATCATTAATGGTGAGATTAGCCGACTTTCGACATTAACGAAACAACTACTATTGCTTGCGTCATTGGATCGCGACGAAGATTTGATGAAAGAGACTACCGTTCATATAGGTGAACAGCTTAAAGAACTGATCAGGAATCATCAGTGGCAAATGGATGAGAAAAATATATCAATCGGATTTAAACTACCGGACGTAACGATTACTGCTGATCCTGCTTTACTCCATACGGTTTGGGAAAATTTATTAACGAATGCCATTAAATATAACAGGCCAGATGGCAGCATTGAATTGTTAGTTGAAGAAAAACCTGAATCTGTGCGCGTCTCCTTCATCGACTCAGGCATCGGAATAAAAGCAGATGAACAAGCGAAAATCTTTGATCGTTTTTATCGAGTCGATTCTGCGAGAACGCGATTGATTGAAGGTACAGGATTAGGACTATCGATTGTCCAAGCCATCGTCCAATTGCATGGTGGAACAATTCATATAAACAGTAATGAAAACGAAGGAACAACAATTGATGTGGAATTACCGAAAAGTTAAGTTTAACTAATCGCAACTGTCATTAACCTTTGTTCATACCCCGTTCATATTCAAGAGATATACTTTATATAATGAAACCTTGAACAATTGGAGGGGTATTGAATGAATAAAAACAGTAAGATTTTATTGCAGTTTGCGGGAATATTCGGACTGATTGGTGCTATCTTAGGTGCACATATGGCCGGTTCTGGTTCTTATGCATTCCGTGCGGTGCATGCCCATATTCTTGTCGTCGGCTGGCTAACCCTTTTCGGATGGGCCGTTTATTACAAGATCTTTCAACAAAAGGATTCACTATTAACGAAGCTTCATGTTTGGACAGCCATTATCGGTTCTGTAGGATTAACGATCGGCATGTGGTTATATATGGTGAAGCCATTTGAACTTCCTACTGGCGTCACGCTATCAGTCTATATCGGTGGTGGTGTTGCATTACTAGCCAGTTTCTTCTTCTTTTTCTTGCTCACCTTGTTTGTAAAAGAAGAAAAATAAGTACGATAAAGGATTATGGATTCAAGCCTTATAAGTTACTAAGCTATACGGTTAACCCTGAAGGTGTGCAGAATAACCCTGAAGCTGCATGGATTAACGCTGAAGTTATGCGGATTAACCCTGAAGCGGTGCAAATTAACCCTGAAGCTGGGCTGATAAACACTGAAGCGGTGCGGATTAACCCTGAAGCTGGGCTGATAAACACTGAAGCCGAACGAATTAACACTGAAGACGGCCTTTGATCATCCATAATCCTTTACTTTTTAAATAAACTCACGTACAATGCAAATTAACAACTCATTGAAGTTAATGTGCAAAAATTTCATAAGCAATACTTGGATTTATATTTTTTTCGATAATATCTCTAATTCATAATATATAAATTCATGTTAAGTGAGTTTACCGGTTAACGATTAGGTAAAGTATCTAACTGGAAAGCTGTTTCTGGAATGAATGTATTAACAGTTTGGCAGTCTGAAGAAGTTAGATGCTGTCAGCAGACTAGCGGGTAATGACTACGCTACAATAAGTAAATTATTTACAATCAATCGACCTGAATAAAAATGGAGGGGAATTACATGGAACACATTTACATGGAAAATAAAAAAGGCGCACCAGTTTTCGTACTTCTTCACGGAACAGGTGGCACAGAAAAAGACTTGATTGGTCTTGGAGAGTTACTAAACCCTGAATATAACATCTTAAGTGTTCGAGGCAATGTACAAGAAAATGGGATGAACAGATTCTTTAAACGTCACGGCGAAGGCAAGTATGATTGGGAAGATCTGAAATTTCGTGGAACTGAGCTTTATGACTTCATCGTCGAAAAATCACAAGAGCATGATTTCAAATTGGAAGATGTCATTTTTGTCGGATTCTCAAACGGTTCCAACATCGCGATTCAATTGATGTTAGAGTATCCAGAATCATTCAAGAAAGCTGCTTTATTCGCCCCGTTGTATCCAGCTGATGTTGAAAAGACGCAAGACTTCAGCGATATGGACGTCTTCTTATCCCTTGGAAAAGGCGATCCGATTGTACCGGAATCCGAAAGTGAACGGGTGATCAATCTCTTTAAAGACCGAGGAGCCGATGTAACGACAGCTTGGGTGAACGGACATAATTTAACACAGGAAGTCGCTTTGGAGGCAAGAAACTGGTTGAATGAATCAATTAAAAATGATGCTTAAGTATGTAGGAAATATGGGACTTTGAAGTACAGTGAATGATAAGGATTGCTTCGTCAAAAATCTCGACGAAGCAATTTTTTTATCATTCATTCAAGAAGATGTTTTACTTTTTTCAAGTTGCTTAATCCAAAACTGCACAGTAATTATATCGATTTTTTCCTCAATCTTTTCAAGTACCTTTTGCCTTTCTTGTCCACTCTACATATCAATCTCTTTTATAATTTTCTCAGGAATGGACATATGTCACACCCCCATTACTTATTATTAGCACGGAGAAAGCTTTTGGCTGCCTCTTCCACATTAGGTGAAGAAGCAATAGCAGAGATTACGGCGACTCCATCCGCACCTGCTTGAATCACTTGCTCAGCATTCTCAGATGTAATGCCACCGATCCCTACAATCGGTAAAGTGATCCCATGATCTCTAAAGCGTTCAATAATCTCTGTCCCTGCGACTTCTTCAGCATCGTCTTTAGAACTCGTCGGATAAATTGGACCTAAACCTAAATAATCCGCCCCATCTTTGATCGCTTGTGCTGCTTCTTCAATCGTGTGCGTGGAAACGCCTAAAATCTTATTGCTAAACTTTTCTCTTACTATACCCGCTTCCAAATCGTCTTGGCCAACATGAACGCCGTCAGCATCTAGCTCGATTGCTAAATCGAGATCGTCATTTACGATAAAGGGAATATGGTTTTCCTGACATACTCTTTGCAAGCGCTCTGCCAACCTCACTTTCTCGTTTCCAGTTAGAGCTTTTTCTCCTTTTTCTCGAAATTGAAATAGAGTAATGCCTCCTTCAATCGCTTCTTCAAGCACGTTAACCGGGTCCCTGCCATTACAGTTAGGGCTCCCCATAATAAAATAAACAGGAAGTAATTCTTTGATTTGTTCTGTTCTTTTGTCTATCATATCAGAAACTTTTTACACCCCTTTTTTTATACGCCCAATGATTAGTAGGCCCATGTCCTTCGCCTATCCCTAATTCCGTTTCGATTGCTGCACGGGTAAAATCTTTTGCTGTTAGGACTGCTTGCTTTATTTCAACGCCTTTTGCTAGTTCGGCTGTAATCGCAGCAGAAAACGTACAGCCTGTTCCATGTGTATGACGGGTGTCTATTCTTGGAGAAGTCATTTCAACGAATGTTTCACCATCAAAAAATAAGTCAACAACGTCATCTTCGCTTCCATGACCGCCTTTCATTACAACCGACGTAGCGCCCATTCGAACGATATCTTGAGCGGCTCTCTTTCGGTCATCCATGGTTTTTATTTTTCTGTCGGTGATTATTTCCGCTTCAGGAATATTAGGTGTTACGACCGTCGATAGTGGAATCAGTGTATCGATCAATGCGTTAACAGCTTCATCTTGCAAAAGCTTTGCCCCACCTTTAGCAATCATAACTGGATCAATGACAACATTGTCCCATTGGTAATGATGAATTCGCTCACTAACAGCCTCTATGATCTCACTCGAAAATAACATGCCCGTTTTCAATGCGTTCGTTCCCATGTCCTTACCGATTGCATCAATCTGCTCAACAATCCCATTTAAAGGTATCGGATAAACCCCATGAACGCCTAACGTATTCTGAGCTGTTACTGCAGTTATAATGGACATTCCATAAGCGTCTAACTCTTGAAAAGTTTTAAGATCTGCTTGAATCCCCGCTCCACCACCACTATCTGACCCAGCGATCGTTAATGCTTTTGCGATAACCATAGTTCGGCTCCTTTATTTCGTAGTTTTTTCGATTTTACTAAGAACTTCATCGTCTTTTGTTACTTTCGAAAGTTGATTTAAAAACTCAATTTGAAAACTTCCAGGTCCTCTGTCTCCGACTAAATTTGCCGCTTTCTCTGCAGCAATACCATAAAAGGAAACAGCCGATGTAGCCGCTTCAAGAATATTGTTATTTACAGCAGCAAATGCACCAATCACTGAAGATAATAAACAACCGCTTCCTGTCACTTTTATCAGTAAGGGATCACCATTTGTGACGAGATTTGTACCTTTATTATTTGAAATGACATCTATTTCACCCGTAATCACTACTGTACTGTTAAAGAGTTCTGAAGCTCTCTTAGCCAATTGTGTGACGTCTCCATCTCCCGAACGAGCATCAACACCTTTGATTTCCCACTGCTCACCCGTTAAATGAGCAATCTCAGCTGTGTTCCCTCTTAAAACAGTAACGTTTACTTCATTTAAAATCTGCTTTGCTTTTGCAGTGCGGAAACTTGTTGCGCCTGCCCCCACAGGGTCTAAAATGACAGGGTTACCTTTTTCGTTTGCCGCTTTGCCAGCTTCGATCATGGCATCAACTGTGTCTGTCGTTAACGTCCCTATATTTAGGACGACTGCTCCTGCAATCGAAGCCATTTCTGCAACCTCTTCAATCGCATTCGCCATGACCGGTGATGCGCCAACAGCTAACAATCCATTCGCCGTAAAATTTGTCACCACTTGATTCGTTATATTATGAACTAACGGGGTCTGTTCTTGTACGACCTTTAAATTCTTATACATGCTCGATTCCCTCCTGTTTTAATCCATCACTAGTCCGCCGTCTACGACGAGGTTTTGTCCAGTAATTGCTCGTGCCCAAGGTGAAGCAAAAAATAAAGCTGCATCAGCTAATTCCTCAGGCCTAGTTGCTTTTTGTAAAGGTGTGGTTGACTCAATAATTCCAAACACTTCCTCTGTGGTTACACTACTTGCATCCGTTTCTTTTAATAACCCGCCAGAGACCATATTGACAGTAATACCGTATTGACCTAATTCCTTCGCCATATTACGCGTAAATCCAATCATTGCCGCTTTACCCGTTGTATATTCGTGGTACGCAACGACTGGGTTTTGGACGAGATTCGTTCCAATGTTAATCACACGACCAAACTGTTGCTCCTTCATGTCGCTTAAGCATGCTTGTATCGTGTTTAAGGAGGCTTTAATGCTTCCTTCGAACTGTGTATTGAAACCATCCCAGTCGAGGGCAAATGCATTCTTTTGAGCGACTGGGTCAAAACGAAAATCTACCAATGCGTTATTCACAATCGTCGTAATCGGTGTACCAAAGTGTTCTACAGCCTTTTTGACCATTTCATCAACTTGTTCTGTATCACGGACATCTGCCTGTAGTGCAATAGCTTTTTCCCCCAACGTTGTTGATAGCTCCTCAGCTTTTTCTTTACTTTTAAAATAATTCACAACAACATTTGCACCTTGTTCAGCGAAAGTAGTGGCTAATTTAGCACCCACCCCTCTACTTGCTCCAGTAATTAATACGGTTTGTTTGTTTAGCTCCATAATATTTACCTCCATATTTATGTATTAATAGGGAAAATAAAAAACCAGATCACAAGGACCTGGTTTGGTAGTTAACATTTAAACTACTTCCCTACGCTGGCATGATCCAGATCAGGTCCTGAGGGTCAAAAAGTGTACCTTTTTTCTCAGCTTGAAACACAAGCTCCCCTAGTAGAAACAATTCATTTATTATTCTATTACTTTTCATTCTATACTTAACCTTTAATAAACTCAACTATTTGAATAGAATGATAAAATCTCTCTAATCACTCTTTCTCTTCTTTCATCGCTTTCACTACGCGGTCTTTTGGATCCCAGCAATTAAATTGGTATGTTGGTTTCGTATCAAAGCCTAGTCTTTTACAATAAACTCGTCTACTACCGTCCTCAAATCGATCAATCCGAAAATGTTTACATGTGGCACAACAATGATAACGATTGGTCATCCGGACACCTCCATTTTTACTCATTGTATAGTGGCATATATGAATATCGATAAAAAGGTCTTTCTTTACAGCTTATGATATTCGTAATTAGTTAGATACTTGTATATATTACTGAAGCGACCAAGACAAATTTTGTTAAAAAGAGAATCCCAACCGGGTAACCGATTACCCTAATTTATTTAAGGCTTCATATACTCCATACATAACCTCTGAGCCGGTTTTACTTTGTCACCAATGATTAATTCATATAATCTAATACTAACTCAAAGCATCTTTCTTTTGTTAGAGTTGCTTGAGTTGCTACAAAATGCAAAGATTCCTTGGAACCACCTTCATATGTTAGTGATTCTTCTTTAGCGGTTTCATCTCTGTATTCTATCCATTCTTGTTGTTTATTTCTTAATTGGTCCGCCTGTTCTTTACTAAGTTTTTCCCTCAACACGCCGTAAATTTCATTCAGCTCTTTATCCCAAACTTCATATCTAAACACTTGTTCTTTCTCCATGTCTAATGTTGTCATAGCGTCGGAATTCTTTCGTAAAGTTTCCATCTCTTTTTCAACCTCACGAAGTCTACTTAGATATTTCTCTTTATCATCCGTAGATTGGTCGCTTACATTTGTATTAGAACTTAATTGATAGAGTTCATACGTACCGTCTTGATACACTTTATAATAACCTAAGTTCCCTGTCTTCCCAGATACACGCAACGATATGTCGACCAATTGAACCGTATAATATGTACCCTTTTCATCTTCTTCGATTTCACCATTTGTACCAAACGAAATATTATCATCTTTTCCCTCTAGTAATTGTTGCTTCAGGAATTTGATCGCTTCTTCCCCACTACCAATTTGAATAGGTTCATTGGTTTCCGATAGGACTTTTACTTCTTTACTTTCTTTTTCAGCAGAATCAGATTCGTTTGATTCAACATCATCCATCGAACTATTAGATTCAATTGCACTTACAGTTAAATCATTCACTTCTTTCTTACTATTAACTGTCGTAATTTCTTCATCAGTTGATCCACATGCAGCTAATATAATAATCATTGAAATAAATACTGTCATTGAAAACTTTATTCGATTTTTCATAAAAGAATCCTCCTGATGGTTAACGGTTCCGTCTGTTATTCGGGACAAACGATTTAGAAGCTTTAAAATACCGTTATTTGGTTTTCCCCTCTTACTTACTAGTAATTCGACAATATCCAATAAATTTCCTTTATTTATAACATTGTTCGATTTAACTAAAAAATTAATCAGCGATAATGCTATCCTGCACGCGGTTAAGAAGGTGTAGAGATGTTAGAAGCTGAAAAGGATGTTATTACTAACTGTTATCAAGATTATAAAACATATAATATACTGGCTCAAGGTAGGTTCTTTTGGTCTAGTTTGATAAATTTTTCAGTTTTCAATGTGTAGCATTTGTGTAGCATAGGTTAAAACTTAGTCTTTCTGACGACATTCAAACACAAAAAAACCGTTAAAACGTTGATAGAACAACATTTTAACGGTTTTAATTCTAAGTCACTTGACTTGGTATACCAGTGGTCGGGATCGAACCGACACTCCCGATGAAGGGAACGGGATTTTGAGTCCCGCGCGTCTGCCAATTCCGCCACACTGGCATGTAATAAAACGGCAGCAATCAATATTCATAACGATTGTAACAGAGAGGCGGCAACCGGATTTGAACCGGTGATAAAGGTTTTGCAGACCTCTGCCTTACCACTTGGCTATGCCGCCATGGAGCGGAAGACGGGATTCGAACCCGCGACCCCCACCTTGGCAAGGTGGTGTTCTACCACTGAACTACTTCCGCAAAATGGCTGGGCTACCAGGATTCGAACCTGGGAATGACGAGACCAAAACCCGTTGCCTTACCGCTTGGCTATAGCCCAAAGATTGAGGGCGACCGGTGGGAATCGAACCCACGAATGCCGGAGCCACAATCCGGTGCGTTAACCACTTCGCCACGACCGCCATATTAAAATGGCAGGGGTAGTAGGAATCGAACCCACATCAAAGGTTTTGGAGACCTTCGTTTTACCATTAAACTATACCCCTATTTATAAAAATGGTGGAGGGGGAGAGATTCGAACTCCCGAACCCTGAGGGAGCGGATTTACAGTCCGCCGCGTTTAGCCACTTCGCTACCCCTCCAAATAAAATGGTGGCTTGGGACGGAATCGAACCGCCGACACAAGGATTTTCAGTCCTTTGCTCTACCGACTGAGCTACCAAGCCATAAGATCTGTTATTTAAATGGCGGTCCGGACGGGACTCGAACCCGCGACCTCCTGCGTGACAGGCAGGCATTCTAACCAACTGAACTACCGGACCATTTTGTTTTAAATTAAATTTACATTTTAGTATGTATTATATTGTCGGTGATTAATTTGGTTGCACCCTACGGGTACTTCCTATTTTACCTTGCTACGAAGTTAATTCAATGTAGATGCGGTAAATAAATTGGTTGCACTCTTCGAGTACTCCATATTTCATCTTACATCGAAGTTAATTCGACGAAGATACGATGATTAATTTGGTTGCACTCTTCGAGTACTCCATATCTTACCTTGCTACGAAGTTAATTCAAT
>NZ_JAHLZF010000013.1:0-699 GCF_018967645.1 Allobacillus halotolerans | reverse complement strand
GTTGCGGGGACAGGATTTGAACCTGCGACCTCCGGGTTATGAGCCCGACGAGCTGCCTGACTGCTCCACCCCGCGATGTAATTAAAGTTTGATAATGGTGACCCGTACGGGATTCGAACCCGTGTTACCGCCGTGAAAGGGCGGTGTCTTAACCACTTGACCAACGGGCCATATGAGTAATATGGCGGAGAGCGAGGGATTCGAACCCTCGAGACCGCGATAACGGTCTACACGATTTCCAATCGTGCTCCTTCGGCCAACTCGGACAGCTCTCCATATAATATGGCTCCAGCGGCAGGATTCGAACCTGCGACCAATTGGTTAACAGCCAACTGCTCTACCACTGAGCTACGCTGGAATGTTGTTAAAAAGCTTACGTATAAATATGCTTCCCGAGTTGATAGGAGTAATGATCAACATGCCCGGCAGCGTCCTACTCTTGCAGGGGAAAAACCCCAACTACCATCGGCGCTAGAGAGCTTAACTTCTGTGTTCGGAATGGGAACAGGTGTGGCCTCTCTGCCATCGCCACCGGATATGTTTAATTTATTAACTAGCGACAAACTATATTATATTAACCTTCAAGCAAAAATGCAAGTAGAAAATCAATACAATTTAAAATATGTACCTTCAAAACTAGATAAGAAGCAATACATCATAAAGTAAGTTAAGTCCTCGACCGATTAGTATCCGTCAGCT
>NZ_JAHLZF010000012.1 GCF_018967645.1 Allobacillus halotolerans | reverse complement strand
GCACGCCGCCAGCGTTCATCCTGAGCCAGGATCAAACTCTCCAATAAAGTGTTTGATTGGCTTAAAAAATTTCGTTTATTTCTTTCCCAATCAATAAGAAAGAAACCGAATTGACATCAGGCTATTTTGTTTAGTTTTCAAGGTTCGAAATGTGTGTCGTTTTTTGCGACAAGACTTAATTTATCATAGCTCCAAAATGTTGTCAACAACTTTATTGAATTCTTTTTTTAAAAAGAGTCAAACCGTTGTATCTCCTGACAACGCTAATAAATATATCATATCTATTTAGACGAATCAATACTAAAATATAAAATTATTTTTTTGACTAAACTTGTGCTTTTTTGTCTTTGCAGTGTTACATCTGTCCGACCCACTTACCATTCTAATACTACAGTTTTTCGGATGGGTTTCAATAGTGGATTCTTAGTTCGATGAGTACTTCAGCTTCACAGAAAGGTCTGTTTACATTATTCACACCTCCCTTTCTCACTTACTTTCTTAAGACGGGAGGTGTCTCGGATCAACTTTAAATTCTTTTCTCTTACTATCCTATCGTCATTACAACTTAAGTTACTTAACGTGGGGGAAGTTCTTTCTTGGGGTGTAATTAACTAATTCATTTTGGTTTGCAAATCTTTTATAAACATTGAATAGCGTAATATATCTTTTTTTAATGGAATTCTTTATTTCCGCATTGAAATCATCACATGTGACTTCAAAGAGTAGCTCGTCCATTTCTTTCTTTAGTAAGTATTCGAGCTCTTTTTGTTCTTTTTCATTAATCAATAGACCTAACAAGGATGTTCACCCATTTCTATATATTTTAAAGTGATTATCTCTATTCTTCTTCCTGCTTTATGTAATATAACCATTCTAAAAATATGCAAACATTCATATAGATATTTATAAAGAGAATTTCCGCTTAAAAGAAGGTGTTTTTTTACATTTTCCAATGAACGGTTGTTGAATAAATTGCGGTATAGACGTTCGTGTTCTTCCACCTACTCCTCTTTTATTTCAGAGTATGCGTTTTACGAACGTCCCAACGTAATTAATAGAATTCAAAGAAGGAATGGGATCTATGTTTTACACATTCAATTGGACAAGCTGGAAAAAGTGGGTTGCCGTGCTTTCATTACTTTTATTGTTTGCAATTACCATTCAACTATCCAACGATTACATATTCGAAAATGTCACTCAGGACCAGACTGTGAATGAGGGTGCGATTACGAAAAGTTTGAAGGAAGAGAAAGAAATCGCTTTGACATTTAATGTACCGTGGGGAGACGATATCATTGTCGATGTCATGAATGTATTAGATGAAAAACAAGTCAAAGCCACGTTTTTCGTGAACGGAGAATGGGCTCTTCGCAATGAAGAATTAGCTGAGTGGATTGTTGAAGAAAATCATGAGCTTGGTTTGCTCGGTTTTTCGGACAAGTCTTATGAAGGTCGTTCGCTGGATTATATCAAGGAAGATATCGAGCGGGGCGAAACTGTTTTAAAAAATCTTGACTATGAACCGCTTCAGTATGTACGTGTACCTGAAAACAAATATTCCGAGTTAGTGACGGAACAAATTCATAAGCTAGGTTACCGAACTGTTTTTTGGAGCGTATACGCAGATGTGAATAAGAAGCAGCATGCGGAAACCATCAGCAAACAAATAGCCAGCGGAACGAGTAGTGGCGATATTATTGTTATGCCAATCCGGGATGATTTAAAGAAGGCACCAGAAGTCGTGGAACAAATCATTGAACAAAAAGAAGCCGAGGAATTTCAATTTGTCACAGTGACCGAGCTTCTTTCACCTGCTCAAATCGACCTCGAGCCAATCAATTAACAAAAACGGAACAAACTATTAAAGCAATGCTCATTCAAAAAGTCCCCAAGCGATTTACTTGGGGACTTTTGTATTTATTTGCTTTTCTTGTTTTTCTTCTTCGTATCCGTTGGTCTTCTTTTTTGTACATCTTCAGCCTTATTCGGCATGCCAACTTCTTCACCCTTTTCATTCGTGTAACCGACAATATGGTGCAATCGCAGTAATTGGTATGTGTTACATGCGACCAATGGGACAATCATGATCATCATCGTATCTGGATCATTCGTACGCAATCCCGGAATCCATTCGAGTGCAGTCACCACAGTCATGAAGAATACTGCCGGTAAAAACGCTCGCGGATGGGTCTCCTCTTTTTTAACGTAGGCGACCGCGAGTGAATAGATGAATAACACGCCCGCGACAACTATGTATGGAAATATACTTCCCGGCTCATCTACTCTTGTGTAACGTAAGTAAACAAGATCGAACAATACAATCGCAATAATCACGATTTGTGCGTGTTTCCAAAAATAACCGAAAAAACCTCTTCCGAACTGGTGCACGGTCAAATAGGCGAAGAAACCCATTTGGCTAATGACACTGTAAAGGAGTCCTAATACAGAAAACCACAAAAACGTTCCTGTCAGTTCCCAAAAATCTAACGGGTTCATATATTCCAGATAAGCGTCTGCTCTTACAAAGAAACTTGTGATGACAGCTCCTAAAAAGCCTAGCAATAAGGCGACACTTGAAAATTTTAACCAATTGCGAATCGTCACTTGCTTTCCCTCCAACATTATACACATCATTTATCCATTGTATTTTACCACGAACCGACATTTTTTGCCTGACCTTAATATGTATATTTTTTCACAACTTCATCAAGATAAAAAGGAAACTATCTTCAGAGGGAGCAAAAACCATGACGTTTAAAAAACTTACGGGGTTTATGATATTAGGCTTATTCATTGTATTGACTGCCTGCACCCAAAGTGATCAGTCCTCCCAAAATACAGATTATGAAACGACGAAAAAAATGGTTGTTGATATCCTGAAAACAGATGACGGAAAAAAAGCAGTAAAAGACCTACTGACCGAAGAAGACATGAAAAATGAATTAATTCTCAATGCACAAGTCGTCAAGGATACGATTGAGCAAACATTACAGAGTGAGAAATCGAAAGAGTATTGGACGAAATTATTCGAAGATCCTTCTTTTGTTCAAGCCTATACGAAAGCGACAGAAGATAGCATGAAGGAACTAATGACTGGTTTACTCAGTGATTCCACATATAAAGAACAGTTAATCAAGATCTTTCAAGAGTCAAAGATGCAGGAAACGATTGTTCAAGCTTTATCCAGCCAGGCCTTTAAGGCTCATTTGGAAAAAACCATACAAGAGACATTGGAAAGTCCACTCTTTAAAGCAAAAATGACAGAGACTTTATTGAAAGCAGCTGAGAAAGCACAACAATCCGAAGGCGGCCAAGGTGGAGGCCAAGGTCAAGAACAGCAAGGTGGCGGAAGTGGAGGTAGTGGACAATCAGGTGGAGGAAATGAGAGTAGTGCTGGAGCGTAGCAAAAAAGTGAAGCTTCCTGTTAAACAATCCACTATTTAAAAAGAGCTGTCACAAAGTTATCTGTTGTGACAGCTCATCTAATTATGCGCGCTTAATCATTTGATTGGCAATAGACAAAAAGATCTTTCCTGTCGGGTGATCTTCTTGATAAATTCCAGGCGCAAAAATATCTTCATCATCATATGGTTGTTGTAACGGGAGACGGCCAAGTACATCTGTATCGAGTACTTCTGCAAGCTTATCTCCACCACCTTCACCAAATACATATTCTTTCTGGCCAGTTAATGCACTTTCGAAATAAGCCATGTTCTCAATGACACCTAAGATCTCATGCTCATTTTTTAAAGCCATTTGTCCCGCACGAGCTGCGACGAAAGCAGCTGTAGGATGTGGCGTTGTAACAATTAACTGTTTGGAGGATGGTAATAGAGATTGGACATCTAATGCAATATCCCCTGTACCAGGTGGTAAGTCCAATAGAAGGAAGTCCAGGTCGCCCCATTCCACCTCTTTAAAGAAGCTTGTCAGCATTTTTCCAAGCATAGGTCCTCTCCAAATGATCGGGGAGTTATCTTCAACAAAAAAGCCCATGGAAATAACTTGTACACCAAAGCGCTCAACAGGAATGATTTTTTCCCCTCGCACTTGTGGGCGGTTTTCAATCCCCATCATATCTGGAACGCTGAAGCCATAGATATCCGCATCGACGATACCGACTTTCTTACCAAGTCGCGCCAATGCAATCGCCAAGTTAACAGTAACCGTCGATTTACCGACACCACCTTTACCACTAGCGACAGAGATGAACTTTGTTCCTTTTTGACCGATAAGATTCGCTTCACTCTCTTGGTCAGCAGCTTGTTTATATTCCTCTGGTAATTCAGTGAAACGCAAACCGACAGTAGCAGCACCCTCTTCTTTTAACATACCGACAATTTCCTGCTGCAGCTGAAGCTGTTCACCAGAATTCGGGTTGGCTAGGGCAATCTTGACACTGACGTGATTTTTTTCTTCTTTAATCTTAATACTTTCTATCGCACCCGTTTCTTCAAAGGTTTTATGTATATGTGGGTCTTTGACCGGGTTTAATATTTCTCTTACTCGCTCTTCTGTTACCAAATGTTACACCTTCCCTTTCAAAAAGTCGTGCAAGGTTAGTATAACATAAACTAATGTGTTTTCTTAACTAAGAGGCACCGCTATCTACATCTTCTTCCATGAGAAATTCGACAATTCCTTCAGCAATCGATGTAGCCAGCCGCTTCTGATAGTCCTCTTGCGTCAGTAGTCGTCTTTCATCTGGATTCGATAAAAAGCCCAGTTCTACTAAAGCTCCTGTTACATCTGCATGCTTCAATAAATAAATCTGTTCTAATCCTAGTGCGACACGTGTCCCGTTTGTTTCTTCACGCAGGCGCTTTTGAACGGCTTTTGCCAACGCCTCGCTCTTCCCCTCATCGTCCGGATAATAAAACGACTGTGCCCCCGACCACTGAGAACTCGCAATCGAATTGAGATGAACACTAATAAACAAATCAGGATCCTTTTCTTGTATAAACTTCACCCGATTTCGAATATCTTCTGATTTTCGATTGGAATGCCCTCTTGTGCCCTCAGCTGCGAGATCTACATCCTTCTCGCGTGTCATATAAACCAATGCACCCGCTTGTTGTAAATAATCACGCAATAACAAAGATGTTTCCAATGCGATGGTTTCTTCATAAACTGAATCGTGGTCCGCCCCGCCATCCGGCCCACCGTGCCCCGGATCGATGACAATTACTTTATTCGCAAGCGGCATCGTAACATTCGTAGGTGAAAAGAATGATGGGATTGGATAGCGAACCAGATAAATGAGTAACAAAAGTCCGACCAACCATAACAAAATGAACCATAGCTTTTTCAAGAGCTCCCCTCCCCTCTTGCTATTTTATGGACAAGGGTGGGGAAATATGATTCGCTTTGCATGACAAAAAACCGTAAGTGCTAAATACACTTACGGATTTGTCCGAGTCATCTATTTCGCTGTATAACCACCATCTACAACTAAACTAGTACCTGTTATAAAGCTTGAGTCATCTGTCGCCAAGAACAATACAGCCTTCGCAACCTCTTCAGGTCTTCCCAAGCGTCCGAGTGGTGTAACTTGAGCCAATTCCTCAATATCTTCCTCTTCTAACTGCTCCATCAGCGGTGTTTTCACATATCCCGGACATACAGCATTCACTCGAATATTATCTTTGGCATATTCCAAGGCAGTTGCACGGGTGAGATTAACGACACCAGCTTTAGATGCCGAGTAGGCCGCCGTTTGGGATTGACCGACGTGGCCGAGCATAGAAGCTGTATTCACAATGACGCCGCTTCCTTTTTCTCTAAAATGATTGACGGCATGCTTTGTTCCATAAAAAACGCCATTCAAATTCACTTCAATCACCCGGTTCCATTGGTCATCATTCATCTCAGTTGTATCCATGACAGGTCCTACACCAGCATTGTTAAAAAGAATATCGAGCTTTCCAAATTTCTCAACCGTTTGATCAATCAGCCGTTTAACTTCCTCTTCTTCGGTGACGTCCGTGTAAATGTATGACGCACGATCTCCTAGTTCCTCAGCGAGTTCTTCACCTTTCGGGTCATTGACATCTGCAATAACGACATTTGCTCCTTTTTCAACGAACAATTTTGCTGTTGCTTCGCCAATACCACTGACGCCTCCTGTAATGATTGCCACTTGACCATCTAATCGCATAAGCATCCTCCTCATCGATTTCAGTGAACAGATACTTTCTAATTTTTGCTGAATCACCAAAAGTATTCATTCACTACATCATTACCCGATTTAGAGATTATTGATCGCGGTAGGTCACAACAGTTTGGCAAATATAATCATGAAGGGCCCTTTTTCTTTCCGTCCATCCCGCCATCATGAATCCGATCATTAAAATCAATGCGGAGAGGATATAAGCAAAGTAACGACCGAGCGATTTCAAAATACTAATGGTCGAGCCATCTTCATTGGTCACCTGAATTTTACAGATCATTTTACCCGGCGAACCTTTGAAGCGTGAAGCCGTGAAAAGAATAATAAAGAATACACTGTAAATAGAACTGGATAATTCTTCTGCATTTGTTTCAGTTTGCTGTTGTGTTTGCTGTAATTGTTCCACTTCTCCTGTAATCAATGCGGCAACCAACCAAGTGAGGAGCGAAACAAATAGGCTATCAATAAAAATGGCCAAAAACCGTATCCAAAATCCAGCCGGCTTATTTTCGATCATCCAATAACCCCCTTCGTACATAGCTATCCGTCTGCACCCCATTATATAAAAAACAACCTCTGAATTCACTCCAGAGGTTGTTTAGTCATTTCAATATTAAACGGTTTGTTCTTTATGCTGGTGATGTTTTTTCTTGATGATTTGCAAAATGAGCAATACAGCCAGGAGAACAATACCAGCAACATCCGTAATCCAGTTATTCTGAATGAATAATAAAGCTGACAGCAAGGCAATCGTTCGTTCATACCATACATACTTGTGAATGAGCCAATTTTGAATAAATGAAGCAAATGCAATCATACCAATCGTCGCTGTAATAATTGCCCAAATGACTTCATACCAGGATGCATCTGTCAAAAATAAAATGGTTGGATTTAACGTAAAGACAAACGGCAGCAATAGTGCAGCTGAGTCAAATTTAAACCCTTGCACACCCGTTCGAACCGGTCCGGCATTCGCAATTCCTGCTGTGGCATAAGCCGGCAAGTTGATCGGAGGCGTATCATCCGCCAACACCCCGTAATAAAGAACAAATAAATGGGCAATTAATACGTGAACACCCATATCCGTTAAGATCGGTGCGACAATCGCCGCTAGCACGACATATGTTGCAGTAGTCGGCAACCCAAGACCTAAAAGCAAACAGGCGAAAACGGTTAAAACTAATGTGAAGTAAAGCTGCGTGTTGTCCGTCACCATAAAGGTTGGCAACATATTCGTCAATGTCTCTGAGAAACCGACAACAATTCGCGTAAACTTCGTTGATAAACCGGATGTCGTAATAACACCGATCAAAATTCCCGCTGTCGCACAGGCAACGATAATGGACAGCGCATTTCGAGAAGCGGTTTCGAAACCTTCAACAACATTTCTCCAGCCATATCGAAATGGCGTTGCACCTAAGTTGGATTTTCGTTGAACGACCGCAAAGGTTAATGCAACGACCAAACCAAGAATGACTAGCATCGTCATTTCTGGTTTCCAACGAACTGTTTCTGTTCCGAATACATCCGTACCGAATAATCCATTCAATTGATATAAACCATTATTCAGTGTACCCACAATAAACTGGAAGCCATAGACAATGGCAATCAATCCGGCTGCATACAGTAACGAACGCCCTAAGCTTTCTTTGAAGCGGTGAGCAAATAATGCCATCGCCAGTAAGACGACGATCGAGAAGAACGCTGAATTATTAACCGAAATGCGTTCGACAACCAAATAGTAAAGCAGAACGAAAATCGGGAATAAAAGATAACCTTGTTGCAGTAATAACTTACGGCCTTTCGGCAACTCTGCTTTCGGTATCCCTTGAATACCGTTTTTCGAAGCTTCGAAATGAACCATAAAGAGAATTCCTACATAAGCCAACAAGGCAGGGATAATGGCACTCTGAATGATTTGATAATACGGGATTCCCGTAAATTCAACCATAATGAAGGCTGCCGCACCCATAATCGGTGGTAAAAACTGTCCACTGGATGAAGCTGCAACCTCGATCCCACCTGATACATGTGGCTTGAATCCTACTTTTTTCATAAGTGGGATGGTAAATGTACCAGTCGTCACCGCATTCGCAGTCGAACTTCCTGAAATACTTCCCATCATTCCACTTGCTAATACGGAAGCCTTTGCCGGACCACCTTTAAAGCGTCCGAATGCCCGGATCGCTAAATTGATGAACATCTGGCCCGCTCCTGTTGACTCCAAAATGGCTCCAAACAAGATAAAGATGAACACAAATTGAGCCGATGCATAAATTGGGGTTCCAAAGATTCCGTTGTTACGATAGGAAATTTCGTAAACGAAACGCTCAAAGTCACCACGATCATGAAAGAATTGACCCGGCATATACTCCCCAAGGAAGAAATACCCAATGAAAATTAAGGCGATAATGACAAGCGGCTTTCCTACGACACGTCTTGTTGCTTCCAACACCAAAATAATCAAAGCTAGCCCTATTGCCAAATCAAAATCAGTTGGGCGACCAGAAATGATCGATGAAGATGTTTGATTTTGAATGATATACATCCCAACACCAAACGACATGATTGCCAATAATGCATCATACCAAGGAACCGTCTTTTGATTTAAACCTTTTTTAGGCGGAAAGATTAAAAACACAAGCACTAAACCTAATGTCAGGTGAAAAATCAAAAACGTCTTCGAACCAATTCCCGGCAAACCGAAACCAGCTATATAAAAATGATATAAAGAAAGAAATACGGCTACGGCTATTGTTGTGAAAGCCCAAAACCCTCTCACATCACGGTCGCTACCTTCAAGTTCATTAATCATCTCTTGTTGTGTTTTTTTATCCATATGTTGTGTTTCATCCATACTATGAACCTCTCTCTCTTTTAAAGCTCAAATTAATAATCCAAATAATTTAAAAGAAAATCTTAGTTATTGGCAGAGAGTTAAATACCTTCATGTACTCTATTAATTAAATAGGTTGGTTAAACGCTCAAAACCAGATAATTCATTTACCTTTATTTCTATGACGTTTTTAATAAATGGCTCTTCAGATAAAGTAAGTTCTTGATCCTTGAAATAAAACTTATGTGGAAATAAATCGGAAGGTTGCATCAATAACTTATTGTCGTGAATCGGCTTGTTCAAGTCCTTAATGACAAAATAGCCGTCGATCATTTCCACGGTGCCTTTTCGTTCGTAAGGCAATCCTGCACCAAACGATTTTGTCCAACTTTCCATGGTTAAAATTTTTCCAGATGAATCAAATTTAAATTTTTCGATAACAGGGGATTTTTCAACAGAATGAATGTACTCGTGGGCAAACCATTCATTCTTTTCAATTTCTTCTTCCCAAAGGATCTCACCATTTTCTACTTTTTCTATTTGTAATAGATATGTAGATTGTGAAAAGAAAATGACCATCGCAACAAGGATGAAAAGCAAGATGATGAGAAGAATCCAGTTAAATCTTTTTAAAAAGGCATTGCTCGAAAGCAATGCCTTTCTGTTTGTTGCACGGTCGTGAGAATTACTGCTCATCATAGAACTTTTTAGCTCCAGGGTGCAAATCAATAGACATTCCATCTTGAGCGGAATCGAGCGTAATATCTTCACCACGCACGTGTGCGTTCGCTAAATCATCAAGATTATTAAAGATCGCTTTGGTGAGTTCATACACTTGATCCTCAGGCAATTCATCACGTACAACTAACATCGCTAGTGGAGCGACGGTGGATGCTGTTGCATCGAAACTGTCGTACGTGTCTTCGTCCAAATCAACACGCGTGTAATACGGATATTCATCGATCAGTTGATCAATCTTTTCATCGCTAAGACCAACAATTTTCACATCCGCACTTGCCGCAAGCTCTTGAATACTAGCTGTTGGTGTACCAGCAGTTACGAAAGCCGCATCAATGTTTCCGTCCTGTAGTGCAGTTGAAGCATCACCGAAGCCCATGAACTCTTCGTTAATGTCATCATAAGTGATGTCATAAGCACCTAGGATTTGATTGGCGTTCGCTTCTGTACCTGAACCAACATCACCCACAGCGACACGCTTCCCTTTTAAATCGTCCACTGTTTCAATGCCGTTATCGGCTAGTGTAACAAGCTGGATTGTTTCTGGATACATCGTGAATACACCACTGAATCCATCAACCACTTCCTCAAACATATGGGACCCGTCATGTGCATAGTAAGCGATATCATTTTGCAGTAAACCAAACTCTGCATTTCCATCGCTCAATTCGTTCGCGTTAACAACAGAAGCACCAGAAGATACTCCGTTAGCGCTTACACCGTCGACGTTCTCAGTCATGATGTCAGCCATGGCAACACCAAGTGGATAGTACGTACCTGCTTCTCCACCCGTTAACAACGTAACGTTTTCTTCCCAATCTTCTCCAGCTGAGGCTTCTTCTCCACTAGAGTCTTCCTCAGAGCCAGAGCTTTCCTCTGAACCAGATTCTTCTTCTGAACCGCTGTCCGTCTCATTTGCATCACCGGCATTGTCACCGCCACAAGCAGCTAAGAATAGACCTAGTGATAACAGAAGGACAAGCAAAAGACTAAGTTTCTTCATAAAAAATCCCCCTATAATTGTTTTTGAAGATTTACTTGCTGATTCTTCATGGTTGTCTGAAAATATTATACATTAAAAATAGTTAATTTAAAACAAAAACTAACTTTATTTCCGTAAATTAATTTTATAACTGGTTAAAAATGGGTTGTCTTATTTTGCAGACAAGCAGGTTTACTAACATAAATGTTGATACATAATTGGATAATTTTCATAATTATTATAAAATAATAAATAAGTTACTGGGAAAAGGGATATAAATCTACCAATCAAAAAGGAGTTCACCGATGAATCTAAACGATCTAATGAAAAACCCTGTCTTTATTATTTCAGCTTTCTTTGTCGGGCTGCTGGCAATTTTAGGAGCCACCATGCCGAATCAATTCGCCTCTGTTTCAGAGACACTTTACGGCTTTACGACCACCTATTTTGGTTGGTTCTACCTAATTGTTGTGTTTATGTTTACCGTATTCTTGCTCGGTTTGGCACTCACCCGCTTCGGAAAAATTCGACTTGGAGGAGAGACCGAGCGTCCAGAGTTTCCGTTTTTCACGTGGATCGGAATGTTATTTTCCGCCGGTCTTGGTGTTGGGCTTGTGTTCTGGGGTGTCGCAGAGCCAATGAGCCATTTTTTCGAATCCCCTTTTCCTGACATTCAAGATCATAGCGTGGAATCGGCACGAGTCGGAATGGGCTATTCATTTTTCCACTGGGGCATGAACCAATGGTCAATTTTCACCTTAGTCGGATTGGTCATTGCCTACCTGCAATACCGGAAGAAACGTGACGGACTTGTTTCAACAGCTCTTGAACCAATTACCGGAAGCCATGCAAATATTAAAACAACAGTCGATTCTTTGGCCGTGATTGCAACGGTTATCGGCATTGCCACTTCGATTGGCTTGGGCGTTCTTCAAATGAATGGCGGGCTGAACGCCGTATTCGGGATTCCCAACAATGGGTGGATTCAAGTATTGATTATTGTATTCATTTTCATCGCTTACATGATTTCATCCACTACCGGGTTGCATAAGGGGATTAAATATCTCAGCAATATCAATATGAGCTTGATCATTCTTTTGCTATTATTCGTTTTTATAACAGGTCCGACGGTATTCATTTTAAATTCATTTGTCCTTGGTCTTGGTGACTATATCACGAATATCATTCAATACAGCCTACGGTTGACGCCTTATGAAGGTGGCACCTGGGTTCGTGATTGGACAATCTTCTACTGGGCGTGGGTCATCGCTTGGTCACCGTTTGTCGGAGCGTTTATCGCTCGCGTTTCCAGAGGACGAACAATTCGGGAATTCATATTCGGTGTCATGATTGTTCCGCCGCTCATTTCATTATTTTGGTTCGCAACATTCGGTGGAACTGCGCTTCATAGTGATTTAAAGAACGGCACGAAAATTGCAGAGGCCGTTAATGCCGATGTAACGGTTGCGTTATTTGAAATGCTACAAATATTGCCGCTTCCGACCCTTTCATCGTTACTTGCTATTTTGCTAGTCGCGACATTCCTAATTACGTCAGCTGACTCAGCAGCTTATATACTGGGAAGCATGACTACTAGAGGAAGCTTGACCCCTCCAATGCGGGTCAAAATGATCTGGGGCGTGTTACTGGCAGCGATTGCCGGGGTGCTTTTATTCGCCGGCGGATTGGAAGCATTGCAGACGGCATCACTCATCGCAGCATTGCCATTCGCCGTCCTAATGCTCTTGATGATTGCAGCGTTGATCAAGCTATTACGTAAAGACATCGTGCCAATCAGCAAGCGTGAATTAAGAAGATATAAACGAATGCAAGATCGCTTAGAACAAATGGAAAACGGGAAGGATGACAACCCGAAGTCGTAATGGAAATTGACAACGGACAATCCTTGCATTATATTTAAAGAAGAAGGAAACAAGGGGAGTAGCGACCGCCCAAACGGTTGGTGAATCGTCATTTCGGTGCTTTTAAAAGTACCCGGTTCATCAAATAACTCGCAAGACCTTGGCCGAATCTGAGGCCAGGGTTTTTTATTTTTTCAAAATCAGGGAACCTAGATAACAGGCCTTCAGGTATTCGGCTTTCCTATAATTTAATGGGAGTCCATTGGGAGGAATGAATCTTGGTTTTATTTTTGTTTATTTTAGCAGCAGCCATTGTCGTATTTGCTGCCGTTCAGTTGAATAAATACGGCGATGTCATCAGCGAAAAATCAACTCTGAGTGGAGCGATGGTCGGTGGGTTACTGATTGCCGGAGCCACATCCCTTCCAGAGCTGACAACGAGTTTAACCGCCGTCTATATCGATAACCCCGATATTGCTGTCGGTAATATGCTAGGCAGTAATGTATTTAACTTGTTGATTTTAGCGAGTGTTGATTTATTTTACCGAAAAAGACGTGCTTTTAATCAATTGCGATCCAGTGAGCAAGTCCCATCCGTCATCGCGGGGATCATATTCACCGGATTAGTTGTCGTAGCGATTCTTTGGAATGAAACGCCATCCTTTTTAGATATTGGGCTGGAGATGTATCTACTAGTCATTGGTTACATCCTTGTTTTGAAGATGTTTGACGGAAATCCAGAGGGTCAAACCGATGAATCAGCAGCAGAAAGCCGAAACATCAATATTACACTGAAGAGAGCAGTCGTTAATTTTATTCTTTTCGCGTTGATTGTCTTTGCATCCGGTAGTGTTCTGTCGATTACTGGTGACCGTCTGGCGGAGATCTCAGGGATGAACGCCAGTTTCGTCGGAAGTGTGTTAATTGCCGCTTCGACTTCTTTACCTGAATTAGTCACTGTAGTCGTTGCTTTTCGTATGGCAAATTATGCGATGGCAGCCGGATCAATCCTTGGAAGCAACATATTCAATTTGATGTTACTCGTCGTAACGGATGCATTTTACCGTGAAAGTGCCATTCTTCAAGGAACAAGTCCTGCGATGATTTGGACAGCGTTACTGGGTGTTCTCATGATGATTGTAATGCTGTACATCTTAATGAGGAAGGATAAACAAACGAACATCGGCTACGCATGGCCGTCCATTTTGATCGTTTTAATGTATCTTGTTCTTTCGTATATGATTTTTTAACGATGAACGACAACAGCCATTCACCGCTTAGCAAGGTGGATGGCTGTTTCTTTACACTGCAAATCCACTCCATTTTCAAAAAAATCACGAAACGCTCATCTTTCTCCAAAAATCTACTTCTTTTTACATGATATAATAGAATTATAAAAAGGTAAGGGAGAGATGGACATGTTGAAAGACTATGACAATATTCTTGTTGCTGTAGATGGTTCCGAAAATGGGAAGAAAGCCTTCCATAAGGCTTGCCGGATTGCCAAAGAAGTTGATGCACGATTGGTTGTAGCTCACGTTGTTGATTATCGAACATTCGCAACGATTGAGCATTATAATCAAGCGATTTTATCAGAAGTTGAAAAGTTCGGGAAGAAGTTGCTTGAAGAGCATCAAGAAGAAGCAAAACAAGCCGGCGTCGAACAAGTAACAACGGTCTTGGAATTCGGCAGTCCTCGTCAAAAAATCCCGAAAGAAATCGCGAAAAAATATGATATTGACTTAATATTAACCGGTGCAACCGGACTGAACGCTGTTGAGCGCGTCATGCTCGGAAGTGTTTCTGAGGCGATCACCCGCACGGCACCTTGTGATGTGTTGATTGTGCGTAGTGAGTGATTTCGGAAAAAATGAACCGTCCATGTTTGTTTAAAAATGACCATCCCTTCTATGTATGTTGTCGGGGTGGTCATTTTAAGCTGTACAGTTATATCAGATCATGAGAAAGGATGTTACTAGGTGAGTAATCAAACAACCGTAAGAATAATCTATACAAGTGATGTACATGGGAACGCCAGACCTATTAATTATGGAACAAATAAACCAGCTGAGCTTGGACTCGCAAAATATGCAACTGCTGTCAAACAACACCGAGAAGAAAACCCCGATACGATTGTGATTGATAACGGCGACTTAATTCAAGGAACGCCTTTTATGATGCACTTCGTAAAAGAACATGCTGAAAAACAAAATCCGATGATTTCTATGATGAATGAGATCGGTCTTGATGCAGCGATTATTGGCAACCATGAATTTAACTTTGGAAAAGAAATATTGAAGGATGCTGTAAACGCGTCAAATTTCCCTTGGTTATCTGCAAATGTCTTGGACAAAAAAACGAATCAACCATATTTCGGCCCACCTTACATAACCAAAACATTATCGAACGGGGTGAAAGTTTGTGTCGTTGGTGTAACAACTCATTATATACCAAACTGGGAAAAAGCCGAGCATATCCAAGGTATTCAGTTTGCAAACGCCTACACTACACTCAAATATTGGGTAGAAGAAATTCGATCAGTAGAAAAGTGTGACCTGTTAATCGCAGCTTATCATGGCGGATTTGAAAGAGATCTAGAAACTGGCGAACCAACCGAAAGACTGACAGGTGAAAATCAAGGCTATGAGATGGCTAGTCAAATAGATGGAATCGATGTCTTATTAACCGGTCATCAGCATCGTGTTCTAACAGGTGAAATTGAGGACTGCCTAGTGATCCAACCCGGAAACAACGGGAATTTTTACGGGGAGATTAATCTTGAACTAATGCATGAAGACAATCAATGGCGAGTGGCGACTAAAGAGGGAGAAGTGAAAAGTTTAACCGATGTGGAAGTTGACCCTCACTTAATGGAATTGACAGAGCCATTCGAACGATCGACACAAATGTGGCTAGATAAACCTATCGGCCAAGTACAAGGAGATATGACCATCGCTGATCCATTTCAAGCGAGAGTTCAAAAACATTCGTTTATCGAGTTTATCCAACAGGTACAAATGGAAGCAAGTGGTGTAGATATTTCAGTTACTTCTTTGTTAAGTAATGAATCTAAAGGGTTCTCTTCCACGATTACGATGCGAGATATTGTATCGAATTACGTCTTTCCAAATACGCTTGAAGTCCTTGAGTTATCCGGGTCAGATATTCTAGAGGCGCTGGAAAAGAATGCATCCTACTTTATGGTCGCTTCTGAAGGAAATCTTGAAGTTAATCCTGCATATGAATATCCGAAACCTCAACATTTTAATTACGATATGTGGGAAGGGATTGACTATACAATCCGTGTATCCAATCCAATTGGTAGCCGTATCGAGAATGTCACCTATAAAGGAATGACACTGGATCCAGACAAAACCTATCAAGTTGTCATGAATAATTATCGTGCAAGTGGGGGCGGCGATTTTTATATGTTCAAAGGAAAACCGGTTGTTAAAGAAATTCAACAGGATATGGTAGAGCTCATCAGTCGTTACATAGAGAAACATCGAACGATTCAACCAACCGTGACCAACAACTTTACTGTAACCATCTAATTGTCAGTGTTTATTCACCTAAAAAGGTCTATCCCTCAAAAGCGAGGAATAGACCTTTTTTTAACCTCTGACAAGTTTCGTTCGAATTCGATTTGAGAATAACTCAACAATCAGAATCAGAACAACCAGACCAATCAAGATGGATCCAACTTCTGTCCAACGATAAGCGTTCATTGCGAAAATGAGTGGTGCACCAATACCACCTGCACCTACAAGCCCTAAAATTGAAGCTTCTCTCAGGTTCATATCAAATCGATAAATAATGACTGATAAAAACATGGAGAATAGCTGCGGAAAAATCCCGTATCGTATTTTTTCAAACGTCGTACATCCGATTGATGTCATTGATTCCAGGATACTTGTATCTAAGTCTTCAATAGCATCTACAAATAACTTTGCGAGCATGCCAATAGAGATCAATGAAATCGTTAATACTCCAGCAAAAGGCCCGGGTCCAGTAACACGGATGAACATAAGCCCATATACGAGAGCCGGAATCGTACGAATGACGATCAGAATGATTCTCGTCAATCCAGCGACTGGCTTCGGTACAATATTTGAAGCCGACAAAAACGCGAGTGGAATGGCTAGAATGGCACCAATAATCGTACCAAGAAACGCAATTGCCATTGTCTCAACGAGTAAATACATGACACCTTGAGAGGTAAAATTAAATAATAATTCAAGATCGGGATTCAAAATCCCACCAATTATGCTTGCCGCTATTTCTAATCCGCTTTGTCCCATATTCTCCAAATTTATTGCCGAGAGCGACCAAATGAACAGAATCAGGACAAGCGCAGTCACGATCAATATATAGCGTAAATTCCAAGGAGGGTTATTTAGCTGTTTTTCGATTGCATCCATATCAAGTAACTCCTTTAAATTAACTTTTTCCGGAAATGCTCACTGACTTGTTCAATCAGATAAACGGTGATGATTAGCATTAAGAGAATCATGCCAACACTTGGGTAATCGCGCCAGCCAAGGCCTTCATCCAATAATAATCCGATACCTCCTGCACCTACATAACCAAGGATCGCTGCATATCGAACATTTCCTTCAAAACAGAATAATGATGTTGACAAGTAATTAGGCAGTACTTGTGGAAAAATTGCATATCGAAAAGCCTGTATTTTTGTCATTCCTGCTGCTTCCATGGCCTCAAATGATTTCATATCTGCATTTTCAATCTGCTCATATAATAATTTCCCTACGTAGGCAATGGTGAACAAGAAAATCGCAACCGTTCCAGCTAGAGTTCCTAAACCGAAAATAAACGTTGCGATCAATGCACTCACCAACGTTGGCAAAGTCCGCAATATACTCAACAAAAATTTACTGACAGCTGCAACCGGTTTGCTCATTACATTGGAGGCAGCAAAGTATGCCGCAGGAACAGCAGCAATTGAACCTAGTATGGAACCTAACAATGACATTTTAATTGTGTCCATCAATGGTTGCCAAATAAAGTCTATATACTCCCATTTCGGAGGAATCATTTGGTCAATAATGACGAAAAACTCACTGATTCGGGATACAAGTACACTCATTTCGAAATTTGTAAACCGAACGGAAATGATGGTCGCTATAATAAGCAACAGGATGATGATGGGCGTTCGGGATTTCTTCTCATGTACTACTTTTCCATTTGGAAGAGTAATTTTGGAAGGAGGAATGATTTTATCATACATTGTATCGCTCCTCTGCCTCACTTTGAATTTCTTCCACTTTACCTTTATAAATTAGATCAAGCACATCATCCGTTACTTCAGTTGATTTACCATCATAAACAACTTGACCTTCCTTGACACCTATAATACGGTCTGCATACTCTAAAGCAATTTCAACGTGGTGAATATTCATAATGACAGACATATCCGTTTCACGATTAATCTTTTTAAAATCATCCATCACCTGTCTTGCCGTCACCGGATCGAGTGAAGCAATGGGCTCATCGGCAAGGATGATATCTGGATTCTGTGCCAGTGTTCTTGCCAAAGCGACCCGTTGCTGTTGGCCTCCAGATAATTGATCAACACGCACATAAGCCTTGTCCAAAATCCCGACTTGATCAAGAGCTGTCAAAGCTTTGATCTTTTGTTCCTTCGAGAAAATTCCTGTGATTTTACGCCAATACGGAAGCTCAGGCACAAAGGATACAAGAACATTCTTTAACACAGAGATACGTGTAACTAAATTAAAGGACTGAAAAATCATTCCGATTCGCTGGCGAAACTTTCGTACTTCCTTTCCTTTTAACGAATTCACTTCTACGTTGTCAACAATGATTTTCCCTTCCGAAATATCATGCATCCGATTAATACAGCGGATCAATGTAGACTTCCCAGCACCTGACAAACCGATAATGGCAACGAATTCTCCTTGATCGATTTTCAGATTGACATCTTGCAATGCTTTTACATTATTCGGATATGTTTTTCCAACATTAATAAATTCAATCATCTATTATTCTCCAATCTAAGAAAATGAGAACATCATAAATGATGCGCTCATCGTAGAATCACTTCTTATTCAATCAGTCTGGTTTATCGATTAATTTTGGTTTTGAACAAGTTCTTGTGCTTTACGTTCGTTATCATAATCAGAAGATTCTGCTTTCTGGTATCCTTCGTGATTGTAAATAGAAATAACTTCTTTTCCTTCGTCTGTTTGAGCAATGTTAATGAATGCTTCTTGAATGGCTGCTTTCAAGTCTTCATCCATAATCTCTGAATTCTTGCTGACACTTACGGTATCGTTATAAATGGAAGGTGTGACACCGATAACATTCGTCTCATCCCAAATCGTGCCTTCTCCACCGAATTCACTTTGCCACTTATCTTCATTGTCACGTCTAGCATCCGCGTATGTTACCATGACGTCAATTTGGCCTTGCGCAAGTCTTGCAAAGGAACTTCCATAAGAATCAGATTTAACCACGTTGTCTAAATCCGTGATTGTTTTATCATATTGATCTCCAAGCCATAGTGCAGGATAGATGTATCCAGCTGGAGAAGATGATGACATGACTGCCCAAGATGCACTATTGACATCTTCAAAAGTTAACTCTTCACCATTATTTACTTTTTGAGCTAATTCTTGACCTTTTTCTGATGGTCCCGCAATAATTAATGCTCGATAACCAGTCGCTTGCTCATCTGATGCTTCTGTCGGCTTGTTATCATTCCATTCTTTTGGATCATCTGAATCAACACTTAGTCCAGCACGTGTTGCTGTCAAAACAACTTCAGCACCATCATCGTATAGAACATACGTACCACCAGGAATTAACCCAATATCAGATGTTCCTGCAGACAATGACTCACCAACTGCTTCATAGTTTGTTCCTACGGTAATATCAACTTCACCAATGTCATAGCCTAAATTAGCCATTTCTTCGGTTAATAATTCTTTCAGCGGTTCTGTAGCAGTGATGATTTCTTCCGGATCTCTCGAAGGGACAAATCCAATAGAAAGCGAATCAATGGACTTGTTTTCAGATGCTTCTTCTGATCCATTCTCTTCTGAACTACTCTCTTCTGAACCAGATTCTGCATTACTCTCTTCTGAGTCGTCCCCACAAGCTACCAATAGTGAGATAAATAAGGTAAATAAAAGTAATAGTAAACCTTTTTTCAATGTGATCTCCCTTTCTGTTTGTGAATGTACGTTGATTGTGAAAATGAATAATGAAAAAGTGCTCACGATTTCTATTCAGTTGTTCGAACACCTCGGCCATCTTTTATGTAAGTCAAATTCAACGATATAAGGGACTCCTAACAACCTTTTGCCGAGCTTTCCATGTGAACATAAATAGTTCGAGATCACCTTCTTATCACTAGATTCGACACACCTTAAGTATACTCATTAACTAGATTAAAAAACAAGGCCTTCTCTACAAACTTTTGTTAAATTTATGTAAATGTATGGAATAATGTTTAATGCTGTTATTTACTACGATTCTATGTAAAAATACGTTCCATGTTAGTTTATTAGAATGGATTATAGTTTACCGACACAAACAGACTAAACGCCGTCGAAGTTTCATGCTCGGAAGTGTTTCTGAGGCGATTACCCGCACAGCACCTTGTGATGTGTTGATTGTGCGTAGTGAGTGATTTCAGCGTTTGACATTTATGTTTTCAGGTTACGGTAACAGTAGAGGTGATATCGTATGACTGTACATGTGAAACGCATTTATGAAGATAGTGCCAAATCGGATGGAAAGCGTGTACTTGTAGATGGTGTCTGGCCAAGAGGCGTTTCCAAAGAGGATGCCAAACTTGATGAATGGTTAAAAGAAATAGCACCAAGCAAGGACTTACGTCAATGGTTTGACCATGATCCAGATAAATTTGACTCATTCAAAAAGAAATATAAAGAGGAACTAAAAGACAACGAAGATCAGAAAGAAGCCTATTCTGAACTACAAAAGTTAATCCAGAAGCATGATGTCACCCTATTGACGGCGACGAAAGAAGAGAAGTATAATCATGCACAAGTACTGAAGAGTTTACTTTAATTGAATACTAAACTCCTCATCCATAGGAGGTTTATCTTGAACATTCATTATTCAGAGAACCAAACACTAAACGCAGAAAACGTCAAAGCACTATACGAGGATGCCCAATGGACACTCTATACAAAAGATATGCCGCGCTTAATGCAGGCAATCGACCAATCACTTTCAGTTATCACTGCTTGGGATCGCGATCGATTGGTCGGATTGATACGTGTCGTCGGAGACGGGTTAACGATTATTTATATTCAAGATATAATCGTCTTGCGAGAATACCAAAAAGAGGGCATTGGATCAGAATTGATGAAGCAGATTCTTGCTAAATATTCAGATGTCCGGCAAAAGGTTCTATTAACCGATGACGCCCCTGATGTTCGGCAATTCTATGAGAAAAATAACTTCCGATCCTGCGATCAAGGTGAGCTCGTTGCTTTTGTTCAATTGAATAATCATTAGATATATTGAAAACGTCTCGAGATTGCTTCTCGAGACGTTTATTCTGTCAATTTCCAGCCAAAAAATCCTCACACCCCCCCTCAACAGAGAAAGTGAGATTGGTTAATTATTTTTCTCTACGAAATCTGCTTTGAGAAGATAAGCAACATTATATTCCTCTAACTTATTTTCATTACCTTCAGGGTTTTCGTAAAAATCCGTTGTAAGAGAGCTCATGTTTTTATCATCAGAATAGCCAATGTACGCTAGCACTAATTCGTCTTGATCTAAGCTCAACTCTTCTGGAAAACTCCCCCACACACTTGCCATATCATTTAAGTCATTTGAATTTACATCGAAACCACTTGTAGATCCTGTGCTACCATCACTACCTATTCCAATCGCAAATGGTTGTTGTTTTTCTGTATTATTGCTCTTCGTGTTTGAAAAAATTATTGAACCATTTTCATTTATGTTTGTTGTTATTTCACTTAATCGATCATCAACCAATTCTCCTGCTTCATACTTCTCAAGCCATACAGACACCTCTTTATATTCGCCATCTGTCTCAAAATCAAATACAAACGATTTGTCCGCAGTAGTAGCAAGGATTGCATTTTCTCTTTCTGTTAATTCTGCAACAGAAAGAGTATTAGTGTTTGAATTGGAACTACTATTACAAGCACTTAGAACGACGAACAACAACACGATGATGAGTTTCGTGAATAATCTTTTCATATTTCCCCCTACCAATCTTACTGTATGGATATGTGTCCGTTAAAATATTATTCTTGCATTTCATTTAACCAATCATTCAATTTATTAAAAGTGTTATCTTTGCGAGATGTATTTATTAAGTAGTCCATATCTAGTCGTTCGGCATGCATCAAATATAATCTTTTGGCCCATTCGCAGTCAGATGATGATTTCCAATGGACACAAGCACGCAATCGATCGAGAATAATATCTTCAATTCCAATGACATATACATGGAGATTATTCTCTAATTGTAACTCAATCACCTTATCATAATCTGCATCCTCTAACATATCATTTGGAATCTCAATGCTAATCATCAGTTCCTCATGATACCAATGCCGGCCTTCCGCTATAAATCCAAGCGATTTCAAATAGCTGTCAGCAATTTCACGTTGACTAAAAATAATATCTATATCCGATGTGGTATATTCACTTCGAGTATAGATTTCTACAGCTAACCCTCCGACAATGATTGGCTTCAATTTTTCTTGTTCAAATAATTTTGTAAGAATTGCGGTGGTTTGTAACATTTTCTCAAATTTTGGTTTCCCCTTCAACGTAGATAGCTGAAGTCTAGCTTTTTCAATCGAATTCATAATACCACTTCCGCTCTGTGATATATTTTACTTTCCCTTCTTCCTCAGCCTTTTCCCACCGTTTGATACATAGGATATCCAATATTTTTTGTTCATCGATGTCTCGTTCATGCATACGAACAATTCGTCCGCTTTTTCGATCTCGAGCAAGGATTCGTTCTACTTTAGATTTCTGGCTTTCGATTAAATTGTTAAGTTCATTTATATTTAGCTTTTTCATTAAAAGCACCTCAAACGTAAATGTTATTTGTAGTATAACACTTTTTTCCGGTAAACAGACAGAATGGAGACAACATAATTCGTGCTGAATGGATGCTTTTGTAGTTGTATAACGCTCTTTTCTATTGATCATAGACGCTACAAATTTTAAAAAGGAACTTGAGATCTCCTCTCATTTATTTCACTTACTTGCTCACGTGTAAGACATCAATTGCAACGCTAAAATAGTCCAACAAAAAACTCCCAAGCCATTATGACTGGGAGTTTTAGCTGTATATTCAAGATTAACGTTTTGAGAAATATACAAGTTAATTATCAGTATATTGAGTACACCTTAATCCATTTAAATCAACGTTTTAGGAATTATTATGTGGATAAAAATGGATGGAAAAGGATTGAAATTGACGTTACTTGAACCAATTTGAACCAGCAAGATAGATGTTAGTTGAATACATTTTGTTAACATGTTTCATCGCTTTATAAAAAGTAAGATTCTGGGAGCTTATTAAATTAAAGCACCCGTTTTGTTTAAGTACAGCTTTTCACAAAATTTATTGAGAAATAAAGAGAAGTAAAGTATGGCCAAAACAGAATTATAAAGCTTGATTCGAGAATATGAGTCCTTTTTTGAAAAAATGATTAATTAATAAAGAGCAAAGATACACTAGTATCCTTGGTCAACATTGAATCATTCTACAGTGATGGGGGGAAGCAGCGCAAGTAAGAAATAGATCTAACTGGCCTGAAACCAAGGAAGATCTCTTTCCTGTGGTTTATAACAGACCTTATCGCATATCGTATGATACTACATTTGACAGGAATGCACTGACCTCTCTTGAGTCAAACACGATTATTGTGAATTCTCATCATATCACTTGATCTAAGGGGTTTTGTGATTTTCCTTTAACAACTTCTCGTTCGTGAAAAGCATCAAGTTATTTCAGCCAAAGCATTGCAATTTTAAATCAATATTTCACGATATCTCATAAGAAATCTGATGTAATGTGCAAATATCCAACCGTCTTTTACGATTGGCTGTTTGTGACCTGACGTCGATTCTATGTAGGCATGTTTTGTAATAATAGGAGAAACGGGAGAAGCACCATCTTACTAATTTTATTAGTATTTAACGATTTCTAAGACAATGCTCATGTCAAACTGAAATAAATTCGATATTTACATTAATCAATACTACCAATTTTATATAAATAGGAAAAATTTGTATACGCGGTAGAATCACCATTAATAATGTTTTTAATTTGTTTTATTCCGCTTTTTCCAAAATTATTGTTTATTAACACATAATAATCTGTTTCCCCTAAGTTGTTAATAATAGCTTTTGGTATAGGAACAACTGCCTTTTTACCTACTGGATGTCTTGTTGTAAAACTCTCATATATTTCTCCATCAAAATTAAAAAAAATAATACTTTCTATCACATCAGTATTCACCTGTTCAATGGATAAATAACGACTTTGACTTGTAATGCCACTTGTATTTAACATCATTTTATCATGATTTAAAATTGTCAATTCAGGTATACCTTGCCCATTGTTGGAATCACTATCCTCTAACAAGGATAAATCTTCTTTATAAGTATCTTTGTTATCTATTTCTACTTGTGACAAGTTATCAGTATTAGCAATGTACATTCGAATTGGGCTATATCCAAGATTAATATCAACTGGGGCATCTTTATCTAATAAAATAAAAGCAATTTCGTTAAATTCAAAGTTTTCGTCTAAGTTTATTATATTAGATAACGTAATAGAATGATTTCCTGATGGCATCTGTATATCATAGTATGTTTGTGAATCTTTTTGTTCATTATTAACGTGTATCGGAAGAAACTGATTATTATTCCAGATCATAAGTCTAAAATTTTTCGTTACCGGACTATCTATATCTAAAATTAAATCGAATGAAGCAGTATTATCCACAGGACGAAGGTATTCCAACCTCTCACCTAATAAATTAAATGAAGATGAAAACCCATCATCTATTAGAATTTCTACTTCATAATGAGGCTTATAACCAAGTTCTTCTATATCTGTAGGTTGAATCAATTGGTTTTCATTCTTACGAGTTTCCTCTTCAATTATAAACGATAAACCATTGATATCTTGGCTATTACAACCTGATAGTAATACAGTCACCATAAAAATGACTAAAAGTAAGATAATCCGTTCCATTATGTTTCCTCCCAAAATAAAAAAGAGGTCAGAAACGACCTCTTTTTTTAATAACTTATACGGTCACCAGTATACCCTAGTGATTGCCTTAGGCCCTTTGTTATAGTATGCGTTCCATGAGCTCTATATTCTGTTCCAACAGGTACAACACCAGGGTAAGTGACTGCTGAAGCAGAAGCCGTTTTAGAAATTGTAGCAGTGCTATTGTCTCTATCTATTTCCCGTCCATCCCTCATTAATAACACTACAAAATAATAGAATCAAAATAGAGCGTACACTTTTAAATGCATCAATGAATTCCCGTTTTAATATATGAATCATGATAACTTGCCCCCTTCATTTATTGTTTATTTAAATACTGGTTTTTTCAATTTCAATATCTTCTGTGCGTTTGATATACCATGTACGATAGGCATCTGCCATCAATTCTGGTACATCTTTAATCATTGTGTGATGGACTGGTTTGGAGCGATTTACCATATTGATGGTTGACAGTCCCAATTGTTTCTGCAATCTACTGCGGGATACTTCCACTTCAATTACTTTCTTTCGTTTTGAAACAAACATTGTTGTTTGCAGACTCCCTGTTTTAAACTGTATAAAGCCGCCATTCAACATATATCTCGTGTTTATAAAATCGAGGATTCGATGTATATAGATAATTAGAAATAAAAAAACCGAAATGATCCACCATGCTTGTTTCACATCGAATACCTGGGGCCTGAAAAAGAATAGCGCAATAGTTGCAATAATCCAGAGCCAGCTTGGTCTTAACAGTCGAACCCATAATGATTTTCCCGGTAAAAGATACATCTTCTGTGTTACCTCATAATCTGGAAGCACTTCCTCTAACATCTCATATGCCCGCTGAACAGGCAGAAAGGGATAAAGTGAATTTGTTTCATCTTCACTTTCACCAACACTTCCTGCACTGATCAACTTTACTTCAGCAAGTCCGAGCATTCGTTTTATCAGTGATTGAGTAACTTCAACAGCCTGAACTTTATCCTTTGATATGGTAAAAGTTGATTCTTCCAGGATTCCTTTTGAAATAAAAATCGTTTTATCATCAGAAGCAATTTCGTATCTTCCATACCTTAAAAATGTCCGGACAACCCCAAAAGCAACGGACATGATAACCAAAGCAACAATGAACAATGAAATAATCCACCAGGAATTGATGTTAGACATTAAAAATGTTTTCGCCTTGTCTTCTATATCAAATATATCCTCTATCTCAGATGACACAGAAACAATTATCGGAATAAGTACTAAAAAGCTGAGCGATGTGAAAGAAGCTTTGATAGTATCTTTTCTTGTCGGTCTAAAATGGACCGTTCTGTTACATATTACTTGTTCCTCTTTTTCTGCCTCAGGTACTGCTTCATAGGCTACTACATCATGATTAGTGCTGCCTGATTGGTGTATCCTTGCTTCCAGTTCATTAAGTTCTTTTTGTGAAATGACACCAAATTTTATCGAAGCATCTGTATCTGTCATACTTGTTTCAAAAACTACAGAAGCCAATCCAAATAGCTTGTGAATAAATGTCTGCCTACGTTGGATATTGTGAATCTTGGTATAAGGAATGGTCCGCTCCGATTTATTAAATAACCCTTTGTACATATGAAAAGAAACATCATCAAGCAAATATTTTTGTGTGAACCATTTATAAATTATTGAAAAAACAGTTAAAACGACTGCCAAACAAAAAATGATTCGTCCATAATTAATCCAAGCTGAACTGGAATCATAGTTAATAATGAAAAGAAACAATACAAAGAAGAATGCATTTTTCAGGAGCCTCCAGAAGTCGAACAATATATTCAATGGGTGATATCGTTTCTTCTGTCCCATTACTCCACTTCCTTTACTTTTGCAAAATAAGCAATTTGGCTTCTTAGTTCAATTGCAACTTTTTCAGATAGTGCAGGGATTTTGTGAGAGGACGCCATTGTAGTAATGGAAACCGAATAAAGGCCGTACTTTCTCATAATTGGTCCCTGATTTGTTGCAACTGACTGTATTTTTGTCATTGGAATAAGTTCATGTTTCTCGATGAAAATCCCATATTTCAATTGCAAAAAGTCCTCATTGACATCATAGCGCCAACTATTAAACTTCAAAGATGGCTCGAAAAACACAGACCATATTGTTCCAACGACAGAAAGAATAGTGACAACCAAAATGATCCACCCAGCCCATTCCGGCCATGAAAATTTGTAATCCAAAAAAAACAATGCTGCAAGAACTAAGAGCCCAATGAAATTAGCAATAATCTCCCCAATAATCCATACTCTAATTACAACTTTGGATAGTTGTTGTTGGGGTGTAACAATTTGTTGATCCATAAATCACTGCTCCTGTAACTACCTGTCTTAATTAATTTTTTCCAATGTTCTTATCATAAGTTTTCACAATCTCTCAATTTGCTTGGTCAACACCAAATAACATAACATAAAAATCCATCAATAACAATATATTATTATTGATAATCAATAAATTAATATTGAAAATGATTTGATTGGTAAATTATGATATGATTGGATTATTATTATTTTGTAATTACATAAATGGAAATAAATTTATGGTTGAAAGCAAGGAGACAAATTATGAAATCAAAAATTATATTTAAAATAGGTTCACTCATATCTTTAATTGGCTTTTATTTAATGATGCTTTTAATGATCTTTATGTTGATGGAGGGTTTGTCTCGTTTATTTATACCTGCCAGCGGTTTCGCCGATTCGTTTGGTCCTTTAGAACCGGTATTTGCTTACTTTACGATTGATTTTCGTCAACAACCGGCAATTTATGAGGAAGGGCAATTTTTAATCCTTTATTTTGTGAATGAGCTGACTACAGGATTAACCGCACTCCTGTTTTTCTGGTTTATGTATAAACTTTTAAAAAACATTCATACATATAGTCTCTTTATGTATGAAAATGTATCTGTTTTGTTTAAATTGGGCCTGTCCATCGGTATTTTAGGAACTGCTTCTACTTATACGAGTAATCTTATACTTTCCAAGGTTTTAAGTGCTTTATCTATCACTAACGCACACGTATCCTTTTCGAATCTTTCCTATATAGATATGATTGCCGGCGGAATAGTACTTATTATTATTGCATTAGCTTTGAGAACGGCTGTCAATGCAGTAGAAGAAAATAGGAAAACAATATGAAGATGAAGATGAAGTGGGCGAATAATAATGATAAGGATTAAACTTGATGTTATGATGGCTGAGCGTAAAATGTCATTAAATAAACTTTCTGAATTAGTAGGAATCACACCAGCAAACTTATCTATACTTAAAAATGAAAAAGGAAAGGCAATCCGCTTTACAACACTTGATGCACTTTGTAAAGCTCTGGATTGCCAGCCGGGTGATTTAATGGAGTATATCGAAGAAAATGAAAATAAATAATTGATTTTGATAAGCATTGCCTTTAGAAAATCTAGAGTCCTTTATTCAATTAAATAGCTTTATACTGAAGGGTGCCTTCTTATTCAAGAATTGCGCCCTTTTCTTGAATAAGCGTTCACCTGAACGTCTCTATAATATATACGCTCCCCATAAATACAATCCAGACTAAAATGGGGATGCCCAGGCTCTTAAGAGCATTATTCCATTTATGAATATTCCTCTTCCTTAAAATATAATCAGTTATAAAATATAAAAAAGACGCTAATAAACTGTACCAAAGTAAAATTAAACCAAAAATGATGTGTAATGCTATTGAGAAGTTGTAACTGCTAAACTAAATTGAACAGTTTCTGCTTGATAAAAATGAACACTTTCTATCAAATAAACCCAAACTCAGCTAAACTAAAGAGGCATGAATAAATAGTTAGTTTGGGGGATAAGAAGGTGTTGAAGTTAGAAATGATTCTAAAGGTACATCAATTAAAGATGCAGGGTTTCAAGGTGGCTGAGATCGCAAGAAAATGTAGTTTATCAAGAACAACTGTCTATGAGTATCTTGAAAAAGAACTACATGAGGCTTTTGAGTGGGTAGAGCTATTGAAAACAAGAAAAAGGAAGCTGGATCCCTATCGTGAACATATTCTTTCTTGGCTGAAAGAACATCCAGATCTTTCGGCTTCACAAATCCAGGATTGGTTAGAAGAACGATGTTCTTTTAAAGATGTAGGTGACAGCACAGTCCGCACTTATTTCCGGGAACTGCGAGAACAGTATCACATACCTAAAACATTGACCTATCGAAGTTATGAAGCAATAGAAGAATTGCCAAAAGGAAAACAAATGCAAGTTGATTTTGGTGAAATGAAAGTACAAACAGTGGATAAAAGATGGAAAAAGTTATACACAATTGCCTTTGTCTTGTCTCACTCAAGATATAAATACTCAGAGTGGCAGGAGCATCCCTTCACTACTCGAGACGTCATACGATGTCATGAAAATGCATTTGAATATTATGGAGGTGTAACAGAAGAAATTGTTTATGACCAAGATAAATTGATGACCGTCAGTGAAAATGGAGGAGATATCATATATACCGAGGAATTTCAGGCTTATAAGCAAGAGAGAGGTTTTTCAGTCTATTTATGCAGAGCAGCTGATCCTGAATCCAAAGGGAAAGTTGAGAATGTCGTTAAATTCATCAAAAGAAACTTTGCGAAAAACCGAATCTTTTATCAATTAGAAACGTGGAATGAACAGTGTTTAGCTTGGCTTGATAGAAAAGGAAATTACCAAGTTCATAACACAATAAAAAAGAGACCTGTCGAAGTGTTTGCCGTCGAAAAGCCACACTTACGAAAAGTCTCATCCATTCTCTCTTTCGAGAGTAATTCTAACTCAAGTATATCAAGAACGGTCCATAAGGACAATATTATTAAATACAAGTCGAATCGTTATTCTTTACCACTAGGAACATATAAACCACATAGTGAAAACAAAGTCTACGTATCCATTGATCAAAATGAATTAATAATCACTAAGGAGCCCGGAGGTGAACCATTAGCAACTCATCCATTATCCCATGGAATAGGTCAGCTAATAAAAAATACAGACCACTCCAGAGATAAAACCAAAGGGATACAAGCATATATGTATACCGTAATAGAAGTTTTTGAGGACAGCGAAAAGATTGGTGTATTCCTTGAGGAAATTCATTTACGCTATCCCAGGTATATTCGAGATCAATTACAACTTATCAAAAAAGCAGCGAATGACTATAAACCTTTTATTCAGCAAGCTTTAGATAAATGTATTGAGCAAAAACTGTGGAGTGCAAATGATTTACGTGATTTAGCTGAGCATTTTGAAAAAATAAAGAAAGATAAAACATTTCCCTCGTCTACTGACATACCAGTAAAAGGACTTCCTCTAGAAAAAATGAGGGTAACTGCATCGACAAGAGAATTAGATGGCTACCTTAAGATCTTGGGAGGTGTCTGAGATGGGGAACTCAGTAGAAGGTTTACAACAGCAACTTAAAAACTTAAGAATAGTTGAGACATCAAAAGAATTACCATCTTTACTAAGAAAGGCAGAATTACATTCTTGGACCTATCAGGAATTCCTAAGGGAAATGCTTACATTCGAAGAGCAGCGTCGAGAGGAGAAAATGATAGAAAAGCATTTAAAATGGGCAGCATTTCCGTTTCAAAAAAACATAGATGAATTTGACATTAAAGAACTACCATCTTTAAGTGAAAGACAACTTAAGCAATTGAAAGAATTAAATTGGCTAGATGAAGCATTTAATCTAATTTTTCTAGGTCCTCCTGGGGTTGGTAAAACGCATTTAGCGATTGGATTGGGCTTAGAAGCTATTCATAAGGGACAACGTGTTTCATTCATTACAATGGGTGATTTGGTTTCCATTTTGAAATCGGAAGATTACCTACGGAAATCACAACTCAAATTGAAGAGAATTCGAGAAGCTGATTTGATTATTATCGATGATCTGATGTATATGGCCATGGATCAGCATGAGGCAAACTTATTCTTTCATTTAATCAATCACCTATACGAACGTAGTTCGATCATATTAACGTCTAATAAAGGTCCTGAAGAATGGGGAGAGCTACTTGGTGACCAAGGGATAACAACGGCGATCTTAGATCGCCTCCTCCATCGTTCAGAAATAATTCATTTAAATGGATCTAGTCATCGAATTAAATATAGGCAATCTTTGTTTCAAGAAAAAAGTGTTCAAAATTAATGAGCAGAAAGTGTTCATTTCTACTTGACGGTTACAATTGGACTTCGACTTCTTTTGCAGTCTTATCCTCACACGCTGCCTCTTATATGGTTTCTGTTCGTCAGACCAGAGGTTTGTCGAAGGCTTCCTTCAGATTCCACGTCACCGTGGACACCCTTGCACTTGACTATGTGCTTACCGCTACCAGGTCGCACTCGGGCCTTTCACCCGTTTGAATTCACCCATGCCGGGCAAACCAAAAAACTCCCAAGTCTCTATGACTGGGAGCTCTGTTTAATTGTAATAACATTCACAAAGGCAATAAGCTTGAAGGTGTATACAATATCCGCAGTGACCATAAAAGGATTTTATGATCTAAATTGATTGGATTAAATAAGGTGAGCAAATAATTCTTGGCGATTTAATCTATAAATGATTTACACTCAACCCTTTAAAATCTCTTCCTAGTGCAATTTCACCAATTTGCCTAATCGTTCCTCTGCCGTCATTCATCGTATAGAATTTAACCCCTTTTATCTTTACATCTTCTATTACATCTTCAAACATAATCTCCGCTTCGTGTTCATTAATATAAGTTAATAAATCTTCTTTCCACTGTTCTTCTTCCATATTTCGTCCTTTTGGCTCGATAAATATCTGAATGAAATAATCACTGTTTTGTAGATAAAGAATAAAGTCAGGTTGGAATCCTGCCAAATTCACTTCATCGTGTCCACTACCAAACTGATGCAATTTTAATTTATTATTTTTTGCTGACTCACGATGCATATTTTCATCCATGCGTATTAGATACACATCAGAGTATTCCTCTTTTAACTCTGCAACTCTTTCTGCAATTCGATCGATTAATTGCTTTTCGGTTAAGTTAATAATCGCAGAATCATAAACAAAGTAGTCTTCTTTTATTTCATAACGATCCACTGTCTGCGGACTATCCTGCATAAATGCTTTACCCGTGTCATAATTTGGTACACGTTTACGGTAGTTTGCAATATAATCCTTGATTGGATAACCGATAAATTTACCCGTTCCTCGTTGTTTACTGTAACCTGATTTTATTTGTTTTGCGACATAAGAAAAGTACCGCTCTAGAATATTTAGTTTTTCGGTAGCCGTTAGTACACTGCTATCCATTGTTCTTGGAATCGTAACATAGATTGTTCGATTATAAATATTTAACCATTTCTCTTCTAAAAACTCTTCTCTCGAACTTAGTAGCGGAATATACTTTTTCAAGTTAGAAAAATGATAGAACGACAAACGATTCATAATTTTGATGAGATAACGCTTATCAAATGTAACCGCGACGTTATAAGCGTTTGTATAGTCTTCTTGCACTTTCGTATCTTTATAGCTCACTTCTTTTAATGCAGATATATATGGAATGACAACATCGTTTTTGCTATCAATACCATATTTCTCTAATGAATCGTAGTAGTTATCCGTTACTTCAACGGTTTCATTGTAATAAATTTTGCCGTATTTCCATACATCTGTCCGTTTGAAATTAGGCTTCACCTTAACATCAATTAACGGATTCTTTTTATCTTCACCAGTCGGTAAATTCATTTCGTCTAAAGCACTTACTAAGTTCTTCAAGTATTGAGGTTCATTGATTGTATGATAGTGAATCGTTTCTAAGATCAAGCTATCTTTACTATCATCATTAAACCTGCGTGTATATGAACGTTCACCATCTAGTAAAAAAGGGTAATACCTTGCACCACGTCCAATTAATTGTGCTTCTGACATAGTTGTTGCTTTCGTTCCTTTTACTTTCGGGTCATCACTTAAACGAACAATGTCAAAGAGGTTTAATACATCCCATCCCTCGGTGAGCCTAGCAACTGCAAAGATGACTCGATATAAATTCATTGGACTTTCTAAGCTATTTAAAGCTTCATAGTGACCTTTTTCTAAGATACCCGATTGACTTGTGTCATTGGCATTAATAACTCGGTTTGGAGCAAGCTCTCTCTTTATATCTCTGACTATTTCACTTAAGTAATTCTCATTGTCACGGTAATACTCATGTGCCAACGCTAATGTTTCACTATCATCTTCGGAAGTGATTTGTGCTTGTCTGTTAAGAAATGCTTTTAAAGATTCAACGGTTAATGTATCAATCAACTCACTGAATTGTTCGTGGGCTTCATTAGAGGCATTAATTCGCTGAGATTTAAACATAATAACAGGTTTAATATATGCCCCATGGTTTTCTAATGCATATCGCCTTCTATATTCACTTAATAAAACGGCGTTCATCATGTTATCAACGTCTGTATTACTCGACTGAATTCGCTTTACATTCTTAGAATATTTGTCTTGGATGAAGCGGTCGAGAGCATAGCGATACAACACTTTATCTTTGTATTTTTCATAAACATTCTTATTTTCCAGGTCAATTGTAGCGGTAAATTCAAGTAAACGATTGTCTTTATTCGCATTTAAAATCGTTGAGATTGCTTTCTCCCAGGATTGTTCTGTTTCTTTTTCTGATTTGGTTGAAGCAGAGTAATGATGTGCTTCGTCTCCTAAAATAACGACTTTATTCCTTGCATAATCTTCTTCTCCCATTGCATTTTCTTTTTGTGTATAAATATCTGCAGCAACGCGTTGAACGGTTGCCAGCTTTAGGTAGATTGTATTTTTACTTTGAGTTTTTGGAAAAGAGTCAACTTGCCTAATTTCAATTCGCTCTCCGTCAATCTCAATTTGTCGTGAATATAAGTATTTATCCGATCCGGTGTTAGTTAGGTTATCGATTGTTTTATTTAGTACACCGTTTGTGTTTACCAAGAATAAGAAGTTCTGATACCCCCAATCTTGATAAAGATATAAAATTAGGCCTGCCATTAAATCCGTTTTACCACTTCCAGTTGCCATGTTGAATAATACATGATTCACATTCCGAAATCGAAACTCATTCGCTGCTTGTGAATAATGAAAAAAACGCAAAGCTGCATCTTGATAATATCTATATGAATGTACCATGTTTTGTCTGATGTAATCTGGGGTTTCCCACTCACCTTCATCATTAAATAAACTTTCATTTAATTCTCTTACTTCATCATATAAAGGTAGTGGTAGCTGCTTCTTTCTTTTTACCAAGCTTACTCGCTCCCATCATCATAAAAGTGTTTATTGAATGAGTAGTCGTCATCGGAAATCAAATCACGGACATTTGCATCGTCGATCTCTGAATAATTATAATAGAGTTGGTTTTTGTCGATGATTTTAAAGAGAGTTTTCTTTTGATCTTCGAATGGCAGTTCATGTAGGGTGTCTTTTACTGCTTCTAAATCAACACGAAAGTCAATTTCTGCTTCATCTAGCATGAAATCGAATACTTGCTGTAATTCTGATTGTGTTTTCGCATTTATAGTAGCAGTTAAAAAACCACGGTTTTTTTCCATTAATTCAGCATAGACAAAACTGCCGCCACCTTGCCAATTTACATCACTATGCCGGGATACACCACCTTGTTCACCTTCAATCACTTTCTGTAAACGTGGTACAGATACTTCATTTAAATAATCCATTTGCTCAATTCCGATATATTTTCGATTCATTTTATGAGAAACTGCTTGGGTAGTGGCCGATCCCATAAAGAAATCAAGTACTAGATCATTTTCTTTCGTAGCTATGCTTAAAATTCTATGTAATAGGTCCTCTGGTTTTGGGAAAGAGAATACTTTTTTGCCAAATAACTCTCTAAGATGCACTGTACCTCTTTCAGAATTGACCGATTTGTCATTCCACACCGACCTTGCCATTTGAGAATTATTACGATATTTTTCAACAATCATATATCTACCAGATTCGCTCATTGCTTTACCTACTACATTAATATTTAAATTTTGCAATGATTTTTCTTTTCCCCAACGCCAAACAGTTTTTATTCCCATTGATTCAGCGGGATAGACTTCTACAAAACCCTCTTTAGGTTCTAAAGATAGTTCTAAAAACCCATTATCTAATTCTTTATTGGGGTTAACATAAAAAGGATAATGCAAGTTAGGACGGTTATCGATATGAAATGCAGTATTTCTATTTCTAAGTTCTCTTATTTCATAACCACTTATCTCATCTGAGTAAGGGAACTTTTTATCTAAATCAGTAATCCTATATATATTGTAATCATCTTTGGATTTAGCATAGACATGAATAAATTCATGCATATTTGCTATACCTCCGTAATCACGTCCACGAGGATTATTAACAACCGTTATTGTTTCAATGAATTGCTCGTGCCCAAAGACTTCATCCATCAAAACCTTTAAATAGGATTGTTCATTATTGTCACAATGAACAAAAATAACACCGTCTTGACTCATAAAATCTTTAACAATATCTAATCTATTCTTCATAAATGTTAACCAAGTTGAATGATTAAAATGATCATTGTACCTAAAACTATCATTACCTGTGTTATATGGAGGATCAATATATACGAGTTTAACTTTTCTTGCATACCTTTCCTTTAGCGTATGTAATGCCAGTAAGTTATTCCCTTTTATAATTAAATTATCTTTCTCACTGAAACTACCTACTTCATATACACCATTTTCATCATACTTTCTCGCATTCACTAAAATCTTCTTGTCTAATAGAACATCAATTTCTTCCTTTGAAATAACTTTGTTCAAAAATGGCTCATCTGGGCGTAAGTCACCTTTATCTGTATCTTCTTTACTCATACTTGCTTTCAACACCGTATCTTTATAAGGGAAATCTAATACAACATCTGTCGATTCATCGATAAATTTTCCACCCGCTGCTAACCCGATTTTCTTTGAGTATTTTGTATACGAGTCTTGCCAGTATTCGTCCGTTTCGAATAATTCAATGAGTTTATTTGTTTGTAAGACAAGATTCCCTGCAATATCAATTGTAAAGTTGCTCTTTAGTATTTCATCCGAAATAAATGCTTCAAGTAAATCTTTATCATATGTATCTAAATCTTGAATAACTTTGTTCTTATTTAATGCTTCACCTATAAAATACTTGTTACCAAATTGCTGCAAAACGTGTTTAATTGCTTCATTAATTTTAGTTTTCATTCCAAAATCAGTCCTTATAATATTTTAATCATCGAGCTTGTTATAATATCCACTTATTATATTATCACATAAAATATTTTCTTCATAAATCATGAAGTTTAATAGGACAAATTTCCCAAGACCAAGACAAAAACCAATATACTGATGAATTCAAAGTACATAGGTTTTCGACATAATGAGCCTTTTATATATATTATAGGACTATATTTACCTTTATTGGCGCTATCTTGATTAATAAAGTTAAATTCCTCTCTTTGTAAGTTGGTGTAAAACATTTCTTAATGCATTCATATCATTCGTTAATCTTGAATCATCTGATGTTTTATATAATAAATCCGAAGTAAAACCTAAATTTAAGTTAAAGGATTGCTCAGTGGTTTGGTTATTCATATCTTCATAAACAATTGTTACAATGAGATCTTCGATCTCTTTTACATTTACTGCAGTAATAAACTTTTGATTAGGTGCAATTAAGGCATTTTTTACTGAATCCAGCTTACCTTCCCTTCCTAATCCTTTAATTTCCTTATTAAATTTAATATCTACTATTGTTGCAGGTGTTTTTCCAAAGTTTTTTATTACAAAATATTTTTGAAAGTGTCCAACTTCTATCATTTCAACAAAGCAACCAATATAGGGTCTATTTGCATCTTCTATTGATTTCTTTGTGAGTCGTAATGATTTAGTAGCGATGATAACCGAAACAATTGAAATTATCGTTGTTGCAATGATGGATAGTATTTGTATCCAATCTGAAAAAGCTATTGCATCAGTTATGGTTCCCACCGGAAATAATCCCCCTTTAAATATTTAATTGGCACTAGACCTATTGAAAAACAAATCGAGTTTAATGGTTAGTGTTATCTACTACTTTATGCAATGTCGCTATAAAAACAAAAAAACTCCCAAGTCATTATGACTGGGAGTTTTAGGTGTATAATCAAACTTAACGCTTAGAGAACTGTGGTGCACGACGAGCACTCTTAAGACCGTATTTCTTACGTTCTTTTTCACGTGCGTCACGTGTTAGTAGTCCTTCACTCTTCAATACTTTACGGTATTCAGGGTCTGCTTCAAGCAATGCACGAGCGATTCCGTGACGGATTGCTCCTGCTTGACCTGTGAATCCACCACCATTGACGTTTACTAATACATCGTAGTTACCTACGTTTTCAGTTGCTTCAAGTGGTTGGTTAATGATTAAACGTAAAGTTTCATGTGGGAAATATTCTTTAGAGTCGACATTGTTGACCGTTACTGTTCCGTTACCTGGAACAAGGCGAACACGAGCGACTGATCTTTTACGACGGCCAGTTCCGTAGTATTGTACTTGTGCCACGATTGATTAACCTCCTTTTTTTCAATTACCCGCGAAGTTCGTAAACTTCTGGCTGCTGTGCTTGATGCTTATGCTCTGCACCGCGATAAACGTTTAATTTTTTGATCATTTTACGTCCTAGCTTGTTTTTAGGAAGCATTCCTTTAACAGCTATTTCTAACATTTGTTCAGGGTATTTCGTACGCATTTCGTTTGCTGTACGTGATTTCAAACCACCTGGGTGATTTGAGTGACGGTAATAAATTTTATCGTCTAATTTGTTACCAGTTAAATGAATCTTTTCTGCGTTAATGATAATGACGTGATCGCCAGTATCGACATGTGGCGTGTATGTTGGTTTGTGTTTTCCGCGAAGTAGGCTAGCTACTTCTGTAGAAAGACGGCCAAGTGTTTGTCCTTCTGCGTCTACCACATACCACTTACGCTCAACATTGTTTTCATTTGCCATGAAAGTTGTGCGCATGTGTTTTCCCTCCTATATTTCAATCCGTTTATTTTACGTTTTTCAATTTATCTAACACGAATAGTTTTCCGGGGCTATTACGTGGTTATGATAAAATGCCATAGCATATATTATAATACCTATGGCATCTTTGTCAAGTCATATATTGGTTTATCTTCATCTTCATTCATTTTTCAACGGTTAAACTCGGGTTGCAATGACCATAGTCAACGCCAGTCACCAGGATTCAATTGTTTTGGTTTAATGTTTAAAGTGGCGATTGCCCGTAAAGACCATCGCAATTCCGAACTCATTACATTTTTGAATAGAGTCTTCATCACGAATCGAGCCACCTGGTTGGATAATCGTCTTGATTCCTGCCGACTGTGCTGCTTCTACAGTATCCGACATTGGGAAAAAAGCATCAGATGCCATGACCGCACCTTTTGCCGCTTCACCCGCTTGTTCAATCGCGATTTTAGCAGCACCCACTCGGTTCATTTGCCCTGCTCCGACGCCGACGGTCTTTTCATCCTTCGCCAGCAAAATGGCGTTCGATTTCACATGCTTGGCGATTTTCCACGCAAACGTTAAGTCTTTCCACTCTGATTCGGATGGTTCTCTCTCGGTTATTACTGTCCAATCTGCAGGATGAACTTCCAGTCGGTCTTCCTCCTGAATTAAGACACCTCCAGCAACGGATGTCACCTTCTTTTCCTTTGGGCGCTGATCAAAAGGTAGCTTGAGCAATCGGATATTTTTCTTTTGCGTAAGTATTTCCAGTGCTTCCTGTGAAAAATCGGGTGCGATAATAATTTCCAAAAATATTTCTTTTAATTTTTCAGCTACATCTTTCTCAACAGGCTGGTTGATGGCAACAATTCCACCAAAAATGGATACCGGGTCTGCTTCATAAGCACGCATATAAGCATCATATGCCGTATCACCTACTCCCACTCCACAAGGATTCATATGCTTAATGGCAACCGCTGCAGGCTCATCAAATTCGGCGATTACTTCTAGGGCTGCATTGCCATCTTGAATGTTGTTGTAAGATAAAGGCTTTCCATGTAATTGTTCGGCATTTGCGAGCGTTCGATCCCCGGCTAAAGGATGAGTATAAAAAGCAGCCTGCTGGTGAGGATTTTCGCCATACCTTAATTGTTCCTTCCGTTCATATGTAAACGTCTGTGTTTCAGGGAATGAATCACCTGTTTGTTTTGTCAGGTATTCGGCGATTAAAGCATCGTAGTGAGCTGTATGACGAAAAACTTTTGCAGCTAGTTCAGTTTTGAGTTCGGTAGTTAATCCCTTTTCAATTGATTCAGCAACTCGGTTATAATCCTGAGGATCCACAACAACCGTTACGTCTTGATGGTTTTTTGCAGCTGCCCGCAGCATCGCAGGTCCACCAATATCAATATTCTCTATGGACTCTTCAAATGTCCTCTCATTTCGAGCAATCGTCTCTTTAAATGGATACAGATTGACGACCAATAAATCGATTGGCGTGATTCCTTGTTCTTCGATTTGTTGTATATGCTCCCCTTCATTTCGTTTCGCCAAGAGTCCAGCATGCACATTTGGGTGAAGCGTTTTGACTCTTCCATCCAAAATTTCTGGGAAGCCTGTGACATCTTCGACTGAAATGACCGGAATATCCGCTTCCTGAAGTGCTTTTTTTGTTCCACCAGTGGACACAATTTCAACTCCTGAATTGACGAGTTGATTCGCAAAGTCAATGATCCCCTCTTTATCCGAAACGCTGATTAATGCACGTTGTTTTATGCCCAAGTTAGTCACCCTTCCATTACTTTAGGTTTTTTCTACAAAGTAATTGCTAAATCTCTTGTGATTTTTCGATAACTGGAAGGTTCAATGAATACCTTTCTCTTCATACAACCGCTCGCTTTTCCTCATCATGAACTTCTTTTATTCCAAACCGAGACGTTCGAAAATCATATCTACATTTTTCAAGTGATAGGTCGGGTCAAAACAATCATCCAATTCTTCTTGGGAAAGTAACGATTGAATTTCCTCATTCTCTTTCACCAAATCAATAAAAGATGTTCCTTCTTCCCATGCCTGCATGGCCAAAGGCTGAACTAAATCATAGGCTTTTTCACGGGCATATCCTTTATCGATCAAGGACAATAATACTCGTTGAGAAAAGATTAATCCAAACGTTTTATCCATATTGGAACGCATATTCTCTTCAAAAACGGTTAACTTTTCGACGATTGTCGTGAAACGATTCAACATATAATTCAAAGCAATCGTTGCATCCGGGAGAATGACCCGTTCGGCAGAGGAGTGTGAAATATCCCGTTCGTGCCAAAGTGGAACGTTTTCATAAGCAGTCTGCATATAACCGCGAAGCACACGTGCCATTCCTGTCATATTCTCAGAGCCAATTGGATTTCGTTTATGCGGCATAGCAGACGAACCTTTTTGCCCTTTTGCAAAAAACTCTTCCACTTCCCGCGTTTCGCTTTTTTGCAAGCCACGAATCTCCACAGCCATCTTTTCAATTGAAGTTGCAATCAAGGAAAGTGTCGCGATGTAATGAGCATGACGATCACGCTGCAAAGTTTGTGTAGAAATCGGTGCTGGCTGAATACCTAACTTTTCACATACATACTGTTCAACAAATGGATCGATATTCGCATACGTACCGACAGCTCCGGAAAGTTTTCCGAATTCAATTCCTTCAGCTGCATCTTCAAACCGTTTGACATTCCGCTTCATCTCTTCATACCAAAGCGCCAACTTTAAACCGAATGTCGTAGGTTCTGCATGAACCCCATGCGTTCTTCCCATCATAATGGTATGCTTATGGGCCTTCGCTTTTTCAGCCAACACCTCAACAAACTTGTTTAAGTCTTTGCGAATTATTTCATTAGCTTGCCGGATTTGATAGGAAAGAGCCGTATCTACCACATCCGTAGAAGTCAATCCATAATGAACCCATTTCTTCTCTTCTCCTAACGTTTCAGAAACTGCCCGGGTGAATGCGACAACATCATGCCGAGTTTCCGCTTCAATTTCTTGAATCCGCTCGATATCAAAATCAGCATTTTCACGTATTTTCTGTACATCTGCTTTGGGAATGACGCCTAATTCAGCCCAAGCTTCACAAGCTAGAATCTCTACTTCCAACCAAGCCTTAAATCGATTCTCTTCCGCCCAGATTTTTCCCATTTCTTCTCTTGTATAACGTTCGATCATCCTAAGTCCCTCCAGATTTTCCAGCCGTTTGATTTGTTTGATGATTTGTTCTGTATGCTCACCCAGACATTGATGTGTACATCATAGCATGGGGAACTTGATAAATTCTTAATTTATCATTGGTGTTTTCCAAATATTGATACCGTCAATAAAAATAATGTTTAAGCAAAAATATTGTTTACATGCTTAATACGTCACTTCCCATAAAAATAATCCCTTTCCCGGTGAAGTTCTGCCGAGAAGTCTACGATCTTTCGATTGAAATGCCTTTTCGATACAATCTAAATCCTTTTTCCCTAGTCCGATATCCACCAGCGTACCGACGATGATGCGTACCATATGGGTCAAGAACCCATTACCTTTGACCTCAACCATCAGACGACCATCTTCTTCAAAAAGTTGTATATGATGCACGGTTCGTGTCTTATCGCCTTTGACGTTTGATTTAGAGGCAGAAAACGGGGTAAAATCATGCGTGCCTTCGATTTGAAGAGCCGCTTCCTTCATCTTCTGGATATCCAATTTCTGTGGTACATGCCATTCGAAATTCCTCATGAAAATATCTATGGCTGATGTGTTGCGGATAAAATAACGGTACGTTTTATCTCGTGCGTTTTTTCGAGCATGAAAGTCACTCGATACCTTCTCAACATTTTTGACAGTTATATCGTCGGGAAACGTCGTACGAAGGGCATTTTCCCAATTTTGTTCGGAAAGCTCTAGTTCCGTATCGAAATGAATGAATTGGCTTCTTGCATGGACACCAGAGTCCGTCCGGCCTGATGCGAAAATCCGAACCGGCTGGCGGTGAATCTTTTCCAATGCTTTTTCAATCTCCAGTTGAATCGTTCTCTTTTTTACTTGTACCTGGAAACCAGCAAATCCAGTTCCATCATAAGCAATATTTACTTTTAATCGTTGCACAGAACATTCTCCTTTATTAAGTTGAGCATCTTGAGTGAGAAGGTTTTGGTAATAGAAATATTCCATTAAGAAGGTACCGTCATAAGCTGAATGTTCTTTTAATCGCTTTTAACCATTGAAATAAAAGAATCCAATAACGATGATGATAAACAATAGAAAAACGATTAAATCAAGCGACGTAAATTTCAATTCACGGAATTTCGTTCTCCCATAATCTCCTCTGTATCCTCTTGCTTCCATAGCCATAGCTAAGTCTTCCGCTCGTTTAAAGGCACTGATAAACAGCGGAATCAGCAAAGCAAAGATCGCCTTCAATCGGTCACGCCACTTTCCAGTACGAAAATCAATACCGCGAGATGCTTGCGCTTTCGAAATTTTGTCCGTTTCTTCGATCAATGTTGGAATGAAGCGTAAGGAGATGGACATCATTAAGGCTAATTCATGAATAGGTAATTTAATGGATTTTAACGGTTTCAGTAATGTTTCAACCGCATCAGTAATCGAAATTGGTGTCGTTGTTAACGTTAACAGTGACGTCATTAATATAAGTAAAAATAACCGGGATGATATGATTGCTGCTTGGATAACCGCTTGGTCGTAAATCGCATATCCGAAAATCGAGAATAATACCTCTCCCTGGCGTTGTATGAATAAGTGTAAGATAAACGTCAATATGATGATAAACCATATCGGACGCAAGCCTTTCACGATAAATAAAGGGTGTACGCGAGACATAACCGCGCCAAATGCAGCAAAGAGAAATAAGATCAAGTAGCTACTCAATGTCTCAGCAGAAAAGGTCACGAGGACGTAAAAAAATACGATCACTAATTTGGTACGTGCATCTAACGCATGAACAGGTGATTCCTTTGGTACATATTGACCAATGATAAAGGATTGATTCATCGGTTGCCTCCTGCGTGTAAAGCTTTTGCTATATCTTTTCCTAATTCGCTAGGACTTTGATGAAGATAGGTTATTGGTAAACCTAATGTTTGCTTTAATTGATTAATTAGCTGTAATTCTTCGGGTATGCCAAGTCCAATTTTTCGGAGACGTTCTTCTTCTTGGAATACTTCTACTGGTTCTCCTTGCATCACTAGTTCTCCTTTGTTTAACACAAACGCCTGGTTCGCGTGACGGAGAACATCTTCCATGTGATGGGTCACTAGAATGATTGTCATTCTTTTTTTCTTATGTAGCGAGTCGATTAAACTCATGATTTGCTTTCTACCTCTTGGATCGAGACCGGCCGTCGGTTCATCCAAAATCAATACGTTTGGTTCCGTAATGAGCACTCCTGCGATGGCTACCCGCCGCATTTGACCACCACTTAATTCAAACGGCGAGCGCTGGAGAACGTCTGTCGGTAACCCGACTTCTTCTAAAATAGTTGGCAGATTATGCTTTGCTTCCTCAACATCCATACCAAAGTTTTTAGGGCCAAACAGAATATCTTTCTCAACTGTTTCCTCGAATAACTGGTGCTCTGGGTATTGAAAGACTACACCAACTTTTCGACGTAGTGATTTAATCTCATTGTTCTTCTTCGTCGTCAGCTCGAAATCGCCAATACGAACTGTCCCCGAAGTTGGGCGTAGAATGCCATTTAAGTGTTGTAGCAATGTTGATTTTCCTGACCCTGTATGCCCGATAAAAGCAGCATAATCTCCATCTTTTATCGTCAGACTGATATCTTTTAATGCTTGGTGAGAAAATGGACTATTCGGTTGATAAATAAAATCTACATTTTCGAAGACAATTTCCATAGTTGATCCACCAATTCTTTCATATGTAATGGTTCTTTCTCCAGTTTAACTCCATGCTCGTTCATTCCTGCATATATACTTGATATAAGTGGTATTTCCAATCCAATCTCGGACAGCTCATTTTGGTATTGGAAAACTTCTCTCGGTTTACCACTCATCCACTGTCTTCCTTCGTTCATTACAATGATTCGGTCCGCGTAGGCTGCTTCACTCAAGTCATGTGTAATATAGACAATCGTCATCTTTTTTGTTTTTCGAAGACCTTTAATCGTTTCCAATAATTCTTGCTTTCCATTCGGATCCAACATTGTCGATGCCTCATCAAAAATGATCACTTCTGGCATAATCGCTAGAATGCCAGCGATTGCGACGCGTTGCTTCTGCCCGCCAGATAAACGATTTGGTGCTTGGTCTTTAAATGAATACATATCAACTTCTTTTAATGCGGCAGAAACTCGTTTCACCATTTCTTCTCGAGTGACACCTAAGTTTTCTAAACCAAACGCGACATCATCCATGACAGTTGTCCCAACAAATTGGTTCTCTGGATTCTGAAAAACCATGCCGACCTTCTTGCGGATTTCCCAATAGGTATCTTCTGACAACGATAGCCCGTCCACTGAAATCGTTCCGCTTGTAGGAAGAAGTAAGCCATTCATCAGTTTTGCCAGTGTAGATTTACCAGAACCATTATGACCGATCAAAGCAATCCATTCATTTTGTTCAATCGACATACTTAATTCATCTACTGCATTTCCACTATTTTTGTCATATGAATAGCTCACTTTGTTAAATACAATCATCACTGTTGCTCCCTTGGCACCGTACTCTTTCACTAATGTTAGTTTATCATACCGACAAGTCGATTTGGTAATAGATCTGGTTCTAGCTTCGTATGAGGAGTTATTTCATGACTAATACGGTTTTAGTCACATGTTGGAGTGCTCTTTAGAGAGTACTTCTTATAAACGTTTAGCGTTGTCAAACCAATTACAAAACCATTTTTCAGTAAAAGTCGGAATTCAATACAGCAGATTGATCACAATTAAGATGGAGATACCACTTTGTTTGTAATGTGGTATTCGAAGATAGAGTTAAATTTAGTCGTACTACCCCCGAATAGAGCGCTTCTAATCAAAGGTAGAGCTAAATTTAGTCGTACTACCCCCGAATAGAGCGCTTCTAATCAAAGGTAGAGTAGAATTTAGTCGTGCTAACCCCGAATAGAGCGCTTCTAATCGAAGATAGAGTTATATTTAGTCGTGCTAACCCCGAATAGAGCGCTTCTAATCAAAGGTAGAGCTAAATTTAGTCGTGCTAACCCCGATTAAAGCGCTCCTATTCGAAGATAGAGTTAAATTTAGTTGTGCTACCCCCGAATAGTGTGCTCCTAATCAAACATGGTACACCATTTTAGTGTTCTATTCGCGGATAAGATTCCGCTTGTTCAAACGTAAAGCTGGCGAGGAGCATCGGCGGCGACGCCTGCGGATCAAGAAATAAGGGAACCGCACATGACCTGTGAGTACAAGCACCCGCCGTAAGCGAATCGCCTGACACCAGTGATCATCATCGATACCTACGCTAAGTTGTGTATTTACCCAAACAAATATTTTAGATCCATTTTTGCACAAAATAAAAAAGGGCTCAGTCCAATGTTTCTGGCAACTGACCACCCTTTTTCCCTTAATCATTCAATTAGTCAACTAATTCAATAATCACCGTTTTTGCACCGTCACCTTTACGCTCACCTAGTTTTAGGATACGTGTGTAACCGCCTTGGCGGTCTTCATAACGAGGTGCGACATCTGAAAACAATTTTTGTAAAGCGGATTGTGACTCTTCTTCGTCCGCTTTTGCATTGCGGATGACTGAAGCTGCTTGTCGACGAGCATGTAGGTCACCGCGTTTACCGAGTGTGATTAGTTTTTCGACAACAGAGCGTAATGCTTTCGCTTTTGCTTCTGTTGTTTCAATGCGTTCATGTACAATCAGATCAGTTGCAAGATTACGTAGCATTGCTTGACGTTGATCTGTTGGACGGCCTAATTTTGCTTTCGCCATTCTCAAAACCTCCTTTACCAGAAAGATTTATCGCTGTCTTGATTAATCGTCGTTACGTAGGCCTAGGTTTAAATCATTCAATTTGTATTTCACTTCATCCAATGATTTTCTTCCCAAGTTACGGACTTTCATCATATCTTCTTCGGATTTTTGTGTCAGTTCCTGAACCGTGTTGATTCCAGCGCGTTTTAGACAGTTGTAAGAACGCACAGAGAGATCTAACTCTTCAATGGTCATTTCTAACACTTTTTCTTTTTGGTCTTCTTCTTTTTCTACCATGATTTCTGCTTGTTGAGCTTCATCAGTCATATTCACAAACACATTCAAATGCTCTGTAAAGACTTTAGCTCCCAAGGAAATTGCTTCCTCTGGTCGAATGCTTCCATCAGTTCTTACATCCAGTGTTAGCTTATCGTAGTTTGCTACTTGACCAACTCGAGTGTTTTCAACTTGATAGGTTACACTCTTAACTGGAGTAAAGATTGAATCTACTGGAATAACGCCAATCGGCTGATCATCGCGTTTATTCGCATCTGCTTTACGGTAGCCACGACCTTGCTCAGCAAAGATTTTCATGGATAGACTTCCGTTTCCTGTGATTGTTGCAATTTTAAGGTCTGGGTTCAGTATTTCTACGTCACTATCATGTTGAATATCACGAGCGAAGACTTCACCCTCGCCTTGAACATCAATTTCCAATGTTTTCTCTTCTTCAGAGTAAATTTTTAACGATAATTCTTTTAGGTTTAAAAGAATTGTCGTCACGTCTTCATAGACGTTTTCAATAGTTGAAAATTCATGAAGGACGTTTTCAATTTGGACAGACGTCACTGCAGCGCCAGGTAATGAGGATAATAGAATACGACGAAGGGAGTTCCCAACTGTCGTTCCATAACCACGTTCTAACGGTTCAATGACGAACTTTCCGAATGTAGCATCATCACTAATTTCAATCGTTTCAACTTGCGGTTTTTCAATTTCGATCATTTACCCAAAACCCTCCTTCAAAACGTCGAAACACTTATGCGGAGTTCCCCACATTCTTTTTCATGATCAGGTATTGTTTCATAAAAACAGCCTGATAATCCGTGCCTGCTTATTTAAGCTATCATAACCCATTATAGACGGGCTGACAAAATATATACGAATAAATTAAACACGACGACGTTTTGGTGGGCGGCAACCATTGTGTGGAACTGGTGTTACGTCCACAATTGCAGTGATTTCAAGACCAGCTGCTTGCAAAGAGCGGATTGCTGCTTCACGACCAGCACCAGGGCCTTTAACTGCAACTTCAATCGTTTTCATGCCGTTTTCTTGTGCTGATTTCGCCGCTACTTCTGCTGCCATTTGAGCTGCAAATGGCGTAGATTTACGGGAACCTTTGAAGCCAAGCGCTCCCGCACTGCTCCAAGCAATAGCATTTCCGGCTGCGTCTGTGATTGTCACAATTGTATTATTGAATGTAGAACGGATGTGAGCTGCACCGGACTCTATATTCTTTTTCACGCGACGTTTTCTACGAGTTGTTTGCTGCTTTTTCGCCATAATGCTTCAAACCTCCTTCGATTACTTATTTTTTCTTGTTAGCGATTGTACGACGTGGGCCTTTTCGAGTACGAGCATTGTTCTTTGTCTTTTGACCATGAACAGGCAACCCTCTACGATGGCGAATTCCACGGTATGAACCGATCTCGATCAATCGCTTAATGTTAAGGGATGTTTCACGACGAAGATCCCCTTCAACTGTATAGTCTTCAATACCTTTACGGATACTAGCTAGTTCGTCTTCTGTAAGGTCACGTACACGTGTATCCTCAGAAACACCAACTTTATTCAACACTTCTTGTGCGGTAGATTTCCCTACACCATATACATACGTCAGCGCGATAACAACACGTTTATCACGTGGAACGTCAACTCCTGCAATACGAGCCATTAGTGGATGGCACCTCCTTTTCGATTATCCTTGTTTTTGTTTGTGTTTTGGATTATCACAAATCACCATAACTTTTCCTTTACGGCGGATAACTTTACACTTTTCACAAATAGGTTTTACTGATGCTCTTACCTTCATGTTCTTACCTCCTCTTAGATCGGAGTCTTCATTTATTTATAACGATAAGTGATTCGTCCTCTTGATAAATCATACGGTGACATTTCCACCGTTACTTTATCACCTGGTAAAATTCGAATATAGTGCATACGAATCTTACCGGAGACATGGGCAAGGATTTGATGTCCATTTTCCAACTCTACCTTAAACATAGCGTTTGGTAAAGTTTCTTGAACTGTACCTTCCATTTCAATTACATCATCTTTAGCCATTGAGAGAATCTCCCTTCTTCCAATCTGCCAATAGTTCATTAACAAATTTCGATATTGCGAAACGGAGCTTTCCGTTTGTCACCCGGTTGGTCTCTTTCAAGCTCTTTTCGACCTCTGGAGAGACATAATCAATCAGCTCCACATGGTGAAGATTTTTCTTTTTCGGTCGGTCGAATTTCCTTTTCTCGCCATCGGCCAATAATACGAATTTCTCATCCAATATATCAATGATAATCGCATACTGACTTAGTTCACGACCTCGTTTGATCTGAACCAACTGGCCTATTTTAGGACTTCCCGATTCTCCATCGTTCAATCACAATCACCTTCACTTGATCTAAGCTTTTGTTAAAATTTCATAGCCATCCTCTGTCACTGCGATCGTATGCTCAAAATGTGCGCAGTTCTTAGAATCTTCCGTAACGACTGTCCAACCATCTTCCAGCGTGCGAACATATCGTTCACCGAGGTTAACCATTGGTTCGATGGCCAGCACCATACCCTTTCTCAAACGCGGTCCTTTGTTTGGTGGGCCAAAATTCGAGATGTGTGGGTCTTCATGAAGGTCTTGGCCGACCCCATGGCCTCCATATTCCCGTACTATGGTGTAGCCGTACGGTTCGACATAGGATTGAATGGCATGTGAAATATCGGTCAGACGTTTTCCGGGAGCAATTACGCTTAATCCTTCAAACAAAGATGCTTCAGTGACCTCGAGGAGCTTTTGCGTTTCTTCGTCAATTTCTCCGACAGCATATGTCCAAGCCGAATCGCCATGATATCCTTTATAATCTGCGCCGATGTCCAATGTGACAATGTCACCATTTTTCAACTCACGGTCGCTTGGAATACCATGTACAAGTTCTTCATTGACTGAAACACAGACACTCCCTTTAAAGCCATTATATCCTTTAAAAGATGGTAGTGCATCCATACTGCGTATATACTTTTCAGCAATGTCATCTAGTTTTTTTGTTGTCACACCTGGCTTAATATGTTTCTTCAGCTCTTGGTGTGTTAATCCAACAATTTTTCCAGCTTGACGCAACAATTCAATTTCACGTGGTGTCTTTAAAATAATCATTTAGGCCAAGCCTCCGATAGTATCGTCGATTTGATTAAAAACTTCATCAATATCTTGATCACCATCAATAGCAACTAGATAACCTTTATCTTCATAGAAATCCAACAAAGGTTGTGTTTGTTCGATATTCACGTCCAAACGGTTTTTCACTGTTTCCGGTTGGTCATCTTCTCGCTGAATGAGTTCAGTACCGTCATGATCACAAATGCCTTCTTGCTTCGGTGGATTGAATTCCACATGATATGTTGCTCCACAAGTCGGACATATGCGTCGCCCTGTTAATCGTTCAATCAACTTTTCAGTTGGAACTTTAACATGCAATACATAATCGAGTTTTGTATTCAACTCATTTAACAATCTTTCGAGTGCTTCAGCTTGAGCCACTGTACGAGGAAATCCATCTAATAGAAATCCTTTTTCACAGTCCGGTTTTGATAGACGTTCTTTAACAATTCCTATGGTTACTTCGTCAGGAACCAATTCGCCTTTGTCCATGTACGTTTTTGCTTCATTTCCTAACGCTGTTCCTTCTTTGATCGCAGAACGGAACATATCTCCAGTTGAAATATGAGGGATTGCATATTTTTCTACGATTTTCTCCGCTTGAGTACCTTTTCCGGCACCTGGCAAGCCCATCAAAATTAGATTCATACCTTTCCCCTCGCTCTCACATTCTAATGAAACTTATTTTATAAAGCCTCGGTAGTGTCGTTTTACCAACTGGCTCTCCAGCTGTTTCATCGTATTCAGTGCGACACCGACGACGATGAGTAAGCTTGTTCCGCCAATTTGGACGGCTGCTGGAAGGTTTGCAACACTGCCTAGAATGATCGGGAAGATAGAAACGACTGCTAAGAACAGTGCTCCGACAAAAGTTAAACGATAAATGACTCGAGTCAAATATGTTTCGGTGTTTTTACCAGGTCGAATGCCAGGTACATAACCACCTTGCTTTTGTAAGTTTTCTGCCATTTGCTCAGGGTTAACTTGAACAAATGTGTAGAAATACGTAAAGGCAATGATCAAACCGACGTATATAACCATACCAATTGGTTGAGTGTAATCAAATATATATTGAACCGTTGAGGCAAATTCATTTCCTTCAAAAAATCCTGCTACGGTCTGAGGTGCAATGACAAATGAAATTGCAAAGATAATTGGAATGACGCCTGCCGCATTTACTTTTAATGGCAAATGTGCGGAGTGTCCTCCAACAGGTGAACGATTAACCGTGCGCTTCGCATACTGTATTGGTATTTTACGCAACGCTTGTTGGATGAATATGACACCAACAATAATCGCAACGACGACGAGTAATATAATTGCCAAGATTGCAATATTAATAAATAACTGGTCGCCTGCACCTGAAATATACTGTTCAAAGAGCTGGTTAATTGCATTCGGGAATCCGGCAATGATACCAGCAAAGATGAGGATGGAAATCCCGTTCCCTACCCCATATTCAGTGATCTGCTCTCCTAACCACATCAAGAAAGTCGTACCGCCAGTCAATACGATTGCTATGACAAAGTAAGTCATGATGCTTGGATTCTGGATCAATGATCCGTTTGTCATCGCATTGAAACCGACAGACATACCAATTCCTTGAAGGAAAGCTAAACCAACTGTTCCGTAACGCGTAACTTGAGTCAACTTCTTTCTGCCTTGCTCTCCCTGTTTTCGCCATTCCGTAAATTTCGGTACAACGTCCATTTGGAGCAATTGCATAATAATCATCGCTGTAATGTAAGGAAACACACCCATTGCGAAGATTGAAAACTGACTCAACGCTCCTCCACCAAATGTATCGATAAACCCAAATGAGTTTACCTCATCCATCATCGTCAACGCATTTTTATCCGTAAAAGGAACAGGAATGAAAGTTCCTAAACGGAAAATAATGAGCACACCTAAGGTGAAGAGAATTTTACTGCGAATGTCAGCTACGCGAAACATATTGATAAATGTGCTGAACATTAGATCACCTCAGTTTGACCGCCTGCAGCTTCGATTGCCTCTTTCGCCGAAGCAGAGAATTTATGCGCTTTAACAGTCAATTTTTTATCTAAGCTACCGTTGCCTAGAACTTTCACGCCTGCTTTCAACTTACTGACAATACCTTCTTCAAGTAGAAGTTCTGGAGTTACCTCCACACCTTCATCAAATCTATTTAATGTTTCTAAATTAACAATGACATACTCTTTGCGGTGAATATTTGTGAATCCACGCTTTGGAAGGCGTTGAAACAACGGTAATTGCCCGCCTTCGAATCCAGGACGTGTGCCGCCTCCGGAACGTGCATTCTGTCCCTTATGTCCACGGCCTGAAGTTTTACCGTTTCCTGTAGCCATTCCACGACCTACACGGTTTCTTTTCTTACGGGAACCTTCAGTACTTTTTAATTCATGAAGTTTCATTCGAGCACCTCCTCTTTGAAAAACTCTTGTTATTTTTCGTTCACTTGAACAAGATGGGATACTTTATTGATCATTCCGCGAACAACTGGTGTATCCTCACGAACGACAGTTTGTTGTCTTTTTTTCAGCCCAAGTGCTTCAACTGTTCTACGTTGGTCTTGTTTGCTTCCAATGACACTCCGTGTGAGGGTAATTTCTAATTGTTTAGCCATGTAAATCCCTCCTTATCCTTTCAGTTCTTCGGCTGACTTACCACGTAATTTACTTACTTGTTCGGCCGTTTTTAGTTCACTCAATCCTTGGATTGTTGCACGAACCATGTTAATAGGTGTATTTGAACCTAATGATTTAGAAAGGATATCTCCTACACCAGCAAGTTCCAATACAGCACGAACAGGTCCACCAGCAATAACCCCTGTACCTTCAGTAGCTGGTTTCAAAAGGACGTTTCCAGCGCCTAGCTGACCATGAATTTGGTGAGGAATCGTTGTGCCGACGATTGGTACACGTACCAAGTTCTTTTTGCCATCCTCAATCGCTTTTTTAATCGCATCAGGTACTTCTTGTGCTTTACCTGTACCGAAGCCAACATGGCCATTTTTATCTCCCACGACAACGAGTGCTGTGAAACGGAAACGACGACCACCTTTCACAACTTTCGCTACACGGTTGATTGTTACTACACGTTCTTCAATGTCAAGCTTGCTTGCGTCGATTTGTTTACTCAATTCATTTCCCTCCTTTTACGATCACGTTTAAAATTCCAACCCATTTTCACGAGCTGCATCCGCTAAAGCTTTTACGCGTCCGTGATAAAGGTAACCTCCACGGTCAAATACGACAGATTTTAGATTCGCATCAGTCGCACGCTTCGCGAGAAGTTCACCAACTTTTTGAGCTGCTTCAACATTACCTGTTGCATCCAATTTCAATTCCGGGTCGACAGTAGAGGCACTTGCTAAGGTTTTGCCTGCTGTATCATCGATTAATTGAGCATAAATGTGTTTATTTGAACGGTATACGTTTAAACGCGGACGCTCGGCAGTGCCGGTAAGGTCACGGCGCAAACGATAATGACGTTTTTTACGAGTTGCATTCTTATCCTGCTTCGTAATCATTTAAGTCACTCCTTTCTGTCTCTTAACGGAAGTTATTTCGCAGTTTTACCTTCTTTTTGGCGTACATATTCGCCTTCATAACGAATACCTTTTCCTTTATAAGGTTCAGGTGTTCTGATTGCGCGAATATTTGCTGCAGTTGCGCCGACTTTCTCTTTATTGATCCCTTTAACAACAATTTTTGTGTTTGTAGGGCATTCAATTTCGATGCCTTCCATCGGGTCTACTTCAACTGGATGAGAATATCCAGCGTTAACGATTAGTTTATTACCTTGCATTTGTGCACGGTAACCAACACCATTGATCTCAAGTGCTTTTTGGAAGCCGTTTGTGACACCTTCTACCATGTTGGCAACGATCGTACGAGTCGTACCATGCAAGGAACGGTGTAGCTTACTTTCACTTGGACGCTCAACAACTAGTTGATTGTCTTCGATGTTGATGATCATATCTTCATGAATCGTACGGGACAATTCACCTTTAGGTCCTTTTACATTAACTGTAAGTCCATCCACTTTAACTTCAACGCCTTCTGGCAATTCAAGTGGTTTAAAACCGATACGTGACATATATTCCACCTCCTGACTACACTTTCTATTACCAAACGTATGCTAATACTTCGCCGCCGACTGCTTGCTGACGAGCTTCTTTATCTGTCAAAACACCTTTTGAAGTTGAAACAACAGCGATGCCAAGTCCGTTTAATACGCGAGGCAGTTCGTCTGCTTTCACATAAACACGAAGTCCTGGTTTACTGATTTTCTTAATACCAGTGATTACACGCTCATTGTCTTGGCCATATTTCAAGAATAGGCGCAATACACCTTGTTTACTGTCTTCAATATATTCAAAATCACGAATGAAACCTTCTCGCTTCAAGATATCTACAATCTCTTTTTTCAAGTTGGAAGCAGGAACTTCCAGTTGATCATGGCGAGCCACGTTCGCATTACGGATTCTAGTCAAAAGATCTGCAATTGGATCTGTCATTGCCATTAGATTTTACCTCCTTCCCTACAATGGGGTTTACCAGCTAGCTTTTTTGACGCCTGGGATTTGTCCTGCGTGAGCTAAGTCACGGAAACAAATTCGGCATAGCTTAAATTTACGGATTACTGAATGTGGACGTCCACAACGTTGGCAACGTGAATATTCACGAACTGAATATTTCTGTTTGCGTTTTTGTTTAGCAATCATTGATTTTTTCGCCACGATTTATCCTCCTTTTTACGTTCATGTTATTGTTTGAACGGCATTCCGAATTGCGTAAGAAGTTCACGGGCTTCTTCATCTGTCTCAGCAGTTGTCACAATTACGATATCCATTCCACGAACTTTATTTACTTTATCGTAATCAATTTCTGGGAAGATCAATTGCTCTTTTACACCAAGCGTGTAGTTTCCACGACCATCAAATGCTTTGTTGGAGATTCCGCGGAAGTCACGCACACGTGGCAAGGATACAGCGATTAGCTTTTCGAGGAAATCATACATGCGCTCTCCACGAAGTGTTACCTTGGCACCAATTGGCATTCCTTCACGTAGACGAAAACCTGCAATCGATTTTTTGGCACGTGTAACTGTTGGTTTTTGACCTGATAGTGTTGCAAGTTCTTCAACTGCGTTATCAAGTGCTTTTGAATTTTGAACTGCATCACCGACACCCATGTTGATCACGATTTTCTCAACTTTCGGTGCTTGCATTACTGAACTGTAATTGAATTTTTCAACTAAGTTAGAAACGACTTCTTCCTTGTATTTTCTTTTTAATTCATTCATTCTGTAGCCCTCCTTTCGCCGCTAGACTATTTATCTAAAGCTTCGCCCGATTTCTTTGCGATACGAACTTTTTTACCGTCTTTCACTTCATATCCAACACGTGTTGGTTGGCCACTTTTCGGATCGACTGGCATAACGTTCGAAACATGAACTGGTGCTTCGATTGTCAAAATTCCACCTTGTGGATTATCTTGAGAAGGCTGTGCGTGTTTTTTAACATAATTGACGCCTTCAACCAAAACACGTTCTTTTTTAGGGTACGCTTCTAGAATCGTTCCTTCTTTACCTTTATCTTTACCGGAAATAACGACTACTTTATCGCCTTTCTTTACATGCATGAATCGTGCACCTCCCTTGAAGGGTCTAATTTCTTTTTTTATAAAACTTCTGGAGCTAGTGAAACAATTTTCATGAATTTGTTGTCACGTAGTTCACGAGCTACTGGTCCAAAAATACGTGTGCCTCGAGGACTCTTATCATCACGAACAATCACTGCCGCGTTTTCATCGAAACGGATGTAAGAACCGTCCTTACGGCGAACACCGCTTTTTGAACGTACAATTACTGCTCTTACTACTTCGCCTTTTTTGACAACGCCTCCTGGTGTAGCGTTCTTAACGGAACATACGATGATATCACCAATGTTCGCTGTCTTACGGCCTGAACCACCAAGAACCTTGATCGCTTGAACTTCACGAGCTCCGGAGTTGTCAGCAATTTTTAAACGGCTTTCCTGTTGAATCATATCAATGAAACCTCCCTTCGGATTCAATCCGAGCGAACTATTATATAATTACAGCTTCTTCTGTTACTTCGATCAAACGGAAACGTTTCGTTTTGGATAACGGACGTGTTTCCATAATACGCACAACGTCACCAGTTTTCGCCTGGTTATTTTCGTCATGAGTTTTGAATTTCTTTGAATACTTAACGCGCTTTCCATATAACGGATGGAATTTATACGTTTCTACCACAACAGTGATTGTTTTGTCTGCTTTGTCAGAAACAACACGACCACTGTAAACTTTACGGTTATTGCGTTCACTCATTTGAGGTTGACCTCCTCTCAATTGTCAATTAATTAACGCCGATTTCTCTTTCACGGATTACTGTTTTCAATCGAGCAATGGATTTTTTGACTTCACGGATACGAACCGTATTTTCAAGCTGTCCTGTTGCTAATTGGAAACGTAGGTTAAAGAGTTCTTCTTTTAAAGATTTTACTTTTTGTTCAATTTCGGCAGTGGTTAGTTCTCTAATTTCATTAGCTTTCATTGCTTTCACCACCAATTTCTTCACGTTTTACAAACTTAGTACGGATAGGAAGTTTGTGAGACGCAAGACGAAGTGCTTCGCGAGCAACCTCTTCGTCGACTCCCGCAATCTCAAATAAGATTTTTCCAGGTTTTACAACCGCTACCCAAGATTCAGGAGACCCTTTACCGGAACCCATACGAACCTCAAGAGGTTTAGCTGTTTTCGGTCTGTCCGGAAAGATTTTAATCCAAACTTTACCGCCACGTTTCATGTAACGAGTCATTGCAATACGGGCAGCCTCAATTTGTCGACTTGTGATCCATTCACCTTCAAGAGCTTGAAGGCCATATTCTCCAAATGCTACTTCAGTTCCACCTTTCGCACGACCTTTTAAGCTCACGCGATGTGGTTTACGGTATTTTACACGCTTCGGCATTAACATATTGCTAATCCCCCTTCCTTAGTTTTCATTTTTTGTTGGAAGGATCTCACCACGGTAAATCCACACTTTAACACCGAGTTTTCCATAAGTAGTGTCAGCTTCAGCAGTTCCATAATCGATATCTGCACGAAGTGTGTGTAGTGGTACTGTTCCTTCACTGTAATATTCAGCACGAGCAATGTCTGCTCCGCCTAAACGACCGGAAACCATTGTTTTGATTCCTTTAGCTCCCCCACGCATTGCGCGTTGAATGGATTGCTTTTGTACACGACGGAATGAAACACGGTTCTCCAATTGACGAGCAATATTTTGAGCAACTAGTGTTGCATCAAGGTCAGGTTTTTTAACTTCTACAATATTGATGTGAACTTTCTTGTCTGTCATGTTGCTTAGCTTTGTACGTAAAGCGTCAACTTCAGATCCACCTTTACCGATCACCATTCCTGGTTTAGATGTGTGGATTGAGATATTCACTCGATTTGCTGCTCTTTCGATCTCAACGTTTGATACAGATGAATCAGCTAAGCGTTCTTCGATATAATCACGGATCATGATATCTTCATGCAATAAGTCAGCGTAATCTTTTTCTGCGAACCATTTAGAGTCCCAATCACGGATGATTCCTACACGAAGACCATGAGGATTGATTTTGTTACCCACGAACTATCCCTCCTTTTGTTCTGTTACCACTACTGTGATGTGGCTGGTACGTTTATTGATTGCTGTAGCACGACCTTGTGCGCGCGGACGAAATCTTTTTAATGTGACACCTTCATTGACATATACTTCTGATACGATCAACGAATCCGTATCCATTTCATAGTTATGCTCTGCGTTTGCGACAGCAGAGTAAATAAGTTTTTCTACAATCGGTGAAGCAGCACGGTTCGTGTGCTTAAGAATTGCGATAGCTTCGCCTACTTGTTTTCCTCGAATTAAATCAACGACTAAACGAGCTTTACGAGGAGCAATACGGACAGTTTTAGCTACGGCTTTAGCTTGTTGCATCATGCAAACCTCCTCTCAACTAGCGTTTTGTTTTCTTATCGTCACCAGCATGACCTCTGTACGTACGTGTCGGTGCAAACTCACCTAGTTTGTGACCGACCATATCTTCCGTGACATATACTGGTACATGTTTACGTCCATCATACACTGCGAAAGTGTGTCCTACGAAATGTGGGAAGATGGTAGAACGACGAGACCATGTCTTGATCACTTGCTTTTTATTATTGTTATCTAGCTCTTCGACTTTTTTCATCAGATGATCATCTGCGAAAGGTCCTTTTTTCAAACTACGACCCATAAATAAACCTCCCTTCGTGACTAAGCAACTTGTTGCTTTTCATCGTTATTTCTTACGACGACGCACGATATATTTGTCTGAAGCTTTGTTACGTTTACGTGTTTTAAGTCCAAGTGTCGGTTTACCCCAAGGTGTAACTGGAGATGGCATACCGATTGGTGCACGTCCTTCACCACCACCGTGTGGGTGATCGCTAGGGTTCATAACAGAACCACGTACTGTTGGACGAATACCTTTCCAGCGACTACGTCCAGCTTTACCAACACGAGTTAATTCATGTTCAATGTTTCCGACTTGACCAATTGTTGCTCGGCAAGTACCCAAGATCATTCTTGTTTCTCCAGAAGACAAACGAACAAGTACATACTTGTTGTCTTCACGCCCAAGAATTTGAGCTTGTGACCCTGCAGAACGAACAAGTTGTCCGCCGCGGCCTGGTTTCAATTCAATGTTGTGAATTGTTGTACCAACTGGCATTTTGTTAAGTGGTAATGCGTTACCTACTTTAATGTCAGCTGTTTCACCAGACATAATTTCTTGACCTACTTTAAGTGTTTTCGGTGCAAGTATATATCGTTTTTCACCATCTGCATAATGGATTAAAGCTATATTTGCTGAGCGGTTCGGATCATATTCGATCGTAGCAACGCGTCCTGGTATACCATCTTTGTTACGACGGAAATCAATTACGCGGTACTGACGTTTATGTCCACCACCCTGATGACGAACCGTCATTCTCCCTTGGTTGTTACGTCCAGCTCTTTTCTTGAGTGGAGACAAGAGAGTTTTTTCAGGTGTAGAAGTCGTAATTTCATCATTTGTCAATGTGCTCATGTTACGACGACCGTTACTTGTCGGTTTATATCTTTTAATCGCCATCATATTTCCCTCCTTTTAAATTCGATTTAAAGTTTAGGCACCTTCAAAGAAATCTAGATCTTTACTGTCTTCAGACAATGTAACGACGGCTTTTTTCGTATTCGGACGATAGCCTCCGTGACGACCCATTCTTCTGAATTTACCTTTTTTATTTGCTGTGTTTACTTTTACAACTTCAACGTCAAAGATTAATTCTACGGCATGTTTAATTTCTGTTTTGTTCGCTTTTGGTGATACTTCAAAAGTGTACTTTTTATCAGCCATTAAATCCGCAGAGTGCTCTGTAATTACCGGGCGCTTAATAATATCTCGTGGGTCTTTCATTATGCAAGCACCTCCCCTGCTTTTTCAGCTGCTTCTTTCGTAATAAGAAGCGTGTCATGCTTCAATACGTCAAGTACGTTTAATTCAGTTACTGTTAGAACTTCAACGCCTTTAATATTGTTTGCGGAACGCACAACGTTTTCATCTTCTTCTGTTGTTACGATTAATGCTTTTCCATCAACATTCAAATTACCTAAAAGATTAATGACATCTTTTGTTTTTGGCGTTTCTAGCTTTAAGTCTTCCAAAACGTAAATGCTTTCTTCATTTACCTTTGTAGCTAAAGCTGAGCGAATTGCCAAACGACGTACTTTCTTCGGTAATTTTGTGCTATAGCTTCTTGGAGTTGGACCAAATACAGTTCCGCCACCAACCCATTGTGGGGAACGAATGGAACCTTGACGCGCACGGCCAGTTCCTTTTTGGCGCCACGGTTTGCGGCCTCCTCCTCTTACTTCTGAACGGTTCTTAACTTTATGCGTTCCTTGACGCATAGAAGCTCGCTGCATAATGACAGCATCGTGAAGAACAGTTTTGTTCGGCTCAATACCAAATACGTTCTCAGCAAGTTCTACACTGCCTACTTCTGATCCCGCTTGGTTATATAGTGCTACTTTAGGCATGACATTTCCTCCCTTCATTCGTTATTTGTTACGCCTGATCTGCACCAGTAATTTGTACGTAAGATTTTTTAGGACCTGGAACATTTCCTTTTACAAGGACTAAGTTGTTTTCAGTATCCACTTTAACAATCTCTAAGTTTTGGATTGTTACTGTTTCTTTACCCATTTGACCTGGTAGTTTTTTGCCTTTGAATACACGCATTGGGTCAATAACACCCATTGCACCTGGTCCACGGTGGTAGTGAGAACCGTGTGTCATAGGTCCACGTGATTGATTGTGACGTTTGATGGAACCCTGGAAACCTTTCCCTTTGGAAGTACCAGTTACGTTCACCTTTTCTCCTGCTTCGAATACATCCACACTTAGATCTTGACCTACTTCATACTCGTCAAGATTTACGTTACGGATTTCGCGAACGAAGCGCTTAGGGTTCGTGCTCGCTTTCTCAGCATGACCTTTCTCAGCTTTGTTCGAACGATTTTCTTTTTTGTCTGTGAAACCGATTTGGATTGCATTGTAGCCATCATTTTCTTCGGTTTTCTTTTGAAGTACGACATTACCTTCAGCTTGAATGACAGTAACTGGGATTAATTCACCGTTATCTGCGAAAAGCTGTGTCATGCCGACTTTACGTCCTAAGATTCCTTTCGCCATCCGTTACACCTCCTAAAAATTTATAATTTAATTTCGATATCAACGCCAGATGGTAAATCTAAACGCATTAATGAATCCACTGTTTGTGGTGTTGGGCTCAAAATGTCGATTAACCGTTTATGTGTGCGCATCTCGAATTGCTCACGAGAGTCTTTGTACTTGTGTACGGCACGCAAAACAGTGTAAACAGCACGCTCTGTAGGTAATGGTACTGGACCTGATACTTCCGCACCTGAACGTTTTGCTGTTTCAACGATTTTCTCAGCTGACTGATCTAAAACTCTGTGATCATAAGCCTTTAAACGAATACGTATTTTTTCATTTGCCATTACTTTCCCTCCTTTTTCGCCTATATTAAAACAGACATACTCTGCGAAAATTTCCTCAACATCCGCCATGGCAAAGGGGCCGGGTGTTTCAGCAACCTTTCGCTTCATCGCCTTGGTTTTTCTGCAACATTACTAATTATAATGAATTCAAGCCTTGATTGCAAGGAAAAACTAGAATTCTTTCTGTTGCAAATACCTTTGCTATTATACAGAGATATTTGATTGATTTCAAGGGGTTTGCAGATGTTTTTTTGTTAATGGAATGAAGAGAATACAAATAGTTTTCGATTATGTTTTTCGTGTCTTTTTAGTAGGCAATTACGATTTAAATTGTGTTGATCTTTCGAAGGGGAGTATAGAGTATCCCTATAAGACTTTTTAGCTTTTTTTCTGGCTCGTTCGAGGGTATAGAGCTCTCCTATAGGACTTTCCGGCTTTTTTTCTGGCTCGCTCGGGGGTATAGAGCCCTCCTATAGGACTTTCCGACTTTTTTTCTGACTAGTTCGAGGGTATAGAACCCTCCTATAGGACTTTCCGGGGTCATTTCTGGCTCGTTCGAGGGTATAGAACCTATATAAGAACTTCGCGATCAATCTTTCTTCTTTCTGAGAACTGTAGCTTGAACTACTCCTAAAACGTTTTCGTGTTTTAGAGTATGGAGTCTTCTATCTATTGAAAGATAAAAAAACACCGCTCATCCATCAACTGGATCAGCGGTGTTTGTAACATATACAATTATTATTTTTGGATAGACGCTACAACGCCAGCGCCTACTGTACGTCCACCTTCACGGATTGAGAATTTAGTTCCTTCTTCAATCGCGATTGGGGAGATTAGTTCAACGTCCATTTCAACGTTGTCACCAGGCATTACCATTTCAACGCCTTCTGGCAATTGGATAACACCAGTCACGTCAGTTGTACGGAAGTAGAACTGTGGACGGTAGTTAGAGAAGAATGGTGTATGACGACCACCTTCGTCTTTTGATAGAACATAAACTTCAGCTTTGAAGTTTGTGTGTGGAGTGATTGAACCAGGCTTAGCTAGTACTTGGCCACGGTTGATTTCTTCACGGGATACACCACGTAGAAGCGCACCGATGTTGTCTCCAGCTTCAGCATAGTCTAGAAGCTTACGGAACATTTCAACTCCAGTGATTGTTGTTTTAGAAGCTTCTTCGGCAAGACCGATGATTTCAACTTCGTCACCAACAGATACTTGACCACGCTCTACACGACCAGTCGCAACTGTACCACGGCCAGTGATTGAGAATACGTCCTCAACAGGCATCATGAATGGCTTGTCAGTGTCACGCTCTGGGTTTGGAATGTAGTCGTCTACTTTTTCCATAAGGTCAAGGATTGCTTTTTCGTGCTCTTCGTCACCTTCTAGTGCTTTAAGAGCAGAACCTTGAGCAACTGGAATGTCGTCACCAGGGAAGTCATAGTCGCTTAGTAGGTCGCGAACTTCCATTTCAACTAGTTCTAGTAACTCTTCGTCGTCAACTTGGTCAGTTTTGTTCAAGAATACAACGAATGCTGGTACGCCAACTTGGCGAGAAAGCAAGATGTGCTCACGAGTTTGTGGCATTGGACCATCAGCTGCAGATACAACTAGGATCGCACCATCCATTTGAGCAGCACCAGTGATCATGTTTTTAACATAGTCTGCGTGTCCTGGGCAGTCAACGTGTGCATAGTGACGGTTTGCAGTTTCATATTCAACGTGAGAAGTCGCGATTGTGATTCCACGTTCTTTTTCTTCTGGTGCACCGTCGATTTGGTCATAAGCCATTGCAGAACCTTCACCGAAATGCTTATGAAGTACAGTAGTGATTGCTGCAGTTAGAGTAGTTTTTCCGTGGTCAACGTGTCCAAGAGTACCAATGTTCACATGGGGCTTGGAACGGTCGAATTTTTCTTTAGCCATTTATATTTCCTCCTTAAATGAAATAAAAGTTTTTTGTATTTATATTGTCAGGTTGCCTTTTGGCATTATACCAAAAGACAACAACTTACAATACTTTTATAAGTGATTTAATGATAAAAATCAATTATTGTCCACTATTTTTCTTAATGATCTCTTCAGAAATCGATTTTGGAACTTCTTCATAGTGATCGAAGTACATAGTGAACGTTCCACGTCCTTGCGTGTTTGAACGAAGTGCTGTTGCGTAACCGAACATTTCAGAAAGTGGGACGAATGCGTTAACGACAGATGCGTTTCCGCGGCTACCCATTCCTTCTACACGGCCACGACGGGAAGTAACATCACCCATGATGTCGCCCATATATTCTTCAGGAACAACAACTTCTACTTTCATCATTGGTTCCAATAGAACTGGTTGACATTTGTTTTTAGCTTCTTTAAGAGCCATTGATGCGGCTACTTTAAAGGCAGTTTCGTTAGAGTCAACATCGTGGTAAGAACCATCATATAGTGTTGCTTTCACATCGACTAATGGATATCCGGCAAGTACACCGTTTTCCAATGATTCTTCGATTCCGGCTTGAACAGCGGGGATATATTCACGAGGAACAACCCCACCAACAATATTGTTGACGAATTCGAAGCCAGCTCCTTCTTCGTTTGGTTCGAATTTAATCCAAACGTGACCGAACTGTCCACGTCCACCAGACTGACGTACGAACTTACCTTCAGCATTTGCAGAAGCACGGAACGTTTCACGGTAAGCAACTTGTGGTGCACCAACTTGTGCATCAACTTTGAATTCACGTTTCAAACGATCAACGATGATATCTAGGTGAAGTTCACCCATACCGTGAATGATTGTTTGTCCAGTTTCATCATTTGTTTCCGTTTTGAACGTTGGATCTTCTTCAGCAAGTTTCGCTAGAGCGATACCCATTTTATCTTGGTCGGATTTTGATTTTGGTTCAATGGCTACACCGATAACTGGATCAGGGAAGTCCATTGATTCCAAGATAACTTCACTTTTCTCAGCACATAGTGTTTCACCTGTACCAGTATCTTTCAAACCTACACCTGCAGCAATATCTCCTGCATATACAGTGTCAACTTCTTCTCTGTGGTTCGCATGCATCTGAAGGATACGTCCAACACGCTCACGTTTGTCTTTGATTGTGTTTTGAACGTATGAACCACTAGACAATGTTCCTGAGTATACACGGAAGAATGTCAACTTACCAACATAAGGGTCAGTCATAACTTTAAATGCCAAAGCTGAGAATGGCTCGTTGTCATCAGATTTACGCTCAACAGTTTCCTCGGTTTTCTTATCGAAACCTTGGATTGGAGGTACATCCAATGGAGATGGCAAGTAGTCAACTACACCATCTAGTAGAAGCTGAACACCTTTGTTTTTAAATGCTGATCCACAAAATACTGGATAGAATTCAACGTCTACAGTAGCTTGACGAATTCCTGCTTTCAATTCTTCTTTGGTGATTTCTTCACCTTCCAAATACTTATCCATAAGGTTTTCGTCAAGTTCTGAAATAGCTTCAACTAGGCTATCGCGGTATTCCTGCGCTTGTTCTTTATATTCATCAGGAATTTCAGTGTTTGATGCTTTCGTACCTAGGTCATCTTCATAGATATAAGCTTTCATCTCAACCAAATCGATAATTCCTTCGAATTGGTCTTCAGCACCGATTGGTAGCTGGACTGGGTGAGCATTTGCCCCCAATCTCTCTTTCAATGTACCTACGGAATAAAGGAAGTCAGCCCCCACTTTATCCATTTTGTTAATAAATACAACACGCGGTACGCCATAAGTTGTTGCTTGGCGCCATACTGTTTCTGTTTGTGGCTCAACTCCAGACTGTGCATCTAACAGTGCTACTGCACCATCAAGAACACGTAGGGAACGTTCAACTTCTACTGTAAAGTCAACGTGTCCTGGAGTATCAATAATATTGATCCGATGGTCATTCCACTGAGCTGTTGTCGCAGCAGAGGTAATCGTGATTCCACGCTCCTGCTCCTGGTCCATCCAGTCCATTTGGGATGCACCTTCGTGAGTTTCTCCGAGTTTATGAATTCTACCAGTATAGAAAAGAATTCTTTCTGTACAAGTAGTTTTACCGGCATCAATGTGTGCCATGATTCCGATATTACGATATCTGTCTAAGGAGAACTCTCTTGGCATAATCATTTCTCCTTTCTGCATAACTGCTATGTTTTTTTATTAAATGATTTTTACCAGCGATAGTGTGCGAATGCTTTGTTGGCTTCAGCCATTTTATGCATTTCTTCACGACGTTTCACTGCTGCACCTGTATTATTGGCTGCATCCATGATTTCATTTGCAAGACGCTCTTCCATGGTTTTTTCACCGCGAAGTCTTGAATAGTTTACGATAAAACGCAAACCTAATGCTTGACGGCGTTCTGGGCGAACCTCCATTGGTACTTGGTAGTTAGACCCACCAACACGTCTAGCACGAACTTCAAGAACAGGCATGACATTTTTCATTGCCTCTTCGAATACGTCCATTGGGTTTTGGCCAGTGCGTTCACCGACAAGGTCAAATGCATTATAAAGAATTTTCTGGGCAACACCTTTTTTACCATGAACCATGATTTGGTTGATTAGACGTGTTACTAGCTTCGATTCATGAATCGGATCTGGTAGCACATCTCTTTTTGGTACGGCTCCTTTACGTGGCATAGCTACTCCTCCTTTCCTCAGTGTTTATTTTTGTTACTTATTTTTTGGCTTTTTTCGCGCCATATTTGGAACGACTCTGTTTACGTCCTTCAACACCGGCAGTGTCCAACGCGCCACGTACGATATGATAACGTACACCTGGCAAGTCTTTTACACGGCCACCGCGAATTAGCACAACACTGTGTTCTTGTAAGTTGTGTCCAATTCCAGGAATGTAAGCTGTTACTTCAATCTGGTTAGACAAACGAACACGTGCATATTTACGAAGTGCTGAGTTTGGCTTTTTAGGAGTCATGGTAGCAACACGTGTACACACACCACGTTTTTGTGGAGCATTGTTATCCGTGAACTTTTTCTTGAACGAGTTGAAACCTTTATTTAGAGCCGGAGAATCGGATCCTTTTGTTTTAGATTGACGTCCTTTACGCACCAATTGGTTAATTGTTGGCATGTTGTTTCCTCCCTTCTCATCTCGTTTTGCAATCCCACACATCCAGGTGGTTCATCATTTAGCAAAAAACAAAACTTAACACGAACAGGTCGTGCAAAGTTTATTTTTTGATTGCCACTGTAGCTGCGCCTACTTCAATACCGCTTGCTTTCCCCAATTGTTTCATCGAGTCGACAAACACAACGGGTACATTCATTTGGTCAGCAGTAAGCAGTATATGATCTGTTACGCGTCGTTCAGCATTTTCTGCAACAACGACCTCTTGTACTTCGCCATCTCTCATGGCTTTTTGTACTTGTTTCGCTCCAATGACTAAACTATTTTTAGCTTCTGCTACTTTTTCATAAGACATTCTCGCAATCCTCCAAAGTAACAACATTAGTATGAAGCACCTTGAATATATTATCACTGTCTAAAAATGTTGTCAATGATAACCTCAATCTTTTTCAAGGTGCCTCAAACTTTATATTTCTTGTGTTTCTTCTTCTAAGTTTTCTTCTTCTGTTTCTTGGAAAGCTTCATCTTTTTCAGCTTCTAGGCGTCGGTATCTCTGTAATCCCGTACCTGCAGGGACAAGTTTACCGATGATGACGTTCTCTTTCAATCCGAGCAATTCATCATATTTACCTTTGATCGCAGCATCTGTCAAGATCCGTGTTGTCTCTTGGAAAGATGCGGCAGACAAGAAGGAATCCGTTTCTAGTGATGCTTTCGTAATACCAAGAATGACTGGTTTGGCTGTTGCTGGTTGTTTACCTTCCAACAGCACCTCTTGGTTGGCTTCTTTGAACTGGTTAACTTCCATGAGTGAACCAGGAAGCAATTCTGTTTCGCCGGCATCATTCACACGAACTTTACGAAGCATTTGACGGACCATGACTTCAATATGCTTGTCACTGATTTCAACACCCTGCATACGGTATACTTTTTGAACTTCTTTGAGCAAGTATTCCTGTACGCCTTGTGTGCCTTGGACAACAATCAATTCTTTCGGATCGATTGAACCTTCCGTCAACGCCTCTCCAGGTTCTACGGCGTCTCCAACTTCTACCTTGATGCGTGCATTGTACGGTGTTGTGTAAGTCTTTGTTTCGACATCACTTTGTACAATGATTTCTTTTTTATCTTTTTCACTATTAATATCCGTTACAGTTCCCTTGATTTCTGTGATGATCGCTTTACCTTTCGGGTTACGCGCTTCAAATACTTCTTGGATACGCGGTAAACCTTGTGTGATATCATCACCTGCAACCCCACCTGTGTGGAAGGTACGCATCGTTAACTGAGTACCTGGCTCACCGATGGATTGAGCTGCAATGATACCAACTGCTTCACCAACATCCACTTGGTCACCTGTTGCCATATTCCGTCCGTAACACTTATTACAAGCACCATGCTGTGTGTTACATGTGAATACAGAACGGATTGTTACCGATTCGATGCCCGCTTCTAAAATCTCAGCGGAAATATCTTCAGTGATCAATTCGTTACGTTGAACAATGACCTCACCCGTCTCTGGGTGTTTCACAGCTCTGAACGCCGTTCTTCCGACTAACCGATCTCCTAAAGGAACAATGACTTCGTTTCCTTCCTGAATAGTGGAAACGGTCATGCCACGGTCGGTACCACAATCTTCTTCGCGAATGATTACATCTTGTGCAACATCCACTAAGCGACGTGTCAAGTAACCAGAGTCGGCTGTTTTCAGCGCGGTATCCGCAAGACCTTTACGTGCACCGTGCGTGGAAATAAAGTACTCCAAGACCGTTAGTCCTTCACGGAAGCTCGATTTGATCGGGAGTTCGATAATTCGTCCAGATGGGTTAGCCATCAGACCACGCATACCCGCGAGCTGCGTGAAGTTAGATGGGTTACCACGTGCACCCGAATCACTCATCATAAAGATCGGGTTTAATGGTTCCAAGGACTTCATTAATTTTTCTTGAATGACATCTTTGGCATCTGTCCAAATTTGAATGACGCGATCATAACGTTCGCCATCCGTGATCAAACCACGCTTGAACTGCTTTTGTACGTTATCTACTTTTCCTTGTGCTTCATCCAAGATTTCATTTTTATCTGCCAGGACAACGATATCTGAAACTCCAATGGTAAGTCCGGCTTTCGTAGAATACTTAAAGCCTAAGTCTTTCATACGGTCAAGCATCTTAGACGTCTCAGAGAGTTTATAAAACTTAAAGACTTCTGCGATGATATCTCCCAGAATACCTTTTTTGAATGGTAAGTTCAGTTCGCGTTCTGCTAGTGCTTCCTTTACATTTGCATCTTTACCGATAAAGTGATGATCCTCAAGACCATCATGTAGATTCGATTTTGTCGGTTCATTCATGTAAGGGAACGTCGGCGGCAAAATATCATTGAAAATTATTTTACCGACTGTTGTCAGCAACAACTTCTTGTTTTGCTCTTCCGTGAACTTAGGGTTCTTCAATGAACCTGCATCAATTGCAATCCGGCTGTGTAAATGAACATACCCGTTATCATAAGCGAGTCTTGCTTCATCTGCATTACCAAATACAAAACCTTCACCAAGTGCGTTTTCTCTCTCAAGCGTCAAGTAGTAGTTTCCTAATACCATGTCTTGAGATGGTGTAACGACTGGTTTTCCGTCTTTTGGATTCAAGATGTTGTGCGCTGCAAGCATAAGAATTCTCGCTTCTGCTTGTGCTTCCGGTGAAAGCGGCACGTGAACAGCCATTTGGTCCCCATCAAAGTCAGCGTTATAAGCTGTACAAACGAGTGGGTGCAATCGAATCGCACGACCATCAACCAATTTCGGCTGAAAAGCTTGAATCCCTAAACGGTGCAGTGTCGGTGCACGGTTCAATAGGACCGGATGTTCTTTGATTACATCTTCTAACACGCCCCAGATCTCTGGACGTAAACGTTCAATGTTTCGTTTTGCTGACTTAATGTTGTGAGCCAACCCACGTTTGACGAGTTCACGCATAACAAATGGTTTGAATAATTCAATCGCCATTTCTTTCGGCAAGCCACACTCATACATCTTCAAGTTCGGACCAACGACGATTACCGAACGTCCGGAATAGTCAACACGTTTACCTAACAAGTTTTGACGGAAACGCCCTTGCTTCCCTTTCAACATATGAGAGAGAGATTTTAACGGACGGTTTCCTGGTCCAGTAACCGGGCGACCGCGACGACCATTATCAACGAGGGCATCCACCGATTCTTGGAGCATCCGTTTTTCGTTTTGAACGATAATAGATGGAGCACCAAGATCTAACAATCTTTTCAAACGGTTGTTCCGGTTAATAACCCGGCGGTATAAATCGTTTAAGTCAGACGTCGCAAATCGGCCACCATCCAACTGAACCATTGGACGTAGTTCCGGTGGTATGATCGGTAAGACATCCAAAATCATCCAGGATGGATCGTTTCCTGAATTACGGAATGATTCAAGAACTTCTAATCGCTTGATGGCTCTCGTACGTCTTTGACCTTGCGCTGTTTTCAACTCTTCTTTTAAGTCATGAACTTCCTTCTCCAGATCGATATCTTGAAGAAGTTTACGGATGGCTTCCGCACCCATCTGTGCCTTAAAGATCTTACCGTACTTATCATAATAAGTGCGATATTCTCTTTCTGAAAGCAACTGTTTCTTTTCGAGAGGTGTATCACCTGGCTCTGTGACAACATAAGAAGCAAAGTAAATAATTTCTTCCAAAGCACGTGGAGATAGGTCCAACACAAGACCCATACGGCTTGGAATTCCTTTGAAATACCAAATGTGAGAGACAGGGGCAGCTAACTCAATATGCCCCATGCGCTCTCTTCGTACTTTTGATTTTGTAACTTCAACGCCACAGCGGTCACAAACGACACCTTTATAGCGAACTCGTTTGTATTTTCCACAATGACATTCCCAATCTTTTGTCGGCCCAAAAATTCGCTCACAGAAAAGACCGTCCTTTTCAGGCTTTAGTGTACGATAGTTAATTGTTTCTGGTTTTTTCACTTCACCGTAAGACCAAGAACGGATCTTATTCGGTGAGGCTAAACCAATTTTCATAAACTCAAATTTATTGACATCAATCAAGGAGCCTACCTCCCTTATTTTATCCTACGATAGGTGGGTTTTATCTTCTGGCTTTATTCATCTGACGTTTCTTTATGCTCTATATCGACATTCAGCTGTTCGCCAGCTTGCTCATCATCTTCTAAATCTCTCATGTCGATTTCATTTTGCTCATCTGTCAGCATCTTGACATCCATTCCAAGACTTTGAAGCTCTTTGATCAAGACACGGAAGGATTCTGGTACACCTGGTTCTGGTAGATTTTCACCTTTGACAATCGCTTCGTATGTCTGTACACGACCAACGACGTCATCGGATTTAACGGTCAAGATTTCTTGTAGTGTGTATGCGGCACCATATGCTTCTAATGCCCAAACTTCCATCTCACCGAAACGCTGTCCACCAAATTGCGCCTTACCACCAAGTGGTTGCTGTGTGACCAAGGAATATGGTCCAGTGGAACGAGCGTGCAATTTGTCATCTACCATGTGCTCAAGTTTAATCAAGTACATGACTCCGACAGAAACACGGTTATCAAATGCTTCACCAGTACGACCGTCATAAAGAACTGTTTTTCCGTCCCTGGAAAGGCCGGCTTCTGTCATGGTTTCCCATACATCTTCTTCATTTGCTCCGTCGAATACCGGGGTCGCAACATGGATGTTCATTTCTCGAGCAGCCATTCCTAAGTGAAGCTCAAGAACCTGACCGATATTCATACGCGATGGTACACCAAGTGGGTTCAACATAACGTCTACCGGGGTGCCATCTGGCATGAATGGCATATCTTCTTCAGGTAGAATTTTGGAAATAACACCTTTGTTACCATGTCTACCGGCCATTTTATCCCCTTCTGAAATCTTCCGTTTCTGAACGATATACACCCGAACGAGTTTGTTCACACCTGGAGAAAGTTCATCACCGTCTTCACGGTTAAACACTTTCACATCATGAACGATTCCGCCACCGCCATTCGGCACACGTAGTGACGTGTCACGAACTTCACGAGCTTTTTCTCCAAAGATGGCATGTAGTAATCGCTCTTCAGCAGATAGCTCTGTCATTCCTTTTGGTGTTACTTTTCCAACGAGGATATCGCCATCAATAACTTCAGCACCGACGCGGATAATTCCGTCTTCATCCAAGTTTTTCAGTGCTTCATCTCCAACGTTCGGAATATCACGAGTGATTTCCTCCGGTCCAAGCTTGGTATCTCTAGCCTCCGATTCAAACTCTTCAATATGAATCGAAGTAAATATGTCGTCCTTCACGAAGCGTTCACTCATGATGACCGCATCCTCGTAGTTATATCCATCCCATGTCATAAATGCGACTAGAGCATTTCGACCGAGTGCCAGTTCACCATTGTCCATGGATGGACCATCAGCAAGGATTTCACCTTTTACGACGCGGTCGCCTTTAGAGACAATCGGCTTTTGATTGTAACAAGTTCCTTGGTTAGAACGGATGAATTTCTGTAAGCGATAATGATCTAAATCGCCTTCTACTTCTTTACCGTCCACTTCAGAAATACGACGAACGTAAATATCTTTCGCATCTACTTTTTCAACAATTCCATCATACTTATTGATGACGGCAGCCCCGGAGTCTTTTCCAGATACATATTCCATACCTGTTCCGACTAAAGGTGCTTCAGCGCTTAGCAATGGAACAGCCTGACGTTGCATGTTTGCACCCATCAAGGCACGGTTTGAGTCATCGTTTTCCAGGAATGGAATACAGGCTGTCGCAGCTGATACAACTTGTTTTGGTGAAACGTCCATATAGTCGATTTGATCACGGTCGACCACTATGTTTTCACCACGGAAACGAGCAATGACTTCTTCATTCTGGAACGTTCCATCATCGTTCAATGGTGCGTTTGCTTGCGCAACGATGTAGTTATCTTCTTCGTCTGCTGTTAGATAGTCAGTCTTCATAGTAACTATCCCTGTGTCATGATCGACTCTTCGATATGGTGTTTCGATGAAACCAAACGGATTCACACGCGCAAAGGAGGACAATGAGTTAATCAACCCAATATTCGGACCTTCTGGCGTTTCAATCGGACACATACGACCATAGTGAGAATAGTGAACGTCACGTACTTCAAAACCAGCACGTTCACGCGTCAAACCACCAGGCCCTAACGCCGAAAGACGTCGTTTATGCGTCAATTCAGCCAATGGGTTTGTTTGATACATAAACTGCGATAACTGAGAACTTCCAAAGAACTCTTTAATGGACGCAATAACTGGTCGGATATTGATCAACTGCTGTGGCGTGATCGACTCACTATCTTGAATGGACATTCGCTCACGAACAACACGTTCCATTCTTGATAAACCGATTCGGAACTGGTTTTGAAGCAGTTCGCCAACAGAACGCAAACGACGATTCCCTAAATGGTCAATGTCGTCTGTGTTTCCGACTTCATGCAAGATATTAAAGAAATAATTGATGGAAGCTAAAATGTCTTCGTACGTAATATGTTTAATGTCTTGGCTGACATTTCCATTACTTACCACATTTAATGTTCTTTCGCCCTCTGGGTCGGTCGGATCGAAAATTTTAATGGATTGGACTTTGACCGGTTCATCCAGCACGCCGTCCTGTGGCTCCAAGATTTTCTCACCAACTGGATCTTCTTCCTTCTCTAAATAAGGAATCAATTGATCCAAGAGACGACGGTTCAACTTGTCGCCTTTTCGAGCGAGCACTTCACCTGTTTCTTCATCTGCAATCGTTTCAGCCAACACTTGGTTGAATAAACGATTTTTAATATGAAGCTTTTTATTCATTTTATAACGTCCTACCCGTGCTAAATCATAGCGTTTCGGGTCAAAAAAGCGAGAGAACAATAAACTGCGTGCGTTTTCAGCAGTCGGTGGCTCTCCAGGACGTAATCTTTCATAAATTTCTATTAACGCTTTGTCGCTGTCTTCAGTGTTGTCTTTATCTAACGTATTGCGTAGATACTCGTTATCACCGATCAGATCGATAATTTCTTCATCTGAGCTGAATCCAAGTGCACGCAATAGGACCGTAATCGGCAATTTGCGGGTTCGGTCAATTCGCACATGAACAACATTCTTCGCGTCCGTCTCCATTTCCAACCATGCACCACGGCTTGGAATAACGGTTGATGTGTAACCTTTGCGACCGTTTTTATCAATTTTGTCATTGAAATAAACGCTTGGCGAACGCACAAGTTGGGAAACGATAACACGTTCTGCACCATTGATGATAAATGTGCCGTTTTCAGTCATTAATGGGAAATCACCCATAAAGACCTCTTGCTCTTTCACTTCCCCAGACTCTTTGTTCAACAGACGAACTTTCACCCGCAACGGGGCATTATATGTCACGTCTCTCTCTTTCGCTTCATCCAATGGATATTTAGGCTCACCTAAACTATAATCCACAAACTCCAAAGATAAATTACCGGTGAAATCTTCAATCGGTGAAATATCTCTGAACATTTCTTTCAAACCTTCTTCTAAAAACCAATCATACGAAGCGGTTTGAATTTCAATTAAGTTAGGAAGCTCTTGAACTTCACTAATTCGCGCGTAACTTCTACGCTGGCGGTGTCGACCATATTGGACTAGTTGACCTAACAACTGCTTCACCCCTCAACTACCAGATTTAAAAGAAAGGGCTCTTCCATCCTAACTGATGAACCTCCACATTCACCGGAGAGGATCCTTCAGAAAGAGCTTAAGTAAAAATAAAAATGGTCCGACAAGAATGCATGCCGAACTTGCTTGCTTTAAAAGGCCTTATGCAAGCATCTATTTGAACATTCATAGAGAATGTCAAGTTATGAAATTATAAGTTAATAGATAAAGTGTCATGTACCATTAAGACCTCAATTCATGTTTAATGAACGGTACCATTATCGGCTTCTCTAAAGAATATTATACATCAGAACTGTATAATCGTAACTTCATCTGCGTTTTTCACCATTCAGATTGCTTTAGTCAGTATTTTTCAAAAAACACTTGACAGAAAAACAATTCTATTGGCATTTTTTAATATTATCACACCGTATGATTCCTAGTCAAACTTTTTGGCACGCAAAATGTAGTACCCTTTGTCTTTGTTGACTGTCTCCACTTGTGAGAATAATGATTCCAGCTTATTCTTTAATGAAGGTGCTCCTTGTTTTTTCTGTACCACTACCCATAATTCGCCCCCGGGCTTTAATACATCGAAGCTTTCTTCCATGATTTGATGAACTACTTTCTTGCCTGCTCGAAATGGCGGGTTCGTAACAACTGAAGCAAATTGTTCATCTTTGACAGTAGACAACCCATCGCTAAACCGGACCTTCGCATTCTCCAGATCATTTAATTCAATATTCTCTTGTGCCAAGTGAATCGCACGCTCATTCACGTCAACCATCACAATCGACCGTTCGGGGAATTGTTTTGCTAGAGTGATTCCGATCGGGCCATAACCACAACCGACATCCAAAAATTCACCCATGACTTTCGGTTGCTTAAATTGCGCCAACAATGCTTTTGTACCATAATCAATTTGCTTTTTGGAAAATACACCATCATCTGTTTGGAAAGTAAATGTGAACGTGTTCAATATTGCGTTGAAAAAAGTAGGGTTGCTTTCACTTGTGGGGTGACGTTCATAATAGTGCTCGCTCATTCAACCGACCACCTTCATTGGATAATTGAAAAAAATTCATCTGGTAAGTATTAAGATTGAATCCATTCAATCAATTAAAAATCAAGCTCGCTGAACTGGTTCAGCGAGCTTATTGGAGTTTGTTGACTATTTAAGTTCGATTTTCGCGCCAACTTCTTCTAGTTTTGTTTTCATTTCTTCAGCTTCTTCTTTAGCTACGCCTTCTTTGATAGCGCCTGGTGCGTTGTCAACAACCTCTTTCGCATCTTTCAAGCCGAGACCTGTGATTTCACGAACCGCTTTAACAACTTTGATTTTAGAAGAACCTGCATCTTCAAGTACAACATCAAATTCAGTTTTCTCTTCAGCAGCTTCCTCTGCAGCACCGCCACCGACTGCTACTGGCGCAGCAGCTGTAACACCGAATTCTTCCTCAATAGCTTTTACTAAATCGTTCAATTCTAGAACGGACATTTCTTTAATCGCATCAATGATTTGATCTTTAGACATGTTAAATCCTCCTTAGTATTTTTTATTAACGTCTATACGATTAGGCGCTTCTGTTTAGGCACCTTCTTCTTCTTTTTGCTCTGCAATCGCTTTTGTTGCGTATGCAAAGTTTCTGACTGGAGCTTGTAGTACGCTTAAAAGCATAGATAGAAGCCCGTCGTGAGATGGTAGTTCGGAAAGTTCTTTGATTTGTTCAAGCGTTGCAACGTTTCCTTCAACAATGCCACCCTTGATTTCCAAAGCTTCGTGCTCTTTCGCAAATCCACCGATCACTTTAGCTGGTGCAACTGCATCCTCTTCAGAGAAAGCGATGGCTGTCGGTCCAACTAAAACTTCGTGTAGTTCTTCAAAGCCTGCTTTTTCAGTTGCACGGCGTGTCATTGTGTTTTTATACACTTTATATTCAACGCCCGCTTCTCTCAATTGTTTACGAAGTTCAGTGACTTCTTCAACATTCAATCCACGATAATCAACTAATACAGCTGTTTTTGCATTTGAAAACTTTTCAGCAATTTCTTCCACGTGCTGTTTCTTTTGCTCGATAATTGAGCTCATCGTTCCACCTCCTAATTGAAAATTGATTCCTCATACCGTGAGCGTGTCAATCACTTTTATCCATTAAAAAAGCTCCCATGTAGACATGGGAGCATGATTGTTTACACATTTACGATTCAATCCACATTTAGATGAGGATTGAATGCAACGATCACACACCTCGGCAGGATTTGTTTAAGCAATTGGAATTGCTCCTGCTGTCTACGGTATAACTCATTTATTTAATTGACAAGACATAGTATATATGCCGCTCATCAAAAAGTCAATGATTTCTTGATTAATTGGTGAAACTTGATACATCTACGCGTACACCAGGTCCCATTGTTGATGAGATGGCAGCATTACGCATATATTTACCTTTTGAAGCTTGAGGTTTTGCTTTCACTAGTGTTTCCGTGATTGCAGCAAAGTTCTCTACCAACTGGTTGTCTTCGAAAGAAACTTTACCGATCGGAACGTGAATGTTACCGGCTTTATCAACACGGTACTCAACTTTACCCGCTTTAATTTCCTGAACGGCTTTTTCAACTTCAAAAGTGACAGTGCCTGTTTTCGGGTTAGGCATTAAACCTTTTGGTCCAAGCACACGTCCGAGCTTCCCGACTTCTGCCATCATATCAGGTGTCGCAACGATTACATCAAAGTCAAACCAACCTTCGTTGATTTTGCTGATGTATTCTTGGTCACCTACATAGTCAGCGCCTGCCGCTTCAGCCTCTTTTGCTTTGTCCCCTTTTGCGAAGACAAGTACACGTTGTGTTTTACCTGTACCGTGTGGCAATACCATTGCACCACGGATTTGTTGGTCAGCTTTCTTTGGGTCGACACCCAAACGGAAAGCAGCTTCAACTGTTTCATCGAACTTAGCTGTAGATGCTTTTTTCACAAGCTCAATAGCTTCTTTAGAATCATAGCTTTTTGAACGATCAACTAATTTAAGTGCTTCGCTATATTTTTTACCTTTTTTAGCCATTATATTTTCCTCCTCTTTGTGGTTTTAACGGTTAAACCTCCCACTTTCGAAAACTTACCAACGTAAGTCTTCGGGTAAAGACAGTCGTCTCTACTGGACTTTTGTTAACCTGTAATAAAGGTTGCGAAAGTATTCATCCGCAACCTTTCATAGCATTGACATTAGTCTTCAATCGTAACACCCATGCTGCGGGCAGTACCTTCTACCATACGTACAGCAGCATCCACATCAGCAGCGTTTAAATCCTGCATTTTTGTTTCAGCAATTTCGCGTACTTGATCGCGTTTAACTGTTGCGACCTTATTACGGTTTGGTTCACCAGAACCGGATTCAATTCCTGCCGCTTTCTTAAGAAGCACAGCAGCCGGTGGAGTTTTTGTTATGAAAGTAAATGAACGATCTTCAAAAACAGAAATTTCAACCGGAATAATCATGCCAGCTTCATCTTGTGTTTGTGCGTTAAATTCCTTACAGAATCCCATGATATTGATACCAGCTTGACCCAATGCAGGACCGACTGGCGGTGCAGGGTTTGCTTTACCTGCTGGAATTTGAAGTTTAATAACGTTAACTACTTTTTTAGCCACGAGACACACCTCCTTAAAGTCCGTGATGTGGTAATTGGGGCTTGCCCCTCCCACTCATTTTTATCATTAGCCCATAAGGCCATGAGAAACATAAAAATCTTAGCATTTTTCGACTATGAATGCAAGAAGTTTGTTATATTTTTTCAATCTGATTAAAGTCTAATTCGACAGGTGTTTCTCTGCCGAACATGTTGACATGCACTTTAACCTTCAGTTTATCTGTATCAATATTCTCGATTGTACCAGTGAAATTCGCGAATGGACCTTCTGTCACTCGCACTGTCTCTTTCAGTTCAAAATCAATTTCAGGCACTTGCTCTTTGACACCCATACGCTTTAAGATTCGCTCGGATTCTTCCGGCAATAATGGTGTCGGCTTTTGTCCGGCACCTGTTGAACCGACGAATCCTGTAACGCCAGGTGTATTTCTGACGACAAACCATGAATCATCCGTCATAATCATTTCTGTCAAAACGTACCCAGGAAACACCTTCTTTAAAGATGTCTTTCTTTTGCCATTTTTGACTTCTGTTTCTTCCTCTTCTGGAACGATCACTCGGAAAATCTTATCTTCCATACCCATAGATTCGATTCGTTTTTCCAAATTTAATTTTACTTTGTTTTCATAGCCAGAATACGTATGAACCACATACCAATTTTTCTCCATAATGATAGGCTTTGCGCCTTTCCCTCCTATTCGTTAACCCGATCGATTGTCAATTATCGCAATCTATTGCCACATAAAAAATCAAAGAGATTCAAGAAGCTTCTGTTTTCTCATTTTACAGCAGCCCGAACTCTCTTCTCGTTGTTTACTTGTTGTTTGAATTATACGTTATCATGTAAAAAAATGTATAATAAAAAACCCGGCAAGCGGGTTTTATTTCACTAACTATTATAGCACAACATTCTATCGTTAAACCATTGAATTAGAAGAGCTCTAAAATTTGAGATAAAACTAAATCAGTCACAGTGAAAAAGACACCAAAGAAAATAACAGTCACCAATACAATAATGGTATATCGGGTCAACTCATTTCCTTTAGGCCACGATACTTTCCGCATTTCTCGATTGACATCTTTCAAGAACTTGACCATTTACATCCCCCTTACCTTGCTGCACACTATTTCGTCTCTCGATGCAACGTATGACTCCCACACGTTTTACAAAACTTTTTTATTTCAATCCGCTCACTAGAACTAGTTTTTTTGTCCGTTGTATAATTACGCGACTGGCAAACCGAACATGCCAGTACAGCTTTTTTCCTCATAAATTAACCTCAATCCGATTTCATTCATACCCAATAAACTTACCACGTGGGTAAGGGCGTGTCAAATATTGTTTAGAGCGTGATCTCGCTCACTTGCAAGTAACGTTCTAACTTTCTTTTCACCCTCTGGAGAGCATTGTCGATCGATTTTACGTGACGGTTCAGTTTTAGGGAAATCTCTTGATAAGAACACCCATCTAGATAAAGATTGAGAACTTCCTGTTCCAGCTCACTTAATACTTCACGCATTTTGATTTCCATATCACCATTTTTTTCACGGTTGATCAGTAGCTTCTCCGGATCGCCTAATTCATCTTCCGCAATGATATCTATCAATGTACGGTCAGATTCTTCATCATAAATAGGTTTGTCTAACGAGACATAGGAGTTCAGAGGAATATGTTTTTGTCGGGTGGCCGTTTTGATTGCCGTAATAATCTGGCGTGTTACACAAAGCTCCGCAAACATCTTGAAAGATGAAAGCTTGTCCGGTCGGTAATCACGGATCGCTTTATATAAACCGATCATCCCTTCTTGAATGATGTCTTCCCGATCTGCGCCAATCAAAAAATATGTACGTGCTTTTCCGCGGACAAAACCTTTGTATTTCAGAATCAGTTGATTCAAGGCTTGTCCATCCCCCTGCTGAACTTGTTCTACGAGACGTTCATCTTCCGACTCCATCATGTCCTGTTTCATTTTCATTTCTGCCTTAGTGATCACGTTAGCTCCTCCTGAATGATAACAGATATAAGAATACAACATTATTATACAGGATTTGTGAATTTTCAGTCAACTATTGTTTGAATTATTTTCTTCCTCTCCGCATTTTTTCAAGTTTCGATCGAATGTCCTGGTCAAATGAAATTTTGTGTTTCGGTGCTAATTTTTGATTATTTTTCAGATCGATTTGGATATCTTTTTTCATTCGTTGAATTTCTAAAAACAACTCTCGAGCAGACTTGCGCAGTGCTCCCTGTGAAAAAACAGTCCACTGTTCTTGAAAATCAGATGTTGCAACATACACTTTCGTTTTGACGTTCTTCACTTCTTTAATCAGTTTTTCAATTCTTTCGTCGGCCGTTTCATTTTCTTTCGTGTAAACCAGTTGAATTTTTTTGAACGTTTCCCGACTTTCTGGCCCATGAACATTATAAGCGTCGAATACGACAATAATTCGATAACCCATATAAGCTTGATATTCTGCCATTAACTCAACTAACTTCGCCCGTGCTTCTTCCAAGCTCTTTTCTTTCAATTCTTTTAATACAGGCCAATCACCAATCATGTTGTAACCGTCGACAATGAGAACAATCATGAATCAACCACCCAACGGATTCCGTTTTCGGTATACTTCATACATGAGCAAACTTGCCGAAACAGATGCATTCAATGATGTCACATGACCAACCATCGGCAGACGAATGTGCCAATCGCATTTTTTGGCTGCCAACCGGCTAATTCCTTTTCCTTCACTGCCAATCACAAGACCTAGCGGCATGTCATATGCTCCTTGCCGATAGTCCTCGGAAGCTGAAGCGTCTGTTCCAATGATCCAAATATTCTCTTCTTTCAGCCGCTCAATCGTTTGAGCCATGTTTGTTACTCGTGCAACAGGGACGTATTCAATCGCTCCGGTAGAAGCTTTCGCAACGGTTTGCGTCAGTTGCACGGAGCGTCTCTTCGGAATGATGATCCCATGTACACCAATCGCATCAGCTGTCCGCATAATCGAACCTAAATTATGTGGATCTTCCAACTCATCCAGCAGGACAAAAAAGGGAGTCTCGTTTTTTTTCGCCGGAATATTGAGTAAATCTTCAAGTTCTAGATAATCATACGCAGCAACAGAAGCAGCGACCCCTTGATGATGATCACCCAATTGGTCAAGTTTATTTCTCGGTACTTTTTGTACATGAATGTTCGCTTTCTTCGCTGCCTGAATGAGTTCACCTTGGGCAGCGGGCTTCATAGACTCAAGAATTAATACTTTGTTAATCGCCCGTCCAGATTTCAACGTTTCTAATACAGCATTTCTTCCAACGATCCACTCTTCACTCACTTTACGATCTCCTTTCTTCAGCGTCCATAATCGCCATGGAAATCAATTGTTCCAGTCGATCTGTCTCCTGATTTAAATATAAATAGCCCAGTAACGCTTCAAAAGCGGTGCTAAGCCGATACGTCTGTACGTCTGTGCTTTTCGGTTTGTTCGACTTTGCATTTCTTCCTCTACGCACGATGGCTTCTTCTGTCTCCGTTAAAAACCCATCATCGAGCCAGCTTTTCACCGTAGATGCTTGTGCTGTTGCTGCAACAAATGAAATGGCGGATTGGTGAAGCTTTTGTGGCTTCACCTCTCCTTTTTCAATTAAATAAGCTCGGATGTAAACTTCATAGATGGCATCGCCCATGTAGGCAAGTGCCAAGCTTTTCATTTGAAATGGTTCAGTCATACATTCACTTCCGCTTCCATCGAGTGCCTTGTGGCGTATCCTCTAATATAATGCCTTTTTCATCCAAAAGATCGCGAATCTCATCTGCGCGACTGAAGTTCCGGTCTTTTCTTGCTTGAACACGTTCTTCGATCAATTGTTCAATCTCCTCGTCAAGCAGCTCTTCTGTTTCCAATTTCAACCCGAGTACTCCCGTAATTTCTTCAAACAACTCTATAAAGACATCAATGACTGTTGTATCTGTCTGTTTATTTTCCAAATAACGATTTGCGTCTTTCGCCAATTCAAAAAGAACCGAAATGGCATTGGCTGTATTGAAGTCATCATTCATCTCTTGAATGAACTTTGACCGGTGTGCGTCAATAGAATCCATCCACTGCGCTTGATTATCCGTTAAGTCCACGCTCGTTTCTTTTCTATACAACAGGTTTTGATAAGCTGTTTGGATGCGATCAAAACTATTTTGTGTTTTTTCAATCACGGTTTGGCTAAAATTAATTGGGTTTCGATAATGGACACTTAGCATGAAAAAACGGATAATGTTCGGGTCGAACTGTTCAACGATGTCTTTCACTAAAATGAAATTACCTAGCGATTTGGACATTTTTTCATTTTCGATTTGAATATAACCGTTGTGAATCCAATAGTTTGCGAACGTCTTGTCATTATTCGCTTCAGACTGGGCGATTTCATTTTCATGGTGTGGAAAAGTAAGGTCTTGACCACCCGCATGGATATCGATCGTTTCGCCTAAATATTTTTTCGCCATAGCTGAACATTCGATATGCCACCCTGGTCTTCCTTCTCCCCAAGGACTTTCCCAAGAGATTTCTCCATCTTTCGCGTTTTTCCATAAAGCAAAATCAAGAGGATCGTCTTTTTTCTCTCCAACTTGTATTCTCGCTCCTGAACGAAGTTCGTCTATGGATTGATGAGATAGCTTTCCGTAATTTTCAAATTTTCTCGTACGATAATAGACGTCTCCATCCACTTCATAAGCATAGTCTTTTTCAATCAACCCTTCGATGAAAGCGATGATGTCTTCCATGGATTCTGTAACCCGCGGATGATGAACAGCTTCTTGCACATGAAGCTTGGAAACATCCTCTTTATAGGCTTTAATAAAACGCTCAGCAATGTCTGGAACTTCCTCGCCTAATTCATTAGCCGCCTTGATTAATTTATCGTCGACATCCGTAAAGTTTAATACGTACTCTACATCATAGCCGACATACTCCAAGAAACGGCGAACTGTATCAAAGACGATAGCTGGACGCGCATTCCCGATATGAATATAGTTATAAACAGTCGGCCCACACACATACATTTTTACTTTACCTTCTTCAATCGGTTTAAATTCCTCTTTTTGTCTCGTTAATGAATTGTATAATTTAATCGTCATGCACAGACACTCCTTTCAGCTTCGCCAATTCTTTCTCCAATTCCTTGATTCTTCCTTCCAAACGGTTGCAATGTTCTTGCACCGGGTCCGGCATTTTATGATGATCTAAATTCTTTTTCACTTTCACACCATTCTGGACAACGACGCGTCCAGGTATGCCGACGACGGTTGAATGCTTTGGCACATCTTTCAATACAACGGACCCTGCGCCAATTTTTGAATGCTCTTCAATCGTAATGGAGCCTAACACTTTCGCTCCTGTTGCAACAAGCACATTATCCTTAAGAGTCGGGTGTCTTTTTCCTTTCTCTTTACCTGTTCCACCAAGTGTTACTCCTTGATATATCGTTACATTATCACCAATTTCACACGTTTCACCGATGACGACCGCCATTCCATGGTCGATGAAAAAGCGACGTCCAATTTTGGCTCCTGGATGAATTTCAATTCCCGTGAAAAAACGACTGATTTGTGAAATAACACGGGCTATAAATTTCATATTCCGTTTATGAAAGCCATGTGCAAATCGGTGTGCCCAAACGGCATGCACGCCAGAATACGTCAACACAACTTCGAACGTATTTCTTGCCGCTGGATCCTGGTCAAAGACTACTTTTACATCATCTTTCAACAGACTAAAAAACTTTCGCACATCCATCCTCCTCCCTTGAATGCTTCGATCTTCTTTAACAAGAGTGACGTTTTATTGGTAGATGACACGTTTCTTGATAAATCGTGGTTTTCAAAAGTGTAAATTCGGTTGGCCTCCGAAAAACGCTGAATACAAAAAGCCTCTGTCTATCATTCAATAGACAGAGGCGTATATATTTACGCGGTTCCACTCTGCTTAAAGGCATCGAACACCTCTCGCTTAAACGGATAACGATCGCTACTCGCCTTTTCTTACTGTATTTCGGAAAAGGAACTCCGAGGGGCATTTCACCGATTGTCTGGAAAGCTGCTCTCACCTATACAGCTCTCTCTGTGGTCCTTTCAATCGGCTACTTTTCCTCATCTACGTTTTTATTCAATGATATATTGTTATTATATACAAAAAACCATTGTTGTTACGAATTATTTAACTCATCAATTAACTTCCCTAATCGATGGATGACCGTTTCTTTTCCAAGTAAGTGGATCGCCTGTGGCAATTCTGGTCCGTGTGTTTCGGCTGTTGTTGCGACCCGTATTGGCATGAACAACTTCTTGCCTTTGTTACCTGTATCTTTTTGCGTTGCTTTGATGGCGGCTTTAATATCATCCGCTTCGAAAGTTTCTAACCCGTCCAGCTGTGTTTTAAAGTTCGCAAGCATTTCAGGAACATGTTCTTGGCTGAGAACATCCATCGCTTCTTCTGTATATTCTGCTTCTTTCTTGAAAAATAACTCTGTCAACTCGACAATTTCAGCACCGTAACTAAGCTGTTCCTTGTATAAGCCAATCAATTCATTGACCCACTTTTCAGTTTCCTCATCTGCATTTTCTTCAATTTTTCCGGCTTTTAACAAATGTGGTTTAGCTAACTGAATGACTCGGTCTAATGAACTTGATTTAATATATTGGTTATTCATCCACTTTAATTTATGGCTATCAAAAACAGCTGGAGATGTTGATAGTCGTTCAGGGTCGAACATTTCAATGAACTCTTCGCGTGTGAAGATTTCTTCCTCTCCTACTGGAGACCAACCAAGCAATGTGATGAAATTAAACAAAGCTTCAGGCAAATAACCTAACTCTTCGTATTGCTCAATGAATTGAATAATGCTTTCATCTCGCTTACTAAGTTTCTTTCTTTCTTCGTTGACGATCAATGTCATATGCGCATAGGTCGGAATCTCCCAATCAAATGCACGGTAGACCATCATCTGTTTTGGCGTATTGGAAATATGGTCTTCACCACGAAGGACATGCGTAATTTTCATCAAATGGTCATCAACCGCAACTGCAAAATTATACGTTGGTGTGCCATCTTTTTTCAAAATGACCCAGTCACCAAAATCAGCTGACTCAAACGTAATTTTTCCTTTTACAATATCGAAAAAAGTATAAGTTTCTTGACTTGGAACACGCAAACGAATACTAGGCTCGCGGCCCTCTTGTTCAAACTTCTCTTGTTCTTCACGTGTAAGATTACGATGCGCACCAGAGTACATTGGTACCTGGCCCTTCGCCCGCTGTTCTTCTCTTTCTTGTTCTAATTCGTCTTCAGTCATATAGCATTTATAAGCGAGACCGCGTTCCAATAGCTCATCTACGTATTTTCGGTAAATATCCAGACGTTCCATTTGGCGGTATGGACCATATTCACCTTCTCGGTCGATACTTTCATCCCAATCGATTCCTAGCCATTTCAAGTAATTGAGTTGACTTAGCTCTCCGCCTTCGACATTTCTCTTCTGGTCGGTATCTTCAATACGGATGATGAATTTTCCGCCAGTATGTCTTGCGTATAAATAGTTAAATAAAGCTGTTCGAGCATTTCCGATATGCAAATGACCTGTTGGACTAGGTGCATAACGTACACGTACTTCTTGTGCTGACATGGTGATACTCCCTCCATCAATAAATTCTACTGTTTATTTTTGTTGCAAAAGAATCACGGCTTGCGCGGCGATCCCTTCTTTTCTACCAATAAAACTTAACTGTTCAGTTGTCGTCGCTTTCACATTCACTTGATTCGTTTCCGCTTGTAGCAATTCAGCTACCACTTGACGGATTTTCTCTATATAAGGAGCCATTTTCGGCGCTTGAGCAATAACGGTACAATCAATATTGACTAAAGTGAACCCTTTTTGTTCCACAAGCGTCCAGACATGACGAAGCAATTCCTTTGAATCCGCATCTTTATATGCCGGGTCTGTATCAGGAAAGTGTTTCCCGATATCTCCCTCTCCGATTGCTCCCAGTGCAGCATCTGCTATTGTGTGTAATAAAACATCAGCATCTGAGTGTCCAGTCAACCCTTGCTCGTGCGGGATTTCAACTCCACCGATAATACAGGGACGACCAGGCGCAAACTGATGTACATCAAAACCTTGTCCAATCCGAAACAATTATAGCTCCTCCTCTTGTATAGATTGCCTATTTATTTGTAGCATATTTTCAGCTCTTTGTATATCTTCTGGTGTTGTGAGCTTCATATTCCGGTAACTTCCTTCAACCAATTCAATCGATTGCTCCATTAGCTCAAGCAATTGCACATCATCCGTCGCCTGTATACCTTGGTTATACGCCCATTCATGTGCACGATGAATCAAATCATACCGGAAAGCTTGTGGCGTTTGGGCGGCAAATAATTCACTTCGCTTCAACGTTTTCACACGGCCACCATCGACTTGCTTGATCGTATCCGTAACAGGAACAGCCAAAAATGCAGCGCCTGTATTTTGTGTTGCTTTATGTAATCGATGAAGCTCTTCCTCGGTCACGAATGGCCTTGCACCGTCGTGAATCATTGTGATTTTGGATGGATCAACCGCTTCCAAACCTAAACGTACGCTGTCTTGACGCTCTTTTCCACCCGTTACGTACTTCCTTACTTTTGAAAATTGTTTTTCGGCTACAATGGATTCAATCATTTCTCGATCACCTGGCTGATTAACCAAATAGATCGAGTCACACCAATCATCTTGTTCAAAAACAGCGATTGTATGTGCAAGTAATGGTTCTGAACCAATGGTGATAAATTGTTTATTGAAGTTTGCTTTCATTCTCTTTCCTTGACCAGCTGCCAATATAATGACCTGATATGATTCCATAGGATCCTCCTGCATTCTGGTTGATTTCATACGTGAAGTGAAGCCACATTCGGTTTTGAGCATTCTCTTTAGCCAATTGATGGATAATTGATAGAAACCGTTAGTGTTTCTTTTAACAAAAGGTTGGCTTTCATCGCTTCATATAGAAGCTTAGAGCCAACCTTTTCGAACATTGTTTTTATTATTGGGCTTGCTCAAAAGCTTTCGGTTTGGCAAAGATCATTCTGCCTGCAGAAGTTTGCAAGACGCTGGTAACAATCACTTTGATTGTTTTCCCGATAAAATTCTTGCCTTCTTCAATGACAATCATCGTCCCATCATCCAAGTAGGCAACACCTTGCTCTTCTTCTTTTCCTGCCTTAATGACATGTACTTGCATTTTTTCACCAGGTAACACGATTGGTTTCACTGCATTTGCAAGATCATTGATATTCAACACACTCACATTTTGAAACTCAGAAACCTTATTTAAATTATAATCATTCGTCACTAAAATACCATCCAAAAGTTTTGTCAGTTTCACAAGCTTGCTATCTACTTCTTGGATATCATCAAAGTCACCTTCATAAAATTGCACATCAACCGGCAGTTCTTTTTGAAGCCGGTTTAAAATATCCAACCCTCTACGGCCACGATTACGCTTTAACAAATCAGATGAATCTGCGATATGTTGTAACTCTTCCAAGACAAAACGCGGAATCATGATTGTTCCTTCCAAGAATTTCGTCTCACAAATATCAGCGATTCTACCATCAATAATTACACTCGTATCAAGAATTTTCGGTTTGACTTGTTGATCATTCACTTTTTCCTCGGTAGCCTTCTCTTTCTCTTCCGGCTCTTTTTTAGATAATAGACCTGCAAATTCATTTCGACGCTTAAACCCAACCTGAAAACCTAAATACGCCAAAATGATAGACAAGAAAACAGGGAGCACACCGGAAATCACAGGAATGCCCAAACCTTGGACAAATGTGTTGATCAAGAATGCGATCAACAATCCAACAACGAGTCCGATACTCCCGAACAATAAGTCGGCAACTGGAACTTTGACTAATTTTTCCTCGATGAAAACTAAAAAACCAATGATATAATCAGCAATAAATAGACTAATAAAAAAGAATATGAGTGCACCTAAAAACAAACCAAAATACGGAACAAGCCAGCTCGGCATATAGTTAGCGACCTGGTTGATATCAGGAATATATAAATAGCCAATCATTCCACCGGCAACCAATATAAATAATTGGACCACCTTTTTTAACATCTTGACACCTCCTCTTTGCATCATTTAAAAGTATTTTTGGGTGGTTAAAATTATACCACCCGGTTATTTCATAGTCAAAAGATACAAAACAGAATATTGTACCATCGTTAAAGTTATATGTCAATTTGATTACAATGAGCTAACAATTTTATTCCAGAGCCACCCGTAAAGCATCATGAACAGAATCTACACCATGTAATTTAATTCCGTCCGGTGTTGAAATTCCACTTAAATTCCGATTAGGTAAAATCACTCGTTTGAAGCCTAATTTTTGTGCTTCCTTGATCCGCTGCTCAATCCGAGACACACGTCTGATTTCACCTGTAAGTCCTACTTCTCCGATAAATACATCATCTTTTTGCGTCGGCTGGTCTCTGAAGCTTGATGCAATGCACACAGCCACAGCCAAATCGATGGCCGGTTCATCTAATTTCACGCCGCCCGCAACTTTCACGTAAGCATCTTGGTTTTGTAGAAGAAGGCCAGCTCGCTTTTCTAAGACGGCCATCAATAGAGGCACACGGTTATGATCTAAACCGGTCGCCATTCTTCTAGCATTCCCAAATTGTGTCGGAGAAATAAGTGCCTGGATCTCCACCAACATCGGCCTTGTCCCTTCCATCGAGGCAACAATCGTCGACCCGGCAATTCCTTGTGAGCGTTCTTCTAAGAAAATTTCCGATGGATTACTGACTTCGACCAACCCTTCTTCTTTCATTTCAAAAATACCCATTTCATGCGTACTGCCAAAGCGGTTTTTGACACTGCGCAAAATACGGAAAGCATGATGGCGCTCACCTTCAAAGTAAAGAACCGTATCAACCATATGCTCAAGAAGACGTGGGCCTGCAATTGCACCTTCTTTCGTCACGTGACCAACAATGAAAATTGGGATGCCTTTCGTTTTGGCTACTTTCATTAAGGCTGAAGTACATTCACGAACTTGAGAAACCGACCCGGCTGCAGATGTAACAGTATCCAAGTAAATCGTCTGAATCGAATCGATCACGACAAAATCAGGATTCATTTCATTAATGGAGTCGATCACATATTCCAAGTTTGTTTCTGAAAGGATATATAGAGAGTCATTATTGATATTTAACCGACTTGCACGAAGCTTTGTTTGCTTCTCCGATTCCTCACCCGAAATATAAAGAGCTGCATGTTTTGCGGCTGCTAACTGGGACGATAACTGCAATAATAACGTGGATTTACCTATACCGGGATCGCCTCCAATCAAAACAAGTGATCCTGGTACGACCCCTCCACCGAGAACTCGGTTCATCTCCTCCATATCAATACGTATCCGCTTTTCATCCTGCATGGACACTTGATTAATTGTCGTCGGTTTTCTTCTCGTCCGACTTTCTTGTTGTCCAAGAGTATGTCGATCTTTCGTCGTCTGTATTTTTTCTTCTACAAAGCTATTCCACTGATGACATGCGGGACATTTTCCCATCCATTTCGGGGATTCATACCCACATTCTTGACACATGAAAACTGATTTCTTCTTTGCCATTCTCAGGCTCCTTTTCTATCGATCTTTCAAGCTGATTGCATACTTCTATTGTACAAGAAAAAAACAGCCAGCGGGTATTTTTCCTGCTGGCTGTTTGAATAATTTAGCAACTATTTTACATCTTCAAAAGCTTTTTTTGCAGATACATAGAAGTCACCATTGTCATCTACATCAATCTCTACAGACTGACCTTTTTCCAAGTCACCTTTCAACAACTCTTCGGAAAGGAAGTCCTCGACGTTTTTCTGAAGGGAGCGACGGAGTGGGCGAGCTCCATACTCTAGGTCCATTCCTTCATCGGCGATCTTATCAATCGCTTGATCTGAAAGTGTAAAGTGAATTTCATTGTCAACCAAACGATCTTGAAGCTGTTTCACCATCAATGTAACGATTTGACGGATATGTTTTTCTTCAAGTGAATGGAAGACGATTGTGTCATCCACCCGGTTTAAAAATTCTGGACGGAAGGCCTTTTTCAATTCTTCCATCACTTTATCCTTCATACTCTTATAGTCTCTTTGATCGTCACTCATACTGAAGCCAACGTATTTTTCCCGGCGCAATTCATGTGCACCAACGTTGGATGTCATGATTAAGATCGTGTTTCTGAAATCAACCGTTCTGCCTTTTGAATCCGTTAAGCGACCGTCTTCAAGTACTTGTAGTAAGATATTGAATACTTCTGGGTGCGCTTTTTCAATTTCATCCAAAAGAATAACGGAATACGGTTTTTGACGGACTTTTTCGGTTAGTTGACCGCCTTCATCATAACCTACATATCCTGGAGGTGAACCGACAAGTCTAGATGTCGCGTGTTTTTCCATATACTCGGACATATCAATCCGAATCATTGCATCTTCTTCTCCGAACATCGTCGAAGCTAAGGCGCGTGCAAGCTCTGTCTTACCAACACCTGTAGGTCCTAGGAAAATGAATGAACCTATTGGGCGTTTCGGGTCTTTTAATCCAGCACGAGCTCTTCGAATGGCTTTGGAAATAGATTGCACGGCTTCTTCTTGGCCAATGACCCGATCATGAAGATTTTCTTCCAAGTTCAACAGACGCTCTTTTTCGGATTTCTCCATACGGGAAACTGGAACACCCGTCCATGTGGAGACGACATGCGCAATATCATCCAATGTCACTTCGGAGCTTTCTTGTCCTTGTTTTTCTTTCCACTCATTCTTCGTTTTCTCAACTTCATCTTTCAGCTTTTGTTCTTTATCACGTAATGACGCTGCTGTTTCAAATTCTTGACTTTGAACGGCTGCATCTTTTTCTTTCTTCACTTCATCCAGCTTTTCTTCCAACTCTTTTAGGTTTGGTGGCACTGTATAGTTACGAAGTCTGACGCGTGAAGCCGCTTCGTCAATTAAATCAATCGCCTTATCCGGTAGAAAGCGGTCCGTAATATACCGGTCGGAGAAGCGTACGGCACTTTCAATCGCATCATCCGAAATGGTCACACGGTGATGTGCTTCATAGCGATCACGAAGACCTTGTAAGATTTTCGTGGATTCTTCTGTCGTTGGCTCGGATACTTGGATTGGCTGGAAACGACGCTCCAATGCAGCATCTTTCTCAATATACTTACGGTATTCATCCAATGTCGTCGCACCGATACATTGCAATTCACCCCGAGCTAATGCTGGTTTCAGAATATTGGATGCATCAATCGCACCTTCTGCTCCGCCAGCACCAATTAATGTGTGCAATTCATCGATGAACAAAATAATGTTTTTAGCCTGTCGAATCTCTTCAATCACTTTTTTCAAACGGTCTTCAAATTCACCACGATATTTCGTGCCCGCAACAACGGTACCCATATCTAGTGTCATTACTCGTTTGTCGCGAAGAATTTCAGGGATTTCATTATTAACAATTTGTTGAGCGAGCCCTTCTGCGATTGCCGTCTTACCAACACCTGGTTCACCAATCAATACAGGGTTGTTTTTTCTACGGCGGCTAAGCACCTGAATGACGCGTTCAATTTCCTCACTTCGTCCAATAACTGGATCCACGTTTCCTTCACGAGCAGTAGCTGTTAAATCTGAAGCTAGTGAATCAAGCGTTGGTGTTTGTGCATTCGAATTTTGTTTTTGTTTTCGTTGATGTGGATGACCAGATGTTGAGTCATTGCTACCAAGTAGTTGTAATACTTGTTGACGTGCTTTATTTAAGCTAACACCTAAGTTGTTAAATACGCGAGCTGCCACCCCTTCGCCTTCACGGATTAACCCTAAAAGAATGTGCTCTGTTCCTACGTAGGAATGATTCAACTTTCTCGCTTCATCCATAGAAAGCTCGATGACTTTCTTCGCACGCGGTGTATAGTGAATCGTTTGATTCGTTGACTCTCCTTTTCCAATCAACTGTTCAACTTCTTGTTGTATTTTTTCACTGTCGATATCCAGCGACTTCAAAGCTTTAGCAGCAATGCCCTCGCCCTCTTTAATCAATCCTAACAAAATATGTTCTGTACCGATGTTGTTGTGGCCTAATCTTAAGGCTTCTTCTTGTGAAAGTGCCAATACTTTTTGAGCTCTTTCTGTAAATCTACCAAACATCATATATAAATGACCTCCTTTTTAATCCTCTTGTTCCATCGTTAATCGTTCTCGAATCAATTTAGCTCGAAATACATCCCGTTCTCTTGGCGAAAGTCCTTTCTTGGCGTAATGCTGCAAGAAACCGGGTTGGGTTAACACCATTAATTCATTCAGAATAGTTTTGGAAACTCCTTTAATCCATCCTAAATCAATTGCTAAACGAATATCTGACAAACATTTTGATGCTTCTTTCGAGTGAATGATCCGGCTATTAGATAAAATCCCATAGGAACGATACAGTTTATCTTCTAACTGTATACCCGATTGCTGGACAATCCATTCTCTGGATCTACGTTCACTATCAATTAATTCTCTTACGACACTGGTTAAATCTTGAATGATTTCTTCCTCAGACTTCCCTAGAGTCACTTGGTTGGATACTTGGTAAAGATTCCCTAACGCTTCGCTACCTTCACCATATATCCCGCGTACAACTAACCCTAGCTTATTAATCTCAGGAACAATCTGATTCATCTGATTTGTCATTGTCAGTGCTGGAAGATGCATCATAACGGATGCCCTTAATCCTGTACCGACGTTTGTCGGACAACTTGTTAAATATCCTTTCTCTTCATCAAAAGCATAACCAATTTTGCCCTCGATCCAATCATCGATTTCAAAAGCGGTATCTACGGCTGTTTTCAATTGCAGTCCTGGATAATAGATTTGCAACCGTAAGTGATCTTCTTCATTGACCATAATTGAGACTTGTTCATTTTTTGAAATCAATACAGCGCCGCTGCCTTCGTTCTCAGCTAAGTTTGGGCTAATTAAATGTTTTTCAATCAAGACCCTTTTTTCAATCGGCTCAAGATCTGACATCTTGGCAAGTTGAAAATCCTTAAACCCATTGAATGATTGGCCACTAAATTCCTGTTCCATGTATTCCAAGACTTTTGTTAAAGGTTCTTCTTGGCCACTCGTAGGAAAAGGAACTTTATCCAAATTTCTTGCCAAGCGTATTCGACTGCTTAAGACGATATCGTTATCCTCTCCACCGTCATTCAACCAAGGGCTGATGGCATCATCAATAAAGTCTTGTAATGACATTATGCTTCACCACCTTTTCGTTCCTCTTCTAGCTCCTGTTTCAATTGATGTATTTGATCTCGTATTGTTGCTGCTTCTTCAAATGCTTCAGCTTGAATTGCTTCTTGAAGTTTTGTTTGCAAACTCTCAACCTCACGTTGTTTGTGTAAATTCCCGCCAATTCTTTTTGGGATCTTTCCAACGTGTTCAGTATTCCCACTATGAACTCGCTTCAGAAGGGGTGTCAAGTAGGAAGAAAACGATTCGTAACAATGGCTACAACCGAATTTTCCTTTTCTACGAAATTCTCCATATGTCATTCCACAATAGTCACACTGCGTTGTCGTTTCCGGCTTGATACTCTGACTTTTATTGAATGCCGAGTCAAGCGGAACCATACTTGTCAGGAATTGATGCATGGAAAGATGTTGGTTGGAAAAGTCCATATAACCCTCTTTTTCAGCACATTCTTCACATAAATGGACCTCATCTTTCTTCCCATTAATAACTTGTGTATAATGCACACTGGCGTCGTTTTTATGACATCTTTGACATTCCATATTTATCCCTCCTGTCGATCATGAACTTTCAACGTCATAATTAACTCTCGAAAAACTTTAGAACGAATGATATCTCGATTGGGCAATGGGATGGATAGGACATCCCGATGTAAAATTTTATTCATTAGATGTGACTCTCTTTCGGTTAATAAACGTTCCTCATATAACCGATTTAATAAGTCCATGCTTGCCTGCTGTGACATTGGGTTGTTGGTGATTGAGAGCATTTCATCAAGTAAAGCTTGCTTTGATTTAGGCTTTAATCGAATGATACGAATATAGCCTCCGCCCCCACGCTTACTCTCAACAATATATCCTTTTTCAACCGTAAAACGTGTCTTGATGACATAATTGATTTGCGAAGGAACACACTCAAAGCGATCTGCTATCTCACTTCTTTTTATTTCAACGATATCCTCACCACTCATCTGAAGCACTCTCTTTAAATATGCTTCAATGACATCAGATATGTTCTTCAACGTGCGATCCCTCCTTTACCCTATAATTCCCTTTAAGTTACTTAAATAAAAGTCATTTACATTAACTTTGACTTTGACTATCTTTGACTATAATTTTATTATACTTATTTTTATGATCGATGCAAAACGTTTTGCTCCATTTTTATAAAAAAAGATGATTCATTTTCGAATCATCTTCTAGTTGTTATTATTTTGGCTTGTGAACATACGTTACATACTGTATGCGACTAACTTCATCAAGTAATTCATGTCGGTTAAACAATTGGTCCTTCTCAAGTTCAATATATATATTTCGCTGATCGACACTCTCCGTCTCAATTTCAATTCGTTTGATATATAGGTCATACGTTTCAAACACATCCAAGATGTCTCCGATATTTGCTCTATTATCAATCCTGAGTTGAATGAGATATTTTCCTTTGTCTTTTGAAAACAACTTCTCGAATGAATTCAAAAAAACCAAGCTAAGTAAAACAACGATCGTCGTTAAAATAGCTAATGGATACAAACCTGCACCAACGACTAATCCAATCCCAGCTACGGTCCAAATGGATGCTGCAGTCGTTAATCCGCGAATCGTCATGCCATGAACCATAATCGTACCTGCACCCAAGAAGCCAATTCCACTGATGACATAAGAAGGAATTCTGGCAGGATCAAAGCGAATATTATCATATTGAGTAATGTATTGATCGAAACCGTACAATGACAAAAGCATCATCATACAAGCGCCTACCCCAACTAATATATGTGTACGAAAGCCAGCTTGGTGTTTTTTCAATTCTCTTTCAAAACCAATCAAACCACAAAGTACGGTAGCTAATAAAATGCGCAACAGCATCTCTGAGAAGTTTTCCCCAAAAAGTTGATTCATCGATTCAATCATTTCTTCTCCCCTCACTTATTTAAACTATAGATCCTGGTAAATCTTTGTGTTTTTATTCATTACTATGAAAGCAACGTACTCAATCAAAACGCAAACGATCTAAAGAATGACTAAACCAAATATTTCTCTATACCCTATTTCTATTTATTAAACATCGATAAGAAAACAATTAAATTGGCTTTTTTAACAATGGATATTATAGATGAAGGTAAAATTATGGTTATGCAAAGAAGAAGAAAAATATCATATGCTTTTTGATGTGCAAAAAAAGCCAAGAAGAAATCTTCTTGGCTTTGACCGCCCGGCAACGTCCTACTCTTGCAGGGGAAAAACCCCAACTACCATCGGCGCTAGAGAGCTTAACTTCTGTGTTCGG
>NZ_JAHLZF010000011.1 GCF_018967645.1 Allobacillus halotolerans | reverse complement strand
GCGGCTTGACGCGTTTGTCGGGCGGTTCGACGCGTTTGTCGGACGGCTCGAGATTCCGCTGGGATAAATTAGATTTGGATAAAGAAAAAATCCGAACGATGATTCATAAATATATGAATCGGTTCGGATTTTATTAGTATAGTATTTCTCAAGGCGTTTGTCCCAATAGATTGATAGACTTTTATTTGTTTAATGCGATGACACTTTTGACAATGGCTAGTTTAACATGTTCATACGTGAGGCCGCCTTGAACATAGAGCGTATACGGTTCGCGTATCGGACCATCGGCAGTTAATTCAAGACTGGCTCCCTGAATGAAGGTACCTCCGGCCATAATGACATCATCTTCATAGCCTGGCATACTACTCGGCTCAGGTGTCACATAAGAATCGATTGGTGATTGCTTTTGAATCATTTGGGCAAATTGAATCATTTCCTCTGCACGATGAAATGAAATTGACTGAATGAGGTCTGTCCGAGCATCATTCGCGGTTGGTTCTGTTTTATACCCATGATCACTCAACAGCTGTGATGTAAAATATGCCCCTTTCAAAGCTTCGCCGACAACATGCGGGGCCAAGAAAAACCCTTGGAACATTTCATGCAGACTATAGAGGCTTGCCCCAGTTTCTTTACCTAATCCTGGAGCAACCAACCAGTTTGCACATTTATTGACTAACTTTTCTTTTCCGACAATGTAACCGCCTGTCTTTGCAATTCCGGCGCCTGGATTTTTGATTAACGAGCCAGCCATCAAGTCTGCTCCTACTTCACTTGGCTCGTAAGTTTCCACGAATTCACCGTAGCAATTGTCGATGAATATAATTGCATCTGGTTTGATTTTACGAACCTCGTCAATCATTTCTTTAATTTCCATCACAGTAAATGAAGGACGGTCAGCGTATCCTTTTGACCGCTGGATTGCGACCATTTTTGTACGATCATTAATCGATTCTTCAAGATTTGAAAAATCAACACTGCCGGTATCTGTTAATGGCAATTCATTGTATAAAATGCCATAGTCACGTAAAGAGCCATCGACATTCTCTTCAATTCCAATGACATCTTCAAGCGTATCGTATGGCCTTCCCGTCAAATAAAGTAATTCATCCCCCGGCCTCAGGACACCAAACAGGCATGTGGTGATTGCATGGGTTCCTGAAACAATTTGCGGGCGCACTAATGCGTCTTCTGTGCGAAAAACGGTTGCGTACAACTCTTCTAATTTTTCTCGACCGATATCATCATACCCATAACCTGTCGATGGCGTGAAGTGAGATTCACTCACGTGAACTTGTTGAAAAGCATTCAATACTTTTTCTTGATTTGTCGTAACAATTTCTTGAACTTGCGAAAATTGTTTTGTTAATGATTGTTCTGTTTGTTGAATCATTTGCTGTATCTGTTTATTCATTTTCATTCGCTCGCTTTTTCATTTCGTTATAAATAGGTGAATTTGGGTCAGCATATCCGTCAACAAGGTATTGTTCTTGCTCTTCATCGAAATGTTCATCTTGCACCATTGTTTCTTGTTTTAGTCGATGAAGCAACGTTCCCTCATCTTTTGGAACAGCTACTTTATATTGATTCCACTCTTCTTTTAATGTAGATTCAATTTTTTGTAACAATCGTTGTAAATCGTCTGAATTTTTGGCACTGATGACGGCGTTCGGAGATGAATAAGGCGTAAACTCTTCTGATAGTAGATCTGCTTTATTATAAACCGTCAACATCGGAATTTTTTCTGCTCCCAAGTCTTCTAAAATCGAGTAAACTGTTTTTTCTTGTTCAATCGCTCGGTCATTCGAAGCATCTACCACATGTAAGATAAAATCAGCTTCCAATACTTCTTCCAAAGTAGACCGAAAAGCTGCGACTAATGTTGTCGGTAGATCTTGAATGAAACCGACGGTGTCGGAGATTAATGCTTGGAAACCGCTGGATAAGTGCAGCCTTCTTGTCATTGGATCCAGTGTAGCAAAGAGTTTATCTTCTTCAAACGAAACACTGTTTGTCAGTCGATTAAATAAAGTAGATTTTCCTGCGTTCGTATAACCGACAATCGATATTTGGAAAGCCGAATTCTTTTTTCGTCGTTCACGATATTGGCTTCGCTGCTTAACCACTTGCTTCAACTGTTTCTTAATATCATTGATGCGACTTTGTATATGTCTGCGGTCCGTTTCAAGTTTTGTTTCACCAGGTCCTCTTGTCCCAATACCGCCTCCCAAGCGAGAGAGCGCACGACCTTGTCCATGTAGTCTCGGAAGCAAATACTCCAATTGAGCCAGTTCGACTTGGAGTTTCCCTTCTTTCGTATTCGCACGCATAGCAAAAATATCTAAAATTAACTGCGTTCGATCGATGACAGATATGTCCCAGTGTTTGTTTAAGTTTCTGATTTGAGACGGAGATAACTCACCATTCATAATGGCAAGCTCAATCTCATTTTCTTCAATATATTGCTTGATCTCTTCTACTTTTCCAGTACCGATATACAATGCGTTGTGTATTTTTTCTCGCTTTTGCGTAAATACGTCAACAATTTCTGCATTCACCGTATCGGCTAGTGCACGTAATTCATTCAATGATGTCAGAAATGTATCGTCTGATTCCTTTTGGGTTTGACAGCCGATCAATATGACACGTTCTCGTTCACTCATGCAAAAACTCCTTTAGCTTGTTCGTCCTTACACTTATCCTTCCCTATTATAACCAGATTGCTCAAAGAATTCATCTTTTGCTATTGAGTCTTACAGATCATGATGAATAGGAATGATTTTTGAAAGCTTGGTTGAAATTCGTTTTTTCATTGTAAAGTGACAGGCAAAACAAAAAGCCCACCAACAAACTGGTAGGCTCTTAGGTTCAACAACAAACGATATTATGAGTCCAAATCAACATTTTTCGATGGGGCAAACGTAGAAATCGCATGCTTGAAAATTAATTGTTGTTTCCCATCTGTCTCAATTAAAACAGTGAAATTATCAAATGATTTAATCACACCTCTTAATTGGAACCCGTTCATTAAGATGACGGTAAGAAAGACTTTTTCCTTTCTTAATTTGTTCAAATACGTATCTTGTAAGTTTGTTGTATTTGCCATTGTAAAATTCCTCCTCTTTCTATCTACTACTTTTAACTATTCTCTCCATTTTGAAGAAATCCTTCTAAATCAGCCAAAATTGTTTTAAAGTTTTCTTCTGGACGTCTTGGATTAATTTCATACCAATGAATCGCAGGTAACTTATTTCGGAAATAGGTTAATTGCCGCTTTGCAAAACGCCTCGTGTTCCGCTGGATGAGCTCGATGGCTCTTTGTTTATCATACTCACCCTGCAAGTAAGGAATTACTTCTTTATATCCAATTCCTTTCATCGGCTGAATTTCTGCGCCATATCGATCATATAATTGTTCAATTTCTTCAAATAAGCCTTGGTCGACCATGTCAAGTACGCGTTGATTAATGCGTTCATATAAAAGCGGACGATCCATAGTGAGTCCGATGATATAAGAATCATAGTGCGAGGTGTCTAATTGTTCTTGTTCATAGTCAGACAACGGCTTTCCTGTTGCTTCATAAACTTCCAATGCTCTAATGACTCTTCGTATATTGTGTGGATGTATTTTCCTTGCTTGCTCTGGATCGACTTCTTGCAATTGTTTGTAAAAAGGTTCAATTCCATTTTGTTCGATTTGTTCAAGCAACCTGTCACTGTATTGATGGTCACGCTTCACACTGGAAAAATTAAAGTCATATAATGCTGCTTGTACATAAAAACCTGTACCACCAACAAGTACGGGTATTTTCTGCTTGTCATGAATCTCTTGTACCTTTTGCTTCACATCTTGTTTGAAGTCGGAAGCAGAGTACTCCGCGTTCGGTTCCAGGAAGTCGATCAGGTGATGAGGTATACCTTCTTGTTCTTCTAATGTAGCTTTCGCAGAACCAATATCAAATTCTTTATAAATTTGAATGGAATCACCATTAATGACTTCTCCGCCGACTTGCTTACTAATTTCGATCCCTAGTTTTGTTTTACCAACAGCCGTTGGACCAACCACACTAATGATTTTTGGTTTCATACAAGTTCTCTCCAGTCATTCTTACATAATCCGTTTGAACATGCGTTGAATTTCGTAATCACTGAAATGAACGATGACCGGACGGCCATGTGGGCAAGTGAACGGATCATTACATCCACCCAGTTCTTCGAGTAAGTATTCCATCTCTTGGTGACTTAAGTTGTGATTCGCTTTAATCGATCGTTTACACGACATGAGGATGGCCGCTTCTTCCCTTATTTTCACTAAGTCGATCGTTTTCTCATTAATGAGTTCATCGACCATATCGCGAAGAATTCCTTCTTCCTCACCTGCCGGGAACCAACTCGGATAGGAACGAACCAAAAAGGACTGGTCCCCAAAAGGCTCTAAAAACAATCCAATGGCTTGGAGTTGTTCTTGGTGTTGTTCAATGGTTGTTGCTTCTTGGTTGGTAAATTCAAAATGCAACGGAACAGCAAGCTGCTGTGTCTCTTGTTCGGGATTACCTAGCTTCTCTTTGTAAAATTCATATTTAATCCGCTCTTGAGCAGCATGTTGGTCGATCATATAGAGTCCTTCTTCATTTTGAGCCAAAATATAGGTACCCCTTAGCTGACCAATCGGATACAACCGTGGTAACCGAGTATTCGTTGGCTCTTCTACATGCTGCAATGTTTCTTCCACATTCGCTTGCCTTTCAATGTCTTCAATCGGTGGCTCTGCTACCTGCTGAACAGGCACTTGTTCACTGCTCTTTTCATCCATTTGATTCGTATGATTACTTTCTCGCGGTGTAAAATCACTCCACTTTTCTGGTACAGGTTCATTTCTTTTGATATAAGAAAAATCCAGAGCCGTTTGTTCAGATTTCACCTTTTCTTTCTTTGACACATCCGGGATTAATCGTTGGGCGTGCATCAGATTATAGACCGCTTGCTTGACTACATCGAAAAGCTCTTTTTCTTTACTGAAACGAACTTCCGTTTTTGCTGGATGAACATTCACATCAATCAAATATGGATCCATATCTATTTTAAGAATGACGACAGGAAATCGTCCAATCGGAAGTAATGTATGATAGCCTTCTAATATCGCTTTATTGATCGTGTAATTTTTGATATATCGACCGTTCACAATCAATGTCATATAATTTCGATTGGATCGTGTGACTTCCGGTTTGGCGGCATAGCCCCTAATTGTGTAATCCAATGACTCTTCTTCTAGAGAAAGCATTTGTTGAGCTACATTTTTTCCGTAAATTTGTTGAATGACTTGAAGTAACTTTTTATTTCCTGGTGAAAAAAAGATACGTTTGCCATTGTGGTGACATTCAAAACGAATCTCATCATGCGCGAGCGCCATCCGATTCACTAGGTCCATGATATGTCCGATTTCAGTATGGACTGTTTTCAGATACTTTAAACGGGCGGGTGTATTATAAAATAGATTCTCAACGGTTATTTCCGTCCCACGCCGCTTTGTATGCTTTTGTTTCTCTATGATCTCTCCGCCATGAATTTTCATTTCCGTTCCACTTTGATCACCCGTAGACGTACGAATCGTCAAATGGCTGACTGAAGCAATACTTGCAAGCGCTTCTCCACGAAATCCTAATGTTTTTACACGGAATAATTGTTGCTCATTTTTAATTTTACTTGTTGCATGACGAAAGAAAGCCTTCTCAGTATCTTCCTCCGTCATTCCCTCTCCATCGTCTGTCACCCGAATTAACTGTAATCCCGCTTCATCCAGTTCGATTTTAATCCAACTACTACCTGCATCAATAGAATTTTCGATAAGCTCTTTGACAACAGAAGAAGGTCTTTCTACGACTTCCCCTGCAGCAATCTTATTCGATAATTCATCCGGTAGCTGTACAATTTTATTCATCGTCTCCTCCTTTCTACTCTAGGTTTTCTTTTAATTGATAAAGTAAATTCATGGCATCCATCGGTGTCATCTTCATTAAATTGGCTTCTTTCAATCGGTCAATGACTTCAACATTTGCTGTAACTGGGAGTGTTCCTTGATCTTCTTCGAAAAGTGTCAGCTGTTTTTGCGGTTTCTCTTCTCTTAAAACACTAGTCGCTTCAAATGATTCAAGTAATTGATAAGCTCGTTGAATAATATCTTCCGGCAAGTCGGCTAGCTTGGCAACGTGAATCCCGTAACTCTTGTCTGCTTTACCTTCCTTGATATGGTGAAGAAAGACCACTTCCCCGTCTTCTTCATCCACTTCAACATGAACATTCCGTAACCTTGATAAACTCTTATCTAAACTTGTCAGCTCATGATAGTGCGTAGAGAATAGTGTTTTAGCACCAACTTGTTGATGAATATATTCAACAATCGATTGGGCGAGCGCCATTCCATCATACGTACTTGTCCCACGCCCGATCTCATCCAGTAGAATAAAACTTCTTTCCGTTGCATGGCGAACGGCATGTTCTGCTTCCATCATCTCAACCATAAACGTACTTTGTCCGGAAACGAGATCATCAGCGGCTCCGATTCGCGTGAAGATTTGATCGAATACAGGCATTTCCGCTTCAGTCGCAGGAACAAAACAGCCGACTTGGTTCATAATAATCATTAAAGCAACTTGGCGCATATACGTACTTTTTCCGGCCATGTTCGGACCTGTAATTAAAAGTATGTCCGTCGATTCATCCATTTGAATGTCATTTGGTACAAACATTTCTTTCATGACTTGTTCGACGACTGGGTGGCGTCCTTCGCGAATACGAAGTTGCTGCTCATCATTCAACACAGGTTTTGTATAGTTATTTTCTTCACTCACCATCGCAAAACTTAATAGGCAATCAATTTTACTAATTTGTTCTGCCAGCGTTTGAAGTGCAGGAATATAAGATTTGATTTGATCACGAAGTTCGAGGAAAAGCTCATATTCCAACGTTGTGCTTTTTTCTTGCGCTTCCAAGATCATTCGCTCTTTTTCTTTCAATTCAGGCGTCACAAATCGTTCAGCGTTCGCCAACGTTTGCTTGCGTTCGTAACGACCTTCAGCAAGATGTGCCAGATTTGCTCTTGTCACTTCAATATAGTAACCGAAAACTTTATTAAATCCGACTTTCAATGACTTAATCCCTGTTTCTTCTCGTTCTTTTGCTTCAAGTTCAGCAATCCAACTCTTACCGTTTCGGTTCACTTCACGATATTCATCCAACTGCTTATGGTAACCATCTTTAATCAGGTTTCCTTCTGTAATGAGAACAGGTGGATTTTCTGCTAGTGCAGAGTCTAAAATCTCGAAAATTTCTTGGTAAGACTCTACTTCAGACAGTAATGATGATACAGAAGGATGATCAAACAAATTCAATAATTGTTTGATCTGCGGTAATGCACCGAGTGAACGTTTCAGCTGTAACAAATCACGCGCGTTTACATTACCGTATGAAATTCTTCCGGCCAAGCGTTCGAGATCATAAACATTTTTTAATGATTCCCGGAGTTCATCGCGTTCCATAAAGTGCTCCATCATCGTATGGACTTGTTGATGACGCTCAGCAATTTGGCCTTTTGAAAGCAATGGGCGGTCAATCCACTTTTTTAACATTCTAGAACCCATCGCCGTTATCGTTTTATCTAAAACAGATAGCAATGTTCCCTTTTTGCTTTGATCTCGTAAGGATTCAATCAGTTCTAAGTTTCGCTTAGAATACAAGTCAAGCTTCATGTAATCATTTAACTCAATGAATTGAACTGCTTGCAAATGAGCTAGAAACCGTTTTTGTGAACGGAAAATATATTGAAATAAATACCCGAACCCATGAACCAAGCGAGTATCTTCAAGTCCCGTCACTAGTTTCTGAAATTCTTTTGGTATTTGATTGTCATGCTCAGACGATAACGTCACATCTAAATAATGCGTCAATGTTTCTTTTAAATCCTCTGGAAAATCTGTCGGTAAAACGACTTCTTTTACTGGACGATTATACAGTTCTCCAATGACATCCTTAATATTGCCATTTACCTTACTGACAAAGGACTCACCAGTGGAAAGATCAACATAAGAAACAATGAAGTCATCTTCGAAAAGATACAGCGAGGCCAAGTAATTATTCTCGTTTTCCTTCAACATATTTCCTTCCATAATGGTACCAGGAGTGATGACTTGAATGACTTCTCGTTTCACCACACCTTTCGCCATTTTAGGATCTTCCACTTGCTCACAAATGGCTACTTTATAACCTCGGTCGACTAACGTTTTTATGTAATTTTCAGCAGAATGATAAGGAACACCGCACATTGGAATCTTTTCTTCTTGTCCTCCAACCCGTTGAGTAAGTGTAATTTCCAGTTCCTTCGCTGCTTTTAATGCGTCATCAAAAAATAGTTCGTAAAAATCTCCTAGACGAAAAAATAGAAATTCATCTTTATATTCGGATTTAATATTCAGATATTGTTGCATCATCGGTGTATATGTTGTCATTCTTACGTCCCCCAATTGCTTAACTGTCTCTTATTATAGCATAGTGGAATTCGAATCTTCAGCAACTGAATCAATGAAAAAAATAACAGACTGACCATTATGATCAGTCTGCTTGTGATAGAATCGGCCATTAATCGTTCACTTCAATATCTGCTAATTCGGACTCTAAGTCATCAAAGTCTACTTCATTTTCATCAAAGCCTTCTGGTTCGATTTTTGCCCAGACCTTCGTTTCACCGATGAGATCAACGACAAACTCTCTTTCCAAATCTACTTTGATTTGATTTCCTTTTTCAGCAATCTCACATTCTAACGTATTTGGCTGCTTTGTTGCTCTTGCAATAACGTCGAAATCATCACTGATTGTATTACGATCTTTCATTGCAATTGGTACTTTATCAACGTATTGTTTTCGCTCAGTAATGACACCCGTTTTCGTATTATTGCTGTAAGAGTACCATACGTTAATATCATATGAACCACTCACTTCTACAATATGTCCCCGTTTACGTGCTTCGTATTGGTGGTTAATGACCCAGCAACCAAGGATACTGTTCGGTCTATAATTGGGTGAACACATATGAGAGGTTTCACTGAATTTTTTTCCTTTGCCGCAAACAGCCTTCGTGATAATTTCACGATATTCACGATCACTCATTAACATTCCTCCTCCTTTAATCAAGCCACTTTATCTTATGCTGCCTGGGTGTTTGTTGTGATTCTTGTTAAGGTTTAGGCTATTGTTCTTTTATAATTATGACAATGCCTAAGAAAAGGTGATTTAAAGGAAGAGAAATTTATATGAACGACGAATCCAATTAAAAGAACAGCTTAAATGCAATGATGGTGAACCGTTAGTCGATAATCGAAAAGTTTCGAAGTTTCCAGGGTTTGTTCTTCGATTGGCTACCTTGCTCAGACAGTTGTCCGCTGATCGTAATTGATTCTCCACGTTCATATTTTTTATGTTCAATCTCAAATGGGCGAGCAATCGAATGAGCTTCAAACATGAAAGGCAACAAATCATTTTGAATTGACTGCATGCCCTCCCAATCTTCCACGTCATCATCTCCACTGTAAATCATAAACTCGGTATCCCCTGAGGTAAATAAATCTGAGCCACTTTGTACAACCACACCTCGCCATTCGACTGACTCATTGTACAGAAAGCGGTCGAACGTATCCTGGTGAATGTCCTCATCTAAAGAATAAAAATGCTCAGTAAACGTATCAAAACGATTCAGCTTTTGATTTCTGAATGATTCAACAAAAACTTGTTGCTCTGCAGACATGTAATAACCTTTATGTAAACCCTCAACAGCCTCCCGGGCCTCCAAAACCTTTTGGACACCATCGATTTCAGAGCTAAATCCAGATACAAACACACCGATATTTTCTTTTGTCACCGCAAATGGAATCTCTTCAAACTGCTCAGTATATTTAGGTTCTTTAAATTCAAAAATGGTTATATCACCAATACGGACAGCTTCTGTGATTCCTTGATAATTTTCCGTATAGTTAGTCGTCACATCTTCGTCTTCTCCGTCCAATAAATTCGAGTCATTTAACCACTGATACACATTTTCCAATTGATATACTTGGGTGTCTTTTTCAGTTGAAGGATCATTATCAGAAGTACAGGCACCCATCAAGAGAACAACTAACAAACTAATGATGACGATTCGATAATTCATGCGTACATCCTTTCTCGGTAAGAGAATTTGACGAGTGTTCATCTTCCAATTACTTCAGAATTTTAATTAAGAAAAAAGTAGTTCAAATTAGAAGCACTCGTTAAAGTTGCTTCTAACTGAACTACTCGAATAAGAAACTAGCTAATGCTAAAATTAATTACGATTAGCTTCACATGCATGCACATCTTCATCAGACTCGCCAACAATTTCATTCGTCACTTCATCTGCAATTGTTTTTGTCACACGTTGCAAAATGTCATTGACGACAACTTGAGAGTCTTTAAATTCTTGAACGATCGGGATTTCATCCAATTCTTTTTGATAGCGATCCAATTCAGCTTCAACTTGCTCAAGTGCACCATGTTTATCATAGTGTTGCAAATTAACGGCTTGTTTTTGTAATGCTTTGATTTTCGCAATATGAGCTTGGACCTTTTTATTTTCGTTTATTTTAATTTCTAATTGTCTGAAGCGATCGATCTCTTCGATTTTTGAAAGCTTTTTCGCTAACTCTTGTGCTTCTTCAATTACTTGTTTTCTTGTATATTCTGCCATTTAAATCACCTCTACTTGTTCACTCGCTGCTTTTTCTACCATTGTACCATCAAGTGACCAAGTTTTCGTATTTGTTATTTTAACTTCAACGATTTCTCCAATAGCCGATTTTGGTCCCTCGAAATTGACGAGTTTCCCTCTTTCTGTATAACCCGCTAAGACTTCATCGTTCTTTTTACTCGTGCCTTCTACAAGTACTTTTACTGTTTTATCTTGATATTTCTCCATCGCTTTAAGTGAATATTCATTAACGATTGCATTCAAACGTTGTAGACGTTCTTTTTTCTCATCCATAGAAATTTTATCATCGATTCTGGCAGAAGGTGTTCCTTCACGTGGTGAATAAATAAACGTGTATGCACCTTCAAATCCGACCTCATGGTAGAGAGAAAGCGTTTCTTCAAATTGTTCATTCGTCTCATTCGGAAAACCAACGATAATATCGGTTGTCAATGCTGCATTCGGAATTGTTTCTTTAATTTTTCGCACCAATTCCAAATAGTTTTCACGGGTATAACGACGTGCCATGACACGTAAAATGTCTGAGCTTCCTGATTGAACAGGTAGGTGGATATAAGGCATTAAATTGCCGCCTTTAGCCAACACTTCAATTAATCGATCATCAAAATCACGTGGATGGGAAGTGGTAAACTTCACGCGTGGAATATCGATTTTACGAATTTCATCCATCAGGTCGCCTAGACCGTAATCGATATCCAAATCTTTGCCATAAGCGTTAACGTTTTGGCCCAGCAATGTAACTTCCTTGTACCCTTGTGCGGCTAAATGGCGAATTTCTTGAATAATATCTTCTGGACGTCGGCTCCGCTCTTTACCACGCGTATAAGGCACAATGCAATACGTACAAAACTTATCACAACCATACATGATATTTACCCAAGCTTTGATTTTTCCGTGACGTCGTTTTGGCATGTTTTCAATAATGTCGCCTTCTTTAGACCACACTTCGACAACCATTTCCTTACTCATATAAGCATTTTGAACAAGTTGTGGTAGACGATGAATATTATGCGTACCGAAAATCAAGTCCACGTATTGGTATTTTTTAAGAATCTTGTTAACGACAGACTCCTCTTGTGACATACATCCGCATACACCAATAATTAAATCCGGGTTTTCCATTTTCAATGGTTTGAGGTGACCGATTTCACCAAAAACCTTATTTTCAGCATTTTCCCGGATTGCACAAGTATTCAGCAAGATGATATCCGCTTCTTTTGTTTCTGTCGTTGCCTCAAATCCCATTTCTGTCAAAATTCCTGACATGACTTCTGTGTCATGTTCATTCATTTGACAGCCATATGTACGGATCAGAAATTTACGCCCTTCACCGATACTTGCTAATTCTTCTGGAATTTCAAAATCATCATGGTATTGGACTTCTTTCTTCAGCCGTTTTTTGGCTTTTTTCATATTTGGTGGTTCATAGGTCGCTTCAAAATATTTCATAAAATCATCTGAAGTTTTTTCTTTTATACGCGACAAGTTATCCTGCTCATTCTTTTCGGCAGGATCGACTGGATTCACTTGATTCAGCTCTTTTCGCTGTTTTTCATTCATAATGAATCTCCTTTCAATAAAAAATCTATCTCAACGAACTTATATGGTCATTCGTACATGTTAACAGTATATCGACTTTATCTTATTTTAACAACACAATCATGACAGTTACAAAGGAAATGTGAGAAAATCGACACATTTATCATCTCATAATTAAAACTGGCATTGAAATATAGTTTCAATGCCAGTCAGTGATTCAAATAATTTCGTACTATCTTTTAATTATCTAGGTTCTACAATTAACTTGATTGCTGTTCGTTCTTCTTGGTCAATCATGATGTCTGTAAAGGCTGGTATACAAATTAAGTCAACGCCACTAGGAGCGACAAATCCTCTTGCAATGGCTACTGCTTTCACAGCTTGATTCAATGCTCCGGCACCAATTGCTTGAATTTCTGCTGAACCTCGTTCACGAAGCACGTTTGCTAAAGCACCTGCTACAGAGTTTGGATTCGATTTTGCTGAAACTTTGAGTATTTCCATTACTAGTTCCTCCTTCATCAGCTAAATTGATTTCATCACTAATCTATTCATCATGACTGGAACCTATTACATTAATTATGAATCACTTGTCCGAAAAATTCAAATATTCAACTAAATTTAATATGGTCATCATTAATCAGTATTCGCTTTATACGCTTAGCTATACCCGTTGATTCTTCAACTGAAACGATGACTCCACTGAGAACAGTTCGATTGGTTTCCGGTACTTCAAAGCGGACAGGTAAGGATGTTCTGAATCTTCTAATAACAGATTCGATTTCTGTCCCTATCACACTGTCATAAGGACCCGTCATACCGACATCGGTAATGAAAGCAGTACCCTTAGGCAATATTCGTTCATCTGATGTTTGGACATGGGTATGTGTGCCAACCACACAACTCACACGACCATCTAGATACCAACCAAAAGCCTGTTTTTCACTCGTCGCTTCCGCATGAAAATCGACGAATATAATTGAAGTTCGTTTTTTAGCCTTCTCAATTAGCGTATCAATCACTTGAAATGGGTCGTCCAATGGAGGTAAAAAAGTTCGTCCTTGGATATTAATGACTGCAACTACCTTGTCATGAATGTTCATAAATCGCATACCAATTCCAGGTGTTCCTGTTGGGTAATTTGCAGGTCGAACAATCCGATCGGCATCATCAATAAAATCGAATATCTCTTTTTTATCGAACGTATGGTTACCCATCGTGATCATATCCGCGCCCCACTCAAGGAAGTTATGGTAGATGGGTTTCGTAAGACCCTTACCGTGAGCCGCGTTTTCTCCATTCACAATAGTTAAATCTGCTTTGTATTCTTTCTTTAAATTAGGTAAATGTTCTTTTAATGCTGTTCGTCCTGGTTTGCCAACAACATCACCGATAAACAAAATGTTCATTTTCAATTTCCTTTCTACCGTTCAATACATTTATCGTTGCATAATCTGATTAGTGAGTCAAAAGATTGATAGGTGTGATTTATGTACTACACCTAGACGTTTTTCAATGTAATCATCATTAAGGTTAAAAAATGCCAAAAGCGCTGAACTTTCGTCAGTCTTTTGGCATTTTGCTTATTTTGCGTATTCAACAACGCGTGTTTCACGGATGACTGTTACTTTGATGTGACCTGGATACTCCAGACCTTCTTCGATCTGTTTACGAATCTCTCTTGCTAATTGAATAGCTGTTGCATCATCGATATCATCTGGGCGGACCATAATTCGAACTTCACGTCCAGCCTGAATGGCAAATGATTTTTCGACACCTTCATAAGAATCGGCAATCGATTCTAATTTTTCAAGTCGTTTAATATAGTTTTCCAACGACTCACTTCTTGCTCCTGGGCGAGCAGCTGATAGAGCATCAGCAGCAGCCACTAATACGGAAATGATGCTTGTCGGTTCCTCATCACCATGGTGAGATGCAATCGCATTGATGACAACAGGGTGTTCTTTATACTTCTGAGCGATTTCCTTACCAATTTCAACGTGACTGCCTTCTACTTCATGATCCACGGCTTTTCCGATATCATGCAATAAACCAGCTCGTCTGGCAAGTTGCTCGTCTTCACCAAGCTCTGCGGCTAGAAGTCCTGATAAATAGGCTACTTCTAATGAGTGCTTTAAGACGTTCTGACCATAACTTGTACGGTAGTTTAATCGGCCGATGATTTTGATGAGATCAGGATGTATTCCATGTGCACCAATTTCGAACGTAGCCTCTTCACCAACCTCACGGATATAGTCATCGACTTCGCGGCGGGATTTCTCCACCATCTCTTCAATTCGAGCTGGGTGGATTCTTCCGTCCTGAACGAGATTTTCAAGCGCTATGCGCGCAATTTCTCTGCGTACTGGGTCGAAGCCAGATAATATTACCGCTTCTGGTGTATCATCAATAATTAGGTCAATACCAGTCAATGTTTCCAAAGTACGGATATTTCGTCCTTCCCTACCAATGATTCGTCCTTTCATTTCATCATTAGGCAAGTTGACGACAGACACAGTCGTTTCCGATACATGATCTGCTGCACAGCGCTGGATTGCTAAGGAGAGCAGCTCTTTTGCTTTCTTATCCGCTTGCTCCTTGGCTTTCGTTTCTTCACGTTTAATCAATAATGCCGTTTCATGCGCCATTTCTTTTTCTACTCGATCAAGAATGATTTGACGTGCTTCTTCTTCCGTAAAGCCTGAAATACGTTCCAGTTCTTTCTGCTGTTCAGCAACCATTTCTTCCACTTTGCTTTCCGCTTTATTAAGTTGTTGTTGTTTTTCTGTCAAGGATTCTTCTTTTTCTTCTAACATCAGCTCACGTTTATCCAAAGTTTCACTTTTACGATCAAGGGTTTCTTCCTTGAGCATCAGACGATTCTCTTGTTTCTGGATTTCTGAACGTCTTTCGCGTAACTCTTGTTCTTGCTCTTGACGCAATTGGTGATTTTCGTCTTTCGCTTCTAACAGCGCTTCACGTTTCGCTGATTCTGCGTTCCGCTCACCTTCTTCGACAATTTGTTTAGCAAGCTCTTCAGCACTAGAAATTTTCGCTTCTGCAATCTTCTTACGAATAAGATACCCAACAACAGTACCGACAACTAAAGCAAGCAAAATGGAGATGATAATGATCGGTAAACTATCCATACGTTCACCTCCTCTTGCTATTCATTTTTTTCAATTGATCCAATTGTTTTGTTTCAGTCGGTAATGTACAATCTTGTCATCATTTTTTGACTTAAAAAATGAAAATTATACACTTTCATTTTAAGCCTGTCCATAAATCATGTCAAGGAAACCTCCGAAATCGTACAACAATTTCGACAAAAGATTTTGTGATTTCTTTAGTTCAACAAAATCAATTGTTTGTAATTGAGTTCAATCCTTCACTTTTATCGATATGGTTTTCCCTAAAAAAGACAAAAAAAGTAGTTCAATTGAAGGGCAAATTGAAGGTTTGCACACTAAAACTGAACTACTTTATATTAAAGAACAGCTTCTTTTCGTTTATTCTTACACTAAATTAGGATGACTAGTTTAAATCTAGCTCTTCCTGATCTTCTGCTTGTTCCTCATCAGGTTCTTTGCCAGATATATTGTAGGCATCTCGTAATTCATCATACACGCTTTCATAGATATCTGGATTATCCAAGAAGAATTGTTTCGCATTTTCTCTACCTTGTCCAAGTTTCTCGCCTTGATAAGAATACCATGACCCGCTTTTCTCGACGATATCTTGATCCGTTCCTAAATCAAGGACTTCTCCTTCTTTAGAAATTCCTTTTCCATACATAATATCCACTTCAGCTTGACGGAATGGTGGGGCTACCTTATTCTTAACGACTTTAAGACGCGTTTTGTTCCCGACCATTTCATTACCTTGTTTCAACGTTTCAGCCCGTCGAACTTCTAATCGAACAGAAGAATAGAATTTTAATGCCCGTCCACCAGGTGTTGTTTCAGGATTTCCGAACATTACGCCTACTTTTTCACGAATTTGGTTAATGAATATCGCTGTCGTTTTCGACTTATTGATTGCACCGGAAAGCTTTCTTAATGCCTGGGACATTAAACGAGCTTGAAGACCGACGTGCGCATCGCCCATCTCTCCCTCAATTTCAGCTTTCGGTACCAAAGCAGCAACGGAGTCAATGACAACAATATCGATTGCTCCACTACGGACTAATGCCTCAGCAATCTCAAGTGCTTGTTCACCTGTATCTGGTTGTGATAATAATAATTCATCAATATCTACACCTAGATTCTTCGCATAGACAGGATCAAGCGCGTGCTCCGCATCGATAAATGCTGCTTGTCCTCCCTGCTTTTGTGCTTCTGCAATCGCATGCAAAGCAACAGTTGTTTTACCAGAAGATTCTGGACCATAGATTTCAACAATTCTTCCGCGTGGATAACCGCCAACACCAAGTGCAATATCTAAACTTAGTGAACCAGAAGATACCGTTGAAACTCTCTGTCCTTCACTTTCGCCTAATTTCATGATGGAACCTTTACCAAATTGCTTCTCTATTTGCTTTAAAGCCATATCAAGTGCTTGTTTACGCTCACTCATTAATTTTCCCCCTTCATTTAACTAACTCTATCATACTATGATTTTAGCATTTTGCCAACAAAAAAGCGAATATCTGTTCTGCCGTTTTCTCCTAGAGAAAACATGGTTATCTGTAGGAGAAAACGGCGTTTTCTAGTTGGGGTAATTGATTTTTATATAGTTTAGAAAAAATTTTAAACCTTGCTTCGTCGCTTGTTGTCGAATTTCATTTCGCTTACCGGTCAAGTTTAATTTTTCACAAAGAGTCGGCCCTTCTTTACTGGAAACAGCTATGAAAACAGTTCCGTTTGAATGACCATCGACAGGTTCATTTCCAGCAACACCTGTAAAGCTAATGGACAAGTCTGAACCCATTAACACTCTTGATCTCTCTGCCATCGAACGAGCACATTCCTCACTGACAGCTCCAAAACGTTCTAAAATTTCTTTTGGAATGTTAACAACATGCTGCTTGACTTCATTCGTATAAGATACGACCGCACCTCGAAAAACGTCTGATGCACCCGATTCAGAAACGATTTGAGATGCAAAAAGTCCACCTGTAATACTTTCGCAAGCTGAGAATGTCAGCTGTTTGTCGCGTAATTTTCCAATGAGCTGTCTTTCCAACGTGTTCGGTCGATCGCCGACGTAGTAATTTGAAACACGAGATAGGATTTGTTCCTGTAAACGATCCAGTAACTGATCGGCTTCTTCTTTTGAAACACTTTTTGCTGTCAACCGAATCGTAACATGGCCATCACCAGCAAGTGGTGCAATCGTTGGATTTGATTGCTCACGAATAAGGTCGATTAATTCGGATTCAATAGTCGATTCGCCAATCCCTTGAAAATTCAACTCACGACTATACAGTTGATATTGCAAGAAATCACGTGCATACAAGTCAGGAATTAGACGGTGATTGACAAGCCATTTCATTTCCGTAGGTACCCCGGGTAGGAAATACCATACGGTTTCTTCGTGTCGGTAACATAAGCCCGGAGCCATGCCAACTTCATTTTGAAAAACAGTAGCACCCGAAAATGAAAGGGCTTGTTTTCGATTGTTTTCCGTCATTTTCATTTCACGTTTCTGATAGAAATCCTCTATCTTTTTCATCGTATCTAAGTCGGTTTCCAGCGAACAACCGAATAGGTCACAAGCTGCATCACGTGTTAAATCATCATCTGTCGGTCCGAGGCCTCCAGTGACGATTACAAGATCTGATCGGCTTTGAGCGAGTTTGAAGGCTTCATATAACCGTTTTCGATTATCACCAATTGTTTGACGATGGTAAACGTTTAAACCAAGTGTCGCCATCTTTTCCGACAACCAAGTTGCATTCGTGTCATCAATCTGGCCAAGTAGCAATTCTGTGCCAACGGATATAATTTCACATGTTTTTTCGTGACTCATTTAGAATCCCTCATTACATGCCAGTTTTTCATGAAATACTCCACCCCGGAGAGAACGGTAACGAAAGCGGCCAAATATAGAAGTATGGTTCCGATGGGAAAATCCAAATAAGAGAAAGGAAAATGATGAAGCAATAAAAAGGCTGTTGCACTAATTTGCAATACCGTTTTCAACTTTCCCATATTACTTGCAGCAAGCACAATTCCTTCACCGGCTGCCACTAAACGAAGACCGGTTACTGCAAATTCACGGCTGATAATCAAGATGACCAACCATGCCTCAGCCATTCCTAACTCGACTAAACAAATCAAAGCCGCCGAAACTAGTAATTTGTCAGCTAATGGGTCTAAAAATTTCCCTAAGTTTGTAATCAAATTATATTTACGGGCGTAATATCCATCGACCCAATCTGTGACTGAGGCAATGATAAATAAGATCCCAGCCAACATGTGTGATAAAGGAAGGGACATTGCACCTATTGAATATGTACTCCAATCAAATGGCACAACAAGCAAAATAATGAATAATGGAATCATAAAAATTCGTGAAAGCGTAATTTTATTAGGTATATTCATACAATCTTCCTCCAAGTTTGTTTCTTCTATATTTAATTATAAAAAAGGAATCCTTTGCTTTAGGCAAAGGATCGAACGTTAATCACGATAAGCTTACGATGCTGAAGGTTCCCAGAGTATGTGGATTTTTTGATGGACTTCTTCATTTGCATCGATTGGATAATCAAATTCAACACCATTGATGGATAGGTTAACGACAGAAGCTTTACCGATATTCAGCTCGACAAGATTCGACCCAGATGCATCTATTGTTAACGGCGAATCATCAGATGTGTAAACTCGTTCATCTCCATACTTTTCAACTACTTGTCCATCTTCTAACCCGTGAACCCATAAATATGTTTCACCATCAATTTCAAATTCAAGCTCCAAATTTTCCGCTTCAGTCAAACGAACTGTCGTCAATGGCGTTGCTGCATCCTCATCTACTTCTTCGACAGAAAGGCTAGGCTGCTCTGTCTTTTCAGGTTGTTCCTCATTTCCATCTCCTGATTGGTCGGATGACTCATCACCATCTGTCGTGTCTTTGTCGGCAGATTCATCAGTTGATTTTTCTTCCTCCGTGTCAGGGGCTATAATTTCCGAACCTTCTTCACTTCCTGTAGAATCTTCATCCTTCGTTAAGGCGGGATGGATATAATTCACATACGAATACCAAATGCCAAAAATAATTCCAATCACCAGAACAAATACCAATAACTTTGGGAGAAAAGAAAAAAAGGCATTATTACCACTTCTGGAATCTTTTCGTGAAGGTGTAGAAACATATTCATACGACACATCATCCGTCTGAGGCAGTTCATTTTTATGTTCTTCTAACAGCGAAGTGGAATCGATTCCTAGAACTTCAGCATATTCACGTATAAAAGCACGCACATAAAAATTTCCCGGCATTTTACTCCAATCATTTTCTTCGATTGCGGTTAAGTAACGGGTCTGAATTTTCGTTTCACTTTTTACTTCTTCAAGCGAAATACCCTGATTTAACCGTTCTTCTTGTAATCTTTTACCGATTTCCATAGCTATCCACCGTCCACTTTAAAAGTCAAACATTGAAAATTCATCACTTTGATCAGGTTCAAGACTTTTGTAAGTGATCTCTTGATCGGTATCACTTCGCAATTCAATAAAATAATCAAAGTCATCCAATGTGTAATCCGATTGCTGTACAAATATATCCGGGTGTTCAACAACTTTCACCGCAGGTATTTGCATCACTTCACGTAATACTCTCCAGTGATCCTCACCAAATTGCTTTGCTGAAACAACTCCGTCAATAATAAAAACATTATCCGTAGAATACTCATCCTTCATCAATTTAGTACGTACAGTTTGCTTTAACAACGTACTGGAAAGAAACAACCATCTCTTATTGGCAGAAACACTTGCTGCGACAATGGATTCCGTTTTACCGACACGCGGCATACCACGAATTCCAATAAGCACATGGCCACCTTTGTTAAACAGTTCAGCCATGAAGTCAACAAGCACACCTAATTCATCACGAACAAAGCGAAACGTTTTTTTGTCATCCGAATCACTTTTTATGTATCTGCCATGCATGACGGCTAGTTTATCACGAAGTTTCGGTCGTCTAAGTTTACGTACTTCAATCGTTTCCATAATATCCAGAATGATGCGTAAACGCTTGATTTGTCGATCATCTCTACTTAGTAGGAGCATACCACGGCGAGCATCTTCAACACCATTAATCATAATAATGTTAATGGAAAGCATTCCCATCAAGGATGCAATATCACCGAGTAAACCAGGTCGATTATGCAAAATTTCATATTCAAAATACCAATCTTTTCGATCGTCCGTCATCTCTAAACACCCTTTTTCCCCAGGTAATCAAGAAGTACACTATCTATTATCATAAATTATTTTAGCAACTAGATAAAGCATATTAATAATATTCCCTCTTTATTTTTAAAAAAACTTTCAATTTCACTTCTTTCGCCCTAGTACATGTACTTTTTTATCATGGAATTTTCTATGTGGATCAATCTTTTTTAATTAAAGAGTTGTGATATTTTAAGATTGTTTTTAGGTGTGCAGTTTGTGTTTGTTGGAATACGTTCAGCGATTCTCATAATTTGCTATTGAATCATAGTTGTATAGTTCAGTTGAACAGGTCTTCGATATGAAGGCTTCTCCGTAAAGCCTTGTACTGTTTTACTCACTATATAATTGTACGCATGATTGGCTGGTTACCTACCAAATACCCGATCTATTCAACCGAAATTCGAATCTCACTTCCGATCCGGGTGATTAGGCGCTCTCTATTCGACCGGGATTTGAATCTCACTTCCGATTCGGGTGATTAGATGCTCTCTATTCGACCGAAGTTTGACTCTCGCTTCTGGTCCGGGTGATTAGATGCTCTCTATTCAACCGAAATTTGACCTTCGCTTCTGGTCCAGGTGATTAGGCGTCGTCCATTCAACCGAATTCAGACTCTCGTTTCCAACCCCGGCATCGAGACTCTTATAACAACGTTTGTGTTCTTCACAGATAACGAGTACTCTAATTGATCAAATTGATTCAAGTACAGGTAAATTACAAAAGAATGATTAACCCTTACTATTCTTTATAAAAAACCCGAAAAATGACTAGGATATCATTTTCCGGGCTAGTGGGTTGTTTATTGATTTTGAACTAGCTTTACCATCATGCTAGCCATCGTACGTCTTTCTTCTTCGGAAGCAACATTCCAAAGGTCACGAAGAATTGCTTCTTCATCGTTTTTTGCATCAACTTTAGATGCTAAGTGCTCACCTATTTCGTAAGCTAGGTTGTTGATGGTATCTTGTTGCATTCCTTTATCCTGCGCTTGATTAAGACGGTCACCTAAGAAATCCTTCCATTGATCGAAGTTATCCATTATGGACATGGTTCATCCTCCTTTACTATTCTTCACCTATATTTTCTACGGAAGATGAAACCTTATACATGAAAATTATTTATAAACCTCCACTTAATCGAAGGACTTGTCCATGGACATACTTGCTTTCACTCGAAAAAAGGAAGCGGATTAAGTTTGCTACATCTTTTGGTTGACCAGCCCGTTGTAAAGGCACTTGATTTGTCCACTCTTCCTGGTCTTCCACTGGAATAAGTTTATTCATTTTCGTATCAATTAAGCCAGGTGTCACGGCATTCACTCGGATTTTTGAAGGCCCTACTTCTTTTGCGATGGACTTCATCCATGCAATTTGGGCGCCTTTCATCGCCGCATAAACCGATTCATTACTCGCACCTAATTCGCCCCAAATTGAGGAGATCACCACGATATTACCTTCTTTACGAGCAATCATTTGAGGTATAAAGGCTTTCGCGATCAACATCGTTGATTTCACATGTATCTTATATTGCTCATCCATCTTTTCAGCTGACGATTCTGTTAATAGCTCATGATAACTACGACCTTGAGCAAACAATATACCGTATATTTGAAATGGGATGGATTCGATTAATTGATGAATTTCTGTTTCATCCGTGAGATTTGCCTGAACACTCATAATGACTTGATCTTCATCTAATAAAGACATGGTTTTCTCGATCGCTTCATTATTTTCGTGGTAATGCAGGATAAATTGTCTTGAAGGATGAGCCAAGCTATGAATGGCTTCTTGAGCCAAATCACTGCTCGCTCCAATAACAAGAACAGTTTCTCTCATCATTATTCCTCTTCCGGTAAGATCATACAAACGGTCATTTGGTCCTCATCAATCCATCCGTCAATTACTTCTTTCATATCGTCTCTTGTCAAGTTCTCCAATGTCTCGAAAATATTTCGATAATCGACAGAAAGATCATGATAGTGAATGATTTGGTTAGCTGTACCCTCTAATTCATTGAAGTCACGAATTAATTCACCGTATTTTCTTTTTTTCATTCTGGCAAACTCTTCCTCTGACACGGTTGTATTTTTTAAGTTCAACAACATGTCGATGACACGTTCACTGAATTCTTCTGGTTTAAGTGTTCTTCCGCCAATCATTGTCACTCCGAATGATTTTTCCATATACGCCTCAAGACGTAAGGTTTCCATGACTAACCCTTCATTGTATAGCTCTTCAAAATACTTTCCGCTTTTAGAGAAATACAAATCCATCACAAGTTCACGGACAAGCTCATTCTTCAGTAATTCATTCGTTTGAAGCTGTTCTTTTTTATCTTTGATTCCGACCATACATTTAGGTGTTTGTACAGGCATATGGATGACTTCTTTTTTCTTGAAAACCGGATCTTTTTCATCACCGTAGTCCCGTTTTATTTCCTCAATCGGTGCAAATTCTTTCTTTGCTTGGTTGTTTCTGACTAATTCAGCCATCTCTTGTAAAGAAAAGTTCCCGATGACAAAGAGAGACATGTTCGATGGATGATAAAATGTTTCATAACATAAATATAAGTCGTCATGGGTAATCGTGTAGATTGAGTCTACTGTTCCCGCGATATCGATTCGTACCGGATGTTTTTCAAACATGGATTGGAGCGTTCCAAAGAATAAACGCCAATCTGACTGGTCATCATACATCCGGATTTCTTGTTCAATAATTCCTTTTTCTTTTTCCACCGTTTGTTCAGTGAAGTAAGGATCTTGGACAAAATCGAGCAAGGTTTCAACATTTCGTTCCTCATCTTCCGTACTGGAAAATAAATAGGCTGTTTGAGTAAATGACGTAAATGCGTTAGCTGAAGCCCCTCGCTCTGAAAAGTGCTGAAATACATCGCCATCTTCTTTTTCAAACATCTTATGCTCTAAGAAATGGGCAATCCCATCAGGCACTTGAGTGAACTCATCACTGTTTAATGGCGTGAATTTTTGATCGATTGACCCGTAATTGGTCGAGAAAATAGCGAACGTTTTTTCAAAATCTTCTTTAGGATAATAAAAGACCGTTAACCCATTCGGCAATGTCTCTTGATAGATTGTTTCATTGATTCGAGGTATATTCAGTTCTTTCATACTTCTTCCCCTCCATTCTCAGCAGTCAAAAAGTAAACCGTGTCTAATTGGATTTGTTTTGAAACGGCAACAACATCTTCTTTCGTAACAGATTGAATGGCTTCAGCGATGGCTTGTGGATCTTCAGACTTCCCACCGATCACTTGCTGGTGAAACAATTCGATGATTCCTGTTGAACGATCTAATGTTTCTTTCAACTGGTTGGTGATTGCTTTTTTGGTCTGATCGATCTCTTTGTCTGTAATTTCACCTTCACTGATTGCCTGATGCTGTGCTTCAATAATCTCTCTCGCTTGTTCATATTTTTCAGGGGCAATCCCACTGAAAACAAACAACAGACCTTTATTGCTTTCGAAGCGGGAAGCAGCATAATAAGCCAAAGAATGTTTTTCTCGAACGTTCAAGAATAACTTGGAATGAGGATAACCACCAAAGATTCCATTGAAAACTTGAAGAGCAGGGAAATTGTCGTCAGAAAAATGAACACCTGTGCGAAAGCCCATATGAAGCTTTGCTTGCTGAATTTTTTGTTTTTCTGTAATGGTATCTACTTTTTCCGGCAAGATTGGTTCTGAACGAACAATTGATAATCGTGGGTTTCTTGTAAACGTAAGATTTTCCTCGATATCTTTTTCCATCTGTTCGTTGTTAAAATCACCTACTGCGAAAACATCCAAGCGATCCTCTGTGAGCATCTGTTGATAAGTTTCATATAAGCTTTTTCCATCTAACTGCGGAAGGTCCTCTAAATAGCCATGTGAATGAATGCCAAATGCTTCGTCTTCACACATTTCATCGATTAAACGCATATTGGCATACTGCATTTTTTCATCAATGATCGATTGGATTTTATTTTTTAATGTGTCTTTTTCTTTCTCAACCAATGTTTCATCGAACGCCTGATCTTTAGCCTTGGGCTTGGTAAGTACATCACTCAAAAATTGAAGCCCTTCCTTGGTTAGCGTCTCTTCATCTTTAATGAATTTTTCATTTGGTATGTCCAATACAAAAGTAACAATGTGATTTTCACCTTTTTTGGCTCCGTAAATGCTGAATTTAGCGCCGTACAGTTCGTCAAGCTGCTGTCGTAACGCTCTTTCCGTCGGATATTTTTCTGTACCTTTCTGTAAAACAAACGGAAGAAGTGCACGTTCTGTAATATTCTCACGCTTCAGTGGACGTGTGAATTTTAATGCAATCGTATTTGTTTTAAATTTTTTCGTATCAATTAAATGAATTGAATAATTGTCTTTTTTGATGGTTTGTTCTGTTACCTGCGACATATACATCCTCCTTTATCCTTCATAACCTATAGTTTACATGAAACAATCGTTTCATACTACACGGGCGATTTGCAAAGGATTTGTCATGTATATTTCGCCGAAACGAATTTGTTGGTACGGAAAGTTTTGCTTGTTGGTCATTTTATTTTTTTGTTGAAGTCCGTTGTTGATGATTCATGATCAGTTTCTCCACGATTTATCGGCGGCTTTGCTTGGGTTTTCGACGGCTTCACCTGGTTTTTCGATGGCTTCTCTCCGTTTTTCGATGGCTTCTCTCCGTTTTTCGGCGGCTTCGCTTGCGTTTTCGATGGCTTCGCCCAGTTATTCGGCGGCTTCATATGGTTGATCGTCGGAGCACTTTACCTATAGGACGTATGCGAATTAAAAATCAACACGAATCTATTTTTTATTTCGGTCTGCATAAACGCTCATCGCAGTACACATGAATTCGGCCAAGCCTTCACCGAATTGGTCAATGTTTTTCGTAAATCGTTCATCATTCACGTACATTTGGCCTAAGCCCTTAAATGCATCAAGCGAATAGTTTCCTATTTTATTCAAATATTGAAACCATTCTTGGATTCGTTCTTGAACCTCTTCTGAATCGGGTGACAGATGGCGAACTTCAGCCAACCGACGAAAAATTTCATTAAACCTTTCTTGGTCAAAGGTAGTCATGTTTTTTGTTTTTTCATTTGCTTGATCGACTGCTTTGTCACCCCACTTTTCTCTAGCTTCTTCTTCATATGGATTATGGCTAAAGTCAAAGCCTTTGAACTTTTCCTCATTTGTCATCGTTATGTCTCCTTTCGAATGTTGAATGGTTTTTTCAATGGTCCAGATCATTTGATCAATTCGCTTTCTTTTTTCTAAAAGCATTTGATGTTGTTTCGTTAAAGCTTCTTGCCGATTGAATGTTGGACTTTCCATGATTTCTTTGATTTTCTTTAAAGAAAAACCAAGCTCTTTAAAAAATAAAATTTGCTGCAGATGTTCAAGATTTTTTTCAGAATATATTCGATAACCCGCTTGCGTCATATCCTCAGGGATCAATAAGCCAATTTCATCATAATGATGGAGTGTACGTACACTGATGCCCACTAAATCAGCAACTTCTTTCACTTTCATTTCGAGATTCTCCCTTCATCCATAACTATAAAGCATCTCGTTACGTGAGGGTCAATAATTATTCTGTGAAGTTAGATGAAAAAATAAATGAGTTATCTAAGTCAATTGAGGCTGAGACGAAATGATAATGACGATGGGCGTATATTGAAGGTTTGCAGATTAACCCTGAAGGTTTGCGAATTAACCCTGAAGCACAGCGGATTAACCCTGAAGATTCACAAATTAACCCTGAAGTCTTGCAGATAAACCCTGAAGCTCCGCGAATTAACCCTGAAGCTCCGCAAATTAACACTGAAGACAGCCTGTTTAACACTGAAGCTCTAAGGTCGCCTGCCACCAACGGCCGTCATCGAATCCTAAAATCTAAACTATATTGTCTATTTAACCTAACAAATATTTTTAAGCCACAAAGAAAGCTAGTCAAGAAATTTTCTTGACTAGCTTCGTACGTTTTACTGCATAGATGTTTCCTCAGGTTGCTGACTAACCAGTACTTTTCTTGGCTTGCTTCCTTCATACGGACCAACAATCCCTCTTTCTTCCATGGCATCGATCAGCCTCGCAGCTCTCGTATAGCCTACCCTGAATTTCCGTTGTAGCATGGAAACACTGGCGCTTTGCATTTCAATGATTAACTGGACGGCATCGTCATAAAGGTCGTCATCTACTTCTTCCATATCTTTGGACGTCTCTTCAGGAATCATTTCTTCTTGATACTGTGCTTTTTGTTGGGTAATGCAATGGTCTACAACACGTTCGACTTCTTCATCGGATAGAAAAGCACCTTGAATCCTTGTAGGCTTAGAAGCGCCGACAGGCAGGAACAGCATATCTCCTTTACCGAGTAGCTTCTCCGCACCATTCCCATCTAAAATTGTCCGTGAATCGGTAGCTGAAGAGACACTAAACGCGATTCGTGACGGAATATTCGCTTTGATTACACCTGTAATGACATCCACGGATGGACGTTGTGTTGCGATGATCAAATGAATTCCAGCGGCCCTTGCCATTTGAGCTAACCGGGTGATTGCATCTTCTACTTCATTTGAGGCAACCATCATTAGATCTGCCAATTCATCAATTAATACAACGATATATGGCAAGTGCGGATGGTTTTCACCTTCTTCTTCATTCACCTTGTCCACGTGTTCATTATATCCTTCAATATTTCTCGTTGCCGTATCCGAAAACAGATCGTATCTTCTTTCCATTTCAGAAACGATTTTTTTCAATGCTTTCGATGCTTTTTTTGGATCTGTTACAACAGGAGCCAACAAATGTGGAATGCCATTATACACATTCAATTCCACTTTTTTCGGGTCAATCATCATCATTTTCACTTCATGTGGTTTTGCGCGTAGCAATATACTCGTAATAATACCATTGACACAAACACTTTTACCGCTTCCTGTTGCACCTGCAATCAGTAAGTGAGGCATTTTATTCAACTCGGAAGCAATGGATTCACCAGCAATATCTCGACCTAAGCCAAAGAGCAGTTTGGATTCTGGTTTCATCTGTGGTTGCATTACTTCACGGAGTGATACTTGAGCAACTTCTGAGTTTGGTACTTCAATTCCAATCGCTGATTTTCCTGGGATCGGCGCTTCAATACGTATATCGCGCGCAGCAAGAGCAAGTGCCAAGTCGTCGTGTAAATTGACAATTTTACTTACTTTCACACCGATATCAGGATTAACTTCATATTTAGTAACTGCTGGTCCTACATGCACTTTCGAAACTCTAGCTTTCACACCAAAACTTTGGAAAGTTTGTTCCAGCTTTCTTACTGTGGATTGAATTTGAGATTTCTCTTGCTGTTGTGAATGACTGACTGGACTTGCAAGTAGCTGAAGAGATGGTAACCGGTATGACTCATTCTCTACCTCCGTTAAAGCCATCACTTCTTCTCCCTCTTCGGGAAGTTCTTCTACATTTTCCGTCCATTCATTTGTCTCGATTTCCATTGGTTCTGGTTCAGCTTTCTCTGGTTCAGCCGATTGGAAATCTTCAATAACAGGATTTGGTTCTGAGTCAGTCACTTCGTACGTTTTTTCGATTTCTAATTCTTCTTCTTTGGCCTTCTCGGCTGCTTCTTTTCGTTCGGCCCGTTTTTCTCGCATCTTTGTAAACCGAGCTTGTACGTTACTGAAAAACCCTTTAATGACATCAATGATCGATTTCTCTGTCAGCATGATCATGCCAAAAACGATCGCAAATGTTGCGACAACTTTTGAACCTACACCAGATAATAGATAAAAACTAGATACGAATAATATCGCACCTGTCATACCTGCGCCGATTGCTGAATAATCTACTTCTCCATTTTGATAGGCTTCATAGTAATCCCACGTTAACCCGAATATATTTTGAGTAGTCGCTTGTACAATCGTTTCGAATGTTTGTACGTGTGTAAATAATAAGATTGAAGCAAATAATAGATAAAAACCGATCCACCGAATGGATTTAAAATTCGGCCATTTTCTTTTGATCAATAAGTAGATACCTATAAAGAATATGAATCCGCTAATTACTATATACCAAAAGCCAAACAGCCATTGGAGTAACGTTACTAAAACATGCGGAATCACTCCGTTCGATATCATCGGAATCCCACTTGAAAAAATGGCAAATAGGATGAATGCCAGTCCAATCAGTTCAAAATATAGATTTGACTTTCGATTATTTTTTCGTCTATTTCTCTTTTTCTTCTTTGCCACTTTCTTCACCTCGAAATAAATCAGTAAAGCAGCCATACTTGGCTGCTTCGTCGTTAATTCATTATATCACACTCTCGAAGTGTTGAAAGTAGTTGAAAAGTTACAAATAGAAATTGGATCCAGGCATCAATTGTTGATTTAAATAATCATTGGGATCGGTTGAAATCATTTGATCGATTTCATAGCCTGATAAATCAGCTTTTTTTCTCACCTTTACCATCGCGTGTTTCATCGATACCCATTGAATCTGTTCATTTTCCTCTTCTTCAAAGATCTCTTCATAGGTTAAAGGTGTATAATGGATCATTGAATCACCTGACCTTCATTTTTCTCATCAATCAATTCATTGAGCTTTTTAATGGCTTCACTGACACCGCCAACTTCATCGATCAACCCATACTTCACTGCATCCTCGCCAATAACGTTTGTTCCAATATCGCGTGTTAAATTACCTTTTTCAAACATCAATTCTTTAAATTTTTCTTCGTCTACATTGGAATGATTTGTTACAAAGCGAATGACCCTATCTTGCATCTTGTCTAAGTATTCAAATGTTTGCGGTACCCCAATGACTAAACCTGTCAATCGAATGGGATGAATCGTCATCGTTGCTGTTTCAGTGATAAACGAAAAGTCAGCACTTGTTGCTATTGGAACCCCAATGCTATGACCACCGCCTAATACAATGGAAACGGTTGGCTTGGATAAGCTAGCTACCATTTCTGACAATGCCAAACCTGCTTCCACATCACCGCCAACAGTGTTTAACAGTAAGATAACACCTTCAATTTTCGGATTTTGTTCAATGGCAACAAGTTGCGGCAACACATGCTCATATTTAGTTGTTTTATTTTTGGAAGGAAGTTGAAGATGTCCCTCAATTTGACCAATAATCGGTAAAATATGAATATTGGAATCTGGTGCTGACGGGACATTGGTTTGCCCTAATTGTTTAATTTTATCAACTAATGATTCTTCGGGACCATCCCCATCTGGCTGTTGGGGTTGTGCTTCATTTTTTTCATTTTCTTGCTCGCTCATATATACACCACCTTTATTCGGTAGTGTGTGCGAAAATATTCGATTCATACTCCTTGAAATAAAGCTCTTCTATTACGTAAAAAATCCTACAGGATCGTACCCTGTAGGATCTTTTAAGCTTATAGTCCCAGACTGTTACTTAATGTTTGTTCTTCTTCGTCAGTTAACGGTAATAACGGCAGCCGTACTGAACCGACATTTATGCCTTTCTTGTTTAAAGCTGCTTTCACTGGTGCCGGTGAAGGAGCCATAAAGCACGCCTTCATTTTCGGTAGCAATTGACGGTGCAGATCGCCTGCTTCCTTCACATTTCCTTGCTGAAATGCCGAAACCATTTCTTGCATTTCATTTCCAATGACATGGGCTGCCACAGAAACGACGCCTGCTGAACCAACAGCAAGCGATGGTAATGTCAATCCATCGTCACCACAATATAAACTGAAATCATTGTCCGTTTGCTCAATAATTTCACTCATTCGATCTAAATCACCAGTGGCGTCTTTCGTACAAACGATATTATCAATTTTGGAAAGCCTGATTGTCGTTTCTGTCGACATATCAACGACAGAACGTCCTGGAATATTATAAAGCATAATCGGCAATGTCGTCGCATCAGCGATTGCTTTGAAATGCTGATACAATCCTTCTTGACTTGGTTTGTTGTAATAAGGTGTTACAAGCATAATTCCATCAACACCCGTTTTGGATGCTTCTTTCGTTATGGCAATTGAACTCTCTGTACTGTTGGTACCCGTTCCAGCAATGACTTTTGCACGTCCGTTTACAACTTTTACGACTTGCTCAAAAAGTTGAAGTTTTTCCTCTTCTGTCAATGTAGGCCATTCACCTGTTGTACCACCAACAACGAGGCCGTCTGAACCATTTGCAATAAGATATTCTACAAGCTGTTCCGTTTTCTCTAAGTCTAACTCATTCGATTCATTGAAAGGAGTAACCATAGCTGTTAGTACGTTTCCAAAATTCATTTTCAATCGACCCTCTCTTACGTATTTAATAAAAATGTGTCGTGTAGTGCATTCACGGCTTTTTCAAGATCTGTTTCTTTAATGAGAAGCCAAATTGTTGTGTGACTGTCTGCAGATTGTAGAATTTGAATTTGTTGTCCCGCAAGAGCTGAAACCACTTTTGCTGCCACACCAGGAACCCCTTGAATGCCAGCTCCTACTGCTGAAACTTTTGCACAATTTTCATTGATCTCATAATCAACCGCTAACCGTTCGATAATCTCTGTTGTTCGCTTCAATTTATCATTCGGAACGGTAAATGTAATACCTTTCGAGAAAATATTAAAAAAGTCAACGGAAACTCCAGCTGCTGCTAACTCAGTCAACAACTGATCGTGAAGTTCCATGGAATTAGATGTATTTGTTCGTACCTTTATTTGAGTAATTCCGGCTTGATGAGCGATCCCTGTGACAAGTTGATCTTTGAATCCTCTATCTAAACCTGGCGTTTTCTTGAATGTAACCAGCGTGCCTTCATCTTCCAAATAAGTTGAACGAACACGCACCTGAATTTTTTCCTGCATGGCAATCTCAACAGCTCGCGGGTGGATGACTCTGCTTCCTTCATATGCTAAATGAACAATTTCATTATAGGTCATCACCTTTAATGTCTTTGCATTTTTGACGATGACCGGATCGGCCGTTTTAATTCCATCCACGTCTGTAAAAATATCGACGAATTCCGCTTCGAGCGCTGCTCCGAGAGCTACTGCGGATGTATCTGATCCACCACGCCCTAGCGTCGTAATATCGCCATTCGCATCTTCCCCTTGAAAGCCCGCAACAACGATCACATCGTTACTCTTGAAATAATTCAGTAACTCATCTGGTATCACTTTATTGACTCTCGCATTCATATGATCGTCAGTCGTTAATATTCCGGCCCGTGGACCGGATAAAGCAGAAGCGATGAGACCACTTTCTCTTAACTCATTTGCCATGACAATTGATGAGATCAATTCACCTGTAGACATGAGCAAGTCAATTTCACGGGAAGTCAATTGAGTATTCGGATAATGAACGAGCTCTAATAAAGTATCTGTTGAATAAGGCTCACCTTTTCTTCCCATGGCCGATACGACGACTACAACTTTATAACCTTCATCAATTGCTTTCTTAATGTGTCGAATAGCATGTTTTCGACTTTCTTTATTTCGGACAGAAGTACCTCCGAATTTCTGTACTAAAAACTTCATAGTCCACCTCGAGCAATCCATTATTTAGCTAATTTAATGTAACTTTGTGCGATTTGGACAGAATTCCAAGCCGCTCCTTTCAGTAGGTTATCAGAAACAACCCACAGATGAAAACCATTGGAAACATCCAGATCTTTACGGATTCTTCCTACAAAGACATCTGTTTTTCCTTCTGCAGAAAGTGGAGTTGGATAAATTTGATGATGAACGTCATCTTGCAACACAACACCCGGAGCACCTTTTAATGCGCCTTGAAATTGATCAATGGAAATATTGTCATGATCGATTTCAACATAAACACTCTCCGCGTGCGAATAATAAAATGGCAAACGTACACACGTAGCGGATACTTGCAGCTCATCGTCATGCATAATTTTTTTCGTTTCATTTACCATCTTCATCTCTTCAAGTGTGTAATGATTTTCATCAAAAGTATCAATTTGCGGCAAAGCGTTAAAAGCTATCGGAAAATGTTTTTTCTCCGATTTAACCGGCAAAACTTCGGCAAACACTTCTTCGTTATTCAACATTGCTTGTGATTGATGCGTCAATTCATCCATCGCTTGATTTCCTGAGCCAGAAACAGACTGATAGGTCGAAACAATAATTCGTTTCATGCCATATTTTTGACGAATTGGTTCCAAAGCAGCAACCATTTGAATGGTTGAGCAATTTGGATTAGCAATAATCCCCTGATGGTTCAAAATATCCTGTTCATTGACTTCTGGTACGACCAATGGAACTTGCTCATCCATTCGATAGGCACTCGTATTGTCAATGACAACCGCTCCTCGTTCAACAGCCTCCGGAGCCAGTTGCTTAGAAACTGAACCCCCGGCTGAGAAGAAAGCAATATCGACATCATCAAATTGTTCCGGTAGTGCTTCTTTAATTTCGATGGATTCACCTTTAAAATCCACAGTCTTACCAACAGAACGTTTTGATGCAAGTGGAATCAATTGATTCACTGGAAAATCAACCTGTTCAAGCATTTCAATAATTCGTTGGCCGACAGCTCCTGTAACGCCAACTACTGCTACATTGTATTGGTTTGAATTAGTCATTGTAGTAACCCCCAAAAGATTCTCTTTATTTCTTTATTTTAGCACATTACTGAGCGAATCACACAATGTCATAATTACGCATAATCGGTTGTAATTGTTTGCCATTGATTGCTTCATCGATCGTTTCTGGAATCAATTCCATGTGCGAAACGAGTGAATCAGGTTTTTTATAAGGATGGTCCTGACCGTACGGGACAAAAAATACATTTTTAGTCACCAATAATTTCCCTAAATTCATTGCATTTAACCCAAGTGCATCATTTGTTGCAATAGCTAAGACAACAGGACTACCATTACGCAATGTCGCTTTAGCAGCCATGAGTGGCGGTGTGTTCGTTAATGCATTCGCAAATTTACTTAATGAATTTCCAGTCAACGGAGCAATGATCATGCAATCCAGTGGCGCTTGCGGTCCAAGCGGTTCTGCTTCAGGCATTGTCTTGACAAGTTCTTTTCCAGTAATTTGTTTAATTCGTTCCAAATGATCCTTTGCATTACCGAACTTTGTATCCGTCTCTTGAACCGTATAAGAAACGATTGGGACAACCTCCGCTCCCAATTCCATGAGTTTTTCGATTTGAGGAAATACCTGTTCATACGTGCAGTGAGACCCTGTTAATCCAAATCCAATTCGTTTACCTTTTAAATCCATGAAACATTCACTCCTGTTGGTTTTATTCTTCTTCATTCAAAATATGATGAACGACATGTGCTAAAATCTTACCTGCAGACTTCGGCGCGACGATACCTGGTAATCCTGGCGCCTGAATCGCTTTAACTCCAATCCGCTTCGCATATCGGAAGTCAACTCCTCCAGGTTTGGAAGCTAAATCAATGATCATACTATTTTCGGGCAGTGCGCGAATAATTGTGGGCGTTACAACAACATCAGGAATTGTATTGATCAAAAGATTACAATCCTGAAGGTTCACATCCAACTGTTCTAACGGAATGGGCTTGCAGTTATACTCGAAAATTCTTGCTAAATCTATCGTCGATCTGGATGAGACCGACACATTTGCTCCTAGCCCTTTAAATGAATGGACCAACGTTTTTCCGACTCTTCCGAAACCTAGTATCATAATATTTGAATCATGAATCGTGAAGTCTGTATATTGAATCGCTAACATGAGTGTACCTTCTGCCGTTGGAATTGAGTTGTAGATTGCTACATCATCTCGTTCAAATAAAGGCACAATCATTCCTTTAAACGCTTCTAATTCTTTTAGATAGGGGGTCATGATTCCGGTGAACAAAAAGCAATCGTCCGGCAGTTCGTTAAACCAATCTTTTGTAAGATGTGGGGACTCTTCTGCATAATGGGCTTCTGCATAGCCATCTTGATCCAACCCAGTTATCGGCAATACGACTGCTGAAAGTTCTTGTTTATAAACTTGCTCGGCATGGATAAAATTCACATCGGACAATTGATCTTTTGCTCCTTCAAAACCGATGGCATACACATCTGCGTCCGCCAAGATCAGTTGTTCCATCATTTCCAGATGACGTGCATCACCACCCACAAATAAAACTGACTTACCTGTTAACATTTTTTCAACTCCTCAGACCATGTCATTCATTCGATATATCGTATGTAATAGACCGTTTTGTGTGATTTGCTCATTTTTGAATTCCTATAATGGTGTATTTTCATTGCAGCATTAAACGTTTATATATAAATTAAAAAAACCGAACCGTGTCTCTGATCAACTCGGTTCGGTAAATACATCACTGTTTTTCACGTTATTCTGTTTTCCGTTTGACAACAATCAAATCATCACCAATGACCTCTAAATCTGTCCACTTAATCTTTGTACCTGTCTCTCCTTTTCGCAGTCCGAGTAAGTTATAATCTTGAATGATAATTTCCTCAACCATTCCGTCCACTGGGTTAATATTCAAATCTGTCTGCCCTAAAACGCCCAGTCGGGTGCCATGATCTGCATCAATCAGTTCTTTCCCTGATAGTTCTCGAAATCGCATGGACTCTCCTCCTTTAACGTATCTATTCTATTTATACGTTTTCAGGTTGAATCAATGCACGAGAAGGCTCGGTATTCAGTAATTGCTCAGCCAATAAATTAACATCGGCTAGAGAAACCTCTTCAATTTTTTGTACGATTTCATCTGGAGTTTGATAAGGCAACCCGAGTAATTCCATCCGACCATTTTTTTGCATGTGACTACTAGAATGCTCTAAGCCTAGAATCAATTGTCCCTTTAATTGTTCTTTTGTCTGTCGCATTTCTCTTTCACTTATACCAGTAGTCGTAAAGTCTTTAACAATTGAGTGAATAATTTCTTCCATTTCAGTTAGCTGATCTGGATTTGTCCCTCCATAAATAACCAATAATCCATTATCCATAAATGTACTATGGTAGGAAAAAATCGAATAAGCCAATCCATGCTCTTCTCTCACTTGCTGGAAAAGACGGGAACTCATACTACCACCTAATATATTTTCCAAGATTGACATACGGTATAATTTGTCATCGTTCATTGATAAACCAGGATAGCCCAAGCAGAAATGTGATTGATGAGATGGTTTTTTGACAATTGTATTCGATGGATGAAAAGTTGAATAAAAAGAACCTTCAACTGCTGCGCCTTTCCGCAGCTCTATTAGTGAGTCTGAAACTTTTTCAGAAAGTGAGGTTGTTAGATTTCCTGCAACAGATACAACGACTCGTTCTGCAGTGTAATATTTTTCACGATAATTCAAAAGATCATCTCTTGATATTTGAAAGAGAGAATCTTTTGTTCCTAAGATGGATTGCTCGAGTGGATGATTTTTGAATGTGGATTCATGAATATAATCATGGATGATATCATCCGGCGTATCTTCAATCATATCTATCTCTTCAGCGATTACCTTCTTCTCTCTCTCTAACTCTTCTTCTTCAAATGTAGAGTGTAAAAACATATCTGATAAAACTTCCCAAGCGTAATCAGCATGTTGATCAAGAACCGTCGCAAATATACAGGTATACTCTTTGCTGGTAAAAGCATTCACATCGCCTCCGATGGAATCAAATGCTTCTGCGATTTCTTTAGCTGTCCGCTTTTCCGTTCCTTTAAACATCATATGTTCCATGAGATGCGAGATCCCTTGTTTTTCGTTCGTTTCATTTCTGGATCCAGCCAAGATCCAAATGCCCATCGAGACGGATCTTGACTCGGGTAAGGTTTCAGTTATAATTCGTACCCCATTAGCTAACTTGTCCTTTACAACCATCCAATCCTCTCCAATTCTTACACAAATAATAACCAATATTCCTTATAAAGATGGCTTTGTTAAAGCTTCGTGTTGATTTTTAGTGATGTAGCACAGAGTTGTTGAATTGTGATTGCGTTGGTGACGACTCTAGCGGGTTAAGAAATAAAGGAACTTCCGCTACAACCGCACACGTCCTGTTTGCAACGCGGAAGCCACTGCAAGTGATCGCGGATATCGCCTTATCTCCTTTGGGTAAAAGCGGTCACCAGTACCGAATCACAATATCAAGAACGGACATTAACAGAGCCATAAAGATAAAGGCCAAGACAAAAATAATGCTCGATTCATATCATCAGCATTCATCGTTCACTTGATATATTTTATCTCAACCTTCACATTCGTTAAGTTTTCTTGTTATTCAAGAAACAGTTTAGCACAGCAGACTTAAAAAAAGAACTGGTCAAATGCCAGCTCTTTTGCTAAATCAATGTGATTGTAATGTCATATTATTAATCTTTTTTCTCTTCCTTGGCATCTTGTTCCTTCAATGCAGCTTTTCTGGATAGATTGACGCGGCCTTGTCGGTCGATTTCTTTTACTTTGACAAGTGTTTCGTCACCGACATCAATGATGTCCGTTACGTTTTTCACGTGTTTATCATCCAACTCACTGATATGAACGAGACCTTCTTTACCTTTGAAGATTTCGACGAATGCACCGAATTTCTCAACTCGTTTGACTGTACCAAGATAAATCTTACCGACTTCTGCTTCTTGTACTAAGTTTTCGATAATTTTCTTGGCTTCCTCGATCTTGCTCGTATCTGTAGAAGAAATAAAAATCGTTCCGTCTTGCTCGATATCAATTTTTACATCTGTTTGTTCGATAATCTTATTGATCTGTTTTCCACTCGGTCCGATGACATCACGAATCTTATCTGGGTTAATCGTCATCGATACGATTTTTGGTGCGTACGGAGATAATTCTTCTCGTGGATCATTTATTGTCTCTAACATATGGTTCAGAATATCCATACGTCCTTTTTTCGCTTGAGACATCGCTTCTTTTAAAATTTCTTTAGATAAGCCATCGACTTTAATGTCCATCTGAAGTGCCGTAATACCTTTTTCTGAACCAGCTACTTTGAAGTCCATGTCACCTAAAGCATCTTCCATACCCTGAATATCTGTCAGGACAGTGTAATTTTCACCTGATTTTACAAGTCCCATGGCAATACCTGCAACAGGGGCTTTAATTGGCACACCCGCATCCATCATCGCCATCGTACTTGCACAGATACTCGCTTGACTGCTGGAACCGTTTGATTCAAGGATTTCAGATACTAAACGAATTGTATATGGAAAGTCTTTTTCATCTGGAACGATTGGTTCCAATGCTCGCTCACCAAGTGCTCCGTGACCAATCTCCCGACGGCCTGGGCCACGCATAGGACCTGTTTCCCCTACACTGTATTGTGGGAAATTGTAATGGTGCATAAATCGCTTGGATTCTTCCAGACCTAATCCATCTAACACTTGTACATCTCCTAATGCGCCCAATGTACATACGCTTAGTGCCTGTGTTTGTCCACGTGTAAACATAGCTGAACCATGTGTGCGTGGAAGGACAGTGGTTCGGGAAGATAATGGGCGGATTTCATCAACTCCACGGCCATCCGGACGTACTTTTTCTTCTGTAATTAAGCGTCTAACTTCAGTTTTAACAATAGAGTCCAACACCGATTTTACTTGTTTAATGGTGTCTGCTTCTGCTTCTTGCTCTTCATATTCTTCGATAATTGAATCTTTTACTTGATCAATCGCTTCTTCTCGCGCTTTCTTTTCTTGTGTCTGAATGGCATCGATTAATTGATCCTTCGCTTTACGTGTCACTTCCTCGACGATCGATTCTTCAGGCGTAAAGAGCGTCACTTCCATTTTCTCTTTTCCGACCTCTTCGACAATCTTTTCTTGGAATGCGACCAGTCGTTTAATCTCTTCATGACCAAACATGATGGCTTCTAGCATGACATCTTCAGGCACTTCTTGAGCACCTGCTTCAACCATGTTGATGGCATCTTTCGTGCCTGCAACCGTTAAGTCAATATCGCTTTTCTCCATTTGTTCAACTGTAGGGTTAATGAGTAGCTCCCCATCAACTCGTCCGACTTGAACGCCTGCAATCGGGCCATCAAATGGGATATCCGAAATACATAATGCTAGGGAAGAACCGATCATCGCTGCAACTTCAGATGAACAATCTTGTTCTACACTCATGACTGTGCTGATCACTTGGACCTCATTCCGAAATCCATCTGCAAATAAAGGACGGATTGGACGGTCGATTAAACGGGAGGTCAAAACAGCTTTGTCACTTGGTTTTCCTTCTCTTTTCAAGAACCCTCCCGGAATTTTACCAACTGCATATAACTTCTCTTCATAATTAATTGTCAGTGGGAAAAAAGGTAAGTCTTTTGGCTGGCTGGAAGCAGTCGCAGCTACAAGTACGGAAGTGTCTCCGTATCGGACCATTGCGGCTCCATTTGCTTGCTTGGCCACTTCACCAATTTCGAACGATAGCTTACGACCGGCCAATTCGATCGAAAATGATTTCATTTCATTCGCCATATTTATTACTACTCCTCTCAAGTCACATCGTTTTCGTTTTCATATGCTTTCCATTTATCTATTTTAATACGCATTTAGTCGTATGTAAAACCGCTTGACTGATTAAAAAACGCACGTAGTAAGCATTTAATCATTCTTTTATTCATAAAGAAAAAAGCGGGAAATAGTCCCCGCTTTTTCTGTACCTTATCTGCGCAGTCCAAGTTTTTGGATTAATTCACGGTAACGTTGAACATCTTTTTTACGTAAGTAATTTAATAGATTACGACGTTTACCAACCATTTTCATCAAACCACGGCGTGAATGGTGATCTTTATTATGTTCACGCAAATGATCGTTAAGGGTTGTAATTTGTTCAGTTAGGATAGCCACTTGAACTTCTGGTGAACCAGTATCGTTATCATGTGTCTTGAACTCACTAATCAATTCATTCTTACGCTCTTGTGAAATTGCCATCCTATTCACCTCCTACTTTTTATTGAAAACCCCTTAATCCTCGCATCCGACGGAGAACTCGCTATGCCAAGAGTAAGGTTATTTCTTACACTATAAAGATTACATTTTATGAGCAAAAAATGCAAGTCATTTACTGATTATTTTTCAAAGCTTCTTTCGCTTTTCGTTCATCTTCTTTCAATTCTTGCGTTAACTCGTCCACTCCATCAAATGCCAACTCGTCCCGTATATAAGAGCAAAACGACACTTGCATGGACTCACCATAGATATCACTTTCAAAATTAAATAAATGAACTTCTATGATCGGTTGTTCATGTTTCTCTTCGAATGTTGGGTTATAACCAATACTTGCCATTCCGTCATAGTTTTGGCCTTGGACGATAGCTGTTACTGCGTAAATACCAACCTTGGGAATAGCTCTGCTTTCATCGATTTCCAAATTAGCCGTCGGATAACCGATTTCCCTGCCCCGTTGGTAACCTTTAACGACGTGACCCGTTAATGTATAGGATCTTCCTAACAGCTCATTCGCTTGGTTTGGTTGCCCTTGATCTAATAATTCTCTAATTCTTGTTGAACTGACCTTCTCATTTTCAAAAGTAACTTTATCTATGACTGTATAGGAAAGTTTCCCGCGAGCATATTGATCCATATCGTGAATTTTCCCTGCACCTTTGTGTCCAAAAGAATAATCGAACCCAGCAGCAACATGGTGAATGGACAAATCGATAAAGAATTTATCAACAAATTCTTGAGGCGTAAGTTTCGCTAATTCTTTAGTGAATGAAACAACAAATAAATATCGAATGCCCATTTTTTCAAAAATTGCTTTCTTTTCTTCCAATGACGTCAACAAAAAATTCGATAACGGTTCATTTTTCAAGACTGCCAGTGGATGTGGGTCGAATGTCATAACAGCCGACTCTAGATTATTCTCTTTAGCGTAATCAATTGCTGCTTGTATGACTTGTTGATGGCCCCGATGCACACCATCAAAAAAACCAACTGCCAAACTAGATGGCTTTAAATGGTTTCGTTTATAATCCTCTGGATAATTTAATCGAATGACTTCCATTTTTACACCTTCTTCTTACTCGAAAACTTTAAAAGGTTTCATCAATCCATCTTTTGTTGGATGGTTTTGATAGATTGCAATAACCTTTTGATCAGGTTGCTCAATTTTGATATAAGCGTCATTTGCCATTTCCGCAAATGTCGGAAACACTTGTCCTTGTCTGAACTTCTTTGCTTCTTCATCGTCTTTCGGTGTATATGTCGGTAAAAAGGTAAGAGTTTGAGATAAAGTTCGAATACATTTATTTAATTGCCCTTGCTCAATAGCTTCTTCAATTTCTTCAAAAGTTACGGTTTCCGATGCATGGATTGTAGCCGCTTCAGTTCGTACTAGTTTGGATAGATGAGCTGGATATCCTAGCTTTTCTCCAATAGTAACACATAACGTCCGAATATATGTACCACTTGAACATGCGGCCCGGAAAATAAATCGGACATCGTCTTGATCGACTCGCTCAAGTTCTTTGGAAAGCATATCAATTTCATGAATCGTCACTGTCCGTTCAGGTCTATCGACTTCGATTCCTTCTCTCGCATACTCATACAACCGCTTGCCTTCTACTCTAACGGCTGAATACATCGGTGGAATTTGACGTATTCTTCCTTGAAAGCTCTCTAGGGCTTCTATACACGCATCATATGTAAGACCAGAATCGACTTCAGCCTTTGCAACGACTTCGCCTGTTTGGTCTTCTGTCGTTGTTTGTTTACCTAATGAAATTTCGGCTTCATATACTTTAACGGAGTCTGTTAATAAGGAAACGATCTTCGTGGCTTTACCGATGCAGATGGGCAAAACCCCCTCCACTTCTGGGTCCAACGTACCTGTATGACCAACTCTTTTCATTCGTAACAACTTACGGATTCGCGCTACACAGTCATGAGAAGTCATGCCTGCGGGTTTCCATAGTGGAATGACACCATTCAAAACCGATTCCCTCCTATGCTTTCTAAACTTAAACTTTATGTATACCTAAAATGGAAAGGATAGACAGTTCATTGCCTATCCTCCTCATTTTATTTCCTATACGTTTAAAAATTTTAATTTTATGATTCGTCCTCTTCATTTAGGTTGCGGATAATTCGCTCGATTCGATTTCCATATTCGATTGTCTCATCGATTTCAAAGGAAATCTCAGGCACTTTTCTTAGTCGAATACGTTTTCCGATTTCTGAGCGAATAAAACCTTTTGATTTAGCCAACCCAACGAGCGTTTGTTCTTTTTCTTCTTCAGTTCCAAAAATAGAAACGAAAATTTTCGATTCTTGGAGGTCCGGACTAATTTCTACATCCGTCACCGTAACAAATCCAATGCGTGGATCTTTAATTTTTTGGGTTAAAATGTCGCCTAACTCTTTTTTCATCTGCTCAGCGACACGATTGGCCCGAATATTACTCATCGATAATTCACCTCTATATTCTCATTACAGCCATTCATAATTTACGATTGTGACCTCTAAATCTGACCGCTCGTCAATTAGATTAACAGCTTGCCGCAAGATTTTTTCTGCCATCACTTGATCGACAGATACAGTGGCCATCTCAAACGCACAACGTTGCCATAGGTCATGGAAGTCTATTTCTGTAATGCTAATGTTAAATTGCTTGTGAATTTGATGGGTGATCTGCTTGATAATCGAACGTTTCTCTTTCAGTGAATGGACATCATATAACATGCATTCAACCCTTACACTGCCGATCATTTGCGTTCGATTTCCTCCATGATGAAGGCCTCGATAATGTCACCTTCTTTAAGATCATTGAAATTCACAATTGTAATACCACATTCGTAACCTTGTTGAACCTCTTTGGCATCATCTTTAAATCGTTTTAATGAATCAATTTCTCCTTCAAACAAAACAACACCGTCTCGAATAACTCGGACACCTGAGTTACGTGTGATTTTACCATCCGTAACGTAAGAACCTGCAATTGTACCAACTTTTGATACTTTAAAGGTTTCACGGACTTCTGCTTGACCAATCACTTTCTCTTCATATTCAGGGTCAAGCATACCTTTCATGGCAGCTTCCATTTCTTCGATCGCTTTATAAATGACACGATGTAGTCGAATGTCGATTTTTTCAGATTCAGCTGCCCGTTTCGCATTGTTGTCTGGACGGACATTAAAGCCAATCACAATGGCATTGGATGCGGAAGCCAGGATAATATCTGATTCGGTAATTGCTCCAACTCCAGTGTGAATGATATTGATGTTAACACCTTCGACTTCAATCTTTTGCAAGGATGACTGTACAGCCTCTGCAGAGCCTTGAACGTCAGCTTTAATAATGATATTTATTTCTTTCATATCACCTTGCTTAATTTGTTCGAATAAATCATCCAGACTGACTTTTCCTTTGGAGTCACGTTCTTCAGCAATTTGTTTTTCAGCACGCAGGTCTGCCACTTGCTTCGCTTTCTTTTCATCTTCGAAAACGACGAAAGGATCACCTGCATTTGGTACGTGTTGGAAACCTGTCACTTCTACTGGAGTGGATGGTCCTGCCTCATCTACTCGCTCACCTAAATCATTGACCATGGCACGTACCTTTGCATATCCATTTCCAGCAACAAATGGTTCACCGATTCGGAGGGTACCATTTTGCACGAGCAATGTAGCGACACTGCCTCGTCCTTTTTCAAGTTGAGCTTCAATGACTGTCCCTGATGCCAAGCGATTTGAATTGGCTTTAAGCTCTTCAACCTCTGCAACAAGGTTAATCATTTCGATCAGCTCATCAATTCCTTCATTTTTCAATGCGGACAACTGAACGAAAATCGTTTCTCCTCCCCAGTCTTCAGGAATCAATTCATATTCCGTTAACTCCTGCATAACACGGTTCGGGTCAGCACCTTCAACATCCATTTTATTGACCGCAACGATGATTGGCACCTCAGCTGCTTTCGCATGGTTGATTGCCTCAACTGTCTGTGGCATGACACCATCATCTGCCGCAACAACTAAAATGGCAATGTCAGTAACTTTCGCTCCGCGTGAACGCATGCTTGTAAATGCAGCGTGACCAGGTGTATCCAAGAATGTTGTTTTCTTCCCATCTTGATCGATTTGATAGGCTCCGATATGCTGTGTAATCCCACCAGCTTCACCTGTAGCGACTTTCGTTTTACGGATCGAATCAAGTAATGTAGTTTTTCCGTGGTCAACGTGACCCATAATAGTAACAACAGGTGGACGTTCTTCTAATTCTTCCTCAGTATCTGGTTCGATATAGTTATCAAGATCTGATTGATCAACAGCAACTTCTTCCTCTACTTCAACACCATAATCTTCACCGATTAATTCAATGGTTTCTGAGTCAAGCTGTTGGTTTTTTGTCGCCATGACCCCAAGTAGCATAAGTTTTTTAATAATTTCCGAGGATTCTCTGCCTAATTTTTCAGCTAATTCGCCAACAGATAACGATCCTTCATAAGTAATTTTCTTTGGAAGCTGAATCTCCTGTTTAGGCTGTTTCTGTTGCTGATTTTGTTTTCCTTTTCGGAAATTGCGTTTATTGTTCCGTTGATTATTCGGTCGTTGTTGATTTGTTGGTTTATTTGATCTATGCTGATTCGATTGTTTGTTCTGTTGTTTTGAATTTTGTTGAGTTTTTTGTTGATTGTTGTTTTGTGATCTTTGCTGGTTGTTGTTTTGTGTTCTCTGTTGATTGCTATTTTGCGCTCTTTGTTGATTGTTATTCTGCTGCTTCTGTGGCTTTTGTTGGGAATGTTGCTTGTTTTTTTGATTGCCAGCATGATTAGCTGTTTCATTTTTTTGACCTTGTTTGTTGTTTTTCTCTTGTGTTGAACGATTCGTATTTATTGGTTTTGTCGCTTCTTTCTTTGTTGATTGTTGTTTCGTATTGGATTGGTCACTTTGTTGACCCTGATTATTTGTATTACCTAAAGATTCATCTAATTGTCGAATTGTATTTTCACTAATGGCTGTCATATGATTGGATACTTCAATACCAAGCTCATTTAACTGATTGATTACTTGTTTGCTTTTTAGGTTGTTTGCTTTGGCATATTCATATACGCGCATTTTTTTCATACATTCACCCCCGAGTTTTATTCCCGCAACAATTCTGATAATTTCTCAGAAAAACCTGCGTCTGTAACCCCTACAGCCACCCTACCTTCTTTACCAATTGCTTTGGAAAGTACTTGACGGTTGTCTATGATGACATAGGGGACTTGATAGCTTTTACATTTATCTGTTAATTTCTTTTGTGTGTTATCTGATGCATCCTCAGCAATCAGAACAAGCTTCACTTGTTTGTTTCGGATGCCTTCAACGATTGTTCCTTCACCATGAACTAGCTTTCTAGCCCTATTGGCGAGCCCCAACAAGTTTAAATAATTAGACATGTTCAGAACCTACTTGTTTGAACAACTCGTTATAGATGGACTCATCGATTGAAGTATTCAAATTCCTTTTTAATTGGCCACTATTTTTCGCTTTTTCAATGACTTCGCGGTCTTTCTTTATATATGCTCCTCGGCCATTCTTCTTACCGGTTTCATCAACGAATACTTCCCCTTCTTTGTTCCGGACAACCCGAATCAATTCCTCTTTCGGGAGCATTTCGTTCGTAACGACACATTTACGTAAAGGTTTTTTTCTTTTATTCATTTAAAAACACCCCTACTTATTCTTCTTCAAAGTCAACGGAATCCATCTCATGATCTAATTCGGTTGCTTGCTCCATATCAAATAAACCAAGTTCTTCAGCATCACTTTCACTTTTAATATCAATTTTCCAGCCTGTCAGTTTGGCAGCCAGTCTAGCATTCTGGCCTCTTTTACCGATTGCCAATGAAAGTTGATTGTCTGGAACGATAACTGTTGTCGCGTTTTCTTCTTCATTAACCAGAACATCGGTTACGCGAGACGGACTAAGTGCATTAGAGATATACACAACAGGGTCCTCGGACCAATGGACGATGTCAATCTTCTCCCCTTGCAACTCATCTACGATCGCTTGAACACGCTGTCCTCGCTGACCTACACAAGAGCCTACTGGGTCTATTTCTTCATCTTCTGCAAACACACTGATTTTAGACCGATCTCCCGCTTCACGGGCAACGGATCGGATTTCCACAATACCATCATATATTTCTGGCACTTCCATCTCGAATAAACGCTTCAACAAACCTGGATGTGTCCGTGAGAGATAAACTTGCGGTCCTTTGCTTGTTTTTTCAACTTTTGTTACATACACTTTGATCCGATCATGCACTTTATAGCTTTCTGTCGGCATGATTTCGTTCAGTGGCAGTTTACCTTCAATTTTACCTAAATGTACGTATAGGTTACGAGCATCCATACGTTGGACTTTACCTGTCATAATATCGTCAACGCGGTCGATGAAACCTTCGTAGATGACATCTCGTTCAGCTTCACGAACTCTTTGCGTGACAACTTGTTTCGCGTTTTGTGCCGCAATTCGCCCAAAGTTCCTTGGCGTTACCTCTTGCTCAACGACATCACCGATTTCATAGTTGACATCCAGTTCTTTGGCTTCTTCAAGGCTTATTTCCAGATCTTCATTTTGAACATCTTCTACGACATCTTTTCTGGAGTAAACTTTCATCGTTTCATTTTCTTCATCCATCTCAACTCGAACATTTGTTTTAGAGTTGAAGTTCTTTTTGTAAGCAGAAACGATTGCTGCATCTAAGGCTTCTAGCAAAATCTCCTTATCAATCTCTTTTTCACTCGCCAATAAATTAATGGCTTCGAATAAATTAGTTTTCAAAACTCTCTTACCTCCCTTAGTTAAAAGATACCGCTAGTCGAGCTAATGCAATTTTTGCATACGGAATTTCAATCTCTTTTTCCCGCGTTTTTTCTCGGTATCGAATGTGGACGAAATCATTTTCAAAATTAATTAAATCACCATAAAATTCTTTATTTCCTGCAAAAGGTTCATATGTCTTGATATATACATGAGAACCAATATGCTGACGAATCGCTTCCTTAGTCTTTAGCTTCCGTTCTGCACCTGGAGATGACACCTCCAAAAAATAAGCAGGATCGATCGGATCATCTTCATCCAATCGTTCACTGAGCTTTTCACTGACTTGTTCACAATCTTCCAAGTCGACTCCTCCTGCTTTGTCGATATAGACACGCAAGAAGTTATTTTTACCTTCTTTCACGAACTCAACATCCACTAATTCCAACTTTAATTCATCAACAATCGGCTGTGCAAGCTCTTCTGTTATGCCTTCGATCTTTTTACTCATGTGACAATCCTCCTTAGAAAAATGCTTTTGAAAGAATCGCTACCCGCGAAAACTTATCGCGAGCGAACAGTTGTGCATTTGTTTACATCGTTTTTGTCCTATATATTCCAAACCAGAGCACTGTAAGTAAATGGTTGATTTTTTTCCGTAGAAACCTTGTTTCATAAATTATCCCTGCTGAAAAACCAGCAGGGAAAAAGAAATGGTGCATCTTGATCGAATCAAAATGCATCCAGTAAACGTTCATAAGACGCATTCAGGGTAAAACGAAAGAGTGGGACGCGCCCACTCTTTCATCGTAAAGGTATCCTTAGTATAACCAATTTGAAATATATCATAACTTTCATTTAAATGCAAGAATAGGGTCGCCGCCCATCGGTTAGTTTCGGGCACATAGAAGAAGAGCCAAGCTCAGATTTATTTAAAAAGGTTATATGTAAAATTCGAGAGTAGGCCAGGAAGCACTCGGCTCATATAGCTCTAACTTGGTTTCATAAATCCTAGATTCGGTCACATATAATTCTTGCTTGGGAGCATATCAGCCAGAGTTGGGCGCATATACGAATGAAGTAGCTCATATTTCTGATAGTAGGTCGCAAATCCAATTCAAAGGTTGTCCAATCCAGTGCACGGACCATATATCGCTATCTTGGTATCATATTTCGCTCGACCGGTTACATATAACTTGCACTTGGATACATATCGATGAAAGCAGGGCACATATACGGAGAAATAAGCCCATATTTTTCTAGTTTGGTCACATATATCGAAATACTTGCAAACCATAACAAAACCCGGCTGCCTCAACAGCCGGGTTGCATGTATAGAATAAGGGAGATTTAAACGAATATTACTTCTGCTCAGCCGAACGAAATTCCACTCGGCGGTTTTTACCGAGGATTGCAGCTGTGTACGCAGGTAAATTTTCATTTAAGGTTAAAGCATTGTTTTTTCATGTAGAAACTCTATGTCCTTATAGAAATTCACTAAAATAACGATAGCTGATTTTCCTCCGGCAATCCTTCTAAGCAACCATGATCATCCAAATATTCGACAACCGTTTTAGATAATCGGCTGCGTTCTCTCAAATCTTGTTTCGAAAGAAAATCTCCTTCTTCTCTAGCCTTGACGATATTAATTGCCGCATTTGTTCCCAATCCATCAACAGCGTTGAACGGCGGGATAAGTGTATTTCCATCAACAATGAAGTCTTTGGCATTTGAGCGATAAAGATCTACTTTTTGAAAACTAAACCCTCGTTCATTCATTTCCAATGCAATTTCCAAGACCGTCAATAAGCTTTTTTCCTTCGGAGTCGCATCATTGCCCTTGCTTAAAATCTCTTCGATCCGCGCTTTCAATGCCTCTGAGCCTTTAACCATTGTATCAAGCTCAAAATCTGCCGCCCGGACAGAAAAATAAGCTGCATAAAAATAAATTGGATAATGGACTTTGAAATACGCAATTCGCACGGCCATTAATACGTAGGCTGCGGCGTGGGCTTTCGGAAACATATATTTGATTTTTTTACAAGATTCGATGTACCAGTCGGGCACACCATGTTTTTTCATTTCTTCAATCCATTCATCTTGAAGTCCTCTACCTTTACGTACGAACTCCATAATTTTAAATGCTAGCGATGCTTCCAGCCCTTTATGCATCAAATAAACCATGATGTCGTCACGACAACCAATAACGTCACCAATTTCACAAATCCCATCATTAATCAATTCTTGTGCGTTACCAAGCCAAACGTCGGATCCGTGCGAGAGACCAGATATAATGACAAGCTCAGCAAAAGATGATGGTTTCGTGTCTTCCAACATTTGTCGAACGAACCGAGTACCAAACTCCGGAACACCTAATGTTCCTGTTTTACACAAAATTTGATCCGCTGATACGCCGAGTGGTTCAGGGCCACTAAAAATTTTCATCACTTCCGGATCATTCGGCGGTACAGTCTGTGGGTCAATTCCAGTCAGATCTTGTAGCATACGGATTACCGTCGGATCATCGTGTCCAAGGATGTCCAGTTTCAATAAATTGTTGTCGATCGAATGGAAATCAAAATGAGTTGTCTTCCACTCTGATGTACGGTCGTCCGCTGGAAATTGGACTGGTGTGAAATCATAGATTTCTTTATCATCAGGCACAACAATAATGCCCCCTGGGTGCTGACCCGTTGTCCGCTTGACCCCTGTACAGCCTTTCACTAACCGATTGATTTCGGCTTGCTTATAGTGTTGGCCATAATCTTGTGCATAACCTTTCACATAACCAAACGCCGTTTTTTCAGCAACCGTACCAATCGTACCTGCACGATAGACATTTTCCTCGCCAAACAATACTTTTGTATAATGGTGTGCCCTCGGTTGATAGTCACCAGAGAAGTTCAAATCAATATCAGGGACTTTATCACCTTCAAAACCTAAAAACGTTTCAAAAGGAATGTCTTGACCATCACGGTGATAAGCTGTACCACATGCTGGACAATCTTTTTCGGGTAAGTCAAATCCTGAAGCTACCGAGCCATCTGTGTAAAATTCATGATTCTTACAATTCGGACATGCGTAATGCGGTGGCAGAGGATTAACTTCTGTAATCTCGGTCATCGTAGCAACGAATGATGAACCAACAGAACCCCTTGAACCAACTAAGTAGCCGTCATCCAATGATTTTTTAACGAGTTTTTGGGAAATCAAATAAATTACTGAGAACCCATTATCGATAATACTTGTTAGTTCTTTTTCTAAGCGGCTTGTTACAATTTCAGGCAAGTCATCTCCGTAAATACTTTTTGCACGGTCATAACACATTTGTCTGATCTCATCATCGGCGCCTTCGATATTCGGTGTATACAAGTCATCTTTAATCGGCTTAATGTCTTCAATTTGGTCTGCTATGGCATTCGTATTCGTAATGACCACTTCTGTAGCTTTTTCTTCACCGAGAAAATCAAAAAGCTCTAGCATTTCATCCGTTGTACGGAAGTGAACATCCGGTTGTGTTTGACGATTCAACGGATTCCCACTTTGAGATGCAATCAAAATTTTTCGGTACTGTTTTTCATGTGGTTCAATGTAATGAACATTACCTGTAGCGACAACTGTCTTTTGTTGTTTTTCTCCGATTTCGACAATTGTTTTCAGCATTTGTTTAATATGGCCCATTGAATGAGCTTGTTCTTTCTCAATTAGATGTGCATAATTGCTCGGTGGTTGAATTTCAATGAAATCATAGAATTCAGCCACTTTCTCTGCTTCATCTTTTGATTTTAGTGCAACCGTATCGAATAGCTCTCCTTGATCACACCCTGAACCGACTAGTATCCCCTCGCGAAACTTATTCAGCTTGGAACGAGGAATTCGAGGCTGTCGATAAAAGTAATCGATATGAGCCATTGAAACTAGTTTGAATAGATTTTTTAGTCCTTCTTGTGTCTGAGCAATTAATGTAGCGTGAGACGGACGGGAGCGCTTATATGCGTCTCCTTCACCAACATAACGGTTCAGCTCATTATGATTCAAAATCTCTTTTTCTTTTGCCATCTTCAATAAACTGACAAGCATATACCCTGTCGCTTCCGCATCGTAAATCGCACGGTGGTGCTGTGTTAATTCAATATTTAAAAACTTACACAACGTATTTAATCGATGATTTTTTAAGTCAGGTAATAAAAATCTGGCCAATTCTAATGTATCGATTACTGGATTCGTTACCTTTTCAATTCCCATTCGTTGATAGGCTGCATTAATGAACCCGATATCAAAACTAGCATTATGTGCGACCAATATATCTTGTTCACACCACTGATGGAAATCTTTCATTACTTCCTCAATTTCCGGTGCATCTTGAACCATATCGTCTGTAATCCCAGTTAAATTAATCGTTGTATCACTTAGCTTTTGATGTGGATTTGCGAATCGCTCAAAGCGATCGACAATTTCACCTTGATGTACCTTGACGGCAGCCAATTCGATAATCTTGTCGAAGTTAGCAGATAGACCCGTTGTTTCAACGTCAAACACAATATAATTCGCATGATCCAAGTCAATCGCTTGTTCGTTATAAGCAATCGGCACGCCATCGTCAACCAAGTTGGCCTCAAGGCCGTATAATACTTTGATGCCATGTTTCTTGCTGGCATTGTAGGCTTCCGGGAAAGATTGTACGACAGCATGGTCCGTAATTGCAATTGCTGAATGACCCCAATCAGCTGCTTGCTTAATGAGACGTTCAGCTGATACAGTCGCATCCATTTGACTCATGGCTGTATGCGCATGCAATTCCACACGCTTATCATCCATAATATCTTGCCTGACTTTTGGCTTGATTTCAACAAGATCTGTACCCATCATGACAAGTTCATGTGTATAGTTATCTGTTTGGATTCCACCACGTGCTTTGATCCACATACCAGGCTGTAGCTTTTTAAATTCTTCTTTTTGTTCTTCTCCACGAGAAAACATTTTAATTTGAAGTGAGTCTGTGTAGTCTGTCACGCTGATGATCAACAAATCACGACCCGACCGTAAATTCCGAATATCGACATCGAATACATAGCCTTGAATGGCCAGGCGCATTTCTTCTTCGATAATATGCTGCATTTCAATCGGTTCCTCTTGAATCGTCTGTCCAAGTTTAACCGGAGCATTGGAAGGTTCCGCCGCAATAGTTTGTTTCGCTTTTTCTTCTTGATCCCGAATGGCTTTTTCAATCAACGTACGTTCTTCCTGCTGTTTCTCCTGCTGGAACTGTTCGATTTCCTCGTCGTTTTGGATAATCTCCATATCAAGCTGGTAATTTTTTAAGCCATATTGCTGGCAAAAAGATTTAAGCAATGGCGAGAGTTTCTTTTGGATTGCACTGGCTTCCATCTGATTTCGTGCACAAAGAAGAATAACATTGCCTTTCAACTGTGGTTGTTGAGAATGGACAAAATCTTTATACGCCGGAAAGAGATCATCGATGGAGGATATAAATAAATTCCAATAATTTATGATTTCTTTTTCTTCCAACTCACTCTGTTCAGTTGTCACCATGAAATTGACTTCCGCGATATGTTGAAAAGCCTCCCGAAGCTTTAACGAAAAAACTTCAATGACTTCGCACGGAAAGGGCTTTGGATTATGTAATTGAAATTGCCATGTTTTCGTTTCTTTAAAGACGGTCAGTTTCTGTAAAGTTGTTTCTGAAAAATATTCATGAACAATCGTCTCAGGCAATTGGATTTGTTCAATCAATAGCTGTAGTCGCTCTTTTGAAAAGTTGTCCATACCTTTCCCCTCACCCTTTATAATTCATTTAGACCCCTGCCATAAATTGACAAGGGTCCTGTTTACTTGATACCTATTCATTCTCCCTCAGTTGTTCGATGAACTGTGTAAGCTCGGAAATCTTCACATCTTTTTGTTCACCTGTTTGACGGTGTTTAAATTCAATATACCCTTCACTGGCACCTTTTCCGATAACAAATCGATAAGGAATGCCAATTAAATCACTGTCGTTAAATTTAACACCCGGCCGTTCTTTTCGGTCATCATATAAGACATCGAAACCATCATCTTGCAATTGTTTATATAGTTGATCGGCCAATTCAACTTGTTCATCATTTTTTGTATTTAAATTAAGCAAGTGAATATCAAATGGTCGGATCTCTTTCGGCCAGTTCATACCATTCTCATCACCAAATTGTTCCACAACCGCGGCAAGCGCACGAGATACACCAATCCCATAACATCCCATGATAAATGGCTTAGATTTACCGTTATGATCAAGATATTCTGCACCAAGTTTTTCGGCATAAAGCGTACCTAGTTTAAAAATATGACCCACTTCAATGCCTTTGGCAAATTCAATCGTTCCTTGTCCATCTGGAGACGGGTCACCTTCTTGGATGAATCTCAAATCCGCATAATGACTCACATGGAAGTCTCTTTCTGGTTGGACATTTTTAAAGTGATAACCATCCTCGTTTGCACCACAAGTTGCATTCACTAAATATTGAACCGCATAATCTGCAACGACATCTACTGCATCAGGCAACTTTACAGGGCCAAGCGAGCCAAAACCAGCTCCGACTGTTTCACGAGTCTCTTCTTCCGTTGCCAACTCAACAATATCTGCATTGTATAGGTTTTTTAACTTCACATCATTGACTTCGTGGTCACCTCTGATGACAACCAAAACAAATTGGCCATCCACTTTAAACATTATGGCCTTCATGCCCATTGCCAATGTGTGTCCTAAATAATCAGCTACTTCTTGCATCGTTTTTACATTTGGTGTGGCAACCTTTTCCAACTCTTTCGGTTGCACATCAGGTTTCTCACCTTGATCGGCTACCGGAGCCATTTCAATATTTGCTGCATAGTCCGAGGTGTCTGAATAAGCAATGATATCTTCCCCTACTTCAGAAAGAACCATAAATTCATGCGTATCTTTACCACCCATTGCGCCAGAATCAGCGATTACAGCACGGTAATTCAAATTCAACCGATCGAAAATTCTCGAATAGGCATCATATAGTGCTTGGTAAGTTTCGTCAAGAGATTCAAAACTATCATGAAAAGAATATGCGTCTTTCATTAAAAACTCTCGGCCTCGCAATAAGCCAAAACGAGGTCTTTGTTCATCTCTGAACTTATTTTGTATCTGATATAATGTAAAAGGTAACTTTTTATAAGATGTCACTTCATCTTTGACCAATGTGGTGACTACCTCTTCGTGAGTAGCTCCTAACGCGAATGGTCTGTTGTGACGATCTTTCAAACGCATTAATTCTCCGCCCATCGTATACCATCTACCGGTAGCTTCCCAAATTTCAGCTGGTTGTATGGTCGGCATTTGAACCTCTTGCGCACCGGATCGATTCATTTCCTCCAAGATGATTTTCTCAACTTTCCGAAGTACTTTTTTACCAAGTGGCAAGAAATTATAGACTCCTGATGCCAATTTACGAATATAACCTGCCTTTAAAAGCAATTGATGACTTTTGATTTCAGCTTCTTTTGGAACTTCCCGCAAAGTCGGAATTAGCAAATTGCTTTGTCTCATTTCATTCACCTCAATCTAATTATACCGTAAAGCCATGACGCATTTACATAAACAATCGTTCAATGTCATTCCACGTGACAGCAATCATTAATAACATCAGTAAAGCAAAGCCAATAAAGTGGAAAATCCCTTCTTTTTGTGGGTCGAGTGGTTTACCTCGAATTGCTTCATAGCCGAGGAACATCAGACGACCGCCATCCAATGCTGGAAGTGGTAATAGATTTACAATTCCTAAGTTAATACTGAGCATGGCTGTCCACATAAAGAAGTTCAGGATTCCTGTTTGGACAACTTCATCTGTCGCCGTATAAATACCTACAGGACCTGCTAAAGCATCCAGTGATAATTGACCCGTTACAAGCATGCCTAGAGCATCTAGGATCAGTGTGCCGATTTCATAAACTTGAGTAAAACCATAACTGAACACTTCTAATGGTGCTTTATCGAAGTCTCGCTTCACACCAATTCGACCAATCATTTCACCGGTTTCTGTCTCGAATGAATTGGTGACAAGTGAAGCTTCAATCATTTGGCCATCCCGATCAGCGGTCAAAGCGATTTCTTCTCCAGGTCTCTCCTGTACATAAAGAACGAATTCTGTCCAATCATTAATTTCTTTGCCGTCAATCGAAGTGATGGTATCTCCTTCCATCAATTCAGCTTGCTCTGCTGGTGAACCATCCTGCACACTACCTAATGACGCCTCTTCAACAGGTACTCCCTGAATAAAACCAAGTCCCCAAAATATGGCGATAGCGAGCAAGAAGTTCATCAATGGACCAGCAAATACTTGCATTGCTTTCTTTCCAACTGACTTTGAACCGAATTGACGATCGTATGGAGCAATCAAAGTTTCTTTTTCGTCCATGACAAACAAAGCTTTTCGGTCAATATCGTACTGTTGTCTTTCTTCTGTATTGAGATCATGGCAAAGAAGTGTCAAATCATGATCAAGATCAATTTGTTCGACTTCGACCACCTTCGCATTGGGATGGTTCGATTTATTATTGACGATGATTTTGTTCACTTTGTTTTGCTCATTGAATTCAATGCCGATATGATAACCTGGTTTCAATTCCACAATTTCTGGATCGTCCCCGGCAACACGCACATACCCACCGATTGGTAACATTCGAATCGTATACAATGTTTCATCTTTTCGATGAGAGAAGATTTTCGGACCAAAGCCAATTGCGAATTCCCTTGCAAGCATTCCGGCACGCTTGGCGAAGATCAGATGTCCTAATTCATGGATAAAAACCAACAAACCGAACATAAATATAAAGGCAATGATCGTATTCATTCATTAGCACCTTCCTTTACGAGTAAACACTCAAAATGCGTTTTCTCGTATCTTGGTCAACAGCAAGAATTGTTTCCAAATCAGGTTGCTCAATTACTTGATGTTTCTGTAATTCGTCTTCTATGAGTTGCTCAATGTCCAAAAAGGTTATCTTGTCGTCCAAAAATAATTGGACAGCTACTTCATTGGCCGCATTTAAAACAGTCGGTGCACTTCCGCCTGTTTTTCCAGCTTCATAAGCCATTCGTAAACAAGGGAATCGTTCGAAGCTCAGCTCATTAAAATGAAGCTTTTGAAACTTCAATAAATCTAATCCTTCACTTAACGCAAATTTTTCTCGATTGGGATAAGTCAATGCATATTGGATCGGTATCCGCATGTCTGGAGTCCCTAGTTGTGCCATTACACTTAAATCGTTGAACTCAACCATCGAATGAATGACACTTTCTTTATGCATGAGCACATCAATCTTCTGATAGGGTACCTGAAACAACCAATGAGCTTCAATGACTTCTAATCCTTTATTCATCATTGTAGCCGAATCAATCGTGATTTTTGCACCCATATCCCAATTCGGATGCTTTAATGCATCTTCTTTTTTGACACCGATCAATTCATCACGTGAATAATCCCGAAAGCTACCGCCAGAAGCAGTGATGATTAAACGATTAAGTTGGTCTTGCTTTTCTCCACGCAAGCACTGGTGAATGGCTGCGTGTTCACTGTCCACAGGCAGTAAATCCACACCATACTTCTTCGCTTCTTCCATCACTATATGCCCAGCAGTGACTAACGTCTCTTTATTGGCAAAAGCGATTTGTTTTCGGGCACGAATTGCATCCAAAGTCGGTTTAAGTCCGATGCTTCCGAGTAGTGCATTGACAACCATATCCGTCTGTTCATGGGCAGCAACTTCGCATAAAGCTTCCATTCCATAAGATATTTTCGCTTGAAAAGAAATCTTTTTTTCAATTTCTTGTTTGGCTTTCCGATCACCAGCGATAATCCATTCTGGTTTTAATCTTTCTACCAACTCAAGTGCTTTGTCTACACGCTTTCCAAAAGCAAAGGCAAATAATCGATAATCCGGAAGCTGTTCAATCACTTCGACAGTTTGTTCACCAATTGAACCTGTCCCACCTAATAATGTAATGTTTTTCATTATACAACCCTCAACTTATCAAGTTCGTTCAATTAAAAAAAGTGTATGAAGTGTAAAAATGGCACCATAAAGATCAAGCTATCGAAGCGATCGAGGATGCCGCCATGACCAGGTAGTATCTGCCCTGAATCCTTGACTCCCATATGTCTCTTTAAAGCAGATTCAACCAAGTCACCGATTTGTGCTGTAATTGAGGCAAATATAGTGACTAGTAGTAAGATTAATAAATTATCATGAATGGTTGTAATAGATTGTAGAATCAATACAGCAATAACGGAGATGATCACGCCACCAAAAAAGCCTTCAATCGTTTTCTTTGGACTGATTGCCGGCCACAGTTTATTTTTACCAAGGAACTTACCGGTAAAGAATGCCCCTGTATCTGTTAACCAAATGACAACTAACACAAAGACAACATATTCCAAACCGTCATAGCGTGTTTCAATAAAGTATGAAAACCCAATCCCTATGTATAGTGCAGAAGTCAGTACGTACGAAACACCATTAAATGTAAATTTGTTTTTGACGATAACCGTATAAGCCAATAATAACAGAAAAGCTAAAAAGATGATTTCTATACGGCTTAAAGGAATTCGTTCTGCAAATGGCAAAACCTTTTCATCACATAAAAGCAACCATAGCATAACCACTCCGACGATTGCAGGAAAGGAATTGAAAGGTACATTATTCATTCTCATCAACTCAAAAAAAGCGATGGTTGCTAATAGAAACACCATAACAACAAATGGCCACTCTCCGAATAGGACAAGCGGAATAAATAAAATCAATCCGATAATTGCGGTAATTATTCTTTCTTTCATTATACATCCACCTAACTGCCTATAACCCACCAAACCTTCTCTTACGGTCTTGATAAGCTAAAATAGCCATATCCAAGGCTTTTTGATTAAAATCTGGCCAAAGTTTTTCTGTAAAATAAAATTCTGAATAGGCGATTTGCCATAACAAGTAATTGCTAATGCGTTGTTCACCACTTGTACGAATAACCAAATCGGGATCACTCAACGAATTTGTGGTCAAATAATTTGAAAACGCTTTTTCATCCAGATCATCAAGGTCCATTTGACCTTCCTGATAATCCAAGCAAATTTGCTTCACAGCATCTAATATTTCTTTGCGACTGCCATAATTAATTGCGAAGTTAAGGATCAATCCTGTGTTATTCTCTGTTTTTTTTACAGAATAACTGACTGCTTCTTTTGTATATTTAGGCAAGGCGTCAAAGTCGCCAATCGTTGTTACTTTCACATTGTTCTTTACTAAATCTGGTAAGTAAGTGTCCAAAAACTGAGAGGGAAGTTTCATAATAAACTCCACTTCATTCATTGGTCTTTTCCAATTCTCAGTGGAAAAAGCATACAATGTTAACGCTTTAAGATCTAGTTCAACGGCACGTTCAACCACCTTTTGGATGGTTTTCATTCCTTCCCGATGTCCGGCAATCCGAGGCAATCCCCTCTTTTTTGCCCACCGTCCATTTCCGTCCATGATAATGGCAATATGTTCCGGTAAATTGGATGGATCGATTTCTTTTTGAACGGATTGCTTTTCTTTCGACCGAGTAAACATACCAATCCCTCACTAAGTAAAAGAGTATATAGAAAAATTTAGCTTTCGCTTCACACAGCGAAAGCTTATGTTAATCATGCGAGAAGCTAATTACACTTCTAAAATTTCTTTTTCTTTTGCTTCTAAACTAGAGTCAATTTCACCGATACTATTATCAGTGATTTTTTGAACTTCATCTTGATTAGCACGTAGTTCATCTTCAGTAATTTCGCTATCTTTTTCTTGTTTTTTCAGTTGGTCGTTAGCTTCACGTCGAATATTTCTGACTTGAACACGAGCTTCTTCAGCATATTTCCGTGAAACTTTCACCAATTCTTTTCTTCTTTCTTCTGTCAATGCAGGAATATTGATTCGAATGACATTTCCGTCATTATTTGGTGTCAATCCTAAGTCTGCTTTCAGAATACCCTTTTCGACATCACCGATCGATGATTTATCAAATGGCGTGACGACAAGTAAGCGTGCTTCTGGTGCTGAAATTGTCGCTAATTGATTCAACGGCGTGTTGGCACCATAATAATTCACATACACCGTATCCAAAATGGCCGGGTTGGCACGACCTGCTCGAACTGTAGCCAGTTGTCTACTAAAAGCTTTAACAGCATCATTCATTTTTGTTTTTGTGTCATTAATGATTGATTGACTCATGAATATTTCCTCCTAATTACTGTACCGATGTCTTCTCCTAATAATACGCGTTTGATATTTCCTTTTTCCATGATGGAAAATACAATTAATGAAATATTATTATCCATACATAATGAAGTCGCTGTAGAATCCATGACCGCAAGCCCTTTGTTCAAGATATCCAAATAGGATAACTCACTGAACTTCATTGCCTCTTGATCCATTTTCGGATCAGCGGAATAGACACCATCTACATTGTTTTTTGCCATTAAAATGACATCTGCTTCAATTTCTGCTGCTCGTAAGGCTGCCGTTGTGTCTGTAGAAAAGTATGGATTCCCGGTACCTCCAGCAAAGATTACCACACGCTTTTTCTCCAAATGTCGCATTGCTTTTCTGCGAATATAAGGCTCTGCAACTTGTCTCATTTCAATGGAGGTTTGGACACGTGTTTGGACATCGAAGTTCTCTAAACTGTCTTGCAAGGCCAGTGAATTCATGACTGTCGCCAACATGCCCATATAATCGGCATTTGCACGGTCCATTCCAACTTCACTACCTATCTTACCACGCCAAAGGTTTCCTCCGCCAACGACAATGGCAATTTCTATACCTAAATCATGAATTTCTTTTATTTGTTGGGCTATTGATTTGATAAACGTTGGATCAATGCCACTACCTTTTTCTCCACTTAATGCTTCACCACTTAATTTTAGTACAATTCGTTTGTATTTTGGTGTCGACATAGCTACCTCCATCAATTATATGTAAGCTATTCATCAAACATGTGCTGTTAAAAATGATTAGCTAAATAGATTCTTTTAAAAATAGGGAACACGTTCTCCGTGTTCCCTATTTTCTTGCCACCCATTCAAGTAAGATGAATGTTCATATAAAATTTCGCTATGGTTCATATGAGCGCCACATGAACAAAGGACTTGGGAACAGCTTATTTTTTGATTTGACCCATTACTTCGTCAGCAAAGTTTTCTTCACGTTTTTCCATACCTTCGCCAACTTCGTAACGGACGAATTCTGTTACTGATGCGCCGTTTGATTCTACATATTTTTTAACTTTTTGATCTGGATCTTTAACGAAACCTTGTTCCAATAGGCAAATTTCTTCAAAGAATTTACCTAAACGTCCTTCGACCATTTTCTCAACGATATGCTCAGGTTTACCTTCATTCAATGCTTGAGTTTTTAGCATTTCGCGTTCTTGATCCACTTCATTTTGCGGAACCTCATCACGAGATACAAATCGAGGGTTAACTGCTGCGATATGCATAGCAACATCTTTTGCTACAGATTCATCTGTTGTACCTTCCAATACGGTTAACGCTCCGATTCGGCCACCCATGTGAGTATAAGCACCAAACGCAGCATTGTCATCTTTTGTTAGTAGGCCAAAGCGACGAAGTGATAGTTTTTCACCAATTTGTGCAATGTTTTTATTGATGAACTCTTGTACGGTATCGCCTTCACCATTCAATGGCTGTTCAAGAGCTTCTTCTACTGTAGAAGGATTTTGACTTAGAATATGGCTTGCTAAAGCATCCAATAGTTCCTTGAACTGATCGTTCTTTGCAACAAAGTCTGTTTCACTGTTTACTTCGATCAATACAGCAGCATTTCCGTCAACTTTGATATGAGCTGATCCTTCTGCCGCAATGCGGTCTGCTTTCTTTGCTGCTTTAGAAATTCCTTTTTCACGAAGATATTCAACAGCTTTATCCATATCTCCATCCGTTTCAGTTAACGCTTTTTTACAATCCATCATTCCTGCGCCTGTTTTTTCACGTAATTCTTTAACCATTTTCGCATTTACTGCCATAAGAATTCCTCCTTCAGGTAATTGGGTATCATATCGTTAAGACGAAAGTTTTCTAAAAAAGGGTGATAAAAGGTTCTGTTCCCCCTTATCACCCTTTACCTTTTACTCTTCTACTTTTTCTTCTGTCTTTTTCTCTTCTGTTTCTTCACTCGTTGCTTCTTCTTCAGAAGTTGTATCTTGCAGTTCTTCACCTTGTTTTACTTCTAGAATTGCATCAGCCATTCTGGAAGTAAGTAACTTAACCGCACGGATTGCGTCATCATTTGCTGGGATCACGTAATCAATCTCGTCTGGATCACAGTTTGTATCAACCATCGCTACGATTGGAATATTCAATTTCTGTGCTTCTTTCACAGCAATTCTTTCTTTACGTGGGTCGACAATGAATACAGCGTCTGGTAAGCCGTTCATATTTTTAACGCCACCTAAGAACTTTTCAAGACGTTCTTTTTCTTTAAGAATCATAACAACTTCTTTTTTCGGTAATACGTCGAACGTACCGTCTTCTTCCATTTTTTCGATGTCTTTCAAACGATTTACTCGTTTTTGAATGGTTTGCATGTTTGTCAATGTACCACCCAACCAACGTTGGTTAACGTAGTACATACCAGAGCGAATTGCTTCGTCTCTAATTGTATCTTGTGCTTGTTTTTTGGTACCGACGAATAAAACTTTCCCTCCGTCTTGTGCCAAGTTTTTCACAAAGTTAAATGCTTCATCAACCTTTTTAACTGTTTTTTGTAGATCGATGATGTAAATGCCGTTACGCTCCGTGAAGATGTATTTTTTCATCTTCGGATTCCAACGACGTGTTTGGTGGCCAAAATGCACACCTGCTTCTAGCAATTGTTTCATTGAAATTGCTGCCATTGTTCATTCCTCCTATGGTTTTTATATTCCTCCGCTCACTTCATCAACAGAACAGAACTTTTTGAAAGCACCACTGTACTGTTTCGACGAGCGTGTGTACTAACACCAAAAGTAAATATATCATATTGATTTTACACTAGCAAGTGTTAATTCGACAATTGTGTATGAATTTTAATCATTAGTTCGATCTCTGTCACACCTACGTTTAATTGTTTAGCAATTTGATCTGCTGAATAGCCTTGATCGTAAAGGTGCATCACTCGGCTTTCCATTGTTAGCTCATACACCGGCTCATGTTCTTCTTGTGGAATAAGTGGTTCATAATCCAGTTCATCGGGGAAGTTTTCTTTGGTAAAGAAGGGCTCCTCTTCAAATTCGGTCGAATCCTCTTTTTCTATGACTGATTCTTTGCTTTGTTGCTGTTGCGTTCTTTGCTTATCTTGTTGTTTTTTCATTTTGTTTATTTGTTCGGTGAATTTCTGGTTCTCTTCCTTGATCTCTACTAAATAATTATGGAATAGTTCATCAATTTCTTTTTCTTTCTGTTCAATAACATTTTCTCGCTCTTTATTTTCCTGAAGTTTCTGATAGAGAAGAAACAGAAAAATGAATGTAACGCCATGTAAAATTAAGCTTAATAGTAACACGTCGAACCCTTCTCCAATCGCTAGCGTGAATAATCAATCTTCTTTCCTAAATAAGGATGATTTAATCTATTTTCCTCTGTTCGTTGCTGTTTCAAAGGTCTGTGATGTTCGTTTGATTGTCGGACTTGGTTGCTATCATCTGCATCCCTATGAATTTGCGTTTGATCTTTTTGTTCTGATTTTATTACTGCTTTTCGCATCTTTTCTGCTTCTTTTAAATGATTCTGGCCGATAAAGTCTTGACTTTGTTTGCCGCGTTGTTGCAGTTGATCTTGGAGTTGACTGTGTTCTTGAACTCTCGGCAGTGCGACTTGTAATTCTACACCCTTCCAACTCACTTAACTCACTCCTTTTTTTATAAAGGAATGATCGAAAAATCTTGATGTTTGTAGACAACCGATACGTGTTTATATTCTTGTTGAATGGACATGGAGTACTTTCCGACCATTACATGAACATTTGGATACAGGATACCATTTACATCCATTTTCAAAAAATCAAATGCTTCCTTCTCTTCGTTCAATGTAAATTGTTTTTCAAGCAACTTCTCAAGTTCAATCTTTGTCATGTTATACGTGTTTCTTTGACGCAACATCGCTACACGTTCTTTGCTTGATAGATCCCTAATTTGTTTGACTTCTTCTAAACGTTCTCCCAATAGTTTTAACTTTTTTAATTGGTCTTGGGCTTGTTCAATTTTTGACTCTAGTTCATTATACAAATGCATGACATCCATACTATGGCCTAAATAAACTTCTGTCTTTGTTTCTAAACGATTGCCGAAATCATTTCCTTCAATTTTCTTACCGACAGATATATGTCCTCCAATAATATGTCCTCGGTGGCAATAGAGCATATCTTGAGCATCGATGTGACTATGTAAACAAGAATTTTCAATAATGATATTTCTACCTGCTTTAAGATTTGCTTGATTAATATTCCGTACGCGAATATCCATTCCGGCATCAAGTCTTCCATTACCAGCCGCATATACACCCTCATGGACAAAAATCGAACCCCCGGCTTCCAGGGTGGCAGCTTCGACAGTCCCTTGAATCGTTATATCGCCTCTTGCCTTTAAAGAGAAACCTGTGGGAACGTCACCATTTATAACGATTGAACCATTAAAATCAATGTTGCCTGTCTCCATACTCACCGATTTTTTCACTTCATAAACAGGAAGTACTTGTATTTGTTTTGAAATCAAACTGACTTGGCCGCTTCCGGTAGCAAATATTGCCTGGTGCTCTTCCTGAAATTCTGTATTTTTTCCAGCCTTCATAACTGCTGGTTTCCCGGGCTTTGCCTTAACTACGTTACCTGTAACATTCATTCCATCCTTTGATTCTGTTGGCGGAATAATGGTAACTAATTTCGTGCCTGTTTCGACCTTTGGAATGACCATGATTTCTTTGAAGTCAATATGCTCTTGATCGTTTATCTCGATTGTTGTTCCTAATTGTACGTGATATTTCAACATACCATTCTTCCCATGTTGAGGCGCAAGCCCTCTTGCAAAGACAACGGGATCTTGGTTAATTCGAAAGTTTTTAATCATCGTTAATAAAACATCTTCCAACAACCCATATGTTACGTTTTTCGAACGAGCAAAATCAAAAAGATCTTTTAAATGAATTTGTTCTTTTAGTTCGTGTAATTCTTGGGTAGATCGATGTTGTAATACCTCACGGTTAAACTCTATAAGTGCTTGCATTTTATCATCACTAATCTGGATTAGAAAGACGCTCGACAAATCCAAGTTTTTTTCACTCCTAGTCACTGAACGATTTATTGAACAGTCGTTAAAAGGCTTTTCAGTTTTGCAATGGATTTTGTATGTATCTGTGAAATTCGAGAAGTCGAGAGTTGAAGAATCCCCCCAATTTCTGTGAATGTCAATTCTTCTTTATAAAATAGTTGTAGGACAAGCTGTTCTTTTTCATTCAGTTCTGTAATCACTGTTACCAATTCATTGATTTGCTCTTTTTTCAAGCTGGACTCTTCCGGCGTATACGCTTGTCTATCTGGTATGGTGTTCCTTAAGCTCTCCCGATGCTCGGGTTGTTGTTCACTTTTTTGTTCTTCAATCGATAGAAAATTTGCGACAAGTGTATCTTTTACAATTTCTGAGGTTTCTTGGTGGGATATGCCGACTTCATTTGCGATTTCACTGATTTTTGGTTCTCGATTCAATCTCTTTTCCAATCGCTCCGTTGCTTGCTCGACTATTTTTGCTTTTTCTCTGACAGACCTTGGCAGCCAATCTTCCTTTCGTAAACCATCAATGATCGAACCTTTTATGCGAAAAGAAGCGTACGTATCGAATTTTAAATCACGGTTGGGATCGAACTTTTCTAATGCATCAACCAACCCCATAAAAGCCAAGCTTTTTATATCCTGTCTTTCCACATTCTTCGGTAATGTTGTATAAATGCGGTTGACTTGATAATCCACTAGTGGCATGTAGTGTTCAACCAATTTATTCCCAGCTTGCTCATCCTTATCCTGTTGCCATTTTTTCCAAATTGTCTTCAAGGAATCTTCGGTTAATACCATAATATGTAACCTCCTGAAACTCAGGCTTTCTGATTATATGAACTGTTCACCTTGCTGTATGGTCCGAACCTTCAAAAGTAAACTCTCCGTACTGAATTCGATTGTCCGGCCTTTATTTCCGCCAACATCTTCAGCAAGGAGTGGTATGTTATGCTCTGTGAGCACTTCTTTTACTGCATCAATATTTCTTGGCCCAATCCGGATTGTATCTTTCCCGCTTTGATTGGTGAACATTTGAGCTCCACCCGCAATTTTAGCTTTCATTCGGCTCTTTTTAGCATTCTTTTGCAGCATCATTTCAATTAGTGTCGCAATTCCCGTATCTGCAAATTTACCTTGTTTAAAATCCTCAGTTTTGGCAATTGACGAATCAGGAAGCATCACATGGACCAATCCAGCTATACGGATTTGTTCATCATAGATCACAACGCCAACACACGAACCTAGTCCGATTGTGGAAATCGATCCTGGGTGTTCGACTACGTTTAAATCAGCTATTCCAACCTTGACAGCACCCAGAACCTTACTCATGATCGGCAACTCCCAATACTTCAAAAATTTGTTGAAATGCTTCTGGGTCCGGTAATAAAATAAAATGACCTTGTAATGGGTTCTTTTCCGATGTTTCATCACTGAAAACTGTTTCAATCATAATTGCGTGGTCGGATACTTGCGAAATTTCGATTAGACCTGCAGTCAACATTGCACCCAGCATATCTATAGCGACAGAAGGAACGGATTGATGTATTTCCAAATTTGTAAAGTCAGATAACGCACGCACATAGGATCCAGTTAAAATATTTCCTAATTCCATAAAAGCAGATATTGCGAATGAATCGCCTTCTATTAAGGATAAGTTCTTATTGCCGGTCAGCAATCCAACAAATTCTTCTGCTTCAGCCGGATCAATCACAAAAAACATGCTTCCTTTTAACCGTCCTTGTAACTCTACATGAATAGCAGCTTGTACTTCTTCCTTCCCACCTGCCCTTTCCATCATTTCATCAAAGGAAACAACATGTACAACTGGCGTTTTCATGTGTACGGGTTGATTCAACATTTCAGATAATGACGTCGCAGCGTTACCCGCACCGATATTAGCGATTTCTTTTAAAACATCTTTGTGGATCGCTGTATAATCAAAAGGATGATTCATAATACTTCCTTTCCACCAGCAGAGTTATTTTTCCACTGCTGATAACTGATTCACTTCTTCATTGGAGAGTACTCGATCAAGATTTAACAGAATTAATAACCGATGTTCCAATTTGGCTACACCACGGACATAATCAGTGTCCACCGAACCAATTACTTCTGGTGGTGTTTCAATGTCATCTTCACTCAAGTCAACAACATCGTTCGCTTCATCAACAATCATACCGACTTCTTTATCATCAATGTGCACGATAATCATTCTTGACCGATTAGAATACTCACTCGTTTCCATACCAAAACGCTCACGTAAATCAATGACCGGTGTGACAATACCACGTAAGTTTATGACTCCTTTAATAAACTTCGGTGTATTGGGAATCCGAGTAATTTCTAGCATTCTCTCGATTGAACCGACATAATCGATTGGCACCCCATATTCTTCATTTTGCAACCTGAAGACGATCACTTTAACTTCTTTTGACACTTTGCTCATCTAAACAGCCTCCTTATTTAATTAGTGAATGCGTATCTATGATTAACGCCACTTCTCCATCGCCGAGTATTGTCGCCCCTGATATGGCAAATATGTTCGTTAGATAGTTTCCTAAATTTTTCAAAACAACTTCTTGTTGCCCGATCAGTGAATCAACTACCAGACCTGCCACTTGTTCACCTTTACGAACAATGATAACGGATTCATAGGCAGATTCATTAGCAGAATCTGGCACTTCCAGCACATCACGTAAAAAGATAAGTGGAATCACAGACTCTCTGAAATGCATCATCTGTTGTCCTTGTACGGTAACGATTTCTTCCGGTTTGATCAGCGCCGTTTCGATGATTGTTGAAAGTGGTACGGCATACGTTTCATTACCAATCGTGCTTAACATGACTGAGATAATTGATAATGTCAGTGGGAGTTGGATCGTAAACGTGGTCCCTTTTCCTTCCTCTGATATAATTTCTATTGTTCCGCCCAAGGATTCTATTGTATTTTTGACAACATCCAGTCCCACTCCTCGACCAGATATATCAGAAATCTCGTCCGCTGTTGAGAATCCACTTGCTAAAATGAGTTCATCGATTTTTCGATTCGATAGCTGATTCGCTTGTTCAGGTGTGACCACCTGATTTTCGATGGCTTTATTCAATACTTTTTCTCGATTAATTCCTTGTCCATCATCAGAAATTTCAATATACACATGATTGCCACTGTGATAAGCCTTTAACAACACGTGTCCTTGGCGATTTTTTCCCATTTTTTCTCGGACATCTGGCGTTTCAATCCCATGATCTAACGAGTTCCGGATTAAGTGGACTAAAGGATCCCCAATCTCATCGATTACCGTTCGATCGAGCTCTGTTTCGGCACCTTCAATATCCAATTGAATCTCTTTTTGTAACTCTCGTGTCAATTGGCGAACCATTCGTGGAAAACGATTGAAAACCTGCTCAATCGGGACCATACGCATGTTTAAAATGATGCTTTGTAAATCACTGGAAATCCTGGTCATTCGACCGACCGTCTCTGTTAAATCATTATGCTCCATTTCATCGGCGATTTGTTCTAGTCTTCCTCTGTCAATGACTAGCTCTTCAAACAAATTCATCAATGCATCCAAACGATTGATATTAACACGGATGGTTTTATTTGCTGCTTGTTTTCGTTTGGATCCAGAATTTTCTTGGGCTTCCTTCGTTGTGGAATCAAGTTTTGTTGGTTCTTGATTTATTCCTATGTTTTCTGTTCGTTCCGTTTGTTTTTGATTGCCGATTGGTTGAATGCTCACCTGCTTAATTTCTGATACCTTCATGATTTTGTCAGTTATTTCTTTCTGTTCGATCGAAGTCACATAGGCCACATCAAACTGTTGATCGAATTCTTCATTTTCAAGTACTTCGACTGAAGGAACTGACTTAATTATTTCGCCTTCCTTCTCTAGGATCTCAAATACCATATAGACACGTGCTGCTTTCAGCAAACAATCATCCGCCAGTTGAATCGTTAAGTGATAAGTATGTAAACCTTCTGCTTTTGCTTGGTTAATCACCGTTTCTTCAAACGAATCGAGCGTGAGTTCTTTGCTAGTGACATCCTGGTTGGAAGCTACAGAATCATCCGAAACATCTTCACCTTTCTCGATTGCTTTGAGTTGATCTAAAATAGGTTGTATTACACCTTTTCCATCACCGCCCGAAGAGATATCACCGACCATTTCCTCAAGCTTTTCGACAGCATGCAATAACATATCCAGCAAATTAGTAGATGCTGGTAATTGATTGTTTCTGACTAGATCGAGAACATCTTCCATTTGATGTGTTAATGTCGTCAATTCTTCATAGCCCATTGTTGCAGACATACCTTTTAATGTGTGTGCCGCACGAAAGATCACTTCGATATGTTCCATATTCGTAGGGTCTTTTTCTAGGTCGAGCAATCCATCGTTGATTGTCTGTAAATTTTCGTTACTTTCATCGATAAAAATACCTAAATATTGGCTAGTCTCCATAAATGTTCCTCCCTATTCGTTCACCAATTCCACCAGTGTCGAGGTGATTTCATCCAAGCGTCTGATCAAGCAACCATTGATATGTTCAACAATAGATTTGGGCATTCCGTAAATCAATGCTGTTTCCTGGGATTCAGCGATGATGATGCTCCTTGTATCAAGTTGTTTCAGTTCCATAGCTCCATCTGTTCCGTCTGTACCCATCCCCGTAAGTACAACCGCTAGTTTATTTGTGTTTTTTAATGTAGCAACCGATGAAAACAACTTATTCACGGATGGTCGATGTCCCTTTTCCGGCTCTTCTCGGTTGATGTCAATGACAAGTGAACGATTAAGTTGTTTGAGTTGAAGATGATAATCTCCAGGTGCAATATAGACAACACCATTGCGTAAAATCTCTCCAGGTATTGCTTCTTTTACTTTGACAGCTGAAAGCTCATCCAGCCGCTCAGCAAGTGATTTTGTGAATTTCGCAGGCATATGTTGTACGATGACGACTGGTGCATGAAAATCATTGGGCAACTGAGTGATGACTTGTTGTAAGGCTTTTGGTCCACCTGTTGAAACGCCAATACAGACCACTGTTTGTTTATGTATAAATGGCGGAATGTGCTCGTTATTATTTATATCGAACTTTTTCCGTAAATGTTGATATTGTTGACCACTTGATGTTTCTGCTGCTTGAATGATTTTCTCGGTAATCTCTGATGCCACTTTATGTATATCCAGTGAAATGGGTCCAGAAGGCTTGGAAATAAAGTCGATTGCCCCTATACGAAGGGCTTCAATCGTTTCTTTCGCTCCACTTTTTGTTGTACTAGATAGCATAACGACTGGCATGGGATGACTTTTCATAATTCGTTCCAATGTTTCTAGTCCATTCATCTTAGGCATTTCTACATCTAACGTTACAACGTCCGGTTTCAGATCTTTCAATTTTTTAAGTCCGTCTACTCCGTCTCTAGCTGTTCCGACGACTTCTAATCGCTCAGATTGCTGAACAATATCGGAAATCATTTTTCTCATGAATGCTGAATCATCTACTATGAGTACTTTATATGGTTTCATCGCCGGGCAACCTTTCTTTCGTTGTGGTGATTTCATTTTCTATTGAGATAGAAAAATAAACGTGTTTCTGTGTGGCTCGTTTGAATATCGGTTCGGTTGATACGACCATTCTTTTTTATTAACTTGAAACTAACTTAACGAAATAACTTCGTTTTCATTTTCTCTATAAATGTTATTGATCGCTCTGTGTCGGGCGATTCTTTTTGCTCATATTGAGTGACAATTTTATCTAATTGTTTTGAGATTCGAGATTTTGGAAAAGATTCTATAAAAGGAATTTGCTTTTTTACAGACTCTGACACTGCAGGATCATCTGGCAAGCTACCAGCAAACCGAAGTTCACAGTCTAAGAAATTCATGGCAACTTTCCTAAGTCGTTGATACACTTGCCATCCTTCTGTACTTTTAGCCGTTCGGTTTACGAGTAAGGATAATTGAATATCTTTGTTGTCCGATTCAATTAATAGATGCTTTATTGCCGCATAGCTATCGGTCAATGATGTAGGTTCTGGTGTCGTTATAACAATAGATTCATCAGCCGCTTCTAAAAACGCTAAATGACTTTTTGTCATCCCTGCTCCTAAATCCAAGAGAATGTAATCAAAAAAATGAAGAACCTCTTGAAATTGCTGAATGAAATGCATCCTTCCCGACGTGTTTAATTCAAATAAATGCGATAAACTGGTACCGGCTGCGATAAAAGAAAAATAGTCAGATCTTGATTCAATTATATCAAATATGCTCATTTTATTCTCTAGCATTTCAGCCATAGAATGATCTGGACTCATACCTAGTAAGACATCAATATTTCCCATGCCGATATCTAAATCAATCAGTAGTACTTTTTTTCGCCGATCCGCTAGGCAAAGCCCAAAATTAATCGCATAATTCGATTTACCCACTCCACCTTTACCACTGAATATAGCAATCGCTTTTGCAGATTGATTATTCTCTTGGTTTATCATCAAATCTCGTAGTTTCGATGCTTGATCATTCACCATGATTTTTCACCGACCATCAACTGGGCGAGAACCTCAGCGTCGACAGTTAAAAGGTCATTCGGTACATCTTGACCGATTGTCAACGTATGGATAGCAAAGTGATGTTTCTTCCATAAGTTATAGATTTGCCCATAGGTTGATGTTTCATCTGCTTTTGTAAATATAACCGTATCAACGGGCAATTTCGAAAATTGTTGATAGATTGTTTCCATATCCTCTTCCTTAGCCGTCAGTGACAGAACGCACATCAACTTGTCCTGTTCTTTGAACTGGGCGATCTCTTTTAGTTGATTGATATATTCGCTGTTCATATAGTTCCGACCGGCCGTGTCAATATAGATGAGATCCTTATCTTTGAATTTTTCCTTGGCAGCTTCTAAATCTTCTGCATTATAGGCAACTTCAATAGGTATATCTAAGATCTTCGCATACGTTTTTAACTGCTCAATTGCTGCAATTCGATAAGTATCCAATGTAATAAATGCAATATCTTTCGCGTGTTTCATTTTAGCGTCGGCAGCCAATTTGGCAATAGTCGTTGTTTTACCAACACCTGTCGGACCTAGAAGATATATGAACTTTGAATGCCCTTCCGTTGATTCAATAGAGGAAGCCATCTCGTGTTTAAAAAATTCTTTTGTCACATTTAAAAGTTCAGATTCGGTCACTTTTTCATCATGTTTATAAAACGTTGATAATAGTATTTGAAGCACATGCGCACGTGTATCTTCATCGATTCCATTTTGCTGCAACTGTTCGAGTGTACTTTCGACCGGATGCGGGTAGCGATTCGATAAGGATAATCGAGTAGACACCTTTTCTCTCGACGATTCGGACTTCTGTAAATGCATTGGAAGTTTTGTTGGCATTACTGAATCATTTGCCGTTTGCTTCTTCTCTCGAGAAGATTGGCGTATCCGAGTCGGCTTTGGATCGACTGCTGCCAAAACCTCTATATTTCTTTTCCCGAACAGACCAAAGAAACGACTGGTTTTAATCTCACGTGAATCTAGTATAACCGCTGATTCACCCAATTCTTTTTTCACTTGATTCATTGCTTCTGGCATTGTCGATGCAATGTATTTTTTTACCTTCATTGTACATTCACCACCCCACTGCTTTCTACTTCAACAGTTGGTTCCAATTCGTTATAGGATAAGACGACCGTTTCTGGTAAAGCTCTTCCGATAATTTGTTTTACATACATCCGAACAGCAGGAGAACACAAAACAATTGGAGCTGAATCTTGGAAATAGGCTTGTGTGAGCTCTTGGTGGACAGCTTCGATTAATTTTTGTTGGTTTTCAGGGTCCATCGTAATAAAATTCCCGTGTTCTGTTTGTTGAATTCCCTCAACAACCATCTTCTCCACTTGAGGAGACAAGGTAACAACTTTTAAAAATTGATTCTGAGCATATTGATTGGTAATTTGCACAGATAGCGCTTGGCGACAATATTCTGTCAGCAGATCTGTATCATTTGTCATTTTTGAATAGTCAGCTAATGTTTCAAAAATAATTGGCAAGTTACGAATGGAAATTTGCTCACTTAACAACTTGGCTAGCACTTTTTGAATTTCTCCAACAGACAATGGTTCCGGCGTAATTTCCTCCACTAAAATCGGATGCGTTTCTTTTAAGTGATCAATCAACTGTCTTGTTTCCTCGCGACCAATCAATTCATGAGCATATCGTTTAATAACTTCTGTTATATGCGTTGAAACAACTGATGGCGGGTCAACGACAGTATATCCGAGCAATTCAGCTTCTTCTTTCATTTCTTCAGTAATCCATTTAGCTGGCAATCCGAAGGCAGGCTCTTTCGTTTCTATGCCGTCAATCCCATCATCCTCTAAGTCTGGACTCATCGCTAAATAATGGTTGATATACAGTTCACCTTGAGCAACTTGATTTCCTTTAATTTTGAGTTGATATTCATTCGGGTTCAATTGAATGTTATCGCGAATTCTTACAACTGGAATGACGAGTCCGAGCTCCAATGCTAGTTGTCGACGAATCATTACAACGCGGTCAAGTAGGTCCCCACCTTGATTTTGATCGGCAATCGGTATGAGTGCATAACCGAACTCAAATTCAATCGGATCTGTGTTTAACAACTGAACCACATTCTCCGGTGCTGCCATTTCTTGCGCACGTTCTTCCGTTTCATCGACTTCTTCAATTGGCTCAGCAGCCCTTTCTTCAGCTCGACTCAAGTAAAACCCACCAAATCCAAGCATACCGGAAATCACTGTCGTCAAAGCAAAATTAATCGGAGTTAATCCGAGTAAAAAAATCGTTCCTGCTGCTATATATAACAGTTTAGGAAACCGGAATAATTGACTCGTAACATCATAAGAAAGATTTCCTTTTGCCGCTACGCGCGTCACGATAATCCCTGTTCCGGTTGCAATTAATAACGCGGGAATCTGAGAGACCAATCCATCACCAACAGTCAATCGCAAGAAGACATCTACCGTTTCTCCGGCACTTAAGCCAAATTGCGTCATCCCGATGATAAAACCGAAAATAATATTGATCAGCACGATGACGATCCCGGCAATCGCATCACCCTTAACAAATTTACTCGCACCGTCCATTGCGCCATAAAAGTCCGCTTCATCTTCAATTTTTTCACGGCGATCTTTTGCTTGTTGCTCGGTAATCAAGCCTGCATTCAAATCGGCATCAATACTCATCTGTTTCCCAGGCATCGCATCCAAGGTAAAACGTGCAGCAACTTCAGATACACGCTCCGCACCCTTTGTAATGACAATAAATTGAATGACGACAAGAATAAGAAAGACGACAAAACCGACTAATGGATTCCCACCGGTCACAAAATTACCAAATGTATCGACAACACCACCAGCGTTTGCTTCAGATAGAATGGAACGCGTGGTAGAAACGTTAAGTCCCAATCGAAATAATGTCAAAAGCAGTAAGAGAGACGGGAATACAGAAAATTCCAATGCTTCTTTTACATTCATGGCAACTAAGATGACGACCAAGGCTAATGATATATTAATTAAAATGAGTACACTTAATAACGGCCCCGGTAAAGGAATCACCAGCATGATAATGATCATAATAACGCCGAATAAAACGGATAAATCTTTTATGGACATTCAGAAAAACCTCTTTCCAGTTACACTTTTCGTTGAAGCTTATATACATAAGCCAATACTTCGGCAACTGATTGATAAAACTCCTCAGGTATGGAGTCTCCAATCTCAACGGCTGCATACAGTCCTCTTGCCAAGCTTCGATTTTCAATTCGCATCACACCATTTGCTTCTGCAATCTCCCTGATTTTAAAGGCGACATAATCTGCACCTTTGGCAACGACGAATGGTGCTTCAGATTTTTCTTCGTCGTATTTCAGCGCGATGGAAAAATGGGTAGGGTTCGTAATGATGACATCTGCAGTCGGTACTTCACTCATCATCCGTTGCTGAGCCATTTGTCTTTGGGTATCCTTGATCCGTGATTTAATCAACGGGTCCCCTTCCATTTTCTTATACTCATCTTTGACATCCTGCTTGGACATTTTAATGTTCTTTTCGTGATCATACCGTTGATATAAATAATCGAAAACCGATAGAAACATCAACATGAGAGAGGCGGCAATACCCATTTGAATTGTCAACTGGGCAAAAAACGAAATCGATTCACTCACAGTCTTCATAGATAAAAGCATGAGTTCATCTTTTTGAAGCCAAAGCACTACAAAACATACACCGCCAATGGACACAATTTTCAATAAGGATTTCAAAAATTCAACAAGTGCCCGGACAGAAAAGATTCGCTTAAACCCTTTGATCGGATCGATTTTCTTCAGGTCGAATTTAAGTGGTTCACCAGAGAACAACAAACCGAATTGTATGTAGTTCGATAAAAGTGCTGCAATCACTGCAACGGCCATCACTGGCAAAACAACCTTGACGGCTTCCATCGTCATTTGAAAAAATACTTGCTCGGTTGTAGCTGCGGTCACTTCCCAGTGGATGAATTTTGTGAAGCTATATGTATACATACCTGTGAAAACCTCACCCATAACCGAACCAAAGACAAGTAGAAAGAGAAAGACAAAAAACAATAAGATGGCTGAGTTAATATCCTGACTTTTGGCAACCTGACCCTTATTACGAGAATCTTGACGTTTTTTAGGTGTTGCTTTCTCCGTTTTTTCTTGGTTAAAGAACTGTAGGTCTAAGCGTAGTAATTCCAAGACTAAGCCCCTCCCATTAACTGCATGAGTTGCCTCATCATCTGGAACATCGTTTCAAACAATCCTCGAAGCAACATGACATAAAATCCTAAAAAGATAAGAATCATTACAAATGCGACAAATATTTTAAGCGGTAAGCCAACGACAAACACGTTTACTTGAGGAACCGTTCGAGCAATCATACCTAAAGCGATATCTACCAAGAACAAAGACCCGACAACCGGAATCGACATCTGAAACGCAAGCATAAACATATGAGCAAAACTGTCTAAAATAAAAATTGGAAAAGATTGATCACCGATGGGTATCATGTCGTAAAATCCGATGAATTCATAGCTATAAAAAATCCCATCAATCAATAAATGATGCGCATTCGTCGCAACCAGAAATAATAATGCAAAAATGTATAGATATTGACCGATAATCGGACTCTGTGCCCCTGTTTGAGGGTCGACGATGTTCGCAATCGCAAATCCCATTTGGAAATCAATGAAACCACCTGCTATCTGAATGGCGGATAATATGATATAGGCCAGTAACCCGATCATTAATCCGACAGTTACTTCCTTCACCAATAAGAGAAAAAACTGTCCATTCAAGAAAAATACCGGAATTTCTATTGTGAAATACATAATCCAAGCCAGAAACATAACTAAACCAATTCGAACAGGCATCGGGATATTTCGGTAAGAGAAAAACGGTGTCATCATAAAAAAACCAGCTAAACGAGCAACAATCAATAACAACCCTGGCATTCTCGCAAGATCTATAAACTCAGCCATATTAACCAACCACGTTAGGGATGTTATTGAATATATTAATCGTAAATTCAATCATACGTTGAAGCATCCAAGGTCCAAAAAAGACGATCCCAATAAATACGGCAATCATTTTAGGAATAAACGCCAACGTTTGTTCTTGAATCTGTGTCGTCGCTTGGAAGATACTGACGAGAAGCCCGACGGTTAGCGCTAAAATCATTAAAGGGCCAACAACAATCAATAATGTATAGACGCCTTGTTCCGCTAATGCTATTACTGTATCTGCACTCATTTAATGCCCTACTTCCTATGTAAAACTTTCCAATATGGAATGACCAATTAAGTTCCAGCCATCGACAATTACAAACAATAAGATTTTAAATGGCAATGAAATCATGACCGGTGGGAGCATCATCATTCCCATTGACATCAAGACACTAGCAACAGCCATATCAATGACCAAAAACGGAATAAAGATCATAAAACCCATTTGAAAGGCTGTCTTCAGTTCACTAATCGCAAAGGCAGGGACTAATGTTGTCAAAGAGATATCAGCCAATGTTTCCGGACTTTCTTCCCCGCTATAATCCATGAATAATGCAAGGTCTTTTTGTCTTGTATGCTTGGCCATAAACTCCTTGAAAGGTATGCTTGCCGATTCATAAGCTTCGTCCAATGTTATTTCTTCATTGAACAGAGGTTGTAATGCTTCCTCATTTACTTCATTAAATGTCGGGGCCATTATAAAGAAAGTCAAAAATAAAGCTAACCCAATCAGTACTTGGTTCGGTGGCATTTGTTGTGTCGCTAGTGACGTTCTGACAAATGACAACACAATAATAATACGAGTGAAGCTAGTCATTAAAATTAAGATGCTTGGCAGAATGGTTATCGCCAATAACAATAGCAAGAGTTGAATGGCTGATGAAGCTGCTTGCGGATCATTCTCAGTCAGTAGATTGACAGCATCAGTCATGACGTTGATCCTCCTTCTGTTCGCTTCCTTTCAGCAATTCATTACGGCTCTTTCTCATCTGGCTCAACTCAGACTGAAATTTATTTTTTGTATCCGTATTTTGATATGGATTTTGATCTCGTTGAGTGAATTTCTTCAACAGATCTTGAAAGTTAATGGCTTGATTGGCCGTAGCATCACTTGATTCCAGACTTCCAATCGTATCCGGTGACTCAATTTTGTCTAGTAATTGGACGTCATCACCAACACCAATTAAGTAATACTCACTGCCGACACGCACGATTTGAATGGATTTGTTCGAACCGAGTGATAAACCGCCGAAGTTTTCCAATGACCGAGTCTGTTGATAGATTCGAGTGCGTTTTTGTAGAAATTTTAATAGAAAATAGATTAAACCGAGTACAACAACCAGTGCGACAATCATTTTCAAGAAATCCAAAAACAAGGAACTGTCAGACGCTGTCACTTGTTCACCAGTGGAGTCTTCGATATCGAGGCTATTTTCTTGTGATGGTTCCCTTTGCTCATTTGTTTCCTCTTTTTGTTCCTCTTTTTCAAAAAGATCGGATACATTCCCATCTCCACTCGGTGAAGCGGAAATTGAACTAACTGGAATGAATAAAAAGAAAAGAAAGACTCCAATGGCTATTTTATGTTTCATCGTCATCGACCCTAACCGTAAAATGTTTTCATAGATTTCTCTTGCAACATGTGCAAGGTTTTATCTGTTCTTACATGCGGCAATATGCTAATTAATTTAACACTTTGTTGATGGCTTCAAGCACACGATCGGCTTGGAAAGGTTTGACAATAAAGTCCTTTGCCCCCGCCTGAATGGCATCAATTACCATAGATTGCTGCCCCATTGCTGAACACATAATTACTTTCGCATCACTGTCTGAACTTAAAATTTCTTTCAATGCAGTTAACCCATCTTTTTCAGGCATTGTAATATCGAGGGTTACAAGGTCCGGTTTGAGTTCAGCATATTTTTCAACTGCTTCAACACCGTCCTGTGCTTCCCCAACAACTTCAAATCCGTTCTTCACTAAGATATCTTTAATCATCATACGCATGAATGCTGCATCATCTACAATCAATATTCTTTTCGACATAATAGACCTCTCCCTTTTTCTTTTCTGCTTATAAGTTATTTTTAGCGTAATTTCTGGATTCGTTCAGCTTGACTCAATATATCCGTGACCCGTACACCAAAGTTTTCTTCGATGACAACGACTTCACCTTTCGCAATCAATTTACTGTTTACTAGAATATCAACCGGTTCTCCAGCAAGTTTGTCCAGTTCTACGATTGATCCTGAGCTAAGATCAAGAATGTCTCGAATGGGCTTACGAGTACGTCCGAGTTCAACGGAAACGTTCAGTGGAATATCCATTAATAAGTCTAAATTTCTGCGTTCCGCTGGGTTTGTCTTCTCTGAGGAAGCAAACTCGCTAAATTGAGCAGACTCAACATGATTGATGAAAGGTTTTTGATATGAGCTGTCATGGGAATGCTGGTTTTGCTGTTCAGGCTCTTCCTTTGAATAATTTTCCACAGCCTTCTCACCTTCCTCTTGATCACTGGGTTGTTGATTCAATTCCTCTTGTGGACTTTCATTCAATAATCGCTTAACACTTTCTTTGACAAACTGAATCGGCAATAACTGCAAGATATTGGAATCGATTAGATTTTCTACTTTCAACTGGAAAGATACTTTGATCAATACCGGCTCATCTGGCAAATATGCTAAGCCATCACCAGTCGTAGCATCTAACATAATTGGTTTCGGTGGTGTTATGTCAATCGGTTGATTGAATACGGATGACATACTTGTTGCAGCAGAACCCATCATTTGGTTCATCGCTTCTTGAATAGCACTTAAATGCAATTCATCTAAATCGGTAGATGGTGTAGAACCATCGCCTCCTAACATGAGATCTGCGATTACTGCTGCATCTTCATGTTTGATCACTAACAAATTCGAACCTGAGAATCCAGAGGTGTAATCGACACTCACCGCAACATGAGGAGTAGGGAATTCACCGGCAAGCTGATCGACATGTACGGCGTTTACGACTGGTGTCGTAATCTCAACTTTATGGTTCAATAAAGTTGATAAAGTTGTCGCTGAGCTACCAAACGATATATTGCCTAACTCGCCGATCGCATCTACCTCCATAGATGTCAGCACATCTTCAAGTGAGGGGTTCGAATCGCTCGTTGGCTCAGTTGGCTGCCGCTCTTGTGTAGTAGATTCTTCATCCGGTTGATCATTGGACGGGCCGCCATTCAGTAACGCATCAATTTCTTCTTGTGTGAGCATATCACCTTTATGGTTATCCATCGTCTTCCTCCTTCATATCACTGATGACCTGAACGGATAAGTGATTATTTTTCTTACCTGGGTGAACATAAAATTTTGGTTCTTCATCGACATATAGTTTTAATGGATCATGAATGGATTGATCCAGTTTGATTACATCATTCGTTTGTAAATGCAAAAAGTCCTCAATTGTAATAGATGACTCACCTAAATTCGTTTTAACATCGACTGAGACTTTCGATAAATTTTCTTGAAGCAAGTGATAATCTTCTTCATTTCGCTTATGAGCTTGATTTTCCATCCAATAATGAACGGACAGCTTAGAAATAATGGGTTCTAGTAAAATATGTGGAATGCAAATATTCATCATCCCAGAGCTTTCACCAATCATTGTATTTAATGAAATAACAATCACTGTCTCGTTCGGTGATACAATTTGTAAAAATTGAGGATTCACCTCAAAATCTTCCATTTCAACATCGATGGAAACCATAGATTCCCAAGCTTCTTCTAACGACTCCATCGCTGAACCAAATGTTCTCGACATAATCTTTGTCTCAATTTCCGTCAGTGTTTCTACTTTATTTAAGCTAGAGCCCGAACCACCCAGCATCCGGTCTAAAATAGCATAGGCTATATTTGGATTTACCTCGAAAAGTAATCGTCCTTCTAACGGATCTGCAGAGAAGACATTTAAAATCGTCTTAGATGGGACGGACCGAATAAACTCTTCATAAGGCACTTGGTCGACAGAAGCGACTTGGATCGATACATAAGATCGTAGATGTCCTGAGAAAAAGGATGTCAATAACCTTGCAAAGTTCTCATGGATTCGTGTCAGTCCTCTAATTTGATCTTTTGAAAATCTTAATGCTCTTTTAAAGTCATAGACTTTTATTTTGTTATTTTCTGTTTCATCGACCTTTAATTCCTCTGCATCCATTTCTCCACTGGACAACGCAGTGAGCAAAGCATCGATTTCACCTTGGGATAAAACATCATCGGCCACATTTCTCACCCCCATTAATGGGTCTTTCTATTATTGAAGAACTTTATCGATAGTAAAGATATCGGTTACTTTCCCGTGTTTCTGCAACCCATCTATTTGATTAAGATGATTCTTTAATTGCTGTTCGACTTCACTTAGTCCACTTCTAAAATTCTCTTCCTTCAGGACGGTTAGTTCTTTTAAGATGACATTGTTCAATTGAAAATGCTCGCCCTTTTGTAAGAATTCTGCCGCGTCCTCGTGATCAGTCACGATTCTGAATTGGATTAACAAAAAGTTGTTGTCTGCTAAGTCTGTCCGTATTTCTCCGGTCATAAAGGAATTTTCAACCATGTCATCTATGGTACGTTCTTCCGATGAAACAGAACCTTGATCACCATATACGAGGATAACAATTGTTGCTATACCAATGATTGTCAATGAAATGAGTATAGTAATCATGACCTTGATCGGTTTACTCATCTTTCTCCACCACCTTCTTATGTAAATCAATTGTACCGATTTGCTGATAATAGTCAGTGATCAATTGAATGACTTCGTGAACCGATTCTTTTACAAAATGCTTTTTTCCATTAATTAAGCTGATGGTTGTGTCAGGTAATGCTTCAATTTTTTCAATATATAATGCATTCAAAACGAATTCATCACCGTTTAGCCTAGTTAACTCGATCATATTTAGGTACGGGGCTGAAACAATCCAGCCCCATTCCCTCCCTTATCGTTTCAAGTTAACGAGTTCTTGTAGAATCTCATCACTTGTTGTAATGACACGTGTATTCGCTTGAAATCCACGTTGAGCTGTAATCATCTCCGTGAATTCTTCTGAAAGGTCGACATTGGACATTTCAAGCGCACCGGCAAATAAGTTGCCAGCCCCGCCTTCTCCTGGCACGAAAAGATAATCGGCGATTCCGCCATCTAATTCACCCGCATTGTTGGAAATTTTATAGGAATTACTGCCAACTTTATCTAAACCTTCTGGGTTGGAGAAATTTGCAAGTAAAATTTGACCTGCGACAGCTGGTTGTCCACTTCCGTCCACGTAATTGACCGTTCCATCCCCACCGATACTGAAGCTTTGAGCATTATCCGGTAATTGAATTCGGCCGATTTGATTTGTTACGCCGTCATTATCTGCGTTTGGCGTACGACCTACCAAATATCTACCGCCACTCGTTACAATATGTCCGTTGTCATCGAAGTAAAAATTACCTGCACGTGTGAAGCTCATATCGTCAGTATCCGTTGCTAGAGCATCATCACCTTCGACTGATTCGGCAGTTGCAAACATGCCATCACCTTCAATTGCCAAATCTAGTGGGCGATTCGTCGTCTGGCGGTTACCTTGTGTATGGATATTATCAATACTTCCTGTTGTTGTTCCTAATCCAACTTGCATTGGGTTACGTCCCCCTAATGTTGGGTCTCCTGCTGCGTTTTGAATAGGTCCTGTAGCACCTTGCATCGTTTGGCTCATTAAATCGGAAAATGTATATCTTCCTTTTTTAAATCCAAACGTATTCACATTTGCGATGTTATTGGAAACTACATCTAATTTTGTTTGAAAACCTTTCATTCCTGAGATACCTGTATACATCGAACGTAACATTTACATCTCTTCCTTCCGTTTTTAAGTTTAATAGTGAAATTGCTTCAATCAGTCAGCAATTCTCGGCTTCCTTTCGGTCCAGCCGTTAATCCGGCAAAATAATCGTTCCATTTATGTTTGTGATTAATTGATCGGATTGATTATTTTTATCCAATGCCGTTATAATTGTGTGGTTTTTTGTACTGGCAACCAACACAGCATCTTTCGTTACGATGACAGAATCAGTAACGCCTTTTTGTTTTGCCTCAAGCATTTTTTCATGGATCTCATTCCATTGTGATGGACTAATCTGGATATTCCGTTCATCCAATCGTTTTTGCGCATGTTTACTAACTTTTAGTTCAGCCTTTTGGTTTTCTAGGATGGTTTGAAAAGATTGCTGAACTGCTTTCTTTTGGTTTACTTGTTTCGACTGTGGTGGAATTGTCGGATAATGAATGGTATTAATTCTACTATTCGCCATCATCAATCACCTCATGGGTCGGTTGGGTAATTTCCATTACTTGACTCGCTGCAATTTTATCTTCATTGGATAGCTTTAGCATCACGTCATTCCCAGTAAATGACACCGATTGTACTCGTCCGGTTTCTTTTCCTGCATATTCACCTGTAGAATCATACACCGCGTATGTAATCTCCTTGTTGATTAGGTTGGAATAGGCCAAGAAATTTGATTGGCTTTGTTGATTTGTCAATACTTTCATTGTTTCGGACATGTTGATGCTTTGTTCCAATTGTGAGAACGTAGCCATTTGCGAGATGAATTGCTTGTCGTCCATTGGGTCCAGTGGATCTTGGTGTTTCAATTGCGCCATCAGTAATTTCAAAAATTCATCTTTTCCTAAATCGGATTGTTTTGTTTGATTCGTCGGTTGTTTTGTCAGATAAAGACTTTCGTCAATTTTCAATCTCTACACCTCCTCCGCAAATAAATAATCTTGGAAATTCACATCACCATCTTCATCATCCAGTTGCCTTGTCTTTTCTTGCTGCTTTGATGATTGCTCTTCCTGATCTTGTTTTTCCTTGAAGTCGGCTAAGTTCGTTTCATTCGTTGCTTCCATTTGGCGTTCGACAACAACTTGGTGAGGTGAGAACAAGTGTCTTAATTGATGTAAATTTTTATCGACCATTTCTTTCGCCACCTGGCTCATGACGGTTATTTTAACGGTCATTTCACCATCCTGCTTAACAAACCTGAGAATCATTTCACCTAACTCCATTGGCTTCAGTTGCAATGTAAGTTGCGTAGTACCACCTGGTTTTGCGAATCGCGTTGATAGAATCATTTGCTCCATTTGGTTCATCATCTGTTGTGAGTTTCCTTGAAGCGACAGACTTTGCTTCACTATTTGAGCATTAGTGGCTGTCACATTTCTCAATAAATTACTCAGTTGTCCAGCAGGTTCCAAGGGCATTTTAGTTGTTGGCTTCGAAAGTTTTTCTGTAAGGACATGTGCCCAATTCATGACTGGCTTATCTGTTTGGGCATTACCCGACAATCTGAGCAATTCTTTGGCAAACCCTGTTTCGGACTGACTTTGGCTTAATTGTTCACTTGAAATGAGCTGCTGCCAAATCGTCGACGCTGTCTGTGTTTGCTTCATACTCGGTTCAGTTATTTGCAGTTGTTGACTTTTTTGTTGGATTAATTGATAAAGAACTTTTTCCATAAGGTTTTTCAGACCATCCAACCCGTTGGATGGTTGCGTGAACAATGCTTCCAACCCCTTAAAGGTCTCAGTAGAAGCTTGATCAGTGGACACGAACGAACGATATAGCTCCGTTAATACCAAGCCGACTTGATCGATTGCTGGAATGGATGCATCTTCTAGTAAGCTATCAAGTTCCTCTGTGGGAATATTCATAGAGTCTGTAAATGTCTGTAGCCAATCGTTTAATTGAGACTCAAGTTCTTCATCAGATGAAATTAACCCTAAGAGTTGTTGTAACATTGCTTCTAGTTCTTCCATTGACCCTTCTTCGGCAAGCTCCATTCCGACTTTTTCCACTGTTACTTTTTCAGCTAACCCTTGAAGTACCTTAGCAAAATCGCCATCTTGACTGAGTGAAAGTGATTTTCCAGAAGTTTTGTTCATCAACTGAGTAACCTGTGGCATGACTTGTAGCATCATTGCGTTATTCACTTTTTCACCCCCTTTCAGCGTATAGACTCGAGAATCTATCGTAATTATTCAGCGTTTGTACGTTCTATGAGAGAGTCTGTATAAGTAGCTGCCTGCTCTGGCTTCATCGCTCCCAACACCTTGCCACGCTCCTCATCACTCATTTGCTCAAGGAGCTTCAATGCAACCTTGTCTTCCATCTCCACAACAATTTCAGCGGCTATTTTGGGCTCAATTCCTGAAAATGAATTGGACATTTTCTTAATCGTTTCTTCTTCAGTTAATAATGTTTGCTCTTTTCGTTCCAACTCAACATTCAAATCAGCAATTTCATTTTTAAGCTCTTCAATTTTAGTTTCTTTTTGGCCAATTTCGCTCTGTAAGTTCTCAATTTGTGTGTTTTTGTTTTCGTTTTCTTTTTTTATTTCATCTAATTGTGATTGCAGAATTTCTTCATCTTTTGAATCCACGAATGATGAAACAACCGGAGCTTCTTTAAGTTGATCCATTGGATTGATTCCCATAACCGACAATACGACGAATAACATAGTGATGGCGAATACAATTGGAATGACGATCACAAATAGAACCCACTGTAGCTTACCTGCCTTTTTTTCTTCGTTGTTATTCCTTGCCATAACATCACCTATCTCGTACGAAAGTATTGTTGCATAGAAATTTCATCCATGAATTCGGCTTCTTTTTTCTTTGCAAACTCTTTTAATTCTTCTTTTTTTAGTTGAATTAACTTTTCCATCTTTTTCATTTCGAGATGTGCTACTTTCAACTGGTTTTCCTTTTGCTTCATGTTCACGCGTGCTTGATGCACCTTTGTCTGGAGCGCTTTTTCCTCTTTTTCAATCCGTTGAATCGAATCATGTGCTGCGTGTATGTATGTAATCGTTACTCGTCCTTTAAGACGATTGTCGAACCGTTCTTGAAGTGTCTCTTTCTTTTTTAACAATTGAAAGAGCTCTGTCGCTTGCTCTTCAAAATAATCGATTGCACGTTGATATTGCGCTTGGGCTTCGTTCATTTCTTTTTCACGAATGTTATATATTCTCTCAATTGAATGGATTGTGTTCATTAGCATCAACCTTTCAAGATCCGGCTAAGTTCGCTTAGTGATTGTGTAAGATTACTGTCCTCTTTTGTGTTTTGTGCAAGGAAAGACATGATTTCCGGATAGTAATAAATCGCTTCATCCACTTTTGCAGAAGACCCCTTTTTATATGCACCAATTTGTATCAACTCTTTATTTTCTTCATAGGTAGCTAGCAGAGAGCGTAGCTTTTTAGCCAATTCAAGATGCTCTTGATCCGCAATTTTCTGAATGAGACGGCTGACGGACTTAAGAACGTTAATCGCTGGATATTGGCCTTGTTCAGCGAGGCGACGATCTAGAACCAAGTGTCCATCCAACAGACCCCGAACGGCATCAGCTATTGGCTCATCCATATCATCACCATCCACTAGCACTGTGTAAAAAGCTGTAATGCTTCCTACTTCACCTGTCCCGGTTCTCTCCAATAACTTCGGTAACATGGCAAATACACTCGGCGGATAACCTTTTGTAGTCGGCGGTTCACCACTGGCCAATCCGACTTCCCGTTGAGCCATCGCTATTCTAGTTAAGGAATCCATCATTAAATTGACTTGATATCCTTGATCCCGGAAATATTCGCTGATCGCTGTTGCTGTATATGCTCCACGGATCCGCTGTAAAGCTGGTTGATCAGAGGTTGCAACAACTACGATCGATTTGGCTAATCCTGCTGTACCCAGTTCTTGTTCAATGAATTCTCTTACTTCTCTACCACGCTCGCCAAGAAGCGCGAAAACGTTAACATCAGCATCACTATTTCGGGCTAGCATTCCGAGCAACGTGCTTTTACCGACTCCACTTCCTGCAAAAATTCCTAAACGCTGGCCTCTGCCGACCGTCATACAAGTGTCGATTGCTTTGATTCCTGTTGATAACACTTGGTCTATCGGCGGTCTGGCTAATGGATTAAGCGGTTGTTTTTCTGCTTCATAAGGGATGAAGTCACTTGGTAGCTTGGACCCATCTAATGGATTACCTAGACCATCCAGCACTTGGCCAATCAATCCTTCGCCAGCTTTCACAGTCAATGATCGATTGAGTGATTCTACTAAACTACCAGGGCCGATTTGGTTTGTTTGTTCATACGGCATCAACAACACATGTTCATGTTGAAAGCCAACCACCTCTGCGAGGATCGGTTCCTTTTCACTTGTTGCAGAATGAATATAACAAACCTCTCCAATATTAACAGCAGGCCCTTTGGATTCGATTAACAAACCAACATTCCGATAAACCTTTCCATAACGTACAATCGAGTCAGTTTTATGTAATGCTTCAACCAATCGCTTAACTTCCACGCTGCTGATTCTCCTTTACTAGCTGTAGCAGCTCTTCTTTAACCTTGCTTAGTTGCTTATCAACACTAGCATCGATTTTTCCAAAAGGAGACTCGATCAAGCATGCATAGGTAGATAGTTCTTCATTGGAGAAAATACTAAGTTGTCCCTTACCCGACAAAATCCCTTCGAGTTCTTCCCGTTGATTCACGACAAATGCATACATTTCTGGATGAACATATACATGTACTTCAGGTTGCTCTGAAACTTCATGGACAATCTGTTTCACAAGCTGAATAAAGCGGTCATTCTCTGACTCTATCGTTTGGTGAATAATTTTTTCGGCAATTTCTACAGCTAACGTCAATAAGTCTTCTTCTGCATCAGATAGTTTTTTTAGATAAGCGGCTTTCGCTTGGTGAACGACATCGTTCGCCTGCTCAATGAGTGATTGGTATTCTTCCTTTGCTTGTACAAGACCTTCTTGTTTCCCCTCTTTGTAACCCGTTTCTTTTGCTTCTTGATGTGCTTGTTGTATGGAGACTTTTGCTTCTTCGTGTAATCGTTCAGCTTCCTGTTTCGCTTGAACCACAAATTGTTCTGCTTGCTCTTTAGCCTGTTCAACTATCGTTTCTGCAGTATTTTGTTTTTGTTTTCTTTGTTCTTCATAAGTTAATTCTGTACTTGTTTCAGCAGATGTGTCGCGGAATGCGCCGACTTGAATCGGTCTTTCGGTTAGTTGTTTATCTGACGGATAACGGAAAACATTAGACAATGATGTCATCTCCCCCGCCTCGAGCAATAACAATTTCGCCCATATCTTCTAATCGACGAATGGTTCCAACAATTCTCATTTGTGCTTCCTCAACATCCTTCAACCGAACAGGACCCATATACTCAATCTCATCTCGGATGGTTTCTGCCATGCGTTGAGACATATTTTCAAACACTAAGTCTTTCACCTCTTCACTAGCTACTTTCAAAGCCATGATGAGGTCTTGATTTTCTACATCTCGGATCACACGCTGAATCGCTCGATGATCCAAGGTAACAATGTCTTCAAACACAAACATCCGTGTTTTGATTTCTTCCGCCAATTCAGGGTCACGTACTTCTAATTCATCTAGAATCGTTCTCTCTGTCGATCGATCGACACCATTCAATATTTGAACAATTGATTCAACGCCACCAGTTTCAGTGTAATCCTGTGTAACAGTAGACGAAAGATTCTTTTCAAGTAGTTGTTCTACCTCTTCAATGATTTCAGGCGATGCTGAATCCATAATCGCTATTCTACGAGCGATATCCGCTTGCTTATCCTCTGGCAACTCCGATAAAATCTGAGAAGCTTGCTCAGATTCCAAATAAGACAAGACGAGAGCGATCGTCTGTGGATGTTCATGTTGAATAAAATTATAAATTTGGGTAGGATCCGCTCGTCTAGCAAAATCAAATGGTCGGACTTGTAGATTTGTCGTTAAACGCGATAAGATTTTAGATGCTTCATTTTCGCCCAACGCCTTCTCAAGTACAGTTTTCGCATAGCCAATTCCACCTTGGGAAATATAGTTTTGTGCGAGGGCTATTTGGTGAAATTGGTCTAAAATCTCCTCTTTCTGTGTTGGGTCGACTTTTTTGACGGAAGAAATTTCTAATGTTAGCTGTTCAATTTCTTCTTCTGTTAAGTGTTTATATACTTGTGCTGAGATATCTGGACCCATGGAGATCAGCAATGCAGCAGCTTTTTGCTTACCGGTCAATTCTTTTTTCTGCGTTACCAAAACAGACTCCCCCTAATCCTCTGAAATCCAGCTTCTTAATAATTTAGCGAATTCCTCAGGTTGCTCCTTCGCAAGTTGTTCAAGCTGTTTTCTTTTGGCTGTTGATTCCGTTTGTTTCTCTTCAATTCTAAAATCTTCAAGATCTGGAATTTCTTCTTGATAAACTTCTTCCACCGTTTCCTCTTCGGTTTTATTTCGGAATAATAAAAATAACAATATAATAATAGCAATAATTAAAATGCCACCAACGATATATAGCCACGTTGGGATGCCAGCCTGTGGAGATTCAAAGCTTCCCTGTCTTGAAAACTCCTGAAATACGACGGAAACATTATTTAATGGCTCTTCGATCTCTACATCTGCAGAAATGGATGTATTGACAATCGATGAAAGAATGGATTGAATGTCTTCCTCAACGGCTGTCTGTTCCGCTGCTGTTAACGTAACGGTTTCACCATTTTCAGTCGTCGAGTTGTCAACAGCTACTTGTATACCTATATCACGCACTTCATAAGGGCTTTCAACAATCTCTTTTTGGATGCGATTAAACTCATTGTTAATCGTTTCCCGAACCATCTCATAATCTGACTGTCCTTCGCCTTCTTCAACACCTTGAAGTTCAGGAATATCTGTATCACCCTCAACTAAAGGCGCACCGTCATTTCCTGTATACGTTTCCGTGATCCGGTCGACACTTACCGGTAATCCTTCCATATTATCAAGATCAACCGGCTCCACTATCTCTTCGATTCGATTTTCTTGGGTAAAATCAATATCTGTTGTGACAGAAACCACAACTTTGTCTTGTCCAACCATCGTTCCGAGCATTCGTTGAACCCGTCGTTGGATATCTTTTTCTACTTGCTCTTTAACCTCTTGATTCTGCACATATGTATTGCCATAACCATTTGTTGAATTATTTATATCCAAATAGTTAAAGTTTTGATCCATGATGACGATATTATCAGTAGGGAGATTCGGAACAGCTTTGGAAACCAAATGATAAAGCCCTCTGACTTGATTTTCTGAAAAGTTATAACCAAAGTCGGTTTCCAAAACGATGGATGCAGACGAATCCTGCATTTCTTCTCCGACGAATATCGTTTCACTTGCTCGATTGATCAGTACCTTTGCCTGATTAATCCCATCAATTTTTTCAATTAAGCCTGATAACTCAGTTTGCAAAGCGTCGACTTCAATGATTTGTCTTTCTTCATCGGTCATTCCCCAGGAAACATTCTCAGAAAAAAATGAGTAGTCAATGTTTCCGCTATTTGGGATGCCTTGCGAAGCAAAGTCCACTAACAACGAGTCGGATTGTTCTTCAGGAACAAGAATGGATGTCCCGCCATCTGTCAGTTCATATGTAATACCTCGTTCATCCAACTCTGCTTTCAATTGTCCGACTTCTTGATGGGACAAATTGCTGTATAATGGTGTCATTTTTGTCGATGTCATAAAGTATGTAAGTATGATTATTAGAAGTATAAATACAGAAAACCCGCCAATCACCCAGGTCTTTTGTGATTTTGAACTACTCTTCCATCTCTCGGTCAACTGCTGCCGAAAGCGTTGAATGGATTGATTCATTTTTGTCCCCCAACTTCCATAAATCTCTCTATCTATCTGTTTTGGACTAATTTTACTTAGACGTTGCTATCATTTTTGCTGAACTGTAATGTTAAATTTGCATACGCATAACTTCTCTGTATGCTTCAATCACTTTATTTTGAATCTCTGTAGCCGCTTGCAGGGTAACTCCTGCTTTTTGAGCCGTGATCATCACATTATGTAAGTCCACATCTTCTCCACGAATTAATTGATTCGTCTTTAAATCCGATTCTGTTTGTAAACCATTCACATGATTAATAGCATTTTTCAATTGTGTTGCGAATTGGTCTTTTGCTTCGGCTGTAGAAACATTACTGACTTTTTCTCCTTGAGACATAGCTAGCTTCATTGGACTATTCGATTGCTGCAATGCAGACAGTTGGATTGGATCCATCACTTGAGTCCTCCTTACTTACCGATTTCTAATGATTTCATCAAGATACCTTTTGAAGCATTCAATGCCGTGACATTAGCTTCGTACGCACGGCTTGCCGTCATCATACCCATCATTTCTTTTAATGGGTCTACATTTGGCATCATGACATAACCCTCTTCATTGGCGTCCGGATGATTTGGATTATAAACTGGTTCGAATGGTGCAGGATCTTCCTTGACAGAGTGGATGGAAACACCTTTCCCTGTGCTGATATCTTGTTTTCCAATTGCTTTATGTAAAAGTTGATTAAATTGCTCACCCTTTGCTCCTTGGGTAACGATTTTTCTTCGGTATGGCTCCCATTCTCCCGCTTCATTTAATCGTGCTCTTGTCGTCTGTTGGTTTGCGATATTATCTGCGTGTACATCCATTTTGAATCGATTGGCAGTTAATGCGCTCCCGCTAATATTTATTCCATCAAACATTCCCATGATTAACGCCCTCCACCTAAAACTGTACGGATTGAATTAAATTTCCCATTTATTCGCTCAGTCAATGCTTCATAGTATAGCTGGTTCTTTGATAACTCAGCCATTTCCTTATCTAAGTCCACACTATTGCCATTATGGTTAAAAGTAAGGTTCCGATCTTGTGTGATTTGAATCGTTGAAGATTGCTGATCGAAAGGAATATGTTTAGGATGTGTCCTTAACGTTTCCAATTTCGTTTGTTCTTGTTCGAGTTGTGATTGGAAAGATACTTTTTTTGCTTTATAATTGGGTGTATCAACATTTGCAATATTATTGGCAATGACTTTATTTTTAGTCGATGCATAATCAAGTCCTTGCGCCAAGTGATTAAACGTATTGTTAAATAACTTCATCAGATTCTCCCCTGTCGACGAAATATTTCAGAAGCCAAAATTTTCGACAAAACAATACCTCAATTACTTCATTATTACACAATTCGAAGCTTAAAGACATATCGTGTCCAAAACTTTCCTAAGTTTTCGATAAAAATAAATCTAAAGTTCTATAAATCGAAAGAAATTCTGGAACTTATCGACAAAACATGAGCATTAAATTGTCGATATATGATATTTCTTGGTAGAAATTTTGATTCCTTACCAATGATTATACCGAATTTCGACGCTTGATATTGTGACGATTCGATTAAACATTAAGACATTCAATAACACAATGATCATGATGACATCACACCAAAAAAATCCCTTGAGCCAAGATAGATGACTCAAGAGATTTTTTTTCGTAATGATTGTATTACATGGTTTTCTTTTCTAGCTCATTCAAAAACTTATCGTTTAATACTTTGATATATGTTCCTTTCATTCCTAGGGAACGGGATTCGATGACACCAGCACTTTCCAATTTACGTAACGCATTAACAATGACTGAACGAGTAATACCTACGCGGTCTGCAATTTTACTTGCGACCAATAAACCTTCTTTGCCGTCAAGTTCTTTAAAGATATGCTCGATTGCCTCTAATTCACTATATGATAGGGAATTGATGGCCATTTGAACAACAGCTTTACTACGAGCCTCTTCCTCAATTTCTTCTGATTTCTGATGCAGAATTTCCATTCCGACAACAGTCGCGCCATATTCACCAAGTAACAGATCATCATCTTCAAATGATTCTTCAACACGAGCCAAAATTAACGTACCTAAACGTTCTGCTCCACCAAGGATCGGTACAATCGTTGTCAACCCTTTGCTGAATAAGTCTTTGTTTTCAACAGGGAACGCAGTATATTCACTGTTGATATCAATATTCGATGTTGTTTCTTGGATATTGAATAAATTGCTCGTGTACTCTTCCGGAAATTGTCTCTCTTCAAGCATTTGTTTCATTCGATTATTCTCAATTTCTTCTTTGATCGCATATCCTAATAACTTTCCTTTACGGCTTACTACGTAGACGTTTGAATCAATGACATCTTTCAAAGTACCTGCCATTTCATTGAAATTCACCGCGTTTCCTTGTGTTTTTTGTAGCATTGCGTTAATTACGCGTGTTCTTTCTAATAATGTTTTCATTAGTAAATCCTCCTAAATTTTTTATAAAATGAATTGTGATAAGTCTTTGTTTTTAACAATGGATGTTAATTTTTCATCAACATAATGCTTGGTAATTTCGATTTTTTCCATCGTGATATCTGGTGCTTCGTAAGATAAATCTTCCAGTAGCTTTTCCATGATCGTATGAAGCCTTCTTGCTCCAATATTGTCTGTTTCCTGGTTGACTTCATATGCAATTTCAGCGATTCGTTCGATTGCTTCATCTGTAAATTCCAGTTTGATATTTTCAGTTTCCAATAAGGCTGTATACTGTTTGATCAACGCATTGGAAGGTTCTTTCAAGATATTGATGAAATCTTGGATAACCAACTTGTTCAATTCGACTCTTATTGGAAATCTTCCCTGTAGTTCGGGTATTAAATCAGATGGTTTCGCCATATGAAAGGCTCCGGCTGCGATGAATAACATGTAATCCGTTTTCACCGTCCCATATTTAGTGACAATTGTGCCTCCTTCAACAATCGGCAGGATATCTCGTTGTACGCCTTCTCTGGAAACACCTGCTTGCTGGTCATCCTTACCGCAAACTTTATCAATCTCATCGATGAAAATGATTCCTGATTGTTCTGCATGTTCAATGGCCTTTTGGTGAACTTCATCCATATCGATTAATTTTTGTGCCTCTTCGTGGACCAGAATTTCCCTTGCTTCATTCACAGGCAATCTGCGTTTTTTCTTTTTCTTTGGAAGCATCTGGCTGAATGCATCTTGCATGTTCATACCCATTTGCTCCATTCCTGAACCTTGTAGGGCATCAAACATGGAAGGTGCTTGCTCTTCAACTTGAATAGTGACCATCTTGTCCTCTAACTCACCGAGTTCCAATTGATGTTGGATCCGTCTCCGTTTATCTGCAATTTCACTATTGTCTTCGTCTTGTTCTTGTGGTTCCTGGTTTTGCTGTTGATTAAACAACATCTCGAAAGGATTGGATGCACTTGACTTCTTTTTCTTCTCCGGAACAAGTAGTTTCACAAGACGACGATTCGCTTGCTTTCTTGCTTCTTCTTGAACCTCAATCATTTTCTGTTCTTTGATCATCCGAACACTCATATCAACTAAATCACGAACCATTGATTCTACATCTCGTCCTACATAGCCAACCTCGGTAAACTTGGTAGCCTCCACTTTAACGAATGGTGCATGAACAAGCTTTGCAAGTCGTCTTGCCAACTCTGTCTTACCCACGCCTGTGGGACCAATCATTAAGATGTTTTTTGGAACGATCTCTTCCTTTAATTCATTCGGAAGTCGCATTCGGCGATATCGATTACGAAGAGCAACAGCTAAAGCTTTCTTCGCATCTTCTTGGCCAATGATATATTTATTTAGCTGATTGACAATTTCCTTAGGGGTCGCCGTCCTACTCATTCATCATTCTCCTTTTCCACCAAGTGTCTCTATTATGATTTGATCGTTTGTAAAAACACAAATTTCACTAGCAATCTCTAATGCAGACTTTGCAATGTCTTCTGCATGATCGATACTTCCATACCGTTTTAGAGCTCGACCGGCACTTAATGCAAAGTTTCCTCCAGATCCAATCGCCAGGATATTGTCATCGGGTTCAATCACTTCTCCAGTACCTGATACGAGCAACATATTATCAAGGTCCATAACAATGAGCATCGCTTCAAGCTTTCGTAAAACTTTATCGCTCCGCCACTCCTTGGCGAGTTCGACAGCTGAACGTTGAAGATTTCCTTCATATTTTTCAAGATATGCTTCAAATTTCTCAAACAATGTAAATGCATCAGCAACCGAACCGGCAAATCCAGCTAATACTTTTCCGTTATGTAATTTTCTAACTTTACGGGCAGTATGCTTCATCACTACTGCATTTCCCAGTGTCACCTGACCATCACCGCTCATCGCTGCTTTTCCATTGTGTCGAACGGCAAAAATCGTAGTTGCGTGAAACGATTGTGACATATTGATCACTCCTATTTTTCAATTAAGCTCTTGGATGCGCATTATCGTATATTTTCTTTAGATAATCCTTTGTCACATGTGTGTAAACTTGGGTGGACGATAAACTCTCATGACCCAATAATTCTTGTACAGATCTCATATCAGCACCTTGGTTCAATAAGTGAGTTGCAAATGAATGCCTTAACTTATGTGGGTGAATTTTTGATGTCAGCGCAGCTTTTTCAAGCATGCGATTCAAGATATAACGAATTCCGCGATCGGTAATCGGCTTACCATGATGGTTCAAAAACAGCGTGTTATTCTTACCCTCTGATTTGTTCTGAAGTTTTGGTCGAGAGTCATTTATATATTTTTTTAATTCCATCTCAGCAAAAGAACCAAAAGGTACGTATCGTTGTTTCCGACCTTTTCCGAAAACGAGAAGCAAACCGGCTGTAAAATCAACATCTTCAATTTTTATACCCACGAGTTCTGTTACACGGATGCCAGTTGCATAAAGCAACTCTAAAATCGCTCGATTTCTTTGACTGATCGGTGTCATTCCATCTTCAGCTGCAAACAATTGTTGCATTTCCTCATCATAAAAAAACTGCGGGATTTTTTTATCCAATTTTGGCATAGAAACATACAGAAAAGGATTTTTCTCAATTACGTCTTCCTTTTCCAAGTAGTTAAAGAATGACCGTAAGCCAGATAATTTTCTCGAGACAGATTTCTTCGCTAGCTTTTCTCGATATAACCTCGTTAAATATAAACGGATCTCTACATGAGTAATTCGATTGATTGCATCGATGGACTCTGCCATTAAAAATTGTTCAAACTGTTTAATGTCCGTTAAATAATACTGAATCGTCAGTGGAGATGTATTTTTTTCGACAAGCATATAATCCTCAAATGCTTGAACCCAGCGTCCGAATATCATGGTTCGTCACACTTTCTTATTAAATCGTTTAAATTTTATCAAAATTTTTAAAATTATTCAACAATTAGTATATGATCTTCACATTTTTGTTGGATTTAACTCTTAATACGCACCAGAAAATTTTTTTGGGACTCTGATGTTTAAACTGTGTTAACCATTGCTTTAATTATTAAAAGCTTTTTAAATGAACTTTTCACGGAAACTTCTTACCACTGAGCAATTCTATAGGAATGTGAATTGTGTGTCAATTTAATTAAATCCTCACTATACACTTTTCACAATTTAGATAAAATTTAATCACAAAACCGACTTATTTTTTAAAATAGGTATTTTTAACCAAAAAACAAACTGTTCCTACACTGGTCTCCCAGAGAAGGAACAGTTTGAGGTATTCATTGTACACTTTCTTTGTAATCACAATTTGTACAAGTTACCTGCGTACCTTTTTTCTGTTTCTTTTCAACCAATAGTGATTCACACCTTGGGCATGGGCGATCAATTGGTTTATCCCATGATACAAAGTCGCAATCTGGGAATTGATCACAGCCATAAAAAGTTCTTCTTTTCTTACTTTTTCGTTCCACGACTTGACCTTTTTTACACTTTGGACATGTCACTCCGATTTCTTTAAGAATCGGCTTTGTATTACGACATTCCGGAAAATTTGAGCAAGCTAAGAATTTTCCATAGCGGCCCATCTTATAAACCATTTCGTGACCGCATTTTTCGCACGTGATTCCTGCGGGCTCATCTTTGATTTCAACCTTTTCGATTTCTTCTTCAGCTTTCTCTAAGCGTTTCTCAAATCCTTCATAAAATTGCCCAATTACACGGCGCCATTTTTTGTCACCGTCTTCGATATCATCCAAATCATTTTCCATGTTCACTGTAAATTCGATGTCAACGATTTCTGGAAAATACTCTTGCAATAAATCATTAATGATTCCACCAAGCTCTGTTGGTATAAATCGTTTATTTTCCAATTTAACATAACCACGGCGCTGAATTGTATCTAAGGTAGGTGCATAAGTTGATGGTCGTCCAATGCCTTTTTCCTCCATAGTCTTCACGAGTCTTGCTTCAGTGTATCTTGGAGGCGGCTGTGTAAAGTGTTGTTCAGGTTCGATTTGACTCGCTGTTGACTTGGTTCCTTCTTCTAATTCGGGAAGCAACTTTTGCTCGTCTTTTTTCTGATCGTCCGTACCTTCGACATATACTTTCATAAAGCCTTTAAACTTCACTTGAGAGCCGGAAGCACGAAACTCAACTTTGTTATTCAACAAATGTGCCGTTACAGTATCTAAAACTGCTGGAGCCATTTGACTAGCTACAAAACGCTCCCATATCAGCTTATATAGTTTGTATTGGTCATTTGATAATTTGGCTTTGATAGATAAAGGTTCTTTGGAGACAACTGTCGGCCGGATCGCTTCGTGTGCATCTTGTGTTTTTTGTTGGGATTTCTTTGCACGAGATTTGCCGAGATAATTTTCTCCATATTTATTTTGAATTAAAGTCGCTGCTTCTTGTTTTGCCGTATCCGAAATCCGTGTCGAATCTGTACGCATATAGGTGATTAGTCCAGTCGTTCCTTCTCGGCCACCTAGATCGATTCCTTCGTACAATTGTTGAGCGATCATCATCGTTTTCTTTGCTCGGAAATTCAGTTTTCGGAATGCTTCTTGCTGCAATGATGATGTGGTGAATGGTGAGGACGGGTTTCTTCTACGCTCCCGCTTGTTCACTTGATCGACAGTGAAATCTTTTCCATTCAACTGCTTTAGTATTTGATCGACATCTTCTCTCGATTTTAGCTCTTTCTTTTTCCCATCTACTCCATAAAATTTCGCTGTAAATGTTTCGCCGTTATGGGTAAATTCAGTTTCAATTGACCAATATTCTTCGGGTGTGAAATTATTGATCTCGTTTTCTCGATCGATAATTAGTTTGACGGCAACGGACTGAACACGTCCCGCGCTCAATCCCTTCTTGATCTTTTTCCAAAGCAATGGACTAATATTGTATCCGACAAGTCGGTCGAGCACGCGTCTTGCCTGCTGTGCATTGACAAGATCCATGTTAATGGCCCGTGGCTCTTTAAATGAGTCCTTGACAGCATCTTTCGTGATTTCGTTAAAAACCACACGACAGGCTGCATCTTCTTCAATCCCTAAGCTATTGGCCAAATGCCATGCGATTGCTTCCCCTTCACGATCGGGGTCGGCAGCAAGATAAACTTTCTTCGCCTTCTTGGCTGATTTCTTCAGATCATTCAGAATGGGTCCTTTACCTCGAATCGTAATATATCGTGGTTCAAAATCATTATCGACATCGACACCCGTTTGACTTTTTGGCAAATCAATGACGTGACCCATAGATGCTTTTACTTTATATTTTTTTCCTAAATAACGTTCAATGGTTTTTGCTTTCGCCGGTGATTCGACGATTACTAAGTAATCCGACATATATTCAGTCCTCCTGCGAGGTTTTCTATTTTTTGATTTCGCTCTGTTAAAGTTCGTTGTTGTTATGGTGATTCGCTTACGGTGAACGCTTTTACCCAAAGGGCATAAGGGCGAC
>NZ_JAHLZF010000010.1 GCF_018967645.1 Allobacillus halotolerans | reverse complement strand
CAGATGTCAAAGATGAATAGGCTGTTTTACCCGTTGAAATCACTTGAGAGAATTTACACATAATAATGGACTTGACTAATCAGCTGTATTCGATGAGGGTGCGCTGGGATATGCTCCCTACTTCTGAATATATGCGACCACTGATTGTGGATATGCTCCCACTCCATGCGGATATGCGACCTGTTACGGGATTTATGCGACCATCTCGGCTATTTATGGGCCCGAATCTGAAATATATGCTCCCTGTGACAAGCTTAGCTGTATTTGATGAGAGTAAGCTGGGATATGTGCCCTAACCTTGGATATATGCGCCCACCAAACATGGATATGCTCCCACTCCATGCAAATATGCGACCTGTTATGGGATTTATGCGCCCGCCACAACAATTTATAGGCCCGAATCTGAAATATATGCGCCCTGTGCCTCGCACCCCTCACCCGCACGCCAAGCCGTATCACTCCACCACAACATACTCAGTCAAAAAATCGACGAGATGCATGGCTTCCATCTGATCAGACAAGCCGGCTTTTTCTATACCGAGTTTCATTTGTAAGAGGCATCCCGGATTGGAGGTCAATAAAAATTGAGCTTCGGTTTCTTTGACGTCCTCCATTTTTGAATCGAGTATGCGCATTGCCATTTCGGTATGAATCAGATTATAAATCCCGGCTGATCCACAGCATTGGTCGGCGGTTGATAATTCCACGTACCTCGCGCCATCAATCGATTGCATGATCTGTCTCGGTTCATCCACAACTCGATTGACGTTTCGTAAATGGCAGGAGTCCTGATAAGTAATGACCGCTTGGCGACCGTCTTTTAATTTCAATGAACGTCCGGTAACACCGAGTTTTTCGATCAGCGTTGATACATCAATGGTTTTCTCGGAAAAAGCCTTAGCTTTTTCCAACAACTCTGGATGATCTTTCAGTAAATGATCATACTCAGATAAAAACGCTCCGCAACCCCCTGCGTTGTTCACAATATAATCGACATCTTCAGCAAGGAAGGCCTCGATATTACGAATCGCATTCTCACGCGCCAAGTCAAGTTCGCCACTATGCCCTTGTAACGCACCACAGCACACTTGATTCTCTGGCACCCAAACATCGCAGCCTAACTTTCGCAACAGCTCGACTGTTGACTGATTCGTTTCAGAAAAAATCGTATCCATCATACATCCGGTAAAAAAGGCGACCTTTGTCGTTTTCTTTGTACTTTGGTACGTATGTCCTTTTTTGATCTCGCTCTTATTTAAAATTGGCAAAATCGCTTCCATATCTTTCATGATCGATGGAAACAAAGAAAGAACCCCTGTTTTACGCGTCAATGCTTGAATCCCTGATTTTTGATAAAACCGGATTAAGCCTGTCGTCCGTTCCATTGTCCGCTGGTTTTTAAATAAATGCTTGAACGCTCCATAGCGGGCAACTTTTTCCGTCACTGAATGCTTTTTCTCACGTTGAATGACATTGCGAGCACTTTCCAGCAATGAACCATACTCGACACCAGCCGGACAAGCCGGTTCACACGCGCGGCAACCTAAACATAGATCAAGCGATTCCTCAATTGAATCATCAAATGGAAGCATCCCATCACGAACAGCTTTCATCAAGGCGATTCGCCCACGCGGTGACTGCGTTTCATCGAAATTCGAATGCAAATAAGTCGGACAAGCCGGCAAACAAAAACCACACCGCATGCAATCCAGCAGCTTTTCTTCTTCAACTTCTTGTTGGAATCCTTCTTGGATCCGAACGTGTAATTGGGCTTCAGCCATTGTGAACCACCACCCGTTTTCTCGTCGACTTCGCAAACATCTTTCCTGGATTCATGATGTTATTCGGATCAATGGCCTGCTTAATGCCTCGCATGACAGCCAATCCACCTGGACCGACCTTCCATTCCAGATAGGATGATTTCATTTCGCCAACACCGTGTTCACCGGTAATCGTTCCTCCCATGTTGACGGCTGTTTCGAAAATCTCGGCAAACGCTTCTTCCACACGCTTCATTTCATCTTCATCTCGCGCATCGGTTACGGCAGTTGGATGTAAATTCCCATCACCCGCATGACCGAATGTATGGATCCGAACGTCATATTTTTCAGCAATCCGAATAATTTCACGGACCATCGGCGCAATTTCTGAACGCGGAACCGTCGCATCCTCAAGCATTGTCGTTGGCGTCAGTTGCGCTAGGCAAGACAGCGCATCCTTTCGCGCACGTCGTAAATCTTCTGCTTCCTGTTCATTTTTCGCCTTGGAGATTTCTCTTGCACCGTATTGCTCACAAATCGTTAACACGGTTGCCATGTCAGAACCGACAACTTCTTCAGGCCCATCCTGTTCAATTAACAAAATCGCTTCCGCATCAAGTGGCAAACCAATTTGTTTATAACCTTCCACGACTTGAATCGTTCCCTGATCCATAAACTCGAGTGTGGCCGGAATAATTTTAGCGGCGATAATCGCAGAAACCGTCTCGGCCGCTTTTTCCAATGAATCAAACACAGCCAATAAAGTTTCATTATGCGTAGGCTTTGGAACTAACTTAAGGATCGCTTCCGTCACGATGCCAAGTGTGCCTTCAGAACCGACCATTAAACTCGTCAAGTCATACCCCGCAACATCTTTGGCCAATTTTCCACCGGTTCGAATCACTTCCCCACTCGGTAAAACAACTTCAAGTGCTAACACATAATCTTTCGTCACGCCGTATTTCAAGCCACGCAATCCACCTGAATTTTCACTGATATTGCCACCGAGTGTCGAAATTTTTCCAGAGCTCGGATCAGGCGGGTAAAACAATCCCTCTTCCTCAACAAACGCATTCATTTCATCCGTAATCACGCCAGGCTGCACGGTCACCGTCAAATTCTCTTCATCGAGTTCGAGTATCTGATTCATATGCCGAAATAAAAGAACGACACCGCCCATCGTCGGAGTCGTACCTGCAGCCAAATTTGTTCCCGATCCACGCGGAACAATCGGAATCTCATGTTTTTGACAAAGCTTCACAATCCCGGATACTTCCTCTGTATTCCGAGGCGAGACGATCAAGTCCGGCAACGATTGGAAATTCGCTGTCGCATCATACGAGTAAGCGAGCTTCGAGGCGCTTGAATGCTGGACATTTTCTTTCCCGCATAACTGTTCAAATTCTTGAATGATCGCTGGAGATAACATATAATCTCTCCTTTAAAATAAGTACGTAATCACGTTCGCAACCGAAACAACCTCTACTTATTCATACAACGAACGGATCACTTGTCGTGTTGAATCCAAGTATTCGATCGTTTCATCAAATGTTTTTGAAGCGACACACATAAATAAAATATCGATGACATGAAGTTGGGCGAGTCGAGAAGATGTCGCACCACTTCTGAAGTTCGCTTCCTTTGTCGCTGAAGTAAATAAGTTAATATCCGCCAAACGGGCCACCGTCGAGTCACCATACTTCGTCAAGCTGATCGTCTTCATTCCGGAATCCTTGGCAATTTGCAAAGATTTTATGACTTCATTTGTCTCTCCAGAAAAAGAAATAGCCATCAATGTATCTTCTGCTGTCCCATTGGCAATGGTCGTCGCAGCCATATGTAAATCCGAAAACACAAATGCATTCCGGTTAATACGCAAAAACTTTTGCTGAGCGTCATAGGTAGCAATACTAGAAGCGCCAACTCCATATAAGTGGACGTTTCGGCTGTTCAAAATGACCTCAACGGCTTTTCTTAGTTGATCGACATCCAGCAAATCTGCCGTTTCTTGAATCGTTTGTTGACTGATCGTCGTCACCTTTTGCAAGATGGAATCAATCGATTCATTGCGATTAATGTCTCTTTCTTCTACTGGTTGTTGGCGTTGCAAGTCACCCGCAATGCGCAATTTCAGATCTTGAAATCCTTTTAATTTCAATGATTTGCACATGCGGATAACGGCCGCACTACTTGTTCCGCTTTTTTTCCCGAGTTCTGTCACCGTCATTGAAACCGTATCTTGCGGATGTTCCAATATATAGTGAGCAATTTTTTTCTCCGAATTCGGCAGCTTCTCCATCATTTCTTTCACAATCAGTAACCCTGAATTCATCAGTATCCCTTTCCTTCTTCAGCTATTTTTCATCATATAAATGACAGGCAACCCAATGGTCATTCTTTACTTCTTGGAAAACTGGATTTTCCGTCACACAGCGGTCATGGGCGGCAGGGCATCTCAAGCGAAACGGACAGCCAGAAGGTGGATTAGAAGGGTCTGGAACGTCACCTTGTAAGATGATCCGTTCTTTTTTCTCAGTCGTCGACAGATTCGGAATTGCTGACAACAAAGCCTTCGTATATGGATGCAGCGGCTCCTTATATAGATCGTCCGTTTTTGCCAGCTCCATCATTTGTCCTAAATACATGACACCGACCCTGTCACTTAAATGCTTGACAACGTTCAAGTCGTGCGAAATAAAAATATACGTGAGTTCAAACTCTTCCTGCAAGTCTATTAATAGATTTAAAATTTGCGATTGCACAGACACATCCAATGCCGAAACAGCTTCATCAAGAATGACCAATTTCGGATGAACGATCAACGCCCGTGCGATACTGATCCGCTGTCGTTGACCACCACTGAATTCATGTGGAAATCTACTTAAATGTTTTTCCGATAAACCGACACGGTCAACCATTTCCTTGGCTTTTTCAATCGCTTCTTTTTTCGAACATAAATCATGCGTCAATAATGGCTCGACCAATAACTCTTGGACCGTCATTCTTGGATTCAAGGAACTATAAGGATCTTGGAAAATCAGTTGAAAATCTTTCCGCTTTTTCCGAAATGCCCGTTTTTTAATATCATATAGATTTTCACCATTGAACCAAACTTCTCCTTCTGTCGGTTCCAACAAACGCAAAATGGTTCGACCGGCCGTCGACTTCCCACAACCACTTTCTCCGACGATCGAAAACGTCTCATTCTCTTTAATGGAAAAAGAAATGCCATCGACGGCTTTGACGTAGCCTTGGGTTGTTTTAAAGACTCCCCCTTTAATCGGGAAATGCTTCTTTAAATTTTTCACTTCCAAAACAACTGGCTGATTACTCATTCGGATTTGCCTCCTCATCGTGAAGCCAACACTTGCTCGTTTGATCTGCCCCTACTTGAAATGCTGGTGGCTCTTCGCTGAAACATTTATCGAAAGCAAATGGACAGCGCGTTGCAAACCGACAACCGAGCTCTTGATATTCATCTGGTGTCGGGACATTACCTGGAATGGAATAAAGCTTTTCAGAACGGTCGCCTAATGTTTTAATCGATTTCAGTAATCCTTGCGTATAAGGATGTTGCGGGTTGTCAAACACATTTTTGACCGTAGACTCTTCCACCACTTGACCCGCATACATAACGGCAACCCGGTCACACGTCTCCAAAATAACGCCTAGATCGTGTGTGATCATTAAAATGGACGTGCCATGTTCTTCGGTTAAATCATTCATTAAGTCGAGGATTTGCGCTTGAATGGTGACATCCAGCGCGGTTGTCGGTTCATCGGCAATCAACAGCTTCGGTTCTGTAATCAGCGCCATCGCAATCATTACCCGCTGCCGCATCCCTCCAGATAACTGGTGCGGATAATCGTCCATGATTTTCTCCGGTCGAGAAATACCAACACTCGTCAGCATCGCAATCGCTTTTTCACGCATTTCTTTTTTACTCATTTTGCGGTGATATTTTAACACTTCAATGATTTGGTATTCAATCGTATAAAGCGGATCTAACGCTGTCATCGGCTCTTGGAAAATCATCGCAATGTCTTCACCGCGAACGTCGCGCATTGCCTTTTTGCTTAAGTGATTCAGCACTTTTTCTTCTTCAGTCCGTAAAATAATTTCGCCTTGACCGATCGATAGATTATCCGATAATAGATTCATCACTGCCAAGGAAGTCAAGCTTTTGCCACTGCCTGATTCACCGACAATGCCATACTTCATTTTCCGGTCAATCTTTAGATTAATATTTTTGATGATGTTAAATGATTTTCGTTTCGACTGAAAATCTATGGAAACATCTTTCAATTCCAACAAACTTTCCACGCTAACTCCCCCTTATGGAAAGAACCTTTTCGAACGCTTGTGGTTGTGTGTAGCTCAGCTTACCCATAATGACTTCATGGTCCGCATTGGTAAACTCACGGATTGTATTGGTTTTTCCCTGTAAGAAATGATAGCCGAATACGACAAACGCCGCAGCTTCCTTCACATCGCTAGAAATTCCGAACTCATCGATTGTGGTGACACGCTGCTCTGGTAAATCATCTTGTAAAAATCGGAGAAGCGTTTCGTTATGTCCGCCTCCACCTGAAACAATGACTTCATCAAGTGGTTTATTCGCCGATAAAATGAAATCGTTATAGCTGTTCGCAATGGTTTTCGCCGTCCAAGCCGTCACACTGGCAACGAGGTCATCCGCTGATAGATTCATCGCTTCTGCCCGGTTCATGACACCATCGACATAGGCTTTTCCAAACACTTCACGGCCGGTCGTCTTCGGTGGTTTCCGTGAGAAATAATCATGCTGCATTAATTCATCGACGAACGCGTTATTCACTTGTCCTTTCGCAGCCCACTCACCGTTTTTGTCATAGGTTAACGTTTTCTCCGACAACCGATAAACCACTTCATCGATCACCATATTGCCAGGCCCTGTATCAAACGAAGTCAGCTGCTGGTCATCACCACGGCCAAGATATGTCACATTCCCGATGCCACCGATATTCTGCAAAGCACGTGATTTCTTTTCATCTTTGAAAAATACGTAATCCAAGAAAGATACAAGCGGTGCACCTTGTCCATCTGCTGCCATATCGGCAGTCCGAAAGTCGCCAACGACCGGCAAGCCTGTTCGCTCAGAAATAACCGAAATATCACCGATTTGTAGTGTGCTTTTCGGTTGAAACTCATTTTTCCCTTCATCCGGCAAATGATAGATTGTTTGTCCATGACTGCTAATAAAATCAATATCCTTTAACGAATAATCCGATTGATCGACGAGTTGCAAAACCGCTTCACTGAACTTTTCCGCCAAATAAAAATTCATCGCCGTAATCTCATCCACGCGTGCCGTCTCTTCATCGCATAAAGCCATGATTTTTTGTTTCTCTGCGTCGGTATAAGAAATACTATAGGCATCAAGCACTTCCAGCTCAGTTTCAAAGCCTGTGCCATTAACCCGGCAGAGAACTGCATCAATTCCATCGAGAGAGGTACCTGACATCAAACCGATTCCTAACTTCGACATGTTTTTCATCCTTTATCAAAAAGTTATTGTTTTAACTTCGGATCGAGCAAATCTCGTAAACTATCACCCAATAGATTAAAACAGAAAATTGTAATGATGATTGCCGTCACGGGGAACGCCATCATCCATGGCGCAATTTCCATATAAGAGCGACTCTCATTCAGCATGACGCCCCATGAAGGATCCGGTGGCTGAACACCTAAGCCTAAAAAGCTTAAACCGGCTTCTGTTAAAATGGCACCTGATAAAGCGAGGGTAATTTGTACGATGAACGGCGCCATTACGTTCGGTGCAATATGTTTGACGATAATCTTCGTATTGCTGACTCCAACCGCTTCTGCATTGGTAATGTATTCATTTTCCTTAACGGTCAACACTGCTGAACGGATCAAACGGGTGAAAACCGGCGTAAACACAATACCGATCGCAATCATCGTGTTCGTCAAGCTCGGTCCTAATACCGCGACAATCGTCAAGGCTAAAAGAATATCCGGAAAAGCGAAAAAGATATCCATGATCCGCATGATAAACTGGTCGATTTTCCCTTGAAAGAAACCAGCCAACAAACCGAACAACAAGCCAAAAAATGCTCCGATTCCAACGGCGATCAAGCCGACTTGCAAGGAAACTTGCGCACCATAAACGACACGGGAAAAAATGTCGCGACCAAATTCATCGGTACCGAAAAGAAACTGGGAACTCGGCCCTTCCATCGTATGCAGCGTGTGCATTTTATCCGGCGCATAAGGCGCGATGATCGGCGCGAAAATAGCCAACAAGACAACAAGCAAAACACCGATCAGACCGACGAGCCCCACTTTGTCTTCTATTATTTTTCGTGTAAAATCTCTCATTCGAATCCCACTTTCTTAAGACTCATCCATGCTAGACTATTTGTACGATATTCTCGGATCTAAATAAGAATAGAGTAAGTCAACGAGCAAATTAATCAGGACAAAAACAAAAGCAATAAATAAAATAGCCCCTTGCACGACGGTAAAGTCACGTTGGTTAATACCGGTTAACACCATTTGGCCTAATCCCGGTAAAGAGAAAATCTGTTCAATGATGACCGTACCACCGAGTAAAACGCCAATTTGCATCCCGATAATCGTTAAAATCGGAATCAGCGCATTTTTAAAAGCATGATTGAAAATGACCACTCGCTCCCTCACACCTTTAGCGCGTACAGTACGAATGAAATCTTGCCGCAATATTTCCAAAATGGACGATCGGGTCATCCGCATGACTGCTCCAGCCATTCCTGTTCCAAGCACAAAGGCAGGTAAGAAAAGGATTTGTAGATTCTTTACTGGATCTTCGAAAAAACCGACATATCCGACTGGCGGGCTGTAATTGAAGCTAAGTGACAGAACTAAGATTAAGATTGTTGCCAACGCAAAGTTTGGAACGGACACACCTAATAAGGAAATGATCCGAACGGAGAAGTCCGTTTTTGTATTCCGTTTCACCCCAGCAATAATGCCGAGTGGAATAGCAATAATCCATGAAATGAAGGCTGCTAAAATGGTCAATTCAAACGTGATCGCAAAGCGGCTTAAAATTTCCGGCAGAATTTCTGCCCCAGTCCGCATGGATACACCGAAATCCCCGACAAGCACACCGGACATCCATGTAAAATATTGCTCATACAACGGCATATTAAGACCAAATTTATTACGTAGTGCTGCTAATGATTCTTCTGTAGCGCTTGTCCCGAGAATTGTTTGTGCAACATCTCCCGGGATGACTCGAAGCGTAAAGAAAATAACGACCGAGACACCAAACAACACTGGAATAATCATGAGAAGCCTTCTAATTATATATGCGTACATGAATCTCACCCTTAAGTAGAAAGATGAGGCTGCTTATCAATAAGCAGCCTCTCATTCTTTTTTAACCCGGAGCAACCAACATTTTGTAAATCTACTCGAGTTGCTCGGTCAATTGAATAATGAACTTATTTCTTCGTTGTTTCTACAATATATTCAGCATTGTGCGGGTATGGTTGATAGTTTTCAACAGAGTCCCGAACAGCCACATAGTTCTTCGGAGAAACTAAGAATAAGTTTGGAGACTGTTCCAATAGATGATTTTGTGCTTCTACATAGATTTCTTGACGTTTTTCATCATCAATCGTTGTTTTACCATTTGTAACGATTTCATCATACGCTTCATCCGCATAACCCCATACGTTTGCAGAACCTTCAGAATTAAAGAAGTAGTTCATTGCACGGTCTGGGTCACTTCCGGAACCGTTTCTTCCGACAAGAACGTCAGCAGAAGTATTTGACCAAATGTCGATGTACTCGCCCCATTCAACTTGCTTAATGGATGCATCGACACCGATTTCTGCCCACTGTTGCTGTAGAATCTGAGCCGTATCAATCATGTCAGCATACGTAGAAGCTGCAGTGATTTCAATTTCAAAGCCGTCACCATAGCCCGCTTCTTCCAATAACTGACGTGCTTGATCAAGATCATTTGAATAAAGATCATGTTCTTTCACATCGATCGACCAGTTCCCCATAGATGGTGCAATCGGACCACTGACTGTCGCCTGGCCATTCCATACGATATCCGCAATCGCTTCACGGTTCGTCGCAAGACTTAGTGCTTGGCGGACCTTTTGATTACTTAAGATTTCGTGGTTCATATCAAAACCAACATAGCTATATTCCAATGTTTGAAAATCCATCACATTGACGTTTTCTTCGTTTTCCAAAAGCTCAGCCGATTGTGCGGTAACAGTAGTCATATCGACTTCACCCGTACGCACCGCTGATAATCTAGAAGCTTCTTCAACCATTGTGTAATATTCCAGTTTGTCTACTGCTGGCTGTCCTTCAACATAATAATCTTCGTTTTTGGATAGCGTTACACGGTTATCTGGAACCCATTCTTCCAATTTGAATGGTCCTGTTCCTACTGCAACCTGCTGCAAGTCACCATTTTCTTCAACAACTGCTTGATTGACGATCGCTGCACTAGAGTTTGTCAGATTCGTTAACAGTGTTGCATCCGGACTTGCTAAGTGGAACGTAACTTCGTAAGTGTCCGTTGCTTCCATGCTATCGATCGAACCAAGATAAGAAGCAATATGTGAACCCGTTTCTTCATCTAAAATACGCTCAAAACTATAAATGACATCTTCTGCTGTCACTTCGTCTCCATTATGGAAAGTGACACCTTCTCTTAATTGGAAAACAAGTGTCGTATCGTCTTTCCAGTCCCACTCTTTCGCAAGATCTGAAGTAATTTCCATGTTTTCATCGAAACGCACTAACGTACTGTAAATTTTTGAATAAACACGAACGGATGAATGTGCTGGTGTAATATGTGGATCAAGTCCTGCCGGTTCTTGATCGTTCGCAATTTTCAACACTTGCTCTCCAGACGATTCTTCTTCATTGCCTTCTTCCGTTTCTGTATTTGTATCTTCCGTTTTTTCCGTATCTGTTTCACCGGACGATCCTTCATCATCGCTTCCTCCACAAGCCACAAGCAACATCATGAATGTAATCGCAAACAAAGCCAAAAGAATTTTTTTGTTTTTCAAGAGTTCCTACCTCCTAGTATTTTTGAATCGAATCCACTACTTTTTGATGTACCTGCAAGCGATAAGGATTAATGTTCTTTGGTGTCGATTCATTCAAGCGGTTCGTTAAAATAATCCCCGTCAGCTCATTGGTTCGGTCAAGCCAAATCGATGTTCCTGTAAATCCTGTATGACCAACTCCAGTCGGAAATGGTTCACCCGAATGCCAACCGAGTCCTCTTTGTTCGATTAACGAGCAAAGCGATCGGTCGACTAACTCTTGCTCAATAAAGACGGTTCCTTTATGTAGTCCCCCTTTTCTATATAAATCTAGTATTTTTTGTAAATCATCTATACTTCCAAATAACCCTGCATGGCCTGCTTGACCACCGAAAAAATAATGAGCATTGCCATCATTCACTTCGCCTTTCATGGCTTGATCGAAATCTCTCCAACCATCGAAGGAAGTATTGCGTTCGGAACACATTTTTCTCTCTGTCTGGTTCCCGAACTCTGTCTGTATAACGGTCTTGTCATTCGTTACAGGCCCGTAGGTTAATGTCCGAAGTTCTAAAGGTTTTACGATTTCGCTATTCACAAAATCATTTAGACGCATATCTGTAATTGCTTGGATTACTTCACCCAATAACATGAAATTCAAGTCACTATAAACCGTTTTTTTCTCTTGATTATGTGTGAGTTCCATTTGGGTTAAAGCTTCCAAAAAATCTCTCGTTTGTAGACTATAAAATGGATACCATGCCCTCAAACCGGATGAGTGTGTTAATAGTTCTTCAATCGTGATGTGTCCGATTTTTCCTATAAGCGACTTCGGTAGCGGTAAATGCTCAGCTAATGTTGAATCGAGTGATAGCTTCTTCTCTGTGATTAATCTGAGAATCCCCGTCGTCGTGACGATTTTTGTCAGACTCGCCAAATCAAAAATCAATAGATTAGACGGTTCATTGATCCACCTGCCATCCGAGTAAGACAGCCGAACCATTTCGTGATTAGCCTGCTTGAATAAGAGATCGACTGTATTAAAATAGTTTTCTGTTAGAAAAGAATCAGTGATGGTCTGGATTTCTTTTTGTAATTCCATCATTATCACCTACTGTTTCAGCAATTGTTGAATCGCTTCTTTGACGAATCCATTCGACGCCTTCAATGCAAGTTTCACAGATTCATAAGTTTGATTTGTCATGATCATGACGATTGCCGGCTTCACTTGAAATTCTGTTTCTTGTAAAACAGCTTCCGCTTCTTCGTACCGAACATCAGCGGCTTCTGCCACAATCGATTTTGCGCGCTCGCGAAGTTTATGATTAGACGCTTTGACATCGACCATGTAATTTTTATAAGCCTTCCCCACCTTGACCATGGAAATGGTTGAAATCATGTTCAATACCATTTTGTGAGCGGTAGCTGCTTTTAACCGAGTCGAGCCCGTCAAAATTTCCGGACCTGTTTCTACTTCAATAGAGTAATCGGCATATTGACTGATTTCACTCTTTTGATTACTCGCGAGACTGACCGCTGTTGCTCCAATTTCCTTTGCGAATTTCAGCGCGCCGATCACGTAAGGCGTGCGGCCACTTGCCGCAATACCGACCACGACATCGTTTTCAGTCAAGTTTCTTTGAGATAAATCATTCCTGCCATTCACTTCTTGATCCTCAGCACCCTCTACAGCTACGAGAAACGCTTGCTGACCGCCAGCCATGACCGCTTGTACTTGTTCCGGCGGAGTACTGAATGTCGGCGGGCATTCAACCGAATCTAAAATCCCAATCCGTCCACTCGTTCCGGCACCAACGTAAAATAACCTCCCTCCGTTTTGAAAACTTTCGCAAACTTTTTCAATCACTTGCTCGATTGAAGGTAGCTCCTTGGCAACCGCATCAGCAACCAAACGATCCTCTTCATTCATCAGCTGAAGAATTTCACGGACCGGCATCTGATCGAGTTGCAAAGATTTTTGGTTTTGTCTTTCTGTCGTAAGCTTCGTTAGCATATCCATGTTCATACCTTCCTACTTAATATGAAAGCCTTTTCAAAAGTGGTTTTAAAAAAAGACTTACACTTAAGCTAAGTACTATATATTCATTGTATAAAATAAAATATCAAATTTCAACAATATTTTGTGAAATTTATTTTTATTTAGCAGTTGATTGTTAAAATTCTGAAAGGAATTACTTATAGTATGGGGCATATATATACATCAACCAGGTTGGTTCCTCTGAGATTTGATTGGGCGCATATAAATGAAAAGTGGGAGCATATTTTCTGCCGGCGGGCTCATATATCGCCTGGTCGGTCGCATATGTGTAGAAAACGGGGCATAACACGCCAGGATAGGTCCATATTTCCTGAGGTTGGGCGCATATACCTACATCATCCAGATCGGTTCCTCAGGGATCTGATTGGGCGCATATAAATGAAAAGTGGGAGCATATAATCTGCTCGCGGGCTCATATCTCGCTTGGTCGGGCGCATATATGTAGAAAACGGGGGCATAACACACTAGGATAGACCCATATTTCCTGAGGTTGGGCGCATATATCTACATCATCCAGATCGGTTCCTCTGGGATCTGATTGGGCACATATAAATGAAAAGTGGGCACATATATTCTGCTCACGGGCTCATATATCGTCTGGCCGGTCGCATATGTGTAGAAACCGGGTACATATTGCGACATATAGGGGGCATATTTTCAAAAGATGGTCGCATATACGGCCGCTAAAATCACCTTACTTCAGCCGCCAACAACAAAAAATCACTCCAGTCAAAAAATTAACTGGAGTGAAATTCTATTTCATTATGTCGTTTCTCTTTTTTCCCGATGGAACCATCATAACTCTATGTGATTCTTTAATTTCTCATCCAATTCAATCCGCGGATTTTCTTCCAATAACATCACAACGAACTTTTCTTCATGATCTGGAGAGATTAACGCGACCTTATAATGTCCATATAATATTTCCATCCGATCAATCGATAAGGCCGGTGCTGAAAATGGGTTTTTGGTTTTACTTAACTTTTTAATTTCACCGATTGGCACGGTTGTTTTAAACGGTCCTGAACGTATAACGATCTTTCCGTCCTCTACTAAATAACCCGTACCAAACCAAATCCATAGCAAAAATCCAATCAGTAATACGTTAATGATGATGCCGATTAAACTGTCATACGCGATTAGCTGAAAGCCACTAGGTTCGCCACCTACAAAATAAACGCCGACTAAAAACAAAATAATTCCCCAGAATATCAAGAAAAAAAGCAAGTCATTTTTGGACGGAAAATACATCAGCAAACCTCTTCTCGAAATTTGTATAAAGAACCATGCCAGTCACGTGAACTGACATGGCTCCCTCTAACCCTCATTAAATAATTTCAAAACTATTTAACGTCAGCAATAACGTAATCGCAAATATAATCCATCCGACAATATTTAGCCATGTTCGGTTTGTATTTTCGCCGAGCATTCGACTATTGTTCATGACGAACATCAAGAAAAGAACGATAATCGGCAAAATGAGTCCGTTCGCATATTGAGAGAATACGATGAGCTGTATTGGACTATAGCCCATACTAGCAAACACGACACCTGTGATTAATATGAACAACCAAATGGCACGGAATTTATAGGATTTCAGGTTTTGTTTCCAACCGAGCACTCCAGTTGTCGCATAAGCTGCAGCAAGTGGTGCCGTCATCGCTGAAGTGATCCCTGCTGCAAAAATACCAATCCCGAAAACATATTTTGCCCACGTACCTAGCAGTGGCTCCAATTGGTCTGCCATATCAATCGGATTTTCGATATTTGTTCCAAGCGGAAAAGCCACCGCTGCCGTCACGATGATCGAAACGGTAACTACCATGACGATGACCATTGAAAAAATAATATCAAAACGGCTATCGCCTAAACGCTCTTTTCCTTCATACCGTTCTTGCACCGTTGCCGATTGTAAGAAAAGCGTATAAGGTACAATCGTTGTCCCGATTAAAGAGATCACTAAAATTGCTGCCCCGTCGGGAATTTCAGGAGCAAACCCACCAAAAATCTCGCCGATATCCGGTTTGATGACAATTGCCGTGAGAATAAAACTAAAACTCATAACGGCTATTAATACAATAAAGACACGCTCAATCATTTGATAATTTCCAAACCATAAAAGCAATGCAGCAATCACACCTATAATAATCGACCAGTAAGAAACTGGCGTGTCCGTCAGTGCAGCCACACCAATGGCTCCACCAGTAATGTTACCCGCTTCGTATGCCGCATTCCCGACGAAAATCGCTGAAATGATCAACAGGATTGTAGCCGTTTTCAAAATCGGATTCTGAAATTGATTTCGAAACGCAGCGCCTAGATCCATTCGAGATACGACGCCCAGCCGAGTTGTCATTTCTTGTAAAAACATCGTCGCCAAGACGGAGAAGACGAGCGCCCAAATGAGTATGTAACCAAATTCCGCACCAACAGATGAGGCCGTCGTCACCGTTCCCGGCCCGACAATCGCTGCTGCGACAATCGTTCCTGGTCCAATTCGTTTAATCCGTTCGACCAACCCTTTCCGAGCCATAAAAATCTCCCTTTCAATCTTTTTTGACTCAAGTATACATTTTTTTCTGATTATTGACAAAGCTCGAGGATATAAAAAAAGCCTCAACAGCAATTTCTGGCTATTGAAGCTTTTTGAACAACATTATTTTTCATCAATAAAGTATTGTGCACCGTTTGCCACACGTTCCTGTGGACTCAGTCGGTGTCCATCTTGGTCTTCGATTCGGATTTCACCTTGCAAATGCTCACTGAATGCTTCTTGATCATAAGTCATGAGTGCATCTCTCACCCGTGCACCCATAAACACTTCAACTTCTTTTCCATTGACATAAACATTCACTGTACCATCTAAACCTTCTAGTTCACTCATGCAATCACCTCGTTATTTTCTGCCTCGAATTTTGTTATATAATTTCTTAGCTAAAAATACACGAAATAACATTCGAAAAATCCACCGCATCAGGGACACACCTTTTTTGCCGTTTTAGAATACTATTCCCTGATCGCTCTTTTTTCAATCATCATGAACTTAGAAGCGCACCGGTTTATAACTTTCCATGCGTAAATTTTTGAGTCAACTTGAAATAGATATAAGATGCAATGACCACACCAAAAATGGCAATGCCCCAGCTGAGAATCCAATGCAGTGTAGCATGATCGATCATATCCAAAATCCAATTGCCGAAAAAGTAAATAATGATGACACCAACCGCGACAGCTGTCACAAGACTAATAATGAAACCAATCCATTCGCGGAATTTTAGCCTTTTTAGATCTTTCCACATTAGCAGTAATGTGCCCATTAGCAACAATACAAATGAGATAATTTCACCCATAACGCTCCCCCTCTATTGTTCGAGACATGACAAACAAATTCGAACGGCTTCTTGTAAATCCGCTTGAGACCAACTTGGAATCCGTCCATGCTCGACAGCTAATTGATGTGAAGCCGGGATATGAATAAACCCTGCTGGCGCTTGTTGTTTATTTTGTTGAAAGTAATAAAGCGCTCTGTACATGACATGATTACACAAATAAGTTCCAGCTGAATTGGATATTTTCGCGGGATACCCTGCTTCATGCAAGCGGTCGACCATTTGCTGAATCGGTAATGTCGAAAAAATGCCATCGGGTCCTTCCGTATGTATTCGCTCGCCCCGCGGCTTGTTCCCTGCATTATCTGGTTGATCGGACTCATTACAATTAATCGCAATCCGCTCAGGCGTTAGTTGGTTTCTTCCACCTGCAAGACCTAAAGATACAACAGCATCTGGCCCCACTTCATCCATCAATTCGATCATCGCATTGCCACTTTTTTCATAATCAACCGGCAAATTTTTGCCGATCACCTGGTACCCAGCTATTTCTATTCCATGAAGATTTTCAACAATATTCATCGTCGGGTTTTCACTGAAATTCAAAAACGGTTCAAAACCGGTTAACAATAATGTCTTCATCTGACTCGCTCCCTTTTCTGTCATTTTAACACATTGGAGATATGATAAAATGGAGAAAATAACTGATTGTTTAAAGGAGTCATTCCATGATCCCGATTCAAAAAATCACATTACATAAATTACGTATGCGTATGAAAAATCCATTTCAAACGAGTTTTGGCACACTCCAAAATAAAGAACTTTTTATCATAGAAACAGAAGATGCTGAGGGCAACCGTGGTTATGGCGAATCCGTAGCCTTCACAGAACCTTGGTATACAGAGGAAACCGTCGCAACGACAGAGCATATGCTCATTGATTTTCTAATCCCATTATTGACGGAAAAACCAATCGATCATCCGCGTGAAGTAACCGAACGCTTTGCAGTCATCCGACGGAATAACATGGCGAAAGCATCCATTGAAGGCGCGGTGTGGGACCTTTATGCCAAAAGAAAAAACATTTCGTTGAGTGAAGCGCTCGGGGGTAGTCAAGAAACGATTGATGTCGGGATTAGTCTCGGTATTGCACCTACGACCGATGAATTGCTCGACCGCGTCCAAGAAAAATTAGATGCCGGCTATAAGCGGATAAAACTAAAAATCAAGCCCGGCTTTGACATCGATCCACTGACCGAGGTGCGGAGAGAATTTCCGGATGCGCAATTGATGGTTGATGCCAATTCTGCCTACACCCTAGAAGATATGGCACATTTGAAGCAATTGGATACGCTCGATTTGATGATGATCGAACAACCACTCGGTCATGATGATATTGTCGATCACGCTATGTTGCAACAAGCGATCGAAACACCGATCTGTTTAGATGAAAGCATCAACTCATTTGAAGACGCTCGGAAGGCGATTGAACTCGGAAGCTGCCAAGTCGTCAACATCAAAATCGGACGCGTCGGCGGACTGACCGAAGCCAAACGCATCCACGACTATTGCGCCGAAAAAGGAATTGCCGTTTGGTGTGGCGGCATGCTTGAAGCAGGCGTTGGACGAGCGCACAACATCGCACTCACAAGCCTGCCGAACTTTACCGTCCCCGGTGACACCGCAGCCTCCGCACTTTATTGGGAGCAAGACATTATTACACCCGAAGTAACCGTCCAAAACGGCGAAATCACTGTGCCAACGGGTGCTGGAATTGGATTTGACATCGATTATGAGGCAATGGAGAAATTTACGATTGATCAGAAGGTGTTTGAATTTTGATTCGGCTATAGCGAGCGTGTTTAGCGTTAAGCGGTCAAAAGAGTTTGTTTAACGTTCAAATAATGTACGTGATCGTTCAAATGAGAGCGCTCAACGTTCAAATAACGCGCGGGACCGTTCAAATGAGAGCGCTCAACGTTCAAACGGTGCGCGGCAGCGTTCAAACAAGAGCGCTCAACGTTCAAAAGATAAACACGACCGTTCAAACGGTGTGGATAACCGTTCAAAGTACGCAAGTGAACGTTCAAAGAATTACCTTAACCGCTCAAAGCAATCACGATAAACCCACAAAAAAAACGCGCTCTTCATTCAATTTCTGAAGAGCGCGCCACCTGATATTATTCTTCTCTCGTCGCATCCATCGCTTTAATGATACTGTTACGGAATCCGTTTTCTTCCAACGCTGCAATGGCTTTGATCGTCGTGCCTTTCGGTGTACATACTTGGTCCTTCAGTTCTCCTGGATGAATGTCGGTGTCGCGCACCATTTTCGCGGCACCCAGAACGGCTTGACTGGCCAAGCGATACGCCTGTCTTCGCGGAATTCCTTGTTTCACCGCGCCATCTGCCATCGCTTCAATCATGACATAAACATATGCTGGGGATGAACCGGATACTGCAGGAATCGCGTCCATTTGCTTTTCTTCCATCACTTCCACTTGGGAGAAAGCTTCGAATATTTTAATGACCTCACCTTGTTCTTCATCTGATACGAGTTCGTTTGGGCTAATAACGGTCATGCCCTCTCCGACAAATGAAGGTGTATTCGGCATGCTGCGCACAACTTTTGTTTGCTCCCCGAATACGTCGGTAATGTCTTTAATCGAAACACCTGGTGCGATAGTGATGATGATCGCACCCTTCTTTAAATGTCCTTTTACTTCTTCAATCACTTCTGGATAAACATACGGCTTCACTGCAAAAAATAAATAATCACTTTCTGAAGCGACCTTCTTGTTATCTTTAAACATTTCAATCCCGTATCGCTCTTCCATCCAATTGATTGTGCGGGTCGTCAATGCCGATGCAAAAATTTGATCCTTATTGACCATTCGTGATTCCAACATCCCACCAATCATGGCTTGTGCCATTTTTCCACTGCCGATAAAACCAATATTTTTATCCATCTCAGATTCACCTCGTACGAATTGTTTCATTTAATTTTAGTAGATAGAAGCTTGAAAGTACAGGGTTATACTAGGCGGCATTCAAACAAATACGTTAAAATAAATACAAGTAACGACGGAGGAGAATACATATGACTGAGCTTCGGTTAGAAAATCTGTCAAAATCCTATGATGGAAAAAACGTTGTGGTCAATAACATTAATTTACATATACACAATAAAGAGTTCATCGTTCTCGTAGGTCCATCCGGGTGCGGCAAATCAACGACATTACGTATGATTGCAGGACTAGAAAATCCTTCATCAGGAAATATTTATATCGATGAAAAAAGAATGAATGATCTTTCACCTAAGGACCGCGATATCGCGATGGTTTTTCAACATTATGCTTTATACCCACATATGACCGTTTATGGGAACATGGCGTTTGGATTAAAGCTTCGAAAGTTTTCGAAAAAAGAGATTGATGAGCGCGTTAAACATGTTGCGCAAATTCTCGACTTAAAACCATTTTTGAATCGTAAGCCGAAATTTTTATCTGGCGGTCAGCGTCAACGCGTCGCTTTAGGAAGAGCAATCGTCCGCGATTCAAAAGTATTTTTGATGGATGAGCCGCTCTCCAATTTGGATGCGAAATTACGTGTTCAAATGCGTGCAGAAATTCAAAAAATCCATCAAGAGCTCCAGACAACAACGATTTACGTAACACACGACCAGGTTGAAGCAATGACAATGGCCACCCGATTAGTCGTGATGCATCAGGGTGAAATTCAACAAATCGGTGCTCCGAAAGAAATCTTTGACAATCCGAAAAACACATTTGTCGCAGGATTCATCGGTTCACCTTCTATGAATCTCATAAACGGGACAATTGTAGACGGTCACTTTATCGTCGGTCAATCAAAATTTCTGCTCCCTGAACCTCACTTTCAAACCTTGAAGGAACGTGGCTACGAAAATAAACCCATCATTTTAGGCATCCGACCTGAAAATATCAGCGAAAGTCTAGATGACAACTATGCAACGTTCGAAGCCACTGTTCGAGTCGTCGAATTATTGGGATCGGAAAGCTATGTATATACGACAATTTCCGGGCAAGAATTGGTGGCACGTGTTGATTCCCATGCAGATTACAAAGCAGGAGACACGATGAAATTAGCTTTCGACTTAGACCATATTCACTTTTTTGATTACGAAACCGAAGAAAGAATTTCATAGATTGCTTATTTAAAAAACTCCAGATTAGTCACTTCAATAACTAACCTGGAGTTTTCCTATTCATCCTCTATTCCATGTGTTAAAAATCCCCATTGATTCTTCCCTTTTTCCTTCGATTGATATAGGGCTGCATCCGCTTTTCGAAATAGTGATGATGCATTTTTTCCATGGTCTGGAGATAGCGAAATACCGATACTCGCAGACACGTTCAACTGACGCAACATTTCATGGTCCCCAAAAACTTCTTCAAGAGATTTCAAGATTCGGTTTGCTGTCTCGACCGCTTCTTCACGACTGCTATCCTTGATGATCACAACAAATTCATCACCGCCATACCGATAAGCAGTAGCCTGTTCAGGTATATTTTCTTCAATCGCAAATGCAACTTTTTTGAGTAACCGGTCACCAGCCTCATGACCGAGCAAATCATTTACCGATTTAAAATAATCCAAATCAATCATTAAAAAAGCATAATTTGTACGTTTCGCAAGTGATTGGTTGAGCACTTCCTCAAATGCCGTGCGATTTTTCAATTTCGTTAAACCATCATGGAAAGCGAGATGCATCGGAATCGACACCCACCGAGAAATAAGCGCCGCAACCAATATAGCAATGACGATAATCGCCGTCATCTGCAAGAAAAATTTATTTCGCTGGGAATCTAATACGGATGTCAACATATCTCGATTCATGACCAACTCGATCACTTTCTTCTCCGATGTACCTGAATCAAACTCCGATTGGTAAGGAATATATCGATAAGTGAATCCATCTTTCTTCATCTCTTGCTCCGTGTTGGAACCCAACGCTCGTGAAAAAACTTCCTTTCGCTCTCCGCTCAACTCAGCTTCTTCCCGTGCCATTCCATAGGCCAGTCCCCATATATTCAGTATTCGTACCGATTCGACCGACACAAATTTTTGTGTCAATTGATCTTCATACTCCAAAAAATTAAACGTATGAAAAACCTCTTCATTACCTAGATCATTCCCGAGCTCGATCACATACTTACCATCTGGAGTCCCCATGTAACTGTATTTCTTTATTTTCCCGGTTTTCTGTTCAACTTCCATTCCATCATGATGGAAAATTCCATTCATCCGGTACTGATCCAGTAATACAGCTAGCTTTGAACAACAATCATCAAAATCCATTCCGATATCATCGGCAAAACTACTATGTGTGATTTCATTTTCCTGATTGATGATATAGATATCCATTCCTATTTCTTTTTTCAACTCAGCAAAATTCCATGTATCGAAATCAGGATTACGTTGATATTTCTCAACGAACCGTTCAGATATATTTTCCATCTGTTCAGCGATCTCCTGATCAAGAAAATAATATGCTTTTTCCGTCGTTTCCAATGATTGAGTCACCATATCTTCAATATGCTGCATCTTCTCTTCGTGATCTTGTGTCGTTTGTTTCTTCAATTCATTGAAATTCACGAAAGCAATCGTTCCAGCGATCATGACAGCGAAAACAATCATCGTCAAAAATAATTTAATTCGAAATTTCTTATACATCCTGCTTCTCCCCAGCTTATGTACGATTTATTATGAACCATTCCATATCGTAGCATAAAAAACAGAAAAAAAGTTCAATTAGATTCTGATTCGGCTCATAAATTTGCAATTTGTTCACATAAAATTCTAGATTGGTACCATTTAATCGTAGGTTGGGTTCATAAATTCATAATTCGGTCCCATATATCCGTTGCATGGGCGCATATTTCATGTGACACGGAGCATATATTTTGGTTTGGCATATATTTTTGAGGCTAGTCTATGTATACCGGGGGCGGGAGCATATATTTTGAGATTGGTCGTATATATTTCAAATATGGGTGCATATATCCCTCGAATGGGTTCATATCACCAAAACTCGGGCACATATCTCATCCTGTTGGCACATATTTTTCAAATTAGGGTGCATATCTGAAGCAATAACTTCCCTATAGGGGGTGAATTTACGTGGGATCAGATTCCAAGGGCTCCGAAAATATTCTCTGCCTAAGGGAGCATATATTTTGAAATTGGGTACATATATTTCAAGAATGGGCGCATATGTCCCATCAATGGGACCATATAAACAAAACTTGGGCACATTTCTCATCTACTTGGCTCATATTTTTCTAATTAGGGTACATTTCCGAAGCAACAACTTCACATTAAGCGACGAATTCACGTGGGATTGTTTCCAAAGGCTCCGAAAACAATTCTCCGCCTAAGGGAGCATATATTTTGAGACTGGGTACATATATTTCAAGAATGGGCGCATATGTCCTATAAATGGGACCATATAAACAAAACTCTGGCACATTTCTCGTCTACTTGGCTCATATTTTTCAAATAAGGGTCCATATCCAAGCCCTCTCCCGCAAAAAAGAACCCACCTTTAAACAGGCGAGATAAAAAGCTGCAGGCAACTAGAAATCGACCCAAATTTCATTAAATGGTGTGCATTGTCGATAATGACAACCAACCGTTTCTTATCCTTACTCAGTTCATTGACGTTATAACCATGAATTAGGTAGAAAAAATAAAACCCACCAGATTCCTGGTGAGTTTGTGGGTTAAAATTGAATCTCTCTGACTTTTTCCAGAAGTGGTTCGTCCCAATACTGTGCATACTGACTCGCATATTGATAGGCTTCGTATTCAGCTTGGCCAATCTCAGGGGTGATTTTCCCGCCCCTCTGAACATCGGCTAGAATGCCCATCACGACGATGACTTGCTCATTTTCTTGAATGGCTTGTTTGATTGATTGGTTCAATTCTTTCTCTGGCTTTTCGGCCTTGTAATCATACAGCACTTTGTGATACATCATTTCAGTTGTTTGTTCTGGAAACGCATCAAACAACTTTTCTGCTCGGTCAAATTTTCCGAGTTCGATCAGTAACGGAATCAAATCATAACGAACGCCAAGATTATCATTTTCGTTTAAATACATGATCCGCTCAAAGTACTCCCTTGCTTTTTCCTTCTTATTTACTTCTATCAAATATTTCGCATATGCATATAAAGCTCGCATATAAGGTCTTGTTTCAACCATCATCCAATACGAGCCTGCATTTTCCTTCTCGAATTCATCATCGAATTTCTCTTCTCCGATTTTCACTGCATCTGTCAAACAGCGTTCTCTCTCATCAGATGAAAGGTGAAATGAATAGAGAATGAGTGCATCGATATAATCAGGTTCAAGGTTCAATACTTTTTCAAGCGTCTCTTTTTGCTCTTGGGATTGTGCGTGGACCGCTTCCTCAAACAATTTTTCGGCTTCTGATTTGTCGGGAATCATCCGTTCGCCGCCCGTTTCATTCCATTTCTGAATAAACCGCTCGATGTCTTCCTCATCTTCAAAGACTTGCTCGTTCATCGCCCGAAACATATCTTCTGCTGGACTGGAAAAATCCGCTGCTGGAGATTGTCGGGTAATAATCGGCGATCCCATTTCCATTTTATCATCAAAATATTCCTCGATTTGTTTTTTCCGATTACTGATCGACCCAGTTGTTGTTTGATATTTTTCGGCTAAAAATTTGAGTGTCACCTTTTTATAATCCTCTGGATAAAGGTCTACCCGGTAAACATATTCAAAAGCCGCAATTATTGGTTCTGGTTTATTGATTTGAATATAATTAACACGTGCCATATTTTCCCACTCAGCAATCATTTCATCAATGACATCTTCATTTCCAGGTTTCTGAAGCTGACGAATCCCTTGCGAAACTTCCTCTTCTTCCGGAAGCAAGGAAAATGAACCAATCATATCTTCAGTCGCTTCTTCCATCATTTCATCTAAATGATCAATTGCCGGAAAGATATAATCAGTTGTTCGTAAAAATTCATCAATACTTTGTCCTTCTTCATCTGCCGCATACGAAATCAATTGTTTCAAAAGATCCATTTCTTCATCGATGATCTCTATTAGTTCATGCGGAAAAATTTGATATGGACCACACTGTACAGGGAGTCCAAAAACACAGTCTATCTCCGGGTCGTCTGTATGGAATCCTAAAAGAAGCGACGTTTCTTCTTCGGTGAACACATTTTTCGCACGCGCGATACCATTTTCCATTTCAAGAATTTCAAAAAATGACGACTCAACCTTATGCCATTCATCCATACTTCGGATGACGGATTCCCGTCGTTCTTTTTTCTTCTGGTGCGCGATAACGTGATCAAGATAAGATTTGCTTTCTCCCTTTTCCTCATTTCGTAACGCGTTCAATAACTTAGAAACTTGATATACAAAATCAAGGTCATTGTCTTCAAGATCCACAAACCGAGTCGGCAATAAATGAGTATAGTTCTCTGTAATTTCGAAAATCATTCGTTGAAACGCTTGGATGGTTTCTTCAAACATCCCTTGAGATACCATCCCTGCCACTTGTTGAACTTTATTCAAGCAACACTTTTTATACTTTTTTCCACTTCCACACGGACACGGGTCATTTCTTCCAATCATACTTAGTCACCTCGTTCAAGTTCATTTGCTTTCAGTATATGGCATCTTGTATAATCAGTAAACAAAGGCTTCGAGGAGGTTTATTTATGAAAATCCATTTTCTAATTGGCATTTGGCTTGGTTTTTTCATCTCATTTTTAATATCTGGTTGGTATGATGGTGAGTTTAATTGGACTTTCCTAATTGCTTCATTAATCGGTGGTACGCTAGCTCACTTTTTACTGATCGTTCCACTTTCACGAAAATATCCTCAAAAATAATTTAAAACAACATGACGAGAAGTGGTACGCTCACGACAATCGCAATCACGCGAATCGTATGAACCATGATCACGACAGGCATTTGAGCTCCGAACTCCTCCGAAATTATCGTCACTTCACTCATTCCAGCCGGCGCTGAACTGCAAAATGACGTCACGATATCAAATTGAAAAACACGATGCAGAACCCACGTTAAGATAACGGCAAGAATTAAATGGGCAATCGGCGCCAACAGTGCAACCTTCCAAACGGATTGAATCGCCTGAAATGTTTCTGTCGTAAATGCGAGGCCGATACTCCCTCCGATGATACTTTGCATGACTTTTTTTGCACGGAAACTAAAGGTCGGTAAATTTTTTCGGACAAATTGATAGCCACCGACCGCAAATAAGGATCCGAGCAACGTCCCAAGAGGAATCCCTGAATAAAATCCAATCGTACCGCCGGTAAAAGCCAATACGGCTACAAAAATCCACTTATCCATTGAGATCCCCCTCTCTCTTTCTCAATCGCATTGCTTGTTTCAATAAAATTGGAAACAGACTCATAATGACGACAACGCGCACAAGATGAACGAGTACAACAGTCGGTGCATCCAAGTCCAATTCCTGCGCTAATGTCGCAACTTCCACAATGGCACCAGGCGATGCCGCGAGCGTTGCCAGAACAGGATTAGTGCCCGTCATCCAACCGAGCGTCGCACCTGCCACACCTGTAAAAATAACCACGATGACCACGACGACAGCCAAGCTTTTCCCGAGCGTGATTAATTGTTGTTTATTAATTTTAATCAACGACAACCCAAGCATCGCACCGAGCAACACCTGAATGACAAACGAAATCGAAACGGTTCGCTCCAAATGTAAAATATCGAAATACTTCGCCAACCCGACCGCAAACATCGAGCCAAGAACGACGCCAACCGGCAAGCGGGTAATATAGCCAATCGCCCCGCCGATTAACGCGAGAATAAGATAAAAAATCACAGAAGCTGTCATCATCTATCGGTCCCTTTCATGCTAAACATCTATTTTCTATAATAATCGAGTCACTTCGGAAAAGAAACCCAGGGAGGGAGGATGTGTCTTGGTTTTCGGTGGATATGTTTTGGGGAGTGGGCTCATATTTCTTGGAGTTGGGGTCATATATTTTGAGGTCGGGCTCATATATCTTGAAGTTGGTCGTATAAATTAGGATGCTGGGTGCATATCTCTATAAATCGGGACCATATATGCCACAAATGGGTGCATATGACTTGAGGTAGGGCGCATATATTCTGGCGTTGGGAGCATATAGCTTGAGATTACCGCATAGATCATGGAGATTAATACATATTTTTTGAAGCCGGCTCATATATCCTGAACTTGGGCTCATAAATTCGGTCTCTGGGCACATATCTCTGTAGCTCGGTACCATATATGCTACAGCTGGGTGCATATGGCCTGAAGTAGGGAGCATATATTCTAGAGTTGGGGGCATATAGCATGAGATTACCGCATAAATCATAGACTGAATACATATTTTTCGGAGTGGGCCCATATATCCTGAAGTTGGTCTCATAATTTCGGTCTCTGGGCACATATCTCTGTAGCTCGGTACCATATATACCACAGCTGGGTGCATATGACTTGAGTAGGGTGCATATATTCTGGAGTTGGGAGCATATAGCTTGAGATTACCGCATAGATCATGGAGATGAATACATATTATGCGGAGTGGGCTCATATATCTTGAAGTTGGGCTCATAAATTCGGTCTCTGGGCACATATCTCAATAACTCGGGATCATATATACAATAGCTGGTCGCATATCAGTCAATCTTGGCTCATTTCCTGGAAATCAGGGCGCATATCCTAGCATTCATCTCCAATAAAGCGGCAGTTCAGCAGCTAGATTTCAATGGATCATATTTCCTCAAGTTAGTCTCATAACTCACTCAATAGGGCGCATACATTCGATGCCTCGGCTCATATATCAGTGAAGTGGGTTCAAATTTTACCAAGTCGGTTACATATCCAAAGCAAATGGGCGCATATCATTTCTAGATAATTCCCTCATTAATCCCCCCTCCACAGACAGTCTCCATGACAAATCACGCCAACTTTTCTATAATGGTACAAGTGAATCACAAAGGAGTTTCAACATGATTTATATACGTTTGCAGTCGACGAGCATCTTGCTGATGGGGATCACGTATTTGATTTCCCAGTTCATAGACTCGCCGCTTCTGCCTAAATTGGTCAGTATTTTCGCTTTTATTACGTTAGTTCTTTTTATCCCTTATTTAACAAAAGTTCCGAGAATCCTCATTAGCTCTTTATTGATTTTGACCACCATCTTATCCATTTTCGGTGAAGGGTTACTTCAGATGTTGTGGAGTTTTGATGAGAATGCGGGACTTTTAGCGATTTTCATTTTCGTTCCGCTGATATCCATTCCGATTAAAGCAGGTAAATACTTGGATTCCATGGATGTTATTTTTACATCGTATGTTCGTACAACAAAACAGCTTTTCACCTATTTGTCTTTTTCAACGATGGGGGTTGGCTCGGTGATGAACTTAGGTTCCATTCCGATCATCCACCAACTGACGAGTACTGATGCATTCAATCCTCACATGGATACAAAGTTGCGGGCAATGAATCGTGGATTTTCAATGGCCTTCATGTGGTCACCGTATTTTATTTCCGTTGCCCTCGTTTTGAGTTATTTTGATATTTCCTGGTTAGAATTATTTCCGTATGGTCTTGCGCTCGCTCTTGTTGGCATGGTCATGGGAATGATTGCTCAAGGAAAAAATTCACAGCCGATCGTCATCAATCAAGATCCCGTAGATGAACAGACATTGAAAAATGCCCAGCGAAAAGTTGCTCAATTACTGACGTTAATCGTCACCATGACAGGGATCACCATCTTACTCGAACAGTTCGTCAATTTATCGATGATTACGATCGTTCCACTTGTTGCTATTGGATTTTCAACAGTGTGGGCATTGTTTTACTTATCACCAAGACAATTTGCTGAAAAATTATCCGAATACGCACAAGATCGACTACCGAAAATGGGGAATGAACTATCATTATTCATCGCAGCCGGTGCATTCGGATATGCCATCATTCAAGCTGGAGCAAGTGATTTAGTGATTTTCTTCTTGCAGTCAACCGGTATTACACATGTGCTCATCTTATTACCATTGATTGCTTTAGTCATTAACGTGCTGTCATTTATTGGCATACATCCGATCATCACCAATACCGCACTGGCGACGACATTCAGTTCATCAGTCATTTTTGCAGGCGACCATCTCATTTTGAGCCTCGGTATCTTGAGCGGCTGGATGCTTACCATTATGATCTCGCCATTCTCGGCAACGAACTTGATGGTAGGAAACCTCGTCGGAAGCAACTCGTTGCGCGTTGGCTATCAATTAAATTTCCGTTTCGGCTTGCTCACATACCTCGCACACTACTTACTGATCTGTGGATTTTATTACTTTCTATAAGGAAAGCCCGCTCGGCAAAACCGACGGGCTTTTTTATATGGATGATTTTGTAGGCGTTGCTTGAGCGGTAGGAGTGCTGGTTTGAACGGTTAGTGCACCCCTTTGAACGGTCAGCGTCACAATTTGAACGGTCACGCGCTAACTTTGAACGATCAGCGCGACATTTTGAACGTTCACGCTCACTCCCTCTAAAAATCCCTTCCAAAAAACAAAAAAACTTCAGGAGTCACCCTGAAGTTTCACCTACTTCACGCGATAGAGCCAGTCGTGGCTACGTACCTCTCGTTGGCACTCGCCTTTTTTACGTAAAAATTCCAAGTGGGCTAAAGCTTCACCAATCGCAAAGCGCATCTCATGGGTGGTCAAGCGATCGCCGAATAAATACTGACACACTTCATAAACTGTCTTTCCATCTTTGAGCTGATCCAGTATGTCGTTGAGCCGGTCCTCATGATGCTTGACGATTTCATCAATGCGATCGTTTGCTCCATGGAAAGGCTCGCCGTGCGAAGGAATGACAAAGCCGGCATCTAGTTGTTTAATTTTCTGCAACGATTCCATAAAGGTCTGAAGCGGATTTTGATCGCCCATGAACATATAGGAAACGTTCGGCGTGATTTTCGGTAAAATATGATCGGTCGATAGCAACACATTTTTATCTTTATTATACAACGTAATTAATCCTGGTGCGTGGCCCGGTGTAAAAATCACCTGATATTCATAGTTTCCGATTTTAATCAGATCGCCTTCATTCAAATACCGATCCACCGAAGGCTCCGGCATGACGAAATCTCTTGATTCAATCGTGTTTTCACTAATTCCGTCCGCTATTTCATGCGGAATTCCAACCGCTTGATAATAAGCCTTCATCGTTTCCACTGTATCATCTAACCAATTTCTCTTTCTCGCTCGTTCTGAGATTTCCGTCATCAACACATCCGCGCCCGTCTGTCGTTGCAGTTCACCCGCGTAGCCAGAGTGATCCGGATGGTAATGTGTAATCAATAATTGCTTCACTTCTTTATCGGATAAATGACTCTGCCAAATTTCTTTCGTGACGGGTCGATTCAACGCCGTATCCATCACGAGCCATCCATCTTGACCTTCCGCTAAAAAACAATTGACGTGATTCAACCGAAAAGGAAGCGGAATCGTAACTTTGGTTATTCCTAATTCCTCTAACATCCAATACCTCCAGCGAATTTAATAGATTCAGTAATCTGATAATTAAATCATGCCATTTTTTCAACAAAAAATCTATGAAGTTCATGTGAATTCATGTCGAAACGGTAAGAGTTTTAACGAATTATAGGAATAAAGTCTTGTTTATTCAAAGAAAGTACCATACGATTAGATTATTAAACGTAAAGGAGATGTCATTATTGCATCGATGTCATGTTTGTAAAAATGAACAAGTTCATGGAAACTTCTGTGAAAATTGCGGCACACCATTAGCCAGCAATCATGCAACAGCCCAAGTACATAACCAGCGAGATGAAGTAGCTGCAACACACGCCGCGAATACAGCGAAACAGGCACCGGTAAATTTTCATCAACATACGTATTCGAATGAATTTGGCGCGATTTTGAAAGACCCGACATTGGCATTGAAACGGACGGATAAGCAGTTTCTTTACGGAATTACGACCGTTGCCATTTTCGCGATCCTCATCGCATTGGCGTTTTACTTCTGGATGAATGGGATGTACAGAGAACATTCAGGCGGTTGGGGATATGAACCTGAATCCTTGCCTTTTTTTGACATTTTCTCACGCTCATTTATAGGAGTTGCTTTGTTTTTAGGGGCAGGGTTAATCGCAACCGTCGCACCACTTGCTTTTACCCAGAAAAAAGTTAGTATCCCTACGATTACCACACAGTATTGTTTACTTGCTGTTCCATTTGTCCTAGTGGGAATCGTTTCGATGTTCGCTGGACTTGGTGGCGATGAAACCTTCCAGGCCATTATGGTTTCCGTTCCTGTCGCTTTATTCATCACTGCTGCACCCGTGATCGTCGTGACACATCACCTATCCAAACAAAATGGCCAGTATGTGTATGCCGCCTTATTCAGCGTCGCACTCGTATCATTCATCACATACTTCTTATTTAATAATTACTTGATGGACTTGTTTGAGCACTTAACTTATTTTTAAAGTTTTCAGCCCTGCACAATTACTATAAAAAAATCGTGGAGCTCATGCCTAATGCAGCTCCACGATTTTTATATATAACGACAATTATTGAAAGGCTTCTGATTACTTATTCAATCGTACTAAGTAAATAATCCCCGTCTTCTTCAACGACTGTGTAGGTCCACTCATATGAGTTCGTTTCACTTTCTCCGCTATCGTAATGAATGGTGACCTCTTCTTTTGTATCAACTTTCCAGCTATCTCCATCTTCTTTGACAGACAGTACTTCTGATGAAACAAGCTCTTCTGTCGTCCCTGCTTCATGCAAACGTTCCACAAGAGACTGTTGATCTTTCTCTAAGTCACTTCCCGATAAAATGTAAGGCGACACAATGGAGTAATCGCCAGCGTTAACAGCTTCAACTAAATGTTCGATATATTTACCTACACTGACTTGAACGACTTTTTCAACGTCCTCTTCAGGCGTCTCTTCTTTTTCCAATAGCCTTACTTCGCCATCATAGGTATAATCATACGTTTCTTTTTCGCTCGTAAACCCAAACCTCGGAACATCATCGACAACAACCCACTCATCATCACGGAAATTTAGCTGATAAAAAGTGTGGTTTTTCCGGTAATCCTCCAATTCACTGGCATCCGGTTGATCATAAGAGTTGATCACCATTTTATCCTCTGCCACCGGTACGACAACGAACCACTCACCCTGGTCATCCTTACCGAAGTTTGTTAACCTCGAATAAATTTGAAAGTCTTTATAATGTAACCCACTATACCACTCATCACTTCGATCGAACGCACGATACATTGATTCGTAGTCGTATTCATAAGAATCACGTAATCCTGCATTCATCCCTTCCATCAAGATGAAGTCTCTCGTCTCGTAGCTTGTCAGAATCGTTTCGTAGTGATTTTGTAACGCTTCTGCCAACTGGTCGGCAAACGCTTGATGCAATTCAAAGTTTAAGGAAACTGTTGCTGCATCAATCGGCTGCTCGCCTGTTGACATCGTACCCCATGGAAAATCAACATCGTATTGAACTGTTGATTGCTCATCCAGTAGAAATGGACCCATCTGTTCGTTAAAAACAGGCTCCTTCACTTCCGTTCCATCGACAAGAAGCTTCCCTTCATATTCCATAGGAAAATCTGTTTTAAATGTTACGTAATCTACATCAAACTGCGGTGAAATATGCTCAGCTTTCCCAGCAATATAATGTTCGCGTTCTTCCTCCAACTGCATCCATTCGCCTTCATATGTAAAGGTGAACTGATGAAAACCACGTACAGTCGGTCCTACTTCAAATGTACTTTCATGTGTCGAAAACGTATGTAGTTCCTCTTCTGATTCATTAGATAAAATTAAACCATCCATCGTCGATTCAACCGTTATATAACTCGGGATGACATGAATTTGATAAGAATCTTTTAAAAATCCTTCCCGTTTTACCAAATACATTTCTTCCGCATAGCTAGAAAAATCTTGTGAAATCGCATGTTCTTGCTCGATCATCTCCGCTTGCTCTTGTAAGCCACGCTTCACTTGATCAAGATGGTTGGCATTTTCTTTAATATAATCAATATAAATTTCTATTTCATTTTTTGAAATCTCTTCTTCCGTATCTGAAAAATACATCGTACCAACCAATGATTCATAATCATCTTCTTCAATAGCTTCCACGACGCCATTGACGAAACGCTCTGATGAATTGATAAATGATAAGGTGAAATAACCAGCCAATATGACGAGTGCCACACCTAATCCAATTGACAACAATTGCTTATGTTTTTTGATGAATACCCCTATTCCATCATTCGTCTGGCTTTGTCGATTCGCCCCATTTGTCGTCGGTTTTTCCCCCTGTTGATTCGTTGACGACCCTACTTCTTTCCCGCAATTCGAACAGAATGCTGTCGACTCAGACAATTCCGTTCCACACTCTGAACAAAACTTCATTTCTCTACCCCTTTATTCTTTTCTCTTTTTATAGTTCTATAGTATTATATTAGCTGAAAATTCATGCAAAAGATAGAGGCTCAATGAAAGTTTGCTCGTTCAACCGACTTACCGGGCCAATTGTTTCAATAATTCCGCTCTCGTATAAGCCTCCGCTACTTCTTCTCGTAAGAAATAATAATCGACCAATTCCTCTGTCGAAATTTCAAACGCTTCTTTGATCCCCGCGCCGATCACTTTCAAATACGTCATCGAAGGAGTCATCCGTTCATTCGGCTGGATTGCATTCGGATGCGTAAACGTATAAATCGGACGTCCCTCTTTTTCTCCGACGTCGAGGACTTTCCCGTACATCTTATTCGAATCGATGACATACTCTCCCTTCGACTCCAGTTGGTCAAAATCAATCTCAAGTGTCATATCGTTATTTTCTTGCCGAACGACATCAACATATTGCTCCTTCGTAATCAAATACATCCGTCCATAAGTCGGCCGATCCGGATTCGACGTCGTATCAATGAAACCGACTCCTTTATTGTCCCACCTCTTCGACTGCTTCGCGAAAAACATCGGAAAATCAATCATCACATTTTCAGCACGCAAAGGGAGAGACTGATCGCGACAACCAATCTCACTCACCGTTCCTCCCGGCGGAATTTCCCCAAAAATATACGCATGAAAACGATCTTGGTTAATATTCGATCCGTAACTCGCATACCAAACGTAATTTTCCATGAAGAACGCCTCCTTTTTTGTTGAAAAAATAAACAAATGGCGCGACCCTTGAATCGAGTTGCGCCAATTCATTTACTTCTCTCGCCGTTTCACCAAATGCTGAATCGCCATAAACGCTAAAATTCCTGTCGTCAACACGATGACTACAATCAATAACGTATTCGGCTCATCCGATGTGTAACCGGAAGAATAATGTTTCACTTTCACTTCATTCGCTGAATCTGCATCCGTCTCCGCTTCAGCTTCTTTTTCCTCAGGTTTACTCTTTACCAACCGAACTTCTTGAAAAAATCCATCCGTCACGCGTTGATTCGAGAAAATATTGCTGCCGATTCCGCCGAGTGCTGAATCCTCTTCCTCGTCTTCATCTTCATCGACTTCTTCCGTCTCTTCATCTTCGTCAACCTCTTCATCCTCCAGTTGCACATCCTCGATCTCAGGATCTGAATTATCTTCGTATGTAGACTCGCTGTTCGATGAGTTGGTTGGAGTTGAAGTTTCGTTAGTTGTGTCCGTTGAATCATTTGCGTCGTTTTTCGGTTTGCTTGTGTTGTCTGTTGATGTTTTCGAATTATCGTCTTTTTTAGTTGAATCCTTTTTATCGGACTCTTCTTTTGTTGTAGAATCCTTATCTTGCTGTGGTGAACGATCTTGCTCGTTTTTTTCTGTTGATTCATTTTTATCTTTGTCAGGGGCTTTATTTTTATCTTTATCCGGCTTTTTACTTGGCTTAGATTCTTCTTCTGGACTTGGGGATTCATCTGTTGTTCCGTTTGACTCTTCTTCCTTCAACGGTCCATCGTCAGGCGACTCGTCTTCGTTATTCCCGTCCGGCTGAGCTGGTTTATTTTCTTCATCCTTGGGTATTTCAGGATCATCCGTTTCCGGACTTTCAGCTGGCGGATCATTTTCTTCCTGAACAGTAGGCTCATTCTGATTTTCTTCAGCTGTCATATGTATTGGCAAAATAAGCAAGCCCACAGTCACCAAGACTAACATCCATCGTTTCTGTTTCATTTCCGTCTCTCCCAACTTACTGGAAATTCGACTAAGTTACGTAGATTATATCATTCTTTGCTAAAACTTTCCTCCATTCGATTCATTGCGCATCTAAAAAAACTTCTCTCCTGACAGACCGTTCAACGCTCAAAAAATCGCTAACCTTCAAATCAATCATTTCACGTTTTCTCACTGCTTTGCTATGATAAAAATAATCTGCAAACGAAGGAGAACCCATAATGACAAACAACTTACACTTACGACCTTTAGAAAAAAGCGACCTGGAATTCATGCATCAAATGCGCGTCAACTCTGATGTGATGGACTACTGGTTTGAAGAGCCTTACACGACGCTTGAAAAAATGAACACGATATATGAAAACAGCCAGGACAACGACTCGCACCGTCAATTTGTTTTGTACCAAAATGACGAACGAATTGGCTATGTCGGCCTTTTTGATATTGAAACAAGACACCGAAACGCAGAATTCGGAATTATGATCGCACCCGAGCATCAAGGAAAAGGCTATGCTGCAGACGCCACGCGATTAACCGTGGAATATGGGTTCAATAAAGTGAACCTGCGCAAACTGTATTTATATGTCGATGAAATAAACGAAAAAGCCGTGCACATCTACAAAAAAATTGGATTTCAAATCGATGGCAGGCTGCGTGAACATTATTTCGTGAACGGCGAATATCATGATGCCTTTGTGATGAGTTTACTGCGGAAGGATTATGTATTTGGAGCGTAAATTTTGTTCCTTCCGCTCAGTCATCAGCAATATATGCGACCTTAATTCAATTATTTGAGCCACCGTGGCCGTATATGAACCCTCCAGTCCATTTTATGTGACCAAAGACCAACTATATGGACCCAACTATTGGAGATATGCACCCAAATCAGATTTATATGTGCCACGCCATGCCTGAACAATTTTATTCAAAAAAGGCTGCCCGCATTGGACAGCCTGATTTTCTCTTTCCATTATTCAGCTCTTATCAGAACCTCTGATTCACCAGAGCTCACGTGCTCCATGGTTAACTCATCGCCATCGACGTTGAATTTCACTTCTTCAGATTCACCCATCATGGAGATTTCATACAAGTCATCTTCTATATGTGCGAGGTCAATTTCTAAGGCCAGACCCATATCTTCCCCGAATTTCATCGCATCTTCAGTAATCTCAACGATTGCGCCTGTGCTATCTTCCCATTTTCCTTCAATGCTTTGTCCTCCGCAGGCGACTAACAGTAGAAAACCTGCCATTAAGACGGTCATAATTAACTTTCTCAACAATATTTCCCCCTTATATTCAATCGCTGAAATTTATTTTCTATGTATATAAAATTTCAGTCTCCTTTTTATTATATCACAAAACCTTTTTATATGACTTTTTTCAACAGATTTCGACAACCTAACCGACGAGCCAATATACCAACACAGGGACGATCAATGGCATTACCAACGTTACTACTAAAAAGGATAACGTACTGATGGCACCTGCATAATCATCCTCCTCCATCAATCTCGATGTACCAATTGCATGCGCGAGGGCACCCATCGCTACGCCTTGTGCCAGTTTACTTTGAACACGAAACCGTCGATAGATCATCGGGCCGACGACTGCTCCAATCATACCGAATAAAGTACAAATAATCGCAACCAACGTTGGAATACCGCCATAAAGTTCCGCCAAGTCAATCGCTACCGGAGTCGTAATATTTTTCAGCTTTGCGCTACAACACATTCTTTCGATCACAGTGTAAAAAAAAGAACATGTAACCATGAGCCATTCATACAATATAGTTAGAGGTGATGGATGTGACAAGAGTAAGACATACAAGTAAAGACATCGATTTAATCGCTCGGATGATGCGGGCAGAAGCTGAAGGGGAAGGTAGATTAGGAATGCTGATGGTCGGAAATGTGATCGTAAACAGAGCCGTTGCAGATTGTTTGGATTTCCGAGAAGTGCGAAACATCGAAGAAGTCATCTACCAAGTTCAAGGGGGAAACTTCTCCTTTGAAGCCGTACAAAAAGGAAATTTGTTTTACCAACCTGCAAGAGAAGTAGAAAGAAAGTTAGCAAGAAGAGTCGTGCAACGATGGAGGCAACACCCATCGAAATATGCCTTATGGTACTTTAACCCATATGCACCCTGCCCACCTACCTGGTACGGCCAACCATTCACCGGACAATATAAACAACACTGCTACTATGAACCGATCGCAGATACGTGCGAGAGTGCTTATCGATAAGGTTTGAATTATTGAAACTTGGTAATTTATGGGGCCAATCTAAGGAAATATACGCCCGCTTTGACGTTTCATGAGAAGAACGCTAAAAGACATGCACCCAACTTGAAAATATATGGGCCCCGCACCGCACGATATGCACCCTGGTTAGGAAGATATGCGACCGAATCTATTAGATATGCGCCCGTCTTCAGAATATATGGACCCAAAACCCAAAAACATGAGCCAAATGCAAAATAAAATGAAGCCTAAGTATGATCGTAGTAAAGCAACAGATAATATGAGAGTTATGCTCCCAACTTGAAAATATATAGGCCCCACACCGGCCGATATGCACCCTGGTTAGGAAGATATGCGACCGAATCTATTAGATATGCGACCGCCGTCTGAATATATGGACCCAAAATCCAAAAATATGAGCCGAATGCAAAATATAATGAGGTCTAAGCTGATCATAGTAGACGCTGCAGATAATATGAAAGTTATGCACCCAACTTGAAAATATATGAGCCCCGCACCGCACGATATGCACCCTAGTTAGGATGATATGTGACCGAATCTATTAGATATGCGACCGCCGTCTGAATATGTGAGCCCAAAACCCAAAAATATGAACCGAATGCAAAATAAAATGAGACCTAAGCATGATCATAGTGACTCAGAAGAAAATATGCGAGATATGCTCCCAAATTGAAAATATATGGGCCCCGCACCGGGCGATATGCACCCTGGTTAGGATGATATGTGACCTAACAGTTCATTGAAGAACTACCGAAAAAAAATCGATAAAATCCGTCGAGTGGAGTTGCGTTCGGCTGAGCAGAAGTAACATTGGTTTAAATCTCCCTTATTAGAAAGATAAAACCCGGCTATTGAGGCAGCCGGGTTTTGTTATTGGTTCAGGTATTATTTTTTCATTGAATTATTGTAATTGAATTCTATTTAATTGACCATTAAATATACTAAAATTGGAACAATAACCGGCATGATTAACGTCACAATTAGAAAAGAAAGCGTACTGATTGCTCCTGCGTAATCATCATCTTCCAAAAGTCGAGAGGTTCCAATGGCATGTGCAGTGGAGCCCATTGCTACTCCCTTTGCAATACTGCTTTTTATATTTAATAAACGGAACACAGGGGGACCTGCGACAGCACCTAGCATACCTGCTAATGTACAAAGCACCGCAATTAAAGCTGGAATTCCTCCATAGATTTCTGCCAAGTCAATTGCTACAGGGGCTGTAATATTTTTCAGCATGGCTGTGACAACATACGTATCATTTACACCAAACAACCAAAAGATGAACGCACCAGTTAGAATACTAATTGCTGTTGCAACTACCACCCAACTAATAATTTTCACACCGTTTTTAAGAAGCATTTTACGATGCTTGTACAATGGATAACTTAAAGCTACCACCGCTGGGCCAAGCAACCAGTCGATCCATTGAGCTGTTTCATAATAATGTTTGTATGTATGACCTGTTGATAATAATAATAAGATAATCACAATTGTTGTTGTAAATACGGGCAATAAGAAGCTTTTTTTTATTTTCACATAAAGCCATTGCGATAATAGGAATATTCCAACCGTCAAAATCAGCCACACGATAAATCCCTCTCTCTTCGATTCATCAAGTAACTAATAACTAAAATCATTAAAAATGAACTAAATAATAAAAGCCCAAAAAAAATAATTCCAAATCCACTCATTAAATTTTCATATTGTAAAATACCTACTGTCACTGGCACAAAAAACAGCGGTAAATATTTGATAAATAATTCTGCTCCTTCCTTTACCCATCGGACCAGTCTCTCACCAATCATTAAATACACACTAAACAAAAGCACCATTCCGATAATACTGCCTGGCAACCAAGACAATAAGTAATTATGAATTGTTTCACCCAAAGCATAAAACCCGATAACAAGTAGGATTCCTAGTAGATATGAAATAATAAACACCTCGATCGTAAAAGTTTAGTTTTAAAAAGTTAAGTATTGTGACTAATTATTTTAACTTCACCTTATTTGTGCATTCTGAACGAATTACAGTGTTCGTAAGTTGCCCCACTCCGGACACAGTGCAGGTTACTGTGTCTCCTTCTTCTATGAAATCTGCACCTACTGGACTACCTGTTAAAATGACATCTCCTGGCTGGAGTACCATCACTCTAGACAAGTAGGCCATCATCTGAGGAATACTGACAATCATATGACTCGTCGGACTATCTTGAAATGGTTGGTCGTTCACTGCAGAAGTAATTGATAACTCAGCAAGATCCACATCCGTCTCAATTACAGGGCCCAAAGGAGTAAAGCTTGGAAACGATTTGCCGACAAACCAATGGCCATCCTCTCTAAAGTATTCTGGACTTGTGACGTCATTCCCCACTGTCACCCCAAATATATAATCCTGATAATTCTCCTCATTTATTTTCTCAGTTCGTTTACCAATAATCACTGCAATCTCCGCTTCAAACTTTACTGAATTTATACCAGGGGGAAGAATTATATTTTTGTTTGGACCAATGACCGAGGACTTTGGCTTGTTAAAAAATATCGGAGTACTTGGGGGCACACCTGGTCGGCTATTTTCATCTGCAATAAAATTCGCACCAATTCCAATAATTTCATTAGGAATAAGCGGAGCCAATAATTCGACTTCGTTTAGGTCGACTCTCTCTCCTGTGGTCTTAGTATGTTTTGAAATCGGTGAACCATCAATGATTGTAATCTCTAAATCTCTTAATATGCCATAGCATATGCTATCCTTATATTTAAATCGAACATATTTCATATTTACACCTGCTTCTTTTCTTTATAATAGAAAGAACGATTTATTATTAAATTTACTTATCGCAACGGATTATAGGGTGCTAAATCTACCTCTAATTTTTCATTTAAAGCTATTTTAGCTGCAAGAGATCCAACGTATGGTCCCATCGTGAGTCCTGAAGCTCCTAAACCGGTAGCTATAATCACATTCTCTATATCTGGTATTGGACCAAGCAGTGGCTTGATATCTGAACTCATTGGACGAAATCCAACACGAACTTCTTTAAATGTTGCACTTTTTAGCCCCGGAGCCACGCTTAAACCTTCATCCAATACTTCGAGGACCCCGCCTCCAGTAACCCGGTAATCAAATCCACTTTCATCTTCACGCGTCGCACCGAAGGCGATTCTGTTGTCATTGAAAGCAACCATATAATGACTACTTGTTTGCGGTAAAACAACAGGCCAGTTTGATGTGTCTTCATCAACTGTCAAATGAACAATCTGCCCACGCTGTGGTTTCTGATTAATCGAAACTCCAATTTGTTTTAGCAGATCATTAGTCCAAGAACCTGCGGCTACAATTACTTTATCAGCTTCAATCTTTTCATCACTTGTTAAAACGGTAGCAGAATTTCCGGATCGCTTTAAGCTAACTTTTTCCTCTACCAATTTTCCACCATTTTTTTGAAAACCATTTACCAATGCTTTAGCAAGCAATCTACCATCTAAACGTGCAGAACCAGAAATATAGAGTGCGTGTAAATTTTCATCTAAAGGAGGAAAGTATTTTTGAGCTGCCGGTGCCTCCAATACTTTGATCTCTCCAACTTCTTTAAATTCTCTTTTTTTCTCTTCCACTCGACTTTTAACTTCATATATATCTTCTAATTTTTCACTCGTTGCTAATGCCCCAGTGAACTTATATCCCGTTTCTGTTTCTCCAAGTTCTTCTAATGATTGAATTAATTCTGGATAATACAAGGCTCCCCGACTAGAGATAGCAAACCATTCAGGATCATCTACCCGAGAAATCCATGGACATATTATTCCAGCACCTGCTGAAGTGGCCTTTCCATCAAATGCTTCATCAATTAAAGTAACCTCATTACCTTTTTTCTGTGATAAATAATACGCAGCACAGGCACCAACAACTCCTGAGCCGATAACTATATACTTCATACATTCTCCTCCAATGCTTCTTGTTCTAGTGGGTAATGACATTTAACAAAGTGACCACTGCGTAATTGTCGCAGATCAGGACGAACTTCTCGACAATGCGCTCGAGCAAGTGGACAACGATCGGCAAACTTACAACCAACGACATCTGATTCACCCTGGTTTAGTTCGTCGGCAATCGCTTGTTCTTCACCAATTGTTCGCTTTTTAGGGTCCGTTGAAGGAACTGCTGAAATCAGTTTACGTGTATAAGGATGCAGTGTTGCTTTGAATAATGCATCTTTGTCAGCCATTTCAACAATTTCACCCATATACATGACAGCAATCCGATCACTTACATATTTCACTGCTGGAATTCCGTGTGCAATAAATATATACGTAAGTCCCAAGTCTCTCTGCAAGCGATTCAACAGATTTAATATTTGAGCTTGAATTGAAACGTCCAATGCAGAAACTGGCTCGTCACAAATAATTAATTCAGGCTTGACAGCTATAGCTCGTGCAATGCCAATCCTTTGTCGCTGACCCCCGCTGAATTGGTGAGGAAAGCGATTGGCCAAATCGGGGTCTAGCCCCACTGTATCCATCAATTCATATACTCGTTGCTCTAAGTCTTTCCCTTGATACATTTTGTTGGTACGAAGAGGTTCTGCAATAATATCGAACACATGCATACGAGGATTAAGAGATGAAAAAGGATCCTGGAAGATCATTTGAATATTTTTCTTAAATGGCTTAAACTCCCTCGATTTCATTGTTGCAATGTTTTCTCCTTTAAACCAAACTTCCCCTGCTGTCGGTTCAACAAGCCGTATAATCGAGTTACCTGTTGTAGATTTCCCACAGCCCGATTCACCTACGATTCCAAGAGTCTCTCCTTGATTCACATAGAAAGAAACTTCATCGACAGCCTTTAAATATTTTGTTTCTTTGTTAAACCACTTACCTGATGAAATCGGAAAGTAAGTCTTGAGGTTTTTAACTTCTAGAATAGGTTCGTCCGTTACCTTTCCGAATGCTTCCTTCGCAGTTTCCTCCACTATTTTACTCATGATGTTTTCGCCTCCTTATCATATAGCCAACAGTTGACCATCTCTTGTTTACCAAAGTAAGTGTTTTTCGGAACAGTCGTTTTACAAATATCAGATGCCATTGGGCAACGTGGATGAAATGGGCAGCCATTAGGTTTATTTGCAGGAGCGGGAACATTTCCTCGGATGGCTTCTAGTTTTTGTCCTTGGTCGATTGCTGGTGTGCTATTAATTAGGCCTTGAGAATAAGGGTGCTTCGGTGCTTCAAAAAAGCTAACTACATCGTTTTCTTCTACGACTTGACCTGAGTACATAACAATTACTCGATCGACCATCTCAGCGACAACTCCTAGGTCATGTGTAATGAAGATAATGGAAGTCCCTGTCTCATGAGCAATCTTTTTCATTAATCCAAGAATTTGTTCTTGGATTGTGACATCAAGTGCTGTAGTAGGCTCATCTGCAATCAACAAATCAGGATTACAAGCGAGCGCAATTGCAATCATTATACGTTGACGCATTCCACCTGAAAGCTGGTGTGGATATTGACTATATTTTTCTTCTGCTTGGGGAATCCCGACCATTTTCATCATTTTAATCGCATGCTCTTTCGCCTGGTTTTTGGAATAGTTCTCTCTGTGTAGCAAAATAGTCTCTGCAATTTGTTTCCCAACGCGAATTAATGGATTTAAAGATGTTAGTGGTTCTTGAAAAATCATGGAAATTTCATCACCGCGAACTTTTCGCATTTGCTTCTTTGTAAATGTTGTTAACTCCTGGCCCTTAAATTGAATACTTCCCTTTTCAATTTTTCCTTTGTTTCCCAGTAGCTGCAATATTGATAATGATGTAACACTTTTCCCGCAGCCCGACTCACCGACAATCCCAAGTACTTCTCCCTTCTTTATTGAAAAGGAAACTCCATTAAGTGCTGGGACAAGCCCTCGATCTGTATGAAAATGTGTATGCAAGTTCTTCACTTCAAGTAAGTTCATATGAATCATCCTTTTCTATAATCTAGGATCAAGAACATCTCTTAACCAATCTCCAAGAAAGATAATGCCTAAGACCGTAACTGTTATTGCAATGCCAGGGAAAGTTCCCATCCACCAGTGTGTAGCTAAATAATCACGACCATCATTCAACATGCCTCCCCATGAAATATCGGGTGGTTGAATTCCTAATCCCAAGAAACTGAGTGATGCCTCTAAAATTATTGTTGTTGCGACACTCAATGTTGAAATTACAATAAACGTAGACATCACGTTTGGAATTAAATTTCTCCAAATAATGATCCAATGACTTGTGCCAATTGTTTGAGAGGCTTTCACAAACTCTCGTTCTTTCAAACTGAGTACTTCTCCGCGAATAATCCGAGCATAATTAACCCATGTCGTTAATCCAATAACGATAATCAACATCCAGAGACTTGGAGAAAATACTGTTAAGATGACCATAATGAATAAAATACTCGGAATGGATAGAAACGCATCGACAATTCGCATCATTACCTGGTCAACCCATCTGCCGAAGTAACCGGAAATGACTCCAAAGAACAAGCCGATTGCCCCAGCTACAACAACTGATAGAACCCCTACAATCAAAGAAACGCGAGTTCCGAAGATTAGTCGACTTAATACATCACGACCTAGATTGTCAGTGCCAAGTATAAACTGACTCGTTCCACCTTCTTGCCAAGCAGGCGGAGTCAAAATATAAGACAAATGCGGTTCTACCGGGTCATAAGGTGCAAGCAAATCAGCAAATATTGCTACGAACGTAGCAATCAGAAGAATGATCAATCCGAGCATTCCTGTTTTACTTTTCAATAATAACTTTACAAAAATCGATAAATTACTAATCGAGCTTGAAGACTTCTTTTCTTTTTGTTCAAGATTAGCTGCTGCCTCACTCATACGGACACCTCCTAGCTGTATTTAATTCGCGGATCGATAAGAACATAGATCAAGTCTGTAATTAAGTTCACTACAATCACTAAAATTGCAATGATGAATACAGCTGCTTGCACAACAGCCATATCACGCGCATTGACAGCTTGTACTAGCAATAGACCCAGACCTGGCCATTGGAAAACTGATTCGGTAATAATAGAACCACTCACTACAATAGAAAGTTGTAATGTAGTGATTGTAATGACAGGTATTAGTGTATTTCGAAATGCATGTGAAACGACAACTTTGAAATAAGGAACACCCTTACTGGATGCTGTTCTTATGTAATCCTGACCAAGAGTATCCAGCATGGATGAACGAACTAATCGTGTCATTTCCGCTGCAATAGATGTACCAAGAGTAATTGCTGGTAATACTAAATGAACGAGTGTTCCACGACCGGAGACTGGGAAGATTTGTACATTGACTGCCAAGATTAATATCAACATAATTCCTAACCAAAAGTTTGGCATTGCTTTTCCTAATACAGAGCCACCTGTGATAAAAAGATCAGTGACCGTATTTCTTTTATTTGCAGACCATATACCTAGTGGTATTGAAATTAAAATTGCGACTAACATCGCTACCCCTGCTAATTCAAATGATGCTGGTAATCGTTCTATAACAAGTGGCAGAGCCTGAGTATTATAACGAATCGACTCACCAAAATTTCCTGTTGAAATATCTTTAAGGAAGTTTCCGTATTGAACGATGAATGGATCGTTTAATCCAAGTGCTTCTCTCATGTTTTCACGATCTTCTTGACTCGCTTCATCTGGTAACATCATCGCTACAGGATCACCTGCATGGTACATCAAAACAAAAACGACAAATGTAATAATGAACAATACAGGAATAATTTCAAGAAGCCTTTTGGTTATATATTTCTTCATATCTCTCCCACCTAGTCAATAAAGTTAGTCAAGCTTTTATACGTGGAATCCAAATCAATATCTTCTTATCTATATTTGAGTAGTAGAATAAACCTTTGACAAGATTTATTATTAACCTCGAGATTATTAGAGAACAATTTTTCATTCGGTTAAGAAAATAGCCCGTTGGCAGATTAGCTAATACTAATCTGCCGGGCATCAATCGTTTTCTATTTAACTGAGACATCATCAAAAATAATATTTTCATCTAATCGAGGTTGAAAATCAATTGCATCTGAAACACCATAATTTACTTTGCTCTGGTACAGAAATGTATGTGGCCGTTCTTCTGCAACGGTTTGTTGGATTTGTTTGAATTGTTCTACGCGTTCTTCTTTATCCAGGTTACGTGAAGCTTCTTTAAATAACTGATCAATTTCCTCATTGTTATAATCTGTTTGACCAGCTGCTCTATCGATTGAATAGTGAACAAGAGAATAAGAAGCATCCAGTAAACCGTCTGCTAAACCGATCATGATTAATTCTTCATTATCTTTATTCGAATATTTTTCGATAAACGTTCCTGATTCAAGCAGTTCAAGGTTTACGTCAATACCTACTTCACCAAGCATGACCGCAATTAGTTCAGCCACTTGTCCGTCCATAGGATAACGTCCTTTTGGAGAAGTCAATGTTAGTTCAAAGCCATCTCCATATCCTGCTTCCTCTAGTAATTCTTTTGCACGTTCAGGATCATGCACATAAGCATCGTATAAATCAGGATCGGAACCATGAACTCCTTCAGGTACTCGTGACCGCACTGGAACACCTGAACCTTGTAAGACAGAATCAACTATAGCTTGTTGATCAATAGCTAAATCAATTGCCTCTCGAACTTTTGGATCTGCAGTGATAGTACCTTCTGTCATTCTGTTCATTAGCAACATAACTCGTGTGGACTCCCCAGAAACCAACGAGGTTCCTTCATTATTTTCAACACGGTCCCATTCGTTTGGTGCCACATCTGTGATTAGATCAACACCACCCGTCAACAACTCACCAACACGTGTGGAGCCTTCATTTATAGCACGAATCGTTACAGTATCCCATGTAGGCTCATCACCAAAGTAGTCTTCGTTTCTCTCCATGACGACTTTATCATCAATTTTCCATTCCACGAATTTGTAAGGGCCTGAACCGATCGGTTGTTCCATAAAACCTTCCATTCCAACTTCTTCAACATAATCTTTGGGCAAGATACCAGAACCACTTTTTGCCAATACATGTTGTATTGTAGGCATCGGACCGTCTGTAACAACCTCTAATTCATAATCATCGATAACATTAACTTCTTTTAATTGTGTAAAATATGGGTATTCTTTCAACGAATCATCAGTCATCACTCGTTCTAGTGAAAACTTCACATCTTCCGCCGTTAAATCTTCACCATTATGGAACTTTACACCTTCAATTAATTTGAACCTCCAAGTTTCTTCATCAATATTTTCAGAAGATTCAACTAGGTCAGGAACGATTTCCATATCCGGATTTCGTTTAAATAAACGGTTATTTAAATTTCTGAAGAAACGATCTCCAGTGGTACTCAATGAATCTTGTGGATCCATGGTAACTAAGTCGGACGCCTGCGCAATCACTAGATTCTTATCATCTTTTTCAACTTCACCACTTTCTTCCTCACCTTGTGACTCTGCTTCTACTTCTTCTTCACCATTCCCACTACATGCCGCTAGAAATAAGACAATTGCAAGAAGCGCACCTGACAAAAAATATTTAAGTTTCATTTAGCCTGACCTCCTATAAGGTTTTATATATTTTTAGCTTTATTAAAGTAGGTAGTTGTTTTATACGAAGGGCGGATTGATTGGAACTACTTGTTTTCAAAGAAAAATTAAAGTGTACCGTTTTAAAGTCTATATGTCATTTTTAGGAAGACATATAATTTTAAAAACTCCTTTTACACAGCTTCTATCCTCGAATTGTACAACTTATCTACTTTAATAGAACTTAAAATCTTAATTAAAAACTTTAAACTAAACTTCAACAGTGAAATTTTTAATAATAGTAGAAACAACTTGAGTTCCTTGAATAAAATCTTGTTTCGTAATATTTTCATTAGGTGCATGGAACTTTGAACTCGTGTTCGCAACACCAATTTGTACTGCTGGCATTGGGCAATTGGAAAGCAGTTTATGCATTGGACTGGACCCAGCTAAGTTACTATATATAATAGGTTCCTCATCATATGTAGCATCTACCGCTTCCAATACTTGCTTAACGAAGGGATGATCTGGATCCGTATTATATGGCTGTAAATGATTTAATTCTCGTATTTCAATGTCCTTAAATCCGTTTTCATCTAAATGTTTTCTTAATAGCTTTACAATTTTTTCTGGTGTTTGACCAGGTACCAGCCTAAAATCCAATTTTGCTTCTGCTTGAGATGGGAGTACGGTTTTCGCACCTTCATCTATATAACCGGATTTAATGCCACAAATCGTGCACGTTGGCTCTGCAATTAATCGTTTATTCAGCTCGTAGCCCGTGACGTTATCAAGAAACCTATCAATCTCATAGCTGGCTTTAACATATTCCTCATCGTATTCTAACGTCTTGATAAATTCTTTTGATCGCTCTGATAATGGCTCAATATCATCATAGAATCCCTCGATCAACACCTTGTCATTACGGTCTTTCAATGATGACAATGCCCACGTTAGCTCCCATGCGGGATTCTCTATAATTGCTGCTTCTGAAGAATGCAAGTCATGTTTTGCTCCTTTGGCCACAAGCTCGACATAAGCGATTCCTTTAACACCTAAACCAACATGCAATCTTTTGTTGTTATACTCTCGTAAGCCACCTTCCCATAAAATCGCATCCGCTTTAATCTGATCGGTCAAATCTTTTGCAAGTACTTCCAGGTGCGGACTACCAACTTCTTCTTCACCTTCAATGATAAATTTAATTCCTACTGGTAATTTTCCATGTACAGCTTGATACGCATCTACAGCCGCAAGCCGAGCAATGATATTACCTTTGTTGTCCGCCGTTCCTCTAGCAATAATCAAATCATTTTTGTATGTTGTTTCGAACGGATCGCTTTCCCACTCATCCAGTGGGTCCTCTGGTTGCACATCATAATGATTATAAAAGGCAAGTTGCTGATCTTTTTCACCTGGAAACTTTGCAATCAATACTGGGTATCCATCTGTTTGAATGGTCGATGTCTCAGCCCCAACATCTTTGAAAAGTTTTATTAACAACTGAAACATTTTCTCCATACCACGGTTTTGTGCAGAAACACTCGGTTGATCACAAACCAATTTTAACCATTCGAGATATTTATCCTGATTCTCAACAATATACTGATGAACTTTATCCACTGACCATCCCCCTCTTTTCAAATCGTTTAACTGAGTAGGCATCCATTTGCTCACTCGTTTGCCCAGTTGTCACTAATTCCTTCATTCGCTTGCCCAGAATTGCTGATAATGTCATTCCACTATGAGTAACTGCAACATAAAGATTTTCTTCACCAGGTACTTCACCAAAGATCGGTAAACCATCATCTGGTATCACACGAATGCCTGAGAACGTTCGAACAATTTTTACATCCTTTAGCTTTGGGACTAACTCTACCGCCCGTTTTGCTGAGTTTTGTAAAATGTCCAGAGTTGTTCGTCGATCATAACCTACGTCTTCCTTAGAAAAACCGATGAGAATAATGCCGTTATTTAACTGTCGCATCCCAACAATCACTCGATTAATCAGTCGCTCTGTTGGTTCGGTAACTAGAATTTGGCCTCGCGATGTATAGGTGGGTATCTCAACATCAAGAAATCGACCAATATCCTTCGACCAAAGTCCTGCTGCTATAACCAATTTTTCAGTTTCAAATGTGCCTTTTTGAGTCATTACTCGGTAACCAAAAGATGTTTTTTCTAGTCCGATGACTTTGTTATAAAATGAAAATTCAGCCCCGTTTTCTTCTGATTGTTTGCGATATCGTTGAATTAACTTGAACGGATTAATTGTTCCGTCGATTTCCGAATAGGTTGCTCCAATTAAGTTTGGAGACAAATTTGGTTCGAGCTCCAAAACTTCTCTTTTTGTTAAAATCTCTACCGGTATATTCGCTTTACTCATTTCATCCTGTAAAGTTTTAGCAGCAAAAAGCTTATCATTTGAAAAAATAGGCGTGACTCCGCCGGAACGAATATATTCTATATCTCCTAGTTCATCTTGCAGTTCTAAATATCGATCAGCGCTTTCTTTGCTTAATCTTCCATAATGAGACGGTGTCTTACTGTGTACCCAAACCCAGGCCTGAGTTGCTCCCGAAGTACCGCTCATGGGATAACCTTGATCAATTGTTAATGTTTTTAATCCCGGAACTTTTGATAATTCGAATGTAATACCTAATCCAATAACACCAGCGCCAATAACAATGACGTCGTATACTTCACTTTTCATCAAAGATCACTTCCAATTAACATCTTTAACGGTAAGGGGCGAATTGGTATTCGATGATTGGTTCCAGATAATTCAGATTCTGCTACTCCCATCCATGTTGCTAATAGCTCATTCGCATGGTGATAACAATATTTCGCTTGACAATGTCCCATGCCACATCGGCTCATCCTTTTTAAGTCATCGAAAGACCGAGCGCCAAATGCGAATACCTCTTGAAGATCGTTTACAGTTAACTCTTCACAATGACATATAATTGTTTGATTAGAGACATTATGTGTGACTATATCAAACACCTTCTTTCTGCAAATTACTTATGATTTCCTTTGCAACTCTTTGACCTGATTGGATGGATAGTTCCGGTGTTGTAACAGCAGCAGACTGTCCTGCTCGATAAATTCTTTCAGAAAGAGTCATTGGATGATTTTGTGGTCGGTAATCAAATGCATCAGGCTTTTTATACAAGTGGGCTAACTCATTCACTGGAATATAACCTTTACTCGTAATAACAATGTCAACTGGATACGGCTCACCATCTAACATTAAGTACTCAACCTGTTTGTTCCCTACCGTTTGGACTGATTGCTCGGTTGTAGTACGTATGAGATTAAAACCTTCTGAGGCTAATTTGTCTGCTGCAATTTCAAGAAGGGGATTTTGACCTACAATTCCTATATGGTGAGGAAAGTTAACTTGTTCAATAAGTCGAAGTTGTAAAAATGCATCTAGTGTGATTACACCTGGTAATTGCCACCCATCAAATAGATAAGGGAGTTCTCTTAAACCTGTGCACTGTAGGTAAACCTCAGCTTGGATTTGTTTGAGTGATAGTTGATCTGTAATTCCTAGCGATTCATCAGCGTAAACGCCAATCGCTTCATGATTTAAATAGACATCAACTGAATCACTTATTTCCTTTTCTACAAGCCAATTAAATCTCTCCGGTTCATCAAGTAACCATTTTCTTTTTAGAAAATTACCACCAATTTCACTTCGATCGTCTACAATAGCCACCCGCAGTGATTCGTTTGATAAAGTATGTAACGCTGCTAGTCCTGAAAGACCCGCTCCAACAATACACACATCATATTTCACCAGTACCACCTCGTTTCACAGTAATCGATTTAGTAGCTGGTGTCCGACATGCCAACACTTGCACATCACTCACCTTCACATAACAACCACAACAATCACCGTTCATACAAAATGCCCCTCGTAATTTTTTCGACTGTTTTGAGTGGCTTATTCCATAAATCCCTGAATCGAAAAGTGCTCCTGCAATAGATTGACCCACTTGATAAGGTATATCTTTTTCTTCAAATTTAAAGGTTGCCATTTAGTTCACCACTTTTTTATTCATATTTATAAATATGATTATAAAAATATAATATTATAACTTTAGTTAATTAAAGAACAACCTTGAGTGTGCAATTCTCTAAATTGTTACGTCTATATAAAATTGATATTCCTCTTGCCGAATAATAAATTTCGAGTATTCGACTAATGTCCCGTCTTTAGTCCGTGTTGTACGTTCAATAACGAACAGTTGCTCACCCTCAGGTACATTCAATAACTCTGCTTCTTCAAAATTTGCTGTCAATGTAGAAAAGTATATTTTGGCCTGATCTAATTCAAATCCAAAATTGTTTTGAAGCACACTGTAAAGCAATTCATCCTGAAGCATTTCCTCCGACAAACCTGAAAATAGCTCTGTAGGTAAATAAGTGTGTTCAATTACTACTGGCTTCTTACCATTTAGCTTTACTCGACTAATTTTAAAAATCTCATCCTTCTCATCAATATCTAACTTCTTTCCGATTAATGGATTGGCATTTATACGCTCAAACCCTAACATTCGGTGAGGATGTTTCACTTCATCTTCTGCGTCATGTTTCAATGTGACTAAGCTTTGGAGATCTGTCTCGCGCTTGGAAGTTACAAATGTTCCTTTTCCGCGTTGTCGATATAAAAGCCCCTCATGAACCATGTCTAAAATCGCTCTTTTTACAGTAATCGTTGAAACATCAAATCGCTTTGCTAATTCTTTCTCCGTAGGAATTTGGAAACCTTTTGGCCATTCATTTGAAATGATTTTCTCTTCAATTAGATTTTTCACTTGATGATATAAAGGATGAGGCGCATTTTTGTTAATCACTGCTAGCGTGCCTCCAATAAATATAAAGTTATAACTTATTAATTGAATATCTTATATGAATGTAAATGATAAGTCAAGAGAATTTTTAGAAAATTATTTTTATTATAAATTGTTATAATAGTTACTTTTATTTAAGCATTACTGGATTTAAGGATGAATCAGTAACTAAGTGCAAAAAATATTCTTCGTGATTATTGAGTATGGATTTTCATTTCAAACATGTTCAAAAAAAGCATTATCCTCCACCTAAGGAATGGAGGAAGACAAATGTATTGTCATTCTTTGCTATGAAAACAAAAGCACCGTCTGAAAAAGATTGAATGATACTGAGCTGAGTAAATTCGCGTTCAGTGTGCCATATCAGATGATTTAGTAAATTATGATTCCACTTTAGCTATATATATTGAGTCCGTATCAATGATTCATGAGGTGAACGCTAGGATATATGCAGCCAAATCTAAAATATATAATCCATATCACGTCAATATGAGACCTTACAAAGAAGATATGAGACCGAATCCATCAGATATACGCCCGCCACCCAAATATATACTCCTGAATCTAAAAGAAATACGACAAATTAAGAAATCCTCTCCAATTAAACAAAAAAACACCAAATCCTTAAAAGACTTGGATTCTTTTTTGTATATTACGAACTAACAGTTATACATCACTTTTTATAAATATAGTACATTTCCTACTTCCTATGTGCCCTTACCATAAAAATATAAGCCTTGATATCTGTATTTGTAACCTAATTTAGGTGAAATACGCCCAACATATCATTATATGCACCCTAACCACTTAAATATTTGACCAAAATCTAAATATATGAGCCAACCGACATACAATGCAAAAAGACCACCCGCAAGGTTTGCTTGTGGGTGGGCCTACTTTAGTTTCTAATTAAATTTGGGATTTCTTTTTTCAATTACTGCTTTGACTCCTTCTTTATGATCATCCAGTTCTGTGACAATCCCCATATGTGAAGAGATTTGATCTAGATGAGATCTTAAATCCATTCGTTGTCCTTGGTAAGCAGCTCTTTTGATTAACTGAATTGCTTGCTGAGGTCCTTTAACCAGCTTTTGCACGTATTCTTCTACAAATTCATCTAGCTGATCTTCTTTAACCGAATAAGTGACCAAGCCTATTTCCTTTGCCTCGTCCCCGGTTAATACTTTACCAGTCCATAACATATCTAATGCTTGATCGAAATTTACTATTCTAGGCAAGAAATAAGCTCCTCCATCACCCGGAACAATACCTACTTTAACGTAGCTTTCTGATAGCTTCGTCGTATCAGCCGCAATACGAATATCGCACATTAATGCCATATCTAAACCTGCTCCGATAGCAAATCCGTGCATTTTAGCAATGACCGGTTTATCTATTTCTTGAAGTAGTAGGGGTACTCGTTGAACTTTTTTCCAGATTGAATTTTTTCGGTTAAGTGCTGTACTACTGATATCTTCAGAACTGTTAAAAAATCCTCTTCCCTTACTCATTTCTTTAATGTCACCGCCAGCACAAAAACCTCTACCGTTACCAGACAATACTACCACTCTAATATCATCCGAATCTCTTACCTCTTCCAGGGCTTTAATCCATTCAACAATCATTTCCTCACTAAAAGCGTTCAATGAATCCGGCCTGTTCATTGTAATATAAGCCACATGATCTTTAACTGAAAATAGCAAATCAGACATCTTTCCACCCCTTCTTATGTGTTTACTAATTCTTCCTTCTGATTATTGATTTTTTTCCACAGTGATAATTCATTAGGTTCGTCCATCAACTTCTCTGCAAATAACTGAGTCCAAAACTGCTCGTTACCAAATTCTTCTCTCCAAGACCACAATCGTCTTGTTAACTGATGCAATTTATGTTCATGTGTCACCCCAACTGCACCGTGAATTTGATGTGCTGTTTCAGCAATTCTCCGAATAGCAGTATTCGTTATAATTTTTGAGTTCGCCACTTCGTATGTCATTTGATGTTTTTCTAAAGCATCAACCACGTAATCAAAATTGGTTGTAATATTAACGGTGTCACCTGCTAAAGTTGCTAGGTATTGTTGAATGATTTGTAATCGATTTAACGGTCTTCCAAATTGTTTCCTTTCATTTGTGAGGAATAGACATAGATTAAGTATTTCTTCAGAAGCGCCGCACATTTGAGAAACTTTTGTTACTCCACCTAAATCCATTAGATTTTTGATAAATGACTCACGATTAATTTCAGTGATATTTTCTGGGTTAATTTGAACATTTCTAAATTCAAGATCATCCATTGGTTCACCAGCTAAATTTTGACGCTTTTCAATTTTAGATTGTTGTGGAGAAACCTTAACTACATAATCCTTATGATTATATTTTGTGACAACGATCAATTCTTCTAGAAACCTACCCCAAGTGACATTATTTAATTGTCCATTCATCAAAAATTGTTCTTTATCGCTCTCTAAGTTTAAACCATCAGATTCATTAAAATGAATAGACCTCAATGTAGTATCTACTTGAACTTCGATGCGTGACAACATTAGATTTGCAAGAATTGTCTCAGCTAAAGGTACTGGCAGTGTATACTTTCCTGATAACTTAATTACTTGAAATGCATCTTGTAAGTCCCCGCCTACCCCACCGAGACTTTCTGGTACACCAATTGTCGTGAGTCCATTATCAACCAATAGCTTCCATGTCTTCTCATCAAACTTGCCTTCTTCTAACTCATCAACCAATTCCTTGGTCGTATGTCGTTTAAAAATTTTCTCAGCTGATTGAATAATAATATCTTGCATTTCACTCATTATTTATTCATTCCCTTCGCTATAATTCCTCTTAAGATCTCTGTTGTGCCTCCTCTTAACGTAAACCCTGGGGAATGTAAAATAGATTCTGATATTAATCTAGCAATCTGGTTGGATGAAAACTGCGAGGGTTTTTGATTTACTATTAAACGGATTTCTTCGGCTACATTTTTCTCGAATCGCGTTCCCATATCTTTAACTATTGCTGCAGCGATATTGACGTCTTCTCCATCTTCTAGCAACTGTGCGACACTTAAAGACATTTGCCTTAAGGAAATCAACTCAGATATAATTGGAACTAACTTCTTCATTCCTTCAAAATCATTATTAGTCAACAAATCTTGATATACTTCTTCAATTAATGGATAAGTACTTAATATACGTTCTGGCCCACTTCTTTCAAAAGCCAGTTCTTGCATACTCTGCACCCAACCATTACCTTCTTCCCCTACTAGATGATCTTCTGGAATAAATGCATCCTCAAAAAACACCTCATTAAAATGGTTTTCCCCAGAGAGATATTTAATTGGACGAATACTTACCCCTTCAGCAGATAAGTCAACAATAAGCTGACTTAATCCAGCATGTTTATTATTCTCTTTTTGCTCCTCTGTACGACATAATGTAAGCATATAGTGTGACAAGTGAGCGCCACTTGACCAAATTTTAGATCCGTTCAAGAGCCATCCGCCTTCAACTTTAGTAGCTCTTGTTTTTAAAGAAGCTAGGTCAGAACCAGCATTCGGTTCACTAAGTCCGATAGAAAAAAAGCATTCACCCTTAGAGATTTTAGGTAAAAATCTATTCTTTTGAGATTCAGTTCCGTATTTCAACAGGAGTGGACCAGTTTGACGATCAGCAAACCAATGGGCAGCCACTGGAGCTCCATAAGCTAATAGTTCTTCGATTAAGACATAACGTTCAATTGAAGTTCTCTCTTGCCCTCCGTACTCTTTAGGTAAGGTCATTCCTATCCAACCTTTTTCACCTAGTTTTCGGGAGAATTCGATCGAATAACCACCCATCCAAGAATCGACACTTGGGTGAAAGCTTCCTTTTTTAATTTCTTCTTCTAAAAAACTTCTAACTTCTAAACGAAACTCATTATGTTCTTTACTTAATGTTGCTTTTGGCAATTTAAGACTTGCTAACATAATTGCCCCTCCATTTCTTTCCTAAGTCTTTGGCTTCATCATGGTATGTCACTGTTAATTCGTTAATTATTTCTTCAATCTGTTCGATCTTTTGAATCGGCCCTATTCCTTGTCCTGCACCCCAAATATCTTTCCAGGTGCGTACTCCAATTCTTTTTAATTCATTTTTATCTTTCATTCCATTTTTAATTTCCACTAAATCAATCCCTGCATTTTCTATACTAGGAATTAAATAATTGGCACTTATACCACTAAAATAGTTAGTATAAATAATGTCTTCGATGGAAGAGTCTATGATCATTTGTTTATATTCATCTTCAGCATCACTTTCTTCCGCAACGATGAACTTGGAACCCATATAAACCAAATCAGCACCTAATACTTGGGCGGCCAAGATATCTTTGCCCTCTGATATCCCTCCAGCCAGAACTACAGGTCCATCCCAAAAGCTTCTCACTTCATTTAAGAAAGAGATTGGATTTAACTCTCCTCCATGGCCACCTGCCCCAGCAGACACTAAGATTAATCCATCTGTCCCTTTTTCAATTGCTTTTTTTGCAAATGAAACATTAATTACATCGCTAAACACAAGACCTCCATATGCATGAACAATTTTGACTACCGGAGACGGATCCCCTAATGAAGTGATGACAATAGGCGGCTGTAATTCACTTATTGCTTGCAAATCTTCCTCATATCTTTTATTCGTTCGATGACATATAAAGTTGATTGCCCAAGGTGCAGGATTCTCCTCTGTTCTCTTTTGGAATTCATTCAACTCTGACTTAATGTATCTCATCCAATTTATTAGCTCTGCATTCGTTCTGGCATTTAGCGCAGGAAATGATCCAATAACACCTTGTTCGCAAGATTTAATGACCATATTTGGATTCGAGATTAAAAACATGGGAGCAATAATGATAGGTAATTTCAATTGAGGCTTAATAGATTCTAACGAATACATCACCTGCCCCCCTTATTGATTAACTTTCTCTAAATCTCTTTCTTTATCTACAATTACAGCGTCTACAACGCTGACCCCTTTACCTTGTTCGTGAACAATAACAGGGTTTAAATCTAGTTCAGAAATTTCCGTACTGTGAATTGCACAGAACTCAGAAATTTTAACAATTACTTCAGTCAATGCTTTTAAATCGTATTGAATACCAGTCCTCTCTCCATCCAAGATTGGGAAGCTTTTAATGGAGCGAATCATTTTTGATGCTTGGTTATATGTTAAAGGAGCTGGTAAGATTGCAGTGTCTTTTAGAACCTCTACAAAGATTCCACCGAGACCAAACATAATACAAGGTCCAAACACTTCGTCGTTTACGCAACCGACAAAAACCTCTACTCCTTCGTCGGCCATCTCTTCGACAAGCACTTCTTTATTCTGATGCTCTGGAAAGTGCTTTTCCCAGTTGCTGATAATTTTTTCGTATGCCTCTTGTGCTTCTGCATGATTATTAATATTAATCTCAACTAGCCCATAATCACTTTTATGTTGAATTTCTGAGTGGAGGGCTTTCATCACAATCGGATAATTTACGAATTGGTCTGTTAGTTCTTCAAAGTGATTAATCGAAAAGTTATTCGGAATAGGAATTTGATAACTTCTTAACAATTCTTTACTTTGATGTTCATCTAACTCCTTAAGATCTTTCTTTTCAGTAAGGTTATCATGATCAACTAAGTAGCTTACTTCATCTAGTTGTTGCTCTTGTTTCTCATAGAATTTCATCACATTAGCAACTGCATTAATTGCTCGCGTTGGATTAGGTATCCAACAGATATTTTTTTGTGCTAATATTTTTTCTTTAGTCTCTGGTTTAATACCTGACCAGCAAAGCACTAATGTCTTATCCGTTTCTTCTGCTACTTTCGATAGCTCAGGTATTATTGGTAAAAACCTTTCATCGGTCATTTGTAAATACAAAATGACTGACTCAACATTCGGATCTTCTAATGTAATCTTAGTAGAATCAACAATTTGTTGTGGATTTTGACTAACTTGAGCAGTGAAATCGATTGGGTTTTTTAGTGTTGAATGTGGCGGTAGAACCTCATGAAGTTTCTCCTTGGTTGATTCATTTATTTCTGCTAGCTGTACATCTTTAATTTCACTTTGGTCAGCAATAATTATTCCTGCACCACCTGATTGAGTGACAACAGCCAATCCACCTCGTTGAGGACTCTTCTTAGTTTTGTTGAAAACGGACATCGTATCGATCAGTTCGTCTTCATCAGAAACTTGAACGACATTTTTTTGTTCAAAGTAATTCCGATATATATTGGAATCCCCTGCCAAGCTTGCTGTGTGAGAACTTGCCGCTTCTGCACCTTTGGAGGAATTACCTACTTTCATAAGGACTAAAGGTTTATTATTCTGGTGACATAAGTCGATTGCTGATGACATTTTTTCAAAATTTCTTGCTCCTTCTAAATAACCACCAATCACTCTAATGTCATCTTGCTGTGCCATAAATTTTACATAGTCAAAATAATCAACACTTGTTTCATTACCAGAGGAAACAAAGTATTGAAAGCCTAAACCGAGCTCTTTTGCCGATGTATAACTTAATGAACCTAATGCACCACTTTGCGTTATAAAGGCAACCGGATCATAATCTCCTATTTCTAAAGTAGAAAATGAAACAATTGTTTTGTCTTTAACATTGGCAAAACCTAATGAATTGGGACCGCAAATCGGTATAGAATTTTCATTTGAGAATTCAGCAATCCTATCTTCTAATTCTTGACCTTTTTCACCAGTTTCAGAGTACCCAGAGCTAAATAAAGCCACACTTTTAATATTTTTCTTTTTCAACTGATGTAATACTTCTTCTACATACTTAGAGCCAACTGCAACAAGTGCGACATCTATATTATCTGGAATGCTATCAATATTTGGATAACATGGATAACCATCTATCTCTTCATATTTAGGGTTCACTAAGAATACTTCACCCTCAAAACCAATATCTCTTAAATTTGAAATTGGTTTATAACTAATCTTGGAACGGTCTCCTGATGCACCAACTATTACAATAGATTTTGGCCGTAACATATTTTTGAGATTATCTGTTTTAGTCATTCCCTCACCTCATTTCAATAATTGCTTCTGCTTCTGTGACAACTTCGCCATGTTGGTTTTTGGCTTGAAGTTGCAAATAACCTTCTTCTCCATTCACGCTTTCTTCTGCGACAACGGTGGAAACGGTATCATTTGGATATACGATTGATTTAAATTTTGAACTATAACTCTTTATCCGATTTGGTTCCTTAGCTATTTTATCTACATGGGAAGCTAGAAACCCTGCCGAAATCATTCCGTGTGCAATTACTCTTCCAATCGACGAGTTTTTTGCAAATTCCTCATCAATATGAATCGGGTTTTTATCACCGGAAGCATGAGCATAATTAATAAGCTGCTCTTTTGTAATTGGTGGATGCGTTATTTCTCTCAATTCTTGATCTACAAAAACACTCATTTACTTTGCCTCCCTTATGATAAAAGTGGATTCTTCTGTAAATACCTCTTCATCTGTTATGTCATAACCGATTCGTTCCCTCACATAGAATGTTAATTTACTGCTTTTACCTTCTTTTTCATAGATATCTTTTAATTTTTCTATATACTTAATCTGATCCCCAGCCACAATTCGACGCTTATACCGGTACTTTTGTTGACCGTGTAAAAGTTTAGATTTATCCAAGTTCTCAAACCACTCAGGTACTTTATCTCGAAACGTCGTGGGAAACGTCATTGGAGCGACAATTGATGAGTACCCATTCCTTGCAGCAAAATTTTCATCTAAAAAAAGTGGATTATCTTCATTAATTGCTTTCGCAAAATCCTTTATCGCTTCTTTTTCAACATTAAAATATCTGGATTCTGTTTTTTGTCCAATTAAGCTATTCATTTACAAACCTCCGTCCGATTTTTTTAAGATCCAATATGGTAACCACCTGAAATGTTCATGACATGACCGGTCATATAATCTGATCCCTCAGACGCTAAGAAAGTAACACCTGGAACCACATCTTCCTTGCGAGCAAATCTGTTCAAAACAATTTTTTCTTTATATTTATCAACAAATTTTTCTCCACGGATTACTTCAGTCATACGTGTCTCAACAATTCCAAAAGCCACAGCATTTGACTGAACGCGGTATCTACCTAGCTCACGAGCCGCTGACATCGTAATTCCAACTACACCAGCCTTTGCTGCTGAATAATTAATTTGACCGATTGTACCAGTTAACCCCGCTACAGAAGTGATGTTAATAATTTTTCCGTTTGAAAAAGCATCTGGATTCTCTTTTCCTTTGTCTTTAAATGTAGGTGTAACTGCGCGAATACAATTGAATACTCCTTTTAAATCAATATCTATGACTCTGTCCCATTGCTCATCAGACATTTTATGAATCATTGCAGGTTCAGTTATTGCGGCGTTATTGACCAAGATATCTACATCGCCGAATCGATCTAGAGCTTTATCAACTAACCCTTGGGCATCTTCAGGTTTCGCTACATTTCCAACAAAGTAATCGACTTTACCTCCATCTTTCTTTATAGCTTTAGCCGTTGTTTGAGCTTCATTTTCATCAATGTCATTTATAATGACACTTGCTCCTTTGCTAGCCATATCTTCAGCAACTGCACGACCAATCCCTTGCCCAGATCCCGTGATAATAGCTACTTTTCCATCTAAATTCATATACAATCACTCCTTAAACTTTTTCAATAATCGTAGCTGCTGACATCCCACCACCAGCACACATAACTTGTAGTCCGTACTTCGCATTTTTATCTTCTAGAATGTTTACCAAGGTAGTCATTAGACGTGCCCCACTCGCACCAGTAGGATGACCTAAAGCGATTGCTCCTCCTCTAACATTCACCTTATCCAGAGGAACATTTAACTCTTTCATCCACGACAAAACAACCGGTGCGAATGCTTCATTACACTCAAAATATCCTATGTCTTCTACTGTTAGATTGGCTTTTTTCAAAACTCTCTTGGTCGCTTCAATGGGTCCGGTTAGCATTAACGTCGGATCAGAGCCAATTAATGTCCTTGCAATAATTTTAGCCCTTGGCTTTAACCCCAACTCTTTTGCTTTCTCTTCTGACATTACTAAGACAGCTGCAGCTCCATCGCTTATTTGACTAGAATTACCAGGAGTAATTTTCCCATCTTCTCGAAAGACAGTTTTCAAACTACCTAATTTTTCTACATTTGTCTCAGGTCTAATTCCTTCGTCTTTAGTAACATTTTTCTTTTCACCATTTACTTCTACTTCGATAGGTAAGATCTCATTTTGGAAATCTCCATTTTTTGTTGCTTGATCAGCCAGTTGATGGCTCCGCAAAGAATATTCATCCATTTCATTCCGATTCAATCCCCATATTTCTGCTATTCGCTCAGCCGATTCACCTTGAGGCACTATTTCATATAAATCTGTTAACTCTTTAGGTTCTTCTACCTTATCTGAACCCATTGGGTGACGAGTCATATTCTCAATCCCTGCAGCGATGACAATATCGTGATCTTCACTGAGGATGCTTTGCGCGGCTTGATGTATTGCGTGCTGAGAAGATATACATTTTCGATTTAATGTCATTGAAGGAGTAGATTGATCAAGCCCTGACATTAAAGTAGCAATTCTCCCAATGTTATTTCCTTGTTCCTGATTTTGTGTAACGCAACCAACAATCACATCATCAACTGAGTTTTGTGACAATCCCGCCCGCTCAACTAAGCCCTTTATGACGTGAGTCAATAAATGTTCTGATCTTGTATCGGAATATACTCCTTTTCTTCGCCCAATAGGTATTCTTATAGCATCAACAATTACGGCGTGGTTTGTTTCTCTCATTTTTGATTCCTCCTTTATTTCCCTACAAATTTCGGTTCTCTCTTTTCTTTGAAAGCTTGAATTCCTTCTAAATGATCTTTTGTTTGTTGTAAAATGACCTGTGCTTGATTTTCATAAGTGATTGTTCCTTTTAAATCAGAATTAGTCGTTTGGTTTAAAATTGTTTTAACAAATTTCAACGTCTGTACAGGTCCATCTGCCAATTCTTCGGCAAATTCAATTGCATAATCCAGTACATCTTCAGAAACTTGATTTACAATGTTTAATTCTTTCGCTTCGTTTACATCGATAATTGCACCTGAAAAGATAAGTTCTTTTGCCTTCCACGGACCAACAATCCTTGGCAGAAAATACAACGTTCCGAAATCTGGAATTAAACCGACTTTATTAAATGTCAATCCAAATTTAGTAGACGGATTAGCAAATACAATGTCGCACGATAGAGCCAATCCAAATCCAGCACCAAAAGCGTAACCGTTTACAGCTGCAATAACTGGTTTCTTTATCGATTGGATGATCAGTGAAATATTTGTTGTATTACTGATTTTTTCTAACGATTCAATTGTCGTTCTCTCACCCATCCCCTTAACGTCTCCTCCGGCGCAAAATGCTTTACCAGATCCAGTTAAGACAATGACTTCAACGTCGTCACGGTTTTCTAATTCCTTTAAAAACAAGTTTAGATCTCGTTTTACATCTACCGATAAAGCATTTAATTTGCTTGGATCATTCAGTTTTATAACCGCAACCTTATTTTTGATGGACAAATCGACTTTATTAGACACAAACGACACCTCCTAATACCGTTTAACGGTACAATGAATTGATTACCGGTACGAAAACTCCAAAAAAATATCTTACTGTCCGACTAAAACACTATTACGTTTTAATTCATCCGCAATCAATCGTTTTTCTAATCGTTCTGTGCCTAACATTGTTGATAAACGATAAGCTCTTTTCAAGTAATAATGAAGCATGTGTTCCCAAGTCATTCCGACTCCACCGTGTAACTGGATTGCATCTTCAATTAACTTTACCCCTGAGTAAGATGCATAAGTTTTAGAAATCGTTGCTAAAAGGTTTGGGTCTTCAGTGCTGTTTTCAATCGACCAAGCTGTATACTCTATAGATGTTTGGATGCTTTCCTTTAGTAAATACATATCTGCTAACATGTGCTTGACTGCCTGAAATTTTCCGATTATAACTCCGAATTGCTCTCTTTCTTTCACATAATTTAGAGTTTCTTGAAAAACACGTTCTGCCATTCCACTTAACTCAGACGCAATCAATTGCTTACTGATCACCTTAAATTCTGAATGATCGTACGGTTGTATAAAAATTGATTCATTATCTATTTGTAATTGATTTAATTTCGCTTTATATAGAGGATGAGTTAAGTCAATTGAATTTTCACTAGAAAATTGATCTTCAAGTACGTCGGTATTGATGAATACAACTTCTGTTTCCAAAGGAACCAGAATCCAATTAACGTTATTAGCAAATGGTATGTGTCCGATTTCACCCTTTATATATCGTTGCTCTCCGTCTTCAGCTATCTCGAGGCTTGCTTTCCACGCTAAACTGAATATTGATTCCTCTGTGATATTGGTTATACTTTGATTTCCGATAATATATCTCGCCAAGATGTTTTCGATTACTGGAAAAGCAGGTAGATACTTTCCGACTTGTTTCATTAAAAGTGATCCTAAAAACAAGTTCATTTCTCCAGTTGATTTAGGGTTAATCAAGTCTTGTAATCCTTGTTCTGATAAAAATTGATTAACTGATGAGTTTAATGAGTTGTCTTCATATGAAAATTGAAAACTTTCTAATGCTTCATCCATCGTTTTACTGAATAATTTTTCTTCAAAACCGTAGTCAAAATTAAATGCCATTTTTACACATCCTTTTATTTTGGCAATCCTAATAGTTTTTCAGCAATAATATTTCGCTGGATTTGCGAGGTTCCCGCATAAATAGTTTCGCCTAACGTCGTATAATAAATATTTGTAAAATAATCATTTGTAAATGAAGTATGTTGATTGGTGAATACCTCATTGTCTTGCATATCCATATAAAATTTCCCTAACTTTGAACGTAGCTCTGACCAATAGAGTTTCTGTAGTGAAGCTTCAGGACCTATTTTCCCATCGTTATTCACATAATTACTTATTGTTTTCAAACCGTGATAACGCATGATTTGCAACTCTACAAATAATTCCGCTACTCGTTGGTCCATCACTGGTTCATCTTGTGCACTAATGTAATGTTCAATAGCACGAGATAGTTCCGTTTCAAATCGAGCTTGTCGACCAAGCGCTAAAATTCCACGTTCATAAGATAATGTCGTCATAGCTATCTTCCAACCAGCATTTATCTCTCCAATGTGATTTTCTTTAGGTATACGAACATCTTGAAAAAAGATCTCATTAAATTCAGCTTCTCCTGAAATTTTCTGTAATGGTCTAATAGATACACCTTCTGCATCCATTGGTACAAGTAAATAGGTGATGCCTTTGTGCTTCGGTTGCTCAGAATCTGTGCGTGCTAATAAAAAGCACCAATTGGCTTTACTAGCTGATGTCGTCCAAACTTTTTGTCCGTTTATTACCCATTCATCTCCATCAAGAACCGCTTTCGTTTCCAAAGCAGCCAAATCTGACCCTGCATTCGGTTCTGAAAACCCTTGACACCATATATCTTCACTGGAAATTAATCTTGGTAAGAATCTACGTTTCTGTTCTTCCGTCCCATATTTCATTAATGTAGGTGCTAGCAAGATCTTACCAAGGAAACTATGACCTTTCGGAGCGTCTGCTCGACCAAGTTCTTCTTCAAGCATAATCTCCTTAATAGCCGATTCGCCTTGGCCGCCATACTCTACCGGCCAAGTTAATCCTGAATAACCAGCTTCATATAATTTGTAATCCCAAGAATCTACAAACTCTTCATAACGTGCTTGGTCAGCAGTTCGTTGTTCAATATCATTCCACCAATCTGGCAAGGCTGACTTCAGCCATTCTCTTACTTCACTTTTAAACAATTCAACGTCTTCAGATAATTTTAAGTCCATTTGTCCACCTCTTTTTGTGCTCTTCTTAATTTATCCCTGAACTTTGGATGTGCAATTTTTATCATTTCTTCATTTCGCTCGGCTAGTGTTTTCCCAAATAATTTTGCGATTCCATATTCTGTTACAACATAATCGACATGGCTTTTTAAGCTCGTGACTTCTTGGATCCGATGAACAATTTTGGAGTGCTTTTCATTTTTTGTAGAAGATGGCAACACTATCATTGACCTACCTCCACTAGATAAATTGGATCCTACGATAAAGTCCATCTGACCTCCTACACCAGCAATTGTCTGACCATTCAATTTTTCTGCATTTACTTGACCGCTGATGTCTACCTCAACTGCTGAGTTAATGGAGAAAAATTGGTCTTTAGAGCCAAGTACATGAACATTATGCGTTTCATCAACAGGCAAAAGATGAATCGCTTCATTATTATGAGCGAATTCATATAACCTGTTTGTTCCTATTATTGAAGTTGCGATAATTGGTTCAACTACATTACCTTCCTGAATCATTTCAATAATGGAATCAGATATCGAACCTGAATGTACCTTGATATTACTTTTGTTTGTTAATTGACTTACTACACTGTTGGGGACATTACCGATTCCCCATTGAATTGTTGCACCATCGGGTATCAAATCAGCTGCTAACCGGCCGATTTTCAATGCAATATCGTCAGGTTCCTTGAATTCAATATAATTTACCTTCTTATCTGATAGAACAAAGTAATCAACATTTCTTACATTGACAAGACTATCCCCATGGGTAAAGGGCATGCCTTCATTCACCTCTGCGATCACCAATGAAGCATTCTTGATCAGATGGTGATTTACATCAACAGATGTCCCCAGTGAACAATATCCTTCTGCGTTCGGTGGGGTTAACTGAATAAATGCAACATCTGTTTGTTGTTCATGGATAAAACGAGGTATTTGAGAAACATTGATTGGAATATAGTCACAATTTCCTCTCTTGAACGCTTCATTTAAACTGATATTTGATAAAAAGGTTTTAATGTTGAAATATTCACTTACTTTCTCTGATGCGTATTTTGCTTGACTACCCACTACATTGACGAACATTGTTAATCCTTTTAATCGCTCTCTTTGATCGATCAATTCATCAACTAATGATTGTGGTTCATTCACATATGCAGACAAGAAAAGATTTTGGCTTGAATTCACCATTTGTACCGCTTCAGTGCAATCGATCACTTTCTCCTCGTATATACTTTGCCAGTTCGACATCGTTACACTTCTCTTTCCTTAATACATGTTATTCGGTAAATACAATGCAATGTCAGGGAATAAATATAATATCCCTATCAATAACAATATAGGAATGATAAAAATTGCTGCTCCCTTGAAAATCTCTCCTAACTCTAGCTCAGGGGCTGCCCCTCGTAGAACAAAACAATTCATCCCTATCGGAGGTGTAATCATTGCCGTCTCCATAACTAAAACAATAATAACTCCGAACCAGATTAAATCTAAATTCATACTCTCAATTAGAGGTAGAATGATCGGGATTGTTACCACAACCATTGCTAACGCATCCATGACTGAACCCAAAATGATATAGATCAGTATAATCAAGGCAAAAATTGCTACATCAGGCAAAGTTAATCCATTAAGGAAGCTTGCCATAACAATTGGAACCTTTGTGATCGTTAAAAAGTAATTCAAGATAAAAGCCATGATGATAATGGCAAATAAGAAACCGGTAGTTCTCAATGTTCGTGCCACTGCATCGATAAACACTTGAGTACTTAACCTTCTTCTTATTAATGCAATGACAAAAGTACTAAAAGCACCAATTCCGGCAGCTTCGGTTGGGTTGAACCAACCTAAATACATCCCTCCAATTACAACTAAGAAAAGTATTATTATCCAAATAGTAGATTTTAACGAATAAATCTTCTCTTTAAAGGAGTACTTTTCTTTTAAACGCGGTGCTGATCCAGGGCTGAGTAAAGCAATGACATAAACGGTTAACATGTATAAAGCCATCAGCAGAATCCCCGGTATAATCCCTGCTATTAACAACTGCCCAATTGATTGCTCAGTCATTGTTCCATAGATGATGAATAATGTACTTGGAGGGATTAAAACACCTAACGTACCTCCGGCAACAATTGACCCACTAGTCAAAGTCTTGCTATAGCCGTTGTTTAACATTTCTTTTGAAGCAATAACTCCCATTGTCGCTGTGTTTGCTAAACTGGAACCAGATGCAGCAGCGAATATTGCAGAGGACCCTACTGTTGCCATACCGAGTCCTCCACGAACCCTCATCAGCCACATTCGAAAGGTATTAAACAACTCAGTACTTATTCCACAGACGTACAAGAGTTCACCCATTAAAACAAACATCGGAATCGTACTCAATGTGTAGTTAAAACTGTGATCCCAAATAATTGTTTCGACAGCTGTTGTCAACGTATCCCAGCCGTTCAAATAAAGAATTCCTAAAATTGCCGGAACAGCCATTGAAATCGCAATAGGGATTCTGAAGAACATCATTATAAACATGAGAATAATCCCTAAAAAACCTATGAATTCTACTTGCATATCCCTCCCCCTTTCTAATGATTAGTCCTTTTGGTAGTTAGTTCGATAATTACTTCTATCGCTTTTAATAAAGCTTGGAGCCCCCATATAAAGAATCCAGCTACGATAAGAAAGTCGAAAGGAAAGTAAGGAATTTCTAATAAATTTGTACTCAGTACCATGTTGTTTTTATGGTTTAATCCTACACCTACATAAATGTAAGCAATCATGATTGTTACAACGGCAACAAACAAATACGCAATTACGTCAAATACCTTTTGAAGGTTATTTGGAAATTTATCCACCACGATTCCGATCGAGATGTGACTCTCCGATTGTTGCGCATAAGCCAACCCACACGCTATCAAGGCAACCATGCTTAGCTGAACTACTTCAATATCTCCCACAATCGGTTTAGAGAATAGGCGCCCGATAACAGCCACTGTTATAAAAAACATCATAAAAGTAATAGTGGCTAGCGCGAGATACTTAGTTAAATAAGTTAAAAATGAAATTATTTTTTGGATGATTTTCATTCGATCACTCCGAACACTTATGATGCTTCACTCCAAAAAGTGGTCGCATACTTTAAAATGGTTTATTTAATCCTTCTTCTTCCAACATTTTCATGAAATCGTCAACCATCTGCTGCCCGTCATATCCTTTCGAATTTGCATCTTCAATCCAAGCATCCCATGCAGATGTTCCTAACTCTCTAAATTCTTCCATTTCATCTTCACCAAGTTCGATAAATTCACCTCTGTCCTCAACTAACCCTTTTAATTCTTCATGGGAAGATTCTAGTTCTGTTGCATAACTCTCTGTCAATAATTCTGTTAATTTCGGATTTAATTCTTCTTTAAAAAGCGTTTGAAGATCATCTGGTAAGCTTGCTAAAAATTCTTTATTCATAATTGGTATTATTGGAGTAACCGAAACAGAAAATTTAGTAATGTAAGGAGCTGGTTCATGTAAACTTAATCCTACCGCTCCAATTGGTGTATAAAAAGCTGTATCGACCATCCCTCTCTCTAACCCTTCATATGTGTCTTCTGTTGACAATGAGACAGGTGTACCTCCAAGTGCCTCAACATAAGCATTTTCACTTTTACCGTTAACTCTCATTTTCTTTCCTTGTAAATCATCTACACTTGTTATTGGTTCTGTTGCAAATAAGTCATAGCCATCAGTAGCAGTTCCTGGAAGAACTTCTACATCTTCTAATTTTTCGGCAGCATATTTATCTCCGAAATCACTTAATACTTTTGCTGCTTCTTCAGGTCCCTCGAAAGCGAATGGCAAGTTGCCGATTGTATACGGAAAGAAACCAGTATCATAAAAATAGTTAGCAACGATAAAACCTAAATCATACAACCCACCACTTACGTCTTGGTAAACTGAACTTGATTTACCTATTGAACTACCATGGTGAATTGTAACTGTAACACGACCATCAGTTTTTTCTTCGACAAGTTCTTTCCACGGTTCGTAAACGTTATAGGAATAATGGTGGTTTGAATTAGTCCAGTTATTTACCACTAATTCATATTCTCCTTCACCATTGGAACCGCTTCCATTTTGATCATCAGCTGCTTCAGTTTCAGAACAAGCAACTAAAAAAGTCGTAATTGCTAACAACAAACTTACAACAAATAAATACTTTTTACTCATCACATTACCTCCCCTATACCGTTAAACGGTATATCGTATTGATTAACGTTATGGTTATTTTAACACACTGTAATCAGAATTCAATTATATTTCTGAATTTTTTAATTAAAAAAATAATACAGTAAATTACTGTATTATTTAGTACTTAATTTTTTCAGAAATAGCATTGGCTGCTTTTTTCAATTCATTTACATAGTCTGCAATATGATCTTCATCGAGTCTTGCAATTGGAATATTAAAAGTCAATCCGGCCAGCACTTCATTCACTCTATTTTTAATTGGTACACTAATAGCGCATGCACCTGAAACTCTTTCTTCTATACTAATTGTATAGCCTTGTTCTCTGATTTTTTTCAGTTCACTTAGTAGTTTTTCTTTATCGATAATAGTATTCTTATCAATTTGTATAAGATTTACAGTTTCTAAGTAGTTGTTAATTTCTTTTTGTGGTAGATAAGCTAACAACAGCTTTGCTGATGCTCCCGCATACAAAGGTGATGTTTGACCCACAAAAGAGAGCGTTGTTAATTCATGTTTTCCCGGTATACACTCAATACAAGTCCTTTGACCGTCTAGAATGACATTGAGCGTAATCGACTCACCGTATTTTTCTACAAGTGCTTTCATATAAGGTCTAGCAAACGTTAGAAGATGAGAGTTTTTTTCTACCATTTGACCTAAGAAGTAAACTTCCATTCCGAGTTTATAGGTCTTATTTTCTTCGTTTTTTTCTAACATATTATGTTCAACTAACGCATTTAAAACTCGTTGAAGACTAGATTTTGAAACGTTTAACTTTTTGTGTAGTTCAGCTAGAGAGTACTCTGTCTTCTCGTTTGTAAATGATTTAAGAATCATCATTGCCCGATCGATTGTTTGCATACCACTTTTCATTACTGCACCCCCGTCCCATTTAATATACCACTATATTATGTAAAAATATAACTTAACTTCTTAACAATTACACTAGTTAACTACTTCTCCTTCCACCTTCTCCCGTCTCACATCCTCCCCATCCATCAAATAAGCAACCATCACACCAAAGATTAACGCCCAAAACTGTGCGCCAATCCCGAAGATCGTGATATTTGCGAGAGGGATCAGGAAGGCCACCATGACAGCGTATTTAAATTTGCCACTTCCGATCGACATCGTAAATGTTTTGATTAGTATCGGTAATAACAGCAGGCCGACGAGGAATTTCAAAATACTCGTTGGATAAATCATCAAAATGCTGATTGCCGGGTAACTGACAAGGCCGAAGATAAGAGCAAAGATGGATGCCCAAACGGCTGCATAATATCGTTTGTCTTTTTCCCCGACGGCCGGGTCTGAAACGACAGCAACCGGTGCACCTGCGCTGGTTACACTATGGCTTCCGAAAAATCCGCCGAAAAACGTTGCGATCCCTGAAACCAAAATCGATAAATCCATATTCGTTCGATATCCTTCTGCCTTTAATATTGAATTTCCGATCGTTACCTCACCAAACAAACTAATGATCGCTAAGGGAATAGAAACGGTAAAAATGACCTCCAAGCTACCAGCAACAGGTCCAACCGTTGGGAAGAGATTGAATGATACAGAGCTGAATGAATTCGTGTGAAATGTTCCATCGACGAACAACGTCAAAGACAAAACAAAGAACACGACAATCGCTGCAGGAAATTTCGGAAACAGTTTTGTCGCAAGGATAAATGTGGCTATGCCGATGATTCCCCACTCAATGTGACTAGCCGTAACTTCCACGACGTACAGAACATAGTGAATGATCGTTCCAGCGAACATAGCCATCACGATCTCAAGTTTGATGAACCGTTCGATCCGCCGGTACAGCTTGAGCACACTGATGAGAATCAGCACAACACCAGCCATACTGAAAGCAAAAAACACTTCATCTATTGGGTATCGATGCACGGTAAAACCAACAAACACCGCCGTCGGTATCGAAGAAGACACGTTCAACGGTAGCTTTGTTGTTAACGACAGGATTAATCCCGCAATGCCCGCAAGCACGATCGCCCCGAAAATCCAATTTTTCATCAGTTCACTTGACCAGCCGAGTTGTTGGCTAACCTCGAATATAACCATTGTTGGAACGATTGCTGTTAAAATTCCGGCCAAAACGCCGTACATCATATAATTATAGTTAAATAACTCTTTCCATCTCATAACACAGGTCCTTCTTTTTTTATGTAGTGTTTATTATTATAACATGATGTTTCTCGACAATTCTGAATAAATATTAAATATGATAGAATTAGGAAAAAGATGTTCGATAAAAAGGAGACTCCTTCTATGAAAATCGTATTAGCTCCAGATTCATTTAAAGGAAGTTTGTCTTCAAGCGAAGTGACTCAAGTGATGGAACGGGCCATTAAAGATGTCGACGCAACTCATACCGTCGTTTCCAAACCGATGGCTGATGGCGGCGAAGGTACGATTGAGGCCATGTTAATTTCGAGAAAAGGAAGGAAAGTGAACGTACGATGCACTGGGCCGTTAGGTGAGCCGGTTGAGAGTTCGTATGTCCTTTTTAATTCAAATGAAGCGGTCATTGAGCTGGCGGAAATTGCTGGACTCACACTCGTCCCAACATCGAAAAGAAATCCAGATCATACAACAACTTATGGATTGGGTGAGGTGATTTTAGATGCGATTGACCGAGGTGCGAAATCGATCATGATTGGACTCGGCGGAAGTGCTACGAATGATGGTGGTTTAGGGATGCTGATGGCTCTTGGGATGAAAGCATGGGATAAAGATGGCCAGTCACTCAACGGCTATGGTTCGGATTTGCATCGTGTTCATAGCATCCATTTTGAAGATATCGATGAACGTTTGAAGGATATTGAAATTAAAGTAGCATGCGATGTTACGAATCCACTTTGTGGCGAGCGAGGGGCGAGTGTCGTTTTCGGACCTCAAAAAGGAGCAACCGATCAACAAGTAGAAAAATACGATCAGTCACTCCATCAATACGCCGAGCTCATCGAAAACAATCTCAGTCAATCCTATCAAAACATCTCTGGGTCCGGTGCAGCTGGTGGATTAGGTTTCGCCTTGCTAGCCATCGGCGGCCAACTCGATTCAGGAGCAAAACTGATTGCCGAGACAATTCATTTGGAAAAAGAAATTCAAGAAGCAGATTTAGTGATCACAGGTGAGGGACAGAGCGATGAACAAACACTATATGGAAAAGCACCCGGTTATGTCGCATCCTTAGCCAATAAACATCACGTACCTGTCGTTCTCCTTTCCGGCAGTCTGTCTGGTGATCAAAAATCATTAAATGACGCATTCACCAGCTGCTTTTCCATCGTGAATCGTCCGCTTTCATTAGAGGAAAGTATGAATGAAGTAAAGACACTACTATATGAACAAACAAAACAAATCATTAAGCTTGTGGGTGCGTTTTCCGCTAGATATTCAAAATAATTCAAACTACCTTTGTTGTTTCTGGTGAATCTTTAGGACCTCTACTCAATGTCAAGATCCCGTCAATCAATAAACAGATAAACGCTGCCCAATGAAGTAGCATGCCGAGCAAAGGAATAATACCGATTGTACTAGCTACAATCCCAACAACGGGGCCCCATATCTTTTGATTTGAATTCCTAGAAAGAACCAATGTAACAATGTGATAGACTAGCATAAACAATAATGGAATCCATAAAAGCGAAAGAATAAATGTTCCACCGATTCCTGGAATAACTAAAAAGAATTCCATTCCAGATCCTATAAGTTTCATCACACCGGAAATAACCATTTAGCCGCCTCCACAAAATTTATAAATACTACAAATAAGATATCCATTTACAGGTAATTTTATTCGAGAAACTGGATTGAAATGCTCACCTGACAAGGTTTAATAATAAAAGATAAAGATCTCCTTCGCATATCGAATAGCTTCTAAGTTAGATTGGTATATTAGCTCACTTCTTTAAACGATCTGCGTTCTCTTTTGAACGGTGAGCGCTTCTTTGAACATTCAGCTCTCCTCTTTGAACGATTAGCTCAACCTTTTGAACACTCAGCTCACTTCTTTGAACGATCTGCGCTCTCTTTTGAACAATCAGCGCACCTCTTTGAACACTCGGCTCAACCTTTTGAACGGTCAGCGCATTTCCTTGAACGATTAACGCTCTCATTTGAACGATCAGCGCACCTCTTTGAACACTCGGCTCACCCTTTTGAACGGTCAGCGCATCTCTTTGAACACTCAGTGCTCTCCTTCGAACGCTCACCCACGCTCCACCACATATGTCTCTCCCCCTTCTCCCACACCACAAAATAACACAACATTCAGATTTTCATTTTGACAACGCTTTCATTATTTCATTTTACAAAATGTAAGTGGTTTTATAAGTTTTTCCATTTAAAAGTAAGTAAAAAAACAGCTTGACTGACATTTCTATATCTTATATACTATTTTAAAACGTTTAAATTATTAGAAAATCTTTATCACATAAAATCATTAGAGGGAGAGATTAGAGTGAAAAGTCTAAAGCGTATGATCGGGGTAGCCGTTATTCCATTGGCAGTTGTATCACTTGCTGCATGTGGTGGCGAAGAGAAAGTTGAATCAGCAGAAGCGTTTCCGTCAAAGGAAATTGAATTGACGATTCCATGGTCACCGGGTGGCGGAAGTGATATCGAAGGCCGCTTCGTTGCAGAGCATGCATCTGAATATATTGGTGAAAATATCGTACCTGTTAACGTACCAGGTGTCGGTGGTACGGTCGGTTTGGAAGATTTAACGAAGAAAGATGCTGATGGATACAATATCGGACAGATTCATGAAGGGTTACTTGTTGCCCACCATTCAGATGTAACAGAAATTAATTATGATAGTTTTGAACCTATTGCTTCTATGTCATCTTCAGATCAGATTCTTGCTGTTTCAACCGACATGGGCGTTGAAACGTTAGAGGAATTAGTTGAATACGGACAGGAAAATACCATCCAATTCGGTGGTACGGTTGCTGGAATCCCACGTGTATGGGTTGAGCAAATGGCGAAAGAACTCGATGTCCAGCATAACCTCGTCGGATATGAAGGGATTACGGAAGCCATTCAAGCACTCGCTGGAGGACACATCGACGCAGCAATCGTCGACTATAAATCTGGTATTGATTTTGTAAAAGCAGACGAGATTAACTTCGTTGCGATTGGTACAACAGAACGAATTGAAACAGCGCCAGATCTACCAACTTTCCAAGAAAAAGGCTATGACATCACGATGGGAATCAACCGTGGATATGTTGCACCAGAAGGAACACCTGAAGAAATCGTTGAGCAACTCGAAAAAGCTCTTGAAGAAACATCAAAAGATGAAGATTACGTCGAAGCCGTTCAAAATGCTGGCTCAAGTGTTAACTTCATGGGCACGGATGAATACAAAGAGTATTTAGACAAGCAAGACAAGATCATCAGTGACGTCATCGAAGAAGTAGCAGCAGAATAAATCATAGAGGGAGCCTCTCCCTCTATCTTTGTTAGGAGGAAGAATTTTGGGTGAATTAATCGTTGCCATTGCACTTATCGTCTTATCCGTATTGATTTACACACAAACCGACGACCTACCATCCATGAACGAATCGCAATTGGATGCAGGATCTTTCCCTCAGTTTGTGGCGATTATACTTGGTGGGCTGTCGCTCATTTTAGCGATCAAACAAACAATCGTCTTAGTAAAAGCACGTCAACAAAATAACGAAACATCAATCAAAGAACAATTGCTTTACATAGTGAAAGAACACAAACTCGTTTTCATCACGTTGGCTCTTTTATTCTTATATATTCTAGCAATCCAAATACTCGGGTTTATTCTATCTTCTATTATATTTATGATTGTCACGGCTTTGGTCATTGGACCGCGGACGAAAAAGAGTATCGTAACAGTTTCCAGTATTGCGGTAATTTTGACACTCAGCTTATATTTCTTTTTCCAAAACGTTCTTCAAGTCAGATTCCCAACAGGCGTTTTCTTCTAAGAGGAGGCTCAAACAATGTTCGATTTACTATTCTTAGGATTCGGTGAAATTTTCACAGTAAAAATATTGCTCGTTATCTTTATCGGGGTTGTCGTCGGAGTCGTCGCCGGCTTGATTCCAGGGTTTACCGTCGCCATGGCGATTGTGCTAACTTTGCCGCTTACATTCGGGATGGAACCAGTCACAGGAATTGCTGCAATGATCGGCGTATTCGTCGGCGGGATGTCCGGTGGATTGATCAGTGCGGCATTACTCGGCATACCAGGAACGCCCTCCTCGGTCGCGACCACCTTTGACGCTTACCCGATGGCTAAAAAAGGAGAACCCGGAAAAGCGTTATCGATCGGCATTTGGGCATCTTTTTTAAGTTCAATCGTTAGTTTGTTCATTTTAGTGACCATTGCACCACAGGTTTCCCAATTCGCCTTGAAATTCGGACCATGGGAAATGTTCGCGCTCATTTGTTTGGCATTGACGATTATCGCAAGTGTCACAGGAGATTCCATTATCAAAGGATTGATTGCAGGACTGTTCGGCTTACTCATTTCAACGGTCGGTGCCGATCCGATTATGGGCTTCGCTCGATTCACATTCGACCTCGATGTCCTTCGTGCAGGCATTCCATTTTTGGTCGTATTGATCGGAATGTTCGCGATTTCCCGATTGATGCAATCATTGGAAAAAAGCCAATTGGAAAAAGACCGACTTGAACGCTTGAATGAAGATGCTGCAGAAATGAAATTCACACTAAAACCTTTTCAAACCTTGAAAAAAGTCATTTCAAAACCGATGACGTTGATCGGCTCTTCTGTGATTGGATCGATTATCGGCGCCATTCCGGGAGCTGGCGGAAGTATCGCCAACATCGTCGCCTATGACCAAGCGAAGAAATGGTCCAAAGAACCGAAAAAATTCGGAACAGGCTGTGAAGAAGGCGTCGTCGCATCGGAAGCCGGGAACAACTCAACCGTCGGTGGTGACTTGATCCCTACCGTCGCATTAGGCATCCCAGGTTCAGCTGTAACAGCCGTATTGTTATCCGCATTGATGGTACACGGCATAACACCCGGTCCACTACTGATTGTAGACGAGCCAAACATCGTCGGTGGCATATTCGTCGCGTTCTTCATCGCATCATTCGCGATGCTGATCACACAATTCGCCGGCATGCGATTCTTTGTAAAAATCACCCAAGTACCAACGCATATTTTAGTGCCGATTATCTTAGTACTATGCGTCGTCGGTACATTCGTCTTGAACAACCGGACAACAGACCTATACATTTTACTTGCGATGGGCATCATCGGCTACTTATTTACGAAATATAAATACGCTCTTGCACCAGCGATCATCGGAGTCATCCTCGGACCGATTGCCGAGCTAAACCTCCGACGCGCATTCATGACAGACCCAGATTGGACACTTTTCCTATCCCGTCCAATCTCGCTTACATTTTTAGTGCTTACCGTTTTGTCGATATTGTTTACGATCTGGCAGACGAGAAATGCGAGGAAGAAAGCTCAAGCATAGATATAGATATAGGAAAATCCCGATTGCATTTTGTGCAGTCGGGATTTTTAATTTAAAACACCTTCCCATAAACCTTCAACCAATTCCCACCATAGATCTTCATAATCTCTTCTTTCTCAAAGTCTCTCTCCAACAATTTTTTCGTCAAATCCTGTAAGTTTTGATGCTTAAGAATATCAAAGGCTTCATCATCACTTGGCGGGAAGTATTTACGAAGCATGTCGCAGCAATCCAGCCCGAGTCCGATGTAATCCACACCAACTGTCTGCTTCATATGCTCGACATGGTCAGCAATCAAATCGATATCCCCTTCACCGGCTTTTCCAGATGCGATTCGACTTAGGATGTTGATGCCTGCAACACCGCCCCGCTCCGCAATTTTTTTCAATTGTTCATCCGTTAAGTTTCGCGGTGTTTTGGCGACTTCACGCGAATTGGAATGTGAGGCAATAATCGGCCCTTCGGCAAAGCGAAACACGTCTTTGAATCCGCGGTCATTGATATGCGTAATATCAAGCAGCATGCCTAACCGCTCGGCTTCTTTGACGAGCGCCTCGCCAAACTGCGTCAAACCACCACCTCGGTCTTCTTCTTCCATCGTAAAATGGCAACCGTCTGCTGCAAAGTTCCGGCGACTCCATGTAAGCCCGACAAACCGAACACCTAATTCATAAAAGACCCGCAACAAAGATATATCTTGATAAAGCGGCTCCACGCCTTCAAACGAAAGCATGATCCCGACTTTTCCTGTGTGTTTCGCTTCTAAAATATCCTCGTAACTTTTACAAAACATCAGTTCATCCGGTGACTCATCAATCTCTGCATACAACGCACTCACTTGATTCAGCGCCTTATGAAGCACCATCTCAGGAATAAATTCATCATCCTCAAAAATAGACGAGACGATCAGGTTGAATCCACCTTTTTTGAAGTTTGGCAAGTGGTCGGTCTCGATAACTTTGGTCCGCCCGAGTGCCCGCTGTTTAGCTACATCAAAAAGTAGATCGTAATGCGCATCAATAATAAACGCTTCATCGTGAATTTCTTGAATCAATTTGTCCATTTCATCACACCTTTATCAAATTCGTTAATTCAACAATAACATAATGAAGGAATTTGTGATTGCGACATCGAATTTACGGAGAAAGCATACATATAAAGTATATGAACATACGGAGGGGTTAGACATGAGTGATGACAAAAAGAAAGTAACGTTGACCACTGATGAATACGAGCGAGCGGAATTTTTGAAGTTATTAATTGAAGAAACGAAATCGCCGGCAGAGCTCAAGCGACTTCGAATGGAACTGAAACAGATTTATCATCAAGGGCATATGCGGGCTGTTCGTGAGCAAATATAAATTAAACCACTATCGCCGAAAAATCGATAGTGGTTTATTTGTTCATTTAAAACTCATTCCAACCAATTGGAACTTCAATCGGTCCACTTGATTTAGGACCAATGTGATAAACATTAAAAATAATGACGAGATGTTCATCGGTCGCATAAAAAGTGTTGTAGTCTTCTTCTGGCGCCGTCAAGTTTGACTCATAATCTGCAAATAACTTCTCCCGATACTGTTCATCACGAAGCTTCGTTTTAACGAGTTCGTCTAAACGCTCATATGAAATATTTTTATCTGCTAAAACCTCCTCAAGGTGGACCATTTCATCACGATCTAAATCGAAATGGAATGAATTGATTGCAGAGGTGCCATTCACTCCACCTTCATATAGATATTCACTCATTAAAATGGAAACATAATCGCCATACTGGTAAACATCTCGATATCCGATTACGTATTGTTCAATAAATTTAGTTGAATCTTCCGTTGGCGTTACGTCTTCTATGTTCGGCATATCTTCATTTTTAGCTACATACTCTTCATATAAAAAGTCGTCTAAAACGTTAATACCAAATTGAGGGACCTTGAATTCACTTTTTACTAATCCGCCAAACTCACCTTCAAGCTCAGTTTCTTCATATTTATGAATAAACGTCGGATTGCTTAGTGCTTCCAGTTTTTCAGTCTTTTCCGTAGGTTCGTTTGTTTTCACTTCTTCTGTTCCTGTTTCTTCTGTCTCGTTATTCTCATTCGTGGAATTCTCTTGATACTCAGTGGATATTTCATAATTGATCGCGCCTGTATCTACACTGTACGCATAATTAGCGTCCATGTCGTGTTCTTTTGTGACGATGAATTTCTCACCATCCAATTCAATCTCATCCACGATTTCGATTGAATCACCATATAGATTCTTTAAATCTTCTGTCGTTAAGTTTAATGGCTGCTTATCTGCAGATTCAGCTGTGACTTCATCAATTTTCCATTTTTCATTTTCTTTTTTGTACGTCCAATAATATGTTGACCCAGGGCCGGGATAAAGATGATTTCCAATCACGATCGATGTGGCTTGAAAAGAATCTTCATCTTGTTCAAGAACATCAAATCCCGCGATTACCATGCTTGGGTCCAATATTTCATAAGCATCACAATCACAATAAAATGCTTCTAAATAGTAAGAAGTGTATTTATCCTTGTATTGCTCTGTTGCCAAGTCGGTTAGTGATTCATTCGTTTCATCGACGGCCGCCAAAACTTCTTCAGAGCTATCATTAGAAAAATCCAATTCATACCAGTCCATGTTTTGTTGTTTTGTATCAATGAATCGATTCATTAATTCTTCAACGTTATTCTGGATAATCCCCTTCACTTCGTCTTTCGTTAATTCTTCAAAAGCTGATTCTTCTTCCTGTTCTACTGTTTCAGTTTCTTCTTCATTTTCTTTTTCTTCCGCTTCAGCTTCAGCATTATCTTCGCTATTGCAAGCGGACAAAACCAGTCCAAAGCAAAGTAATAACAAAACTAAATACTTCCTCTTCATCAATCTAAAAGACCCCCTAAAATATTTCCCCGATTTCTTTCTATTTTTAATGAATATACATTCATATTAACATATTTTTGAAAGGATGGAATGTAGTTTCGGGTGGAATGTGGGAGATGTGCAGATTAATGTTGAAGGTTGGTGGGTTGATGTAGAAGGAATCGGGATAAGCACTGAAAACTTGTGGATTAACACTGAAGGAAGCGAGTTTAACACTGAAGCTTGGCAATTTAACACTGAAGAAAGCGAGTTTAACACTGAAGCTTGGATATTTAACACTGAAGAAAGCTGAATTAACCCTGAAGCCCGGCAATTTAACACTGAAGAAAGCCAAATTAACCCTGAAGCTTCATCAATTAACACTGAAGGAATCGAAATTAACACTGAAGCTTCATCACTCAACACTGAAGAAAACGCTTTTAACACTGAAGCCAGACGAATAAATATTGAAGTTCAACAAAGCAAAACGGAAGCCTAACGTCATTCGCTAGGCTTCCGTCGTGCTGATTGTTCTACATCAACCCATTTTTCACCAAAACAGCTGTTATTTTCGTATAATCATAATCATCCGATAGAGCTTCTTTCAGTGGCTTCAATCTGGGCTCTTCAACCTGCTCACGTGCTTGCAACACCGCTGTTTCTTCTTCATCGGTAAAAAATATTCCCCATTGAATTGGCTTGCCTTCTTTATAAGCTTTAAACAGATGGCTTTCGATTGTTCGAGCCTGGACGCCGCGAATGACAGCGATATCTTTGATCGTTTTGCCGGACCTGAACATTTCATAGCTGATCATGTGGCTCGGGCGGTCGTCTTGTGGGTCAGCGTTTTTTTTTCTCGGTGTGGATGTATCCGAAATTTTAACCCGCTTCTTCACGTCCTGATTTTCCGCCCGCCATTGTTTAATCACGGCTAAGAATGCTTCGCCATATTGCTCGAATTTCCGCTCGCCGACACCTTTAATTTCAAGCATGTCTTCCTCAGTCGTTGGGAAATAACGGCTCAATTCTTTCAGTGTAGCATCGGAAAACAAGACATACGGCGGAACATTTCGTTCATCGGCCATTTGTTTTCGTAGCGCTCGTAGTTCTTCGAAAAGATCCGCTTCATAATCCGCATCTTCACTTGTCGGAATTGGAGCAACGAACATTTCAACGGTTCGCCTACCCATCAAGACATCGACGGAATTTTGATTGAGCCGGAGTACCGGAAACTTCCCTTCGACCATCGTCAGCAGTTGCTCGGCGACGAGAAAATGAATGCGTTCCGTCAGTTCTTTTTCCGTATAAGCCGATAGAATTCCGTACGTCGACAGCTCATCCAGTCGAAAGTTTTTGAGCTTTTGGTCGCGCGAGCCTTTTAACACTTTCGCGGTCATTCCAACGCCAAAGCGCTCGCCCATTCGCTTCACACACGACAAAATCATTTGCGCTTCTTCCGTCACATCCGCCTTCTCGTTCCGCTCAACACAATTACTGCAATGCCCACAAGGTTCTTTCGGCATTTCACCCTCAAAATAATCCAAAATGAAAGACGTCAGGCAACCGTGCGTATGACAATAATTGATCATCTCCTGAAGCTTGCGGTACTCATTCTGTTTCGCCGATTCATCGGCATTCGACTGTTCAATCAAAAATTTCTGCAGCTGAACGTCCTGCGGTGAAAACAGCAAAATACAATCACTCGGCTCACCGTCACGACCGGCACGCCCCGCTTCTTGGTAATACGATTCGATGTTCATCGGCATCGCATAATGCAGGCAATAACGCACATTCGATTTGTCGATCCCCATACCGAACGCATTCGTTGCAACCATAATCGTTTTTTCATCATGAATAAAAGCAGCCTGTGCCTGTTGCCGCTCTTCTTCCGTCAATCCAGCATGGTACTTCGCCACTTGAAAGCCACGAGACTCCAACTCACTATGTAACGAATCCACCTGTTTCCTTGTTGCTGCGTAAATAATTCCCGAGTCATTCGGACGCTCTTCAATGAAGGAACGGACATAGGAAGACTTATTCTTGCCTTTCACAAGGTGGAAAGACAAGTTTTCGCGCTCAAAACCCGTATTGATCACATGCTCATTTTCAATATGTAAAAGATCTTGAATGTCCGCGATGACCTCATCCGTAGCTGTTGCGGTTAACGCGACAAACACGGAGATATTCGGAATCCGTTTTAGATTCGGGACAATCGAACGATAACTCGGCCGAAAATCATGCCCCCATTGTGAAATACAATGCGCCTCATCAAAGGCAACGAGTGAAATCGATATTTTCCTCAACGTACGAACAAAATAATCCGACTCAAAACGTTCCGGGGCGACATAAACAAATTTATAAGTACCCCTTTCAATATCTTTCATCCGACTAGCCATTTCGCTCGTGGTAAGCGAACTATTAATGTAAGTTGCCGCAATACCAAGCGACTGAAGCGCATCCACCTGATCCTTCATCAATGAAATGAGCGGCGAAATAATGACCGCTGTCCCATCCATCGACAACCCCGGAATCTGATAGCAAATCGACTTCCCGCCACCCGTCGGCATGACAGCAAGCGTATTTTTTTGATCTAATATATAGTCAATCGTCTCCCCCTGACCCGGACGAAACGACTCATAACCGAAATAAGTTTGTAGAATTTGTTGTTCTTTTGTTGGCATTGGGGGCCTCCTTGAGTGGTCTGTTCTTTGTTTATTGTAGCATTTATGAATGGAAGGTACATCGTGTTAAAAAATATTCATTTAATTTGTTATAACGCGTTATAACAGTTATAATAAAATGAATAACTGAATATACTAGGAGGTAAGATGATGTCTTCGGTGGTGAAAGAAATGTTAAAAAGGAAAGTTACAAATATTGGAAACAGCAGTGGCATAACTATACCTCAAGAGGTGATTAAGCACTTAAATTTAAATAAAGGAGATGAAGTTCGGTTCATCTTAGAGGAAGATGGGAAAGTTGCTCTTAAGAAACATGAGCCGGTAAACTATGATGCAATTGAAGGAATTGATCAGGAATTCGTTGATGGCGTAAAAGATTTGATGGAGAATTACCATACAACCTTGCGAAATTTGAAGGATAGATAGAGATTACTATGAGATACCTTACTTCAAAAGAAGTTGTTTTCTTGAATATATTTTTGATTAAACAATATTCACCTAAAGAACAAGCCGGTGTGAAACATGCAAACCTGCTTGAAAGTGCAATAGCTCGGCCTAAACAAACCCTTTACGGGAAAGATGCCTACCCAACAATCGATCTAAAAGCTGCAGCACTTTTCGAAAGTCTTTGTCAAAATCATCCTTTCCATAATGCCAATAAAAGGACTGGATTTGCTGCAATGAAACAATTTTTGTGGGTAAATGGGATGAACTTAATCGCACCTCCAAAAGAAGCAGAAGAATTCACCGTCAAAGTTGTTACTGAAAAGCCTGATCTTCAAGAAATTGCTGATTGGATTAAGAAATATAGTGTATTAAAATAACTTATCCCGGCCCACCGACTTATGGTGGGCTTCTAAGTTGCTTTGTATTATGTGAAACGAACTTACCTCTTTTTGCTAACATATTTCATAGGCAATCAATTCACCTTTAACCTTTCTTCAATCAATAAAAATTTATCTATGAATTATTGGTAGATCTCTCAATCTCCATAAATTTCAAATCACTTTTTTCAAATTTTTTTACAGACTGAATTAAGGCAACCATGGACATTTTAGCCGCTGTTGACAGGATAGATTCAGGATTTCGTATATCATTACTTTCTTTAGGTCTAAATGCAAAAATGAATGAAATATTATCCTTATTCTTCAACGTATCATGGAAATCTTCATACTCTGGAAAATCATTTCTAAACTTACGTGCCGCTTCGGAAATTTGAGACTCAGTTTTATTATCATCATTTATTTTATTAATAATTGAATTGTAGTATTCTTTTAAAATAGTGTTATCAGATAATAATGCGTCTTCAATAATATGCATAGCTTGCTCAATCTGTTCAGAAAGGATTCTTGTGTTGCCGGCTAAACCATCTTTAACATGTACGAAATACACATGATCTTCCTCGACCAATAATAAATCACATAATTCTACGTATTTGTAAAGAATTTTATCTAGAACATAAACTGATGGGATTTCGTTGTGATCGTGATTGAAATCGCCCTCACTTTCGCCTTCCTGCCAGGAATTTATATGTTCTAAATAAATGTGTAGTTTATCTATGTCTGAGATTTTGTTTCTAAATTTATTGTTCATTTCCTCAATAAAAATCCGTTTTATTCTGTACCAATTACCATCCATTAACCAATACGTTTCACCTTCATGTCTTATCTTTACATCAAAGTGTTGGTATAAATTCGCAGATTCAACTTCTGCTCCTTCAACTATTCCAGTTAATTTGATACTTTTTACTATCTTTAATAGTTTATCTAATTCTTTATCAGTATTTACGTGTTTTTGAAATATCTCAATTATTTCCTCTTCAGTTTCATATGGTTCTGGGATATTATTGATGTGAATAAAATGAACATCACAATCTTGATAATAGGGTACTATTGTAAAATCCCTGCTATTATTAATAGAATTTGTTAAATCAATAAAACTGTCGATTAGTTTTTCATCCAACACTGTTTGAAGCGGATCTTTATCATCTAATTTATAGAATGGATTAATGTCAAATCCTTCTTCTTGTAACAATAATTCGACTGAACCTAACAATTTATCCATTTCATTAACAGTAATTGCTTTACCTAACCTAATAGAATCTTTCGCAAGAAACCGATAGTCTTTCTTCTTTGTTTTAATATCGATTCCTAGCTTTTCTTTAATTATCTCACTGGGCATGGCGACTTGAATTTCCTTAAAAAAGTTATTGAAGTCAGCTTCTGTATTTATCGTCACACGTCGATTATACATAGAACTACTTCCTAAAACATTTCCTGTAAAAAATCGATCATTTACTCTTTTTACAACATCATCATTTTTTTCAATTAATCTTGATAGTAACTCAAATCCAAACTCATAATCCTTCACTTTCCATAATACGTTATAACCTTGTCCAGCTGTTGCCACAAAAGTAACATTACTCACTTTCATAAATAGAACAAAAGATTGGCTAGCATTTTTATCTCGTTCTAAATCTTTTACTAGCACATCTAAGGTGTTCTGCCATTCAGGAATAGAAGTAGCCTTTCTTGTGTATAACTTGTATTGTGAAACATTGTTGAATTCATAGTTTGCACTTTCTTTTTCTATGAAACATTCATCTTTTCTCCTTCCTTCATTAAAATCATCAATGATTCCTTGCCAATCTAATTCATTTTTCACCCTATAAAAGGTGAAATGTGTAGCACTCATTAATAGTTTCCTCCATTTTAAAACATTGTAAATATTATGTAAATATATCGTACAATAGTTTTATTAAATGGGAAAGATTTTTATCTCATATCATCTTAAAATTATCTAAAAAGCAACAAAACACGACAAAAATACTATTTTTTCATAATAGCCAACTTTTGTTTCAACCATATAAAATGACAAGAAAACTTATACACATTAGTTTATTCCTCTGACTCCCCCTGACACTTCACAATATTATTTTCCGCTCGATTTAGATCATGACACTCGTTTAACAAGTAACCTAGAGGATTTGTCTATATGTGAATTTGTTAGGTTTAATAAGAGATTTTTAAAGTTTTTTACCCAGTAAAAGTGAATGTGATACTCACTCAACTATCGAGAACCACTATAATCAAGCCGATCAATGTGTAAAAGTTCGGCCCATCAATGACTTCTTGTTTCTTATAAATAAATAGAGTACTGCTTAATCAATTGACTAAAACCGAAATTGGTTATATGGCAATTAAGACGACTGATGCTCGGTATCTCAATCGTTTTTTTACACCATGTCATAGGACAAACTGGCCCAAGCATATATCCATATAGGAGGGTCAGCTATGAATACCATCAAGATTAAAGCTCACCAAATTGTAGATGTTTTAATGGAAACTGATTTACATGAGAGAAAGTTCCAAAGATATTTTTATAAATCATTCGGCTACCTAGAAGGAAAACCTGTAGTCGAAGAAATAAATGATGGGGAATACAGATTGATAACAATCCACGAAAACTATAAATTTTTCAAAGATCACTACCCTGAAGTACCTTTTGATTGTATTCAAAAAGAATTTAACAATTACACGGAAAGATATCTAGAGCTCCTTAAACACTTACTCCTCAGCAAAGCTCGCTCCTCTACAGGTTATAAATATTCCGCTATTAATTTTCTTTTTACATACATGACAATGGAGGAAATTGCTGCAAAAACCTAGTGAAATATCAAAATTAATATTCGAAGATGATCAATATAAAAAGTATCGGGTTCTAGCAATCAAAAAAAGAAAACACACTATAGTGGAAGACGTTGTTCGCTTTTTTAGAAAGCATAAAATCTTATTCGAAGATAATGAATTATACTTACTTGATATTATTGTTGGTAACTATCCAGGTGAGAACCTCAAGATGAACGATTGGAATAAGATAAAGACAGTTCTATTGGGGGTTGACACGGATGTTGAAAGACTTTTACCTAAAGAACAACGAATATTCTTAGACGAAATAATAAAGGAAAGTGACGAGATTCTTATACAACATTTTCGAAAACGTTGTAGACAATTATTGAATGATAGCAAGTAACATTGAGTTAATAGCATATTGAATTCTCGTGCATTAATCTTCCAATTTCAAATATAGCTGCAAATTCTACATTTTTAACTTCAGAAATAATTGCTCCGTCCTCTATTCTATAAAAATTGACTCCATCACAGTAAATATAATCGTAGACAGGGCTTATATCATTAATAACTGTTGGAGTAATACTACCTTTACCTTGGATAATACCAGTTGTTATAGAATGATTTCCACCCCTTACCCAAGATACTCCCATTGGCAACCATGTTTCTATCCAATGATTTCGATCTTGACGCCAAGCTTTTCCGACTCTTCCTTCACCAATCCGAGCCATACTATATATCAACCTCTGTGTCTTCCAAGGCCATGGTAGTATTAAATCACAACCTAACATAACTCTCTGTTCATCTTCATTGCTCACTTCTTTTATAAGATCTTCTAATGATTCCCCATCTTTCGAAAGCGTACATTCACTATTAAAAAGAACTTTTTCATAATTCAAATCTGGCAAATCTGATTCATTTTCTTGGTACAACAAGTTAGTTAAGTATTCGGTTTGGAGTTTCCTTCCAACTAATCTAACCAAGTCAACCAATGGATGTTCACAACCCGAAGCAACAGGATATTTTTCATTTGTTTTTTCTAAAATAGAGGTTGCCAACCACATAATTTGCTCAAAATCCTTCTTGCTCTGTGCTTTATTGTTGGATTTCTTGATTTCATTTAATCTTTGTTCTACTTTTTTAATATTTTTCTTAAAGAGCATTTCAACCCACCCACCTCAGATTCTTTGAAAGAAGTAATAGGAATATCGCAATTTTTCTGCAATGTAAAGATGTACAATGACTATGTCTATTTTCTAATTTAGAAACTCTACAGACGGAAAGTATTTCAACTAACTTCTCGCTTGTTCTTTTTCACCTGAAGCACTAAGAATACTGCCAATTAAAACAAAGGAAAATATAATAACCCCAGCTACTGCAATATTTAAAACTAATAATCCAAAGGTTTTTATTGCAGATAAATAGACAACATAAATGAGTAAAAGTAACAGTGGCACTTTCCATGTATATGTATATTTAGTATTTTCCTCATCAAAAATTGATGCCCCTAATAAATACAAAATATAACCGAATATAGATGTTGCCACAAGGCATAATGTTAAAGGTAAACCTAAATTCCACACTAAATCATATGAAGTCTCTGCTAGCTCATAAGGTTTATCAAATACTGATAGAAAGAAGGCAGAAATAGTCGATCCAATACTGTCCATCATCTCTGAAGAAAGATCACCGGCATTCTTCCCCTGAATAGGTTTAGTTAAATGGTCTGCCCACGTATGTAAGCTCAATGCTACTACTATCGCAATACTCATCAAAAACATTTTAGAGTCACTCATCTTACTTCCCTCCTTTTTTCTATATATATTTCTTTGTTTTGGAAATTAGGACAACTATTTTGCAATGATGGGAAAGCATATTAAAGTAACGCCTAGCTTTAAGCTTAACGAAGCGATTTAATAGCGATAAAAAAAGAGACTAGCCAGTCTTCGTATAATTTACTCATCCCTTACATTCGGCCCATAAACCCGCTTAACATCCGACGACTGTTTCCCTTCAAGCCGCTTCTCAAGCGTTCGCTTCCAGTTAGGTGCGAGCAGTTCACATGATGCCAGCTGACTTGCTAGGTCTAAATCATCTTTCTGTTTGTACATGACGTTGTTGCAGGCTTCAATTGACCACTGAGGGTAAGGTCGTTCGATCAATTCCAAGTATGTATTTCCAGTAACATACCCTTCTTCAAGCACTCTAAAGTACCAACCGGTTAGACCGCTATTTTGTATGCGGAGCGCCAAATCGATTTGATTATATCTGCGAGCTGGTTTCCAACACGGACGTCGTGGTTGAGAGACTTGAATGAGCGTTTCTCCATAGCGATAGGTGTCTCCGATGCAAATTGACTGTTCATCCGCATTTTGAATGGCTAAATTTTCACCCATGCCGCCAACTTCCATTGTTGTATGCTCGATTTCTCTTTGCCAATAGTCGTAATGCTTTGTCGGATAAGCAAAGAGCGCTTTTTCCGGACCGCCGTGATTCTTTTTATCGGCTACTTCATCGCCGATCAATCCGGTCTCGCTTAACCATATTTTTTCTTCAGTCGGCTTCTTGAACATGCCGGTCTCCCACTGACGATTGATTCGTTTTTCGGCGTTGGGGTCGCCTAGTTGTTTGACTTTACCTTTAAAAAGTTGATCTATGTATGGCTGACTCATTTATTTCACCTTTTCACAAATATTTTTTACCCAAAAAGACCTTGTATATCTACATTATAACGAATAAATACCGTGCTGTGTCTGTGAGGTTTTGAATGATTTTGGCACTAACGTTGGTATGCACAAAAAATAGGCACTGGTCACGGTAACTATAGTTTTGATTGAAGGCATAATTCTTTCATTTCTTCAGGGTTATTTCAAAATTCTTCAGGGTTAATTCGCATTTCTTCAGGGTTAATTTGCAAAACTTCAGCGTTAATTCGCGTTGCTTCAGGGTTAATTCGCAAAGCTTCAGGGTTAATTTGCTTTCCTTCAGGGTTAATTCACGAAGCTTCAGGGTTTGTCTGCACTTCTTCAGTGTTAATCTGCTCTCCTTCAACATTAACACAAAAATCTTTAACGCTGAGCTGCTCGGATCCTCCGCTCTACACTTTCCTCCTTCAACATCTTATTTAAATGAAACAAGTAATCGAAGTCGTCACTTTGATAGTTGTATGCGAGCTGATATTTTCGTAAATATTTATCTCCGTGACTTGTAGCCACTTTCTTCAGCATGTCTCGGGCTGTATGGCTTGATTCTAGTCCAGTAAATTTACGGAATGCTCGGTTCGTTATTTCCTTTCCATATAACAAGTAATAGTCTTTGAGTGCATTTTCGTGGGCTAACGCATCTCGGTGGTTACATCGCGGGCATTGCCATCTGCGTCTAGTCATTTTCATGCCAAGGTTTCCGCAGTTCATGCAGAAGTTTCCACGTTTGAGTTCACTTGGTTGGATTCGATTTTGTTTTAAGATGTCTGGTAGATAAGGGGTATTGTGGTGTGTGATTTGATTGGACAGATGGTTGATCTGTTTGACGGTGAGGTGGTTGTCGTGTTCATTGGATAATTCCCGAAATAATGATGGCAGCCGCTGAAGGGAGATAACTCGTGATGCGTGGTGGGTGTTGGTGGATTCGATACGTAATCTCGTGTTGGAGTTGGTCATGACAACATAGTATTCGATTGGTACGTTACTTAGCCCGAAATACTCTAGCCAATTCGTTAGTTGAAACGCTTGCTCTTCGGCTTGCAAAACAGGGTCTTCAAAAACTTTGAATTCCTCGCCCTTTGTCTGGATCACTTGATGTACCGTTTCATCAAATAATAGGTCGTCACTATAATATTTAGATTCGAGAATGAGTATAAATTTAGAGGAAATTAAGATAAAATCCATTTGGAAATGATTCGAATAAAAATTTAGCCGGATGTTCGGTAAGACCTTACAATAAGATGGAAATTTGCTGAGTGGATAAAGCAATCGTTTTTCACCGTGGAAGCCAGCGAATTCATTGCGTACCTTCTTTTGGATTTGCGGGTAACGCTCATGGCGGGTCGGTAATCGATGTTGCAAAGCGAGCAACATAAGAATGTGGGGAGAGGGATAGAGGGTTAATTTTCGCGTAGACAAGAGTCAATCGCTCCTTTTATTTTGTTGTACTTTTAAGTATAGCTAAATCTAGTTAAATGGCAAGTAGGTTACTAGATTAGCGTTGCTTCAATTTGTGTAAAGCTTTAGGGTTAATTCGTATTTCTTCAGTGTTAATTTGTGATCCTTCAGGGTTAATTCGCTAGGCTTCAGTGTTAATATGCGCACCTTCAGGGTTAATTCACGATCCTTCAGGGTTAATTTGCAAAGCTCCAGGGTTAATTCGCTCGTCTTCAGTGTTAATTCACAAACCTTCAGCATTAACCTACAAAACTCCAGCCCAACCCACTCCAAAACAAAAAAGACACCAACCAAAGTCAGTGCCTACTTACTCGCGCGATCGTTCTTTTCCATTGAAAAGGAATAGCCGAAGCCTCTTACGGTGTGGATGTATCTAACGTCTTTCGATTTCTCTAGTTTTTTTCGCAAATTACGGATGTGGACTTTAACGGTTTGGATATTGCCGGTGGCGTCCATGCTCCAGATGTCGTCATAGAGTTGGTCGTGGCTCCAGATTCGTTTGGGGTACTGGGCTAGTTGGATGAGTAGTTTCATTTCTTTGGCTGTCAACGGAATCATTTCGCCGTTTAAGTAGCATTTTTTGTTGTCGATGTGGATTTCTAGGTCGCCGTATTTTAATACTTTAGCGCCTTTTGCGAGGTTGACGTGGTAACGTCTGATGTTGGCGCGGATTCGTGCTTCGAGTTCGTTGAAGTCAAAGGGTTTTGTCACGTAGTCGTCGCCACCGAGTTCGAAGCAGGTGAGTTTATCGACCATTTGCTGACGTACACTGACAAAAATAATCGGGACAATTAATTGTTTGCGAATTTCCTGACAAACTTCGAAGCCATCACGTCCGGGCATTTCGATGTCCAATAAGATGAGTTGCGGGATGGTGTGCGATATGATTTCCAATGCTTCGTCGCCGTTTTCAGCGGTTAAAACGGTGAATCCTTTTTGCTTCAAATAAAGCGCGGTCATCTCACGAAGATCACGGTCATCTTCAACGATTAACAGTTTATGTTTTCCGATTGTATTCTCCTCCTTTTTCAAATCTTCATCGTCTCACACCGTAGACGACGAGCCGGTGAGTATTGGAACGATAGGGATGGCAAGTTAACAAGGTTGCTAGGTCTTTTCCTTCCTCCACTCGTAATGATTCAGTTTCATAAGGTAAAATGACGGCAGAGCTCTCAACTTGATAGACGAGCCGTTCGTCCAATGTATGAATATAAAAGACATCCCCTGGTTGAAGTTCGTCTAAGTTTCGAAACATTTCTTTCGTGCCCATTCCGCGGTGGCCCGCCAGTACGGTATGTGAATTGAGGCCTCCAACGGGTAGTGATGAGCCTTCGACTTGGCCGATTCCTTGGGATAATGTATAGTCGCTCGCACCTAGGAGAATCGGAATATGTAAGCCAAGTTTCGGGATTTCAAGCGTTGCGAATGTATCAATATTGGTCGTATTGCCTTGAGAATCAGCGGTTAAGCTTCCCTCCTTTAGCACCTGACTGCAATCAGGATTTTCATGTGGATTATATCCTTCCGTGAACGGGTCACTGAGTCCTTCGTCATTGCGAAAAATCGCTGTATTGCATTCACGTGCATCTTCAATTTTTTTCTGTTTTGTCGTTGTTGGGGTGGTTTCCGCTTCCGCATGAAAATCTTCTGCATATGATTGTTGGATTTGATTGTTGATGAATTGAGCTGCGTTAGGGTAAATGAGTATGATGACTCCAATTGCGAACAGGCCGACAATGAATCCTTTTTTCTTGTTCATCGTCTTTTCCACCTTTTCCGACGTCGAATAAACCAATACGTTATAATCGCCATCAGTAAAATTGATAGAACAATCCATAGTAAAAATGTTGGTTTTTCAGCTTCAATGGCTGGTCCGTCTGGAGTGATTAGTGCGGCTGCTTCTTTGGTTTCTTCAGTAGGGATACGTTTACCTCGTACAAGTAGGCGGTGGGTGTTGATCATATACGGTTCACAAGTGATCAACGTCACGAGGTCTTCGGTAGGGTTGAATTCGAGCCAACTCGTTTCCGTTGGCAGGACAATTTGGATATCGTCCACTTCATACGTTAACGTTTCCCCTAAAGTATGGATTTGAAACTTATCTTTTACTTTTATTTCATCTAAATCTCTAAACAACGTTGAGCTCGGTAAGCCGCGATGTCCGGTTAATGCCGCGTGGTTTCCTTTCCCACCAACGGGCAAAGATGAATTCGGCATATGACCAATCCCTTGGCTGAGCACATCTTCGCTCACCCCATGATAGATCGGGATACGGACATCAATCGAGGGAATTTCAATACTTCCCATCGCCTCACCGATATCCATGACATTTAAATAATGCTGATCTTCCTCAACTTCGCCATTTACTTCTTCAGCAAACGGATCTTCAATCGATACCGTTTGTTTTTGAATGGAAGCATTATATTCTTCCGCCTTCTGTCTCTCTTTCACTTTCTTCTCACTCGACATTTTTTCCCATGCTTCATTATGCTTGGTAATCGATGAATGGTGCGCCTGTGTATTTAACCAATCACTGACAATTGGATAAAAAAAGATACTGAGCCCAACGACAAATATCGCTGCCACGATGAATTTTCGGAACATACCACTCACCTTTTTCTTTTAAAAATTGGCTTTGTTAAGGTCCGTTGTTGATCTTGTGATCCGCTGCCGGTGGACGCTTTTACCCAAAGGGCATAAGGGCGACATCTGCGATAAATCGCAGTGTCTTCTTTACCGCGGGCACGGCTCGAGCCTCCTCGGTAAAAAGGCACTTCCTGCGGGGTCTCGAGACTCGTGCTTTTCCCGCAGGAGTCGCCACCTTCGCTTCTCACAATTCAACAACTCAGTGCTACATTATTCGAAAATAAACACTAAACCTTAACTGAAAATCACAAGCTAGTTAAACCATTTCTTTTCTGCGGTGACGAATATACAATACTAACGCTGTTCCCATCAGCAACGCACCGATCAGCGTGAAGAGTGACGTACCGATTCCGCCTGTTTGTGGCAGTTCCCAACCAGATTTATAGTTATCAACCTCTACGTCATGGTGGGCTTTTTGATCGTCAATCGTGATGCTAATTGGATTGTTCAATTTATTGTAAGGTTTCATTTCGCCATCTTCTTCGTACATCGGAGCTTTCGTTTCGATCAACTCATATTCTCCGTAGTCGAGTTCGCCGAAATCATGTTTACCATTAGCGTCCGTTGTACCTGTAAACGTTTCTTCTGTATTCACATTGACTAACTTAAATTCAGCTCCAGATAGGAACTCATTCGTGTCTCCATCTTGCTTGATGACGACCACAGAACCCGCAGTCGGTAAAAGTGGTACAGGGTCAGTCGTTTTACTGCCGGACTGATCATGTTTGTTCGTAAAGTCTAAGGTCGCGTCGTTTGAAATTTCCTCGTTTGCCGTCGCTTCCTCTGAAATCAAGACGTCAAATTCAATGACTACTTGATTGACCGATTGGAAAGCTCCGAAATCATTCACCGTCCACGTCAACGTTTGACCGTTTTGATTGAAATCAAACACACTCTCATCAACACCTGTAGCACTCCAACTGCCGACATAACTTAAGTCCTCATCCAACACATCGGTAATTTCAAAGTTTGTATACTCATGCATGTCACCCGGTACATCTACGGTAATCGAATAGGTGACTTCTTCCCCGCGGTTGCTGGAATCGACGCTGACGTCCTTTTCGATGTCTGGTTCCCGGTAGTTCACCGCTTCTACCGTAATATTTTCTTCACTATCTTTGACTGAGAATTCGATTCGCTGATCCCCCAAGACATAACCTTCAAGCGTATGCGTCTCTTTAAAATAATATTCACCATAAGGTAAATTCTCCACTACTATTTTTCCGTCTTGATCTGTTGTGAAAGGTTCCGAGCCATCAACTAACTCGTCATCTTCTCCGTAAAGCTCGAATACAACGCCTGGCAGTCCTAAGAAATCATTACTACCATCCTTCTTCGTCAACTCAACGTCATTTCGGATCGTTTCGTTTTTCGGTAAAATGACGACATCGTAATTCACATCTGTACCATCTGCTGAAGTCATCGGCACATCTACAAAAAATTCTTCTTCATTTAAATTAACATGAGGCGGACCAGCTGTTTCTTGGACTTTATAGCGGCCAAGCGGGATGTTATGAATCACAATTTTCCCATCTAAGTCCGTAATCTCTGTGAATGATGCCGGGTTGCTGCCGACAGGTGACCACGTGTCGGTTGCTGCATCATATTCATGCGTTTGTGTTATTTCAAAAGTAACTCCTTCTAGCGGGTCACCTAAAGACGCACTCATAAGCTCTGGCATTTCGTCGTCATACGGACCGTCAACTGGATCCTGTTCAAATTTATAAATCGTAAGCGATCCCTCTTGTGTCGCTGCTTCCTGCCCGGATACACTTAATGGAAGTAACAAACTGACAACCAACAGCATGATTAAACTTTTGGCTATTTTCTTCATTAAATAATTCCTCCCCTAATCGTTTTCTTTTCGTCTTCTCCATAACAGGAACAGCGCAGATGCCATGAGAATAGCCCCGACACCGTAAAATCCAATTGTTCCTATTCCACCTGTTTTCGGAATCTCCCAATCTTGTAACGTATTTTCAATGGTTTCATTGACGTGCAATTGATCACTTGAAATGGTGATGGTTCGCTCACTTTCAAGCATTCGATAACCCTCTGGTGCTTTCGTTTCCGTTAACGTATACTCAGCCCAATCCAAATCGTCAAAAACGATCAAGCCATTTTCATCTGATGTTCCAGTTTCAGAAAATCCATTCGGACCAGAAAGTTCAAATTCCGCTCCTGCTAGTGGCTCGCCAGATTCATCAACTTTCGTAATCGTTAAGCTACCGAGCTTTTTCGTATACACATAGATCACCGTTTGTTCATCGGCAATGAACTCGCCTGATGCCGGTGCACTCGAACCATCCATATGGCTGAATTCATACCCTTCAATCTGTGCTTCATTCGACGAATATGTTTCACCAATCAGGCCGGAAAGCACTTCATCGGCTGCTAACGCTTGCCCATTTTCATCGACATGGCGGACCGTTACGTCACCTGCAACCATTTCAGAAGTTTTCACGTACCCAAACCAAACCGACGGATAAGGTTCGCTTGGTGTCGGTGTAACAGCTGTCGGGTCATCACCTACTAACAGCGTGTAATCAGTAACCGCCTCCGGGACGACACTTTCTGCCTGACCGAACGGTAAATTCATTCCGTGAACATCATAGTAAAGCAACTCGGCCTGATGCTTTGCGACAATATTGCCATTGGAATCAATTGGATCACCATTGATATTGACTCGATAACCGTAAACATCGATGATTCCTGTATCAATGGCCACTTCAGGCACTTGAAATAACTTCTGACTTTGCGAGCCGTTTGAATCTGTGTAATCCAACGGTGTCACATCATTTGTCGGATAATCGACATGACCGAGCGGATTTTTACTCCAGTCGATTTTCACGCGATACGTCAAAGTATATGTTTCATTTTCTTTGATATTTCCGATATTCCAAGTGAATGTTTCGGTAGAAGCATCCCAGTTGACACTTCCGTGGGAAGCGGTGTAATGATTTCCTTGGTAGGCTCCCGTCTCAGCTAGATCAAACATATCGCCCATTGGGTCCGTAACCACTGCGTTTGTCGCTGCAAAAGCTAGTTGTGCCGCGATATCACTAAAAATCGGCGATAAGTCATCCGTACCTCCTGAGAAATATCCTTTGTTTTGGCTGTTTTGCAGTACGTAATTTGCGTCTGAGTTGTTTCCGACAGATAGTCCAATCGAATACATATCGATTCCGCTGTTCATAATATGCTTCGCTTCGGAAATCGTTGGGATGCCGTTTGAGCCTACTGTATAGCCGTTAACTCTATACATATCTCCACTGCACCACAACCAACAGTTACCAGGATAATTATAATTAGCTCCTGAACCTAACTGCACATTGTAATTAAAATCCGATAAAATAAAATTATACTTCTGATCAGGCCATGAATAGCCCGATGCTGTATTTGCTTTAAAACTGTACGTCGGTTCACCATCACTTAATAACACAATAGTTTTTTGACTAGCATTATTGTTTTTAAATAGCAGTTTCGCTTGATGTATGCCCGCTTGAATATTCGTGCCTCCATCTGCATAAATGGCATTGATTTCATTTTTCAATTGCTGCTTTCCTGAGTAGCCGGTGAAACCTTTAACCAGCGCACCATACGTGCTAAATTCTACTAATGCAATTTGGGTCGATGAACCTTCAATTAACAACTCATCGACAAACTCTTTTGCCGCTACTTTTGCTTGTGCTAGTCGATCACCAGCCATACTTCCAGAACGGTCAAACACGATAACAATATCCGAACTGTTTTGTAAGTTCTTACCTTCAACAGATAAATCAATTTCCCACTCTGCATAAGTACCGGTATCACTCGCATCCTTTGTCAACTTCAACGTACCTGGTTCTGGCCACTGACTGCCCATTGGCTGCCCTGGCAAAGCATTCGAAACACTCGTCGACCTAAACGGAGGGTGTTTCTTTCCTCTTGGCTCATTCTTTTTCTTCATCAGTTCATCGGCTGTTTCATCCTTCTTCGACTTCTCTAACGTGTCTTCTTCAGTTGGTTCGCCCTCATCTTCTACATCCTCAGATTCAGACAGTTGCTCATTCGATTCATCTTGTTCTTCAGCATCTTCTTCTACGTCTTTTGCATCAGAAGAATCCTCCTCCTCTGTTTCTTCGGATTCACCTTCATCTTGGCTCTCCTCTTCTGAAGAACCCTCCTCTTTCTCTTCAAAATCATCATCTTCGTCAGTTTCTTCATAAACTTCAGATGATTCTTCCTCTCCTTCTGATTGAGATTCCTCCTCAGATGAACCTGCTTCTTGATCGGTATCAGCCTCATCTACTTCGTCAGTTGATTCCGCTTGTTCAGCATCCTCTTCGTCAGAATCCGAATCAAACGATACGTCATCCGCTTGCTCGTTCAACTCTTCTTCAGTTGATTGAGTCACAACAGGCAGTTCAATCGACTTCTCAGCAAAATCTTCAATCGTTTGTTCATCAAAAGTAGCGACCGCCTCTACCTGATAGGTGTCAACAAGGTCATCCGTTCTCACGGTTGTGATTTCAACTTCTTCTTGAATCGACTCAGCCGACTTCAACACGTAACCGCTTGTTGTTTGTTCAACATCGACCGATTTCGAGACGTCGATTGACCCACGACTCAACCCCGGCGAAAAGTGAACCTCGACTTCCACTTCGCTCTCCTCAGACTCACCCGTGACATCAACACCCAAGTTCCATTGAATGTCCTCATCCGAATGAGTAACATATTCGACCATCACTTCGTTTGAGGTCGATGGATCCGAAGTCGCCAATATACCTGCATTAAGCCCAAAAATATGAAAGATGAGCACCACGATTGTCAACATCGAAATTCCTTTAATAGAGCGCATATCCTTTCCTCCTTTCTGAAAAGTTTCGTTGCTTTATGTTTTTGTTCGTCGGTGAAAAACAGTAGCGTCATACGAACAAATCGGATTATTCGAAGAGCAGGACCTCCTTTTTAGACAACCGTATTCAAAGCACTATATTCATCCTAAGATGCGAAGGTTAAATCAAGGTTAAGTTTTATTAAATTATTTTGAATAATTAGTATATTTTTGTCGAAAACAATAACTTACCTTCATAACCAAGCTTTCCACACGCTGATCAAGAAGCTAAAACGTGAAAAGGCAAAATAAAAAACCATTTACAAATTCGTAAATGGTTCTTGTAATAATATGAAATTTAATTCGATTCGTTCCAAAAATATTCTACAATTATCTTCCTTCTAAATAGTCGTTGTTATCATCGTAATCAGCCTCATCCTTTAACGGCAATTCAATGATAAAGGAACTCCCCTGACCTTCGTGACTTTTAACAGTTATCGTACCACTATGTGCACGCACAATCTCATCGACAATTGCCAACCCAAGACCTACTCCATGAGCCGTCGTGTCACTAGAACCTTCCGTCCCTCGGTAATAACGCTTAAAGACATAAGCTAAATCTTCACTTGCAATCCCAACGCCATTATCCTTCACAACGAGCTTGATAGAATCCGGTCCTTCCCAATAAACGTAAAATTCAATACAACCGTTCTCCTCATCCGTAAACTTAATCGCATTAAACAATAAATTCTGGAACACCTGATCCATCCGAAAAAAATCCATAAAAACATCGAGATCGTTTTGCGGCCGGCCGAATACATTCCAACGAAAAATTCGTCCAGATTGTTCGACCATAAACGAACCTAACCGTTCAATACGCTTTAACCAATCAGATACGTTCATTCGTTCCAACCGTACCATCGCTTCTTGCTTTTCAATAACCGATAACTCCTGCAGCTCCCCAACCAGCCGGCTTAACATTCCCACTTTCTCGACTGCCAGTTTATGATACGGATGAGTTGTCGGATCAACCGCCCCATCCTCCACCAGCTGCAAATACCCTTGAATCAACGTCAGAGGCGTGCCGATCTCATGCGCCAACATCGCACGGTATGTACGTTGAGCCTCCAGTCTCGCCTGAAGCTCATCAACCATTGAGGTTAATTGATCGTTTTCTTCGATTAGCCTTTTGTTTTTAATGTCTAATTCATATTGTTCACTGATCATCTCAGTCATAGAGTCAGTATGATTATTGAACTTCGATTCGTCTTTCATGTCAACGCATCCTCTCACAATACATCGTTTGAAACCTACCCATTTTATGCATTGATTGATGATAATAGACCAATCTCGTTGTATTTATGAAGGAAATAATGTTATCACATCTCTGCGATTCAGGTACGGCTAGTGTCAATGTTCAGTGTTAATTCGCCATTCTTCAGGGTTTATTCATAATTCTTAGGTAAGCGTAAAGATAACCACACCTATAATTCCACATCTCACTCCTCCATACTATAACTATCTTGATATGAAGGAGG
>NZ_JAHLZF010000001.1:309677-317089 GCF_018967645.1 Allobacillus halotolerans | reverse complement strand
CTCATTTATCAGCAGTCAGCATTGCTTTTTCAACAGTTAGCCCCCGTTTATCAGCAGTCAGCGTCGCTTTTTCAACAGTTAGCTCCTGTTTATCAGCAGTCAACATTGCTTTTTCAACAGTTAGGCCTCGTTTATCAGCAGTCAACATTGCTTTTTCAACAGTTAGGCCTCGTTTATCAGCAGTCAGCATTGCTTTTTCAACAGTTAGCCCCCATTTATCAGCAGTCAGCATCCTTACAGCAACTTCAATTAAAAGAACACTGGTGTTGTTGCCTTAGACGATTTTATGAAAATCAGGCGTTCCTTTTTCAAAAGTGGAAATGTACTTGAAACCAATATCTTTCAACAGTTCTGTCGCTTCATCAATACGGTCACCTATGCGTTCTGGTTTATGAGCATCTGATCCAATCGTAATGATCTCTCCGCCCATATCATAATAAAGTTGAAGGATATCTTTACTTGGAAGAAGTCGTCCCATATTATATTTGTAGCCAGATGTATTGATTTCAATTCCTTGTCCCCGCGGGATGATCGTTTTGAAAATTTCTTCGATGATATCAAGAAAGTGATAGACTCCTTCTTCGTACTTATAACGGGTAACTAGGTCCAGGTGCCCGAGAATATTAAATCCTTCAAAATTTTTAACGCAATCATATAGTTCTCCGTAATACTTCTCATATGCTTCATCGAGCTTCAAACCCTCAAACAACTTACCTGAATGCAAGTCCTTACCATCTGTCGAATGCATGGAACAGATAATGAAGTCAAACGAACGTTCACGAAGTAATTGACGATATTGTTCTAAAATATGTGGTTGCACACCTAATTCAATTCCTCTAAGAACTTGAATTTGGCTACCAAAGCGTTCGTTCATTTTTTTGATTTCATTTTCATATTGATCCAGGTCGACATCAAACGTAATCGATGGATCAGGATATTCATAATCGATATGTTCAGTGAAACAGATTTTTTTCAACTGCTGTTTTATCCCGGCTTGGACCATTTCTTCCATTGGAACTTCACAGTCAGCCGAAAAAGTTGAATGCATATGGAAATCGTACATGTTTTTATCCCCCTAAATAGGCAATTCTTTAAATAGATATTCTATTATTTTAATGGGTTGACAAGCTGTTGTACACCTTTTAGAATGAATTTATAACTAAAATCTTTATCCTGATAAAGTGATAAATGAATAAAGGATGGTTCCGTGAAATTTACACAACAGTTACCAAAAGGGGTGGCTGACCTATTTTCGCAAGACTATCAATTGAAGCAACAAGTAATAGAAGATTTGAAACAATTGAATCGGCAGTATGGGTTCAGGCAAATCCAAACACCAACTTTCGAGTATTATGACCTATTCATAAATTTGCCAGGGACGATGGATACAGACCAGATGATTAAGATGGTTGATCATGATGGGAAAATTTTGGTGCTACGACCTGATGCAACGATACCAATTACTCGAATGGTTGCGAGCTCTTACAATGATGACCATCCAGAAAGTAAACTTTCTTATGTAACAAATATTTTCCGCATGGAGAATGGTGAATCAGATGTATTTTCACGTTCTTTTATGCAAGTCGGTGTCGAGCATTTCGGCAAGGCATGTGTGGAAGTGGATGTGGAAATGATTGCACTTGCGATTGAGTCGTTTAAAAAAGTCGGTTTAGATCGTTTTCAATTAGATATTGGCCAGGCTACTTATTTTAAGGCTCTCATTGGAGAAGCAGGTCTATCTACAGAAGATCAACTGATCGTTCAAGAAAAGATTGAACAAAAAAATCTACCAGAGCTGAAACAGCTATTGGAAGAGTTTCAATTGGATGAAGAAATAAAGAATGTTCTTCTTCAACTGCCTCATTTATTCGGTACTTCTGAAGCCGTGCTGAACCAAGCGGATGAACTAGCGATCAATTCAAAAATGAAAGAAGCGGTTCAGTATTTAAGAGACGTTTATTCATTAGTAGATCAACTTGGTTATGGAGCATTTATATCCATCGATTTGGGGTTGATCAATCATCTGAACTATTACACAGGTGTCGTTTTCCAAGGATTCATCTACGATTTCGGTAAACCAGTGATTCAAGGCGGAAGATACGATGACTTGCCTCCATATTTCGGTATGCAGCAAGACGCAATCGGGTTTGGCGTATATGTGGATGATTTGATTGCCGCGTTGAAGGCGCGAGGACTCCTTCAGAATCAAACTTCCCCCACAATACTCGTTTATGCAGCAGAGTGGGCGGAGGGCTTTAAAGTAGCTCGAGAACTTCGCCGATTAGGATTTGAGGTTGAGATTACTAAAGAAGTTCCATCATCAAACAATGCTTTTGTCATCGACTTGAACACAAAGACCATTCAAACACCACAATCAAATGAGAAGAAAACATATACCAATATGGAAGATTTGACCCAGAAAGTAGGCGTGATTTATGGAAGTAATTAAAATTGCATTAGCCAAAGGTCGATTGGCTGAAAAAAGTGTCGATCTATTTGAGTCCATTGGGGTTGTTTTCTCACAGTTTCACGAGGAAAGTAGAAAATTGATTTTCAAAAGCGATCATCAGCAGTTCGAAATGATACTAGTCAAGGCAACGGATGTAGCGACTTACGTTGAAAACGGTGCTGCTGATATAGGTGTTGCAGGAAAAGATACATTGCTCGAATCAGAAGCGGATGTTTATGAAGTGATCGATCTAGGGTTTGGAAAATGTCGCTTTGCTGTCGCCGGCAAGGAAGATACTGATTTAAATGGAATGATCAAACCTCGTATCGCTTCAAAATATCCAAAGGTGACGACAGATTATTTTGAACAAAAGGGGAAACAAATTGAAACCATCAAATTAAATGGTTCAGTAGAACTTGCTCCTCTTGTCGGATTAAGTGATGCCATTGTCGACATCGTAGAAACAGGTGGGACATTAAAAGAAAACGGTCTCGTCGTTTTAGAAGACATGGTTCAAAGTAGCGCTCGATTAATTTGCAATAAGGCGAGTTTTAAGACGAAGGGTGAATCCATCCAGCCATTTATTGAAAACGTTCAGGATATGATCAAACAGTCAGAAGGTGAAAAGGCGAATGCTTAACATTGAAACCATTAATCAAAAACAGTTCTCAAAAATCAGCCAACAAAGAACATCACGTGATTCTGAAACCTATGAAGAAGTCGACAAAGACGTTCAAAAGATCATTGCCTCAATCAGAAATAAAGGCGATGCTGCAGTTTTCGATTATATCGAGCGATTAGATGGCGTGAAATTAGATGAATTATTTGTAACAGATGAAGAAATTGATCAAGCATTTAAACAAGTCGATGATGAGATGATCACTATTCTGAAAGAAGCACGAAGCAATATTGAAACGTATCATAAAAATCAATTAGAAAAATCCTGGTACGTCAATGATCAAGAAGGTATTTGGCTAGGTCAGCAGGTCACTCCAATCGAACGAGTCGGTGTATATGTGCCAGGAGGAAAGGCGGCCTATCCGTCAACGGTCTTGATGAATGTCGTACCGGCCAAAGTTGCAGGAGTAGAATCCATCACCGTTACCACCCCGGTCCAGCCTGATGGAAAAGTAAACCCGAACACATTGGTCGCTGTTTCTATTGCGGGGGCTGATCGAATATTGAAGATAGGTGGTGCACACGGAATCGCAACCCTTGCATACGGTACGGAGTCCGTTGATAAAGTCTATAAAATCGTTGGTCCAGGAAATGCATATGTCGCGCGGGCTAAAAAATTCGTTTTTGGTGACGTGGCGATTGATATGATTGCGGGTCCAAGTGAAGTTTGTATTATTGCTGATCATCAAGCTGAACCGAGATTGATTGCAGCAGATCTATTAGCGCAAGCGGAACATGACGAGTTAGCTTCTTCTATTTTGGTGACGACTTCAAAACAAATAGCTACTGAAGTGCAACAAGAAGTAGAAAATCAAATAAAATCTCTCTCCCGGCAAGATATTTTGGCCGTTTCGATTGCTGAACAAGGACGTATTTATGTCGTTGATCAGTTGAATCATGCATTTGAATTCGTGAATGAGCTAGCACCCGAGCATTTAGAAATTCTCGTTGAAAACCCTTTTGAACAACTGCCAAAGATTAAAAATGCTGGTGCAATATTTTTAGGGTCATATTCACCCGAACCGTTGGGGGATTATTTTGCAGGGCCGAATCACACCTTACCAACGAATGGAACGGCAAAATTTTCGTCACCATTAGGGGTTTATGACTTTCAGAAAAAATCGAGTGTCATTTATTACGATCAACAATCATTAGAAAAAGCCAATCAAAAGATACAGAAGTTTGCTCAAGCTGAGCGATTGGATGCACACGCAGCTTCCATTCGTAAAAGGTTTGAATAAAAAAGGAGTGAGACGATGGCTGAAGTAACTAAAAATAGAGAGACGAGTGAAACAACAATCGATTTGACTTTGAATTTGGAAGATCGGAAAGTTGATGATTCAATCGACACAGGTGTCGGATTCTTTGATCATATGCTGACGCTTTTTGCGGCACACAGTCAGTTCGGACTAAATGTTTCTGCAAAAGGTGATCTGGAAGTAGATAGTCATCACACGGTAGAAGATGTAGGCATTGTCTTTGGACAGGCATTTTTAGAGGCGTTAGGTGATAAGAAGGGCATCAAACGTTACGCTTCTACCTTCACTCCGATGGATGAATCGTTAAGTCTCGTTTCAGTGGATATCTCTGGTCGGCCTTATCTTGTATTTGACGTTGAGGGGATGAAAGACACTGTCGGGTCCTTTGATACGGAACTGGTCGAAGAGTTTTTTAGGGCATTTGTCAATCAAGCAGGGGTCACGCTCCATATTAATCTTTTTCACGGAAGCAATACACATCACATCATTGAATCGATTTTTAAAGGATTTGGTCGCGTGCTGAATGAAGCGGCTACAATTATCGATGCCAACGGAGACGTTCCCTCGACAAAAGGAACATTATAAGAGTAGGAGTGCAATCTATGATAGCCATAATCGATTACGGAGCAGGAAATTTAAAAAATGTACAGCACGCACTTAAGACGATTGGCATCTCTTCGCGTATTACCGATCAACCATCTGACTTGGAGAAAGCTGATGGTGTGATCCTTCCTGGGGTCGGGGCTTATGGAGAAGCGATGAAAAGATTGAGTGAAACGGGTTTCGATCTAGAGATCATCCGACAGGCCGAGAAGAGGAAGCCGTTGCTAGGAATTTGCCTCGGTATGCAGCTGCTGTTTGAAAAAAGCTATGAATATGGAGAACACGAAGGATTGGGATTAATTCCCGGTGAAATTGTACCTTTTGAAGGAGCAGTCAAGGTTCCGCATATGGGGTGGAATCAGATAGAACTCAATAAACGTTTTGACGACGATTCAATCATCAATCGAATTGATGAAGGGGATTATGTTTATTTCGTGCACTCTTTCTATGCCAAACCGACAAACGACCAAGACATCCTTTTCACAACGAATTACGGCGAAAAATTCACGTCTGCAGTCAAAAGAAATAACGTCATCGGGATGCAATTTCACCCAGAGAAAAGTGCAAAAACTGGTATGCAGTTACTGAGAAATTTTGGAGGAATCGTATCATGAACATATATCCAGCAATCGATATCAAAGATCAGCAATGTGTGCGACTGATCCAAGGAGATTATAATCAACAGACAGAATACGGAGATCCTGTTTTAATGGCGAAAAAGTGGAAAGAAGAAGGTGCGAAATATCTACACTTAGTCGATCTTGATGCCGCCAAAGGTGACCCGTCAAACAACCTTCGTGTCATCCAAAAAATTATTGATGAGACAGGTTTGCCGGTGCAAGTAGGTGGAGGCGTACGTTCCATTGGCCGAATCAAAGAATTGCTGAAAATGGGTGTTTCGCGAGTTATTTTAGGTACGGCAGCCGTTAAAGATCCTGAATTTTTACAAGAAGCGGCGGTTCAATTCGGTGAACAAATTGTTGTGTCAATTGATGCACGAAATGGATATGTCGCAACAGATGGATGGCTTGAAACCTCTGAGGTAGATGCCATTGAATTTTTGAAAACGTTAGAAAAAGTCGGTGTTAAAACTGTTGTGTATACGGATATTTTCAAAGATGGAATGCTTCAGGGACCAAATTTGCAAGAACTAAATCGAATGAATACGGTAAATAACCTTCAAGTGATTGCCTCGGGTGGCGTTTCTTCAGTTAAAGATATTGAACAGTTAAAAGAAATGAACATTTATGGGGCAATCGTCGGCAAAGCGATTTATGAGGGTAAAGTGAACTTAAAGAAGGTAATGGAGGTCTAGTTATGCTAGCGAAAAGAATTATTCCGTGTCTGGATGTACGCGATGGCCGCGTTGTTAAAGGCACGAAATTCAAAAACATCAAGGACGTGGACGACCCAGTTGCTTTAGGGAAGAAATATAGTGAACTTGGTGCCGATGAGCTCGTCTTTTATGATATCACTGCGTCACATGAAAAAAGAAACATATTTCTAGACGTCGTAGAAAAAGTTGGTGAAGAAGTACATATCCCCTTTACGGTCGGTGGTGGCATTCGTTCAGTCGAGGATTTCAGGAGTGTCCTGAACGCCGGCGCTGATAAAGTTTCGGTGAACAGTGCGGCGGTTTCGGACCCACAATTGATCAATGAGGCGGCAGAACGCTTCGGAAGTCAATGTGCCGTATTATCTATCGATGTAAAAAAGGAAGACGGTGACTGGTTCGTTTTTGTAAAAGGTGGTCGAGAAAACACCGGCATGAAACTTTGGGACTGGATTGATGAAGGTGTCGCTCGTGGCGCTGGGGAAATAGTGCTAAACGTAATGGATACAGATGGCGTAAAAGAAGGCTACGACGTGAACCTCATGAGTCAGGTAGCTGAACGTGTTCGTGTACCTGTCGTAGCTTCAGGCGGAGCAGGGAAGAAAGAGCACTTTTCTAAGGTGTTGAAAGAAGGGAAGGCAGACGCCGCATTGGCTGCCTCCGTTTTTCACTTTGGCGAAATAGAGATCAACGAGCTAAAAACCTATTTAAAAAAAGAGAAATTACCAATCAGGTTAGGGTGAAATTAGTGGGAAATATAACATTTAACTTTGATGAAAATGGACTGCTTCCAGCTATTGTTCAAGATGCACGTACAGGAGAAGTATTGATGCTAGCTTACATGAATGAAGAATCACTTCAAAAGACCATTGATTCGAAGACGACATGGTTTTATAGTCGTTCTCGACAAGAACTTTGGAATAAAGGGGCGACATCCGGAAATTATCAATATGTAAAAGAGATGTCTTATGATTGCGATAAAGATACTATTCTTTTACAGGTTGAGCAAGTTGGTGTAGCTTGCCATACGGGAGCGCGCAGTTGCTTTTATCGAAGTGTAGATCTCGGTGGTCGCCGTATCATTAAAAAA
>NZ_JAHLZF010000001.1:0-309667 GCF_018967645.1 Allobacillus halotolerans | reverse complement strand
ATTCTTTTACAGGTTGAGCAAGTTGGTGTAGCTTGCCATACGGGAGCGCGCAGTTGCTTTTATCGAAGTGTAGATCTGGGTGATGATTCTTTGAATTATCGTAGAGAAGTAATCCATGAGGTCTATCGTTCTATTTTAGATCGGAAAGAAAATCCGAAAGACGGATCTTACACAAATTATTTATTTGACGAAGGCGTCGATAAAATTTTGAAAAAAATTGGCGAGGAATCCAGTGAAATTATTATCGGTGCGAAGAATGACGATCATGAAAATATAGCCATGGAAACCGCTGATCTCGTTTATCACATTCTTGTATTGTTAGCTGAAAAAAATATGCCGATCGAACGCGTGAAAGAAGTTTTGACTGAACGGATGAAGGAGAAGTAAGTATGAGTCAATTTTGGAGCAAAAAGGCCAAAGAAGCGAAGCCTTACGTACCCGGTGAACAACCAGCAGAAACAGACGTCATTAAATTGAATACGAACGAAAATCCGTACCCACCTTCCCCAATGACACTTGAAGCGATGCATCGGGCAATTAACAGTGATTTGAGACGCTATCCCAGTCCTACCGTTACGGAATTGAAAAATATAATCGCCGCTCGAGAAAAAGTGGCACCATCGAACGTATTTGTCGGAAACGGATCGGATGAAGTTTTGGCGTTTGCTTTTCAAGCATTTTTCGAACCGAATAAACCGATCAAGTTTCCAGAAACAACGTATAGTTTTTACCCGGTCTACGCGAATCTTTACGATATTCCTTTTCAAAAAGTTCCTTTGAATACTGACTTTTCAATAGATGTTGAAAACCTATATGATTCGGTTGGCGGCGTAATCTTCCCGAATCCAAACGCACCTACAGGACTCGCACTACGCTTAGGCGCCATTGAACGAATCCTTCAACAGAATACAAATCAAGTTGTAATTGTTGATGAGGCTTATGTAGAGTTCGGGGCCGAAACAGCCGTTAAACTAACAGAATTATATCCGAATCTACTCGTTACACGGACACTATCGAAATCACATGCACTTGCCGGAATTCGTTTAGGCTATGCGATCGGTAATGAAGTTCTTATCGAAGGATTAGAAAGAATTAAGAACTCATTCAATTCGTATACGATTAATCGTGTCTCATTAGCAGGAGCAGAAGCGGCTTTTAAAGATGAAGTTTACTATTCAACGACCATAAATCAAGTGAAACAGACACGAGAATGGACTTCTGAAGCTCTTCGCTCATTAAATTTTGAAGTGATAGATTCAACGGCAAATTTTCTATTTGTGAAACCGAATATGAACGCCAAATTTTTATACGAAAGTTTAAAAGAACGTGGCATTTATGTGCGTTATTTCAACGAATCAAAAATTGATGGATATATCCGCATTTCGATCGGCACAGATGCTGAAATGGAACAATTGGTGGAACAAATTAAACGGATTATATCGTCTTAAGAGACTGGAATAAAAATTATAGAAGAAATGAAAATCCGAGCGGTTTAGACGTTCATAAATCGCTCGGATTTTCTGTTTAACAGGCTTCCTTATTATCTAACTGTTCGGCTTTTGCGTCACTAGTTCTCTATTGTCCAAGTCTGTTTTGATCTTTTATACGTCTTTTCTTAATGGAAGTAGACCAATTCGCTTGATGTGAATATAATTTCATTAAAAATCGTGCAAAAGGTTTGTGTAAAGTGAAAATGAGTAACCCGAGGGCCAGATTATACAAAAATGCCAATAAAATAATTTGTTGACCGGAATGATTGGTAATGGTTGTGACAAGCTGAACGAAGACTTGTCCGATTCCCGGGTGGAAAAAAACAATACTGCCGATTACATTGATCCAAACGTGAATATACGCAACAATCCTTAGCTTCGGTTTGTGGCTTAGACCAACCAGTATGACGGTTAAACAAGTGCCTATATTGGCGCCTAAGAGTAAATAATAGACATCCAACAACGGAATGGTTCCACCTCCACCAGAAAAACTCATTAGAATTCCTGTAAAAGCAGTAGAAGACTGAATAATGGCTGTTACTGCTGCACCGAATAATAGCAGGAAAAATGGATGATCGATTTGTCCATTTTGGATAGCCATGTATGAATTCTTTGGAATTTGATCCGATAATTGTTCAAGTCCACCCAAAGCGCTAAACACAATTCCCATTCCAAATAAAATGGAACCAATGAAGAAAAAGTTACGTTTTTGACTAATTAACAAGATGAAACCGATCAATAAACTAGCAATCATCAAGTGTTCATTATTCCAAACAAATAATTGAGCCGTTAAGGTTGTCCCAATGTTTGCTCCGATGATAAAACAAATTGCAAAGGGAATACTCAGTCGATAGGCTGCGTAAAACGAGATTAATAAAGCAATCGAGACAGAACTGCTTTGCAGGAGAAGCGTCAGCAAAAAACCCATTAGTAAACCAGCAAAGATCGAAGGGTTCGGTCGAATGGATTTTATGGACTGCATACTTAGGTTTTCGAAACCGATCCGCATGAGCAATATTCCAAATAAAAAAATTCCAATATACGTAGCGATCATCAAAATCATGAGATACATAGCGTTCCTCCCCGTGATATTCTATGCTTGTTCGATCAATACATGACTTGTTTTAAAAAGTGTTCATTGACCTGAGAAGGAATTTTTAATATAATAACCAAAGATGTACACGAGCTGTGTGCATTGTTTCACTTTTTTGGTTTAGCTGGAGGGAGGGTTGAGCATGTCTAATAATACAACTCGCGTTAGAAAGAATGAGACTATTGAGGATGCTCTTCGACGCTTTAGACGATCCGTTTCTAAAAACGGCACATTGTCTGAGTATCGTAAGCGTGAATATTATGAAAAGCCTAGTGTAAGACGTAAGAAAAAATCAGAGGCTGCACGGAAGCGTAAAAAATAAAAGAGGGTGTAAGCGTTCATGTCAATGCTTGAACAATTAAACGCTGATATGAAAACAGCGATGAAAAACAGAGAAAAAGAAAAACTAACTGTTATTCGAATGGTTAAATCATCTTTGCAAAATGAAGCGATCAAAAAACAGGCTGACTTGACTGAAGAAGAAGAGCTGCAAGTTTTAAGTCGTGAAGTAAAGCAAAGAAATGATTCCCTCCATGAATTCCGAAAAGCTAACCGCGAAGATTTGGCCGAACAAGTTGAAAACGAGTTGGCCATTATTCAAGCTTATATGCCAGAGCAGTTATCTGATGAAGAATTAGAAAAAATCATCCAAGAAACGATTGATGAACAACAAGCTACTTCCAAAAAAGATATGGGGAAAGTAATGAGTGCAGTCATGCCGAAAGTTAAAGGTAAGGCTGACGGTTCAAAAGTCAATCAATTCGTAATGAAACATTTACAATAAAAAGATAAAAACCCAATTTGGTGGGATTGTGTAATGCATGACCCATCAAGTTGGGTTTTTCATTATGCCTGAAAGTACTTTATTGTATTGGTAACTGGAATGAAGAGGATCGTTCGACTAGCTATTTAGAGCTCAAGTCATACGGCTTTCGATCAAAAAAGAATGGTGGAACATAAAAGCTCGAATTCTTTTTGTATGTGGTATGTATTATTTTTTGTAAATCATGAAACTTCTGATTGTTCTTGGACGTATATATAGTAGAATAGTAATTAACCGTCTGAAAAGGCTGGAAGAAGGGAGTGAAATGAATGCGTAAAAACCTTTTGGCGGTATTCATATTCATTTTATCATTCCTATGGATCAACCAAGCATCAATCTTTGCCAATGAGGAACCAGAAGCTTCTACATCCGTGTATGTGATTCCTGTTGAAAATGAAGTCGAGCGGGGATTGGTTGCTTTCCTTGAACGTAGTATCAAGGAGGCTGAGGAAGCATTTGCCGATCAAATCGTATTTGAAATTAATTCACCAGGCGGAAGAGTAGACTCAGCTGGAGATATTGCCACTTTAATATCAAGTACAGAAATACCAACCGCAGCTTATATTGTTAATGAGGCCTTGTCAGCAGGTTCATACATAGCTTTGCAAGCCGATGAAATCTATTTTAAACCTGGAGCAACAATGGGAGCCTCTGGAGTCATTACTGGTGATGGGAATGCAGCTGACAAAAAAGCACAATCTGCATGGATTGCAGCGATGACTTCTGCAGCCGAGAAAAATGGGAGAGATCCATTGTATGCCCAGGCGATGGCAGACCCGAGTATCGATTTGCCTGAATATCGTGCGGGTGAAGGTGATTTTCTGACATTACGTGCACAGGAAGCCCTTGAGGTAGAGTATGCAGAGGGGATTGCATCTGATCGTCAAGAGTTATTTGAGCAGATGGAAATCTCTAAACCAAGTGTCACAGAAACAAGTCCAACATTCTCTGAGAATTTAGCGAGGTTCATTACCAACCCAGTTGTTGTTCCAATCCTGTTATCGATTGCGAGCATTGGTTTGATTGTTGAACTGTATTCACCAGGATTTGGTGTTGCTGGCGGAATGGGTGTTGCGGCTTTATTTCTCTTCTTCTACGGACATCTTGTAGCGGGATTAGCTGGTTATGAGTCATTAGTTCTCATGATTGCAGGTATTGTTTTAATTGTATTGGAGATATTTTTACCGAGTGGTATTCTTGGTATTGTCGGTGGGGGAGCGATTCTTGGAGCCATGCTGACTTCAGGAGCCGATATGGGTCATATGGCATTCAGTATAGGTATTGCTCTGTTGGTTGCAATGATCTTGGCAATTTTCCTTTTCAAAAAGATCGATACGGATAAAGGAATCTTTCGACATATTGTCTTAAAAGACCAAACGTCCACAGAAAAGGGTTATATTTCCAACATAAACCGCATGGAGTTAATCGGGAAGGAAGGCACCGCCCTAACTTACCTACGCCCATCCGGAACAGCCATATTTGATGAAGAACGACTAGATGTTGTTTCAGAAGGATCCTTTATTGCCCAGGGCTCAACTATAAAAGTGGTCAAAGTGGAAGGCTCGCGATTAGTGGTAAGAGAAATAAAAAAAGAAGATTAATTATTTAGGAGGAAGTACATTATGGAATTTCAAGAATTATGGCCTTTGTTGCTTGTGGCACTGATTATCATTGCCGTAGTCATTTTATTCACATTCGTTCCAGTAACACTCTGGATTAGCGCCCTAGCTGCAGGTGTTAGAATCAGTATCTTTACATTGATTGGTATGCGCTTACGTCGAGTTGTCCCTAAAATGGTCATTAATCCATTGATCAAATCACACAAAGCAGGACTTGATGTAAATACCAACCAGCTGGAGAGTCACTATTTAGCTGGTGGTAACGTTGACCGCGTCGTTAATGCGTTAATTGCTGCTCAGCGTGCGAACATTGAATTGAGCTTTGAACGTTGTGCTGCGATTGATTTGGCAGGCCGTGACGTGTTAGAAGCAGTTCAGATGAGTGTTAACCCGAAAGTGATCGAAACACCATTTATCGCTGGTGTTGCTATGGATGGTATTGAAGTAAAAGCGAAAGCACGTATAACTGTTCGTGCGAATATTGACCGCTTAGTCGGTGGTGCCGGAGAAGATACGGTTATCGCACGTGTCGGTGAAGGTGTCGTTAGTACAATCGGTTCTTCAGAGAGCCACGGAAAGGTATTGGAAAATCCAGATCGAATTTCCAAAAATGTTTTAGGCAAAGGTTTGGACGCTGGAACAGCTTTCGAAATTTTATCCATCGATATTGCAGATGTTGATATTGGCAAAAACATCGGTGCAATGTTACAGACGGACCAGGCTGAAGCAGACAAAAACATTGCTCAAGCGAAAGCAGAAGAACGTCGTGCAATGGCAGTTGCTCAAGAACAAGAGAACATTGCCAAAGTTCAAGAAATGCAAGCACAAGTGGTTGAAGCGGAAGCACTTGTTCCAAAAGCACTTTCTGAAGCACTTCGTAGCGGTAATATGGGTGTCATGGATTACGTCAACTATAAAAACGTGATGGCTGATACAGATATGCGAGATATGATTAGCAAGATCAGTAAAGAAGATAACGATCACGACAATGATTCGAAATAATAATCTGCTCGCCAAAGGAGTGTGAATCCTTTTGGAAGGAATTTTAGACGCGATTTTCAGTAATATCTTCATTATTATGGCCTTACTGGCTGGATTGTTTGGATTTTTCAAAAACGAAGATGAAAAAGAAAGTCGCGATGAACGACCAACATGGAAAGATCCCAATCCAAAGCCGGAAGCAAGCGAAAAACAAACTGTACGAGAACGGTTTGAAACATTTAAGCAAGAAGTGGAAACGACTATCGAAGATGTCCAATCCGATTCGTCGAATGAATGGTATCAAGCGTTAGAAGATTCACAGAGAAGAAGAGAAGAATCACTAGAGGATACAGCTGAACGTATGGAGGCAAGTGATGAAATTAAAGCGGGTTCAATTGTCCCGAAAGATCATGGAACCTCTAAACGAATTTCAGTAAAAGAGAATTTGAACAGAAAACGATTGGTTGAAAGTTTAATTATGAGTGAAGTACTCGATCGACCAAAATCAGCTCGGCGAAACCGGCAAGCATAACTCTTGCGACCCACCTATTCAATAAGGAATAGGTGGGTTTTTTTAATCGCAAGTGATAGTTCATTCATTTCATTCATACATTGGAGATGATAGGGGGAAAGTGGGATGAAAAAATTAAAGCGAATAAATCGATGGTTAACACAAAAAGCTCAGCTCCCCAATGATGTCATCTACGATTATCCACGAATGACATTAATCGGCCATGTTCATTTATATATAGAGAATCATAAAGGTTTAAAGCAGTTTCAGGATCAACAAATTATTGTTGAACAAAACGGGGGTCAAATAGTTGTTGAGGGTAAAAACTTAGTCATTAAAAGTTTGATGAAAAACGAAATCGTCATTGAAGGTACGATTTTGTCCGTGACACAAAAATCTACAGGAAAGGAGAGTTGAACCATTAATAAATACGGTCGTAAAATCAAAGGAACAGTAATTGTAGACGTTGAAGGGAAACAGATCGAATCATTCATGAATCGATTGCTTCAAGAGAATGTCCATATCTCTTCTTTGCGTAGAAAGTCTTCTGAAAAAGCATCTTTTCAGATTGCATACAAGGATATAGCGCTTCTTAAGCGTTTTAGAAAATCGTATCAATGTAAAATTCGGTTCAATAGAAAAAGTGGGTTTCCACGAATTTACCAACAACGAAAAAAGTGGATTCCGGCGATGATCGGTATGCTGATCGGTGTAGTCATTATATTTTGTTTATCAAATTTGATTTGGAATGTGACGATAAAAGGCGGGACAGATGAATCTCGCTATGAAGTACAAGCTTTGACCCAAGAGCTTGGTTTGGTGGAGGGGAATTGGATTCAACAAACAGAAAACATCTCAACAATTGAAAGAGAAATTATGAATAAGATTGAAGAAATCTCGTATGTCGGCATTCAAAGACAAGGAACGAGTTATTACATAGAGATTGAAGAAAGTGAAAAAGAATTAGAGGAACAAAATGAGAGACCGAGCCATTTGGTCGCTGAAAAATCGGGTACGGTTCATTCCATGTTTGTGACAGATGGAAGGCCTTTGGTGGAAGTGAATGATGTTGTGAAAAAAGGAGATGTTCTCGTATCAGGTCTTTTGGATGAAGAAGGAGAGAACCAAACAACATCAAAAGGTGAGATATGGGCTGAAGTATGGTATCATCTTCAATTAACGATCAACCTAAGACAAGAGCAATTAAAACTACTACCAGACCCAGTTACTTCTTATCATTTGCGTATAGGAGATCGGCAAATTGGGAAAGAAGAAAATGAGTTAAGGTTGGTTCATGAAGAAAAGACACCGTTTTATTTCTTTAAGTGGCCTTTGCCAATCAGCCTGACAAAGCGTTACTATTATGATGAACAATCCAGTGAATTAGAATATGATATTGAAGAACGCTTGCCAAGTTTAATTGAAGAGCGATTAAAACGGGAACTTGGCCAACAAGTAAAACTTGAATACCAAAAAGTTTTGCACGAAGATCGAGACAGTGATAAAGTTAAACTAGAAATGTTTGTCAAAGTAATCGAGGATATTTCCACTCAACAAATCATTGATCAAGGAGACTGATGTATGCAAGAGAGTAAGGAAACGATTGACTTACACACGGAAGAGCATCAAAATACATTGAGTTTATTCGGAACCAATGATCGAAATATAAAACAAATTGAAGAATATTTACCGGTCACTATTATAACAAGAGGCGGACAAATCCAAATCTCTGGGAATTCTGATGATGTTAATGTAGTAAAAAGCCTATTATTGGCTGTTATGAAAATTATCAAAAAAGGCATCAATGTGACTGAGCGTGATATCATTTATGGGATTGAATTAGCAAAACAAGGAAAAATCGAGCAATTCGAAACGCTCTTTGAAGATGAAATCACGAAAAATCAACAAGGAAAACCGATTCGCGTTAAGACATTGGGACAAAGAGATTATGTTCAATCCATTAAAGCGAACGACCTTGTTTTTGGTATAGGGCCGGCCGGAACAGGAAAGACCTATTTGGCTGTTGTATTGGCCGCCAAAGCATTGCGAAATGGCGATGTTAAACGCATGGTATTGACACGTCCAGCCGTTGAAGCGGGAGAAAGCCTTGGTTTCTTACCTGGTGACTTAAAAGAAAAAGTAGATCCATATCTACGTCCGCTATACGATGCCTTGCACGATATATTTGGTGTAGAGCATACGGACAGATTGATGGAAAGAGGTACGATTGAAATCGCTCCTTTGGCCTACATGAGAGGCCGTACATTGGATGATGCTTTTGTCATATTGGATGAGGCTCAAAATACGACGCCAGAACAAATGAAAATGTTCTTGACTCGTTTAGGATTCGGTTCAAAAATGGTGATTACGGGTGATGTTTCACAAATTGACCTGCCAAAAGGTGTCATTTCAGGATTGAAAGTAACTGAACAAAAACTCAAAAACATTAAAGGAATCTCATTCAATTATCTGAAAGGCTCCGATGTCGTTCGACACCCACTCGTACAACGAATAATCGAAGCTTATGAAGATGAATAAATAAAAAGAAATGAAGTTGGGGATTTCAATGGATCAATACGAGAATAAAACGCTTTTTAATCATACAAGAAATCAATCATCTCGTTTTTCGGCAGTCATCTGTAGTATCAGTTTGCCTGCCGTTTTTGTTATTATTTTGATGATTCAATACTTGCAAGGTGACAAATCACTTCACTTGTTTACTGTAATGAGTGTTATTTCTGTCTGTATGTTTATGCTGATGTATATGGAATTACGAACGACGAATAACAATTGGTCAAAGAATACGGCTATATCTTTCGTCTTGTTGAATCTTGGCATGTACTTCTTATTATTGATCACTAACGTATTTGGTCCTGATCATTCGATGTTGTTTTATATTGCACCTGTAGCTGCTTACGCCATTTTAATGAATCGATTAGTTGGTGAGCGGATTGCCATTATATCGACAGTTTGGATGTCTTTAATTACGGCAAGTATTTTTCACGCGCATTTCACAGATGCTTTCATAATCTCTTTCCTTTATTATCAAATTTCACAAATGGTTGCGATTTACTTTCTAGGATCATTAATCGAACGTGTATCGTTAATTAAAAACTCAGCGTTCCTACTGTTTGTCCATTGGTTGCTCGTTATTACATTTGTCATTCCTATAGAAACAGAAATCTTCACACTGAATTTATTTCTGTCTTTATTGTTCGCTGGTCTTTCCGTGTTAGTCTCCGTTGTCTTGGCACTCGGGCTGCTCCCGTTGTTTGAAGCAGGGCTGAACCTATTGACGGAGTCTAAGCTTTTGAAGTTATCCAATCCTAACCATCCTTTATTGAAAAAAATTCTGATTGAAGCGCCTGGCACCTATCACCATAGTGTCATGGTTGCCAATCTAAGCGAATCGGCATGTGAAGCCATAGGAGCTAACGGATTATTAGCGAGAGTAGCTGCGTATTACCATGATGTGGGGAAGGCACTTCGGCCACATTATTTTATCGAAAACCAGCAAAATATAGATAACCCACATGATGAACTATCACCAGAAGAAAGTGCCAAAATCATTTTGGCCCATCCTTATGAAGGTGCTGAAATATTGAGACAGTATAAATTGCCGGAAGAAATAATTGAAATTACCGAACAACACCACGGTACTACATTACTAAGTTACTTTTACCATAAAGCAAAAAAGCAAACGAATGATGATGTAGAAGAATCGGCCTTTCGTTACAAAGGTCCAATTCCACAAACAAAGGAAGCTGCTGTCATCAATATATGTGATTCTGTTGAAGCAGCGGTCCGATCGAAGAAAAATCCAACGAAGGAAGAGATCAGAAAGCTCGTCAGCTCGATCATGAATAACCGATTAATGGACGAGCAGTTAAATGACAGTCAATTAGCTTTGAGCGATTTAAAAATAATTGAAAACTCTATTCACAGCGTGTTAAACGGTGTTTTTCACGAGCGGATTGACTATCCATCGGATTCCATTCAAGAAGCTAAGGTAAAGGAGGCTCACTCATGATTATTGATATTAACGATGAAACAAACCAACTCGAACAAAATCAACTAGAATTACTGGAAAAGCTACTTGATTACGCACGAGAAAAAGAAGAGATTGAGAATGACGCCGAATTATCGATAACCATTGTCGATAATGAAACGATTCAAGAAATTAATAAGCAATACCGTGACAAAGATCAGCCAACCGATGTGATTTCGTTTGCCCTCGAGGAACACGGGGAGGAAGAAATTGAGATCCGGGGAGATAATTTACCTCGGCATCTTGGTGATATCATCATTTCCATTGAAAAGGTCAATGAACAAGCAAATGAATATGGTCATTCATTCAATCGGGAATTAGGCTTTCTTGCTGTTCATGGTTTCTTGCATTTATTGGGTTATGATCATATGACGACAGAAGAAGAAAAAGAAATGATGGAACGACAAGATCATCTACTTGATGATTTTGGGTTAACTCGCCATGAAAAATAAAAAAAATAGAGATCGAATTGGGTTGGGTTATGCCGTCACAGGCGTCATTACCTCATTGAAAACAGAATTTAATATGCGTATACATGTCATCATCATGTTTGTGGTCATATTTTCAGGTTTCCTTTTTCGCATCTCTGTTTTTGAATGGCTCTTTGTTATATTGGCCATCGGCTTTGTTTTAGCATTTGAGTTAATGAATACGGTGGTTGAGCTACTTACAGATGTATTGTTTAAAGAAGAACACGAATCAGCCAAAAATATTAAAGATATAAGTGCGGCAGCTGTCTTGGTAGCCGCCATTTTTGCTGCGATGGTCGGAATAATTATCTTTTTCCCGAAAGTAATTGAATTTATGAATGCTTTATTTTAAAGGCTCTGTTAAGGTTTAGTGTTGATTTTCGAATGATGTACACTGAGTTGTTGAATTGTGAGAAGCGAAGGTGGCGACTCCTGCGGGAATAGCACGAGTCTCGAGACCCCGCAGGAAGTGCCTTTCTTCCGAGGAGGCTCGAGCCGTGCCCGCGGAAAGCGTCCACCGATAGCGGATCACAATATCAACAACGGACTTTAACAAAGCCATTTTAAAAAAGGCATTAGAGCCATAATCCAGACAGCCCCCAGTTAGTGAACGAATGTTAAAAAGTTCAAAGCTGGGGTTTCGTATTTTGATCATACCAATTAATTAACTTATAGAAAAAAATTCATTATCACAAAAATGTTTTAGCGTTTAAGGGATTAGTGCTCGCAAGTTGCTTATTATCCATCTAATGATACTATTTTCAATAAGTACGCGGCATACAAAAACGAATTCATTAAAAAGATTTACTCGATCGCATTTTGGGTAAAATGAAATAAAATCAACATTGTCTTTGTCTATTTTCTACTACCTTTGTCGATGTTGTGAAATTTCAGTTCAAATGTAGTAAAATACCACTAACAGAATACAAGTAGGTGTAATAAATATGCAATCATCAGAAAACTATCACTCAGGTTTTATAGCAATCATCGGTCGCCCTAATGTTGGGAAATCAACATTCATGAATTATGTGATTGGTCAAAAGGTTGCGATCATGAGTGACAAACCACAAACAACGCGCAACAAAATTCAAGGTGTCTTAACAACAGATACGTATCAATTGATTTTTATTGATACACCCGGAATTCATAAACCGAAACACCGACTCGGTGACTTCATGGTAAAGTCATCGATTGACACACTAAATGAAGTAGATGCAATCATGTTCATGGTTAACGCAAAGGAAGGCTATGGAAAAGGCGACGAATTTATCATTGAAAAGTTAAAAGGTATTTCGCAACCTGTATTACTCGTTATCAACAAAATTGATGAAGTCCATCCAGATGAACTACTGCCTTTGATTGATCAATACCGCGAAAAACTTCCGTTTGCCGAAGTTGTGCCAATTTCCGCACTGCAAGGAAATAATGTTGACAGATTACTGGAGGTATTGGTTGATCAATTGCCTGAAGGCCCACAATATTATCCAGAAGATCATGTAACAGATCATCCAGAGCGTTTTATCATTAGTGAATTGATCAGAGAGAAAGTACTTCATCATACGAGGGAAGAGATACCTCATTCAGTCGCTGTGATCATCGAATCGATTAAAAAGCAGGAAAACAAGGACATTATCGATGTACAAGCAACTGTCATTGTCGAAAGAAAATCACAAAAAGGGATTATTATCGGAAAACAAGGGAATATGTTGAAACAAATTGGAACCGAGGCTAGAAAAGATATTGAAAACTTGCTTGGTTCAAAAGTATTTATGGAACTTTGGGTAAAAGTTCAAAAAGATTGGCGCAACCGTGCCTCACAACTACGGGAATACGGATATCGTGAGGAAGAGTACTAAACAATCGCTGAAATGGTAATTATTAAAACTTATGAACAAACCAAAACCGGAGAAAATAACAAATGAGTCATTTTTTCAGTTCAAATTACTGAAAGGTGGAGGACATGATGAGTGAATTGCCATGGAAATTATTTGAGAAGACAGGAAACCTTGAAGCTTACTTGTTGATGAAACAAGTTGAAGAGTTGAGTGAAGAAAAAGCAGATGAGGACACGGAAGAATTGTCATCTGTTTCACAGGTAGAAACGAAATAAGGGGTACATTGAGAAAGTAAGGGATGCTAGATGTTTGAAAAAGTTGAAGGCATTGTCTTAAGAACAAAGGATTATGGCGAAACGAATAAAATAGTCACCCTGTTTACACGCGAGTATGGACTGATCAGCGGTGTTGCCAGGGGTGCCAAAAAATCAAAAAGTCGAATGGCTGCGGTTACGCAGCCATTTATCTATGGAATATTTGTCATGCGCATTTCGACTGGGTTGGGTACGATTCAACAAGCCGAGGTATTGGATAGTATGAGGGAAATCCGGGAAGACATCGTAAAAACCGGATATGCGACATACATAGCTGAGCTGGTATCGAAAATGATGAACGAACGAGAGAAATATGAATTATTATTTCTAGAACTGTTAGCCAGTTTAGAAAAGATGGCAGAAGACGAGAATCCGCCAGCAATCATTGCGATGATGCTTGAATTGAAGTTATACCAGATCGGTGGTTTTGCTCCAGTTTTAAAAGAATGCGTAAATGGTCATATTGATGAACCAATTGTTGCTTTCTCCATAACTGAAGGTGGTGTACTCTGCCAGCAATGCAAGTATAAAGCGTCTGACGCTGTATCGTTACCGAGTTCAATTCATAAACTGCTGCAAACAATGAGTGAAACAAGTATAAAGCGAATACGGAATATTCAGCTGAGAAAAGAAACCATTCAATGGCTAAGAAAATTACTGGATGACTATTATGATCGTTACGGTGGAATGTTCATCAAAAGCAAACGATTTTTAGATCAAATTCATTTATTAGAAGAGTAAAAGGGTGACAAATTTCGTACAATGAGTCATCCTTTATTTTATTTTTAGCACGAATCGGATATAATGAATAGCAAAAAGTATAACGTAATCGAAGGTAAGGTGGTGAATGAAATGGAACTTTCCGCCCGTCAAGAAGAGATTGTTTCAATCGTCAAAGAGAACGGACCGATTACTGGTGAACATATTGCTGATCGACTAAAATTGACGCGAGCTACCTTGCGACCTGATTTAGCCATCCTGACAATGGCTGGATTTCTAGACGCAAGACCACGTGTCGGTTATTTTTATACAGGTAAAACTAGAAACGAATTACTGACGCATAATATCAAAAAAATGAAAGTCAGTGAGCACTTTTCGGTTCCAGTTGTAGTCAATGAACATGTTAGTGTATATGATGCGATTACAACGATGTTTTTAGAGGATGTCGGAACTCTTTTTGTCGTGGATGAAGCCTCACGCTTACAAGGTGTTTTATCTAGAAAAGACTTACTTCGTGCCAGTCTTGGCCAACAGAGTTTACAGGAGGTTCCTGTACATATTATTATGACAAGAATGCCGATGATCAAAGTTTGTAAAAAAGATGAACTGCTGATTGACGTAGCAAATAAGTTAATCGAAAATCAAATAGATGCCCTACCCGTTATTAATGAAAAAAATGACGGATTGGAAGTCATCGGCCGAGTGACAAAGACAAATATCACCCGTGCTTTCGTCGAATTGGTAAAAGAAGATTAAAAGAGGAGGGAACCTATGAACCCGTTTAAATTTTATGTATTATCAGACTCAGTGGGTGAAACGGCTGAACTGTTAGCGAAAGCAGCGTTAAGTCAGTTTAACGGTCACGAAGATAAAATTCAGCGGATTCCCTATGTAGATGATGAAGGAACGCTACGTGAAGCAATCACATTGGCAAAAGAAAATAATGGGATGATTGCATTCACACTCGTGAAACCAGAACTTCGATATCAATTAATGGATATGGCTAAAAAAAATAATGTGATAGCAGTTGATTTATTAGGACCATTACTGGATCGTCTTGAAGATTATTTAGGAATAGAACCAAAACTTGAACCAGGTTTAGTACATAAACTTGACGAAGATTATTACAAACGGATTGAAGCAGTCGAATTTGCAGTTAAATATGACGATGGACGAGACGCAAAGGGCATTCTAAAAGCAGACCTTGTATTAATCGGATTGTCAAGAACATCCAAAACGCCTTTATCTCAATTTTTGGCTCATAAACGAATAAAGGTTGCCAATGTACCAATAGTTCCTGAGGTAGACCCACCAGATGAATTATACAAAGTGAATCCAAACAAATGTATTGGCTTACGGATTGATAGTCAAAAATTGAATGATATTCGTAAAGAGCGGCTAAAGTCACTGGGTCTTGATGACACAGCCAACTACGCAAAGTTAGAACGAATCCAAAAAGAAAACTCATTGTTTGATCAAGTTGTCGGGAAAATCGGTTGTGAGACGGTTGATGTTTCCAACAAGGCTGTCGAAGAAACAGCAAACATCATTTTAGAAATATATTATAAAAACAACAATAAAATTTAATATATTTATATTGTTAATCGTGAATCAAGTAACGGTTCACATAAGTATATGCGTCAATCTGAGAGGTTGGGAATCAAGTGAAATCGATAAATTCCCGCCTCTATATTTTTGTTCCCTTTTCATATTTGTCACTTTGAATGATCTCCTGTTTTAAAACAAATCGTAAAATCTAAGAAATTATCAGCAAAAAGTTAGCATTCTCGACAACTTTGTTTTATAATCAATATTTGTGAGAAATATCATATCACTCTAAAGGCTAAGTTTTTGAATGAACTCAACGTACATAAAAATGCTACAAAATCCCTTTAAACTCAAGAGTCGACACGTTTTCGATTGCTTTTAGAAGGGTAAAAGAAAAACAATTAGTTCTTTTGCTGTGGTGTTCACGAAGTTTTCACAAAAAATGTCGATTGATGAAGGGTTTATGGTATTTTTATCGAATGATATATAAATATGGTGATAAAAATGAACAAGGTGCCTGAAGAAGTGATCGATCGACTTTTATCAACGAGTGATATCGTCGACGTAATTAGTGAATATATTCAATTGACTAAGAAAGGTAGAAACTTTTTTGGTCTATGTCCATTTCATGGAGAAAATACGCCGTCATTTTCTGTTTCACAAGAGAAACAGATTTTTCACTGTTTTGGTTGTGGAAAAGGAGGCAATGCACTCCGTTTTTTAATGGAGATTGAGTCCATTCATTTCACAGAAGCTATCCAACTTTTAGCTCGCAAAAGCGGTGAAGAAATCTCAGGTGAGTGGTTTATCCAACCACAAGAATCATATTACTCTGAAGAGCAAGAAGGTGTTTTACAAGCATATGATTGGTCAGCCAAATTGTTTCATCATGTGCTCAAACACACTTCTGACGGAAAAGCAGGCTTAAATTATTTGAAAAAAAGAGGGTTTGAGCCTGAGACTATCGAAGAGTTTCAATTAGGATTCTCTCCAGACCGTAATGAGTTCTTAGCCGCTTTTCTAAAAGGAAAAGGATATAAACTTGAACAGTTGGCTGAATATGGACTGATTCAGTCAAACAATCAAGGGAGTTATTATGATCGTTTTCAAGATCGCGTCATTTTCCCGATTAAAAATCATCAAGGGAAAATTATTGCGTTTGGAGGACGAGCATTTAAAGAGCATCAAGAGCCGAAATATTTAAATAGTCCTGAATCCAAGCTTTTCCATAAAGGAAGGGTTTTATACAATTTTCATCTAGCAAGAAAACATTTTCAAAAAGAAAAGGAAGTTATTCTTTTTGAAGGATATATGGATGTCATCAAAGCATACCAAGCAGGCGTTTATAATGCGGTCGCCACTTTGGGAACGAGTCTGTCTGAGTCTCATGCGAAAACTTTAAAAAGATATGTAAAACAGGCAGTGATCTGTTTCGACGGAGATGATGCAGGCCGGAATGCGAGTTTCAAGTCTGCGAACATCTTACGTAAGGCAGGTGTAGAAGTTCGAGTTGCCTATATTCCAGATCGGCTTGATCCTGACGAATATATTGACCGATATGGAGGAGAATATTTTAAACAGAAAGTTCTTCAACCAGCTCAAACATTTATTGCCTTTGCATTGGATTACTATAAAAAAGATTATAACTTAAATCTTGACCATGATCGTATTGCATATATTGAAAAAGCTTTGGACATAATCGCAACAAGTGAGTATCCAGTTGAACGTGATTTTCATTTAAAAGATCTTGAAGATGCATTTCATTTGAATCGTGAAACACTGATCGAGGAGATTGAGAAGCGAACTTCCAGAATAAAGAAAACCATGAAGGTTAATGATAAACATGGTGGTAAAAACGTTCAAACGGGAAGAACAAGGAAAAGCGAGAAGCTATATGCAGCACATCATACAGCAGAAAGAAACTTAATTGCTCACATGTTAAGGGATGCAGCGTTTGCAGAAACAGTTCAACAGCGATTAGGTTCAGCGTTCAATATCCAAGAGCATCAGGTATTAGTCACCTATCTCTATGCTTATTATGAGGAAGGCAACGAACCGAATGTCAGCCAATTTGTTGAACGGTTACCTGAAGAGCAATACAAGCAATTAGCTATTGAAATTTCACTGAAGGAAATTAATGAAGATTTGGAACAGAACGAACTGGAAGATTACTTTCTTGCAATTGAAAAAGAAAGTGATATAGATCAAGAAATTCGAGCATTGGAATCCATGTTGAAACAAGCAGAAAGAGAGAATGATCCAAAGTCAGCAGCCCGAATAGGTATGAAAATGCTCGAATTGAGGAAGAAAAGTAATATATCCAAGCTCACGTAGTCAGTTTGGAAGGAGGGGTTTTCATGGCTGAAAAGCCAATAGATCAAGAATTGACAGTAGAACAATCCAAGGACCAACTGCTGGAAATCGGAAAGAAACGTGGAGTTCTTGTATACGAAGAGATTGCAGATAAATTAGGTCACTTTGAATTGGATTCCGAACAAATGGATGAGTTTTATGAAACATTAGCGGAGCAAGGAATCGACCTCATCGGTGAAAGTGAAGACGATCCGAGTATGCAGAAGATTTCTAAGGAAGAAGAATTTGATTTAAACGATTTGAGTGTGCCTCCAGGAGTGAAAATCAATGACCCTGTCCGTATGTATTTAAAGGAAATTGGACGGGTTGACCTGTTGACTGCGGACGATGAGATTAGTTTAGCGGAACGGATTGAACAAGGCGATGAGGAAGCGAAAAGACGTCTGGCTGAAGCCAACCTCCGCTTAGTCGTCAGTATCGCAAAACGTTATGTTGGTCGGGGAATGTTGTTCTTGGATTTAATACAAGAAGGTAACATGGGCTTAATCAAAGCGGTTGAGAAATTTGACTATCGCAAAGGATTTAAGTTCAGTACGTATGCAACATGGTGGATTCGCCAAGCGATCACTCGTGCCATCGCTGACCAAGCAAGAACGATTCGGATTCCTGTTCATATGGTCGAAACAATCAATAAGCTAATTCGAGTACAAAGACAGTTGCTTCAAGATTTAGGTCGTGAACCAACACCAGAAGAAATTGCTGAAGAAATGGAATTCACACCGGATAAAGTACGTGAAATTTTGAAAATCGCCCAAGAACCTGTTTCCTTAGAGACACCGATCGGTGAAGAAGATGACTCCCATTTAGGTGACTTCATCGAAGATCAAGAAGCAACCTCACCTTCCGATCATGCGGCCTATGAGCTTCTCAAAGAGCAGCTGGAAGACGTTCTTGATACGCTGACGGACCGAGAAGAAAATGTATTGCGACTTCGTTTCGGATTGGACGATGGCCGTACGCGGACGTTAGAAGAGGTCGGGAAAGTATTTGGTGTAACAAGAGAGCGAATCCGACAAATTGAAGCGAAAGCATTACGTAAATTAAGACATCCAAGTCGAAGTAAACGATTGAAAGATTTCTTAGAATAAGTCGTCTCGGAGGCTTGGTATGGATAAAGAAAAAAATAAAATAATCATCGATGAAATTTCAAACTGGAAGAAAAACCAGCTACTACCGGAAAAATATTGTAATTTTCTCTTAGCATTATATACCTATGGGGAAGGGGTAGAAGAGGAAAAGCAATCAATGACTTCCATGAAAAGACAGGTGTTCATCGGGCTTGATCTGCTTCTTCTTTTCCTTCTTCTTCCGACATTTATTGTCATCACACCTTTATTTTCAGAACAGATTATTGTTCAGTGTATTATTTTTTTGATCTTTATTTTCATTCTTAGCTTACATTGGTATTATTTTAATAAAGCACAATCCATATTTACGCATGTTGTGATCGTCTTGTTCTTTATGACAGCACTCATCGGTTCAACATTGATTGTGTATGAATGGTTGGGAAGCGGTTTTTGGTTAAATCTTCTGATTGTGATTCAGGGAATGGCCTGGATTGCTTTTGGATGGATAAATAAAGTCTATTATTTAGTTATTTCTGGATTTGTTGGAATTTTATTGTTCTTTGCATTGATTGTTATATAAATCTTCACATTTATCTCTTTTCTCTTGAACACTTTTCAAGTAAAATAGATATAGCTTTGTAAACGAAGAATACTACATAGATCCAACTGAAGGAGGTCAATATGTCATGAAAAGAAACGCAGCAGCACCATATTATCTTATTGGAATTCTAGGCATCTTAGCGATGATTATCATGGGTGGTGTCGGAATGGCACAAATGAACAACGCAGAAGGTGAAGGAGAAGAAAGCGCAGAAACAACTGATCTAGCTCCAGAAGATATCTATAGCAATAACTGTATGTCCTGTCATGGTGGGGAGTTAGAAGGTGGAATGGGTCCTGATTTGACCAGTGTCGGTGATCGCTATGACGCGAGTGAAATCGTAGAGATTATCCAAAACGGTAAAGGACAAATGCCAGCAATTAATCTTGACCAAAGCAATGCAGAGAAACTTGCTGAATGGTTAGTAGATGGAGCGGGCAATTAAGCATAAAATCAATGAATCCGGAAGCAAAAGAAATTCTTTTGTTTCTGGATTTTTTAATACTGGAAAGGTATGAGCGCTTTGGAAATATCGAATCGATTAAATCAAGTTATCGAATTTTTACCTGAAAATGTGAGGAAGTTTGCAGATATCGGTTCAGATCACGCCTATTTGCCGTGCGCTGTTTGTTTGAATCGACCCGACGTTCAAGCAATTGCCGGTGAGGTCAATCGAGGACCATATGAATCTGCTCAATCACAAGTAAACAAAATGAACTTACAAAAGCAAATTGACGTCAGGTTAGGCAATGGTCTAGAGGTAATCAAACCAAATGAAGTAGACACGATCGTCATTGCTGGAATGGGAGGTACACTAATACGTTCCATTCTTGAGAGTCACCCAGAGAAGCTAGAGGGCGTCAACCGATTGATTCTCCAGCCGAACATCGATGCTTCTTCCATTAGAGCGTTTTCAATAAGTTACGGCTATCAAATCATAGGTGAACGAATCATTAACGATGAAGGTTATATTTATGAAATCCTTGTTTTGGAGAAAAGTGAACATTCTCAACAATTAACAGATAAAGAAATATATTTAGGACCGTTTCTCATGAAAGAAAAAAATCCGGCTTTTATAGAGAAATGGCAACATGTTCTGGAAAAGAAACAAAAGATTATTCAGCAAATCAAGCAAGCGAAACATCCAGATGAAGATAAAATCAAGCTTTTTGAACAGCAAAAAACATGGATTAAGGAGGAATTACAATGACAAAAGTAAAGGATGTAATGAATGTCATGGAGGAGATTGCTCCAAAAAAGTTAGCGTTTGAAGGAGATCGGATTGGCTTGCAAGTTGGTAGTCCCAATAGTGATGCCAATCGAATTATGGTTACATTGGATGTACTTGAAAGTGTTGTTGATGAAGCGATTGAAAAGGAAATCGACCTAATTATCGCTCACCATCCGTTTATCTTTAAACCTTTTAAAGAAATTAATTGGGATAGCGAAAAGGGAAGGATTACAAAAAAATTACTGACACATAACATTTCTCTTTTTGTGGCGCATACCAATTTAGACATCGCGCGTGGTGGCGTAAATGATTTATTGATGGAAAAACTAGATTTGACGGACACAGATGTGCTCGTCAAAACAACTGAAGAAAAGTTGTATAAGCTCGTCATTCATGTACCAAAAAGTCATGAAAACCAAATCCGTCAAGCATTTGCCGATGCTGGAGCTGGGTTTATCGGTAACTATAGTCATTGCACGTTTAATCTTGAAGGAATCGGTACGTTTAAACCACAAGAAGGAGCTAATCCATATATCGGAAGTGAAGATGAATTAGAGCGAGTGGAAGAGTATCGAATGGATACAATTGTTCCGGAAGGGATTTTGAATCAAACCATTGAGTTAGCGAAAAAAGCTCATCCTTATGAAGAGATGGCTTATGATGTTTATCCATTGAAAGTTGAAGGCGAATCTTATGGGTTAGGTCGAATTGCGAAGTTAGCAGAACCGATGAAACTTCGAGAACTAGCACAACTCGTAAAAAAAGCATATGATGTTCCGAACTTGCGCTTTGTCGGTAAAGAAGATAAAAACATTCGCACCATTGCGGTTATTGGTGGCGATGGAAATAAGTATATCTCTCAAGCGAAGCGAATGGGAGCGGATGTGCTAATTACAGGAGATGTTTATTTTCACACTGCTCATGATGCTTTAGGTATGGGACTTGCCATGATCGACCCTGGACATCATATCGAACAAGTGATGAAAGAAGGTTTGCAACAGCAATTGAAAGAAAAAATGCCATCTCTACAAGTTCATATTTCAAATCAGAAAACAGAGCCATTCACATTTTTAACAACTGATTAATGTCAGTATTTTGTGACTAGTTGAACATTTATTTGGTGTGTTGACAATGCAAATTTTGATTGATAGTCTTTTAATAATATTTTCGTAAAGGGGGCGACACATATGTGGGAAAACAAGTTCAATAAAGAAGGCTTAACATTTGATGATGTACTGTTACTGCCACAAGAATCTACCGTTTTACCGAGTGATGTTAAAGTAGAGGTGTCTTTAACGGATACGTTGAATTTGAAGATACCTATTATGAGTGCAGGAATGGATACAGTTACTGAATCAGGCATGGCAATCGCTATGGCTAGACAAGGCGGGCTTGGTGTTATCCATAAAAATATGTCGATTGAAGAACAGGCAGAACAAGTGGACAAAGTGAAACGTTCAGAAAGAGGCGTGATCACAAATCCATTTTTTCTTCTTCCTGAAAACCAAGTTTATGATGCTGAGCATTTGATGGGTAAATACCGGATTTCAGGTGTACCAATCGTCAACAATGAATCAGAACAAAAATTAATCGGAATCATCACTAATCGTGATCTTCGTTTTATTGAAGATTATTCATTGTCAATCGATGATGTTATGACAAAAGAACAGCTTATTACCGCACCTGTTGATACGACATTGGAGCAAGCAGAAAAAGTTCTCCAAAAATATAAGGTGGAGAAACTTCCTTTAGTTGATGAAAACGGCGTGTTAAAAGGTCTTATAACGATTAAAGATATCGAAAAGGTGATTGAATATCCAAACTCTGCAGTTGATCGTCAAGGTAGATTATTGGTAGCTGCAGCCATTGGTGTGACAGGTGATGTCCTTGTTCGTTCACAGAAACTCGTTGAGGCTGGTGTTGATGCGTTAGTCATTGATACAGCCCATGGTCATTCACAAGGTGTATTGGATGCAATCAAAAAATTGAGAGAAACCTATCCACAGGTGAATTTAATTGCAGGTAATGTTGCGACAAAAGAAGGTACAAAAGCATTAATCGATGCTGGTGTCGATGTCGTGAAAGTTGGAATTGGCCCAGGTTCCATTTGCACAACCCGTGTAGTTGCCGGTGTAGGTGTTCCACAGGTTACCGCTATTTATGATTGTGCAACCGAAGCTAGAAAACATGGAGTCAGCATTATTGCAGATGGAGGAATCAAGTACTCCGGAGAAGTCGTGAAAGCAATCGCTGCAGGCGGTCACGCTGTGATGCTTGGCAGTATGTTTGCTGGTACGAAGGAAAGCCCTGGTGATATAGAAGTTTTTCAAGGTCGACAGTATAAAGTTTATCGTGGAATGGGCTCTGTAACTTCTATGGAAAAAGGAAGTAAGGACCGCTATTTCCAAGGTGAATCGAAGAAATTTGTCCCTGAAGGAATCGAAGGACGTGTCCCTTATAAAGGCTCAATTGCAGATACACTCTATCAATTGGTTGGTGGATTGCGTTCAGGAATGGGATATTGCGGCACAAAAGATTTAGAAGCACTTCGTGAAGATTCCCAGTTCGTTCGAATCACGAATGCTGGCTTAAGAGAAAGCCACCCACATGATGTACAAATCACAAAAGAAGCACCGAATTACTCAATGTAACGAATCAAATTAGCTGAGGTGTATTTATGAAGCAAGAAGAGAAAATCATTGTACTCGATTATGGCAGTCAATACAATCAACTTATCACACGTCGGATTAGAGAATTAGGCGTTTATAGTGAACTCCATCCGAATGACCTTTCCGCAAAAGAACTAAAAGATCTGAAGCCAACAGGAATTATTTTGTCCGGTGGCCCAAATAGTGTGTTTGAGAATGATGCATTTTCTATTGACGAAGAGATCTTCCAATTAGACATACCTGTTTTAGGGATTTGTTATGGCATGCAATTAATGGCCTACAAACTTGGCGGACGTGTTGAACCCGCTGCACAGCGCGAGTACGGCAAAGCAAAAATAACATTAACAGGAAACCAGTCGGCGACATTTCATACATTGCCGGAAGAGCAAATTGTCTGGATGAGTCATGGTGACCATGTTGTGGAAATGCCTGAAGGTTTCCAAGTCGATGCCAAAAATCCTTCCTGTCCAATTGCTGCGATCAGTAATGAGGAGAAAAAGTTTTACGGCGTTCAATTTCACCCAGAGGTAGGTCACTCGGTTTATGGCAATGACCTTTTGAAAAACTTTGTGTATGAAATTTGTGGATGCAGCGGCGAATGGACGATGAAGAATTTCATTGAAACAGAAATTGAAAAAATTCGAGAATCCGTGAAAGACCGAAAAGTCATCTGTGCATTAAGTGGAGGTGTCGATTCCTCTGTCGTTGCTGTATTGTTACACCAAGCAATTGGAGATCAATTAACATGTATTTTTGTTGATCATGGCTTACTACGTAAAAATGAAGCTGAAGATGTCATGAAGATGTTCAAGGAAGGTTTCCATATGAATGTCATTCAAGTTGATGCGAAAGATCGGTTCTTAGCCAAACTTGAAGGTGTCAGTGATCCAGAGAAAAAACGGAAAATAATTGGTAATGAGTTTATTTATATTTTTGATGAAGAGTCTTCGAAAATTGAAGACGTTGACTTTTTAGCACAAGGAACCCTTTACACGGATATCATTGAAAGTGGTACGAAAACTGCGCAAACAATTAAAAGCCATCACAATGTTGGTGGACTACCGGAAAAAATGAAATTGAATTTAATTGAACCGTTAAATACTTTGTTCAAAGATGAAGTCCGAAAACTAGGTGAAGAATTAGGAATTCCAGAACATATCGTTTGGCGTCAACCGTTTCCTGGACCAGGTTTAGGCATTCGCGTCCTTGGAGAAGTGACAGAAGAAAAATTAGAAATTGTTCGTGAATCAGACGCTATTTTGCGAGAAGAATTTATGTTAGCAGGATTAGATAAAACAGTATGGCAGTATTTCACTGTTTTACCTGGTATACAAAGTGTTGGCGTTATGGGTGATCAACGGACATACGATCACACAGTAGGCATCCGCGCAGTCAATTCAATTGATGGTATGACGTCCGATTGGGCAAGAATCCCATATGATATTTTAGAAAAAGTATCGAATCGAATTGTAAATGAAGTGCCACATGTGAATCGTATTGTGTATGACATTACGAGTAAACCACCGGCAACGATTGAGTGGGAATAGGGGAGTAAGAAATCAAAGGCAACTTGCCTTGATTTAGATGGATTTAAAGGGAAGTTATTTGTTTAGAGCAATATTTAAGCAAATAGTTCCCAGCTATTTATCCTTCACAGGTGAGTTTTTGACCCCAAATATAGAGAAGTAAATAGGATACGAAAAGGAGCTAAATCTTGAGGGATTTAGCTCCTTTTCTCTAACAATAAGTGTTTAAAAATTACATTATACTATGATTAAGTTCTTTAAAAAAATGGTTATTGTTTAAGTTAAAAAGGTAAGTCCATAGTGTTTATACTTCCTTCGTGATACTTTTCTTTTGTTTTAGTTAATACTTGTTGTATGTTGCTAGGGAGGTCTAATAAGTGATTTGAAATCGACTCAATTAAAACAAACTCTCTGGGATTTCCATGAGATGTTTTACTATATACATCTAAAAAATTTCGTAATTTTAATTTATTCAAAGCCGTGTTGTATTTACTTGATAAGTAATTATTTAATTCATTTATCTCTTCCCAGTTTCGAATATTTTGTACTTCACCTTTAGCCATCCACCTATCTCCTAAGGTTGTTTTGCCGATATCAACCATATAATTTATTAACAATAACTCTTCATCACTTAATTTTTTCTCTTTTATGCTATCACTGAACTTTATATATAGAGATTTACTATTTTCATCTACTTCGACAGGAGTATGTAATTTGGATTCTTCTTTTGTTTCATTAATTCCTCTATTTATTGAATTGTGATTGTTTACACTGTTTCCGTTATGAAGATAATTTTCAATTGAGTTAAAAAAAGAAGTGATTGCCTGATCTATAATTACTGGCTTTATGAATCTGTTTTCATTTTTTGAAATTAATGTTACAAACTCTAACATATCATACTTATTATCAATAAAAACACCCATTTTTCTTGGGTCTATTGCACCTTCATTATATTTTGAATTGTTAAGATTAAATCCAGGTGTGAATAGTGCTATATGTTCATTTTCTACAATCCAGGCAGCACCCATTTCATTTAAGCAAGCTACACTTGAGTAGTAATCATCAGATAACAAATATATGACAAATGGCTTATCTTCAATTTGGCTTTTTAACCATTCGAATATATTTTCACCTTTTGGAATTCCGAATCCACTTTTACTCGTGAATATAATATCATCGTGTGGTACTCCAATATCGATCAATAACTGAACAATTGATTCACCGTAATGCAAGTTTTTCGACGAGTGACTAATAAAATATTTCATAAATATCTCTCCTAAACATTACTAGTTCAACTTTAATATGTTAATTGATTCTAGTATATCATATAAACGCGAAATTCCTTGATAGGTAAAAACGAAATTGGCAAATCCAAGACCCATCTCTTATACCCCTAATTGTCACTTTTTTAAATTACTTCTCTTAACTCATTCAGCTTAGTTATTCTTGTATATAATTCATTTACTTCATTGAGAGAGATAGGATATATGTAAATGAAATGTCATATTTAATCCTAAAGCAAAAACTGTCTGTCAATTACAGCTGCCGAGTTGGGTTTTTGACTAAATATAGAAAAGTAAAGAGGGTAGAAAAAAGAGCTAAATCTTGAGGGATTTAGCTCTTTTTACCAATACCATTTAATGATTCTTTATAACAACTTGCTCTACATTCAAATTTTTTCTGAGAGCAGCGTTATGGTAGATGATGTCTGCGATATCTTCAGGGTCCATAAGACCTGCAGTACTTGACTCATCTAAGATACCGTCCCAGAATTCTGTAGCCATGCCGCCCATATAAGCGCCGAATACGTGAATGTCTGTATCTTTTAGTTCAACGAGTAGACTTTCATGAAATCCGCGCATACCAAATTTACTTGCACAGTAAACTGCCTCGGTCTCTTTTCCTTCTAATCCAGCTGTAGATACGATATTTAAAATACTGCCGTTATTATTTTCTTTCATGTCAGCGAGTATTTCTTGTGTACAGAAAATCGTCCCTTTTAAGTTGGTGTCGATCATTTGGTGGATAGCATCTTCAGTTATATTTTCAGCTAAATCAAAAACACCAACGCCCGCATTATTAACAAGAACATTTACGGAACCAAGGTTCTCTTTTATATTAGCGAAGACATTCGCTACCTCTTGTTTAGACGAAACATCTACAGAGAAAATTGAATAACTTTCATTCGGTAATGTCTTCGCAGTATTTTCCAACTTATCTTCAGTTCTTCCTAGTAAACAAACATGAAATCCATCGTTCGAATATTTTCTTGCTAAAGATGCGCCTAAGCCGCTTCCAGCACCTGTAATTACAGCAACTTTATTAACCAAGACTTAATCAATCCTTTCTAACCTGTAAATGATAGTTAATTCATTCTATCATAGGCGATTGGTTTATTGAAAATGAAACATTTATGAAGAGAACTTATCTGAATAACTTTGAAATACTTCTTCATAAGTATTGTGTTTTGAGTAATTGGCTATTGGTAAACCAAATTACCGGTAACCGTGAAAGGAACTATGATGAAAACCATTCATAGGACTAATCTGATCAATCCTAAATCCGTTTAGTTAATTTGATGTGCAGAACGGGTACCTCTATCTATATGTACGTAGAGATGAGGTGTATGGAATGAGAGCGAGTAACGAAAAAATTATTATTATTGATTTTGGAAGTCCATTGAACAAAGTAATGACAAGGAAAATCAGAGAGTTAAATGTTTATTCTGAACTCGTTTCGCCGACAATCACTGCAGAAGAAGTAAAAAGCATGAGACCAAATGGTATTATTTTTGGTGCAAGCCCTGAGAGTGTTTACACGAACCGTTCACCAAAACCGGATCCGAAAATATTTGATCTGAATGTACCTATGTTGGGAGTATGTTATGGCCTGCAGGTAATCACACAGTTTTACGGTGGAATGGTTGATGATACAAAACAAAATGAGTTTGGTATTGTCGAAATCGAGGTAGATTCCCGAAGCAAATTATTTAATGGCTTACCTGCCTATAACACGGTTCATATGAGTCATGGCGATCGCGTGAAAAAAGCACCAGCAGGTTTTTCGGTTCTTGCCCATTCGCCAGGTTGTCCAATCGCTGCAATTAGCTCGGAGAAAGAGCATATTTATGGAATTCAATTCCACCCCGAAATGGAAGCGACTAAAAATGGCGATGATCTTTTACGAAATTTTTTATATGATATATGTCAATGCACCGGTCAATGGACGATGAAAAATTATATGGATGAAAGTGTAGCTGAAATTCTAGAAACGATAAGAAAAGAAGAGGTCATCCTTCCCGTCAACGGAGACGTCAAATCAATCGTTTTAGCCGCACTTCTTCATAAAGCCATTGCAGACCAATTGGTTGTTCTATTCATTGATAATGGATTGTTGCGAAAGAATGAACCTGAAGAAACAACTAATGTATTAGCAGAAAGATTTGATATGAATATTATTACGTTAGATGAAAAGGATTCTTTCTTTGAAAATTTAAAAGAAGTTGAGATAAACGAGGAAAAAGAACTCGCCGTTCAAAATCAGTTGATTAACATCGTTCAACGAGAGGTTAGTCAGATGAAGACGATCAAGTGGTATGCTTCGAGCATACTATATAGTGATAAAGATGAAAAAAACAATCCATTCCATCAATCAAGTATGCTAGGGTTAAGCATGCTTAAGCCACTCCAATCGTTACACAGACAAGAAGTTGAAGAGCTCGGGAGAATCCTTAGGGTTCCAGATAATATTCTGGACAAGCAGTCGCTTTCATTCACTGGATTGGCAGGTAAAATAAAAGGTAAGGTTAATGAAGAACGCATCCAAGTTTTACGTGAAAGTGAAGCCATTTTAAAGTTTGAAGTTTTCCAAGCAGGTTTAGAAAACCAATTGGAACAGTTTTATACAGTTTTGTTACACCCTGAGTGGGATTTTAAGGGCGAAAAATGGTCATACCCTATATTGGTTAAAATGATCGAAAAAATAAATTCAACAAGAATGATGCGAGCGAAAATACCTGATGGTGTTTTAGATCGAATAGCTCGACGAATAAGTAATGAAGTTCCAAAAGTGTCAAATGTATATTATGACATAACGGTTGATCCAGCAATTGACACACAAAAAGCCGTTTCTGAAAGCCCGAACTTATAAAAGTCATCATATGTTGTTGGAATGCCTATAAGTGAAGATACCAATCCAAATTATAAAAGACGTGGAGGCGATCTTAGTCGATGAGCTCCACGTCATTTTGAAATTATATGAACTTGTAAAGTCTTTGACTGAGAGATTTTTTAATTCCTCTTTTTCCACCAATCTAATAGTACTTATGCATTCCAAATTAGCCTTTGTTGCAGCGTTTTTAATAACAGTTCTACAATAATTGCAAGTAACGTTACTGGAATAACTCCTTCCAAAATTAAGACCATATCGAAAGTTTTTACTCCGTTCACGACTAATACACCTAGACCACCAGCCCCAACAGTAGCTGCTAACGTTGTCGCGCTAATGTTTATTACAAGAGCTGTACGGATTCCACCTAAAATGACATTTAGAGCTAATGGAATCTTTACTTTTCTATAGACTTCTACCTCAGACATCCCCATACCTTTTGCGGCATCCACGATATCTTTCGGTACTTCTTCAATCCCAATGACAACGTTGTACACAATCGGCATTAATATATAAATGACAAGTGCGATAAGTGCACCTTTAATTCCATAGCCTAAAATAGGAACTGCAAGAGCGAGTAGAGCAGGGGATGGAAAGGCCTGACCTAAGTTGACTGTTTTTAATAAGAGTTCCTTAAATTCACGGCCGTAACTAGTCGTAATAAAAATACCGATCGACGTTCCAAGTACAATTGCAATCAAGCTTGATAATAAAACCATCCACAGATGTTCAAAAAAATAAACAGCTAGTAGTGTTCGGGATCCTTCTTCGTTTTTCGAGCTGAAAAATCTGTAGAGAACCTGTTCAAATCCCTTCGAGTAAATCACTATAACGGCTAAGACTATCGTGAGAAACGCTGCAACAATAAGGCCTTTTTTATTCACTTTCATGAACATCACTTCCAGCGATTTGTAATAAAGCATCCCAAGAAATACTGCCGTTACTAAGAGATACACGATCTTGTCCAGTCGTTAACATTTTTAATAGTACATCTCTCATCGTCGCATCTTTATGTAGTGGATTTTCATCTACCTCGATCGGTTCTGCATAATCCACTGCAGGTTTTCGTGACAAAATGGTCAAAATGCCTTCTTCTTTAAAGAAGTCTTTTACGAAATCATTTTTAGGGTGAAGAACGATGTTTTCTGGTGAATCAACTTGAACAATTTCTCCTTTATTCATGATACAAATACGGTCTGCAAGAAGCAGTGCCTCATCTGTATCATGAGTAACAAAGACAACGGTTTTTTTAAGTTTTCGTTGAATCTTTCTAAATTCTTTTTGTAATCTTAACCGATTGATCGGATCTACCGCTCCAAATGGTTCGTCCATTAGAAGAATAGCAGGGTCTGATGCCATCGCTCGTGCAACTCCAATACGTTGGGCCTCTCCGCCTGATAATTGTGCAGGCTTTTTATCTTTATAAGTCGAAGGCTCCAAGCCGACTAAAGTAAGCATGTCAGCGACTCGTTGGTCAATTGTATCTTCTTTCCACTTCAACAAACGGGGCACTGTTGCAATGTTTTTATGGACGTTCATATGCGGAAACAATCCAATATTTTGAATAACGTATCCAATCGTTTTTCTTAATTCCACACCTTTTAAGTCATCGATATTTTCACCATTGATCATGACAACTCCATCATTTCTTTCGATCATTTTATTGATCAGCCTTAATAGAGTTGATTTTCCGCAACCGGACGGTCCGAGTATGACTAAGAATTCAGAGGATTCGACGGTTAGTGAGAGGTCATTCACGGCAATAAAATCACCATATTTTTTTGTTACATGTTCGATGTTAATCATAGATCATACCCCCGATTATCTTTTCGATGGTTCGTAAAATATAGTCCAGCAGGATGGTGAAAAATACGATTGGAAGCACTCCTAACAAAATCAAGTCAGGTGAAGCTTCACCAAGACCGAGAAATACAAATGTTCCCAATCCACCGCCGCCGACTAGTCCAGCGAGCACAGCTCCTCCAATTGTTTGTATAAAAGCTATGCGTATACCTGTGAAAATGACCGGAAACGCTAATGGGAGCTCAATCTTTTGTAAAATTTGTCTGTTGCTCATTCCCATACCCGCTGCGGCTTCAATAACGTTTCGATCAACAGAATGAAAGCCGGTTAACGTATTTCTACCAATAGGAAGCAAAGTGTATAGTGTTAGAGCAACATAAGCAGGGGCCCATCCTATGCCACTTACTCCTATTTGTTCAAAAAAAGGCAGATTTCCTAACCCTGCGAGTGGAACTAGCAACACACCGAAAAGAGCAAACGTTGGAATCGTCTCGATAATACTCAATGGAACCATAATTTTATCTTCTAATTTTTTTCTAGAATACGCTAAAATTCCTAGAGGAATCGCAATAATTGCACCAGTAATGACCGAAGCAAATGTAAGAAGTGCATGAATTCTTAGGTGATCATAAAATTGCTCTTTTTTAATTGCATATTCTTTTACTAATGAAAGGTGTGAGAATGCATCCGTATTCGTAAAGTAATAGAAAACACCCACAATACTCAATAATCCAATCCATTTAATATATGTATGATCTTTAATCCGTTCCGTATAAGTTGAATAAAGCATATAGATACAAAATATTTGCACATAAAAACCTGCCGAGAAACTTATACGCGCGGAAGATTCCCCATCAATCAACGCTTCAACATTGGAAAGTAATAACCAAAATAAAGAGATCAATAAACCTGTTGTTAATATAAAGATGATTTGGTTTTTATGCTTTAGTTCAACAAAAGAGATAACTATGAATACACCCCATACAAGAAAGAGTGTTATACCTATATTTCCGAAAATATCGAAGCTTGAATACGGTTCTCCAGGTAAAATTCGATTTGGTTTATGTTTTATGAGATTCAAAAAAACAAATGCTGCTGCTCCTATAGAGGATAGCAGCAGCAATGTTTTATCTTTAACTGTAATCATTCATCCAACACCTTTTGACTGTATTTAGTCTAAAAATCCTTCTTCTGTTAAGTAGTCTCTAGCGACATCTTTTGGTGATAGTCCGTCTACGATAACGTCTTTATTCATATGTTGTAAGTTCTCTAAATTAATTGTCGCAAATACATCTTCAACGATTTTTTGAATGTCAGGATATTTTTCTAATACTTCTGCTCTGACAACGACAGACGGTTCAAATACAGGCGGAATAGAAAGTGGGTCTTCTAAAACAACTAAGTTTAAGTCAGGGAGCGATCCATCTGTACCATATACAAGTGATACATTCACATCATCTGTTCCTTGAACAAGTGCACTGATCATCTCAGCTGTGTTCCCGTGTGGAAGCATGATGATTTGATCTGAATCTAAGTTGAAACCGTATTCTTCTTCCATACCGAGCAATCCGAGTTCTTTCTCAGCGAAAAGCTGACTCGTAATTAAAGTCACTTCGCCGCCATCATTGACATAGTCTGCAAAATCATCCAAAGTTTCTAAGCCATTTTTTTCTGCAAACTCTTTTTTCACGGCTAACATTTCTGTGTTATTCGCATCAGCAGGAGCCAACCATATTAATTCATTGTTTTCTTCGTCATATTTCTTTATGGTCTCATAGCCTTCTGATGCGTCTCTCCATACTTCTTCATCGACATTTTCAGCATAATATTGTCCGTTTCCTGTATAGTCGATTCCGATATCTAATTCATCCTGTAAAAGTGCGTTCCTATGCACATCAGGAGTTCCAAACTGCACCTTATCTGTTATGTTGTAACCATTTTCTTCAAGGATTAAAAGAACCATATTGCCTAAGATTCCACCTTCTGTATCAACAAATGAACCTAACACAATTGGATCGTCAGGATTAACTGTTTCTTCGCTCGTTTCATCTTTAGAAGAGTTGCAAGCAGTTAACAGTATAAAAATAAGACTTGTTGCAATGAATAATAACGTATTTTTCTTCATACAAACCTCCGATGTGTAATTTTTTGATAAGTCATTTATAAATATTAACTGATTCAAACAAAAACTTTATAGGTTGATAATACAGGACTGAGTCAAAAATTTCTAGACAAACAAGTACTCAGTCATTTCATACTGAAATAACTTACTTCTTAAGATAATTTAGTAGACTAGTAGAGAATCCGCATGGAGTAATACTCAGATAAACATGCTTCCATTGTGGTTCTTGTGCAGCATATCAAGTTTACTTTTCCCTATTATTTGAAAAAGTAGATGAAGTGATTCAATCTCATACTTGTTTGATTGATAAAAGCTCATCATATACCGCCTGTGTATTTTATACTACACTATTTGAATTCATATCGCATTCATCCCTGTTTAGTACATTCTATATATTGGTAAACAAATTTGAGGAAAAAGCACAAGGTGAGTGATCGTAATTGATCTGGTTGTTTATTTGATTGAAGAGTGGGGGAGAGATATCTTAAGGTGAGACAAGCTATTGAATGATGGAGACTTTTTCACGAATGAAAGTAAAAAACTGTTTCTATAAGCCTAGCTGAGAGGCTTATAGAAACAGCTTTAAATTAATTAAAGTCGTTCACGTGAGGAACTTTATTTTTTGATTGTTGCACGATTCTTTTTGGCTGGCTTTTTATTAGGCTTCACTTTTGGAAGAATCTTTGTGCTCGTTACAAGGCTTTCTCTTGACCAAGTCGATTCATCGTTTTCATCATAATTCTCGATGAATTTGATGACCTCTTTGGCAATCGGAGTAGGTGTTGAAGCACCAGCTGTAACGGCAACTTTTTCGCAGCCTTCAAGCCATTCTAATTTGATTTCTGAAACATCAGCAATTCGATATGCTTCTGTATTGGCAAGTTCTTTTGATACTTGTGCCAACCGATTGGAGTTGTTACTCATTGGGTCGCCAACGACTAGTGTTAAGTCGGCATCTTTTGCTTGTTCAGCAACTGCCTCTTGACGAACTTGCGTAGCCATACAAATTTCTTGAACCAATTCTGTTTGTGGATATTTTTCTTGTACGAGAAGCATAATGTCATGTACATCCCACTGACTCATTGTCGTTTGGTTGGTGACGACAATTTTCGAACTAGGATCGATGGTTAGGTTATCGACATCATCTTCCGTTTGAATTAAATGAACATGATCTGGTGCGACGCCAACAGCACCTTCAGGCTCTGGGTGACCTTTTTTACCTATATATACAATTTCATATCCTTCAGCTACTTTGTCACGAATTAAATCATGGGTTCGAGTTACATCTGGACACGTTGCATCAAGAACAGTCAAACCTTTATCTTCAGCGACTTTCTTCACTTCTGGTGATACACCGTGAGCAGTGAAAACAACTGTTCCTTCATTGATGTCTTTTAATAATTCTAAACGTGACTTTCCACGTTGATCTAACGTAATAATTCCTTCATCCTTGAAAGCGTTAGTGACGTGGCTGTTATGAACAATCATCCCAAGAATGTAAATTGGCCGAGGTAGGTTTGGATCCTTTGCGGCATTACTTGCGATGACCATTGCGTCAACCACACCATAACAATAACCTCTAGGGGCTATTTTGATGACTTCCATTGATTGGTTCCTCCTCAAATCGCAATAATATCTCTCTAAACCTATTATAAGGCCTATGAGTAACTTTTACAAAGTGTTAAGTCGTTGGCAATTCATTCTATTGTGATTTATAATAAAAGATGGCAGTTTTAAAGGAGAATTCGTCTTATGACTAAAATGTTTAATGATTATGCACTAAGCGAGAATATGCTTCAAATTATTCACCAATTAGGCTTTAAAAAGCCAACTGAGATCCAACATGAGGTGATCCCTCAGTCGTTCAGTAAACGGAGTATTATTGGACAATCTCAGACAGGTTCTGGGAAAACACATGCTTATTTAATCCCGTTATTCGAACAAATCGACACAACAGATTCATCTGTACAAAAAATTGTAATCGCACCGACACGTGAGTTGGCGATTCAGATTTTTGATGAAGTCAAAAAAATAATTCATCTCGCAGATGATCAGGTTGAATGGAATGCTCGGTTGGTCATTGGTGGCACAGATAAAAGCCGCGAATTACAAAAAATGAAAAACCAGCCACATTTAATTGTTGGTACGCCTGGAAGAATCCTTGATTTTATGAAGGAACAGGCAATTAAAACCGCGTCTGTGAATACAGTCGTTCTAGATGAAGCTGATTTGACGATTGATTTAGGTTTAATCAATGAAGTAGACCAAATTTTGTATCGACTAAAAGAAGATATTCAGACTATGATTTTTTCAGCAACCATTCCAAAAGGTTTGCAGCCATTATTAAAACGTTATTTAAATCATCCACTTCATATTGAAGTAGACCACGGTTCGTTTGGTCCAGAGAAACTGGAGCACCGTTTGGTTCCGTTGCGGCACCGGAATCGTGCAGACTTATTAATCAAGGCTTCAGAGTTGATTAATCCATATATCGCATTAGTATTCGTCAATAAGAAAGAAGATGCGGATGAGTTGGCGAATGAATTGATATCGAAAGGCTTTGAAGTTGGTTTAATACACGGTGGGCTAAAGCCGCGAGAGCGTAAACGTATGCTTCAAGAGTTGAAGTCGTTACGTTTTCAATATATTGTGGCGACTGACTTGGCTGCAAGAGGGATCGATATTCCTGGAATTAGTCATGTCTTTAACGCTCAGTTACCGCAAGAAATGGATTCGTATATTCACCGAGTAGGCCGTACGGCAAGAGCAGGTCTTGAAGGAACAGCAGTCAGCTTTTATGAAGAAAAAGATTTAGCCTTAATTGGAAAATTGGAAGAACGCGGCCTTTCATTTACAAATATGGATATTAAACAAGGTGAATGGGTTGAAGTCAAAGAGTGGAATGAACGGAAAAAGCGTGAGAGAAAAGAATCTGAACTAGATGCTCAAGCGTGGCAGCAAGTCAGAAGAAAGAAAAAAGTGAAACCTGGCTATAAAAAGAAAATGAAATCTGAACAAGAACGGATTAAAAAACAAATGAAAAGAGACCAATTTCGGAAAAAGAGAAAATAGAGGAAGGGGAGACGGGAATGATTTTAGGTTCTCACGTTTCAATGAGCGGAAAGAAAATGTTATTGGCATCTAGTGAAGAAGCAGTTTCTTATGGATCCAACACATTTATGATTTATACAGGAGCTCCACAAAACACAAGAAGAAAAGCAATTGAGGAATTAAATATTGAGCAAGGTAAAGCTCATATGAAAGAGCATGGAATCAATGAAATCATTGTCCATGCCCCTTACATTATAAACATTGCAAACACAACAAAACCTGAAACCTTTGAATTAGGCGTCAATTTTTTACGTAGTGAAATTGAACGGACAGAGGCGCTTGGTGCTAAACAAATTGTCTTACACCCAGGAGCTCATGTGGGAGCTGGAGTTGATGTTGGTATCAAGCGAATCATCGAAGGATTGAACGAGGTACTTGAAAAAGATCAATCCGTTCAAATCGCATTGGAAACAATGGCTGGAAAAGGTTCAGAGTGTGGTCGTAGCTTTGAAGAACTCGCCAACATCATTGATGGCGTCACACATAATGATCGTTTGTCTATTTGCTTTGATACTTGTCACGTCCATGATGCCGGTTATGATATTGTGAATGACTTAGACGGCGTGTTAAAAGAATTTGATGACATTATTGGATTAGACCGTTTAAAGGTACTTCATATTAACGACAGTAAGAATGAAAGAGGTGCAAGAAAAGACCGACATGAAAATATAGGATTCGGTTACATTGGGTTTGAGGCATTGCACCGTGTCATTCATCTCCCTGAATTTAATGAAGTACCTAAAATATTGGAAACACCGTATGTCGGTGAAGATAAAAAGAACCGAAAGCCACCTTACAAATTTGAAATTGACATGTTGAAAAACGGCGCTTTCGATGAAGATTTAAAAGATAAAATTGTTAATCAATAAGGGTAAACTATAACAAGTGGTCTAAGTTATACTCTTTAGCTAAGTTTTCCAATAATTTCTTCGCATTATTGGCTTCTCGACGACCTATATTTTGTTCAATATAAGAAAATGTTTTCAATCGATCCTTTTCCGAAAAAGGGTCGATTTTTTTTGTGTGGATGAAATCGAGTAATTCTTCAGATTGCCTCATAGTAAGCGGGATATTATACCGTTGACTATATTGAACGATTTCCTTAGGTGATGTTTGTGCTAACTTCATCCGAACGAGTTGCTTAATCATGGGATCAACCTTTCTGTAGTCATTTCATTTATATATATATATATGTATGAACAACGAAGATGTCTCATGCGAACCAACCCAATTGTGACGAAAATAATAATTTTCATTCATAAAATAACCACTTATACACAGACTAGAGATACGAAAATAAAGTGGAGGCATGCAATCATGAAAGATGATCAATATAATAATGATTCAGAATACACTTCTAACCAGGATGATTTCACATCAACCAGTCATGTCAATGAACAAAACACAGACTCGAAACAAGAAGTAGAGTCAATAGATCATTATGATACGGAATTTACTGCGGATGCACCAGCAATCAATCCTCACGAATCAAGCCGTTCAGAAGTAAGGAAATATGATAAACGAACGAATATGAAAGTACGTGCACAGCACGGATGGGGATGGTTAGCACTTAGCGTAGCGGTGATTTCGTTCTTTATATGGACGATATTTTTCGCTATAATTGGAGGAGTTTTGGGCGTATATGCAATACGGAAAAACAGCTTAATATTGGGAAATGCCGCCATTATATTATCGATGTTTGCAGTCATTTTCCGACTGATGGTAAACCCAATTATTTAGAATTGAATAAACAAAAAGCCGGTAACGAGCGTATATTCTCATCACCGGCTTTGTCTTAGTAAAATTACGTGTTTAGTTTTTGTTTTTCTTCTTCTTGTTTTCGATAATGCTCTTCAGCAAGAATATCGATTTCTTTTTTCAATTCTTCAACCATTGTTTCTTCAGGAACTTTACGGACGGTTTTTCCGTGACGGAATAGTAAACCTTCGCCGCGTGCTCCTGCAATACCTATATCTGCTTCTTTCGCTTCACCTGGTCCGTTTACGGCACAACCAAGTACAGAAACTTTAATAGGTGCGTGGATTTTTTGAATATATTCTTCGACTTCATTCGCAATGGAAATTAAATCGATCTCGATTCTTCCACAAGTAGGGCATGAAACTAATGTTGCAGCGTTAGCAGCTAAGCCGAATGATTTCAACAATTCTTTTGCTACCTTCACTTCCTGTACAGGATCAGCACTTAGAGAAATTCGAAGCGTACTTCCAATCCCTTTGTTTAAAATAACTCCTAGACCTGCTGCACTTTTTACAGAACCAGCAAAAAATGTACCTGATTCAGTGATACCAAGGTGAAGCGGGTACTGAATTTGTTTAGCGGCTTCTTCATATGCTTCAATCGCTAAGTTAACATCAGATGCTTTCAATGAAACCACAATGTCGTAGAAGTCTAGATCTTCGAGTATTTTAATATGCTCAAGCGCACTTTCAACCATTGCTTCTGCTGTAGGGTATCCATATTTCTCTAGCAAGTGTCTTTCTAATGATCCCGCGTTGACTCCAATTCGAATTGGAATACCTTTTTCTTTTGCTGCGTTTACAACAGCTTCAACACGTTCTCTTTTACCGATATTACCAGGGTTAATCCGGATTTTGTCCGCGCCGCCTTCAATCGCTTTCAATGCGAGACGGTAATCAAAGTGTATATCAACGACAAGCGGTATATTAATTTGTTTCTTTATCTCTGGAAGTGCATTTGCTGCACGTTCATCCGGACATGCTACACGAACGATTTGACAGCCGGCGTCTTCTAACCGGTGAATTTCTGCAACAGTAGCTTCAACATCGTGTGTTTTTGTTGTCGTCATCGATTGAATAATAACTTCGTCTGTTCCACCAATGACAACATCTCCTACACGTACAGGTCTCGTATCCTTACGGTGTGTAATTGCAGGCATGCTACAACTCTCCTTTAATCTTTAGAAAAATAAATATCCAATATAGATAATAACACAAAACCGATTCAATTTACCATATTAACACTTGATAAAACGTATTGGTTTCAATATTAGTTTATTTCTACAATATTATTATATAAAATAAAGAGAAGAATAAAAATATTTAGTCATGTAGAAATGCGGGGGAGAGAAATGCTTTTAGATCATAATTTTTTCGTGTTTTTAATTCCTTTTTTAGGGTTGTTTTTCTTGTTTGGTGAGCTTTTTGTAAAAATTAAAGGTGTAGGAGCAATTTTAGGACTTGGATTTATAGCCTATTACTTTTCTTTTTATCTGGATTCTTTACAATTACTGACCATTACGGCCTTTTTCTTATTAGGGCTTGGGTTAGTGGTTCTAGACGGAAAGTTAATCAATGATGGTACATTGGGTGTTATTGGTTTATTGTTAATGATTTTTATCATCGGGTTCACTGCACCAGGTTGGGTAGCATCTTTTTATAGTTCTGCGGGTGTTTTGTTAGGTAGTTTGAGTAGCTTGTTTTTATTAAAAATATTTCCGAAAAGGAATATGTGGTCAAAAATAGCTTTGAATGATCAGCTGACGAGTGAAGCGGGGTACAATTCATTAAATGACGAATATAAAAGCTTGCTCGGAGAAAGAGGCATTACAAAAACGGTTTTGCGACCGACGGGAACGATTGTAGTAAATGAAGAAAAATACAGTGCAGTTTCTGAAGGAAAGTGGATTGAAATGGATAAAAAGGTTGAGATTGTGCAAATTGAGGGAACAAGGATTGTAGTTAAAGAGGTCGACCGATCTACAGAATAATTTACCATTATTCTCGATTGTAAAGATTGTGTAAATTTTTCACCTTAACCGTTTACAATAAACGACTTTGTTCTACATAATGTGAAAGGGTTAATAATTAAACAGAGGTGAAATCAATGGGAGATGTATCTGTTCAAGAAATGATATTCCCATTCATTGGTGGATTAGGAATTTTTCTATTCGGAATTAAATATATGGGGGATGGCCTCCAAAAGTCAGCCGGCGATAAACTAAGAGAAATTTTAGATCGTTTTACAACGAACCCATTTATGGGAGTTCTCGCTGGTATAGTCGTTACCGTATTAATACAAACGAGTACAGGAACAACTGTGTTAACGATTGGTTTGGTAAACGCAGGCTTCATGACACTGAGACAGGCAATTGGAGTCATCATGGGAGCGAATATCGGTACAACGGTTACAGCGTTCATTATCGGTATCGATATCTCTGCGTATGCACTTCCGATTATTGCAGTAGGTACATTATTACTATTCTTCTTTAAAAACAATCGAATCAATTATTTGGGACAAGTTTTCTTTGGTTTCGGTGCATTGTTTTATGGTCTCGAACTAATGGGTGAAGGTATGAAACCGCTTCGAACATTAGATACATTTCAAGAATTAACCGTATCGATGAGTGAAATTCCATTATTAGGAGTACTAGTCGGAACAATCTTTACGGTCATCGTTCAAAGTTCTTCTGCAACGATCGGGATTTTACAATCGTTACATGCAGAAGGCGCGATTGAGTTAGCAGCTGCATTACCTGTATTGTTTGGTGACAACATCGGTACTACCATTACAGCAGTTATTGCAGCAATTGGTGCCAGTGTAGCAGCTAAACGAGCGGCCGCAACGCATGTTATTTTTAACCTAGTCGGGGCAACCCTCTTTTTAATACTTTTGCCTCCATTTACAAGCTTAATCTCTTGGATGCAAGAAGTGCTGGCATTGGAACCGAAAATGACCATCGCATTTGCTCATGGTACGTTCAATATTACGAATACGATTATTCAGTTTCCGTTCATCGCTTTATTAGCTGTACTTGTAACGAAAATTGTTCCTGGTGAGGATCAAGTCATTGATTATAAACCAAAACACTTGGATCCGATATTTATTGCGCAATCACCTTCTGTAGCGATTAACCAAGCGAAACAAGAGACGTTGCGTATGGGCGAATTAGCTGTACAAGGATTGCAAGAGACAAGAGACTACGTGAATACAAACAGCGGAAAACACTCAGAGATGGCTTATCAATTCGAACATGCGATTAATGACTTGGATAAGAAGATTACGAACTATCTTGTACAAATTTCAAGTACATCGATTACTGAAGCGGATAGTACGTTACACTCAAGTATCGTGAATATTGTCCGTGATATCGAACGGATAGGGGACCACTTTGAAAACGTCCTTGAGCTAAATGAGTATAAACTGACAAATAAAGTGATTATTACTGAAGATGCGATGCAAGACTTAAATGAAATGCTTGATCTGACTATCTCGACAGTTTCACAGGCTTTGGAAGCATTCGAAAAAATGGACGACGAACTGGCCGATGCCGTAATGGCAAAAGAAAACGAAATTGACAATATGGAAAAAGTTTATCGGAAAAACCACATTTTACGTCTAAATAAAGGCATATGTAATGGAACAGCAGGGATTGTGTTCGTCGATATGATCAGTAACTTAGAGCGAATTGGAGATCATGCATCAAACGTAGCACAAGAAGTTAAAAACAATCACTAATGAAATGTTTGTGAATAACCGCTTTCTATAATAGGGAGCGGTTATAATTTTTATAAAGGTAGCTAAGCTATTGATGAAGATGCAAGGCTTTAAATGATTGATTTGGTAGGTTATATTCTTATTTTGACCAACCTATATCATCCGCTAAAATTTTAATCGAAAACTTTGGCAAGATAGGATTGACAATCATGAAGGAACATGATAAATTATATTTCGTCGTCGAAAATTGCGAAATGAATTTTCCGCGATAGACGAGTGTGCGTTTTCAACACAAAATTATTTAACTTAAATTTTAGCGTAGCGAACCGTAAACATCATGAAAGATCTTCTGAGTAGGTTTGACGAGGAGTGGACACACGACGAGCACTGAGCATATTAAGCAAAGCGTGTTTCACTTAATATTTACTATATTATATTCCAGCGTAGCTCAGTGGTAGAGCAGTTGGCTGTTAACCAATTGGTCGCAGGTTCGAATCCTGCCGCTGGAGCCATATGGCGGCGTAGCTCAGCTGGCGAGAGCGTACGGTTCATACCCGTGAGGTCGTGGGTTCGACTCCCTCCGCCGCTATTTTTTATGAATTAAACATTTTACATATGGCGGTCGTGGCGAAGTGGTTAACGCACCGGATTGTGGCTCCGGCATTCGTGGGTTCGATTCCCACCGGTCGCCCCATTAAATACTTAGGACCCTTAGCTCAGCTGGTTAGAGCTATCGGCTCATAACCGATCGGTCGCAGGTTCGAGTCCTGCAGGGTCCACCATTTACTCTTTGGAGGAGTACCCAAGTTCGGCTGAAGGGAGCGGTCTTGAAAACCGCCAGGGGCTTTGCGGCCCGCGGGGGTTCGAATCCCTCCTCCTCCGCCATACATAAAACAAAAACTCTAAAAGTCAGATGACTTTTAGAGTTTTTGTTTTTTAACATGAATATGAGCTATTATGCGAGGAAATTTTATAAATAATATTATTAATCATATCTATTTATTTCGGGTTACTAAGTTGTTATACTAATATTTAATTTGTGAAGATAGAAGGAAGGTCCACCATGACAGATGAAGAAAGAAGTAAAATAAAAAAAGTTCCTTTGATGATCGCATTATTATCTGGAGCTTTTGTAGCAATTTTAAATCAAACGTTACTAGGTACGGCGTTACCCTATATAATGAGGGACTTAGAGATTGAAGCGGATTTAGGTCAATGGCTTCAATCCATTTTCATGCTCGTTAATGGGATTATGATTCCTGTTACTGCTTTTTTGATTGAACGATTTACAACACGCGGACTCTTTTTGTCGGCAATGGGTCTTTTTGCGTTTGGGTCCTTATTATGTGCAATTGCACCGAGTTTTGAAATTCTCCTTGTCGGCCGAGTATTTCAGGCTTCGGGCGCTGGAATTATCATGCCGTTGATGCAAACCATACTCTTTTTAATTTTCCCGATTGATAAACGAGGAAAAGCGATGGGGTATTTTGGTCTAATCATTGCTTTTGCACCAGCAATTGGACCGACATTATCCGGTTACCTTGTTGAAAATCATCATTGGAGTATTTTGTTTTATATTGTCTTACCAATCGCGATCTTCGATATGATTGTTGCTTACTTTATTTTAAAAAACATAACAAAACAAACATACCCATCCGTTCATATACCATCAATTATTTTGTCTACACTTGGATTCGGCGGATTACTTTATGGCTTCAGTGTAGCAGGAGATGCTGGTTGGTTAGCGACAGAAACCATTATTTCAATAGTAGTGGGTTCAATCACTTTATTCTTTTTCATTCGTTTACAATTACGAATGGAAACGCCAATTTTACAGTTTCGAATTTTTAAATTTAAAACCTTTACGATTGCGACAGCGATTGGTATGGTTTCGTTTATGTCAATGATAGGCGGAGCGATCATACTACCAATCTTTATGCAAGATATGCTAGGCTTCTCACCGTTGGAATCAGGCCTCATGTTGATGCCTGGAGCAATTTTAATGGGACTCATGAATCCTGTGACAGGAACGTTATTCGACAAGTTTGGGCCGCGTTGGTTGTTAATCATTGGTTCGCTAGGCCTCTTTCTCACAACGTTGTTGTTTACAAATCTAGATGAGTCCACGTCGTTTTTATATTTAACTGTATCTAACACATTGCGGATGCTTTCCATCGCGATGATTATGATGCCTTCAACAACAGCTGGGCTGAATGTTTTACCTGAAAAATACTTGCCACATGGTACGGCAATGAATAATACGTTCCGCCAAATATCAGGCGCGGTTGGAACAGCTTTGCTCGTTTCTGTCATGACACACCAGATTACACCGAATGCTGGAGTCGCCGGTGAAATTAATGGTGTAGTTGTATCCTTCTACGTAGCAGCCATAATCTCTCTCATTGGTTTTGTTTTGTCGCTATTTATCAATAATCGTCCTGATCATGCAACATTGTAGATATCTAACAGGCCTCTATGAGTATTTCACTCTTAAGAGGTCTGTTTTTGTTTTGTTCATTCAACAAAGGTTTGTTTTAATGTTATTGAGGAAATGTCAAGAATATCAAGACAGTTTCCATCATTTTAATAGATTCAAAATACATAAAATGTAATTATTATTTGTTTCAGCAAAATGAGATTCATTCACAAATAGTACATAATAAAGCCATATAACCTTCATAGATATAAGCTTTAGTCAAGAACAGATAGGGTATAATAGTAATTGATACATGATATTACTTCATGGGGGGAGAAACATGTTATTTGATGATCCGGTATTTGGAAGTCGAATGCTTACCATGTTGACGCTAAGCTTTCATATTATCTTTGCGACGATTGGTGTTGGCGTACCTTTAATGATTATGATTGCACAGTGGATCGGCATAAAACGAAATGACCCTCATTATCTATTAATGGCAAGAAGATGGGCCAAAGGATTTGTTGTAACTGTAGCTGTAGGTGTAGTTACAGGAACGGCGATTGGCTTGCAATTAAGTCTTCTTTGGCCAAGGTTCATGGAATTAGCCGGGCATGTGATTGCCTTACCTTTATTCATGGAAGTATTCGCTTTTTTCTTCGAAGCAATATTCTTAGGTATATATCTATATACTTGGGATCGCTTTGAAAATCCTAAAAAACATTTATTATTACTCGTTCCAGTTGCTATAGGAGCTGCAATGTCGGCATTCTTTATAACAACGGTCAATGCGTTTATGAACATGCCAGAAGGGTTTGAAATTGTTAATGGACAGTTAACAAGCGTGAATCCATTGATGGCAATGTTCAACCTTGCAACTTGGACAAAAGTGACGCACGTTGTCGCTACGGCGTTCATGACTTCAGCATTTATTTTGGCTTCAATCGCTGCCTTTCACTTATTGCGTGGTTCGAAACAAACATATCATAAAAAAGGCTTGCACTTGACGATGAAAGTTGGTTTAGTATTTGCAATTGCATCAGCATTACTCGGAGACTTTTCTGGTAAGTACTTGGCAGAGCACCAACCAGAAAAGTTAGCTGCAGCAGAATGGCACTTTGAAACAGAAACAGAAGCACCACTCATATATATGGGCATATTGGATGACGATCAAAACGTCCGCTATGCGCTTGAAATACCATATGCGCTAAGTATTTTAGCGTTTAATAATCCATCTGCTGAAGTGATAGGGTTAAATGAATTCCCGGAAGAAGAGCAACCACCTTTGTTCATTCACTATTTCTTCGACATTATGATTACGATTGGCTCATTGATGATTTTCTTAGGGTTGATTTATGTAATAGGAACACGTTACAACTGGAATTGGATCCGACAAAAATGGTTTCGATTTTGTATTTTGCTAGGTGGCCCTTTATCTATGATAGCGATCGAATCAGGATGGTGGCTAGCTGAATTTGGAAGACAGCCATGGATCTTAAGAGGTTTTATGACGGTAGACCAAGCGGCAACACAAAGTGATCATGTCGGATTGATGTTCGTATTGTTTGCGATTCTGTACCTAGTACTAGGTATCGGTGTCGTCGTTGTGCTCACGCGTATGTTTAAACAAAACCCAGTAGAAAAAGATCTAGCATCATTACAAGGTGGTGAGGGTCGATGAGCTATGAGATTTTAGGAATGGCTGTTTTATGGACATTTTTATTTGGATATGTGATGATCGCCTCCATAGATTTCGGTGCAGGGTTCTTCAATGCTTATAGTAAATTAACTGGCAAGGAACATATTTTGACGAAGGTCATCCAACGTTATCTTTCGCCAGTATGGGAAATCACGAATGTTTTCCTAGTATTTTTCTTCGTAGGAATCGTCGGGTTTTTTCCATCAACAGCTTACTATTATGGGAGTGTACTACTAGTTCCTGTCAGCATCGCTTTGATCTTACTAGCGATACGCGGTTCTTACTATGCTTTCGAAACCTATGGACCAACAGGCCATAACGGATATGCGTTTATGTACGGGGCGTCAGGTTTAGTATTTCCTGCATCACTTTCTGTCGTTTTCGCGATTTCAGAAGGGGGATTCATTGAAATTACTGAGTCTGGACCTGTTTTGGACTATTGGACACTATTTACGAGTCCATTGACATGGAGTATCGTGATTTTAGCCGTAGTAGCTGTATTGTATATATCAGCCGTTTTTCTGACGTGGTATGCAGATAAGGCTGGAGATATTGAAGCAACCAATTTAATGCGAAAATACGCTTTAATTTGGGCTGTGCCATTGATTATAACCGCGGGTGGAATCATATACGAATTACGTTGGCATAATCCAGATCATTTAGAATTGATCTTTGATTTATGGTGGATGTTTGCTATTTCTTTTGTACTCTTTATTGGTTCTGTATATTTTCTTATCAAAAAGAAAAATTATGGCTGGTCAGTAACTTTGTTATTCGGGCAGTTCGCATTTGCTTTTTACGCTTACGGTATTTCAAAGTATCCTTATTTACTCTATCCTCACTTAACCGTACATGATGGATTTACAAATGAAACAATGGCAATATCATTGATCGTCGTATTCATTTTAGGCTTTGTCATGCTTGTTCCATCATTGTATTTAGTATTCAAGTTATTTCTATTCGATAAGAGATATATCCAAGGCGATAAATAGTTGAGGTGATTCATATGGAAGAATTACTAATTATATATGCACCACCGGTTGTGTTGATCGGATCGATTATCTTAGCTTTTTGGGTCGTATTAAGAGAGAGCCCTTCTTTATATGAGGATGAATAATGATCATATATAACAGATGAATAAGATAAAGGAAAATGCAAACACCCCAGTCAGGTTGGCAGCGCGACAATCCTAACTGGGGTGTTTGTCTATTCGGGGGTAGCGCACTTTTTTTTATGCCCTACCCCTGATTTGAGTTCGTCTATCCGGGGGTAGCGCACTTTTTTTATGTTCTACCCCTGATTTGAGCGCGTCTATCCGGGGGTAGCGCACTTTTTTTATGCTCTATCCCTGATTTGAGCGCGTCTATCCGGGGGTAGCGCACTTTTTTTATGCTCTACCCCCGATTTGAGTGCGTCTATTCGGGGGTAGCGCACTTTTTTTATGTTCTACCCCTGATTTGAGTGTGTCTATTCGGGGGTAGCGCACCAAACCGTTTGGCTACCGATTGTACTTATAGTAAGACAGAGTCTTCAATCTGTTTCATTTGGAAAAATTCACCTTGACGCTTCATGAGCTCTTCATAGGTTCCTGATTCAACGATTTTACCCTCTTGTAAAACGATGATTTGGTCCATGTCTTCTAAGTGAGTTAATTCATGTGTAATCAATAGCATGGTTTTATCTTCTGTTTCATTCCAAAGTTGTCGGTAGATATTATCTTTATTTTTCGTATCTAAACTTGAAGTCGGTTCATCTAGCAACCAAAGCTCAGCCTCTGGCTTCAATAGTGTTCTAGCAACTGCTAGTCGTTGTTTTTCCCCACCGGATAAATTACTGCCCTTTTCCAATACAAGCGAATCGAGATCCAAATAAGATAGGTTCACCCGTTCGAGGACCTTGAGCATATCGGCATCTGTGTGAGTTGAATCAGCAAATAGATTATCACGAACAGTCCCGTAAAAGAAATGACTTTCTTGTAATACTACATTTGAATGCTTCCATAATGAGCTAGGTTCAAGCTTTTCAACCAGTTCGTTATTCCATAGTATGCGTCCGTCTTGTGTAGATTCGATACCGAGAACTAAGTCAATAATCGTTGATTTACCTGAACCACTAGGCCCAACAATAGCTGTTTTACTGCCTCTATTTAAAATAAAACTTACATCAAGTAGAGCAGGTGATAGGGCATTGGGATAACTGAAAGTCAGCTGTTCCATTTGTAATGAACCAAGAGAGGACACTGTTGTTTTCATATCTTCATGACCTGTTGGTTCCACTTCACTTAAACGTTCACTAACTTCCTGACTGTTTGCTAGATGAATCGGCAAGGCACTTAACACTTCACTGTTTTCAAACAGTGTGATCGATAGCAATAAAAATACAGCTAAATAAATCCCGTTCAAGTCACCATCTGATACAAAATAGGCACCTGCTGCCAACACAAGCCAAATGATAAAATAGCCGACCCATGTGTAAATGGTTTGATGAAGCCTTTCTTTCCTTTTTTGATTGAAAGATGATCGTTCATATTGATCGCTCGCTTTGATCAATGCGTTTTTCTGTGTTTTTTCGTGTTGAAAAATTTTCAACTCTTTGTATCCGAAAAAGTATTCGCCTGCATCGTTAGACAATGTAGTTCTATCCATACGCACCGTTGACTTGGTTTTCATCAGCCACCAATAAAAGAGGGTGGGCAAGACTAGAATTTGTAGTATAAACCCAATAAACAAAATTGCAGCAACCCAAAATGAAAAAAAGGATGCAAAGAAAATCGTCGTCAAGAAAATAAAAAAGAGCAACATCGGTGGATATAATACCCGTAAGAAATAGGTTTGTAACGATTCAATATCACCCACCATACGCGAGAGCAAGTCACCGGATTGATATTTTTGCATGAGGGTTGAGAATGACTGGTCCAGTCTTCGATAAAATGTTTTGCGGATATGACCGAGAACAGTAAAACTTGCACGGTGTGAATAATAACGTTCGCCATAGCGACTAAACGCTCTTGTCACTCCGAGCAATTTGACGATTGCAATTACTACAGTTAATGCTGTAAGCGGTACGCCAATTGCGGCTTTGGATAGTAAATAACCACTCGCTGAAAATAAACCAATCGCTGCCATACCAGCAATGAATCCAAACAATACAGAAAGAAGAACATCTTTTTTTTCTTTCAAAATTTCGTTAATTACAACACGTAAATTTGTCATTCCATGTTCTCCTTTCTTATTGGTGTAATTAAGCTCTGATAGAACTCATTGGAATGTTCCAACTCTTTATGTGTACCATCTGCTACAATTTTTCCTTCTTCCATAATCCAAATGCGGTCGCTGGATTGGATTGTTTTTATTCGATGTGCGATTGTAATGACTGTCATTTTTTCAGTTAACTGCTCCAAGCTATTTTGGATGACTTTTTCCGTTTTCAGATCAAGTCCAGTTGTTGGTTCATCGAATAATAAAATCGAAGGTTGTTTAATTAAAATTCGTGCAAGTGCTAACCGTTGTTTTTCACCGCCCGATAGACCTCGTCCACCTTCACCGATCGTTGTATGGATGCCGTGTTCTAATGTAGATACGAGGGTATCGAGTTTCACTTGATTTAATACGCGCCATATTTCCTGATCACTGACGAACTTGTCTGTTCCGAGAGAGATATTTTCTGCAATCGTTCCGGCAAATATATAAGGGTCCTGCGATAGATATCCCAGTTGACGAAACCAAGAAGATGAATCGACATCAGCCTTTGAATAGCCATCCAAATAGATCGTCCCTGACTGTGGTTCCATCAAACCAGCCAACAGATGGAATAAGGTCGTTTTTCCCGATCCACTTTCACCGATCAAAGCTATTTTTTCATACGGATCAATATGAAGATTGATTGGGCCAAGCATGAAACCGTCATTTGGATATTGCATGTCAACATTATTTAATTGGATGGAGGATGGAGAGCCTGTCTGCAACTTTTGGGTTCCCCAGCTGACATCATTTGCATCCGTGGAAATCTCTTCATTTATTTTTTTAATAGCAGTCAAACTTTCCCGACCGGAATGGAAAGCACTGCTTAACTCCTTCAAAAGTACATAAAATTCTGGAGCCAACAAAAGAACGAAAAAGGCTGTATGGAATGTAATGGAATCGAATACAATCATACGGAAAGATACTTCCAAAGCAATAAGTCCCATGCTTAACATGGATATTAACTCCATCATAAACGCTGAGGCGAATGCGACTTTTAAAACATCCATCGTGGCATCGCGAAATCCCAACGTGCTCGTTTCGATCTTTGATTCGGATTGTTTAGCCTTACCGAATAACTTTAATGTTTTCAATCCTTGGAGAGTATCGAGAAATTGCGCTGAAAATGCATTCATTTGTTCAATTTGCTCTTCTGATTTATCCCTTGTTTTCATACCAATGATCGCCATAAATAAAGGAATAAAAGGCGCGGTAAATAAAATGATTAATCCAGATGGATAGTTAAAATAGAAAATGACCCCAAGGAGGATGATGGGAATGGTCGATGCTTGAATGACTTTAGGCAAGTATTCACTAAAATAAGGATCGATCTCATCCACTGTATCCAGCATCAGGCCAATTTTTTTGCCAGATTGGTCTTCGTTAGTTGGTGTTAGAGATTTGGTTGAAAAATGGTCCAATAATCGGTTCCTGATTTTTTTCTTAGCCTGAAATCCGAGCTTCAGACTGACTGAACCAATGAAATGAATAAAAAGTGCGCGACCAAGCAGGAGGATGAATAGGAGTGAAAGTAATGTCACGACAGATTCGAATGGTTGGTTTTCCAGAAAAATTGTATGAATGATTTCAACGATTAAATAAGCTTGGAAGACAATGATCGCACCTAGCAGAATACTGAATAATAAAATCCACATCAGTTTATTTTTTTGTTCGCGGATGATTTGTTTTACATTCATTACGGATCGAATCTCCCTAAACGTTTGTTTAATTCTATTTTATCATGAGATAAAGGCTGAATCGCTAATAAAGAATGACAAGGATTTAACATTTTAGGCAATGCATAAAACTTGCAGGAAGCTCTAAGCCTTGATACCCTTAATGGTGGAGGGAAATTCATTGTGATTTCCATGGATTAAATTATTTGAAGGAGGAATTTCATCATGGCTTTTGAATTACCAGAATTACCATACGCATATGATGCACTAGAGCCACACATCGACAAAGAAACAATGAACATTCACCACACGAAGCACCATAACACCTATGTGACGAAATTAAATGCTGCCTTAGAGGGGCATTCTGACCTTCAAGACAAATCATTGGATGAGTTATTAAAAGATCTTAACTCTCTACCAAGTGATATTCAAACAGCAGTAAGAAACAATGGTGGTGGACATGCGAACCACTCACTATTCTGGACAGTTCTATCCCCAAATGGTGGAGGAGAACCAAGTGGCGAATTAGCTGATAAGATCAACGAAAAATTCGGTAGCTTTTCAGCATTCCAAGATGAATTCGCAAATGCTGCAGCAGGTCGTTTCGGTTCTGGCTGGGCATGGTTAATTGTAAATAATGGAGAATTAGAAATTACTTCTACACCAAACCAAGATACACCAGTAATGGAAGGTAAAACACCGATCCTTGGCTTGGATGTTTGGGAGCATGCTTACTACTTGAACTATCAAAACCGTCGTCCAGATTACATTAAAGCATTCTGGAACGTTGTGAACTGGGATGAAGTAAGCAAGCGTTATGAAGACGCTAAATAAAATGAAAAAATGACCATGTTTTATAAGCTCTCTTCAAAGCACTTTGCTGCTTTGGTGAGAGCTTTTTTGATGATGGAGTAAATATGGTTATACTATATAATTGTTAGCTCGATGTACCGAATTTTATACAGTTGTAGAACAATATTGAACGTGCATAACTGGTTTCCTCTTGTTTAGACTAATGACTGAAAAGAGGGAGCTAAATGAAACTTCGCCATCGAGATGACGTAACTGAATACGAACGAAAGAATTTATTTTATCTGCTGACAATCTCTGCGTTATATACACTCGGTTTAAGCATGTCCAATATCTTCGTCAATATCTTTCTGTGGAGACAATCTCATGATATTGAACTGCTTGCAGTGTACAATATTTGCATTTACTTAACGCAGCTATTTATTTTTATCATTGCTGGCAAATGGGTAAAACGTTTCGATCGGGTCATTATTCTACGTGTCGGAATAATACTTATCTCACTGTTTTTCATCGGTCTCTTATCCTTAGGAAGTCATGCTTTATCCGTCTATATGCTTCTGGGTGCCGTACTCGGGGCAGGCTATGGTTTTTATTTGTTGGCATTTAGTGTGTTGACATTTGAAGTAACCGAACCACATACACGCGATTACTTTAATAGCACCATGGGGACACTGCAATCAATCGCCTGGATGATTGGACCCTTATTTGCAGGCTATTTAATTACCGTATTGTCAGGGTACAAAGGCTATATAACGATATTCTTCCTATCATTTGTGCTGTTCATCTTGGCTGTAATTACTAGTATATTCCTTGAGCGTAGGCGAACGAGTGGGCAATATATTATCAGAAGAGCCTTACAAGAGCGGAAAGAAAACCCGAATTGGTATCGATTGGTGAATGCACACTTTCTACAAGGTATGCGAGACGGTGTGTTTTTGTTTGCAGTCGGTCTATGGGTATTCATGATCACCGACCGAGAATTGACAATTGGGATCTATAATTTCATCTACGCAGGTGGATCGCTTTTGGTATATCAGTTATTGAATCGCTGGTTGAAGCCATCTAAACGAAAAACATTCATTCTAATTGGTTCTGTAGCGTTATACGGTGCTGTTGTTTGGATTATTTATGCAAATACAGCGATAGATCTTTATTTATACGGATTGATTATTGGATTATCGTTTCCGTTATTTTTCGCTCCGTTTATGTCCATTTCTTATGATGTAATTGGTAAGGCAAGGAACGCAAGAGATTACCGGGTTGAATATGTAGTTTTTAAAGAAATTGTTTTAAATTTTGGCAGGGTCATCTCTCTTGTTCTGTTTTGGATCGGCCTACAATTTTTCCCCGAGACTCAATGGCTGCGTTATTCGTTGTTAATTTTTGGTTTGGGCTATCTATTTGCTATGCTTCAAATTCGAAAAATCGACTAAGTGTCAGAACTTCTTCATGAAAATGAGCAAATTTGATGATATAATGAAGCATGTCAAATTACTTCGTTTTAAGGGAGAGCTCAAACGATGGGGAAGAATAAGAAGCAAAAATCACATTTGCCTCTTCGATTAAATATATTGTTTTTTATCATTTTTCTATTGTTTTCCGGTTTGATTTTACAACTCGGGGTCGTACAAATCTTATTTGGCATGGATGCACAAGAAGAACTCGACCGAACAGAGCGAGTAACTTCTGCTACCCCAGTGCCTAGAGGGAAGATGTATGATCGTAACGGTGAACTCGTCGTTGACAACAAGGCGGAGTTCGCTATTACATACACTCCAAAAAAGCATGTTCAACCGGAAGACAATGTAGAAATTGCTGAAAAATTAACAGAATATATTCAAATGGATACGGATTCAGTAACCAAGCGAAACAAGCAAGATTACTGGATCATCAAAAATAAACAAGAGGCCTATGAACGATTAACAGATGAAGAAAAAGAACTAAGTGATCAAGATCAATATTATGTGATGCTAGAAAATATCACGGATGATGAATTAGAAAGTTTTACTGAAAAAGAACTGGAAGTAATGGCCATTAAGCGTGAATTGGACAAAGCTTATGAGCTGACACCACATATTATTCAATACGATGACATTACCGTCGAAGAGTATATGGTGATTGGCGAAAACTTGCATAATTTACCAGGAATCAATGTCACCACGGATTGGGAACGTGATTATTTATTTGAAGGTACTTTTGCGAATTATCTGGGAAGAATTACGAGTCAACAACAAGGGATTCCGCAAACTGACGAACAATACTTCCTTGCAAGAAACTATAGTCGGAATGACCGTGTAGGCAGAAGTGGAATTGAAAAAGAGTATGAGCTTTATTTAAATGGTAATAAAGAAATCAAAGAACATATTACGGACTCAAGTGGTACTGTGATTGATTCAAATATAATTCGTGAAGGACAAAGAGGAAAAGACCTGATCCTTTCGGTTGATATGGAACTCCAACAGCGATTGGATAAAATTGTACAAGAAGAAGTCAAGACAGCCGTTCAGAAACATCCAGGAAAAAACAGATGGTTTAGACATGCTGTCGCTGTTTTGATGAATCCAAAAACGGGGGAAGTTTTGGCTACATCAGGACAACAATATAATCCTTCTGAAAAAGGAGAAGATGAGTTTACGGATGTATCTCATAAAGTTCTTTATGACACGTATTTACCTGGTTCCACGGTAAAGGGTGCTACAGTGTTGGCAGGTCTTGATTCAGGAGAGATCCGTCCGGGAGAAGTTATTGTTGACCGTCCGCTTGAGATAAAAGGTTCTGATAAGAAAAGTTCTTGGACAAGATTAGGACCTGTAAATGATATCGATGCGATCAAGCGTTCATCCAACGTCTATATGTTCTTCATAGCAATGCAAATGGGTGGGGAAAATAATTACCAACCAGGGAAAGCCATTAACTATAACTCGAAAGCTTATACGGAAATGAGAAATTATTTTCAGCAATTCGGCTTAGGTGCCAAAACAGGAATTGATTTTCCTTATGAAGAAAATATGGAAGCCTCCCCTCCAACCGGTTACGGTAGAGCTGCTCAATTTCTAGATATGGCAATAGGTCAGTATGAGAACTATACAGCTATACAGTTGGCGCAATATATTTCAACCATTGCGAACGACGGCTATCGGATGAAGCCATATCTCGTCAAACAGATTCATAATTCATCAAAAGGGGATCAACTCGGCCCACTTTATAAAGTTAACGAACCGACGATTCTGAATAAGATAGAAATGAAAGACACCTACTTAAACAGAGTCCAAGAAGGGATGCGACAAGCCTTTCAAGAAAGTGGAGGGACAGGGTACAGGTATTTCGCTGATGCTGAGTATAACCCAGCCGGTAAGACGGGAACTGCAGAAGCTTTTTACTGGGACAATGAAACCAAAACCTTGCATACGGATGTCAACAATTACAATCTTGTTGGTTATGCGCCTTTTGATGAACCAGAAGTAGCGTTTGCCGTCATGGCACCTTATTTAGGGACGGGTGATTATCCGGTTCATCATAGAATTGGAAGAAGAGCGTTAGACACTTATTTCGAGTTAAAAGAAGAACGTCTAAAAGGTTCAAGTGAAGACGAATCAGGAGAAGAGTCAGAAGAAGATCAATCTGAAGATGAGTAATAAAATATGTTTCTATGAATATCATCATCATTTAAAAAATCTAAAACGTTAAAAATACGTGCTACCTCTGTTGAACGTTTCAATCAACAGGTAGCACGTTTTTTAAATACGATCTCTCGGTTGTGTTCTTTCATTAAGCGATGATGACTTTTTCTAATGGCATATTCGAGTTTAAGAGCCTTTTTTACGTTCGATTTCGCAGTGAATCATCCGATCTTCAGTGATAATGAAATCAACCGGGATATCATATTCATCAAATGGAACGTACTGGACGAGTTGCTCTTCCATTGCTAAAGAAACAGTTATATTCGGATAATCAACTAAATAACGGTCGTAGTAACCGCCACCGTACCCGACACGATAGCCCTTTGGGTCAAATAGTAAACCAGGAACGATGATGAGATCAATAAAGTCTTTATCAATTAATTTTTCCCGATGATCTTTTGGCTCATATAAGTCCAGATATACATTTTCTAATTCATTTTTATTGGTGTATAAATAAAAATCCATGTGGTTTCCTTGTTTTGGAAAGCATTTTGGAATGGCCACTTGTTTTCCTGATTTCCAAGCTGCTTTAATGATTTCTTCGACATTCAGTTCGATATTTCGAGGTATGGTTAATGCGACTGTATCAGCTTCTTGCCACCAATTCGTTTCCAACAAATGTACCATCATGCTATTGAGACAATCGTCTTTATCTTGGCGAGGAATGTGGTGAAGCAATCGCTTACTGAGTGTACGATAGACATGTTTTGACATCTAGCACCGATCCTTTACTTTATTGTAGAATGTTTATGTTTAGCATATCACGGATAACGGTTGTTACGAATTTATTTTAAGTGTTCCTATAAAGAAAGGATTAAATACTCACAGCAATTTATTTTATATTCATGAATTGAGTGAGTCTATTCGGGGATAGCACACTTTTTTTATGCACTACCCCTGATTTGAGTGCGTCTATTAGGGGATAGCACACTTTTTTTCAGCTCTACCTCCGATTTGATTGCGTCTATTAGGGGATAGCACACTTTTTTTATGCACTACCCCTGATTTGAGTGCGTCTATTCGGGGGTAGCGCACTTTTTTTCAGCTCTACCCCTGATTTGAGCGCGTCTATTCAGGGGGAGCATGCTTTTTTTCAGCTCTACCCCCGATTTGAGCGTGTCTATTAGGGGATAGCACACTTTTTTTCAGCTCTACCCCCGATTTGAGCGCGTCTATTCAGGGATGGCGTACTTTTTTCATGCACTACCCCTGATTTGAGCGCGTCTATTCGGGGGTAGCACACTTTTTTTCAGCTCTACCCCCGATTTGAGCGTGTCTATTCGGGGGTAGAGCGCTTTTTTTCAGCTCTATCGCCAATTTGAGCTCACATCATCGTAAGGGTGTTGCTTGTTTCTTACCGTATCTTATCTTTTGGTATAAAAAATTAGTCTATTGTTGTTCTTTTTATTAAAGATTTTATAATGAATGCTTTCTACAGTTCCTACAGGGAATTATTCAGGGGCTTGGTAATTCTGACCGATTTCAACGTTCGCGAAATCAATGTATTTCTTTTTTGGCATAATTAATCGCTTCAATAGGAAGTAGACAGAGGAGCCGATTATACATCAAGTATTGACGGGTTGATGAGATTTATTCAAGTAATAAAATATAAAAAAAACAGCAGGCAGGAACCTACTGTTTTACTTCGTTTCACGATGTAGCGTATGTTTTTTCAAACGCGGGCTATATTTTTTCAATTCAAGGCGCTCAGGGTTCGTACGCTTATTTTTTGTCGTAATATAGTTACGATCACCTGTTTCTGTGCACGCTAGTGTAATTTGTTCACGCATCATGATTCCTCCATTCTGCACTTATCATTTTGACTTCATTATCATACCAAAGAACAATTCGAGTTTCAAGCATTGAAATAGAACTGTTACAATTTTAGTGCCTCGTTAAATGAATTTATGATAAACTAGAGTTTAGGATTTTTTACAAATGGGGTGTATGTATTGATCATCGCATTAATCAGTGTGAGTACTGTAGGAATCGTGTTATTTATCTTATCTTTTTTCATGACCGATCAACTTAAAGAAATAGAATACCAAGTCGAACAAATACGAATTTCCTCTTTACAAGATCGTTATTTAATCAATAATAAAATGAAGGTTCTAGAAGAAGAGTTATTGTCAGAGCCGCTTGATGTACGTGATTATCAAAAAGATTCTAACACTAGTCATTGGAAAAGCTAAAGGGTGAAAGCAAATTGAAACGAATCGTAATGGCCTATTCTGTTGGTCTGTTGACTGCAACCTTCATCTTTGCAATTGTTTATTGGTTTCAAGAAGATTCAAGCCAGGCAACAGAGTCTTCGAATGTTCCGGAAGAAGCGATACAAACATATATTGAGGAGCAAGAACTCAAGTTAGTTCCTCAGGTTGAATATACTGAATTGGTGAATCAAAATCAGAAATTAACGGATCGACTGAATGAGTTACAAAAAGAGGATAGCCTAACAGATGAGTCGGCATCTTCAAATGATCAAGGTACTGTTGATTATATTTTGGAAATTGAACAAGGGATGAATTCATCTGACATTGCTGAACTTTTGGAAAAAAATGAAGTGATTGTTGGCACAGAGCCATTGATTGATTATTTGGCTGAGCACGATTTAAGTCAAACGATTCAATTAGGTTCTTATGAAGTTGATTCAACAATGAGCATTGAGGAAATTGCGCATTTAATCACACGTTGATGCCTCTTGAGGAGCTGTTAAATTGTATATAACTGAACGATATACACTTTTAAGAACAGTTGAATATTTAGTAAACCAGGAACAGTTCAATCTAATTCAGATCATGCCAAATCAAAAGGAATATTTGCTGGAAAAGACTGAAAAGGGTTCGACGCATATCGTCACTATAAGTCACCAGACATTTGATTGGGCAAAGCAACTTGAGCGGGATATCCAAGGAAAGACAGAATCATTTTTCAGGCAAAATCCACCACGTGGCCGAAACAAATACTATCTTCATTTCGTTTATATTAGCGACCTTTTACCTGTTGATCATTGGGAACATCTATTGGAAGATCGGCAGTTGAAAAAGAATAAACGATTTTCTTCATCTGTTTATTTATTTAGTGAGGAGTACAAACAACAGGAATTCAACCGATTATTAAGCCGGATGGGAAGAGATCCATCAAACTTGTTTGATAAGCTCCCGACAATCGAGGAACAAGAATCATACACGCAATATATCGAACAACAGCTCTATTCGACCTATAAGCAACAGCAGCGTGAAATTAAAGAAACATTCCACTATGGGAAGCCGAAATGGATATTTATACTAATTGCGCTTAATTTATTTATATTTATGTATATGGAATCCGTTGGAAGCTCCACCAATACAAAAGACCTAATTGACTTTGGAGCGAAATACAACCCCGCAATCGTTGAGGGAGAATGGTGGCGCATATTCACATCCATGTTCCTTCATATAGGTGCAATGCATCTGTTCATGAACATGATGGCTTTATATTTTTTGGGGGAAGCGGTTGAACGTATATTTGGAAGTAAACGATTTTTGTTTATTTATCTCTTTGCAGGACTATTTGGCGGAGTTGCAAGTTTCGCAACGAATGATGCAATAGCGGCAGGTGCCTCTGGTGCAATCTTTGGGTTGTTTGGTGCGTTATTATTTTTTGGTGTACATTATAAACGTTTATTCTTTCAGACGATGGGCTCCAGTTTGTTTATCGTGATCGGCATCAACTTAGTTTTTGGATTTACGATTCCCCAAATTGATAATGGCGCACATTTGGGCGGTTTAATTGGTGGCTTCATTGCCTCACAAATTGTTCATTTACCGTACAAAAAAGCAATCGTAAAGCAATTCGCTGCAACTTTAATATATGTAGTAATTATTGCTGGTTTGGTTGTATACGGAGTAAACCGAGCAGATAGTCTTGACAATCCACATACATTTTCTGCAACCGCTCAAGAACTAATTTCTGAAGGTTCATATGATGAAACTATAGAGTTAGTGAATGATGAATTAGATCGAGGAAGTGAAGAGGCGTATCTATACTTTTACCGAGGTATCGCTTATTTCGAAAAAAGTGAAATAGATTTAGCAGAAGATGATTTTCATACGGCTGTTGAAATCGATCGAGATTTTGCAGAGGCTTTTTTTAATTTAGCGGTTGTTCACTCACGATTGATGGAGGCAGAGGAAGCGCTGAAATACGCTGAGAAGGCCATTGAATTACAACCAGATAACGAAGAATTTGAAAAATTTTATCAAAAATTAAAACAATAATATAATGTTAAGTTGAAAAAATTGTAGGTGGAATTATGGAGACATTTTTTGATGTACTTCAATTACTAAAAAAGTATGGAATTTTTATTTACATTGGTGATCGGTTAGCTGAATTTAATTTAATGGAGCAAGAAATCAATGAATTGTATCAAAATAAACTGATCACCAATGAGGAATATATGCGTGCACTTTTGATTATCAAAAAGGAACGTAGGAAATATAGTTGAAAAGCCCCGTTTGTCTAATTCAAATAACGGGAATAATAAATACGATATGATTTGAAACTTTTAGTCTAATAACTCGTCTTATTTATATAGGGAGTTATATCGAGATAAAAGTAAGGAGACTTCACATGAGTAAAATAAAACATATACCATTATTTATAATCGCAGCTGTACTCCTCGGAGTAAAAACATATATCGTCTACCGCTTTTATTTTAATCTTTCAATTGAATCCATTTTTCAAGAAACCATTCTGATCATTAATGCATTGGCAATCAGTGCATTCATTTTGTTTCTTGCTGTATGGATGAAACCTAAGAGCCAAAAGCGATACATTAAATATACTGTACTGATCATGAGTTTAATTGTTTTTGCAAATTTGCTGTATTACCGAAATTTCACTGATTTCGTAACGATTCCAACTTTGTTCCAAGTTAACAACGCGGGAGACTTGGGATCAAGTGTATTTTCTTTGTTTCATTTAACGGACATATTATTATTTCTAGATGTATTTCTCATTTTCTATTTTGCCAAACGGGACACCTTTCCTGTTAAGGAATATTCAGGTCTGTTCAAAAGAAAGTTAATTGTCGTCTCATTGGCGGCGTTAGCACTTAATTTGACACTCGCAGAAATTGAAAGACCAATGTTGTTCAAACGTGGCTTTGACCGAGAATATTTAGTGAAAAACGTAGGGGTCTTTGCTTTTCACGCGTATGATATGGTTCTAACGGCATCAACCCAATCAAAACGATTATTCGCTGATGGATCAGAAATGAACGACATTGAAGAATATGTCGACCAAGAAATCCGTTCGACAAACCAAGTAACCTCAACGGACATGAAAGGGATTGCTGAAGACAAAAATATTATCTACATTGCTGCAGAATCATTACAGTCTTTCGTGATTAATAAGGAATTGAACGGAGAGGAAATCACTCCATTCCTGAACGACTTAGTCGAAGACAGCTATTATTTTGATAACTTTTATCATCAAACATTATTAGGAAAGACATCTGATCATGAATTCATTTTAGATAACAGCTTATATCCTTTGCCAAACAGTGCTGTATATTTTACGCATGCACAAAACGAATTTCATTCCTTACCTAAAATAATCAAAGAAAAAGGATACTCATCTTACTCGATGCATGCGAATAACGGAAGCTTTTGGAATCGTAACACCATGTATGAAACAATGGGTTATGATAAATTTTTCGACCAAGAATCGTATGAAGTTAGAGATGAACATTCCTTCGGATGGGGATTGGAAGATAAAGAGTTCTTCAGACAGTCAGTTGATCTAATGAAAGATTTAGAAGAACCTTATTATTTGAAAATGATCTCATTAACAAATCATTTCCCGTTTGATCTACCTGAAGAAAAAGCGAGCATTGACAAATTTGATTCTAATTCAACGACACTAAACCAGTATTTTCAAACCGTTCGTTATTTCGATGAGTCTTTGGAAGTATTATTCAATGAGCTTAAGGACGCCGGCATGTATGAAGATTCAATCATCGTTATTATGGGGGATCACTATGGAATTAGTTCATACCATAATAAAGCGATGGCTCAGTTTCTCGGAAAAGAAGAAATTACACCATATGACGAGGTTCAATTAGAGAGAGTACCTTTATTCATTCATATTCCCGGAAATAAAGATAATCAAGTCATTTCAAAAGTTACCGGGCAAATCGACTTTAAACCGACTATTTTAAATATGTTGGACATCGAAAATCAAAATGACATTGTTTTTGGTAATGATATATTTTCTGATGAACGAAAGGGCTTCATTGCTATGCGAGATGGTACAGTGGTCGGTGAAGAGTATATTTATACAAGTGATACATGTTATGAACGTTCTAGCGGTGATATAGCAGACGAAAGCGCATGTACAGATATACAAGAACAAGCCATGCAAGAATTAACGTATTCTGATGAGATTATTTATGGCGATTTATTCCGATTCTACAACTTTGATAAAGGTGAAATTATCGAAGAAGAAGAGGATTAGGTATAAAAGACACTGCAATTTATCGCAGATGTCACCTTATGCCCTGCAGGTTGCAAGCTGAAGTGTATCGTGAAGTACCATTGAAGCAGAAACCCGAGCGATTTATGAACAATTAAATCGCTCGGGTTTTTATTTCTTCTGTAAAACCTTTAATCTGTCTCCTTATGTTAATAATCTTGTTTTAACGCCATTGAATCTCAATCCATATAAAAAGGGACAAATCATTACGATTTGTCCCTTTTGACTTAGATATAAGTACTTGTTTGTCTCTTTAAGTAAAGAGTACCATAATCAACTGAAAATTGATTAGGACACTTTGGATGAGATCTCAGAAATGAGTGTCATAATTGAGAACCAACCAAATAAAAGAGTAGTTGCACCTGCAAAAAATACAGCTAAGAAATTGCGGTTTTTAATTGAGCGTAACGTACCAAAAATACATACAATTGCAACGAGTAGAAATATAATTGCCAATACCATTTTATAGTCCTCCTTGAATGCCATAGTTCCTATTGTTATGATAACATAGTCCATTAAGATAAAAATATACGTATTCACAAGCTAAAACCTATTTTATAAGAAAAAGACTATCCTGTCGAGTATTTTCACCAAAAATACATATATCAAGGAGGAGAAAATATGAATATCCATTTATTTCAACTGGGTTTATTGGGAACCAATTGTTATTTGTTACAAAAAGATGGTGAAGCATTAGTCATCGATCCGGGTGGGGATCCTCAAACAGTCCTACAGAAGATGCAGGAGAACAACTTAAAATTACAAGCCATTCTTTTGACTCATGCCCACTTTGACCATATTGGTGGGGTTGAAACATTACGCGAAAAAACAGAAGCTCCTGTGTACTTACACGAAAAGGAATCTTCATGGTTAACGGATCCCTCTTTGAATGGTTCTGAGTTTTTTCAAGTCGGTACAATTTCCACTTCGCAATCAGCTGACTATTCAATTAAACCAGGGCACCACAAAATTGGAAGCTTTACATTCGAGGTGTTTCATACACCAGGTCATTCACCTGGGAGTGTGTCTTTTTGGTTTGAAGAAAAGGATGTTTTATTTGCCGGAGATACGTTATTCCGACAAGGGATCGGGAGAACAGATTTGCCATTCGGTGATCATGAAACATTAATTCAATCAATCCAAGAACATATACTTTCACTACCGGAAGAAACAACTGTTTATCCGGGTCATGGACCTGCTACACAAGTAGGAGAGGAAAAAAGAACCAATTCATTTTTAATTTAAAGTTTAGTTGGACAAAAAAAGATGGCAAGCAATAAATTATTGCTTGCCATCTTTTTTCATTTAGCAGATTTAATCTGCTTTCGTCCAAGTTAGTCTCTGTTTTCTTTTGATTTAAGAAGCAAATCCAGGTTCTAAAAGGAAGGTTACATAGTATGTGAAACCTATCATAAAGACTGTTAAGTAAGCACCAAAGATATACATATAAAGACGCTCAGATAGGTTTAAGTAACCAATTCCCAAGAAGAAGACCGTTTGTGCTAAGAATAATAGAGACATGTTGATCATGTCACCAACATAGAACATGACGGCGAATATACCCGTCCAAAATGCTATTCCGCGAAAAACGCGATCCATGTCTATTCCTCCTTCTCATAGGAACTCGTCAGACATATTATATACGAAGCAATGTTTATTGTAAATGAATAAATTATGACGGAAAAACAAACTGGGCTGCCAGGATTCGAACCTGGGCGTGACGAGACCAAAACCCGTTGCCTTACCGCTTGGCTACAGCCCAATTGATACAACACTATTGTGATCGGATTCCGTCACTTTTATTCATCAACGTCGTATGTTTATATGTCGTTCCTCGTGATGTTTCTACAATCAATTGTACTTGATAAGTGGATGAAGATTCAAGTGTATAATGAGTGGTAACATGACCATCGTGATACTGAAAATATAAAGTTCCTTCGGATTCTGAAGTAAGATCAAGAATTTCTTGGAGATCATGTTGAGCTATTTGCATGAACTGTTGAATTTTGTGCTGTTCTTGAATCAGTAGTAAATTTTCTGTTTGTATATGCTGTAGACTAAGATGGTGTAAAAGAATGGTAGTAACGATTAACAGGATAGTTAATAAGTATACAAAAACAAATCCTTGTTCATTCTTGCTTAATGGTTTTAATAGGAAATGAATAATATTTCGTATACGCATGGCCACGATCCCTTTCACCTGTCAGTGAGAATAAGTGACTACCTACTCTTTTAGTCGAAAAATCCTTTACATCTTGTAGAATAACTTCATGCCCACTATTGTTCACTCTGCGACGAATGGTATTAAAATATAATTCGTAACGATTTACTGTATCGTCGGCTAAATGAAATTGTATAGCTTGGTCTTCAAGGGAAACGAACTGTGCCTGGCTGAATTCGTTCATCAAATAAAAATGGAATTGTCGCCATTCGTAATCCGTCTTATAAGACGGACTCTCGATCTGTTGCACGGCGATCAATAACGGAAGAATAAGAGATGTGATCAGCATAAGGATCGTCAAAGCAATTAAGGTGGACAGTAATGTGAAACCTTGATTATTCTTTATATATTGGCACATATAGACACATACTTTCTTCGTTGTTCTGTTGGTTCAACCATGTGAAGCATCCGAATTGTTTATTCTCAAGATGTTCCGTGCTCCAATTGAATTCGTACCCTTCGATTGTCACTATTTCGCCTGCGACTTCGCTACCGATTGATTGAGTAACGTACCTTGATAAATGCTCTTCAGCGACCATGGCTTGTTGTAACGATTGATTATGATTCATCGCATGGTATATAACTGGCAATAAAAAAATAATAAACATGACAAGACATCCAAAAGCTAACAAAAAGTCAATTAGAAGAAATCCTTTAGATGATTGAGTTAATTCGTTGCATGCTTGTTTTATTTTTCTCAATTTTAAACTGTCCTTTTCCAAAGCTGAATGTTATTTTGAATCTATAATCCTTAAAAATAATTTGAAAACTCCCGGGATTTGATAAGTTTCCTCGTGAAGTAAACGTAAGAGGATTTTTAAAGTTATTGAGCTTGACTTGAATGTCTTCTCGATATTTTCTCTCAATCAATGGTTGGGCAAAGGAAGCATGACGGATGGAATACATATGATTGGAAGGGTCGAAATACAATTGGGGCATAATTTGTTTGGTCATTGTATATTGTTGTAAATAAAAAAGGTCATTTTCAAATGTTTCCAGAAATTGATCCACTGTGTCTTCAGAAGGTTGTCGATTTTGAACCGAAAGATAGAAATGAGAGAGGATCAAAACAATCGATAATACAACCAGTATTTCAATAAGTGTGAAGCCCTCTTGGTTGGATGGTCGATTGGCTTTAATTTCCACTTGAAGGCTCACTTACTTCTGTTACTTCTCCCGTCGTTTTGTTGATGGATAATGGAGAACCATTCGGACAAGAAGATTGTTCAATGTAAGCACTGTCGACAAGTTGGTCAATCGTCGGAAATTCTTGATTTTCCAGTTTATATAATTGGACTTGTGAAGAAACAATTTTTTTATATGCTTCACACCCTTTCTCATCCACGGTATCATTATGTTTTGTTAAATTGGGTACCGTAATTAAAATCAAAACAGATATAATCAATAATACAATAAGCATTTCGATTAGCGTGAAACCTTTTTGGTTCATTATATTTTTCATCATCAAGCTCCTTATCCTCGTTATAGTTGGTTAATCATTTGAAACATGGGAAACAAAGTGAATGAATAAATCAGTACAATCATCAATCCTAAAACAATGTAGATTGCAGGCTGTATAACCATCATGGCGTTTTTTAATTTTTCTTCCATTGAGTCGATCGCAAGGTTTGTATAGTTTTGAAGGTCTTTTGCTAATGTACCTTGTTCAGTGGAACGTTTGATCATTAACTTAAACTCCGATTCCAGGATGGGGAGGTCTTTAAAAGCGTTATATAGAGACATGCCTGTTTTCAAATTGTCTGCAAGTAATGAAGCGAAGTATTGGATGGAGGGCATATAGTCTTGCTCTTGAATGATCAGGATAGCTTCTTTAATAGTTTTTCCGCTTTGTAACAGTGAGGCTAATTGATAGGAAAGTTGTGCGGTTACGAGCATTTTGAAAATACCATGAAAAAGGGGCGTTTTTTCATATAATGCAATCTTTTTTTCAACATTAGATTGACGATGGAACTTATAAAGCAGCAGAGAAGCAATGATGCCACCAATTAAAAGGCTCAAGAATAGCGTTTGAGTTATTTGCAGAATTAGCTGGTATGTCGGTAATGAACCAACTGCCCCCATGCTCCGAAATGACCTTTCAAACATGGGGAGTAAAAACATATTCAGTGCGAATAACAAAATAATACAAACAGTCAACAAAAAAAGAGGATATCTAAGTAATTTTTTGAGTTTTGTTTGAAATTCTAATCTCATGGTCAGCAATCGATTCAAGTGGATGAGATGCTCACTTAAATTTCCAGATTCATTGGAGAAAAATAAAAAAGATACAACGATTGGCTGGAAGTCATGTTGTTTGAAACAATCTTTTAATGATGTTCCTTTTTCTAATGAACGAACAAACTGTTTTGCTAGGTGGCCGAGTTGGGGATCATAGGTCAAAAATTCCAGCGCTTGCTTCATGGAGTGATCTCGTTCTAGTAATTTAGCCATCCGATTTAAAAATGTCACTTGTGTGCTGAGATTTAGCTTTTTTGTTTGAACTGTATTGAACAATCCCTTCCGCATGAGCTCTCCTCCTTATTCGATCGAGGGAAAGGAAATCTTCATGGTTGATAGGAGAAATTCCTTCGATTGCCCGCTCTAAGGCTTGGCCCGAAAGCAATTCGGCAATCGCTGACCTTGAAGTAAGACCGTTCCCTTTATGTGTTGGTGATAGCTCAACAAGCTGCTGTGCAACAATGCCAATAATTGATTCACGTAAATCACTTGGAGGAATGCCCATCTGTTTTAATCTTGATAATGTGCCAAACGTGTCTCTTGCATGTAATGTAGATAAAACAAGATGACCAGTAAGAGCTGCTCTTATCGCAAATTTCGCTGTTTTTTCATCACGGATCTCACCGACCATAATAATGTCTGGGTCATGACGCAAGGCTGCTTTTAGTCCTACATCGTAATCAAATCCGGACTTTTCATTCACTTGAACTTGTAAAATTTTATCAACGGATTGTTCGATTGGATCTTCTAACGTGATCGATTGAAAGCCATATTCCTTTGTAGCTTGTTTTAGGAGTGCATACATTGTTGAGGATTTACCGCTTCCTGTAGGGCCTGTAAATAAAATGATTCCAGAAGAGACTTTCAACCATTTCATTAGTTGTTTAGCCTGTGATGGAAAAACGAACAACTCTTCAATATTCGGTTCGTATTGCTCCGGCAAAACACGAATTGCAAGGCTTTCTGTATCCTTTAAAGGAAGGGTGGATAATCGCAAAAAGTAAGTGTTCTCTTCTACCTGTAAAGAAAGGGTTCCATCTTGAGGTAAGCGATTTTCAGCAATGTCCATACCTGAACGAAACTTATAGTAACTTAATAATGATTGATATTGATTTCGAGGGATTTTTTTATAGAACCAGCGATAGCCATTGATTCTAAAATAGATATGACATTCATTTGAACCTGGGGAGAAGTGAATGTCCGTTGCTAAATAAATAGTAGCGTCCGTTAATAAAGCATTCGATATTACTTCTGGTTGCTTCACTAATGATAACCTCCTTATGAAAGGATGATAAACATGAAGCCGATCGCACTCATTGGTTTTATGGGATCGGGTAAGACATCAATCGGTCAGCTTCTTGGAAAGAAATTAGCGTACCCGGTGATTGACTTAGATGAACAGATTGAGAAAAACACAAATATGACGATTGGAGCCATATTTGACACAAAAGGAGAAGAATGGTTTCGAAATAAAGAGGAAGAAGAGTTAAATAAATGGACTGGGAAGAATGTGATTGTTAGCACGGGAGGCGGAATTATAAGTAGAAAACAAAGCCGAATTCGATTAAAGCAACACTTCCATACATTTTGGTTACATGCAAGTTTTGAAGAAATCATGAAGCGGTTAGTTGAGGAAGATGGAACGAGACCACTTTGGCAAAAGTCTAAAGAAGAAAGAAAAGAGCTATATTTAAAACGAGAGAGCATGTACAAACAAGCTGCACATTATATGATTTCTACGGACGGACGCAAAAAACATGAAATTGCTGAAGAAATTATCCACCTAATGTAGTTATACGTAACCGGTCTTTAAAAGTCAAAAGGAGATAATTTATTTATCTCCTTTAGAACTTTTTATTATTAAGCTTACCAAAAAGTATTTCAACAACAAATTGAAAATAATGTCATATTCCCTATTAAGAAATTAATTCTTTCGACATTTGCTCGGATACATAAAAGCAACCTAAATTGATCCATTCCAAGTCTACTTGTGGATATAAACGCTCAAATATTTGGTCCTTTGCTCGTTGGTGATCTGCATCGTCTTTGTCATCATCGATAATCAACTTATTCAACATATTCATTTCACGCTCATAAAGTTTGTGAGATTTATTGACAAAGTCCGATGATTTTTGTTTAATTCGTTGTTTGAGCTCTTCGGTTACTCGCTCAACAGCTCGTTCGTCAGAAATGATTTTCGGCAAGGTGAAACAAAAATTCGGCACAGCTGAAACAAAGTTTTTGTGTTCCATTTCATCCATCATCTGAAAGCGCATTGTTCCATCAATTAAGCGAATGCCAACACTTACAAGCTCATCTTTTGACTGGTATCCACGATACTTCACACGTATATTGCACACTAACCAAGGGTGTAGGGCTGTTTTCATTGTTTCGTTAGACTGGCAATCCTCGTAAAGGACGGTATACGCACCCTCTTGTTGGATGATTTTGAAGATCTGATCCAGTCGAGGAGAACCGAAGTGAATCCACTCTCCTTTAACCTGTTCTCTTTTTTCTTCTGCTGTAATGAAAGTTACGCTCATCGTTTCGCCGACCTTACCTAGCTTCTTCACATACTGCCAATAAAAAGGCCTATTCATCAACTGTTCATCCAGTTGTTCAGTTAACTTAATCGTTAAAATACCATCGGATTTTTCCACGATGGATGCTTGTCTCGATTCAAAGAAGTCGATTAAGAATGGTTGTATTTCAACTTGTTTCATTAAAAGCCTTCCTTTCTGATTGGTGCGATTTAGCCACTTCTATTAAATTATCCAATTTGATGGATGCTTCCTTGTCACTAGCGGATTCAGAGAGTATTTCTTTCATTTCATCTTCGAATTTTCCGACACCGATATCACTTAGAATTTGATCGAGCTCGCCGACGACACCTTCGAATAGATCGAGCTTTTCATATAGGAGATGAAGTATTTTCTCATCAACGGTATTTTTAAGGATCATATAAAAAATTCGAACATTGCGCGTTTGACCATATCGATGAATTCTACCGATTCGTTGTTCCAACTTCATCGGATTCCAAGGTAAGTCATAGTGAATCATGTTTCTACAATGCTGTAAGTTAAGGCCTTCTGCACCTGCGTCCGTTGTAATTAACACGTCTGCTTTGGTCTCAAATAAGTGAAGCATCCATTGTTTTTTGCTTTTTCGAAAATCTCCGTTATAAGTTACAGCCAGCAATCCATGTTGATGAAGTAACCACTGTAAATAAATTTGAGTCGCTTTATATTCGGTGAAAATAATGCATTTCTCACCAAGCTCTTTAATAAAATTCATTGTTTGTATCGCTTTGGCATGGTGAGGAAGCTCTTTTAATTCATTGATTCGATCAATGGCGTGCTCGGTTTGATTTTTTGCTAACATTTGAAAACAAGCTTCTCTACTTGAACAGATTCCTCGTTTAAAGGTCAATTGTGTCAATGGATGGTTGTGCTGTTCGTCATGGATTGAATCGTAGAATGCTTGTTCTTCCTCGGAAAACTCTGCATAGATTGTTTCAATGTTTCGTTCAGTCCACTGACTTTGTGTTTCTTTACGCAAGTTTCTCACCATTGATGTTTGAATCAATTGTTTCATCGCTTCTTGAGTTTCTGGATTTTTTTTCAATTGTTGTTTAAAAGCTTTTTTCTCACCTAAAAGGCCAGGTCTTACAATCTGAACTAAATTATAGATTTCATCCAGCTTATTTTGAATCGGTGTAGCTGTAAGCAACAAACAATAGGTTGCTTTGATTTTTTTAATGAATTGGTAATTTTTCGTTTGACTATTTTTTAATCGATGTGCTTCATCAACAATTAGCATGTCGTACTTTTGTTGAAGAATCTCTTCTTGATGGGGTGACTTTTTCGCCAAATCAATAGAAGTCACCACAACTTCATATAACGTCCAATCATAGGAACGGTGCTTGGCTCTGGCAGGAATGAAAAATTTTTGGTTCAATTCTTGTTCCCATTGACGAATTAATGAGGAGGGAGTTAAGATCAATACTTTTTTGACAAGCCCTTTTATCATTAATTCTTTCAAGACCAACCCTGCTTCAATTGTTTTGCCAAGGCCGACTTCATCAGCTAAGATTGCACGTCCATGCATTTCGTGAAGCACTTTTTCAGCTGCTTCTTTTTGATGCGGCATCGGTTCTAGTTCAGGTAAAAAAGACAGACATGCGAGTCGTTCACCCTGGGTGCTTTTCATTTTTGTAATATCATAGGCTTGCTTGAATGTTCGCCAATCACAATTTGTTTGTTTCTGTAGTTCTTGACACTCTGATACTAATTGTTGATTGATTTGAACGTTCATACCAGACAATTCCTCCTTTTCTGACGAGTTGTTAAAACCGCTTACAGTCGACTGATACTTATGGTATAATATAAATAAAGATTCATTAGAGTAGTATGTGCAAAAAATAGAATATCAACACGCGAATGATTACAAGGGGAGAGACTGGGGAACCAGCGCCGACGGAGCAAGTAGGAATACGAATCTCTCAGGCAAAAGAACCCTTGTAGGACGCACCTCTGGAGAGAGTCTAAATTTATAGACCACCAAAGATGTAAGCAGTGATTGATTTCTGTGAAACTTTCAGGTGACAGGACAGAGAGAATTCCGAATGTTTTTATTTGGTATTCTCTTTTTTTATGTTCAATGGAGGAGGGGACTTATGAGTGAGTTAAAGCAAACACCTCTATATCCGGTTTATAAGGAATATGGAGGGAAAACAATTGATTTTGGCGGTTGGGCATTACCCGTTCAATTCGCTGGAATTAAAGAAGAACATCACACAACTCGAGAGAAGGCAGGATTATTTGATGTTTCACACATGGGGGAGATCGCTGTAAAGGGAGAAAACAGCGAAGACTTCTTACAAAAGATGGTCACCAATAATGTGTCTAAGATCAAAAATGGTCAAGCACAATATACATTCATGTGCAATGAACAAGGTGGCGTCATTGATGACTTTCTCATTTATAAACTCGATGAGAATGATTACTTACTTGTAGTGAATGCTGCCAATACCGAAAAAGATTTTAATTGGTTAAAGCAGCACCAAATAAACGGAGTTGAAGTGGATAACGTCTCTCACGAATATGCACAGCTTGCACTCCAAGGACCAAAGGCTGAACAAATTTTACAAAAACTCACCGAAACAAATCTGAAAGAAATTAAATTTTTCCGGTTTGATGATTCCGTTGAATTCCACGGAATTGATGGCAAGACAATCGTTTCTAGAACCGGATATACCGGCGAAGATGGCTTTGAGATTTACTTGCCAACGACTTCTGTCATCGATCTTTGGAAAGCGATTCTCGAAGCTGGTCAGGAAGAAGGGATCCAACCTGTTGGATTGGGAGCTCGTGATACACTTCGTTTTGAAGCGGGGCTTGCGCTTTATGGACAGGATCTCTCAGAAGAAATTTCACCTATTGAAGCAGGTTTAGGCTTTGCTGTAAAGACAGACAAAGAGACCGATTTTATCGGGAAAGAAGCATTAACCGAACAAAAGAATAAAGGTGCTTCTCGAAAACTAGTCGGATTTGAAATGCTTGATAAAGGAATCCCTAGACACGGTTATGATGTTTTGAAAAACGAAGAAACCATCGGCCATGTGACATCGGGTACCCAGTCACCGACACTTGGTAAAAATTTAGGTACAGCACTCATTCCGAGCGAATTTGCGCACGAAGGTGAAGAGATTGACATTCAAGTCCGGAAAAAGACATTGAAGGCAAAAATTATCCCGACACCATTTTATAAACGAAAGTAAGAGGTGATTGTTCTATGCAACATCGATATATTCCGATGACAGAAACAGATAAAAAAGAAATGTTAGATACAATCGGTATTTCATCTACCGATGATTTATTCGCTGATATTCCTGAAAAGGTTCGATTTCAAGGGGAGCTGGATGTAAAACCAGCCAAAGATGAACATGAATTAACTAAGGAATTGACGCAGCTTGCGGCTAAAAACGTTCATACAAAATCCCATGTCTCGTTCTTGGGCGCAGGTGTATACGATCATTACATGCCGTCTGTTGTTGACCATATGATCTCTCGTTCTGAGTTTTATACAGCTTATACACCTTATCAGCCGGAAATTTCACAAGGTGAACTTCAGGCTATCTTTGAATTTCAGACGATGATCTGTGAATTGACTGGTATGGACGTAGCCAACTCATCCATGTATGACGGAGGAACAGCACTTGCTGAAGCGGTAAATTTGAGTGCGGCTCAAACAAAAAAGAGTAAAGTATTGGTCTCTAAAGCCATACATCCGGAATCCATGGACGTCATTAAAACCTATACAGCAGGCCCGAACGTTGAAGTTGTCGAAATTGACATCAAAGATGGATTGACCGATTTGGACCATTTGAAAGCTGAATTGGATGAAAATACGGCGAGTGTTGTCGTTCAATATCCAAACTTTTACGGTCAAATGGAGCCGTTAAAAGACGTACAAGAAATAGTAGGACAACAAAAAAAGACGATGTCCATTGTATCAAGTAATCCACTAGCGTTAGGTTACTTAACGCCACCTGGTGAATTTGGGGTTGACATTGTCGTTGGCGATACGCAGGTCTTTGGAATTCCAGCACAGTTTGGTGGACCACATTGTGGATATTTTGCAACGAACAAAAAGTTAATGCGAAAAGTACCTGGTCGCCTAGTCGGTCAAACCGTTGATGAAGAGGGACGTCGTGGCTTTGTTTTGACATTACAAGCGCGAGAGCAACATATTCGCCGTGATAAAGCCACATCGAATATTTGCTCGAACCAGGCATTAAATGCACTGGCGACATCTGTCTTTCTCAGTGTGATCGGTAAACGTGGAATTAAAGAAATGGCGACAAAAAATATGAAAAAAGCACGTTATGCTAAAAAAGCATTGGAAAATGCAGGATTTGAAGTGTTATACAGTAATCGTTTCTTCAACGAATTTGTTGTGAAACTAGACCAAGACATAAAAAATGTGAACAATCAATTGAACGACAGAGGATTTATCGGAGGCTTTGATTTAGGAAAAGTAGATGAATCTTTTAAGAATCACATGTTGGTTGCTGTCACAGAGATTCGATCCAAAGAAGAGATTGATCAATTTGTTAAAGAATTGGGTGATATCCATGGCTAAAGAAAAAGACTTTCCATTGATTTTCGAAATGAGCAAAGAAGGAAGAAAAGGATATCAGTTACCTGAATTAGATGTTCCTGACGTAGACTTAGATGCGGACTTTGAAGAAGATTACATCCGAAAAGAAGCACCAGAATTACCTGAAGTCAGTGAACTTCAAATCGTGCGACACTATACAGCATTATCTAACCGAAACCACGGAATTGATTCAGGTTTTTATCCACTGGGTTCGTGTACGATGAAATACAATCCAAAGATCAATGAAGAAATTGTTCGCTTGCCTGGTTTCAGTTTTGTACATCCTTATCAAGATGAGGAAACAGTGCAAGGAGCAATGGAATTGATGTACGACTTGCAAACTTCCTTGGAAAATATTACAGGCATGCACAAATTCACACTCCAATCAGCAGCAGGTGCTCAAGGTGAATGGGCTGGGTTGATGATGATCCGTGCTTATCATGAGGCCAATGGGGACACAGAACGCACCGAAGTCATCGTACCCGACTCCGCTCATGGTACAAATCCAGCATCTGCAGCGGTAGCGGGATTTAAAGCGGTCACTGTAAAAACAAATGATCGCGGCCTAGTTGATTTAGATGATTTAAAACGTGTGGTCAGTGAAAAAACAGCTGCATTGATGCTAACGAATCCAAATACACTTGGCCTTTTTGAAGAAGAAATCCTTGAAATGGCTGAAGTTGTTCATGGAGCTGGCGGACGTTTATACTATGACGGAGCGAACTTGAATGCCATTATGGGGTATGCAAGACCTGGTGACATGGGCTTTGATGTTGTTCATTTAAACTTGCACAAAACATTTACTGGTCCTCACGGCGGTGGTGGTCCTGGTTCAGGTCCTGTCGGTGTTAGCGAAGAAATGGCGAAATTTTTACCGAAACCTGTACTGACGAAAGAGGACGATCAATTTACGTTTGACTACGATCGACCAGACTCAATCGGTCGGATTAAGCCGTACTACGGAAACTTCGGCATTAACGTGCGTGCCTATACGTATATCCGTTCAATGGGACCAGACGGATTGAAGCAGGTCAGCGAAAATGCGGTCTTGAATGCGAATTATATGATGCGTCGTTTACAAGGAGAGTTTGAATTACCATTCGATCAACATTGTAAGCACGAATTCGTTATATCTGGAAAAAAACAAAAAAAGCTTGGTGTACGTACATTAGATATGGCGAAACGCCTGCTTGATTTCGGATTCCATCCACCAACCATCTACTTCCCGCTTAATGTGGAAGAAGCTATGATGGCCGAACCGACGGAAACGGAATCAAAAGAAACGTTGGATGAGTTCATCGATGCATTAATTTCGATTTCTAATGAAGCAAAAGAAGATCCTGAAATCGTCCAAGAAGCACCACATACGACGGTAGTTAGCCGAATGGATGAGACATTGGCAGCTAGAAAACCTGTTTTAAGATATGAAAAAGAATAACTATTTCTTGATAACCCGAACGAAGCAATTTTATTGCACGTTCGGGTTTTTTCTTGTCGATCATAGGCAGGTAATCCGGCTAGTGTCGTTCCACCATTCGTTTATGACCATGTGAAAAGGGAAGAAAGTTATAGAAGAAACGTAAAAAAGGAGGCTTTGCTATGAGCAAAACGATATTCATTACAGGTGCAGGAAGCGGACTAGGTAGAGGCACCGCAATTGGTTTAGCAAAAAAAGGCCACCATGTGATTGCAACGACAGAAACGACTTCACAAAAAACGGACCTCATGCGTGAAGCCAATGATAAAGAATTATCAATGGAAGTTTTCAAATTGGATATTACAAATGAAATTGATTTAGCTCAGATAAATCGATATGATTTTGATGTTTTTCTTGCGAATGCAGCCATCAATGAACGCGGTCCGTTGGCTGAAATACCCATGGAGCGATTTCGTCAGATTTTTGAAATTAACGTCTTTGCAACATTAAAATCAGTTCAACACGCAGCAAAACAATTTGCTGAGAAAAAAAGAGGTAAAATCTTATTTATGAGTTCGATTGCCGGAATTCTCGGAGCTCCATATGGCGGTCCATATGCTGCGACAAAGCATGCGATTGAAGCAATGGCATCTAGCTTGGCAAAGGAGTTAAAGCCTTTTAACGTACAAGTAGGCACGATTAACCCAGGCCCATTCAACACAGGGTTTAATGATCGAGCGGCAGAGGAACAGTGGAAATGGTTTGACCCAGATACCAATTTCAGTGATGCAGAGGATATGAAGGAAAAAGAAAAAGGTTTAAACAATCAATATGATCCTAAAGAAATGATTGATAAGATGATTGATGTTATCCCTCAGGATCATCATAACTACCGTACAGCTTTTCCACAGGAAACAGAAGACAAAATGAAAGAGATGCAACAAGAGAGATGGGAAGCGGAACTTTAATTAAAAAGATGTCAGCCAGGAAATAAATCCTGGCTGACATCTTTTTATCTAATATCCTTTTTTCTTTGCTTTTACCTTACCTGTCCACTTACTGAATCCACCTTTTAGCTGATTCAAATCTTCATATCCTCGTTTATGCAGTAAGCTTGCTGCACGATTTGAACGTGAACTTCTTTGACAATATAAATAGACAGGCTTATCTTTACGAATTTCATTTAACCGTTGTTTCATCTGTGTCATCGGAATATTACGAGCTCCGAGAATGTGTCCTCTTTCAAATTCTTGTGGCTCACGGACATCAATCAATTGTGCTTTACGATAACCCTCGATAAATTGCTCTTCCGTTAACGTTTTCAAGTAACGTTGACGCCGTATATTTTGAATGACAACGAATACAATCAATATCGCTGCGATGACTAAAATTGTAAATAAAATATCCAATTGAATTCCCCTCTTTTCTTTTCTCTACTGTATATTATAAATAGATTTTATATAAGATTCAAAGGTATATCATGAATTTTTTAAATTGCTTTAAAAGCGATGGACAGCCAATTTTTGAATATAACTTGATAAAATGTTTCGGACACCATATATAGTGGTAATATTGATAACAAAGAACTATATGTGGAGAATTCTGTTGCTTTTTTGATGCTGATTTGGTATGGTGAAAACAATGTTATAATACCAGAAATCGATGAGCTTTGTCGAATTCTTGGGTGAAGGAGTGTAACGGATGCAAAGTTTGAAAGAAAAAACCAGTACATTGGATATTGAACAACTGAATGATGATATTAAACAGTTTACACAGGTACATCCAATTACATCAGATATGAAAACGACACATAAAGGTGTATCTCGCCTAGTTATGTTAGATCGGTATGCCTTTAAAGACACAGAGAAAAAAACATTAAAGGCTGGAGATTTTGTCGTCTTAACGATTAAAGAAGATCCGAAATTCCCTGCACGAGGAACCGGCTTCATTACTGAAATCAATAAAGCTAACAACCAGGCTACCGTACAGGTTGAGAGTGAATTTTTACATGTGCTTGAAAAAGAAGAGGAGCGAGAAAGTGGTAAAATTGTTCGCCCATTAAGTACGATTGATAAGCCGCTTGAAGTTTATTATGAACAAATTGCATTACGAAACGCAACGGGACTTTCTGAGGTAGAAACCGATCCTGAAAAAAGACAAGTTTGGTTTGAAAAATTCTATCATGAACTTTCAAATTTGAATTTTATACCTGCAGGCCGTGTTTTGTATGGAGCGGGTTCGAATACAGATGTAACTTACTTTAATTGTTACGTAATGCCATTTGTAAAAGACTCACGCGAAGGAATTAGCGACCACCGTAAACAAGTGATGGAGATTATGTCACGTGGTGGTGGTGTCGGAACAAATGGTTCTACACTCCGACCACGTAACGCACTAGCAAGAGGTGTTAATGGGAAATCTTCAGGTTCTGTTTCTTGGCTGGATGATATCGCCAAACTAACACATTTGGTTGAGCAAGGCGGTTCAAGACGCGGTGCACAAATGATTATGTTAAATGATTGGCATCCAGACATTATTGAATTCATCATCTCTAAAATGCAAAACCCGAGAATTCTAAGATATCTGATTGAAAATATTGAAGATGAGACAATTCAGCAAATGGCCAAAGACAAGCTCAAATTCACACCGCTGAATGAAACAGAAGCACAAATGTATCAAGGTGTAGTAAATTATAAGCATATTCCCGGCCAAGGAGGATTTTCAGACCAGAACATAAGAGATGCTGAAGAAAAGCTCCGTGATGGTGGAACATATAGTGTACATCACCCGGAATTCTTGACCGGAGCCAATATTTCAGTTTGTATAACAGATGAATTTATGGAAGCCGTCGAACAGGATGAAACTTATGAATTAAGGTTCCCGGATGTTGAAAATTATACAAACGAAGAAATGGACTATTACAATGCCAATTGGCATGAGGTTGGGGATGTTCGCGAATGGGAAAAAGAAGGTTTCGGAATTCGCACGTATAAAACCATTAAAGCAAAAGATTTATGGAATTTAATTAATATTTGTGCGACTTACTCAGCCGAGCCAGGGATCTTTTTCATCGATAATGCGAACAAAGAAACAAACGCTACTGCTTATGGTCAAAAAGTGGTCGCGACGAATCCGTGTTTCCATCCATCTACAAGAATATCAACAGAGTTTGGATTAATGACGATCGAAGAATTATACAAAAAAGTCGGCAACAAATCCTTCTTAACGGCAACTGATAACCGTTTGATAGAACAAGCGAAGGTGGTCAACGGTAGAGATCAAGAAGTGCCAGGCATTACACACCGTGAAGCGATTGTATTTCCAACAGGAGAAAAACAAACATTGGATATACAATTGAAGAACGGTATGAAGCTAAATGTTACGCCAGATCACCGCGTTTACACGGATAAAGGTTGGAAAGAAGCACAAGAATTGACGAAGGAAGACCTAGTTTATATTCAATCCGGTGAAGGACAATTTGCGGAACACGACGGGATCGGAGAGAGAGCTGGATTGTTCCTAGGTTGGTTAACAGGCGATGGCTGGCTTTCAAAAGATCGCCGTGTTGGACTTGTGTTTGGTAAAGATGACCAAGAAATCATCCCTGAAATTCTCGAAATTGGCCATGAATTAAGTGGTTTCACACCAAAAGTCATGGAAAGAGAAAATGGTACGTTCCAAGCAAGCTATAACCGGAAAGCATTTACGGATCAAATGAATGCGTGGGGCGTTAAATCGTGTCGTGCGCACGAAAAGAGAGTTCCTGAATCCATTTTCACAGCTAAGAAGTCAACGGTAACCAATTTCTTGCGTGGCCTCTTCTGTGCTGATGGAACGGTATATACGAAAGATAAGAATCATCGTACAGTTCGTTTAACATCTACATCTAAAGAGTTATTGCAGGACACACAGCTACTCTTATTGAACTATGGCATTCACGGAAAAATCTATTCACGTGAAAAGCGCAATCAAATGAATTTCCGTTATGTAACAAAAGAGGGTGAAGAAAAGGTTTATGAAAGTAAACCATTCTATGAACTAGTCATTTCAGGAAATAACTTGTCATTGTTTAAAACAGAAATTGGATTCAAGCACATTCAACGAAAAGAAGATTTGTTAGCAGTCGTTCCTAAATCATCTCGCAAAAATGAAAAGTTCGTCACGAAAGTTGAGAGCATTGATGAGGGAGAGGTTGTAACTGTTTACGATATTACAGAGCCAGAAACGCACTCACTGATTGCTAATGGTGTCGTCGTTCATAACTGCGGCGAACAACCACTAGCACCGTATTCTGTCTGTAACTTAGCAGCAGTCAATCTAGCAGCCATTGCGGACAAGCAGCAAGCGAAGCCTGATTTTGAAAAGTTGAAAGAAACTGTAAGAGTTGGCGTTCGTATGCAAGATAATGTCATTGACTCAACGCCATATTTTCTTGAGGACAATAGAGTGCAAGCACTAGGAGAAAGAAGAATCGGTTTAGGTGTTATGGGATTACATGATCTCTTGATTTATTGTCAAACGGAATATGGTTCCAATGAAGGTAATCAATTAGTTGATAAAATATTTGAAACGATTGCCACAACAGCCTACCGTGAATCCATTCAACTGGCTAAAGAAAAAGGAAGCTTCCCATTCTTAATCGGGGAGACGGAGGAAGAAACGCAAGAACTTAGACAGCGTTTCATTGAGACAGGGTATATGCAAAAGATGCCAGAAGATATTCGTGAAGGTGTTCTACAATATGGAATTAGAAACTCTCATTTGTTAACAGTTGCACCAACCGGCTCAACAGGAACAATGGTAGGTGTGTCAACAGGATTAGAGCCATATTTCTCCTTCACTTACTATCGTAGTGGAAGACTTGGTAAATTTATCGAAGTTAAAGCGGATATTGTAAACGAATATTTAGAACTTCATCCAGAGCAAGATCCAGATAACCTTCCGAAGTGGTTTGTTACGGCAATGAGTCTATCACCAGAGGCCCACGCAGATACACAATGTGTCATTCAGCGTTGGGTAGACAGCTCTATTTCAAAAACGGTCAATGCGCCTAAAGGGTACCGTGTCGATCAAGTGGAACAAGTGTACAGAAGATTATATAAAGGCGGTGCTAAAGGTGGTACGGTTTATGTAGACGGTAGTCGAGATAGCCAAGTATTAACCTTGAAAGCCGAAGAAAATGATTTCTCTGAGCAGACAGAATTGTTCGAGGAAGAAGAAAAGAAAGTTGTCCTTGTCGATACTGTTAAAGAGTTGGAAAAGACGAATATGAACATCGGTTCTGAAATCGGTGATACTTGCCCGGTTTGTCGCCAAGGGAGTATTGAAGACGTTGGTGGATGCAACACATGCACAAACTGTGGTGCTCAGTTGAAGTGTGGATTGTAGATATTGAATAGAATAAAGAGAAGCAGTCTTTATTCTATGAACAGTGTTCTAAATGAATGGTAGTTTTAAAAATTAACCAATTAATAAAAGATGATCTCGATCGAAATTCGGGATCATCTTTTTTAGTTCGTTTTCATAAGACTCAATTTCATAATTGCTCTTTTTTAAATGCTTTAGTTGAACTAGCTGTATTTCTCTGGATCTAGTCTTCGCTAGATAGACTAGCCAGCTACCTAATACTCGGTCTATTCGACTGAAATCAGAGTCACGCATTCGATTCGGTTGATTAGCCGCTATCTATTCGATCGAAATCAGAATCTCGTTTCCGATTCGGGCATTGATACTCTCTGAACGACGTTTTACGCTTCCCTGACAACGATGAGCGCAAATTTTTGAAATTGATTCATTAAGGTGTTTTAAAAATCGGAAGCCAAATGACAAAATGAAACCCTAGCTTTGGACTTTTTTAATAGTCCACTGGCTAGGGTTATGGTTGCAATCATAGATGTTGTATTACAAGTAGCAAGCATATTATTATTTTTTATTACCTTCAATAACGCGCAACTCTGGTTGATTGCCTGATCTTTTTTTGATCCGCGGCATCCGTTGCAGTTTTGATTGGCCACCTGTCTTTGCTTTCATGTTTGGTTTTACTTTAGCTCCAGATTTTCCATACATCTGTTTTGACTGCTTCAGTGCCTTTTTATAACCACTACTCACATTGCTTCTTCTTCGTACTAAGAAGAAATAGAGTAGAAAACCAACAATGACTGCGACACCAATCATCATCAGCATATTTCGTAAAAAGCCTCCTGGATTGATAATCAGTTGGCCTACTAAACCAATTACAGCAAGAATCGCAATTCCATAAGCTATCCATTTACCCCACTTCATTATTAGGCACTCCTTTCTATCCGACCTTTATTTATCATCATTATACCACTTTTGGATATCTATATACCTATTCTTATTGTATGATTTTCCCTTAATCGTCCAAATTAAAACCGAGGTGATTTGATGAGTGAGGAAAGTTATCCGAGAAAAAATCAAAATTTACTGGTGAAAAGCTTGGTAACTGGTTTTGTCGGTGCGTTATTATGGGGGGCAATCAGTTCGCTTGGTTACTTCATGTCTTTTTCGACTGTTTCGCATGCGAGTTTTATCCTTCGTTCGTTTTTTACAGGAAGCTGGACAGAAGGGTGGTCTGGAGAACTGATCAGCCTTCTCATCCTTGGTTTATTAGGCACCATTCCGGCAATTATTTATTATTATTTCTTTAAAAAGTTCGCACGTGTCATTCATGGGGTAATCTATGGAGTGATCTTATGGGCAGTTTTTTTCATTTTGCTAAACCCATATTTCTCTTACGTTCCAAATTTTAATGAACTAGAAATGGATACGATTGCGGCAACGGTTTGCCAGTTCGTTATGTACGGAGTATTCGTCGCCTACACGATTGCTTTTGATGCGAATGGTGAGCGGATTACTTTTCAAGAATAAGATTACAATTATCGGATGAATAACATGCCTGTACATTTTATGATAAACTAAAATTATTGTAGGAAAAAAAGGGGAATAGGCATGGAGAAGATTCTACTTCTAAATGGACCGAATTTAAATATGCTTGGCAAACGAAATCCTCAAGTGTATGGAACGGTTAATTTTGAAACGATTGAGAAACGTGTGCGAAACTTCTTGGTTGAACACGATATTTCTTTAGAGAGTTTTCAATCGAATCATGAGGGGGAATTAATTGATGCTCTTCATGAAGCGGATGACAACTATTCAGGGATTATTTTTAATCCAGGAGCCTATTCGCATACAAGCATTGCATTAAGAGATGCAGTGGAAGCCATTTCGACACCTGTCGTAGAAGTGCATATTTCCAATATTTATGCTAGAGAATCTTTTCGACAGTATTCGTATCTAGCTCCTGTAGTTTCGGGGCAAATTACCGGATTTGGGATAGAAGGATACTTAATGGCAGCTTATTCATTTTTGAAAAAACAATCATAAAGGGGAGAAAAACATGGAGAAACTACATAAGCTCAGAGAAATCATTAGAGAAGAAAGTGTAGACGGCATGTTGATTACGAATGGACAGAACAGACGTTATATGACTGGATTCACAGGTACTGCCGGAGTCGTATTGGTTACTGAAGATGAAGCTGTTTTCATTACTGATTTTCGGTATACAGAACAAGCGAAGGATCAAGTAAAAGGATTTACGATTGTCGAGCATAAAGGCCCGGTTCACGTCGAAGTGGCAACCCAAGTCGAACAACTGGGAATCAAGAAATTAGGATTCGAGAAACAAGATTTGACTTATGCCATATTTGAACTTTATAAAAATGCGCTAAAGAGTGAATTTGTTCCAGTTAATGGATTAGTGGAGAAATTACGCATTGTAAAATCTGATGAAGAACTTGCAATCATGAAAGAAGCCGGCAAAATTGCAGATGCCGCTTATGAACATATCCAGGGATTCATTAAACCAGGCGTCAAAGAAATTGACGTTTCGAATGAATTAGAATTCTTTATGCGTAAGCAAGGTGCAACGTCATCATCCTTTGATATAATTGTTGCTTCTGGTTACCGAGGAGCTTTACCTCATGGAGTTGCCTCCGATAAGGAAATTCAATCGGGAGAGCTAGTCACCCTTGACTTTGGCGCATTATATAAAGGATATTGTTCAGATATTACCCGTACGTTAGCCGTTGGTGAAGTCAGTGACCAATTAAAAGAAATTTATGATACCGTTTTACAGGCACAGCTCAAGGGAATGGAAGGGACAAAAGCCGGCATGACAGGAAAAGAGGCTGATGCACTTACCCGTGATTATATTGAAGAAAATGGATACGGCTCTTATTTTGGACACTCTACTGGTCACGGATTAGGGATGGATGTACATGAAGCGCCAAGCTTATCTTTGAAATCGGATACCGAGTTGAAACCAGGTATGGTTGTAACCATTGAACCAGGGATCTACATCCCGAATGTCGGCGGTTGCCGAATTGAAGATGATATTGTTATTACTGAAAATGGCAATGAACCACTGAACTTTTCAACAAAAGAATTAATTACTCTTTAAAAGAGAGTAGAGGAGGAATAGGAATGATTTCAGTAAACGATTTTAAAACAGGACAAACAATCGAGCTTGATGGTTCCATTTGGCAAGTTCTCGAATTTCAGCACGTAAAACCGGGTAAAGGTGCAGCGTTTGTTCGGTCGAAATTAAAAAATCTTGAAAACGGGAATACCCAAGAAAAAACGTTCCGAGCTGGAGAGAAAGTGAACACGGCACATTTGGAACGTCGCCCAATGCAATATTTATACTCGGTAGATGAAGACCATACATTTATGGATACAGAAACATATGATCAACTTGATATTCCAGGAGATACGATTAAAGAAGAACTGAACTTCTTAAAAGAAAATAGCCAAGTGACCGTTATGATTTATGACGGAAAAACACTGGGCATTGAATTACCAAAGAACGTTGAACTTGAAGTAATCGAAACCGAACCCGGCATAAAAGGTGATACAGCCAGTGGTGGAACAAAACCTGCAAAACTAGAAACAGGATATTCTGTACAAGTACCTTTCTTTGTCAACCAAGGAGACCGGTTAGTCATAAGTACAAGTGATGGAAAATATGTTTCCAGAGCTCACTAAATTTTGAATGAAAATTAAACCTGTAGTTAACGCCAATTTAGACGTTAACTACAGGTTTTTTTATACCCGGAATAATGTCTTTCTACCACTTTTTAATTACCCTCTGTTTTACTCCTTCTTTAATTAAAATTAATCAGACAACGAAATATATCATGATTCTCGCGAAATTCTCTTAAGCGTTAACGAAATAAGAATCACTTAAGTAATAGATTTCAAACGCATAACTCGAACCTACGCCTCATAGAATGAGATAAGACAAGCAAGGGGGAAGTTTTTTGGAAGAAGTATTAAACGTGTTACCACCATATATTGTAAGCAAAATAAAAGAATCTGTAACAGCGAGTGAACTGAACGAATTAGAAGAAATTCGGCTTCGGGTTCACCGACCGACTGAAGTGGTATTAACGTCAAGATCGATCATGATTGATTCCATTCAGCTGACCCAAGAAGAATCGAAAAGATTTTTAGCTCGAATTAGTCAGCATTCTGTATATCGGTTAGAAGAAGAGCTGAAAAGAGGGTTCATTACTTTACCTGGAGGGCACCGGATAGGTTTGAGTGGATCAGTGAATATCCAAGATGGAATGGTTAAGGCAATTAGCCATGTTTCATCATTTAATATCCGGGTTGCTAGAGCAATTATTGGTTCTGCTCAGATGATTAGTCCAATGATCATGGACAACCATTCAAATGTGTTGAATACGTTGATTGTGGGTCCACCGAAAACAGGAAAAACAACTATTTTGCGAGATATCATCAGGCAAATAAGCGATGCAGAGAATGGTTTTCAGCACCATCGTGTTGGGTTAATTGATGAGCGAAATGAAATTGCAGCGACATTAAACGGTATCCCACAACAGCCTGTCGGAAATCGAACGGATGTAATGTCCGATTGTCCGAAGGCAGAAGGAATCATAATGATGATTCGATCAATGTCTCCAGAAGTGATTGTTGTAGATGAAATTGGCCATGAAAAAGACTCACAAGGGTTACTTGAGGCAGTCTATGCAGGAGTTAAGTTGATCTGTAGTGTTCACGGAGAATCGATAGAAGATATACAGAAAAGACCTTCAATTCAAGCGTTAATTCGTGAAAGAGCCATCGAGCGCTTTGTTTTCCTAGATCGACTGTCCCCACCTGGTACTGTCAAAAACGTATATAACCATCGGTTTGAAGAAATCAAAAGAGCCGAGAGGATAAGGAGTGTACAGCATGAAATGGATCGGCATGCTGCTCATCCTGTTCACGTGCACGTGGGTAGGAATCGATAAATCAAATAAGTTTAAAGGTAGAACCAATCAATTACGCGAATTCATTCAAGCACTGCAATTAATGGAAGCAGAAATGACATTTGGAAAGTTGCCGATTCAGTCATTGTTTGAATTACTTTCTGAACAATTAAGCGAGCCAGTTTCCCACTTTTTCGACGATCTCAATAAGCGACTCACACACGTTGATTATTCACTTCAAGAAGTTTGGCAGGAGACCATTCAAAATCACTTTCATCGGCTGGCACTGACTAAAAAAGATCTCCATGTATTGAAGCAATTTGGAGATACATTAGGATTGCACGATTTAGTGCAACAAAAGAAACAAATTGAGTTAGCATCGATTCATTTACATAAGCAGTTGAATGAATCTGTTGAAGAGGAGAAACGGTTTGCGAATATGAGCCGAACATTGGGATTACTGACAGGCGTTTTAATTGTATTGGTTTTGATTTAGGAGAGGGGGATGAATCGATGCAAGATATTTATATTTTGTTTCAAGTGGCAGGTGTCGGCATTATTGTCGCAATCATTCATACCGTTCTGAAACAAATGGGTAAGGAAGACATTGCTCATTGGGCAACTTTAATTGGCTTTATTATCGTCTTAGTGATTGTCATCGATTACTTATCCCGTTTATTCAACCAAATTAAATCCGTTTTTATCTTACAAATGATCATGTAAAGGAACGGTATACATGGGATCAATTTTACAGCTTTTCGTTATTATCATGGTAGCCGCAATGTTAGTCGTCATCGTCCGTGAACAAAATGAGTCTATTAGTTTTTTACTCGTTTTACTCCTTGGAATTTTTGTTTTTTTGTTTGTGTTAAACCAAGTCGAACAACTATTTAATTTATTTCAGTCCATTGTTTCTAAATTCGATGTATCACTGCTGCACCTAGATACGATGATCAAAGTAATTGGTGTGGCGTATCTGACAGAATTCATCTCACAGCTTTTAAAAGATGCTCAGTTGAACTCAGTTGCCGTCAAGGTCGAAATAGTCGGTAAACTTTTTATCCTATTATTAGCTTTACCGATTTTCATCTCAGTCCTTGAAACATTAATGTCATTTATTCCGCAATAAAAAGGAGATTAGATCGATGCGGTTTTTCGTCGCCTTCTCTGTCGTTGTCTTTATGATTTTAGCTTTTATTCCTGTACATGCAACTGCAGAGGAGCAACAAATGGACTTGGAAATGGATGAGCAATGGATCGACACCGAAGAAATACAAGTCTATTGGCAGGACGCACTCAGACAATATCGTGAATTTATACCACTATCTGCAGATGAACATTGGTTGGATGCTGTAAAAGATGGATCCATCTTTTCGATTAAAGATTGGTTCAATGGGTTCCTACTGTTTTTCTTGGAAGAATGGCGTACAAATGGCAAGTTAATCGGCATGCTATTTTTACTCTCCTTATTGAGTGTCTTTTTGAAAATTCTCGTCGGTTCATTTGAAAATAGCTCAGTCAGTAAGATCAGTTACTTAGTTATTTTTGGTGTTTTATTGACTGTGGCGATATCTAGTTTCTACCAAGCCGTTAATTATACAACAGAAACAATTGAGTCGCTAAGTCACTTTATGTTTGCCTTATTACCACTCATGTTAAGTTTGATGGCTTCATTTGGAAATGTTGCGACGGTTGCTTTTTTTCAACCATTAATACTTGTGTTTACCCAAGTTTCAGGAGTTCTGATCAGTAAGTTGGTTCTACCGTTACTATTCATTTCAGCAATTTTACATATTGCTAGTTTCGTTAACGAGGAGTTTAACGTTTCACGCCTGGCTGATCTATTTAAATATGTTGCTTTTGTCATTATGGGTGCATTTTTAACCTTATTTGTTTCACTCATGTCTTTGCAAGGTGTGAATGCTGCTGTGACAGATGGTGTCGCGATCAGAGCTGCCAAGTATGTGACAAGCAATTTTATTCCTGTCATAGGCCGGATGTTCACAGATGCTACGGATACAGTTCTCTCAGCTTCCATATTATTAAAAAATTCGATCGGGATTGCAGGTGTCATCATCATCTTGTTGATTACTTTATTTCCTGTCATTAAGGTACTTGTGATTGGATTGATTTTCAAAGTGACTTCTGCAGTACTTCAACCGATTGCCGATGGTCCAGTCGTGGATTTAATCGATGTAATGGGAAAATACATTCTATATATTTTAGTTGCTTTATTACTCATGTCACTCATGTTTTTCTTTGCGATTGTGATGTTGATTATTGTCAGTAACATGACGCTGATGATCCGCTAAGGAGGTGTCTCCAATGTCATTTTTAATGAACTGGGTTTCGCAAATCGTCTTATTTATTTTCTTGGCGACAATTGTCTCCTTATTGATACCGAAAAATTCACATGAAAAAGTAATTAAGCTCGTATTTGGATTAATTGTGTTTCTATTATTTCTTCATCCATTGAAAATGATTTTCCAAGTGGAACCTGATCAAATCATTTCGCAAATACAGTTGGAGGAATTCTTACAAGGAGAAAAAGTTATAGAAAAAGAGATTTCTGATAAAAAAATAGAAATACAAGCCTCCACTGATGCATATATATTAGAACAGCTAGAAAAACAAGTAGAAAACACGGTAGGTGAGGAGTTGATGGCTACATATGGCGTAAGTGTTCAAGACATTTCTATCCAGATGAAAGAAAGCGCAACCGAAGAAGAACCTCAAATGGACGAGGTTACATTCAGACTTGCAGAAAATAAGCAAGAATTAGTCGAACCAATTGAAGATGTATCAATCCCTGCTAGTAACCATACAGACCGGAGAGATCGTGATATAGAAATCGCACAGTCGATTTCTTCATTATTAGATCTTCCTCTTCAGGCAGTTGAAATTGAATGGGAAGGAGGATGATCCGATGGGTCTTAAACAGTGGTTTCAAACAGAATCCGAGAAAGGTCAAAAACCTACTAAAAAATCATACGTTTTGCTAATTGGGCTAGTTGGAATCTTGTTCATTCTCGTTTCAAATATCTTTTCAGATTCTTCGAAAGAGGATGAACAACCAATGACAGAAAAGCAAGAAGTATTTCTGAAGAATGAAGCCAAAAAAGAAACAAATGAACGGAACATCACTCAAATTCAAGAGGAAACAGAAGATATGTTGACAGAAGCATTGAATGCTCTTGCAGGCGTATCCGATGTACAAGTTGTCGTTCAATTAAATGCTTCGGATTTAAAAATTTATGAAAAAAACCAAACAACTAGTTATCAAAAAACCGATGAAGATGATCAGAATGGTGGTACGCGCACAGTTGATGACGAAACCGTCGAAGATCAAACAGTGCTAATTCGAAAAAACAATAATGAAGAACCATTGTTGATTCAAACAAGAAACCCTGAGATTCGAGGGGTGTTAGTCATTGCAGAGGGGGTTGATCAAATTCAGGTCAAGCAAATGGTAATCGATTCAGTTTCAAGGTTGTTAGATGTATCTACGCACCGAATAGCAGTAATGCCAAAAAGTTAGGAGGAATATAATGGTTTTAAAGAAACAAACAGTCTGGTTGATTACAATGTTGAGTTTATTGATTGTATTGAGTGTGTACTATATGCTTCCGGGTGATGACCAAGCAGCGATGAGTGATTTAGAGGATGACCAAAAAGAAGAAGAACGTTCAGATGAAGAAGAAGGTGACGATGCTGAAAGTGGAAATTTCGTCGTATCTGAGCTACCAACAGGTGATTATTTCCAAACCATCCGACTCGAAACGGAAGATGCTAGAAGTGAAATGAAAGAAAAGCTCTCCGAAGTCATTTCTTCCACTACAGCGACTAGTGAAGAAAAAAATGACGCCATGGACCAAATCTATTCCATTGAAACCGTTTCTCAAAAAGAATCTTTGTTAGAAAAGATGATCATTCAAGAAAAAGACTATGAAGATGTCCTTGTTCGTAAAGACGATACAAATGTAAATGTTACTGTTATGGCCAATGAGTTGTCCAAAACAGATGCCAACCATATTATGCAAATGGCGCGTGATGAATTTGGTATGTTGGACGTTTCAGTAAAGTATCAAGGTGAAGTCAGTCAACAAGAGGAATCCGGTGATGAACAAGAGCAAGACGAATCTGGTGATAATGAACAGTCACAGCAAGACGAATCCGGTGATGATGAACAATCGGATGATACGCAAGAGGATGAAGAACAAGAGCAAGAACAAGAAGATCAAGCTTAATTATGAATTTGATACATTCATTTATACACCAATCGGGATCATTAATCTTGGTTGGTGTTTTTGTTTTGTTAAGCCTTGATGGATGTAATGTCATCTTCTTAAAATGAATGAGTCTAAAGGCTGAATTGACTTACCTGCGAGCTTGATTTTGTTCGCTATTGGCAAATAGTTGTGAAAATTAAGTTGAACATTGATTGCCATTTATCGTACAATTAAACCATTAACGCATGATTAAATTGAAAAGGAGTGCCAATGATATGCTAAAGGTACAAGAGATTCGCGAACTGATCAAATTAATTGACGAGTCATCAATTACAGAATTTAAGTATGAAACAGATAATGCTGAGGTTCATTTAAAGAAAGGAACAGGAGAAGCGCCGGCTGCTCCAACCGCTCAACCTTCAGTAGTGCAACCAACTGAACAATCAGCTCCAGCATCAACATCTGAGAAACCTGAAGCGGCAAGCCAACCAGAAAAAACAGCTGAAAAACCAGCAGAAAAACAAGAAGAGGCAGTAGATACTCCTACAGATTATGATCATGAAATTACCTCACCGATGGTTGGTACATTTTATGCCTCCCCATCACCAGATGAGGATCCATATGTTAAAACAGGGGATCGAGTAGAAGGTAACTCTGTTGTATGCATTGTAGAAGCAATGAAGCTATTTAATGAAATCGAAGCCGAAGTAAACGGAGAAATTGTAGAAATATTAGTTGAAGACGGCGAGTTGGTTGAATACGGACAACCGTTGTTTAGAATTAAAAAAGCGTAAGGAGGGATTGTCCGTGATTGAACGAATTCTAGTTGCCAACCGCGGTGAAATTGCCGTGCGAATTATACGAGCTTGTAAAGAAATGGGCATTGAGAGTGTTGCTGTATATTCTGAAGCCGATAAAGAGTCATTGCATGTTCAACTGGCAGATGAAGCTTATTGTATCGGACCAACCTCTAGTAAAGACAGTTATTTGAACAAGACAAATATTATGAGTGTTGCGAAGTTAACGAATTGTGATGCCATTCATCCTGGATATGGTTTCTTAGCTGAAAATGCTGATTTCGCAGAGATGTGTGAGGAATGTAACGTCATCTTTATCGGTCCGAGTGCTGAAGCGATTTCTAAGATGGGGACAAAAGATGTTGCGCGAGAAACGATGCAAGACGCCGGCGTCCCAATTGTACCTGGATCAGAAGGTATTATCGCTGATGTGGAAGAGGGTAAAAAAGTAGCTAATGAAATCGGTTATCCTGTCATCATTAAAGCGACAGCTGGCGGTGGCGGAAAAGGGATCCGAGTCGCTAAAAATGAAGAAGAATTGATAAAAGGGATTCGACTTACCCAAAATGAAGCAGAAACAGCTTTCGGAAATCCGGGTGTTTATTTAGAAAAATACATTGAAAATTTCCGTCACGTCGAAATTCAAATCATGGCAGATGGTCATGGGAATGCTGTGCACTTAGGAGAGAGGGATTGTACGGTTCAAAGACGATTGCAGAAGTTGATTGAAGAAACTCCTTCTCCAGCAATTAATGAAAAAACAAGAGCCGATATGGGACAGGCAGCAGTACGTGCAGCTCAAGCAGTTGACTATATCGGCGCAGGAACAGTTGAGTTTATTTACGACTTGGAAGACCAAACATATTATTTCATGGAAATGAATACACGGATTCAAGTAGAGCATCCTGTCACAGAAATGGTTACTGGAATTGATTTAATTAAGGAAATGATTCGTGTATCCAGTGGTGAAGAATTATCGGTCAAGCAAGAGGATATTCAATTCGAAGGTTGGTCAATTGAATGTCGGATTAATGCCGAAGATCCATATAAAAACTTCATGCCTTCTGCAGGAAGAATTGAAATGTATCTGCCACCAGGAGGTTTTGGGGTTCGCGTGGATTCTGCTGCTTATTCCGGTTGGATGATACCGCCTTATTATGATTCCATGATTGCGAAATTAATTACACATGGTGCCACAAGACAAGAAGCTATTGATAAAATGAAGCGTGCTTTAGATGAATTCATGATTGAAGGTATTCACTCAACAATTCCTTTTCATCAACGTATGATGAATCACTCTGTATTCGTTTCAGGTGATTTCAATACGAAATTCCTTGAAAATTATAAAGTAATGGAAGAAGATGGAGAGTAGAAAGAGGTGAGCATTAATGGATGATAAACAACTGTTGAATGTCAGTGATGACGAATCGTTAGGACGTGTAGAAATCGCACCGGAAGTAATTGAAGTCATTGCAGGAATTGCTGCAAATGACGTCAGTGGCGTTGCGAATATGCGTGGAAATATCGCATCGAATGTTTCAGAAAAATTAGGTAAGAAAAGACACGGAAAAGGCGTTAAAGTGGAATTGAAGAATGAAGGGATCAAAATTGATATCTTCACCGTTCTTGATTATGGGATATCTGTTCCAACTGTCGCACAAAAAATACAAGATAATATCCGGACAACATTACGAAATATGACTGCATTAGAGATTCTAGAAATCAATGTTCACGTTGTCGGTATTCAGATTGAAGATAAGTCTGAAGAAAAAGCGTAAAAGTAAAAAGTCTAACAATGGAAAGAGTTCTTTCTGTTGTTAGGCTTTTTTATTGTCATCTGCTGCTAGATGAACTTGTTCAATATATTCTTTTTTATTTCTCATGTTTCATGGTAAACTAACGAAGGATATTATGTATATAATAATAAGTGAAAAGTGGTTAGTTAAGGAGTTTATATATGATTTCAAGAAAACACGCAAGAGAAAAAGCATTTCAAGCATTGTATCAATTGGATATCAACGAAACAGTGAATTATGAGGATTTATTCCGAGCAATTGAGGAAGAAGTGGATGCATACGCTCATGAACTGATCGAAGGGGTCTTTAAATATCGACAGAAAATCGACGCGGCAATCAGTGAAAAATTAGAAAAATGGTCTTTTAATCGTATAGGCACAGTGGAAAAAACAGTACTTCGAATTGCTGTGTATGAAATTTTGTATATAGATGATGTGCCTGTTAAGGTTTCAATCAATGAAGCTGTTGATATAGCGAAACGTTTTAATGAAGAGCAATCCGGAAAATTCATTAACGGTATTTTATCAAAATTCACTACAAAATAAGGGGGAACGCACAATGACCAAAATTATGTACGGAACTGAGTTAGCCAACAAAATGCGTTCCGACTTAAAGAATGAAGTAGAAGACTTGGCGAAAAAAAATATACAACCAGGCTTGGCTGTAATTATTGTTGGCGATGATTACGCTTCGAAAACGTATGTGCGAATAAAGCGAAATGCAGCAGAAAAAATCGGGATCTACTCGAAAATAGTTGAATTCACCGATGATCTACAAGAAGAAACACTCATCAAAAAAATTAATGAATTCAATGAAGATGAAAGTATCCATGGAATACTGGTCCAGCTTCCTCTTCCACCACAAATTGACGAGCGTAAAATCTTAGAAACGATCAAGCCAGAAAAAGACGTAGATGGATTCCATCCCATTAATGTAGGTCGATTATCAAATAATCAACCAGGGTTTATTCCCTGTACTCCACTAGGCATTGAAAAAATGCTTACTTATTATGGAGTGGAAGTAGCAGGTAAACATGCAGTCATTGTCGGACGAAGCAATATTGTCGGAAAGCCGATTGGGCAAATATTATTAAATAAAGATGCAACTGTTACTTTCTGTCATTCAAAAACGAAAAACTTGAAAGAAATCACAAAGCAAGCTGACCTTTTGATCGTTGCGGTTGGTCAAGCACATACCATCACCGAAGATATGATCAAAAAAGGAGCAGTCATTGTTGATGTTGGAAACACTTATTTGGAATCAGGCAAGGTGGTTGGAGATGTTGCTTTTGAAGAAGTAAAAGAAAAAGCGGATTTTATAACACCTGTTCCTAAAGGTGTCGGACCGATGACGATCACAATGCTTTTGTATAATACGGTTCTTTCAGCAAAGACACAAATAAGTCAAGACTAAAAATTATTGGCGTCAAAAGGTGGAGAGAAATGGATAAACGATATTTGACGGTTACTGCCTTAACAAAATATTTAAAGAGAAAGCTTGAAACAGACAAACATTTAAGGAATGTATGGCTACAAGCAGAGATCTCCAATTTCAACCACCACTCACGTGGTCATATGTATTTTACATTAAAAGACCAAAACTCAAGAATTTCTGCCGTCATGTTTTCATTTCAAAATAAGTTTATGAAATTTCGACCTGAGAATGGCATGAAAGTTTTGGTTAAGGGCGAAGTGAATCTCTATGAACCACAGGGACAGTACCAGCTTTATGTACAAGCGATGGAACCTGATGGGATTGGTTCACTTTATTTAGCGTATGAAGAATTAAAGAAAAAACTAACGCAAGAAGGTTTATTCCAAGAAGAACGCAAAAAACAAATACCTTCCTTTCCAAAGCATATCGGCATTATCACTTCGCCTACAGGGGCAGCTATTCGTGATATTTTAACAACAATCGAACGACGCTTTCCGTTTATCAAACGAACATTACTTCCCGTCAATGTCCAAGGACGAGATGCCGCTCCATCGATTGTAAAAGCAATTGAAAAAGCGAATGATGAGTCATTTGATGTGTTGATTATTGGTAGAGGTGGAGGCTCTATTGAAGAGCTTTGGGCTTTCAATGAGGAGCAAGTTGCACGCGCGATCGCAAAATCATCGATTCCGATCATCTCAGCTGTTGGTCATGAAACGGACTTTACGATAAGCGATTTTGTCTCAGATTTACGAGCACCTACACCGACAGCTGCAGCAGAACTCGCTGTACCATCCATGCTTGAATTACATAATCAATTAACCCATCTGGAAAACCGTTTGAATTATCACTTGAACGCAGAAATCAAACGAAAAAAAGAGCAACTCAGATCATTGGAAAACACCTACGCTTTTAAGTATCCGGTTCAACTAACACAACAGAAAGAACAGGATTTTGATCGACTCGTCGCCGGATTAGATCGGAATATGCGGATACTTCTAGATCGAAAAGAGCAACAATTTGAACGTCGGAAAGAACAGATGATCAGCCATTCACCTCGTCACCTTGTTGCGGAAAAGAAGAGCGAGCTACATTATTTATCGCAATCAATCGTGAAGTCTGCATCGAATCTTTTCGATCATAAAGCGACTAAGTTCTTTAATCAATTAGAAAAACTGACAATCTTAAGTCCGTTGGAAACGATGAAAAGAGGCTACGGGATCGTTTACCAATCTTCCGGAGAGCTTATAAAGACAACTGAAAAAGTAAACGTCGGCGACCAAGTTCGTGTATCTTTATCGGATGGAATGATGGATTGTAAAGTGGAACAATTAATCGAAAGGAATGATTCGGATGTCTGAAGAAACAAAGACGGCCAACGAGGAACTGAACTTTGAGCAGGCGATGGAACAATTGGAAGAAATCGTGCGTGCATTGGAAGAGGGTGACGTACCATTGGAAAAAGCGATTGAGCTGTATAAAAAAGGTATGGAACTTTCAAAAATCTGCAATCAAAAATTAACTTCTGTCGAAAAAGAAATGACGCAAATCATGAAAGATAATGGTGCAACGGAAGATTATACAATGGAGGAAGAACCAGGTGAAAATTGATCGTTTCATTTTGGATAAACAAAAATTCATTGATAGCAAGTTAATTGAATTGGTTGGAGATCTTCAAGCACCAGGTCATTTGAAAAAAGCGTTCGACTATGCAATAAAAGCAGGAGGAAAGCGATTACGCCCAATACTAATGATGTCGACGTATGAAGGCTTTTCGAATTCAATAGATAAAGTAACACATCCAGCTCTTGCTTTGGAATTCATTCATACCTACTCTTTAATTCATGATGATTTACCGGCGATGGATGATGACGATTTACGTCGGGGGCAACCTACCTTGCACCGAGAATTTGATGAAGCCACCGCAATATTAGTTGGAGATGGTCTACTGACGTATGCCTTTCAATTGATTTCCTCTTCACCGAACCTGGAAGCCGAGGAAAAAATATATGTCATTCAACAATTGAGCCAAGCAAGCGGCATTGACGGCATGATCGGTGGACAATATTTGGATTTAAAAGCTGAAAACGAAGAAATTGATGAGTATGAATTATCCACCATTCATAATAAGAAAACAGGAGCATTGATTCAAGCGGCGATTAAAGTTGGTGCCTATTTAGGTGGGGCCACACCACCACAAATTGAATCATTGCAATCTTTTGGGTACTATTTAGGTTTAATATTTCAAGTTCAAGATGATCTATTGGATGTTGAAGGCGATGCCACACAACTAGGAAAGCCAATCGGTAGTGATGTAGCTAAAAACAAGAGCACCTATCCGAAACTACTCGGCTTACAAGAGGCAAAAAAACGAAAAAGCCAATATATGGAAAAAGCAAAGGAAGCCTATATAGCTTCTAATGTTGATCAACCATATCTTCTACAGCTTATTGATGTGTTTGGCAACCGTTCAAATTAGGTTCAATAAATTGTATGAACATAACTTCTGTGATAAAATAAAATTAATTAGGGAGTGGAACAGTATTCTAGTCGACCCTCCATTTCTGAAGGCGGGCCTAAAAATCCGCCAAAGGGCACATCGATGAAGTTCCTTGTGTTGGCTTGAGGCGCCCAGCCTGGGGTCAATGCTGGGAGTTAAGGTTGTAGGGCGATCCACAAAGGCATGTGGGCGTAGACCCTGCTTCCGCGGAGGCCCACTATTGTGTTTCGATGATTGCGCTTATCGAGATATGAAGTGGGGTATGAACCTGCTGGATAGGGGGGAACTCTATCGGCAGCGTAGCCTGCCTTGAGTGGTAGTTAGGGGATTGCAATTTAACATGGTGAAACGATTGGCCGTCGTTACAGCGTGTGAGCACAATTGCATGAAATAATTACTGCAAAAGAGGCTAGGAAATGGTCAAAGGTTGTTGAGGAAATCTCCTAGACTGTCGTAACATGCACTTAAATGGGATTATGGTGTGGACTAAGTGGTAATCCAGTCTAGCTGGCGGTGACGCGGCTAAGGTTGCTTTAAAGGGAAACCGCCAATGTGGCAACACATGGTAGTGACTTGGGAAAACCTACTGGACCTAAGCCACAATTTTTACCATTTAAGTGTCCATTCCCTCGATACATATGCGTTATTTGGTTAGTATGCGCTTAGATGAGGGTACTTATGAAAAAAAGTTTGTTAAAACGTTCAATTAAATTTAGTATTGGAATTGCCGTTATCACTGCTGTGTTAGCGGCCATTTTTTCAGTTATATCAAATGCTTCGTTAGAAGGTACAAGCTGGTATTTAGGCTTACTTATTGTTTTATTTATTGTATTGATTGGTGTATTCTTTGATATGATGGGAGTAGCTGCTGCAGCTGCAAATGAAAAGCCATTTCATTCGATGGCTTCTGAAAAAGTGACAGGTGCACGAGAAGCGATTGTCATCGTGAGAAATGCAGATCGATTTGCTACATTTTGTAACGATGTAATCGGGGATATTTCAGGGATCATTAGTGGTGCAGCATCAACTTTAGTCGTCATTCAATTGGCGGCCGTATTTCAATCAAATGATCTAACCAACCTACAATTCATATTAAATATCACACTAACAAGCTTTGTAGCCGCGTTGACGGTTGGTGGAAAAGCAATAGCGAAGACATATGCCATTCACCGCTCAACAGAAATTATATTAGTTGTAGGGAAAATGTTTGCTTTTTTCGATAAAAAGTTGCATATTAAAATTTTACCCGATTTAAAGAAAAAGAAGCGAAAAGAAATAAAAACATAAGGTGAGGGATCCGGATTATGGATCTTAAAGATATTAAGACTCCATCTGATATCAAGCAATGCTCGATCGATGAGTTAAAAAAACTAAGTAAAGAAGTTCGTCATTTTCTAATTGAGGAGCTTTCTAAGACAGGTGGCCACTTAGGTCCCAATTTAGGCGTTGTCGAATTGACGATTGCTCTGCATCATGCTTTTGACAGCCCAAAGGATAAATTTATTTGGGATGTTGGACACCAGGCATACGTCCATAAAATGTTGACGGGACGTATGGAAGGATTCAATACACTAAGACAGTATAAAGGACTTTGCGGGTTTCCTAAGCGTTCGGAAAGTGACCACGATATTTGGGAAACTGGTCACAGTTCCACCTCTTTGTCGGCAGCAATGGGAATGGCAATTGCGAGAGACATTCGTGGCGAAGACCATGCTGTTGTTCCGATTATCGGTGATGGTGCGTTGACCGGTGGAATGGCACTTGAGGCATTAAATCATATCGGACATGAGAAGAAAAATATGATTGTCATTTTAAATGATAACGAAATGTCTATTGCCCCTAACGTAGGCGCTCTGCACAATGTGTTGGGCCGACTTCGGAGTGGACAAAGATACAATTATGTAAAAGACGAAATGGAATATCTTTTGAAAAAAGTTCCTGCAATCGGAGGCCGACTAGCATCAACAGCCGAGCGAATGAAAGACAGTATGAAGTATTTCGTTGTTCCGGGGATGTTCTTTGAAGAGCTTGGATTCACTTACTATGGTCCAATTGATGGACATAGTTATGAAGATTTATTCCGTTCAATTCGTTACGCGAAGAAAACGGAAGGACCAATAATCCTCCATGTGATCACGAAAAAAGGTAAAGGTTATCGTCCAGCGGAATCGGATACGATCGGTACATGGCATGGTGTTGGACCCTATAAAATCGATTCAGGTGAATCATTGAAAAAAAGCAGTTCAGGCCCTGCTTGGAGTAAGGTGATCAGCGATTCCTTGATGAAAATCGCAAAAGACGATGAAGAAGTAGTCGCTATTACTCCAGCAATGACAGTCGGATCAAAGTTAGAAGATTTCAAGAAAGAATTTCCAGATCGTTTATTTGATGTCGGAATTGCTGAACAGCATGCAACAACAGTATCTGGTGGACTGGCAGCTGTTGGAATGAAACCATTCTTATCGATTTATTCGACGTTTTTGCAACGAGGATTTGACCAAGTGGTTCATGATATCGCCAGACAAAACTTACCTGTGACCTTTGGTATTGACCGGGCTGGTCTTGTGGGAGCAGACGGAGAAACACATCAAGGTGTTTTCGACATTTCCTTCTTGCGGCATTTGCCAAATATGAGAATTATGATGCCGAAGGATGCGACTGAGGCACAGAATATGGTTTATACAGCATTGAACCAAACAGATGGTCCAATGGCAATTCGGTATCCTCGTGGGAATGCAAAAGAGGCGCCAAAAGACGTTCCATTTGAAAAGGTTCCAATCGGTTCTTGGGAAGTTCTTAAAAATGGACAAGATGGTGTCATCCTTGCATTTGGTACAATGCTTGATGTGGCGTTGAAAGCTGCTGATCAGTTAAGCGAAGAAGGTTTATCTGTTCGCGTAGTTAACGCGCGCTTTATTAAACCGTTGGATGAGAATATGATTAAACAAATCGTGAAAGAAAATATACCGATTTTAACGATAGAAGAGCATGCCTTACAAGGTGGTTTCGGAAGCGCTGTTCTTGAATTTATTGAACAAGAAGACTATTTATTCCCATATGTTTATCGAATGGGACTTCCAGATTATTTTGTTGAACACGGTAGTGTCGGTGAGCTACTTGAAGAAACAGGTTTAACTGTAGAAAATGTTAAGAAGAAGATTAAACGAATTGTACCATTACAAAAGAAAAGAGCTTAACGTATGAAAAGAGTTCGATTAGATGTCCTTTTAGTCGAAAAAGGTTATTTTGAAACAAGAGAAAAAGCAAAACGATCTATAATGGCCGGTCTTGTTCACTCGGAAAACGAGCTATTGGACAAGCCGGGTGTTAAGATCGATCCAAATACAAAAATTACCGTTAAAGGAAAAGCAGTACCTTATGTAAGTCGAGGTGGCTTGAAGTTAGAAAAAGCGTTAAAAGAATTTAATGTCAATATTGCTAATAAGTTAGTGATGGATATTGGTTCTTCTACAGGTGGTTTTACGGATTGCGCCTTATCTTTTGGTGCCAAGGAAGTTTATGCCATCGATGTAGGATATAACCAGCTTGACTGGAAAATGAGAAGTGATGAACGTGTGCATGTCATGGAGCGAATGAATTTTCGCTATGTCACACCTGAAGATCTAAAATACGGTAATCCGAATTTTGTTGTAACGGATGTTTCATTTATATCTCTGCGATTAATTTTCCCCACGATAAAAAAGCTTGTACAAGATGATACTGATATTATAGCTTTAATTAAACCTCAGTTTGAAGCAGGAAAAGAAGAAGTCGGGAAAAAAGGGATTGTCCGCAATCCAAAGACGCATGAAAAAGTCATCCGTGAGCTAACAGACTTTATCGTTTCTGAGGGCTTTCAAGCCATAGCATTAAGTTATTCACCTATTACGGGTGGTGATGGGAACATCGAATATTTGATTCACGCAAAGTGGTCGACAGAAGGAGAAATAGATCTCATCAGTGATAAAATTAATGAGGTCATTTCATCAGCTCATCAATCTTTATAAGAACCTTGGTTAAAGTCTGTGTACTTGCAATGGTGAAAATGTCGTAACCTTTAGGAATAGTGAGGAATGACAAGTGAAAAAGACGCAACGGTTAATTAAAATGCGTGAGATTATTACAAAGAATGAGATCGAGACGCAAGATGAACTCGTTCGCCAGTTCAATGAACAAGGTTATAATGTAACGCAAGCGACAATCTCACGTGATATTAAAGAACTCCAATTGGTCAAAGTGCCGACGGAAAAAGGAACGTATAAATACAGCTTACCGATTAAATCAACTGGAAATCCTCGTGAAAAGCTCTCCCGGTCTTTAATGGACAATTTAGTGACAATCGATCAGGCCAACTGTTTTATTGTTTTAAAAACATTGCCTGGTAATGCTCAATCGGTTGGTGCTTTAATCGATCAATTGGATTGGGAAAATATGATGGGAACTATTTGTGGAGACGATACTTGCTTAATTATTTGTCGATCGGAAGAAAGTCGTGCGGCAGTATATGAACGATTTATGGAAATGATTTATTAATTGAGGTGACACAATGCTTGGTCAACTTTCAATCAAAGATTTTGCAATCATTGATGAAATAACATTAGATTTTAAAGATGGATTAACCGTGCTTACAGGGGAAACAGGGGCTGGTAAATCCATTATTATTGATGCAATTCAATTGTTGGCAGGTGCACGGGCTTCAGTTGAATTTGTACGTCACAATCAAGACCAAGCAAGGATTGAAGGACTCTTCTTTATTGATGATGAAAAACATGAAGTATATGATGTACTTTCGCATTTTCATTTACCGATTGATGAAGAAGGAAATATCATTTTAGAACGATACATAACGGCTAAAGGAAAAAGTATATGTCGGGTAAATCATAAATTGGTGACTTTAGCAATCCTGAAAGAAGTTGGAAGTAAGCTAATTGATATACATAGCCAACATGAAACACAATCATTAATGAATCCTGAACAGCATATTGAGTTGATGGATCAATTTGATGCAAAAAAAATAACCTCTTCTAAAAATGATTATTTAATGATTTTTAATGAACTGAAGAAAGCTAAAGAACGAATGAAAGAGCTTTCTGAAAGCGAACATAAAACGAACGAACGTCTAGACTTACTGACTTTTCAATTGAGTGAACTTCAAGAAGCTCAACTGGAACCGAATGAAGACGTACAATTGGAAAAAGAACGAAATCAGTTAGCGAATTATGAGCGGATTTTTGATGGACTTCAAACAGCTTATGGCTCCCTTTATGGTGAAAACAGAGGACTTGATTTCTTATCCAATGCGATGAATGCACTCGAACAAATTGAAGATGTAGATGACCAATTACAAAAGATTTCAGAACAAATGAAGTCACATTATTTTGCTTTAGAGGAATTAAGCTTTGATATCCGGCATGAATTAGATCAGATGGAATTTCATCCTGATCGGCTAAATGAGATTGAATCCAGATTATTTGAATTAAATCGACTGAAGAGAAAGTACAATAAAGATTTGGAAGGGCTCATGTCTCATATGGCTAAAATGGAAGAAGAACTTGAGCAACTTCAACATCGCGAAACTCATCTACAGTCTTACGAAAAGCAGATTGATGAACTGACTAAGGATGCCTTAATTGAAGCAGAACAGCTGCATACACTACGGAAAAAGATCAGCGTTGACTTAACGAAAGAAATTCAACAGGAATTGAAGGACTTATATTTAGAAAAAGCGGTTTTTGAAGTTGACTTCACGCAACCTTCAGGTGATGTGAATTGGAAAGATAAATCAATCAGATTGACTCATGAAGGTTTTGATCAAGTGCAATTCAAAATTAGCACAAATCCAGGAGAACCCTTAAAGCCTCTCCACAAAGTGGCTTCAGGCGGTGAAATCTCAAGAATTATGCTTGCGCTAAAACGAATCTTTTCTAAGCACCAAGGGATTACGAGCGTAATTTTCGATGAAGTCGATACAGGAGTCAGTGGCCGGGTCGCACAAGCGATCGCTCAAAAAATCGTTGATATTTCTAAAGGTTCTCAAGTACTCTGTATTTCCCATTTACCGCAAGTAGCGGCAATGGCTGATCAACATTACCGTATTGAAAAAATTCAAAAAAATGGTGAATCGACACGAACAACAGTCAATTTATTGACCGATGAACAGGCGATAGAAGAGATCGGTCGGATGATTTCTGGAGAAACAATGACAGAATCAACTAAACAACATGCCAAAGAACTGATTGAACAATCGATTCAGTTGAAAAATGCATAATAATTATTTTCATGCTATCTGGTAATCGGATAGCTTTTTTTATTATCCAAACCTTTCTTAAATCAAAATCTTCATAAAAAATGCGATCTATACGTCATAATTTCACTCATAAAAGGAAAAGTTAAACTTCATTGCATGGTATTAAGTCGTTTAAAAACCATCGATTTAGCTCAAATTAATGGTGAAACATCAGAAGATGAAAACACCATGAAATGAGGAGTTGAATATATGATTCGTTCCCGCGTCACCCTTTTAATGATTCTCCTTGTTTCGTTCATCACTCCATTCGCATCCGACACCATTGTTTTAGCGGAAGACCAACCAACCGTAACTCACGTCATACCTGGTGGCCAATCAGTAGGCGTACAATTACACACTGCTGGCGTAGTCGTTGCAGGTTTCAGTGAAATCGAGACAGCAGATGGAAAAGTTTCCCCTGCTAAGCAATCAGGTCTACAAGTTGGTGACATTATTATCCGTGTAAACCAAGCTAAAATTGAAAACATGAGCGAATTCACTTCATTATTAGAACGGATGACCAAGAAATCTGACACGGTCGAGTTAATGATCAAAAGGAAAGAAAATATCTTCCCTGTTAACTTGAAGCCGTACGAAATTGATGATGAACTGAAGTTAGGTTTATTCATTAAAGATGCAACTGCAGGTATTGGAACAATGACTTTTTATGATCCAACATTCCAGAAATACGGTGCACTTGGTCATAGGATAACCGATCAGCATTCAAAAAAACCAATGGATATTTATAATGGTAAAATCGTTCAATCACAGGTTACATCAATAAATAAAGGAGAAAATGGTGTCCCTGGTGAGAAAAAAGCACGCTTTTCAATGAAAGATAAAAGCTTAGGCACGATTCAAAAGAACAGTGATTACGGCATTTTTGGCAAAGTTACTAAAGGAGCAGAATTGTTTTCCGAAAAAGAGCCGATCCCTGTAGCCTCATCGGATGAAGTCAAAAAAGGTAAAGCTAAAATATATACAGTCGTTGAAGGCGATGAAGTGGAAAGCTTTGATGTGGAGATTGTCAGTTCAAAACCTTCAAAAAAAGCAGCAACAAAAGGAATGATCATTAAAGTTACCGATGAACGGTTGCTTAAAGAAACAGGTGGCATTGTCCAAGGAATGAGCGGAAGTCCGATTATTCAAGATGGAAAGCTGGTTGGAGCAGTTACTCATGTGTTTTTAAATGATTCAAAAAGCGGATATGGTGTACATGTGGAATGGATGTTAAATGAAGCAGGTCTACAAATAGCAAATAAACAAACAGCCTTAGCAAGCTAACCATTAACCAGTCGGTATCCCGACTGGTTAATTTACATAATATTTTCGACAAATTTTATCATATTTTGTAGAAACTCAACGAAAAATTAAGTAATCATAAGAAAAACACTTGTTTTATAAAATATTTAAAAAAATTTAAAGAAAAAAGAGGAGATTTGGGTTATTTAGAGAAGTTATAACGTAGAAGGAAATGGAATTTACAAAGTTGGAGGGTAATTATGGAAAAAATTAACGTAGCAATTGCAGATGACAACAAAGATTTAGTACATATGTTGGAAAAGTATTTAACAGAAGAAGGAATGGATGTCGTTGGAACAGCTTATAATGGGAAAGAATGTTTAAATATGTTGGAAGAAACCGTTCCAGATGTATTGGTTCTAGATATTATTATGCCACATATCGATGGGTTAGCCGTATTAGAAAATATGCATCAGTTAGATGTCGAAGCTTTACCTAACGTCATCATGTTAACCGCTTTTGGTCATGAATCAGTCACGAAAAAAGCTGTTGATCTAGGGGCTACATACTACATGATGAAGCCTTTTGACATGGAGCAATTGAAACAGCAGATTATTCAAGCGGCTGGTGGTCAATCCATGTCTCCGACGAAAACGCATAGTGTTGGGGTAGTGCAACCGAAGAAAATTGATTTAGATTCCAACATTACATCCATCATACATGAAGTTGGCGTTCCAGCACATATTAAAGGATATATGTATTTACGAGAAGCAATCTCGATGGTTTATCATGATATTGAGTTGCTCGGTTCAATTACGAAAGTTCTTTATCCGGATATCGCAAAGAAATTCAATACAACAGCTTCACGTGTTGAGCGTGCGATACGCCATGCCATTGAGGTAGCTTGGAATCGTGGTAATATTGATTCATTGTCAGCAATATTCGGTTATACTGTGAGCGTTTCCAAAGCGAAACCGACAAACAGTGAGTTCATCGCAATGATTGCGGATAAATTACGATTGGAACATAAGGTTAGTTAAAGTATTCAAAAGCGGCCTACCCGGTCGCTTTTTTTAATTAAATCAATCTTTAATTTGGAAAATCCTGATATGTTAATAATCGTTGTTTCATGTTAAAATAGAACATCTTTAATTCAGTGCAGAAATGAAGGTGTTCACATGAAAGTATCAAAATTTGGCGGAAGCTCAGTAGCAAATGCAGAAATGTTGAAAAAAGTAGCGAATATTATTCAAGCAGACGAAGAACGTAAATTTGTCGTCGTTTCTGCGCCTGGGAAACGCTTTGATGGCGATCATAAAGTGACAGATTTATTTATTGAATTGCTTAATCAATTTACAGCAGGTGTTGACTATCAAGAAACATTAACACAAGTTACAGACCGTTTTCGAATGATTACTCAAGATTTATCATTATCGAATGAGATACCGGATCATCTTGAAAAAAAGATTGTGGAATTATTTTCTTTGAAAAAGAGTCACGAACAATTGATTGATGAGTTAAAATCTTTTGGCGAGGATACATTAGCCCGGATTTTTAGTGATTATTTGACGATGTTGGGAATAAAATCTACATATAAAAACCCTAAAGAAGCTGGAATCATTGTCAGTGACGATTACGGGAATGCGACTATATTGAATGAAGCTTATGAGAAATTATATGAACTTCGGAACCAAGAGGGTGTTGTAGTGATTCCTGGATTTTTTGGATACACAAAAACAGGTGAATTAAGGACCTTTCCACGTGGTGGTTCCGACATTACAGGGTCAATTATTGCTGCAGGGGTCGAAGCTGATCTGTATGAAAACTTTACAGATGTGAGCTCTGTATATTGTGTGAATCCAAAGCTCGTTCACGAGCCGAAAGAGATAACGATGCTGACATACAAAGAGATGCGAGAGTTGTCTTATTCGGGTTTTTCTGTTTTTCATGATGAAGCGTTGATTCCTGCTTTTAAAAAGAAAATTCCCGTTGTTGTCAAAAACACTCATCAACCCGATTGTCCAGGAACAATGATCAAAGCGGAAAAAGAAGATTTTTCTAAGCCTGTTGTGGGTATTGCCAGTGATGAGGGTTTTTCCAGTATTTATGTACGAAAATACTTAATGAACAGAGAGTTGGGTTTCGGACTGAGATTGCTAAAGATCTTAGTTGATGAAAACATTTCTTTTGAGCATGCCCCATCTGGAATTGACGACATGTCCGTGATCGTGCGAACACATCAACTGACGCAAGAAAAAGAAGAAAAGGTTCTAAAACGAATCCAAGAAGAATTACATGTTGATACGATATCCATCCAACATAACTTAGCGATGATCATGTTGGTTGGTGAGGGGATGAGCCAACGCATCAATGTTGCAGCGAAGGCTACAAAAGCAATTGCGGAAGCGACAACGAATATTGAAATGATTAATCAAGGTTCCTCAGAAGTATCCATGATGTTCGGCATTGAATCTGATAAACTTCAGCAAACAGTACAATCCCTATATCGGGAATTTTTTGAGCACTCACCATCAAGTTGACTTAATTATCTGAAAACTTTAATATAATAGTAACAAAATAAAATTGGAAGGGGACTTGATTATGGAAATACTTACTCTAACTAGCTGGACTTGGTTTTGGTTTTTGGTTCCATTACCATTATTAGCTGTTTGGGCAGTAGTCTCTTACTTTACCGATGCACCGAAGGAGGATGATTCAGAGTGAATCCAACGTATATTACGTTCCTTCTGTATTTGATCGTCCTTCTTGCCATTGGTATAACGACGTATCGAATGACAAATACGATGTCCGATTATATTTTAGGTGGGCGCCGTTTAGGAAGTTGGGTAACGGCTTTTTCCGCATCGGCCAGTGACTTTAGCGGGTGGCTTTTATTAGGACTTCCAGGTGCCGCATACGCCGCAGGTTTTGGCCAGTGGAGTTTATGGCTTGCTGTTGGTCTTGCAATTGGAGCAATGTTTAACTGGAGATTCGTTGCTAAAAGGTTACGCGTATATACACAGTTCTCCAAAGATTCAATCACATTACCTGAGTTTTTTGAAAACCGTTTTAGGGATCGTTCGAATTTATTGCGTCTCATCTCGGCCTTATTTATTTTAGCCTTTTTCCTTTTCTATACTGCATCAGGTCTTGTTGCCGGCGCAAAGTTGTTCGAAGGAACATTTGATTTTGATTATCATAATGCATTATTGATCGGTGCTGTTGTCATTGTTGCATATACCTTCCTCGGAGGATTTTTAGCTGTCAGCTTCACAGACTTTATTCAAGCGCTCTTAATGTTCATCGCTTTAGCGATAACAGCTGTTGTCGGCGTATATGAAATCGGTGGCTTCGGTGCTCTATTTGAGAGTATGGGTGATGTTCGAGAAAGTTTAACGGACGCTTTTGCCGGAACAGCATATGACCAAGGAACTGGTGTGATATGGGAGTCTGCAGGAGCAATCGGTATAGTCGGCATTATTTCCGCTTTAGCCTGGGGACTTGGTTATTTCGGCCAACCGCATATTTTGGTTCGTTTTATGGCTATTCGTAGCCACAAGGAAATCCGAAAATCCAGACTTATTGCGATGATCATGGGTGTCGTCATTCCGCTTTATTCATCTTTATTAGTTGGAATGATTGGGATTGTTTCGATTTCGGAACCGTTGGCTGACCCTGAACAAGTATTTATTGTATTGGTCCAAATGACATATAATCCATGGATCGCTGGGTTTTTACTAGCGGCTGTATTGGCTGCTATTATGAGTACAGTCGATTCACAGCTATTGGTTTCATCTAGTGCATTAACTGAAGATTTTTATCGTAGGTTTTTCAGAAGAGCTGCGTCAGAAAAAGAATTGGTATGGGTCGGTCGGATTTCCGTATTGCTCATTGCAGTCATCGCAGTTATTCTAGCATGGAATGAGAGCAGTTCTGTACTTGATCTTGTTTCTTACGCATGGGCTGGCTTTGGTGCTACTTTTGGACCACCGATATTATTCTCCCTATTCTGGAGAAAAACGACTCGAAACGGTGTTCTAGCCGGTATGATTGTCGGTGGTTTAACCGTTATGACATGGTCGTTAACTGGATATGAAATTTATGAAATGGTACCAGGATTCCTGTTCGGTAGTTTAACCATTATATTAGTCAGTGTCATCGGTAAAGCCCCTTCGAAAGAGATTACAGAAGAATACGATAAGGTTGTCAATAATCTTTAATCCATATAAAATAGACATAGAGCGACAAAAAAAGGTTTGGAGTCCACTCCAAACCTTTTCTTGAATATGACAGAAGAGGATGGGATTTTCGTGACAGATTATATTTACGGCAATACCCCTTGTTTTTTAGGGGGTAAAAAAGTTCAAATTGGAACCAACGAAGTAAATGATCGAGACGTATTGATCTATGGTGTACCCTGGGAGGGCGCCGTTACTTGGGGAGACTACACAGGAGCAGAACTCGGTCCAAAATCCATTCGTTTGAATTCCGCACGTTATAGTGGCTACCTTCCTGAACTAGGTGGCATTGATGTACTATCCCATTACCAATTAGGCGACCTAGGTGACGTTGATATTGTTCCTCATGATGTTCCTGATACAATGAATCGAATTGAATCTTTTGCCGGCAAAGTATGGGATACTGGTAAGTTTCCGGTAGCTTTTGGTGGAGACCATGGAATCACTTTTCCGATTGTCAGTGCATTGGGGAAGAAAATCGATGGCAAAGTAGGAATTATTCATTTAGATGCACACTATGACAACATGAATGATTACCAAGGGGAAATGTACGCTCGTTCTACTCCATTCAAACGGTTGTATGAAGATGAAAATGTCCGTAGTGAAAGTATTGTTCATATGGGTATTCACGGACCAAGAAACAAACCGGAAACAGGAAAGTTTGCAGCTGAAGCTGGTGCAACAACGATTACATCAAGAGAAATCCGTTATGTGAATGACATTCAGGCAATGGCGGATAAAGCATACGAAATTGCCAGCGAAGGAACAGAAGCGGTTTACCTTTCTATTTGCAGTGATGTATTGGATTTCGCTTTTAATCCAGGAGGTCCGGTTGATGGAAATGGTCTAACTTCTTTTGAATTAGTTGAATTAGTACATGCTTTTGCTAAAAAAGGAATTATTGGTATGGATTTAGTAGAGATTTATCCTATCCAGGATCCTAATGATTTTTCATCCCATTTGGCTTCAACAATTATCCTTTACGCATTAGCGGGAAATATTTTAAATGATAAAGAAAAATAAATGTAAAAAAGCTGAGCAGTCGAGAAATTCGGCTACTCAGCTTTTTTTTATTAATCACAGGTCCTTCATTTTTTCTTTTTGACAGGCTCTGTTAAAGTTTGGTGTTGATAATAAAGAGATTGTGCATAGTTGATGTATGGTGAAGAGCGGAGGTGGCGATTCCTGCGGGTCAAGAAATAAAGGAACTTCCGCTAAAACCACACACGTCCTGTGTGCAACGCGGGAAGCCAGCACATCCTGTGGAAGTACGTCCTGTGGCCAACGTTGACACTAGCCCGTCCTAGGCGTCGGAACAACACGAGCTGAAGATCCACTTGGGAAGTGTTTTTCTTACCAAGTTAGCTGAAGCTGTGCTCGCGGTAAAGAAGACACTGCGATTTATCGCAGATGTCGCCCTTATGCCCTTTGGGTAAAAGCGTTCACCGTAAGCAAATCACCATAACAACAACGAACTTTAATAGAGCGTCTTGATCAATGCTTTATTTGTCGGCGATTTTATTTATTGTCGACCAACACACAATCTTTTCCTGAATCTTTCGTTTTATTTTTCTTCTGATCTCTTCGATATATAAAACCTCCAATAAAACCAATTCCTATGATGATGAATAAAACCCCGGCTGAAAACTGAATCATGACATTGATGAATAGGGGAGCGACTTCACCAAAAAAGGAATCACGAAGTAATTTAATGCCATAAGCTGCTAAGACGCCAGGTATCAATAATAGAATCAAAGCGATTAAACGAATCATTGCAAACCCTCTTTTCTCTTAATCCCTTACTGATTATATCAAAATAATCAAGAAATCACATATAAAACACTTGATAAATTAAAGCGTTTTCATATATGATGGAAGTATGCAAAAAATTGCAGTGATAAAGGTGAATATAATGCAAAATGTGTTAATCGTTGGAGCAGGAAAAGGTGGAACTGCAATTTTACAACTGTTTTCAGATATCGAATTATTATCTGTGCAAAAAGTTGCAGACATTAATTCAGATGCACCAGGTATGATCGAAGCAAGAAAAAATGGGATAGCAACGTACCCATCTTACATGGAAGCAATCGATGAAACGATAGATATTATTGTTGAAACCACAGGGGATGCGACTGTTTTCCAAGAACTGAGGCAAATGAAACCCAAAAACTGCGTGCTAATTCCTGGAACAGTTGCGCATGTCATTGCGGATCTATTGTATGAAAAAGAAGGATTAATGAATCAAGTTGAAAACGAAGTGAATATGCGGGAGATCCTGCTGTCTTCGATTCACGATGGAATGATTGTGGTAGATACAAATGAACGGATCACATTTGTTAATCAATCCGCTGCTGATATTTTGAATCAGCAGGAAACAGAGATGCTTGGAAAGAAAATCAGAGAAATTATCCCTGACTCTGCTTTGCCCAACATTCTTCAAACAAAAGAGAAAGAGATCAATAAACAACTAATCCTTGAAAATGGAAAAAAAGTGATTACGACAAGAATACCTATAATTGATGATTCGAATCAACTGATTGGTTCTTTTGCGGTTTTCAAAGATATTACCGAAGTCGTGGAACTCGCGGAGAAGGTAACAGATTTAAAAGAAATCCAAACGATGCTTAAAGCAATCATCCAGTCCAGTGAGGAAGCGATCTCGGTAGTGGATGAGAATGGGATTGGATTAATGATCAATCCGGCTTATACAAAAATTACCGGACTTCATGAGGAAGAAATCATCGGAAAGCCAGCAACAACTGATATATCAGAAGGCGAAAGTGTGCACTATGAGGTCTTAAGGACAAGAAAGCCAGTCAGGGGAAGAAAGATGAAAGTGGGCCCCTATGATAAAGATGTTCTTGTCAATGTAGCCCCAATTATTGTTGACGGGAAGTTAAAAGGTAGTGTCGGTGTCATTCATGATCTATCAGAAATCGAGTCACTCAGTGCTGAGTTAAAAAAGGCAAAGCGAATTATTCGCAACCTCGAGGCGAAGTACACATTTGATGACATCATTGCTGATTCAGAGGATATGCGATTAACGCTTGAACAGGCTAAGATTGGCGCAAAAATGCCGACATCGATTCTGTTAAGAGGTGAACCCGGTACAGGTAAAGAGTTGCTTGCCCACGCTATTCACAATGAAAGTCGTCGTAAATTTGATAATTTCATACGCGTGAACTGTGGATTAGTAGATGATGATACGTTACAGAAAGAATTGTTTGGCGATGAATTAGGACCACCTGAAAGGCAAAAAGGACTATTTGAGGAAGCAAGTAATGGAAGTGTATTTCTGGATGATATAGGTGAAATGTCGCTTACGATGCAAGGTAAGTTGTTAAAGGTCCTCGAAGATCAGGAAGTTGTTCGTTTTGGAGGTCATGAACGTATTCCTGTTGATGTTCGGATTATCGCAGCAACGAGCGTTAACTTGGAACGTGCCATTGTTAACGGATCTTTTAAGGAATCGCTCTTTTACCGGCTGAATCGACTACCGATTCATTTACCTCCATTACGGGAAAGAATGGATGACTTAAAACCATTAACGAAACATTTAATGAACCATTTAAATGAAAGTTATGGTAGAAAAATAAACAACATATCCGAGGCAGCTTTAGATAAATTACGGAACTACAGCTTTCCTGGAAACGTCAGGGAATTAGAAAATATTCTCGCACAGGCGTTCATTAAGATGCATCCACATGAACGAGAAATTGAGGAGCATCACATTCCAAGACTTCACAAACATACTTTTGATCAACTGGATTTGTTCCATGATCAACGGGAGGAAGAATTTGCAACGTTGCAAGAAGCAATGGATGACTTTGAAAAACAATTTATTTTAGAAATTTTAGAAGCAAATGATTACATTAAATCCAAAACAGCAAAACAGTTAAATATCTCTATCCGTAATTTATATTACAAAATGGATAAATATAACATCGGCAAACATATAAATTCAGCCGAGGATGGTTGACCTAATCCTTAGCTAATAAAAGTTTCTCAATATAAAGAAAAATATTAAAGGAGGAGTTACTATGGAACTATTTAAATACTTAGAGGAATACGATTATGAACAGGTGATTTTTTGTCATGATAAAAATTCAGGATTAAAAGGAATTATCGCGATCCACGATACAACACTTGGACCTGCTTTAGGTGGTACACGCATGTGGACTTATGATTCAGAAGAAGAAGCTTTGGTGGATGCTTTACGCTTGGCAAGAGGGATGACTTATAAAAATGCTGCAGCCGGCTTAAATCTAGGCGGTGGTAAAACAGTCATTATTGGAGATCCGAAAAAAGATAAAAGTCCAGAACTCTTTCGCGCATTCGGCCGTTACATTCAAGGACTTGCCGGCCGCTATATCACTTCTGTAGACGTCGGTACAAACACTGAGGATATGGATTTCATTTATATGGAGACGGATTATGTGACTGGTAAATCCCCTGAACATGGATCAGCTGGAAGCCCATCACCTGCGACCGCATATGGTGTTTATTTAGGGATTAAAGCATCTGCAAAAGCCGCGTTTGGTTCGGATTCTCTTGAAGGGAAAACCGTTGCCGTTCAAGGTGTAGGAAGTGTTGCGTATACCATGTGTAAATATTTGCATGAAGAAGGCGCGAATCTCATTGTTACGGATATCAATGAAGAAGCTGTCAATCGCGCGGTAGAAGACTTTGGTGCAAAAGCTGTAGGCACAAATGAAATTTATGAAGTGGACTGTGACATTTTCGCTCCGTGTGCTCTTGGTGCCACAATTAATGATGACACAATTAAGCAACTAAAAGCGAAAGTGATCGCTGGTTCTGCCAACAATCAATTGAAGGAAGAAAGACATGGGGAAATCCTTCATGAAAAAGGAATCATTTTCGCGCCTGATTTTGTCATTAATTCTGGTGGTGTCATTAACGTCGCTGATGAATTAAATGGCTACAATAAGGAACGCGCTTATAAACAAGTTGAGAATATCGGTCTTAGTTTGGAAAAAATCTTTGAAATTTCCAAGGAGAAAAACATACCTACTCAAGCTGCCGCAGATCATTTGGCTGAAGAGAGAATTGCCAGTGTGCAGCGTTCTAGAAGTACCTTCTTGACGAATGAATTGAATCCATTATCCAGACTGAAATAAACTGGGAAGAGGGAACGTTTTAGGTTTCCTCTTCACTCATGTTTTGATCAATAATAAATTGATTTAAAGAAGGAAGGGGAGAAACGGATGGCTACAGAATATGATTTGGTTATATTAGGCGGCGGTACAGGCGGCTATGTTGCTGCGATCCGCGCTAGCCAACTCGGATTAAAAACAGCAATTGTCGAAAAAACAGAACTAGGTGGCACTTGTTTACACCGCGGATGTATTCCGTCCAAAGCTTTGTTACGAAGTGCAGAAGTATTTAAACAAACAACGAATGCTGCTGATTTCGGTGTTGAAACAAGTTCTCCGACAGTAAATTTCCCGCGGGTTCAGGAACGAAAGAACTCCATCATTGAACAACTACATAAAGGTGTTCAGGGGCTCATGAAAAAAGGGAAAATCGACATTTATGAAGGGCATGGCAGAATTCTCGGTCCTAGTATTTTTTCACCGACTGCAGGAACAATTTCTGTTGAAATGAATAATGGAGAAGAAAATGAAATGCTTGTTCCGAAAAACGTCATTATCGCAACAGGGTCTTCTCCAAATACGCTTCCAGGACTTGAAATTGATGGACAAACGATTATGACTTCAGAGGAAGCACTTGAGATGGATGAATTACCTGAATCGATCATTATTGTTGGTGGCGGTGTCATCGGAATTGAGTGGGCTTCCATGTTGGCTGACTTTGGCGTAAAAGTATCTGTCCTGGAATATGCTTCAGCAATTTTACCGACAGAAGATGAAGAAATCTCGAAAGAAGCTTTGAAACAGTTGAGGAAAAAAGGAATCGAATTCTTCACTGATACAGAAGTATTAGGAGACTCGGTTACGATTGATAACGGTGTAACAATCCAAGCGAAAATCGATGGTGAAACGAAGACATTCGAAGCAGACCGTCTACTTGTATCTGTCGGCAGAAAACCGAACGTGGACAATATAGGTCTGGATAATACGGATATTGAAACCGAACGTGGAGCGATTAAAGTTAATTCGGTTAATCAGACAAAAGAAAGTCATATTTATGCAATTGGTGATGTGATCGGTGGGATGCAGTTAGCTCACGTAGCCTCACACGAGGGTATTTTAGCTGTTGAACATATTGCTAACGAGCAACCAGAACCGATTCAGTATGATCATGTTGCTTCATGTGTATATTCCAATCCAGAAATTGCAAGTGTTGGTTTAACGGAAAAACAAGCAAAAGAGCAAGGGTATGAATTAGAAGTAGGAAAGTTTCCATTTAAAGCAGTAGGTAAGGCTTTGGTTCATGGAGATTCTGAAGGATTTGTCAAAATTATTTCCAATAAAGAGAACCAGGACATACTTGGAATTCATATGATTGGTCCACACGTGACGGATATGGTTTCAGAAGCAGGGCTTGCAATGGTTCTTGATGCCACACCGTGGGAAATCGGAGAGACCATTCATCCGCATCCGACGCTGTCAGAAGTGATTGGTGAAGCAGCATTGGCTGTAGATGGAAAACAAATACATGGATAATTGAAGGAGGAAAATCGTATGGCTCAAAAAAAGAATCGACATAAAGAGTTAGGGTTGAGTGACGAACAAGTCATTGAAATGTATCGGACCATGTTGCTTGCGAGGAAAGTTGACGAAAGAATGTGGTTACTCAACCGTGCTGGGAAAATTCCTTTTGTTATTTCTTGTCAAGGGCAGGAAGCGGCACAAGTCGGGGCTTCATTCGCTCTCAACAGAGATGAAGATTATGTAGCGCCATATTACCGCGATGTAGGCGTCGTATTAGCGTTTGGCATGACGACGAAAGAATTGTTTTTACACGCATTTGCCAAAGCGGATGATCCGAACTCTGGTGGACGTCAAATGCCAGGACATTTTGGTCAGAAAAAGAACCGTATATTAACAGGATCTTCACCTGTTACAACGCAGTTACCACATGCTGTTGGTGTTGCACTTGCCGCGCGAATGGATAAGAACCCAGCAGTATCCTTTGCTACATTAGGCGAGGGTTCTTCCAACCAAGGTGATTTTCATGAAGGTTTGAACTTTGCAGGTGTGCATAAACTCCCAGTGATTACGATGGTCGAGAACAATAAATATGCCATTTCCGTACCGTTGGAGAAGCAAGTTGCCAGTGAGTCTGTTGCCGTTCGAGGAAGCTCTTACGGAATGCCGGGGCACCAGGTGAACGGCAATGATCCTTTAGAAGTATATAAAGTTGTGAAAGAAGCGCATGAGCGTGCAACCAACGGAGAAGGTCCAACATTGATTGAAGCGATGACCGACCGGATGACCGCTCATTCAAGCGATGATAACGACAAAGCTTACCGTAATGCAGAAGAAATTGAAGAAATGAAGAAGAATGATAATGTGCTGGCGTTTGGAAAATATTTAAAAGAAGTAGGCGTCCTCTCAGAGGAAGAAGAAGAAAAATTAATGAAAGAAATTGACGATGAAGTAAACAAAGCAACAGATGAAGCTGAAAATGCGCCATATGCAGAGCCTGAGCACGCATTGAAATTTGTATATGCTGAAGAAGGAGGGGAATAAGATGGCCGTAATGTCTTATATTCAAGCAGTTACTCTCGCAATGAAAGAAGAGATGGAACGCGATGAGAAAGTATTTGTCTTAGGAGAAGACGTTGGAAAGAAGGGCGGTGTCTTTAAGGCGACTGAAGGTCTATACGATCAATTTGGGGAATCCCGTGTTATTGACACACCACTGGCTGAATCGGCAATTGCTGGTGTAGGGATCGGTGCAGCCATGTATGGCATGCGCCCAGTAGCTGAAATGCAGTTCGCTGACTTCATTATGCCGGCTGTCAACCAAATTATTTCAGAAGCTTCTCGTATTCGTTATCGTTCAAACAATGATTGGAATGCACCCATCACAATCCGAGCTCCGTATGGTGGTGGTGTCCATGGGGCTTTATACCATTCTCAATCCGTTGAAGCCGTTTTTGCCAATCAACCAGGTTTGAAAATTGTCATGCCGTCGACTCCATATGATGTCAAAGGGTTGTTAAAGGCAGCAATTCGTGATGAGGATCCTGTTCTTTTCTTTGAACATAAGCGTGCTTATCGACTAATTAAAGGTGAAGTACCTGAAGATGATTATACATTGCCAATTGGGAAGGCTGATGTAAAACGTGAAGGGGAAGATATTACCGTTATCACTTATGGTTTAAGTGTTCACTTTGCTTTACAAGCAGCTGAAAAGTTGGCAGAAGAAGGTATATCAGCACATATTCTAGATCTTCGAACTGTATATCCACTCGACCAAGAAGCCATTATTGAAGCAGCAAAGAAGACTGGAAAAGTTCTATTAGTTACAGAAGATAACAAAGAAGGAAGCATCATCGGTGAAGTTGCTGCGATTATCGCAGAAAACTGTCTATTTGATTTAGATGCACCCGTACAACGATTGGCGGGACCAGATGTACCATCCATGCCTTATGCACCAACGATGGAAAAATATTTTATGATCAATCCAGATAAAGTCGAAAAAGCAATGCGTGAATTAGCTGAATTTTAATCGGAGGAGGTACAGACCATGGCGGTAGAAAAAGTTACTATGCCCCAGCTTGGGGAGAGTGTAACGGAAGGTACGATCAGTTCCTGGCTTGTTAAAGCTGGCGATCAGGTGAATAAATATGATCCAATTGCAGAAGTAGAAACAGATAAAGTGAATGCGGAAGTCCCTTCTTCTTTTACGGGTACAATCAAAGAGATTGTGGCTAAAGAAGGAGAAACGATCGAAGTTGGCGAGCTTATTTGTTATATGGAAATTGAATCAGCTGGTGAGGATTCAGCCACAGAGGAAAAAAATGAAAAAACAGAAGAAAACAATGAATCTAACGCAGTTGAAGAAAACAAAGATCAATCAATGAAAAAACGTTATTCGCCAGCAGTGATGCGTATGGCTCAAGAAAATGATATTGACTTAAATCTAGTAGACGGGTCAGGAAAAGGTGGACGAATTACACGGAAGGATATTGAGAAAATCATCGCTTCCGGTGACATTCCAAAACCGTCTGCACAAGAAGAAACACCTGCTCAACAAGTAGCGGATGAAACGAAAACGAAGTCTGCTAAAAAGCAATCTCAATCCCCTTCTGTGCCAACGCAAGATGGAGATATTGAGATTCCTGTCACAGGTGTCAGAAAAGCAATTGCACAAAATATGGTTACATCCACAACAGAAATTCCACATGCTTGGATGACGGTCGAAGTTGATGTAACAGATCTTGTTGCATTCAGAGATGCGAAAAAAGTGGAATTCAAGCAAAATGAAGGATTCTCATTAACGTATTTCGCTTTCTTTGTGAAAGCAGTCGCTCAAGCGTTAAAAGAATTTCCACAATTGAACAGTTCTTGGGCAGGAGATAAGATTATCCAGAAAAAAGACATCAATTTATCTATTGCTGTTGCACATGAAGACCGTTTATTTGTGCCAGTGATCAAGAATGCTGATGATAAAAGTATCAAAGGGATTGCTAAAGAAATCGTTGAGCTTGCGAATAAAGCTAAATCAGGCAAGTTAACGAATGATGATATGTCTGGTGGTACATTCACCGTCAATAACACAGGTTCTTTCGGATCTGTACAATCGATGGGTATCATTAATCATCCACAAGCAGCGATCCTCCAAGTCGAATCCATCGTGAAGAAACCTGTCTTCATGGAAAATGGAATGTTTGGAGCACGAGATATGGTAAATCTATGCTTATCGTTAGATCACCGAGTACTGGATGGCTTAATATGTGGCCAGTTCTTAGCTCGTGTGAAAGAAATTTTAGAAAATATGTCTGAGAAAAATACATCTGTTTATTAATTATAACGGAGAAAAAGAACCAGCAATGCTTTCACCCTTTTGCTGGTTCTTTTATGAAATAAGCTATATAATCTTTTTTATTACCGTCAAATGGTAATTTTTCCGATTGCAAATAAATTGAAAAGCTTGTTCGAAGCTGATAGGATGAAATTGACACTTAGAAAATTAGGGGGTACACATAAATGGATTTTAGCCTATATATGGAAGATATGTCTAAAGAAGCACGTGCAGAGCTTACGAATGCTGGCTATGAAGAATTAACAACACCTAAAGAAGTCGATCAGGCACTAACGAGAGAAGGAACTACACTTGTCGCTATTAACTCAATGTGCGGCTGTGCTGGCGGAGTTGCACGTCCAGCTGCTGCCAATTCAATTCATTTTGATAAAAGACCAGATCATTTAGTGACAGTTTTTGCAGGTCAAGATCGTGAAGCAACAGACCGAGCAAGAGATTATTTTGAAGGTTTTCCACCATCTTCACCATCGTTTGCACTATTGAAGGATGGGAAAATTCTTGAGATGGTTCCACGTGAAGAAATTGAAAGCTCCATGCCGATGGAGGTCGTTCAGAAGCTACAATCTCTATTTGATGAACACTGTGAAGAATATTAAATCTTTCTTTTTAAAAGAAAGGGATATGATTACTGACGGCGACATTCTATCCCGTCAGTTTTTTCTGTAAACATGTAACGTATATAGTTATTCCTTTTTAACGTAATTTTCTATGAAGTATTCATTTAAGATTAAATTCAGTAAGAGAGGGAAATCATGTTTAAAATCGGCTACCGAACGATCAAAACAGCCATCGGCGCACCCGTTGCCATATTTATCGCTCAGTTACTTCAATTGGATTATGCTATTTCAGCTGCAGTCATAACGATGTTATGTATCCAAACAACACGTAGAGCTTCTTATTTAAAAGCTTGGTCAAGGTTTTATTCATTCATGATCGGTGTGACAATAGGTGGGTTGGTATTTGAATTCATCGGCTATTCACCGCTCACCTTTAGTTTGACGCTATTGCTGTTTATCCCGATTGCAGTGAAAGTAAAAGCGACGGAAGGAATCATAACAAGCACGGTTATTATTCTTCATATTTATAATGCGGGTGCGTTAACGGTAGGTTTAGTCATTAATGAAGTGATTTTGCTTTCCATTGGAATTACCATTGGAATTGTACTCAATTTATATATGCCTAGCTTAACGGATGATATCGTCGCGATTCGAAAGGAAATCGAAAAAAACTTTTCACGTATATTACATGAGGTTGCACGGTTCATTGAAACGGGAGATCATTCATGGTCCGGTGAAGAACTGGCTGAAACAGCTCAGTTACTTGAGAAAGCGCAGGACTTAGCAAATAAAGATGTAGAGAATCACCTTCTGCGCACCCGGCATCCATACATTGACTATTTTCATATGCGAGAAAAGCAATTTGAGATTTTAGAACGGATGCTCCCGTTCATAACTCATCTGAATGCAACGGACAACCAATATAAATATATTGCTAAGTTGTTTAAAGATTTATCAAAAAATGTACATCCAGGGGATACATCCATTCAATATTTGGAGCGATTACGTAATATTCGACAGCGATTTAACAAAGAGGAATTGCCTGTCAGCCGAGAAGAGTTTGAAAGACAAGCTAATTTATATATTCTTTTAAATGAAATCGAACAATATTTAACGTTGAAACGTTCGATCAAGAGTTTTAAATAACGGCGTATAATGATGAGAAATCAGACTTCAAAGCATACAGTTGTGAAAAATACAAAAATAAAAAGCAACCACCAGAACATTTAATGAACTTGGTGGTTGCTTTCTTTTTTATACAAACATAGCTGCTCCCGCAAGCAATGAGCTTAAAAGCATTGCGATAATCATTGCATAAATGACAATTGTCGTCCATTTAGCTTTTTTTCTTCTATTTGACGAAAACGGTGCTCTCGTTTTCTTTTTTTGATTAGCCAAGTGTATTCCTCCCTGCATTCTTATCCATTACCTCTTATTTTATATAAAAACTTACGGTTGGACAAGTGTCTTTTTTCTATTAAACTATGAAGAAGATTAAAAATTCCTTATATTTATAGTAGAATGGTTACTAGAAGGGAGAGTTTTATCAATGAGTGAACATTTTTCAGAACAAAAAAAGATATGGGAACAACAAAGTGAAAAAGTAAAAGAACGCTTTCCGGAAAGAAAAGATCCATTTACAAATCTATCCGGAATTCCTATTGAACCTTTATATGTACCTGAAAACGAATCGAATTTTGATGACTATGCAGAAAAGTTAGGGTTTCCTGGACAATACCCATTTACTCGAGGAATCCAGCCGACAATGTACCGTAATCGATTTTGGACAATGCGCCAATATGCTGGTTTCGGATCCGCAAAAGAAACAAATGAACGTTTCCGTTACTTATTAGATCAAGGACAAACGGGTTTATCCGTCGCATTCGACCTGCCGACTCAAATCGGTTATGACTCAGATGATCATATGGCAGAAGGTGAAGTCGGAAAAGTTGGTGTAGCAATCGACTCATTAGAAGATATGGAGATCTTATTGGATCAAATCCCGCTTGACAAAGTAAGTACGTCCATGACGATTAATGCACCAGCGTCTGTTTTGCTATGTATGTATATAGCTGTTGCTGAAAAGCAAGGTGTTCCAAAAGAAAAGATTACTGGAACCATTCAAAATGATATTTTAAAAGAATATATTGCAAGAGGAACATATATTTATCCGCCTAAACCGTCTATGCGATTGATCACGAATATCTTTGAATATTGTCGTGACAACGTACCGAAATTTAATACAATCAGTATATCGGGATATCACATCAGAGAAGCTGGCTCTACAGCTGTACAAGAAGCAGCCTTCACGATTGCTGATGGTCTTGCATATGTTGATGCAGCACTTGAAAGCGGTTTAGAAATTGATGAATTTGCTCCACGTTTAGCCTTTTTCTTCAATGCGCATAATAACTTTTTTGAAGAAGTGGCAAAATTCAGGGCTGCGAGAAGAGTATGGGCAGACTTGATGAAAAACAAATATAAAGCGCAAAATGAAAAAAGCTGGCGCTTACGTTTTCATACGCAAACAGGAGGTTCTACACTTACTGCTCAGCAACCGGATAACAATATCGTACGTGTAGCACTACAAGCCTTATCGGCTGTTATGGGAGGCACACAAAGCTTGCATACAAACTCTCGTGATGAAGCATTGGCACTACCTACAGAAGAGTCTGCAAGGATTGCGCTCCGTACGCAACAAATTATTGCTCATGAGAGTGGCGTGGCGGATACGGTAGATCCATTAGCCGGTTCTTATTATGTTGAGCAGATGACTGACGAAATCGAAAAACAGATTCGTGAGTATTTAGATAAAATTGAAGATATGGGTGGAGCTGTACAAGCTGTTGAAGAAGGGTATATGCAACGTGAAATACACCAGGCAGCTTATGAAGCGCAAAAACGTATTGAATCGAAAGAAGATATTATTGTGGGTATGAACGAATTTACAACCGATGAAGAAACCCACGCAGATTTATTGAAAGTGGATGAAAAGTTAGAGCAAGAACAGATTGAGCGACTGGGAGAGATTCGCGCCAATCGTGATCAACAGCTTGTTGATAAAAGGTTACAAGATTTGAAAGAAACAGCAAAGAATCCTGATGAAAACTTGATGCCTCATATTTTAGCGAGTGTGAAAGCTTATGCAACAGTCGGAGAGATTTGTCATACAATGCGAGACGTGTTCGGCGAATATACAGGTGCTTAATGGTCAGCGATCGTGTAAGAAAGGTTTGTAGTTTTTAAGAGAGGTGAAGAAGAAATGAATAGAAAAATACGTGTACTAGTCGCTAAACCTGGTCTTGACGGACATGACCGTGGTGCTCTAGTCATTGCACAGACATTGAGAGATCGTGGAATGGAAGTCATCTATACGGGGTTAAGACAATCGGCCGCACAAATTGCCCAGACGGCCATTCAGGAAGATGTGGATGTAATTGGTCTTTCCTCTTTATCCGGTGCGCATAAATCATTATTTCCGAAAGTAATGGAGGAATTAAAGAAGAGAGAGGCAGAAGACATTCCTGTTATTGGTGGCGGCGTTATTCCAGAAGAGGACATCCAATTTTTATTAGACCATGGAATACAGAAAATTTTCACGCCGGGAACCCCAATGACTGCTGTTGCTGACTTCATTGAGGAACGAGTTCAGGGTGATTCTGTATGAAGAAAATCAATCACATCGGAATCGCTGTAAGAAACTTGGATGAAACGTTACCATTCTATACGGAAACACTTGGTTTAACGTTCAAAGGTGTGGATAAAGTCGAGAGTGAAGGGGTGAAAGTAGCTTTTTTGTCCATTGGTGAAAGTAATTTTGAGTTATTGGAGCCACTTCATGAGGAATCACCAATTGCTAAATTTATCGAGAAACGAGGAGAAGGTATTCATCACATCGCTTTAGAAGTAGATGATATTCAGGCGAGGTTGGAACAATTCAAAACTGAAGGAATTCGTATGATCAATGACCAGCCGAAGCAAGGAGCTCATGATACGCAAGTAGCCTTCTTACATCCAAAAGCAGCGAACGGCGTCCTATTAGAACTTTGTCAGCCAAAACAGGAGGATTAGTAATGGATATTTACGATAAAATTAATGAACTCTATGACAAACGCCGCGAAATTGAGTTGGGCGGTGGAGATGACAAAATTGAAAAACAAAAAGATAAAGGGAAGATGACAGCGAGAGAACGAATCGATTATTTGTTAGATGATGGGTCATTTGTGGAACTGAACGCATTCATGGAACATCGAGTCACCGATTTTGGTATGGCAGGAAAAAAAGCTCCGGGAGAAGGTGTTGTCACCGGTTTTGGTAAAATCGATGGAAGACCCGTATACTTATTCGCTCAAGATTTCACGGTTTATGGTGGAGCTCTTGGTGAAATGCACGGTAAAAAGATCGCCGCAGTCATGGACTTAGCAGCCAAAAACGGAACACCTTTCATAGGACTGAATGACTCAGGTGGAGCCCGGATTCAAGAGGGAGTGGCTTCGCTTGATGGGTATGGTCATGTGTTTTACCGGAATTCTATTTATTCCGGAGTGATTCCGCAAATTTCGGTTATTATGGGTCCAAGTGCAGGTGGAGCTGTCTATTCACCAGCGATTACCGATTTTGTTATCATGGTTGAAAAAACATCGCAAATGTTTATTACAGGCCCAAAAGTCATTGAAACGGTAACAGGAGAAAAAATCTCTGCTGAAGATTTAGGTGGAGCAGATGTACATAATGCAACCAGTGGAAATGCACATCTGAAAGCGGCTACCGAGGAAGAAGCATTAGACCAAGTGAAAGAGTTGGTACGTTATTTACCGCAAAACAATAACGAAAAGCCTCCTGAGGTCGAAGTGGAGGAAGTGGATGATTACCGTCCAAATATGACGGATATTATTCCTTTTGATTCCATCCGACCTTATGATGTACGTGTCATTATCGAAGAAGTCGTTGATGAAAATTCTTTCTTTGAAATTCATAAACAATTTGCGAAAAATATTGTTGTCGGCTTTGCAAAAGTAAAAGGTAAGACCGTCGGATTGATTTGTAATCAACCGAAATTCATGGCGGGTGGATTGGATATTGACTCAAGTGACAAAGCTTCTCGATTCATTCGTTTTTGCGACTCCTTTAATATTCCATTGATTACATTTGAAGATGTTACTGGATTTTTCCCTGGCGTTAAGCAAGAGCATGGTGGCATCATTCGTCATGGAGCTAAGATTTTATATGCCTATTCGGAAGCGACTGTGCCAAAAATTACAGTCATAACGCGTAAGGCCTATGGCGGTGCATATGTTGCATTAAACAGTAAATCAATTGGAGCCGATTTGGTTTATGCATGGCCAAATGCGGAAATTGCAGTAATGGGACCAGAGGGAGCCGCGAATATTATCTTCGCTCGTGAGATTAACGAGAGCGACAATCCTGAAGCGACTCGTAAAGAAAAGATTGACGAGTACAGGGAGAAATTCGCAAACCCATATGTTGCCGCAGGTCTAGGTATGGTCGATGATGTTATCGATCCACGTGAGACAAGAGAAAAACTGGTCCAAGCATTAGACATTTTACAAAATAAACAGGAAGAACGACCGAAGAAGAAACACGGAAATATTCCATTATAAGGAGGTTTTCTTTTGATTCAAGCAGATCGAGAACGATTGGTCAGTGAATTTATTGAGCTGGTCAAAATTGATTCAGAGACAGGTTACGAAGAAAAGATATCGGTTGTTCTTAAAGCAAAATTTGAAGCTTTAGGTTTTAAAGTTGAAGAGGATGACGCCAAAGAAAAAACCGGTCATGAATCCAACAACTTGATTTGTACATTGGAAGGTACAAAAGAAGGTGTCGAGCCGATCTTCTTCAACTCACATATGGACACAGTCGTCCCTGGTAAAGATATTCAACCACAAATCGAAGGTGATACCATTCGGTCTGATGGCACGACAATTTTAGGTGCAGATGATAAAGCAGGAATTGCTGCGATTATTGAGATGGTCCGTCTTCTGAAGGATTATGATATTGAACACGGCCAGATTCAAGTTGTCCTTACGATTGGCGAAGAATCAGGTTTGATTGGTGCAAAAGCATTGGATGCGAGCCTGATCGATGCAAAATATGGATATGCAGTGGATAGTCACGGAGATGTGGGCGGCTTAATCGTCGCTTCTCCTACGCAGGCGAAATTTGAAATAACTTGCCATGGAAAAACAGCTCATGCAGGTGTGGCACCTGAAGAAGGTATTTCTGCGATTACGTTAGCTTCAAAGGCCATTTCAAAAATGAAATTAGGTCGAATTGATGAAGACACCACTGCAAATATCGGTCGATTTGAAGGCGGAAAAGCAACGAATATCGTTAGTGATGAAGCGGTTGTTATTGCTGAGGCACGTTCGCTTGTCCGTGAAAAATTAGATCGTCAAATCGAGCAAATAAAAGAAGCTTGCCGACAAGCAGAGGAAGAAGTCGGTGGCTCAATTGATGTTGATGTTAAAATTATGTATAAAGGTTATAAGCATGATGAAAATGCACAAGTTGTAAAAGTAGCGAGTCAAGCAGCTAAGCGCATTGGATTAGAACCACAACTCAAAGCGACTGGCGGCGGAAGTGACGCCAACGTGATCAGTAGCTATGGTTTTCCAATGGTTAACCTATGTGTCGGTTATCAAAACATTCATACACCAGAAGAAGAAATTTCAATCAATGAGATGATGAATATTTCTGCTTTGCTTACAGGGATTGTAATCGAAGCTGCTGAAGAAGGAACGGCTTAATCGATTGAACAATTCTTACTTCCGTTGTAAACTAGCCTCATTCAATAATTGAATGGGGCTTCCATTGTGTAGGTGAGAAAAATGAGCAAAGGTCGAGTAATTTTCCATGTCGATATGAACAGTTTTTATGCTTCGGTTGAAATCGCAGAACGCCCGGAGCTAAAAGGGAAACCTGTTGCTATTGCTGGGGCTCCTGAAAAACGAAAAGGGATTATTGTCACAAGTAGCTATGAAGCAAGAGCGAAAGGTGTCAAAACGACAATGCCATTATGGAAGGCTTATGAATTATGTCCAAATCTAATCGCATTGCAACCCAATTTTGAGAAATATCGAGAAGCTTCAAGTAAGATGTTTTCAATTCTTTATGAAGTTTCACCAATCGTCCAGCCAGTGTCGATTGATGAAGGGTATCTCGATGTAACGGACCATAACTTCGGAATGAACGGAATCAAGCTTGCTGAGTGGCTTCAAGATAAGATATACCAAGAGTTGAATTTGCCTTGTAGCATTGGTATTGCACCGAATAAATTTCTGGCCAAGATGGCATCTGATATGAAAAAGCCGATGGGAATTACTGTTCTTCGAAAGCGGGAGATCCAGCAAAAATTATGGGTGCTTCCAATTGGCGAGATGTATGGTGTTGGTGACCGGACAGAGGAAAAGTTACAAAAGCTTGGCATTCAAACGATTGGAGATTTAGCAAATCATGATGTCGTGGCATTGAAGCAGCTTTTAGGGATCAATGGTGAGCGTCTCCATACTCGTGCAAATGGGCATGATAATCGTCCGGTCGACCCAGATGCAATCTACGAATTTAAAAGTATCGGAAATTCAAGAACGTTACCACACGACACAACAGACCAACTAGAAATTGATTCGTTATTGGATCAATTGGCCGAAAAAGTATCTGCGAGATTGCGCTATAAAGATGTAGTTTCAGAAAACATTCAAATTATGATCCGTTATCACGACCGGAAGACGGTTACTCGGAGTAGGCAATTACGTGATTTCGTTGAAAAAAAAGATGAAGTTTTCATGATTGCGAAAATGTTATTCGATGAACATTGGAACGGGGAACCGATCAGACTATTGGGGATTACTGCACAAGATCTCGTACCAAAGCACGAACTTTCCAAGCAATTGGATTTATTTACATATCAAGAAGAAGCGGAAAAAGAAAAACTTTATCAAACCGTAGAGGATATGAAAGAAAAGTACGGAAATGATGTTTTCATTCAACCAAAAGAAAAAACTCGACCAAATTTATCAACGAGTTTTCAGAAAGATTTTTTAAATGATTTTAAAAAGGATAAAAGAGAGGACTAAAAAAGTCTGTACTTTTATAAAGAAAACCCTGAGCAAGGACAATAAATCCTTTGACTCAGGGTATTTCGTATAGCAGGATTCTTTTTAATGTGACCTGCTATTTTTTAAATAATTTTTTCATGATTTGCTCTCCGAATTTCGAATTTGGATAGCGGAAAGATAAGTCGAATGCCGTTGTTTGTTTCAGGACACTTTTGCGGTGTGTGAACGTACGGAAACTTTCATAACCGTGATAAGCCCCTATTCCACTCGCGCCAATTCCACCGAAGGGCAGGTGAGATGTCCCGATATGCATAATCGTATCATTGATTGACCCGCCACCGAACGAGACATTATTTACAACCCATTGTTGTTTCTGTTCATTCTCAGAAAAATAATACAGCGCTAGAGGATTTCTGGAATGTTCAATCTCATCAACAACTTTCTCTAAATGACTAAACGATCGGATGGGTAAAATCGGACCAAAGATTTCTTCTTGCATGATCGGTCGTTCCCATGATGGTTCATCGATCAATGTAGGATTCATTTTGCGGTTATCTCGATTAACTTCACCACCAAAAATGACATTTTCACCTTCAAGTAGCTTTGCCAAGCGATCTAGATGATTATCATGAATGAGTTGAGTGTAATCTGGATGTTCCATTGGTTGCTCTCCATAGAATGACGATAATTCATTTTTTAACGCTTTAATAAATTCATCTTTTACGGATTCATGGACGAGCGCATAGTCGGGAGCTATACACGTCTGGCCAGCGTTTAATAACTTGCCCCAAGCAATCCGTTTTGCGGCTAATGGAATCTTGGCGTCTTCATCAATAATGACCGGACTCTTACCACCAAGTTCAAGCGTCACAGGAATTAGATGTTTACTTGCTTTCTCCATGACGATTTGACCAACCTTCTGGCTACCCGTAAAAAAGATATAGTCGAATTCCAACTCAAGTAGTTCTTGTGATATTTCTTTACCGCCTTGAATGACTGTAATGTATTTTTCCTCAAAATTATCAGCAATCATTTCAGCTAGTAGCTCACTTGTATTTGGCGTAAACTCTGATGGTTTTAAAAAGGCTGTGTTCCCACCGGCAATGGCGCCAATCAATGGTGTAATACTTAAGTTCAATGGATAGTTCCAAGGGCTAATAATCAAAACCGTTCCATAGGGTTGTTTGTAAATATAGCTTTTGGCTCCCTTATGGGTGGTGGGCGTTTTCACTCTCTCTGTACGCATCCATTCTTTTAAATTTCGAATGACATGATCAAGTTCACTATAAAGCACTCCTAATTCGGTCATTAAAATCTCGTAATCCGATTTTCCTAAATCTTTTTTGATTGCTTGATAGATTCGTTTTTCATTCCGATTCAACATGTCTTTTAGTTTCTGTAGTTGATGAATGCGATATGTGTGTGTCATGGTCTTTCCAGCTCTATACATTGTTTTGTGATCGGACAAGATTGTTGATAAATGCATGGTTTCACACTCCTTCCTTACTTTACAGTAAATTCCATAAAATCTTCGACAAATTGTAAAGGTGAGAATATATCCTTTAACCGAGTCTGTTCATCTTCAAGTAGATCTTGTTGATAGCGAGAAGATATATGGTTCATGAGTAAATAATTCACTTGTGCTTTCTTAGCTAGCCGAGTTGCATCGGCTGCTGTTGAATGAGAATAATCATTTGCCAATTGTTCATCCGCTTCCATAAATGTCGCTTCATGGATCAAAACATCGACACCTTGGACCCATTGTGCGAGCGATTCTACTGGTTTTGTATCACCACAGATGGCAATGCGTCTACCGGGAATATCCGGACCTGTCACATCGTTTCGGTGAACCTCCGTACCATTTGGAAGTACTGTAGTTGGTTGATTTTTAATCGTTTCATAAATAGGACCAGGGGAGACGCCGAGTTTTTTCAATCGTTCGGGAAGCAATGGACCGATTTTATCCGCTTCCTCAATTTTGTATGCATAAGAAGGCATTCCGTGTTGTAATTTTTTTGCAGAAACTTTAATATCTTGATCTTGATAAATGATTCCTTCTGCAATAGGTTTAAAAATCAATGGATAATTCAAGTGTGTTCCTGTTGTTTTCAAAGACGTTTCTACAAACTCTTTTAGACTTGGCGGACCATACAGTTCGACCGCTGATTCACCGTCTTGAAAAGATCTACTGCTGAGTAAGCCTGGAAGACCTAACACATGATCCCCATGCATATGTGTAATAAAAATTTTAGCTATTTTCCGTGGTTTGATTGTCGTTTTCATAATTTGATGTTGAGTAGCTTCCCCGCAATCGAATAACCAAACTTCATCACGCTCTTGCAACATTTTTAGAGCTAAAGAAGAAACGTTTCGATTTTTAGAGGGCATGCCGGAACCTGTACCTAAAAAAGTGATTTCCACAAAGATATCCTCCCACTAAATCCATCCACGCTTGTATTGTTTAGGTGCTTCGATTTCCACTTGTAAATCATCCGCCGCTTGTTTAGGCCAGTAAGGGTTGTTTAACATGGCTCTGCCAATGAATACAAGGTCTGCACGGTCATTTCTTAAGATTTCTTCGGCTTGATTGCCGTCCCGTATCCAACCGACCGCTCCTGTTGGAATATCCGCTTCAAGTCTGATTGTTTCTGAATAACGAACTTGATAGCTAGGATAGACTTCGATTGGTGTTTGTGCATGTACGACTCCACCTGAACTACAGTCAATGAGGTCAACTCCATCTGACTTCATCTCTTTCACAAGATCAATATAGTCATCAACATCATAACCCTTCTCGTGATATTCATTTGCTGAGATTCGAACAAATAGAGGTCCATCCCAAATGTCTCGAACAGCTTGAATAATTTGTTTCAAAAATCGGTATCTGTTTTCTTTTGTACCTCCGTATGCATCTTTTCGAACATTGGCAAGAGGGGAGAGGAATTCATTGATTAAGTACCCATGTGCTCCGTGCAGTTCAATAACATCAAAGCCGGCGTCAGATGCTCGACGGGCACCATCTTTAAAGGCTTGGATCGTTTGATTAATCTCATTGATCGTCATTTCAGTCGGTGTTCGTGATTGGTCATCAAAAGGGATGGCACTCGGTGCGAATATTTCATCGTTTACTTTAGATTTCCGGCCAGCATGGGCTAATTGAATTGCACTTTTGGCACCATGTGAATGAATACGTTCATTTAATTGTTGATAGGCGGCGACATGGTCATCTGACCAAATACCTAAGTCTTGTTGTGAAATTCTTCCTTCTGGTAAGACAGCAGTTGCTTCAACCATAATGAGACCTGCTTGACCAATTGCTCGACTTTCATAATGTGTATAGTGAAAAGGGGTTAATAAGCCATCTTCTTTAAAACTAGAATACATACACATTGGCGACATGACAATGCGGTTTTTTAACTGTATACCCTTGATTGTATAGGGAGAGAATAGTTTATTCATTATTGTTTTCATCCTTTATTCATTCGTTAATGATCATTCACTCATGACTTATCCAATTTTTTTGCCTTTTGATGGTCAGTTAGGCTCATAGAGAACAAGTCGGGTCGGTCGGTAATGATTCCTGACGCGTTTTTATCAACAGATTGTTTAAAAGTACTTCTTCTATTTACGGTATAAACACGAAAAGGAATATCATGTTGATTCATCGCTTGAACCATTCTTGAAGATAGAAGACGTGATTTTATGTGCATCACATTGGCGCCTGTATCCGATAAGTATTGTTGAATATTTCGGAAGGCAATTTTGCTTAAAAGAGCTAGCTCAATGTTTGGATGAAGCTCTCGCATCCGATAAAGTGTATGTGGGTTAAAGCTTGAAATGATCACACGATTTTCTAAGCCATATTCACGGATTAATTGGAACACAATTTTTTCGATATTCGGGTATTTAATGACTTTTGTTTTCATTTCAATATTAACGAACAAGTCTTTTGGTAAGATCCATGCAAAAAACTCCTCAAGCGATAGGATTCGTTCATCCGAAAACCGTTCACTGAACCAACTACCCGCATCAAATTGTTGGAGTTCTTTATACGTATATTTTTGAACAAACCCTCGCCCATTTGTTGTTCGCTTAATGTCTTCGTCATGGATGATGACAGGTATTTGATCTTTTGTCAGATGGATATCTAACTCTATACCGTCTGCACCCATCTTTTCTGCCAATTTAAATGCAGCAAGGGTGTTTTCTGGAGCAAATTTACTCGCGCCTCGGTGAGCGATAATTTGTGTCACAGTTAAAAACACCTCGAATCGTTATCTGTTTTGATTGTCTTGTATCGGTTGGAAAAAGTCAATAATCAAGCTAGCTGTATATCAATTTTCATTTTTTTCACGAATGAAAATACTTTTGTAGTATAATCAATGAATAACCATTCAATCAACTAGATGAAAGGAGCCTACAATTGTCAAACCAATCGTTCCACCAAATAACCGTACCTACACCTTATGCTGTAGGGGATGTGCACATGTATGTTTATAGAGGTGAGTCTGTCTCATTAATAGATGCAGGTGTGAATACAGATACAGCGTGGGATCAGTTAGTCGTTGGTCTCAAGGAAATTAACTTAAAACCATCGGATATCGAGCAGATTATTTTAACCCATCATCACCCTGATCACATTGGTCTGACAGGACGTTTCGAACACGAACCAATTATTTATGGACACAAATTAGTTGAGCCGTGGCTGAACCAATCTAATCAATTCTTTGATCAGTATCTTGATTTTTTTAATGGTCTATATGAAAAGTGGGGTGTACCACATCATTTTCGCAATATCGAAAAAACAATAGCTGTTACCAAAAAGTATTCTTCTAAAAGCGAATTGCATCATTATTTGGTTGAGGGAGACGTTATTGAAGGAATTCCCGGCATGAGAGTAATCGAAACACCGGGACACGCACAGAGTCATTTATCTTTTTGGGATGAAAAAAATCGCCAAATGATTGTCGGAGATGTTTTGTTAAAGCACATATCTTCCAATCCATTGTTAGAACCGCCAAAGAATCAAGGTGACGCTAGGCCAAAACCATTACTGGAATACCGGAATTCATTAGAAAAATTGCTGGACTATGATGTCGATCAATTTCTTCCGGGGCACGGAAAGCCGTTTCGTGAACATAAAGAGTTAATCGAGCGACGACTTGAAAAGCAGTCGAAACGAGCAGAAAATGTATTCGCTTATTTAAAAGAAAAAGGTCCAAAGACGCCGTACGAGATTTGTACGTGGTTATTTGCCAGACAGTATGAAACCCAGTTTGGCTTGACGATGTCCGAAACGATCGGCCAATTAGATTATCTTGAAAGTATCGGTGCGGTCAGTAGCGTGGAAACAGATGGTATAAGCTACTATGCACCCTCGATGATTCATCAAAAGTAACGGACAGAAGCCCTTTTAATAATTTTAAAATAAGAACGGGATTGATCACTACTTAAGGATCAATCCCGTTCTTATAGGTATAAACGCGTATTGAGTTATGAAGCGAATACGATAACCTGTGACCATTGAAATCGTTACATGGTGTAGAGTGAATTAAACGCGATGATTCTCATATCGTTGTGACTTAGTTATTGTTCGCAACTCGTCGTACATTTCATCGGTTATGGATGCTTGTTCATAGGCTTTCATGTTCTTTTCAATTTGACTGGCTTCACTTGCACCAATAACCAAACTGCCAAGTGCTTTGTTTTTTAATAAGTAAGCCATGGCTAGTGACTGTAATGGTTGGCTGTTTTCTTTTGATAGTGCAAGCAATTCCTTGATTGTATGACGTAGTTCTTTCCCAGAATAATCAAGAAAGCCATCTTGCCCTTTTTGTTCCCACTTATCCAAACCATGCTCTGTGAGCATACCTTTAGCCAAGCTGCCTCTAGCCATGATGCTTACCTCCTGTTGATGAAGGGTATCTTCAAACTCTTCTGGTCTTCGGTCGAGTAAACTATACTGCATCATATTACTGACGACTTTGGAACGGTCTAGAAATTGTTGAATGACGTTTGGTCGAATAGATGAAATGCCGTAGTAACGAATCAATCCTTCTTGCTGCATTTCTTCTAATGCTTCAAGTACTTCATCAAAAGGATCCTCAATTGTCCCTCCGTGTAATTGATAAAGATCAATTTCATCAATACCTAATCGATATAAGCTGTTTTTAACGGCTTCTTTCAAATAAGTTTTGGATGGATCCCAAAACCAATCTCCTTTGTCTTTGTCAAAGTGATTACCGCCTTTCGTTGCAATGACTACTTCATCGCGTCGTCCTTTAATCGCTTCCCCAACAATTTTTTCATTTTCTCCAAAGTCATATAAATCCGCAGTATCCAAATAGTTAATTCCTGATTGGATGGCCTCATGAATAATATCCTTTGCACGACTGGTGTCCGTGCCAAGACTCATACAACCCAGGCCAATTTCGCTCACATGAAGATCTGTGTTTCCGAGTTTACGTTTATTCATTGATTCTTCACCCCTTTGTCATTCATTGTAGAATTGACGAATAAGAAAGACAAATGATTGGTAACAGACGATTGTGGTAAAATAATCGAATAGTAGGAGGCATGCGAAGTGAATAAATTCGAAGAGAAAACAATACACACCGAAAAAGTTTATCAAGGAAAAATTATCGATTTAGAGATTGACGATGTTATTTTACCCAACGAGCAAACATCGAAGCGGGAGATTGTTCGTCACCCAGGTGCTGTTGCCATATTGGCACTCACGGATGAAGGAAAAATCATCATGGTTGAGCAGTACCGTAAGCCTTTAGGAAAAAGTATTATTGAAATTCCAGCCGGGAAATTAGAACCTGGAGAAAAGTCAGAAAAGACAGCTGAGCGTGAATTGGAAGAAGAAACAGGGTATGCGGCACGCCAGTTTGAATTTATTATGTCTTACTATACTTCGCCTGGTTTTGCGGATGAAAAAATCGAGTTATTTCTAGCAAAAGATCTTTATAAAGTAGAAGAACAATCTATGGGTGATGAGGATGAGTTTGTCGAATTAATTGAACTAACTCCAACACAAGCGATTGAATACATTAAACAAGAAAAAATTCATGATGCCAAAACCATTCATGCTGTGTACTATACGGTAATGAAGGAAGTGTAACCATTGAGTTTATCGACTTTCTATGCAGATATTCATATTCATATCGGAGAAACGATGTATGGGAAGCCAGTGAAGATTTCTGCTTCCAACCAATTAAAACTGTCAACGATCATGGAATTTGTAAAAGAGAAGAAGGGGCTGGATCTAATTGGAATCATCGATGCCCACGTTCCGGCTGTTCTTGAAGAAATCGAATTATCCATAAAGAATAATGAGTATATCGAATTACCTGATGGCGGTATTTCCAACGGGTCGGTAACCGTTTTACTAGGTTCGGAAATAGAGATATATGATTCAAAGAGTAATGGCCCGATTCATATTCTTTGCTTTTTTCCAACGCTTGAACGAATGAAGAACTTTGCCCAATGGTATCGTCAATACGTCAGTAATCCAGAACTAAGCTCTCAACGAATTTACACTGAAGGAAAGGCACTCCAAAAAAAGGTGAAGGAATTACAAGGTTTATTTATTCCTGCACATATTTTCACACCCTTTAAAAGCTTATATGGAAAGGGAGTGAAGAAGAGCTTGTCAGAGGTCTTTGACCCAGCGCAGATTGATGCTGTTGAATTAGGATTAAGCTCAGATACGGACATGGTCAGGAATATCGAAGAAATAAAATCTTATCCTTTCCTCACCAATTCGGATGCTCATTCATTGGAAAAGATTGCTCGTGAATACAACGCACTGCAATTAAAAGAAGCAACGTTCAAGGAATTTGAGAAAGCTTTAAAGAAAGAAGCGGGAAGAAAGATTCAAGCAAATTATGGAATGAATCCACATTTAGGAAAATATCATCATACGGTGTGCAAAGCTTGTCAGACAACCGAGATCATTGGGACGGTTTGTCCAAACTGTGGCTCGACCAATGTGATTCGAGGAGTCAGTGAGCGTATAAAGGACTTATCTTCAAACCGTAATAGCACTATCGAAAGACCACCTTACATTCATCAGGTTCCTTTGGATTATATTCCAGGATTAGGTCCTAAAACACTCGAACGCTTAAGAAAGCATTTACATCACGATATGTATATCATTCATCAAGCTAGCTTCGACCAGTTGAAAGAGAATTCCAATGAACGAATTGCTAGAAAAATATTAGATTTACGAGAAGGGAAAATCTCTGTTCAAGCTGGTGGTGGTGGCGTTTACGGTAAAATCATCGATTAATTCATGATCTTTCGTTCTAGTTTTATGATTCCTCACATAGATTTTTAATAGGAAATTGAGATTGGGGGATCTGAAATGAAACGATGGATCAAAGGGTCGTTATATACAATCGAACCCTATATCAGCTTATATGTCTTTTTGTTTGTCTTATTTGTGATTGGTGTTATTTTTGGAGCGAATTTGGTCGGGAACTTGAATTTTTTACAACAACAAGACCTGTTATTCTTTGTCGAAAACTATTTTCAAATGCTTGAAAGACCAGCAGATCAAGCGATTATGGATAGCTTTCTGAACATCTTGTATACACACGGTAAATATATGATATTTTTATTCCTTTTTGGTTTATCATTTGTTGGTCTCCCCATTGTATGGTTTTTATTATTTTTAAAAGGGGTAGTCGTTGGTTTTACAGTTGGTTTTCTCGTTCATCAATTGGCTTGGGATGGTTTTTTTATCTCACTCGTTTCGATCGCTCCACAAAATTTGTTGATCATCCCAGCTTATCTATTCTTGGCTGCAGGAAGTATGATTTTCAGTATCCGTGTGATGCGCTTATTATTTAGCCGGTTGGGCAACAAAGCTTCGATTGGAGAAGTGTTGAGGAACTATTTTAAGAATCTAGCCATTTCCTTTTGTATTCTTTTGGCAGGATGTGTAGTAGAAATATTGATTTCCAGCCAAGCGATCCACTTAGTTATCAATTAATAATGATTATAGGATGATATTCATTATAATCTGCTATTAATAATCATTTTAATTTGACACGTTCAACACTCTTACTTATAATAAAACTTGAACGAGTAAGAGGAGAGGTGCATAAAAGTGGAGAACCGCATTGAAAAGATCAAAAAACAACTTTCATCTCAAAGCTATAAGTTGACACCACAGCGCGAAGCCACCGTGCGTGTATTGCTGGAACATGAAGAAGACCACTTAAGTGCCGAAGATGTTTATCTCCTCGTAAAGGAAAAAGCACCGGAAATTGGGTTGGCCACGGTATATCGAACATTGGAATTGTTATCTGAATTAAAAGTGGTCGACAAAATCAACTTTGGCGATGGTGTTTCTCGTTATGACCTCAGAAAAGAAGGGGCAGAACATTTTCATCACCATCTCGTTTGTGTGGAGTGTGGCTCCGTAAAGGAAATTGAAGAGGATTTACTCGGTGATGTTGAAGCCATTGTTCAGACAAGATGGTCTTTTGAAGTGAAAGATCACCGCTTAACCTTTCATGGTGTTTGTGAACAGTGTCAAACAATTTCCAGCAAAGTCAATTCGTAAAATAAAATAAATAACAGATGATAAGATGATCTCGGAGTGTTCGGGTTCATCTTTTTAATTTTCTTGGATATTCTTTCGTACATATAGTTTTTTAGTGAAATGAAGGGCTGTAGTATGATAAATTCTTACTATAGCCTTTTTTATGTCACACCATTTGAGGGAGATACCGTCATGGATAATGAAATTGCTGATTTTGTTCACTATTTGACGATTGAAAAGGGATTGGCAGAAAATACGGTAAAATCGTATGAGAGAGATTTAAAACAATACCAATTTTTCTTGGAAAACGAATACACCATCCATCAAGTCAAGCAGATTGAGCGACCACACATTAAACATTTTTTGCTGTCTTTAAAGGAACAAGATAAATCAACGGCTTCAATATCTCGAATGATATCAACCATTCGTTCTTTTCATCATTTTTTGATCTATGAGCGTTTAGCGGAGCATGATCCGAGCCTACATATTGAAACGCCTAAAAAAGAACGGATGTTGCCGAAAGTTCTTTCAAGTCAAGAAGTAGAGTCTTTACTCGACATTCAAGGTGACTCACCTTTTGACCTCCGGAACAAAGCAATGTTGGAGATGCTGTATGCAACCGGACTACGAATTTCTGAATTACTATCCTTGGAATTGGATGATCTTCATTTAACGATGGGATTCGTACGAATAACGGGAAAAGGCGGGAAGGAGCGTATTGTACCGCTTGGAAAACATGCACAAGAGGCAATAGAAGGTTATGTGGAGATGGCTCGTTCTCAATTGGAAAAAAAGAACCAATCAGACGCTCTATTTCTGAATCATCACGGGAATCCGATGAGCCGACAAGGTTTTTGGAAAGTGTTAAAGGGAATTGTCTTAAAGAAAGGGATTCAAAAAGATGTATCGCCACATATGTTGCGCCATTCTTTTGCTACACACTTGTTAGAGAATGGGGCTGACTTGCGTGCTGTTCAAGAAATGTTGGGCCATTCGGATATTTCAACAACGCAGATTTACACACATGTGACAAAAACAAGGTTAAAAGATATTTATCATACCTATCATCCTCGGGCATAATACGAATTGGAAACTAACACAAAACGGAGGAGTTTTTTTATGGATTTTAAACGCGTATTTTTAATCGTTATGGATTCTGTAGGAATTGGAGAAGCACCTGATGCAAAGGAATTTAAAGATGTAGGTGCCGATACCCTCGGACACATAGCAGAAAAAATGAACGGATTGACTATGCCGAATATGAGTAAGCTTGGTTTAAGTAATATTCGTGAAATTCAAGGGATTGAGAAAGCGGAACAACCAAAGTCACATTTTACAAAAATGGAAGAAGCATCGAGTGGAAAGGATACAATGACTGGACACTGGGAAATGATGGGTCTTCGCATTGATCAGCCTTTCCGTACATTTCCTGATGGATTTCCAAATGAGTTAATTGAAAAGATTGAGAATAAATTCGGACGCAAAATCATTGGAAACAAACCTGCATCCGGTACGGAAATCATTAAAGAACTTGGTGAGGCACATGTAGAAACTGGTGCATTAATCGTATATACTTCAGCTGATTCTGTTTTACAAATCGCAGCTCATGAGGAAGTTGTTCCGCTTGATGAATTATATGAAATCTGTGAGTATGTAAGAGAAATTACGAAAGACGAGCCATATATGATCGGTCGGATTATCGCACGACCTTTTATTGGAAAACCTGGTGAGTTCGAACGTACTTCCAACCGTCATGACTATGCATTGAAACCATTCGGTCGTACAGTCATGAATGAACTGAAAGACAGCAACTATGATGTCATTGCGATCGGAAAAATTTCAGACATCTATGATGGTGAAGGAATTACGAAAGCCATTCGAACAAAAGACAATATGGATGGAATGGATCAAATTCATCAAACGATGAAAATGGATTTCACCGGTATCAGTTTCTTGAATTTAGTTGATTTTGATGCGAAGTTCGGCCATAGAAGGGACCCAATTGGATACGGTGAAGCTTTGGAAGCTTTTGACGAACGTCTACCTGAGCTACTTGAACAGTTGACAGAAGATGATTTACTCATCATCACTGCCGATCATGGTAACGATCCTGTGCACCACGGAACAGACCATACGAGGGAGTATGTTCCTTTACTGGTTCATCATAAGAACATCAATACGGGTGAGGAATTACCAATTCGTAAAACATTCGCAGATGTTGGGGCGACCATTGCTGATAATTTCAACATTAAACTACCAACACACGGCGAAAGCTTTTTAAAAGACATTCGATAAGTAGTAAAGGGGCGTTAATGAAATGCAGTTAATGAATCAAATTGAAGAAGCTAAACAATTTATTCAACGTAAATTAAACAAGCAAGAACCTACGATTGGACTGATTCTCGGTTCAGGGTTAGGTGTATTGGCTGATTATATCGAGGAACCTACAACCATTCCTTATGAACAGATTCCTCACTTTCCAAAGTCCACAGTAGCTGGGCATAAGGGGCAGTTGGTCATTGGTGAACTTGAAGGACAATCGGTTTTGGCCATGCAAGGTAGGTTTCATTATTATGAGGGCTATCCAATGGAAGCTGTGACATTTCCAGTGCTGGTGATGAATGCACTAGGTATTGATCAATTAATCGTTACGAATGCTGCAGGTGGTATTAATGAAAATTTTGAACCTGGCGATTTAATGATTATTCAGGATCATATTAATATGATGGGAACAAATCCATTAATTGGCCCCAATCCTGATGAACTTGGACCTCGGTTCCCGGATATGTCTCAAGCTTATAATAAAACGTTACGTAACATTGCTGAAGAAACAGCAAATGAGCTAGGACATACCATTCGTAAAGGCGTATATGTAGGGAATTCAGGGCCAACTTATGAAACAAGCAGCGAAATAAAAATGTTACGTATTCTCGGCGGCGATGCCGTTGGAATGTCAACTGTTCCTGAGGTTATTGTTGCGAACCACTCAGGAATGAGTGTTTTAGGGATTTCTTGTATTTCCAATATGGCAGCAGGTATATTGGACCAACCGTTGTCTCATGAAGAAGTGATCGAGACAACTGAGCGTGTGCGTGCGGATTTCATCCAAATCGTTCGCTCGATTCTAACGAAAATGTAAAACGGAGTGAACAATATGAGAATGTACGATATTATTGCCAAAAAGCGTGATGGGGAAGTTTTGACCCAAGAGGAAATCCAATTCTTCATCGATGGTTACACTTCTGGGGAAATTCCTGATTATCAAGCAAGTGCCTTTGCCATGGCGCTTTATTTCCAAGGCATGAACAAAGAAGAACGTGCAGCCATTACGATGGCGATGGCACAATCCGGTGACATGATCGATTTATCAGAAATAGAAGGAACGAAAGTCGATAAACATTCGACTGGTGGCGTTGGCGACACGACTACATTGATTCTCGCTCCACTGGTTGCTTCTGTTGGTGTACCAGTTGCGAAGATGAGTGGAAGAGGTCTCGGCCATACTGGTGGAACGATTGATAAGCTCGAATCTGTACCAGGATTTCATGTAGAACTATCCAAAGAAGAGTTTATTCAAAACGTCAATGAGAGAAAAGTATCCGTCATTGGTCAATCTGGAAATTTAACACCGGCAGATAAAAAATTATATGCACTTCGTGACGTTACTGCGACTGTCAACTCCATTCCGTTGATTGCCAGTTCGATTATGAGTAAAAAAATAGCTGCAGGCGCAGATGCGATTGTTTTGGATGTAAAAACGGGTGTCGGTGCATTTATGAAAAAAGAAAGTGAATCCGTTGATTTAGCTAAAGCAATGGTTGAGATCGGAAACTCCGTTGGCAGAAATACAATGGCGGTGATCAGTGATATGAGTCAACCGCTTGGAAATGCAATCGGAAATGCCTTAGAGGTTAAGGAAGCAATTGATACCTTAAATGGGACTGGACCCGAAGATTTAACGAAGTTATCGTTAACGCTAGGTAGTCAAATGGTTGTTTTAGCAGGTCAAGCAGAAAACCTTACCGAAGCATGGTCATTATTAGAAAAAAGTATTGAAAATGGGGATGCTTTGAAAAAATTCAAAGAGTTTTTAGCTTCACAAGGCGGAGATGCGTCCGTTGTCGATGAACCTACTTTATTGCCACAGGCAAAGCATCAATTTGAGGTTCTTGCTGATGAATCTGGTTATATTCACGAGATTGTAGCAGATGAAGTTGGTCATGCAGCAAGTATGTTAGGTGCTGGAAGGTTAACAAAGGATGCAGAAATCGACCTTTCTGTTGGAATTGTATTGCAGAAAAAAGTAGGCGATACCATTGAAAAAGGAGAGCCATTATTGACGATTCATAGCAATCATGAAGAAGTTAAAGAAGTTCAAGAAAAGCTAAAAGAAAATATCAAAATTTCACCAGAACCATTGATTCCGCCAGATTTAATCCGTCAAATCATTACGGAATAAGCGAGCTGTGCAGAATGAACCCAAGCTAAGGTACTCCAACCTTTGCTTGGGTTTTTTTAATGGTGTTCTATTCGAAAATAAGACATTTATATAGCTTTCCTTTTCATTAAATACTAAAACAGTGTAATAATTTCTCGAATCATGGAAAAAATATCAAGCAGAACTAATGGAGGGAAGGGAAGTTTATGATTCGTAAGGTATCCATTCTTATGTTGATTATTTTCGTAATGATTCCAGGCTTTTCTGTATTCGGAGAAGAAGCGGAATTAACTGATCATTCATCAAGCTCTTTTTTAATGGAGGTAGATACAGGTACAGTGCTACATGAGAAAAATGCCCACAAACCGTTACCACCTGCAAGTATGACAAAGCTTATGACACTACTATTGATCATGGAGGAGATTGACCAAGGAAAGTTAACATTAAGTGAATCCGTGCGTGTTAGCGAATATGCTGCATCAATGGGTGGTTCTCAAATTTTTTTAGAACCAAACGAGGAAATGTCGGTTGAAGATTTACTGAAGAGTATTGCGATCGCATCAGCTAATGACTCATCGGTTGCTTTAGCTGAAAGAATTGCCGTATCTGAAGAAAATTTCGTTAAGCGTATGAATAAGCGAGCAAAAGAATTAGGGCTTAAAAACACAACGTTCAAAAACGTAACAGGACTACACGCGGAAGGCCATGTAAGCTCTGCTTATGATCTGGCTAAAATTGCGCAAGAGCTTTTGAAGCATGATGAAATCACTTCTTATACTAAAATTTATGAAGATTATTTACGAAAAGGGACCGATGAAGAATTTTGGTTAGTCAATACAAATAAATTGGTGAAATTTTATCAAGGTGTCGACGGATTAAAAACAGGATATACAGATGAAGCGAAATACGGTCTGACTGCCACTGCAAAGCGTGGAGATATGCGGGTGATCGCGGTCTCCATGGGAGCGAAAACCGTCAAAGATCGAAATGCTGACGTGACCAATATGTTGGACTATGCGTTCAGTCATTATGAACTCCATAAATTGCATGATAAAGAAACGCCTTTGTTTACGTGGTCCCACTTAAAATCAAAACAAGACGAATTGAACTTAGTCGCCGATCAAAATGTTTCTGTCCTATTATCAAAAGGAGAAGAGATGGAAGACTATGAAACGGTCGTTAAACCTGGAAATATAGACAAGTGGCCAATCAAGCAAGGGGAACAATTAGGTGATCTGCACGTTAAGAAAGGCGACACCACAATCAAAAAAATTCCACTCTACGTAAAAGAAGACGTAGAAGAAGCGAGATTGTTAAAATTGTTTAATCGTGTCGGAAAGTTCTTGCATCAAGGATATAAAACGTCGAATATGAACTAGTTTTGTCAGTGAGAAGGATTTTTCATAAGAAGTAAAGAAAGACTCAAGTAGCTAAAACCAAGAGGAGGGGTATGGCCTTGAGTCTTACTTATGATTTTGAACAGAAACAAGATGTCTTATTGGTTCGACTGACAGGTGAGTTGGATCATCATGAAGCGGAGCAGTTAAAAAACGATTGGCAGTCGTATTTACAAAACGGAATGACAAAACATGTTGTCGTTAATCTGGAAAATCTACACTTTATGGATTCGTCAGGGTTAGGTGTATTTCTCGGCCGATATAAAGAAGTGAAGGAAATTGGCGGTGAAATGGTCATCTGCTCAATTAATTATGATGTTCAACGATTATTTGAGTTATCGGGATTGTTTAAAATTATCGATGCAGCAGATAATGAAGCAGCAGCACTCGCTCGTTTGGGGGTGACGCTATGAGTAATTTCATGAAAGTGGAGTTTGCCGCCAAAAGTGAAAATGAATCATTTGCGCGTACAACCGTTGCTGCTTTCATTGCTCAATTAGACCCAACGGTTGAAGAGCTGACGGAAATTAAGACAGTCGTCTCTGAGGCAGTAACCAATGCAATTATTCATGGATATGAAGAAAATGAAGAAGGAACCGTGTTGATCGAATGCGAACTCAAAGACCAAGATATCTCCTTGACGATCCGCGACTTCGGCAATGGGATTGAGGATGTTGATGAAGCCATTCAACCAATGTATACATCGAAACCAGAGTTAGAACGATCTGGAATGGGTTTTACCATTATGGAAAATTTCATGGATCACTTTGAAATTGAATCAATTCCCAACCACGGGACAACGGTCACGCTGAGAAAAAAGTTCCTAAACAATCAATCGGCTTACAATTAGGTGATGCCGATGAGCCAAAATAGTCAGATCAAAAAGAATATATCACTCAGTAATGAAACAGTCCGTGAATTGATTGAAAGAAGTCAAAGTGGTGATGAAAACGCCCGTGATGAAATCGTCGAACATAACACCCGGCTCGTATGGTCTGTTGTCCAACGGTTTTTGAATCGAGGATATGAACCAGATGATCTATTTCAAATTGGATGTATTGGATTGATTAAATCCATTGATAAATTCGATTTGTCTTATGATGTGCGATTCTCTACATACGCTGTACCAATGATCATCGGGGAAATTCAGCGTTTTATCAGAGATGATGGCTCTTTGAAGGTGAGTCGCTCCCTAAAGGAATTGAATAATAAGATTCGTATTAAAAAAGACGAACTAACGAAGCAACTCGGTGAATCACCATCCATTTCGATGCTAAGTGAAGAGATGAATATTCCGAAAGAGGATATCCTCTTGGCACTTGAGGCAAATCAGCAACCTCATTCGATTCACGAAACGGTTTATGAAAATGAAGGAGATCCGATCACATTAATGGATCAAATAGCCGACCAGAACACCGAGTGGTTTGACCACATTGCTTTGAAGGAAGCCGTTCGGCACTTAAATGAACGAGAGCGCCTCATTGTATATTTGCGCTACTATAAAGACCAAACTCAATCGGAAGTAGCTGAACGACTGAGTATTTCTCAAGTGCAAGTATCTCGATTGGAAAAAAGCATCCTTCAGCACTTAAAAGAATATTTGAATCAATAGAAACCGATACAAAAAATAAAAGTTGTTGAAAGAGACGAATCGTTAAATAACAAAAGAAGTAAATTGGATAGGAAGCGAAATCATAACACGAAGACGCCTGCGGGTCAGGAAATAAAAGGAACTTCCGCTAAAACCGCACACGTCCTGTGTGCAACGCGGGAAGCCACCACTTCCTGTGGATGTACGTCCTGTGGCCAACGTTGACACTAGCCCGTCCTGGGCATCTGAATAGCACGTGTCACGAGAACCTACAGGGCATGTTTTAAGGCCAAGGTGGCTCTGCGAAAAACGAAGTGTATTGATGGAGCGTTATTCAAGCAAGAAACCCGAACGATTTAGATAAATAAATCGTTCGGGTTTTAACTTTGTTCTAGCCACTAATAAAAAAGAGTGGGGCAAATGTATTTACGTACATTCAGTTCCAAATAATGTTTTAGGATAGAACATTATAGCGAGGCGAGATCCATTCTATTTGTATGTAGAGCATGGTTTTTGTGCTCTACCCCCGATTAGAGCACTTCTATTCAGGGGTAGAGCAAGAATATTACCCGCTATCCCCGATTAGAGCACTTCAATTCAGGGGTAGAGCAAGAATTTTACCTGCTACCCCCGATTAGAGCACTTCTATTCAGGGGTAGAGCACTAATTTTGCATTCTACCTCTGATTAGGCCATTTTTAAGCCAATCGAGGTTAATACCAAACTACGCGTAAGATCATTTTCATCATTTTAAAAGAACGCAATTCTTCATATGATGTTTTGCCCGCCTTCGCTTCCACAAAATTGCGTGGACTCTTACCACTAAATACAACCTAATTATTCTCAGTACGGAACCTCTTTTTAAATCCCAAAATCTAAGCTGGTTAAACTTAAATTTCCAATCGAAATACATGCTTTAAAGATGAACGTACATACTAACGGCTAGAGTCGATTAGTGAAGGTGAAGATGATGGCACATGTGATTTACATTAAATTAAAACACCATAAAACAGTTCAGTCGAATGAAAAAGTTTTTCTGAGGGACATTGCTTGGATTCAAGCTGAGGATGAAGTGAAAAGAAAACTTGAACAGCTTTTCATTTCGGAAGTCAAAAAAGAAGACCTGACTTATAAGGTTCTAGACATATTTACAATTATCGAGAAAATCAGAAAGCTTTATCCGGAATATGAAATAGAAACAATCGGCCCTGCACAAACTATACTTAAACTCCAAAAGAAGCATTCAAAAATATTTCCGTTATACGTTGTTTTTATTTGGTGTCTTTTGTTTATCGGTTCGGCGATGGCCATAATAAATTTTCATTATGACGTTAGCATGGAAGAAGTACAAGAGCGTATCCATTATATGATAACTGGTGAAGAGGGGCGAAGTATTTTATGGTTTCAAATACCTTATTCACTCGGGTTAGGTCTCGGTATGATTTTGTTTTTTAATCATATTTTCAAGAAAAAATTAAATGAAGAGCCAAGCCCATTAGACATTGAAATGCATAACTATGATGAAGATATTCGACGTTATGTTTCTTATCATGAAAATGAACTGGTCGAGCGAAATGAAGATTAATTATTTAGTTGACTTATTTATTGGCTTAGCAGCTGGTTTTACTGTTGGCGCTGGGTTTGTCGCTTTCTTGGCAGTTTTAGGAATCATTCCACGGTTAGCTCAACTGTCAAAGTCAAGAACCTTTATTCACTTTTATGAAAACGCCGTAACTGCTGGTGCAGTGTTCGGTACCTACTTATCGTTTCAGACAGCCATGATTTCAGTTCCGATTCCGATAGAAGTGTTGTGGGGACTGTTACACGGAATTTTTATCGGCATGCTTGCTGCCGCTTTAACCGAAGTGCTCAATGTGTTTCCGATTCTTTTTAAACGTATTCGGTTGAATCGTTATCTATTGACACTCTTACTTGCAATTGTATTAGGCAAAATTTTTGGCTCGCTTTTTCAATGGACAATCTTTGATTTTTAGAAAGGAGCATCTAAATGATTACAAAAGATAACTATAAAGAGAGTGTGAAACCATATCAAGGTAAACCACCACTATTAAAGAATTGCCTGAAAGCTTTTATTGTTGGGGGTCTGATCTGTGTGATCGGACAAGGGTTGACCTATTTTTATATGTACGTATTTGATTTTACAGAAAAACAAGCAGGGAATCCGACGGTAACAACACTGATATTGATATCTGCATTATTGACCGGTTTTGGCGTGTACGATCGCTTAGGAAGTTTTGCAGGCGCAGGTGCTGCTGTACCCGTTACAGGCTTCGCCAACTCGATCACAAGTGCTGCTTTAGAGCATAAGAGTGAAGGAATTCTTTTTGGGATATCAACAAACATGTTTAAGCTAGCTGGGTCTGTAATCGTTTTTGGTACGGTATCTGCTTATGTCGTCGGTTTAATTCGGTATACAATCCAGCAATTACTCTAACAATAGAGGTGATCGCAAGTGAAACAAGGAAAAAATTCATGGAAATTTACAAATGGAGTTTATATTGATGGAAACGCCACGGTAACTGGACCAAAGGAAGCAAAGGGGCCATTGGCAGATACGTTTGATTATAGTTTTGACGATTTATATTGCAACGAAAAAACGTGGGAAAAAGCAGAGCAGGCTTTATTGAAAAAATCAATCGGACTGACGTTATCCAAAACAAATACACGGCAAGATGCTGTCGACCTATTCATTAGTGGTGACCTACTGAATCAAACCATCTCATCCAGCTATGTCGCAAGGGACATGGACATCCCTTTTTTCGGCGTATTCGGTGCTTGCTCAACATCGATGGAAACTGTGGCAATAAGTTCCTCGTTCGTTGACGCAGGTCATTGTTCCAAAGTTGTTGCCGGTACAAGCAGTCATTATTCAACAGCTGAAAGACAATTTCGCTATCCAACAGAGTACGGAATACAAAAACCGAATACTGCACATTGTACAGTGACTGGAGCTGGGTCGGTCTTAGTCCAAAAGGAAAAGGCGGCAATCCAAGTGGAAGGAGCGACAATTGGAAAAGTGATTGACTATGGTGTGACTGATCCGTTGGATATGGGTTCTGCGATGGCACCAGCCGCAGCCAATACGATCGTACAACACTTCAAAGATTTTGGTCGCCAACCAGATGATTACGATATCATCTTGACCGGCGACTTAGCCAGTGTAGGTACACCAATATTAAAAAAATTAACAGAGCAATCAGGCTATGATATCGAGGATGTGCATCAAGATTGTGGACTAATGATTTATCATGATAGCCAAAAAGTGAACGCAGGAGGAAGTGGATGTGCAAGCTCAGCTGTTGTCACTTATGGATATATCATGCAACAAATGATGGATCATAAGCTTGATAAAGTGCTTGTCGTTGCAACTGGTGCATTACTCAGTCCAACGATTGTCCAACAAAAAGAATCCATTCCTTGTATTGCACATGGCGTGGTTATAAAGCGGGTGAAAGACTGATGTTTTTACAGTTTTTATGGGCATTTTTAGTTGGTGGAGCGATCTGTGTAGTAGGTCAACTGTTATTTGATGTCGCAAAGCTTACTCCTGCACATGTAATGTCTTCCTTTGTAGTCGCTGGCGCCGTTTTAGACGGTTTTGATTTATACGACAAATTGATTGAGTTCGCTGGCGCAGGAGCGACCGTGCCGATCACAAGTTTTGGACATAATCTTCTTCACGGCGCCATGGCACAATCAGAAGAACATGGGTTTATGGGAATAGCTCTTGGTATTTTTCAATTGACTTCAGCAGGTATTTCTTCCGCTATTTTATTTGGATTTATCATTGCCTTAATTTTCAAACCAAAAGGCTAAAAGGGGTAATCAAATGGCTCAAGATGTAAAAGGTAAAACAATTGATGCGTCTATCAAAAAAAGCCGTAAAGTCTTCGGTGATCAATTAGGAATCGGAACCTCGTTCGATGTTGGTAGACGCTCACTCCTTGTTTTAGAACATGATGTCGATATTTATTTTGTGAACGGTTTGACTGATTCTGAATATACGATTGAAATCATAAAGAAACTGGTTGAAATCAATGATTTTGAGTCGGAGAAACGGAAATTGGCCGAAATCATAAAAAACCGACTGATGAATCATCAAGTAGAAGAGTTTAAAACTTATGATGATGCCATTAACCAATTATTATCGGGTTTGGTGGTTGTCACCATTGACGGGGAATCATTTGCTCTTGTCGTTGATGTAAGGAATTATCCAGGTCGTGGACCAAAAGAGCCGGATACAGAGAAGGTCGTGCGAGGTGCACGTGACGGATTCACAGAAAATATTATAGAAAACTCAGGGCTAACCAGGAGAAGGATACGAGATGATCGTTTACGCATGGAGATTATGCGTGTCGGTGAGCGCTCACAAACCGATGTATCCATTGCTTATTTAAAAGATGTTGCAGACCCCGGATTGGTCGATGTCATTAAGAAAGAAATTAGTAAAATTAATGTGGACGGCATGGCGATGTCTGATAAAGCATTGGAAGAATTCCTCGTTTCTCAAAGTATTAATCCGTTTCCTTTAGTTCGATACACAGAAAGGCCGGATGTCGCATCAGCTCATTTATTTGAAGGCCATGTCCTCATCTATGTGGATACATCGCCCAGTGTCATGATTACACCGACAACGTTCTTTCATCATGTTCAACATGCAGAAGAAAGTCGGCAAGTTCCATCAGTCGGTACGTTCATTCGTTGGGTGAGATTCTTTGGTGTTATTTTATCAATCTTTTTGCTGCCATTATGGGTACTATTCGCAACACAACCTGAATACTTACCACCGGAGTTATCGTTTATTGGCTTAAAAGAAGAAGGTAATCTGCCAATTATTGTGCAAGTGTTACTGGCAGATATTGGATTGGAATTCATGAGGATTGCGGCCATTCACACACCGACCGCCCTATCGACCGCTATGGGACTTATTGCGGCGGTGTTGATTGGCGAGATCGCAATCACAGTCGGTTTGTTCAGTCCAGAAATTATCTTATACGTAGCAATTAGTGCGATTGGTACCTACTCGACACCAAGCCATGAATTAGGTGTTGCTAATAAACTGGTGAGGATTATGTTGGTCATTGCTGTATCGATATGGGGAGCTGCCGGATTTATAATTGGTGTAACACTGTATTTGCTCCACTTAGTGCGAACAATCTCGCTGAATACGCCTTATTTTTGGCCATTGATTCCTTTTAATGGGAGAGCACTATGGCACGTGTTTATCCGAATGACGGTTCCTCACCAACGTTTCCGTCCGAGCATTGTTCATCCACAATCAGCCGCACGAATGCCTAAGGGAGAAAACACAAAGTAATAAAAAAGTTGTTAAATCAAGTGATTGGGATATAGTTTTACAAATGTTTGACACCCGTACGATGATTAATCGATCTTAATCGTCATACGGGTGTTACTTGATTCTTTCGCCAAAACACCAACCGTCATCAATAGTTGTCATAAAAATGTAGTATTAAAATTGAAAAGTGTGTGTAACTTGTGATAAGTTATTTTTATTAGCTTTGCTTCAAAGAGAAAAGGTGAGATAATTAATGAGTAATAACCATTTGCATATTGGTGGTATTGATTCAATCGATTTGATCGAGAAGTATGGGACACCTTTGTTTGTCTATGACGTTAAAAAGATTAGAGAAAATGCTCGTGCTTTTGTCAGAACTTTTGAAGAATCGGGGATTCCTTTTCAGGTCGCATATGCGAGTAAGGCCTTTTCTTCTATAGCAATGCTTCAAGTAGCAAAGCAAGAGAAACTAAGCTTGGATGTCGTTTCTCAAGGAGAATTACATACTGCATTAGAAGCTGGTTTTCCTGTAGAAAAAATTCATATGCATGGAAACAACAAAAGCGAAGATGAGTTAAAAATGGCAATTGAGAGTGGGATCGGTTGTATTGTCGTTGACAATTTTTATGAAATCTCTTTGTTGGAAGCTTTGCTTGAGGAAAAAGATACAGCTGTGGAAGTATTGCTTCGAGTCACGCCAGGAATTGAAGCACATACACATGATTATATATTGACTGGTCAAGAAGACTCCAAGTTTGGTTTTGATTTGAATAGTGACCAAGCTGACGAGGCATTGAAACGACTACTTAATCATCCACGATTCCATGTGTTAGGAATTCACTCACATATTGGATCCCAAATATTTGAGACAACGGGTTTTGAAATGGCGATTAAAAAGCTCTTTCAATTACTTGATCATTGGAAAAAACAATTTCAATACGATGCCGAAGTTGTCAATCTGGGCGGAGGGTTCGGCATTAAGTATACGGAGAGCGATCAACCGTTGCCTTTGAATCAATATGTTGTTACATTGACAGATTGTGTCAAAATGGAAGCACAAAGGTTGAATTTAGCCATCCCAGAAATTTGGATTGAACCAGGCAGGTCTATTGTCGGCGATGCTGGAACAACATTATATACTGTCGGATCATTGAAGGAAGTTGAGAACGTTCGAAAATATGCGTCCGTAGACGGTGGCATGACAGATAATATTCGCCCGGCACTTTACCAAGCTAAGTATCAAGCGGTTGTCGCAAATAAAATAAATGAACCGTTGTCCGAAGAAGTATCAATTGCTGGTAAATGTTGTGAGTCTGGTGATATGCTTATCTGGGACTTGAAGACCCCGACAATCGAATCCGGTGACTACTTAGCTGTGTTTTCTACAGGTGCTTACGGGTATGCAATGGCAAGCCATTATAACCGCTTTCCTAAAGCTGCGGTTGTGTTTGTTGAAGATGGAAAAGATCAGCTCGTTGTCCAACGTGAAAAATACACGGATTTAACTCGATTTGATTTAAGCTATGAATAAACGAATTGGAGGAATAAACAATGAAAAAAGCAACAATTCAATTTGAAAACGGTGAACAAATTAAGATCGATTTATTTGAAGAAGATGCTCCAGGAACGGTTGAAAACTTCGTCAGCTTAGCAAAAAAGAATTTTTATGATGGTTTAACGTTCCACCGAGTGATTCCAGGATTCGTCATTCAGGGTGGCGACCCAAATGGTAATGGAACAGGCGGTCCAGGATATACGATTAAATGTGAAACGGAAGGAAATCCGAATAAACATGAGAGAGGTTCTTTATCCATGGCACATGCCGGTAAAGATACAGGTGGAAGCCAGTTCTTCATTTGTTTTGAAGCTCAACCTCATTTAGACGGTGTTCATACCGTATTCGGAAAAGTGGTTGAAGGCATGGACGTTGTAGACCGAGTAAAAGTCGGCGATGTGATGCAGAAGGTGACGATCGAAGAATAGAACATCAATCGTATTGAATCTTGATTTTTGGGATAAAATGGTGTTACTATTACTACTCGACAAACTTTTTTTGTGAATTTTTCAGTGAATTGTAATTCATAGAATTCTCAAAGATTGAAGGATTGAAAGAGAAATCCTTTTGTTAAAGAGGGGTTAATATGTTAATCAAGTTTAAGAAAAGTTTTGAAAAAATTGCCATGGGTCTTCTTTCCTTTATGCCCGAAGAAAAAAAAGTAAAGAAACTACAAGAAACAATCAATGAATATGAAAGTAATGAGAATTGGCAATTGTACTTGTGGAAAGAGGAAGAGGTTCTAGGGACAATTGGTGTCCGCCTGGAAGACGAAAAAGTTGTCGTCCAACATATTAGCGTTAATCCATCGTATCGAAACCAAGGAATTGGCAAGAAGATGGTTCAAGCAGTTAAAGAGCTTTATGAGGAACGCGATGTGTGCGGTAATGAATTCACCAATGAATTTTTCGAAGCTTGTAAAGAAGAAGAATAAATAAACTGCCCAATTCACTCGAGTAATGAGTAGGATGGGCAGTTTGTTTTTATACAGGAAAAAGTAGAGAAATGAGTGTGAGAATTTCAGGAAAAGATGAATGAGAATCGCATACTCAAATGACGTTTACAAATGTGTGGAATATCGAAGACTTAATGATCATTACGAAATTCTTTGAGGTGACGGTGGATGACTCGCTCGTCGGTAACCTGATAAGCATATTCCGTGTGCTCATTTTTTTGAATGGCGAAGTGTTGGAGTTTTTCTTTTAATTTTTCACTGGCGATTGGTAAGTCAACACTTTTGTACGGCACATTGGCATCAATATTATATTGAAGATCTGATACGAGTGTGAGTAGTTCGCGGTTAGACAAGCCTAAGCAATCTAACTCATCTGGATGCTCCATTAACTTTTCATTGCAACGATCGATTAATTTTTTTGCACCTACCATATTCCCACGCCTGTAATGATATAAGCTGACAGCTAATTGAATCAACCCAGTCCAAACCGAATCTCGTTTCATTTCCGTCTTGTTTTTCCAAAAATCCTCTAACACCTCATGACACTCAAAATAGTCTCTTGTATAATGGAATTCGTAAAGATATTCAAGAAATTGTTTCGGATACATAGGCCGTCTCCCTTATTGTTATTCCCTTTCATTCGAAAATTTGATAGAATCTCAATATACACTGTCGGTCACGAAAGAGTGATGCATTTGTCCAATAACCATACTTATCAAGTGAAATTCGATACCTTTGAAGGTCCTTTAGATTTATTATTGCATTTAGTTAATCAATATGAAATCGATATATATGAGGTTCCTTTAAAGGATGTCGCAGACCAATACATGAATTACATACGTACAATGCAAGAACTGCAGTTGGACATTGCCAGTGAATACTTGGTCATGGCCGCAACATTGCTTGCGATCAAGAGTCAAATGCTTTTGCCGAAGCAAGAAGTGGAAATGGAGGACGAGTATGAAGAGGACTTACGAGATGAGCTAATTGCTAAACTGATTGAATACCGTAAGTTTAAGGAAGCAGCCGCTGGACTAAAAGAAAGAGAGCAGGAACATTTTCGGACGCACATGCGACCGGCCACTGACCTTTCCGTTTATCAAAGCGAAATAAAAGTCGAAAGAAGTAATGAACTAGATATTGTTGATCTGACACAAGCTTTTCAAAAAGTGTTACGCAGAAAACAATTATTAGCTCCAATGGAAACAACTGTACAGAGACAGGAAATCTCGATTGAGAAAAGAATGGATGAAGTTTTAAATGCATTAAATGACCACCATGGTAAAAAATCCTTTGATGAACTTTTCTCTTATCAAAAAAGAGCAGAAGTTGTTGCGACATTTCTCGCGATCTTGGAATTAATGAAAAGCATGCAAGTCACCTGTATTCAAAACCAAAACTTCGACTCAATTACGGTCCAGCTAACGGGGGAAATTCAATGGAGTTAAATGAAATGAAAGGTGTCCTGGAAGGTTTGTTGTTTGTTTCCGGTGATGAGGGGTTATCAAATAAACAAATCAAGAATATTCTTGATATAGATGAGGATGCTATTAAATTATTAATAAACGAATTAAAATATGACTATGAACATGGACAACGTGGATTATCTATTTTAGAAGTAAGGGGCATCCACTATCTGACAACCAAGCCAGACCATGCTGCTTATTATGAAAAAATGCAACAGTCCAATGTATCCTCGCGGTTATCACAGGCATCCTTAGAAACATTAGCGATTATAGCTTATAAACAACCAATCACAAAAGTCGAAATGGAAGAAATTCGCGGTGTGAAATGTGATGGGCCAGTTCAGACGTTAATGTCTCGATATTTAATAGAGGAAGCCGGGAGAAAAGATACAAGTGGTCGACCGATTCTTTATCAAACAACAAGAGAATTTTTGACATTCTTCGGATTAACTTCGTTAGATGATTTACCACCATTAACGGAAGAGGATTTAGACGAAGCATTACTGGAATCAGACTTATTTTTTAATGAACTGGCTGAAGAGAACGAAAAGGCAGCTCAATAATATTAAGGGGGTCCCTACCAACCAATGCGTACAGGAAGAAAGTCACAAGCACAAAAAGTTTTTGACGAGCTTGGACGTATAGAGAATATTTTAGAAGACTTTCATAATCATCATTCTGCCGAACACTTGGTTAATGGAAATAAGGAATTAAGAAAAGAATATATTCAACAAGTCATTAAACAATTCAGACTGCTAGAAGCCTATTCAACAGAAGGTAAGAGGGCGATTTATCCATTCGCAAATGGAAAAAATATCAATGCAAAGAACATCGATCGTATCTTAAGAGGAATTTCCGTAAAATGTGTCGATTCTTTTTTCTCACCGAATGTTGACTTATGGTTTGAGGACAGCCGGGCTTCTTATCAAAATAAGAATGCAATTGATTTTATTGAAAATCCTGGAGAGGAAATCAACGAATTAACGCGGAAACTTGAGCCGATATTTTTGGACTTACGAAACCAATTAGAATATTTATCACAAGAAATCTCTTAAATTAAAACAGTTTGATCAACAAGAAGAATTTATGTAAACCCGAACTAAGACAGTTACCAAGTGATCTTAGTTCGGGTTTTTTTGTGGAGTTCGCTTTCTAAAAAGTCATTCACGTCTCACAGTCACCGATTACCCCATCATGACCATTCCATCGATCGTCCTTTTGCGCTACAGTCTTTTTTCAATTAGGCAATCATATCAGCAAGTATCAGTTCATATCTATAAATAACTAGACAAGCATGAATGGATGTGAAATTGGACAATGAAAAAGCTGGCTATTTTTCTGTCATTGATCGTAACAGCAATGTTGGTGAATCCATACGGCACGGATGCGTCACCTGATATTTCTGCAGAAAAAGCTGTTGTTTTAGATATGAATACGATGGAAGTACTTTACGATAAACAAATGAATGAAAAATCCTCCGTCGCAAGTATCACCAAAATCGTGACTGCCTTTGTTGCATTAGAGCACGGCAGCTTGGACGACCAAGTACGTATATCAAAAGAAGCATCGATGATGGAAGGATCGTCGATTTATTTAGAAGTAGATCAGCAATATTCATTGGAAGACTTAATTTATGGACTCATGCTTCGTTCAGGTAATGACGCAGCAACGGCAATCGCTGAACACGTCGGCGGAAGTGTGAAAGGGTTTGCCTTCTTGATGAATGAGACGGTGGATTGGCTAGGAATGAAGAATAGTTCATTTCAGAATCCACATGGACTAGAAGAAGAAAATCATTATTCCAGTGCATATGATATGGCGCTCATTACAGCCCATGCAATGAATAAAAACGACGATTTCAGAGAGATTTTTGGAACGGAAAAGCACCTGCCGATAAACGGTGATTACTATTGGTTCAACAAAAACAAGTTGCTGACAACTTACGGTGAATATTGTACTGGCGGGAAGACAGGATTTACCAAAAAAGCTGGTCGAACACTCGTCACGACAGCTGAGCATGAAGGAGAAGAAATTGTTGTTGTGACACTTCATGCATCTGATGATTGGAATGATCATAAAAAACTTTATGACTATGCATTTCAAGAATTAGCTAAAAAACCGGATTTACCGATTCATGCAGATGCTAGTGACTCCTATTTTCTAGAACTCTATATCGAAACATTCCGTCAAATGCAGGGGGCTTCTATATGGTAAATATCATATGGGCAGGACTGGCTTCAATCGGAATTATTTATGCCTTGTTTAATGGAACGATGGAAGAAGTCAACGAAGCAATTTTCGCTGGAGCAGAAGAAGCGGTTGCTTTAACGATTACACTCGTCAGTGTTTTGGTATTTTGGTTAGGGCTTATGCAAATAGCGGAAAAAGCAGGATTGCTGGACAAGCTAGCAAAACTTTTTCGTCCGTTATTTAAGCGATTATTTCCTGATATCCCACGAGATCATCCCGCCATGGGTTATATTTTATCGAACTTTTCTTCAAACATTTTTGGTCTCGGTCATGCCGCTACACCGTTCGGCATAAAAGCTATGCAATCATTGAAGAAGTTGAATCATGACCGCCCGGAAGCTTCACGATCAATGATTACATTTTTAGCACTGAATACATCCAGTGTTACGTTAATACCCACAACCATGATTGCAATACGGATGAAATATGATTCGATTGCACCAACCGAAATTGTCGGAGCAACCATTATGGCAACATTAGTATCCACCATAGGGGCGTTGTTAATTGATCGTTTCTTTTATTACCGGAGACAAAGGAGCTTATAAATGCTTGTTCACGTGAGTAACATGATTATTCCGCTCCTCATTTTATCGGTTTTACTTTATGGAACTTATAAAAAAGTACCTACGTATGAAGCTTTTGTTGAAGGTGGTAAGGAAGGGGTCTCGATGGCTGTTTCATTACTTCCTTTCTTATTAGGTATGCTCGTGTCCATTACAATCTTTCGTGCTTCCGGAGCATTGGATGCTTTTGTTCATCTGCTGGAACCGATTTTGTCCATTTTCCATATTCCGCCGGATATCGTACCATTAGCATTGACTCGACCGATCTCTGGTACAGCTTCCCTAGGTGTTGCGACAGATATTATCCAAAACGAAGGACCTGATTCTTTTTTAGGAAAATTAGCTTCTACCATGCAAGGGAGTACGGATACGACGTTATATGTATTGACTGTTTACTTCGGTGCTGTTCAAATCAAAAAAATGGGTGATGCGTTAAAAGTAGGATTGTTGGCCGATTTGATCGGAATTACTGCTTCGTTAATTGTTTGTTACTTATTATTTGGTTAATGGATTGCATTCGATGGAATTAACTGGATCTAAATAAAAACGAATCGTTGAATTCAGCTAAAATACATAGACTTGCGTATCAAAGGTAAGCTCGATTTCAATGGCAAAGAATGATCATACGAATAAAGTAGGCACTGACTTTGGTCGGTGCTTGTTTTTTTATGTGCGAAAGCTTGAATGTTGAAGCCATGCTGATTAATGTTGAAGTCACCCGAGTTAATGTTGAAGTCTTGTTAATCAATGTTGAAGCAAATCGAATTAATGTAGTAGTATTTCTCATTAACGTTGAAGAATAGCGATTTAATGTAGTAGTAGACGCGGTCCTGATAACAAAAATTTTGATAAGTGCGCACTGAAAACAAAAAGTGTTTTTATAGCGAATGATTTATATACCAACAATTTAATCGTTCGAAGTTGGCTTTGATTTTATCCATTCGTTTTAGTGTCATTTTATGTTGTCTTTGAGAACGGAGTCCTTTTTTGTCGTATGTAAATATGTACATATGTTAAGATACTTATAGACTTCGAAGAAAATAGGTGAGATTGTTGGCAAATCATATGGAACGACTACAGAAAGTTATCGCAAAAAGCGGGGTCACTTCCCGACGCAAAGCTGAAATGTATATTACAGAGGGCCGCGTTAAAGTGAATGGAAAAACAGTAACCGAATTAGGTACAAAGGTTTCTCCTTCTGATCGAGTAGAGGTTGATCAAATTGAACTCGAAAAAGAGGAACCGGTTTACTATATGGTCAATAAACCACGAGGTGTTATTTCTGCTGTAAAAGATGATAAAGACAGGAAAGTGGTGACTGACTTACTACCGGAAGAAATTGAAGAACGACTTTTTCCGGTCGGTCGACTTGATTACGATACGTCAGGGTTACTATTGTTGACAAATGACGGTGAGTTTACCCAACGACTCATTCACCCTAAATATCAAATGGACAAGGTGTATGTAGCAAAAGTTAATGGACTCGTTTCTAAAGAAGAGCTTACGAAGCTTAAAAAAGGAATCGTTGACCAAGGCGAGCGATTAAAATGTGTGAAGGCAAGGATCATAGACAGTAATGTAAAAAAAGGGAAAGAAGTAAAGGAAGGTAAAAGTATTGTCGAACTTACCTTACATCAAGGAAAAAATCGACAAGTACGCAGAATGTTTGAAGCACTTGGATACCGTGTGGAAAAGTTGAAACGCGATCGGTTTGGTAGCTTAAGTTTAGGCAACTTGCCAACAGGAGAATATAGAAAGCTTACGCCGCATGAAGTTAAACAATTGATTGCCCTCTCAAAACAAAATGTTAAATAATGTTCAAACGTTGAATTATGGAGATTATACTCTAGTGATATAATTGCCCAGAAGAGGGGTGGATACTGTGCATAAAAAGAAAAAGAGACTGATCATCCGAACGGTTATATTATCTGTTTTGGTCCTAACATTAATTGGTGTTTTATACGTTAATTTTTCCTCAGAACAGCCTGTTGTGGCTGAGGGGGATGAAGCACCAAATTTTAAGCTTAAACGATTGGACGTTGAAGGCGAAACGATTGAATTAAAGGATCTTGAAGGAAAGGGCGTCATGTTGAATTTTTGGGCAACTTACTGCGAACCATGTAAAGAAGAAATGCCATACATGAATGAACTTTATCAAGAGTATAAGGATAAAGGAATTGAAATCGTTGCCATAAGTGTTGATTCAAATGAATTTGTCATTAATAACTTCTATAATAAACTAGGATTAAGTTTCCCAAGTGTCCATGACAAGAAGGGAACAGTAATGGAAGCGTACGACATTGTACCATTACCAACATCGTTTTTTGTCAATCCAGATGGAACGATTGAGCGAGTCGTTAAAGGCGCGTTAACATTGGAACGATTAGAGGGGTATTTACAGGAAATTCTCCCTACGAATTAAAATTAATCGCAGACTTAAAGAGGGATAAACATGAGTGTGAAAACTGTAAAATGTGAATGTGGACATATTAATCACGAAGGTACGGTTCTTTGTGAAGCTTGCGGTAAGCCAATTAAAGGCAACCAACACCTTGATGGGAACGACGATCAAAAAGTTCTTGAAATGCGTTATGACGGCAGTGCCCGCCGCTCAAAAACCTACAAACGAACATTTATCGATAAAACGTGGGCATTCTTTTCATCCGTTAAAGTCGGCGTATGGCTAATCATCATTACGTTGATTTTCTCTGCATTGGGGACACTTTACCCACAAGAACCTTTTAAAAACTCACCTTTGCCTGCTTCTCAATTTTATGAAACAGAATACGGGCTGACTGGTAAAATCTTTTATCAACTTGGTTTTCATAATATGTATGATTCTTGGTGGTACATTATTTTAGTAGCCTTGATTGGTATATCACTTGTTATTTGCAGTCTTGATCGCTACATACCGTTAAGACGAGCATTAAAGAATCAAAAGATCAAACGACATCCGACATTCGTGAAACGTCAAAGGGTTGTCAGTTCAACAGACAAACTATCCGATGAAAACTATCAAATGATCAAAGAACGTTTGAAGAAAAAGAGATATAAGGTCAAGGAAGAAGACGGACATCTCTTTGCGGAAAAAAACCGTTTTTCTCGTTGGGGCCCTTATGTTAACCATATTGGTTTGATCATCATACTCAGTGCAGCAATCTTGCGGATGTTTCATGTGATGCATGTTGATGACTATGTATGGGTGCGCGAAGGTGAAACGAGAGTTATTCCTGGTACAAATCAAGAGTATTATATCAAAAATGAAAATTTTAGTTATGATTTCTTTGATGCAGAGGAAGATGAAGACATACGCTTCCGTGAAGCATTAAAGAATGCGAATGGACCTATTCCAAAAGATTTTCAAACCGATGCGATCATCTACAAAGTCAAAGGGGAAACGGTCATCGGTCAAGAACCTGAGCTTGAAGAAGTTAAGCGTGGACAAATTCGTGTAAATCATCCGATTCAGTTTGATGGATATTCACTGTATCAAGCAGGTAACCAAATGGAGAGCGAGTACGATCGCATATCATTTAAAGTTAATGGAGAAAACAATCAAGAGTTAGGTGAATTCACTTTCGAAACGGATGAAGCACCTTACCAAGTTGAATTAGATAATGGTATGATTGTTAGAGTGGATGATTACTATCCTCAGTTAGAGTTCACGGATAAAGGTCCTTCATCTTTTTCAAAGTTTCCTAGAAACCCTGGGATCATCTTCTCTGTATTGAATGAGGGGAAAGAAGAAGGTGAACGCTTTTTCTACTTAGGAGAAGAAGTGATTGGACTTTCGGAAGGAAACACATTTTCAATGTCAGTTACTGATATTGAAAAACGTTCGGCTTCAGGTTTGACCGTTAAAAAAGACTATAGCTTGCCATTTTTCTTAGTCGGCGCAATCATTTTTATGATTGGCGTTGTTCAAGGCTTGTATTGGTACCATCGTAGAATATGGATTCATCCGACGGAAAATGAATACCTTGTCGGTTCTCATACGAACAAAAACTGGTTTGGTATGAAGAAAGAACTGGATGAAATTTTTGAAGAAACTGGATTTGCTGAATTCAAGGATCAAAGTGAATTGAAGTAATTGACTCAATAAAGGAGGTCCTCTCATGGATTTTTATGAAATAAGTAGTAGTCTATTGTCTATTTCCTTTTTTATCTATTTGATTGCCGTAGTGTTTTTTGGAGCAATATTAGGTAAGAAAAGGGATGAGAAACAAAAATCAAAACTTACAATGATCGGAATTATATTAACGATTATTGGATTTATCGGACAAGTTGCTTCATTCATATTCAGATGGATCGAAGCCGGGCATATACCTGTAAGTAATATGTTTGAATTCATTTACTTCTTCAGTATGTGTCTAATATTTGCCTTCTTATTAATTTATTTTATTTATCGTTATTCGATTTTAGGAATTGTAGCACTTCCGATTGCCATCGTATTAATCGGATATGGCAGTGTCTTCCCAACTGAAGTCACCCCATTGGTTGACTCATTGCAATCGAATTGGTTATACATCCATGTGACGACGGTTGCATTGGCACAAGCTATTCTATCGATTAGTTTTGTTGCTGGATTGTTATATTTGATCGTGAAAGTGAACCAAGAGAAACGTAGCAAAGAAACCTCTTATTTGGAATTAATTATGTATTTTGTCGTCTCGGTTATTGCGTTCATTATCCTGTCATTCTCATTCGGTGCGGCCGATTACGAAGCTGTTTTTAATTTACCAGAGAATGAGGACCTTACTGACATTTCTTATACATTACCTGCTTTAATTGGTCCAACTGATTCAGAGTTGGCTACTACCGACCATTTTTACACTGGAATCGAAGCACCTAGCTTTATGAATGGTCCGGATGCAGCACGTAAATTTAATACATTGATTTGGTCGTTAGTGACAGGGCTTATACTATATGGACTACTACGTTTATTGACACGCAAACGTTTAGGTGAATATTTACAAGATAAATTTGGTAAAGTCAATCCGGATGTCGTGGATGATATTATGTATCGTGCTATCGCAATCGGTTTCCCATTATTCACATTAGGTGGATTGATCTTTGCGGCGATTTGGGCTCAACAAGCTTGGGGACGCTTCTGGGGCTGGGATCCTAAAGAAGTTTGGGCGCTTATTACATGGTTATTCTATGCTGCCTTCTTACATCTAAGACTCACGCGTGGCTGGCATGGTAAAAAATCTGCTTGGCTCGCGGTGATCGGATTCGCCATCATCATGTTTAACTTGATTGCGGTCAACTTAGTTATTTCCGGCTTGCATTCCTACGCATAATATATTGATGAAGAAGGAGTAATGTGTGATGTCAGAAGAAGGTAAAATTTTAATTGTAGAAGACGAAGAGCGGATTCGTCGTCTACTCAAACTCTATTTATCTCGTGAGGGTTATACGCTAGAAGAAGTCGAAAATGGCGAAGAGGCTCTCCAAATGGCACTAGAAAATGATTATGATTTAATTCTATTGGATTTGATGTTACCAGGTATGAACGGTGAAGAAGTTTGTGAGAAACTTCGTGAGCGAAAAGCGACTCCAGTAATCATGTTGACAGCTAAAGGAGAAGAGGGAAATCGTGTACAAGGCTTTGAAGTCGGTGCAGACGATTATATCGTGAAGCCGTTCAGCCCTCGTGAAGTCGTTCTACGAGTGAAAGCTTTATTAAGACGTTCTTCTGCGACGAAGTATTTGGAAACCTCACCGGAAACAAACGATGTCCTTGTGTTTCCGCATCTGAGTATCGATAAAGATGCTCATAGAGTCATGGTGCATAATACAGAAGTTAACTTAACACCAAAAGAATATGAGTTACTTTATTATTTAGCGAAAACACCGGATAAGGTATTCGACCGAGAAGAATTGTTAAAAGAGGTCTGGGAATATGAGTTCTTTGGAGATCTTCGAACGGTAGATACCCATGTAAAACGGTTACGTGAGAAGTTAAATCGTGTTTCTGAGGATGCTGCCAAAATGATCGTAACGGTTTGGGGAGTCGGATATAAGTTTGAGGTTAAAGACTTATAATGTTTTGGCGTAGTGTCGTTTTTAAGTTATGGTTCACCATTATTTTAATGGTGGCCTTTGTTTTATTCATTCTAACCGTACTTTTACTTGAATTCTTCGAGAATTACTACGTCGAAGAAGCAGAAAAAAATCTGTTGAACCAAGCAGAAAGTGTAGCAACACTTATTGAAAGTCACGGTGAGGATAATCTACAGATTCAAACAATCAATGAAGTCACTGCCCCGACAACTCGCGTTATTATTTTCTATAGCGAGCATGAGTATTGGATGAATGATAACTCAGAATCTAATCCGTTACCAGAGGTGGAACCGACTTGGTTTTTAACGAATACGGATTTGCATCAAACGATTACAGACCAGAATGAAATCATGAAAATTGCACCTTTGCCTAATTCGGAGTCGAAGGTCGTACTGGTCGGTATTCCCTTTGACCTGAAGGGTAATCAAGGTGCCATTTACGCCTATCAATCACTGGCAGTAATCGAAGAAACTACAACAAAAACAACGCGAATTATTTTAATTGCTGCATCCATTTCAATTATTTTAACAACCATTTTTGCATTCTTTTTATCAACAAGAATCACAGCACCTTTGATTAAAATGAGAAAAGCGGCAGGAGAATTATCTCGAGGCGAATTTTATACGAAAGTGCCTGTCTTAACACATGACGAGATTGGTGAGCTGGCGATTTCATTCAACCGGATGCGCCGTCAATTAAATGATCACATATCTGCACTAAACCAAGAAAAATCTCATTTATCCAGTATCTTAAAATCAATGGCAGATGGTGTTATTACAATCAATAAAAAATATGAAATTATGGTGATGAACCCACCAGCGAAATCCGTTTTGGAACAGTTAGGGTATCAATTTGATGATAAGGTCAATAAAATACCTGCCGAATTGCAAGGCTACTTCGAAAATGTACTCGAAGAAGAACAAGAAAGCGTTTCAGAAATATCTGTTCAAGGTAGAACTTATGTTTTACTTCTGACGCCATTATATACAAACGGTGTCATCAGGGGAGTTGTAGCAATATTAAGAGATATGACAGAGGAAAGACAAACGGATAAACTTCGTAAAGACTTTCTAGCTAATGTCTCTCATGAGCTTCGAACGCCGATTTCTCTTATGCAAGGTTACTCAGAAGCAATAGTCGATGATATTGCAGCTTCCAATGAAGAAAAACGTGAACTGGCTCAAATTATTTATGATGAATCACTCCGCATGAGTCGTTTAGTGAACGAGCTACTAGACCTAGCAAGAATGGAAGCGGGTCATATTCAACTGAATCTCGAGAAAGTTGAAATCAGTGATTACGTCAACCGGGTAGCGAAAAAGTTCCGTACAGTAGCGGCAGACCAAAATATTCATCTTGATCTCTCTTTAAATAATCAAACAGAATTAGTATTTCTCGATCCTGATCGAATGGAACAAGTATTAACGAACTTGATCGACAATGCCATTCGTCATTCAGCGAGTGGTGACTCAATAACAATTACATTAGATGAACTATCGAATGAATTCATCATTTATGTGAAGGATGAAGGTTCGGGGATACCTGAAGAAGACGTGCCGTTTATTTTTGAACGATTTTATAAAAGTGACAAAGCACGCACAAGGAAAAAAGAAGTGAAAGGAACAGGTCTCGGTCTTTCCATTGCAAAACATATTGTTGAAGCACATAAAGGGCGAATCTCTGTTCAAAGTCATGAGAATGAAGGTACTAAGTTTACAATTACCTTACCGAAAAATCCAAATAAAGATTATTCTTGATGAAAACAGCCTGAAGGACTTATAAAACCTTCAGGCTGCTTTACTGTGTATAGACTAAGAATTATTTACCTCTTTTTGTGTTAAAATGAACAAAGTTGTAACTATTTTTATTTTAACTCGACAAATTATATGAATGGAGGGCGAGCATGAAAGCCATCTTTCAGGACCTCTATGACCGTTATCATCAAGATTTATATCAATTTATTTATTATATGGTAAAAAATCGAACGACAGCTGAAGATCTAGTCCAAGAAGTATATATCAAAGTCTTTAAATCGTATGACACTTTTAAAGGCGAGAGTAGTCCAAAGACTTGGATGTTTTCAATTGCTCGCCATGTCACCATTGACTTTTTTCGCAAAGAAGAAAGGCGTCAAAATCGATCAGCTGATTATTATGAATGGCATGACCATGATGAACAATTGAGTGATGTCCAACCCTTGCCAGATGAAATCGCTGAAAAAAATGAAGAAATTCAACTGCTCTATCGCTGTCTTGATGATTGTACAGAAGATCAACGCGTCGTTGTCATATTACGGTACATACAAGAATTATCGATTCAAGAGACTGCTGAAGTCTTAAACTGGACAGTGAGTAAAGTAAAAACCACCCAACACCGCGCCATCAAGTTTTTGACAAAAAGAATGAATGAAGTGGAAGGAGGGCATAGTGGATGAGTAAATTTGATGAAAAAGAGATAGAAAAATTGCTTGGACATATGCCCGAAATAAAAGATGAGCAATCAAGTGATTATTATTATAAAAATATTGATCAGGAAATACAGTTCAATCGAACGAAAAGGCGAAATAAAAAGAAGTCAAAGCTTTTACCAGTTGTAGCCAGCATAGCAGCATTGTTTATGGTCACGTTATTGTCCATGGAATATTTGCCTATTGGTAATTCGTCTTTTGATGAGAGCTCTGATATAGAACTAGATGAATTCGAGTCAGATACAGATATGAAAAAGTATGCGAATGATGAGCAAGCCGAAAGTTCGATTGAACAAGGAGAAGAAGAGTCAATGGAAAGTGCTGAAATTAATTCGGAGGATTCTGTAGAAGAAAGTACAACCGAAACGTTTACGCGGTTAGTTCATTCCGATGAGGAAGGAAATGAAAATTTAGTCACGTATTTCTTTCCAGATGAACAACTACAGTTGCTCATACCCGTTACCTTTGAACAACAAGTAGCTGATCCCTTTGAGGCTTTTAATCATGTTCAAGATGTAATTCCTGAAGATTATCCGCTAAATGCTGATTTTTACGAGTATCTTTCATTTAAAGAAACTGACTCAAACGGCGTGCCAGTTGTTGAAGTAGATGTCAACGGTTTCCGTGCTGAATATCCAGGAGGTTCCACGGTAGAATCTTATCTTTTACAGACAGTTCAAGCTTACTTCGCGCAGCTTAATGAGAATGTTGTCAAATTAGAAAATGAAAATGGAGAGAGTGTTACATTTTCACACACAGGTGAAATTGATCAGCCACTTGAAAGTAAATCAGTAAAAAAGCAACCTTATAAAATCATCCATTTAAATGGAATAGATGAACCGTTTTATGTACAGGTTCCTGACTACTCTGGAACTTCTATAGAACCATTGTCTATTGAGGATGCATTCCAACGGATGAAGCAAGAAGGTGAATTTACAGATGCAGCGCCTTCTTTACCAAGCGATTGGTCGATTCAAATAGACAATCAGACAGATGACCGATTATATCTGTCAATTGAAAATGTAGATGGTGAGAATGAACAAAATCGTATCATTGCGATTGAAACGATCTTATTAACAGCCAAAAGTTTTGGATTTGAGAATGTAGTCCTTGCGATTGATGACATTGAGAAAATCGGTCGTTATCCAATTGGCCAACCGATTCAAGTACCTACGTTTGTCAATCCGCACAATTAAGTTTGTGTCATTGCATGTAAGTAATTACGATCCGCTTACTGAATTGAATAGATGAATTGAGGGAGGCTTCGAATTTTCATGGATATGAATAAAAAAGGTTTGTCATTAGAGAAACAGAATGAACTTCTGAACCTATTAAAAGAACGTTTTGAACAAAATATCCATCGTCATGAAAACATGGATTGGAACGACATCGAAACAAAATTAAAAAACAGCCCTGAAAAGTTATGGTCACTCAATGAAATGGAATCAACAGAAGGTGAACCGGACGTTATTGGTTATGATCAAGTAACAGGTGAATATATTTTTTGCGATTGCTCAAAGGAAAGTCCTAAAGGTCGGAGAAAAGTGTGCTATGATCGAGAAGCTTTAGAAGCACGAAAGAAGTATAAACCAGAAAATAATGCAATCGACATGGCCAATGATATGGGTATTGAAGTGCTTACTGAAGAACAATATCGTGAGTTACAAAACCTTGAACCTTTTGATATAAAAACATCAAGCTGGATTCAAACACCCGACGCTGTCAGAAATCTCGGTGGGGCTTTGTTCGGCGATTATCGCTATGGACAAGTTTTCATTTATCATAATGGTGCGGACTCTTATTATGGCGTGCGAGGATTTCGTGGTTTACTTCGGGTTTAATTAATTCAGAATAAAAAAGAGCGGCCATAAAGGGCTGCTCTTTTTCGATATTATTGATTTTGATAGCGGGCAATGCACTCATCAATTAATTTAGCCGCTTCTTCAGGGCCTTCCCACTCACCGATTTCTGTTTTCTTGCCTTGTAGATCTTTATATGTTTTAAAGAAATGAGATATTTCATCGAGGACATGTTTCGGTACATCTTCGAGTGTATAAACATCTTTAAAACGTGGATCTTCTACAGGAACGGTTAATAGTTTTTGATCTTCTTCACCATCATCAATCATATTTAAAAACCCGATAACGCGAGCATCGATGACACAACCAGGGAACGTAGGGTTCGTAACTAAAACCAATGCATCTAATGGATCGTCATCTAAGGCTAATGTTTGTTTAAGATATCCATACTCAGCTGGATAGAATTGTGGTGAGAATAATACTCGATCTAATTTGAATACACCTTTTTCTTCATCGTATTCATACTTGTTTTGGCTTCCTGTTGGAATTTCAACAAAAACTTCTACAATTTTGTTTTCTGCCATGTTTTCTTCCTCCTTCAATCTCCAAAGTCCTATTTATTATAACAATATTTACTTTAATAGGCTATATATAGCCAGAGTCAATCCTCAAATTTATTCGGATCTCCTTCAAAGGGAGCTTCCGCTAATCGAATCGATTCTGTTGGACATCCTTCAAATGCATCTTCAACGTCTTCCATCCACTCGGCGGGTATTGGTTTGTTTCCTTTATTGTCATCTAATAGCGAAAATGCAACACCCTCATCGTTGTAATCGAATACCTCCGGTGACGTTGCTCCACATGCACCACAAGCAATGCATGTATCTTGATCGACGATTGTATATTTGGCCATAATTATCCTCCGAAAAAACATTTCATTGTTTCATTGTAATTATTGGCACCATTTAATTCAATAAATTGATATAATAAAGGCACAGACAATGTTCGATGTATTTCGAGGAACTTAAAAATTGCATTGATTGTAAGGAGTTCACCATGCATTATCGAGAATTGTTATTATTTTTATTCAAAAAGTTAGAACATGAACGATCAGTAAATGCAGTATTTCACTTGTTAAAAGGTAAAAAATCAGCTCAGACATTGCAAGATGCATATCTTTTTCAAATCGAAAATTTTTATGGTATCGATCGTAAATTGAAAAAAACGACTTTCAATAATCATGTGAAGGATTTAATAGAAAACCATTATATTCAAGTGGCGAATGACCAAGCACTATTGACAGAACAAGGTGATCAATATCTCAGTGGTAAGCGTCTTCAAAGTTATTATCAGATGAAAGGACATAAATACCATCAAATTGACCGAGAGTTCAAGCAAGGTCTATTCCTATTAATTCAAACGGTTTCAATGCTCATTCATGAAGAGAATAAGTTTATTCCAATCGTAGACCAATCATATATTCAAGCGAAAGTGAGAGAACTTTTACGAGATTATTCCATGCAGTTCGACACGATTGCTGAGCAACTATATGGTGAATTACATACCGTTTTATCAACGATTGATGATTGCCTTGCTACGGTTTTGCTAAAACAATGTTCCGGATATGATCGGGTGGGTATGAGTGAACAGCAAATCGCCGATGAAGAAAATGTTTACAAAGAAGATCTACATCTTCAGTCGATCGCCGCAATCCATAACATTCTTGAGACAATCACAGAACATCCTGAGCAGTATTCATTACTCACAAGGTTAATTTGGAAAAAAACGAACCGACTAACCGCTTCAGCGCAAGAAACATTTGACCTTTATCAGGCTGGACATACGCTTGATGAAATTGCTTCCCTTCGCCAGTTAAAAGTCAGTACGATTCAAGATCACTTTGTGGAAATTGCAACGCATAAGAAAAATTTCAATATTTATTCATTCATTTCCGAACAAGTTTTAGATCAAATTCAGGAAGCCATACAAAATACATCGACTAGAAAATTGAAACCTATCAAAGAACGACTCCATGAAGAAATCGATTATTTCCACATCCGCTTGGCTATTGCCACTATGAATGATGATAAGGAGTAATACAGATGAACTCAACAGCACCTCATGATATCGAACATGCGTTAATCAAACTATTTGGCTATAAACAATTCCGATTTGGTCAACGAGAGATCATTGAATCTATTAGGAATGGAAATCATACATTGGCCACTTTACCGACTGGAAGTGGTAAGTCCATATGTTATCAGCTTCCAGCTTTAATCGGGGAAGGTTTGACCATTGTTGTTTCTCCACTAATTTCGTTAATGATCGATCAAGTCAAACTATTGAAAGCACAAGGGATTAAGCGGGTGGCAAGCTTAAACAGCATGATGAGTGCCAAACAGAAATTAGCCGTCATGAACCAACTAGGTGCCTATAAATTACTTTATTGTTCACCAGAAATGCTACAACAAGAGCAAGTGCAACAAGTACTATCAAACAAAAAAATTGATTACTTTGTCATTGATGAAGCACACTGTATCAGTCAATGGGGACATGAATTTCGACCAGATTTTTTACGGCTTAAGGATGTCATTAAAAAATTTAACAACCCAACTGTACTGGCACTAAGCGCAACAGCAACACCTTCCATTCGTCAAGATATCATCAAGCAATTAGAACTTCCCATGAAGCAGCTCATCTACCCAATTGATCGACCAAATATAACATTTTCAGTAGATGAAGTGATTCCGAATCGAAAAGACGAACGGTTGATTGAATTGATTGAGCAAAAGAGTATCCCGACAATGATTTATTTCTCTTCTCGAAAAGTGAGCGAGTCTATAAGCCGGTTGCTGCAAACAAAATTCCCTGACCGGCGAGTCGCTTATTACCATGGTGGGATGGAACAAGATGAGCGGTTGTTGATTCAGCAACAGTTTATGAACAATCAATTGGATATCATTTGCTGTACGAGTGCTTTTGGTATGGGTGTCAATAAATCAAACATTCGTCTAGTGATCCATTACCATATGCCTGCCACAATCGAATCTTTTATTCAGGAGGTTGGAAGAGCGGGGAGAGACGGTGAACAAAGTGTTTCGATATTACTGTATGCTCCAGGAGACGAATTTCTACCTTTCCAACTGATACAGACTGAATTGCCTACAGAAGATGAAGTGAACTTATTTCTTAGGGAGAATCTAAACGGGCAACTGGAAGATTATTTGAATGAAACGAAGATACGGTTTTTAGAACTGCAAACAGAACAACATCAACAACTTCATCAAGACGATCGAAGAAGGGAAATTATCCAATACAGAGATGAACGGGAAAGGATCAAACAACAGAGCATATTCAAACTAGTCGATTGGATCAAATCAGCTACATGCCGCCGCGTTGGTCTGTTTTATCATTTTCAGAAAGAAGTAACCAAGGCTCAATATGAATGTTGTGATTCCTGTGATTTCCGACTAGAGAATTGGCGACATACTTTTGAATCCTACCAAAAGAAAGAGAGATCTATACAAAAAAACTGGAAAGCATTACTTGATGAATTGCTAATTAGAGGGTGAGTAAATGGGACAAAAGAAAAGAAAAAAGCAAGCTGAGTTAATCCAGGAACTAACCGATCAAGAACTCGTTTGGAATGTTGTCGCATCTCAATTGATCTTTTTATTTTTGGCGGCCATTGCTAGTTTTTTTCTATTTTCTTGGAATGAATTATTTGGATTATTTGATTTTCAATGGATGGAGATTTTTCTTTACGGGCTTATTCCCGGAACCGTTGTGGTGATCATTGATCTGCTTCTTATACGGTTCGTCCCAAAGAAACACTGGGACGACGGTGGTGTGAATGAAAAAATCTTCCGTTCCCTAAATGCTGGTCAAATCTTTTTGTTGGCTACTGTCATTGGTGTATCCGAAGAATTCCTTTTTCGTGGCGTTATTCATACAGAATTAGGGTATATAGTAGCAAGTTCTATTTTTGCTCTCGTTCACGTGAGATACTTACGTAAGCCTGTATTATTGGTTTCTGTTATCCTCTTGTCCTTCCTGATTGGCTATATGTATGAGATAACCGGCAACTTACTCGTGCCAATCGTAGCACATATTTGGATCGACTTTTTGCTGGGAATATATTATCGATATCGATTGAGGTGATTGGATATGCAAGAAGCAAAGAAATCAGTTGAATTAGACAAGCAAATCCTCACAACACAACAAAGTGAAATCATGGATGATGTAACACTTCCGAGTCGACGGGAACGTAAAACCCGGAGAAACCATAGAGCCCAAAAAGAGACTGTTGACAAAGAATTTTTCTTTTCTCATTTATTTCTAAACGGAATGGTTATTGTTTTTATACTATTGATCTTATCAATCCCTTTTTTTTATTTATAAATATTCATGTAGATGAAAGAATTTTTACAGCAGAAATAGAACATCAAAATTCAGAAGATAGAAGGACTCTTTCGATTGGATGTTGAATACTATCATAACAGTCGAAAAAGGAGGAATGCCTGTGTTTGTCAGAAGTGTGATGATGCCAAAAACCCAGTGTCTTTTCGTTGAAGGCGAAGAAACACTGCAAGAAGTATTAGATATATTCAATAAAAATGATATTGAAGGTATGCCAGTTGTCGAACAAGGAAAATATAAAGGAATGATTACGAAGCAACGAATTTATGAACATTATTTTGAGATCGTTGAAGAGAACAAGCAATTATTTTTAGAAAATCATCGTGTTAATGAGGTGCTCAGCAATGAAAATGTCTATGTTCATAAAGACGAAGTATTCGAAAGTGCTTTCACCACATTAAAAGGCGCACCGATTATTGCAGTAGTCGATCATGACAACACGTTTTTGGGAATCGTCACAAGATACGATGTCATCGAACAATTCGAAAGTGTCTTTGGAATGAAAAAACAAGGGACACGTATTACATTTTCAACAACTGAGCAAGAAGGTATATTATACAGATTGACTGATATTATTCGTTCTTACCAAGTAAATGTGATTTCATTGACGACGTTCGATGAAACAGGTAAATTAACAAGGAGGATCGTTATTAAAATCGATACGAAAGAAAACACACAGCAGTTTATCGATGAGCTCGAAAAGAATGGTTTTCGAATATTGGATGTGAAAGAGCTTTAATGAAAGTGACTCCAGTTAAGCGACTGGAGTCCGTTTTGTACATAAAATCGGGGCAAGCTCTTTTTAATGTTGGTTGGATGCTTTAAAATAAGGAATTATGACTTTTTGATTTTGACCAGGCTTTATTTGTTGGATGAAATCATATAGTAGTATAAAATACTTTTGGGGGTGGTTACGTGCGTTTAGAGAGATTAAGCGTTAACCAATTCAAAATTTTTTTGACATACAATGATCTAAAGGAACGCGGATACTCTAAAGAAGAATTGTGGAACAACTTACCAAAAGCTAACGAGCTTTTTCAAGATATGTTATATGAAGCTTGCGACGAACTCGGTATTGAACTGGATGGAAAATTAGTCGTTCAGGTTTATATGTTGCAAGCTCAAGGTATGGTAATTGTAGTTACTCAAAATAACGAAGGAATGTCGAATGAAGATTTCATCGAGTTGAAAGTCACTATGGATGAGAGCAAAGAATTGATGTTTGTGTTTGATGATTTTGAAGATGTCATTCAAGCCGCTGGTTCATTTAAGAAGCTTACTGAACGTCAAGCATCTCTGTATTATTATGAAGGCTATTATTTCGTCAAAATACATGATGAAGAACTAAATGACCAATCAAAAGAGGAAATTATCTCGATGGTATCAGAATTTTCTTCTCCATCGACAATGACTTCTTATGTACTGAATGAATATGGGAAATGTATAGTTGAACAAAATGCCTTTGAAATCATTCAAAAGTATTTTTAAATCTGAATAAAGGGTGACAGGATGAGAATTGCAGTTTTATATGGTGGGACATCGAAAGAAAGAGAAGTATCTTTATCAACAGGAGAAGGTATGATCAAAGCGCTTCGCCATTTAGGACACGATGTCGTTGCGATTGACTTTAATCCCGCCAAACTTACTCAACATATCAACGATTTAGAAAATGTAGATTTTGTATTAATTGGATTACACGGTAAACAAGGGGAAGATGGAAGGGTTCAAGGTTTCTTGGAATTGTTGGATCTCCCATATCTCGGCTCGGGTGTTCTTGCTTCCTCTTTAGCTATGGATAAATCCCGAGCAAAGCAAATTTTTGCAAATGAAGGGTTACCGATTGCTCGAAGTCAGACGTTTAGCAAAAAAATGAACATCAAAGAAATTTATCAAACAGTGATCGAGACGTTTGACTATCCATTCGTCATTAAACCGAATCAAGAAGGTTCAACACTAGGGCTAACGTTCGTTCATCAACAGGAAGAAGTTGAAAAAGCCCTTCATCTTGCTTTTTCACATGATGATCAATTGATTGTTGAAGACTTTGTTGAAGGTAGAGAGTTGACAGTGTCTGTTTTTGGCGATCAGGGTGAAGAAGAAGCTTTGCCAATCATTGAAATTATCCCTAAAAATAAATATTATGATTATGAAGCAAAATATAGTGAAGGCGGGAGTCAACATATTGTTCCTGCAAATATTGCAGAGTCGCTGACAAACCGTATTCAATCCTTGGCTGTTAAGGCACACCAGGCATTAGGTTGCGAATCCTATTCACGTGTGGACTTTATTTTGAATAATCAAGGCGAACCGATTATCTTGGAGGTTAATACTTTACCCGGTATGACTCCGACAAGTTTATATCCAGATGCAGCTGCAGCAATTGGTTTAAGCTACGAGGATATGTTGGAAAAATTGGTTCGTTTAGCTATGAAAAATTATTGATAAAAATCTCATAAATTATGGTTGCATAAAGTTATATTGGATGTATACTAATCATTGAAAGCCTGTTTAATGATCGATATAGGTTGCTTAATTTTAGGAGGTAAATGAATGGTAGCCGAAAATTCAGCAGATTCCAAAAACGAAAAAAATGATATTTTATTATCCACCCAAGAAGTGATTAAGGAAGCTTTAGATAAATTAGGCTATCCGAACGAAGCATTTGAGTTGATGAAAGAGCCAATGCGGATGATTACTGTTCGGATTCCAGTACGGATGGATGATGGAAAAACAAAAGTGTTTACGGGTTACCGGGCACAGCACAATGATGCCATTGGACCGACAAAAGGTGGCGTACGTTTCCATCCGAATGTGACTGAAAAGGAAGTTAGTGCCTTGTCCATTTGGATGACGTTAAAATCCGGAATTGTCGACCTTCCATATGGTGGAGGTAAAGGTGGAATCATTTGTGATCCAAGAGAAATGTCTTTTCGTGAATTAGAGGCATTGAGTAGAGGTTATGTTCGTGCACTCTCTCAAGTAGTTGGACCGACGAAGGACATTCCAGCTCCTGACGTCTTCACAAACTCACAGATCATGGCTTGGATGATGGATGAGTATAGTCGAATTGACGAATTCAACAGTCCTGGTTTCATTACTGGAAAACCAATTGTACTTGGTGGTTCTCACGGACGGGAATCTGCTACAGCAAAAGGTGTAACAATTTGTATCGAAGAAGCAGCGAAAAAGCGCGGAATTAGTGTTAAAGGAGCGAGAGTTATTGTACAAGGCTTCGGAAATGCGGGCAGTTTCTTAGCGAAGTTTATGCACGACATGGGTGCTAAAGTCATTGCCATTTCTGATGCTGAAGGTGCATTACACGACCCAGACGGATTGGATATAGACTATCTATTGGATAGAAGAGATAGCTTCGGAACTGTAACCAATCTGTTTGATGACACAATCACAAACCAAGAAATGCTTGAACTGGATACGGATATTTTGGTTCCTGCAGCTGTACAAAATCAGATTACAGAAGAAAATGCTCACAATATCAAAGCAGATATTGTTGTTGAAGCAGCGAATGGTCCAACAACATTAGAAGCGACTAAAATATTGACAGAGCGTGGAATCTTGCTTGTGCCGGATGTTCTTGCATCCTCTGGCGGAGTTACTGTATCTTATTTTGAATGGGTACAAAATAACCAAGGATATTACTGGAAAGACGAAGAGGTTCAAGAGAAACTTCGTGAAGTACTTGTTCGTTCTTTCAATAATGTATACACAACCTCTCAGAATCGTCAAATCGATATGCGTTTAGCGGCATATATGGTTGGTGTACGGAGAGCGACAGAAGCAGCAAGATATAGAGGTTGGATTTAATATTTTGTTTATTTATCAATATAGCCAATGGATGGAATATACGTTCATTGGCTTTTTATTGTCTTTGTGGGCCCTAAATAAACGAAGAACGTAATGACCACAAAGTTTAGCTTAATTGATTGATTCTGTATGCTTCTTCTCCTATCATTAATTTTGGTAGGATTTTTTATATGTTTAATTTGAATGGATGAAATAGGTGCTTAGAAGCGTTTAACTAACAGGAGTGTATAAAGATGAAAAAGGAAAAAGTAATTATTATTGGTGCGGGACCTTGTGGTCTATCAACCGCTATTGAATTGAAGAACATCGGAATCGACCCACTCATCATTGAAAAAGGAAGTGTGGTAGATGCGATATATAATTATCCGACACATCAAATGTTTTTTAGTTCGTCTGATCGATTGGAAATTGGACAAATACCGTTTGTATCCGAAAGACAAAAGCCGATTCGAAATGAAGCATTGAACTATTATCGAACTGTTGCTTCACGAATAGGACTTCGAATCAATACCTTTGAGGAAGTTCAACACGTTCAAAAACAATCGGATTACTTTCAAGTACAGTCGATTGATGATAAAGAAAATGAGAACGTATACCAAGCAGATTATGTAGTTATGGCTACCGGGTATTATGGACAGCCGAACTACATGGGAATCAAGGGTGAGCATTTACCGCATGTTTCCCATTATTTTAAAGAGGCACATCCTTTTTTCAATAAAAAGATTGTCATCATTGGCGGAAAGAATTCAGCAGTGGATGCTACATTAGAATTAGAGAAAGCAGGTGCAGAAGTAACTGTTCTTTACAGAGGCTCTGATTATTCTGCCAGTGTTAAGCCGTGGATCTTACCGCTGTTCGATTCATTGATGCGCAATGAGAAAGCAACGATTCACTTTAATGCAATTCCTAAAGAAATCACTAAAAGTCATGTCGTTTATGAAAAAAATGGGGAGGAACATTCGGTTGAGGCAGATTATGTTTTTGCAATGACAGGCTATCAACCAGATCAACCGTTCTTAAGAGAAAGTGGTATTCAGCTCGATCAGTCGGCTTGCCCGATGTATGATCCTGACACGATGGAAACCAATGTTGAAAATCTCTACATTGCCGGTGTTGTAGCTGCTGGATATAACAATAATAAAATTTTCATCGAAAATGGTCGATTTCATGGTGGCTTGATTGCCGAGAATATTCGACAAAAAATTATGCAATAAGAATGGTGGGTGGTTTATTTGAAAAAAGTTGTACTGATTACAACAGGCGGAACGATTGCCAGCAAACCGAAAGAACCGAGTGGAAAGTTGGACTCTGGTGCGATGTCTGGTGAAGAACTTGCAGAGTTATGTGACTTGCCACAAGATATTGATGTAGAAATTGATTCTGCCATTCAGAAGCCCAGTATTCATTTGACTGGTGATGATTGGATTTTATTAAAAAATAGAATTGAAGAACATTTCGATAACCCAGAAATAGATGGTGTCGTTGTTACGCATGGGACAGACACATTGGAAGAGACAGCCTATTTTTTTGATTTAACAATCGCTGATGAACGTCCTGTCGTCGTGACAGGATCGCAACGGTCAATTGCCGATTTAGGTAGTGATGTATACATTAATTTACGTCACGCCATTTACTCAGCCTGCCATCCTGACCTGAAAAAGTGTGGCACAGTTGTTGTTTTCAATGAGCGAATTTTCGCAGCACGCTATGTTAAAAAGGAACATGCGAGCAACATTCAAGGATTTAATGCTTTTGGATTTGGTTATTTGGGAATTATCGATAATGATGATGTTTATTTATTTCAAAAACCTGCAAACCGAGAGTATTATCAAGTGAACAGTACCTTGCCTCGCGTAGACATCGTGAAGTGTCATATTGATAGTGATGGTGTCATGTTAGATGCATTAGCAAATGCGGGAAGTGAAGGAATTATTATCGAAGGTGTAGGCCGCGGTCAAGTGGCCCCCTCCATGATGCCCGCAATCAAACGTTGTATTGAAAAAGGAATCTATGTGGTCATAACAACATCTTCAGAAGAGGGTTCTGTCTATCCAACCTATGATTATCCTGGAAGCGCTCATAATTTACACAATGAGCAAGTAGTCCTTGGCCGAGATTTTGATAGCAAAAAAGCCCGTGTGCGATTAAGTGTTCAACTGGCCGCAAAAGAAAATGTGCAATTTTAACTAGCAATGAATCAATTTTATAAATTAGAGACTATGTACTCCTGCGGAAAACGAAGTGGATCCGGAGAAACACAGATAGCACAACTAAATCTTTCTTTAAAAAACGATTTTGAAATACTGTAAGTTTTAAATTTCTCAAATTGGTTCAGGATGAATTATATATTTCCTTGATTGAAAAAAACTGAGAACTGGAGGATGTTTTTCTCCGGTTCTCAGTTTTTTGTGTTTCTGTCGCATAAATTTTGAACTCAGGCGAAAAATATGGAAAGTCACAGTGAATCGAGGAGGTTAATCTATGGACCAGAAAAAGTTGAAGTTAATGATTATGCCATTATTACTTGTTGCAGGTTTGACATTTTTTGCCCCCCAAAAGCCAGCAGAAGCATTTACAAACCAAGTTATACAGCAAGGGTCTGTTGGTGAAGATGTCATCGAATTACAAGCAAGACTTCAGTATATTGGTTTTTACAATGGTGATATTGATGGTGTTTTTGGATGGCAAACATATTGGGCAACTCGAAATTTTCAATACGAATTCGGCATCAAAGTAGATGGTTATGTAGGTGAAAAAACAAAGCAAGCCCTCGAACGAGCGACAGAATATGATCAAAGTTATGTACAAGAACAAAGGAATCAAGGCAAAGACTTCACGCATTATGGAGGCCAAGATAATAATCAGGAACAACAAGCGACCGGCCAAGAGTCAGAAGCTCCAGCACCAACTGCTGTGAACGTACCAAAAGGTTTTTCACAAAACGATATTCGTTTGATGGCTCAGGCTGTTTATGGCGAAGCGAGAGGGGAGCCATATGAGGGACAAGTTGCTGTTGCAGCTGTAATTTTAAACAGAATTGAAAGCTCGACATTCCCTGACACGATTTCTGGGGTGGTTTTTGAACCACTTGCATTTACAGCAGTCGCAGATGGACAAATTTACATGGAGCCGAATGAAACAGCAAAAGAAGCTGTCATGGACGCCATTAATGGTTGGGATCCCTCTGGTGGAGCGACCTATTATTTCAATCCGGATACAGCAACTTCGGACTGGATTTGGGGAAGACCTCAAATTAAACGGATTGGGAAACACATTTTTTGTAATTAAAACGGAGGTGTGACTATTGGTTCGATGGATAACGATCACAGTGTTAAGCGTTGTGTTGATTGGTGTTGGAATATGGGGTTATCAAGAACACCAAGACAAGAATGCAGTACTTGTTCATGCTGAAAACGGATATCAACGAGCATTTCACGATTTAACTTATCGCATTGATCTCTTGAATGATAAGATTAGTACGGTTATGGCTACCAATACGCCTGAACGGCTCTCGCCACAGATGGCGGATATTTGGAAAATCACTTCAGAAGCACATAGTGATGTCGGTATGTTACCACTATCCCTTTTGCCGTTTAATAAAACGCAGGAATTTTTAAGTAACATCGGTGAATATTCATATCGTGTGGCTGTTCGTCAACTTGATGATGATCCATTGGAACAAAAAGAACTGGATTATTTGGCTGAACTATATGAGCAGTCAAATGAAGTTAAAAGGGACTTAAGAAAAGTTCAACATGAAGTATTGAATGAAGGGTTACGCTGGATGGATGTAGAAATTGCCTTAGCAACAAATGAACCTGGTGATAACACGGTTATTGATGGATTTCAAACGGTCGAGACCAATGCAGAAAGTTACGTCGAAGCTGGAAGTCAGTTCGGATTGACAGCAACGGCAGAAGATGAAAAAGATATTCAGCTGGAAGGTGATCCGATAACAGAAGAAGAAGCCAGTCAATTTATTCGCAAGCACTTTGATTTAGAAGAGTCTCTTGAATTAAATGTTTCTGAATCGATGGATGGATCCGACTTACCTGTGTATTATTTTTCCTTTGAAAATGACACACACCGTGGCTATGCAGAGATTACGAAACAGAGTGGTCACGTTGTTTCATTTATATTGAATCGAGACTTCCAAGAACGTGAAATAAGCTTACACGAGGGGATGAACCGGGCGGCTGAGCAACTGAAAGATCTAGGTTATGAAAATATGGAGCCAACCGAATCGATGCAATATGAAAAAGTCGGCGTTTACACCTTTGTTCGGACAGAGGATGATGTCTTTTATCAACCGGATCGCATCCAAATAAAAGTGGCATTGGATAATGGTGAAATTACAGCTTTATCAGCTCGAGATTATTTAGTTAATCATTATTCGAGGTCCGATGTTGATTACGAACAAAATATCACAGAACAAGAAGCAATGGAATTAGTCAATCCACAACTCGAAGTGGGAGAATCGAAGTTGGCCGTGATTAAAAACGATTTAGGCGATGAAGTATTGACTTATGAATTTATTGGACAAGCAAACGACTCTACCTACAAAGTGTATATTAATGCAGATGACGGGTTTGAAGAAGGCGTTGAACGTCTAAAAAATAGTGAACGAATTTTTGAATCCTCTTAACATGAAAAAGGGAAAGACAAAAACATGTCTTTTCCTTTTTCGTTTTTTTTGTAATAATAAGTATATCTACTCACGAAGGGAAATGGTGGCGATGTTTACAATAGGTATGCGAGTCACACTAGAAATGGACCAAAATGGAGAAAAAGAGCAATATACGAGTAAGGTAATCGAATTTGATAGAAATTATCTGTATCTTACATATCCTTCCCACCAACGTAAGGGGACAACAACTTATGTAGAAGATGGGAAGCCTGCTGACCTATCAGTCATCGGTTCCAATAATGTCGTTTATAAATTTTCTTCAGAAATATTAGGTAGAAAAAAGATCAAGAAAATTCCTGTCCTCTATATTCGTATACCTCATTCAACAGAAGTCAAAAAAATTCAACGTAGACAGTACGTTCGTGTGGAAAGTGCACTGGATGTTGCAGTATACTCTTTAGATGAAGAGAAATCTCCGTTAATTACAAGATCCGTCGATATCAGTGGTGGTGGATTAGCTGTCGTGGCTGATTCGAAAGATCGGTTCGAACCAGATGAGACTGTTCAGTTAACCATCGTGTTACCGTTTAATTCTAATCGCTATGAATATATTGAATGCTCCGGACAAGTCATTCGTTATTTTATGGATCAGCAACATGCAGAACCGCGCATATCCGTTAAATTTACCGATATTCAATCACAAAACCGAGAAAAAATTATTAAGTTTATTTTTGAAAAACAATTAGAAGAACGAAGGAAATTAAGTAATTATCAAAATACCAGGAGGAAGCGTATATGAGAATTGCAATAGATGGACCTGCAGCTGCGGGGAAGAGTACTGTAGCTAAATTATTGGCGAAAGAGTTAGGTTATTTATACATAGATACAGGAGCGATGTATCGCGCTTTGACATTAGCTGCCTTAAAATCCTCTGTAGACTTAGAGAAAGAACATGAATTAGTTGAATTGGCGAATGATACATCCATTACATTCCAAGCAGGAGCAGACGGACAGCAAGAAATTTATGTAAACGAAATCAATGTTTCGAAAGCCATTCGTGATAAAGATGTGACGAATCACGTTTCGATTGTGGCCAAACATCGATTGATACGTGAAAAAATGGTTTCGATGCAACAGCAATTAGCGGAAAAAGGGAATGTCGTTATGGATGGAAGAGACATAGGAACGCACGTCCTTCCAAATGCAGAAGTAAAAATCTTTTTAATCGCTTCAGTTACTGAAAGGGCAGAGCGGCGACATAAAGAGAATGTAGAGAATGGGTTTGATTCTGACTTAGAAACGTTAAAAGATGAAATTCGTAAACGCGATCAATTAGATTCTGAACGGGATGTCTCACCGTTGGTAAAAGCTGATGATGCCATTGAATTGGATACGACATCGATGAGTATAAATGAAGTGAAAGACCAGATTCTTTCAATTGTCATTCAAAAAGAAGTAAGTGAGGAAGGGAAATCATAAATGTTATATCCATTGGGGAAATTTCTTGTTTCTGTATTATTCAAAATTCTATTCAAAATCAAGGTCATCGGCAAAGAAAATATACCTAAGAATGGACCTGTAATCATTTGTTCCAATCACATATCAAATTATGACCCACCAACCGTTGGAATGACGGCTCCTCGAACCATTCATTTCATGGCTAAAGAAGAGTTGTTTGAGAAAAAAGGGCTAGGTTTTATTTTAAGAAATGTCAATGCTTTTCCTGTTAAACGTGGCATGCGTGACCGGAATGCTTTACGAAAAGGTTTGAAACTGTTGGATGAAGGGAAAGTATTAGGACTATTTCCAGAAGGCACTAGGAGTAAAGATGGCGTAGTTAAAAAAGGACTTGCTGGAGCCGGTTTTTTCGCTATGCGATCAAATGCAACAGTCATTCCTTGTGCAATCATCGGTCAGTATGAACGTTCCAAACCATTGACGGTTATTTATGGGAATCCGATTGAGTTTCAAACTTTGAAAAACAGCAAGCCATCCGCTCAAGAGGTTACCGATGAAATTATGGAAAATATACAGCGATTATTAGATGAATATAGAAAATGATGTTATGATTTATTTAGTGAAATATTAATGATGAAGAGTTTGGGTACGAAGGAGGATTTGGACATGGTAGAGAATCAAGAGAACCATGAAGTAAATGTGTTGAATGTTGGAGATGAATTGAATGTATCTGTATTGAAATTAGAGGAAAAGCAAGTAGTTGTCGATACAGGAACGAAATATGATGGTGTCATCCCTATTTCTGAACTTTCACATTTACATGTAGATCATACAAGCGAAGTGTTATCTGAAGGGGAAGAAGTGAGTGTCGTTGTCAAAAAAGTAGAAGAAGATACGATCATTCTTTCAAAAAAGATGAAAGACCGCGAAGTAGCATTTCAACAGTTGACTGAACGATTCGAAAATGAAGATGTTTTCGACGTGGAAGTCATTGAATCAGTCAATGGCGGTTTAGTCGTAAATGCTGGATTGAGTGCCTTTATGCCAGCTTCTCATGTGGAAACACACTATGTTGAAGACTTAAGTGCATATAAAGGTAAAACCTTATCTGTAAAAATTATTGAAATGGATGAAGAGAAAAATCGAATCATCGTTTCACATAAAGCAGTAGCCGAAAAAGAATTGGAAGCGAAAAAGCAAGAATTGCTTCAAGATCTCGAAATCGGTGACATTGTTGAAGGAACCGTTCAACGACTAGCCCCATTTGGTGTTTTTGTTGATTTAGGTGGAATGGATGGATTGGTTCACATTTCACAGTTATCCCATCAACATATTGACCAACCAAGCGATGTCGTAAGTGAAGGTGACCAATTGAAAGTAAAAGTCATTTCCGTCGATCGTGACAATGAACGAATTGGTCTCTCAGTGAAAGAAACACTGCCTGGTCCATGGGATCGAATTGAAGACCAAATTAATGAAGGAGAAATTGTAGAAGGAAATGTTGTTCGTCTCGTTCATTTTGGCGCTTTCGTAGAAGTACTTCCTGGAGTTGAGGGACTTGTGCATATTTCACAAATTTCGAAAGAACATATTGGTAGACCAGAAGAAGTACTGGAAGAAGGACAGAAAGTAAAAGCTAAAGTGCTTGAAGTCAATGGCGAAAAGAAACGGATCTCTTTAAGTATCCGTGAAATTGAAGAAGATCAAGATCGTTCAGAATATCAAAAGTATCAAAAGGACCAAGACGATCACACTTTCCAACTGGGTGACCTTGTTGGAGACAAGCTTAAAAAAATGAGAGATTAAAGATACACGAATTTTTTAAATGGAGTATCATCTTACAATATAATGATTGGATAGGCTGGGACTTAACTTACATTTATTAATCAGAAGGTGAACAGTGAATATGCTGAGCATTGAAATATACGTAGAATTTCAGGATGAAGAGAACTGGCATGGTCAAGGAACCATGATCAGAAGATGAGTTCTCTACAGTGATTTCTGAAAGGATCGTATTGATCTCTGAAACACAGACTATCACTTGTTTGTTCTTCTGATATAAAACAAATTTTGTCCCAGCTTTTTTATCCAATTGATCTTATTGGTTTTTACGGAAAGAAAATAAGCGAATGTACATCATAAACTCGCCTATTGATAAGTAAGTTTTATTGATTTAAATATCCGTTTTAGGATCCCTGAAAATCCATCGTTTATTTCTTTATACGTGCGTTAAAAAAATCTACTTAAGTTGTTAGGAATGAAATATTATGAGAAAGTCGACTATTGCTATCGTGGGCAGACCGAATGTCGGTAAATCAACTATTTTCAACCGTTTAGTTGGAGAACGAATTTCGATTGTTGAGGACACACCAGGTGTAACCCGTGATCGTATCTACGCAAAAGCAGAATGGTTAAATACAGAATTTAATATTATTGATACAGGTGGAATTGATTTAAGCGATGAGCCACTACTTGTCCAAGTAAGAGAGCAAGCTGAGATTGCAATTCATGAAGCGGATGTAATTGTCTTTTTGGTCAATGGCCGAGAAGGCATTACAAGTGCGGATGAAGAAGTGGCAAAAATGTTATATCGTTCCAATAAACCGGTTGTGCTGGCTGTGAATAAAGTTGATAGTTATGAAATGCAACATTTGATTTATGAGTATTACGCGCTAGGTTTTGGCCAGCCATTTCCGATTTCCGGTACACACGGTTTAGGATTAGGAGACCTATTGGATGAGGTCGTCAAACATTTTCCTGATCGAAGCAATGAAGTCGAAGATGAAGATCGGATCTATTTTTCCTTAATCGGAAGACCGAATGTCGGTAAATCCTCTCTTGTTAATTCTCTCTTAGGCGTAGAGCGTGTCATCGTCAGTGATATCGAAGGAACAACAAAAGATGCTGTTGACACTTCATTTACTAGGGAAGGAAGAGACTTTACGATTATTGATACGGCAGGGATGCGTAAAAGAGGAAAAGTATATGAAACGACCGAAAAGTATAGCGTCCTCCGTGCGATGAAAGCAATCGAACGTTCAGATGTCGCTCTTATTTTAATCGATGCTGACACAGGGATTCGAGAGCAAGATAAAAAAATCGCTGGTTACGCACACGATGCAGGACGTGCGATTGTTATTGTCGTAAACAAATGGGATACTGTTGAAAGCAGCCAGGATGCTATGCACAAATTCGAACAAGAGATCAGGAAACAATTTCAATTTTTGAGTTATGCACCAATTGTGTTTTTATCAGCAAAAACCAAAAAAAGACTACACACATTATTGCCGAAAATTGTCATGGCCGGTGAGAATCATGCCAAACGGGTGAAAACCAACGTCTTGAATGAAGTAATCGAAGACGCTTTGGCTGTCAATCCGACTCCGTCGATAAAAGGACAAAAACTAAAAATACTTTATGCTACTCAAGTGGCTACAAAGCCGCCAACATTTGTCGTATTCGTTAATGACCCACAGTTAATGCATTTCACATACGAACGGTTTCTTGAAAATCGAATACGAGAAGCTTTTGGTTTTGAGGGTACGCCCGTCAATATCTATGCCAGAAGAAGAAATTAATTGATGAGGTGGAATAATGAAAAAGGTTACAGTACTCGGTGCTGGGAGCTGGGGAACAGCTTTAGCCATGGTGCTGGCTCATAACGGACACGATGTTAGGTTATGGTCACACCGGAAAGATCAAGCAAATGAAATTAACGAACAGCAAACGAATGACAAATACTTGCCGGGCATACGGTTACCGGATGAAATCACTGGCTATCATGAGTTGAGTTTAGCTTTAGATAATGCAGACGCTGTTTTATTTGTCGTTCCGACGAAAGCGATGCGGGACGTTATTAAACAAGCTAAAGAGCATCTGACAAGCGAACAGGTTCTCATGCATGCATCAAAAGGTATTGAGCCTGAAACACATAAACGAATCTCTGAAATGATTGCCGAAGAATTAGGGGAACCATATGGTGAAAAAATAGTTGTTTTATCAGGTCCAAGCCATGCTGAAGAAGTTGCTTTGAAACAGCCAACAACAGTGACTGTTTCTTCACTACAGTTAAGCGAGTCTGAAAAAGCACAAGATTTGTTTATGAATAATGTTTTTCGGGTTTATACAAATGAAGATTTTATCGGTGTCGAGATTGGCGGAGCACTCAAAAATATAATCGCTCTCGGTGCTGGTATTTCAGATGGACTTGGATATGGAGATAATGCTAAAGCAGCACTGATCACTAGAGGTTTAGCTGAAATGGCAAAGCTTGGTGTTAAGTTGGGCGCAACACCATTAACCTTCGCAGGATTAACAGGTATAGGTGACCTCATTGTCACATGTACAAGCCAGCATAGTCGTAACTACCGAGCTGGACATATGTTAGGTGAAGGGTATAATTTACCCGATGTGCTTGATAAAATGGGAATGGTTGTCGAGGGTGTACGAACGACGAAGGCAGTCCATCAACTAGCTGAAAAAGAGGCTGTTGACATGCCGATTACAAGTGGTATTTACGACTTGCTTTTTGAAGGAAAAGATCCACGGCAGGTTGTAGACGACTTGATGCAACGAGGAAAAACAAATGAATTAAACGCTCTCTCAGTTGATTTTAAAAATTAAAATTAATCACGTATCCTTCAAGCGTCAAAACGAACAGCTTTCTCCACAATGCATATAGTAATATGAATGCATTCACAAGGAGGAAAATGTATGAAGGATGACGTTACAAATTCAATTATGGATCATCTGAGCAAGAAAGCTGATATTTCACCACAGGAAATCATGCAAGTAGCAAATGCTATGCAGCAAGCAAATTTCTCGGATGAAAATACGGTTAGAAATCTTGTCAGGAAGTTAGGAAAAATAGCCAATCGTCCGGTAACAAAAGAGAAAGAAGACCGAATTGTTGAATTGGTTACAAAAAAGAATCAATCAATGGATGCGAACATGCTTCAACAAATTTTTAAAAAATAGCAATTGTATAGGCTAGCGAACGTTCAAACCCACACGATTGTCATATGATATGGTGAAAGATTGATGAGCTGCTTGTGAGGAATTAGTCTGAGAGGTGTATGCCCCTACACCTCTTTTTTCTTTTTTTTGGTTTGTTATATCGTTTTCACCTGACCTGTACATTTGCCCTAAGAATTCACAAAGCTTTCAAGTTCAATACTTATAAGCGAATGATAGAATGTGATATAATCAGTGGGGAAGAAAGTGAGGTTGTAACATGTCTCAATCAATGCTGAATATGTACATATCATTTGGAGGAATGGTTTTACTCTTTGCTGCAACTGGATTAATTATTTTGGCCCGAAACAAGCTGTCAGGTATTTTGCGATTTATCGTTTCTTTAACGGCTTACATATGTTTGATAGTCGGAGCAATCATTATTTTCTATATTGTTCTAAGTGGACCTACTGAATAAATGAGGGATGAAGAATGATGCGTATTCTTTTATTGATCTTTTCGAGCATCCTTTTAACTGGGTGTCTTTATCCGAATGATCAGCTTACTGAAAACCAAGCAACGAATGATGAACAATTAAATCGTGTACAAGAAGCTGTTGATGAATACCGAAAAGCAACAGACGGATTGTTGCCAATTGAAACAAAAGATCAAAACACACCTATTTTTATTAAATACCCTATTGATTTCCAAGTGTTACGAGAAAAAGGAATAATGGGTGAAGTACCTAGCAACTCATTCGCAGGTGGAGGAGCTTATTCTTATGTTCTAATTAATCCAGAGAACGATCCAACCGTAAAGGTCGTTGACGCACGAATTACACAGCGTTTAAGAACAGTCAATTATCAAATCAATTTATATCGAAATGAACATGATTTTGCACCCTTTGGTGATCGGTTAGGTAAAGGGGTTTTCTCCATAGATCAGGAAAAATTAAGACTAAAAGATGGTTATACAGTCGATAGTCCCTATACCGAACAAACGTTAGATCTCGTTATCGGTAAAGGAGGAGAAGCAAAAGTCGACTTCAGGCCAGATGTATACCAATTAATGGAGGAAGAAGGGATTGAGGAATACGAAGGAGACCTTCGTTACCTTCTTACAGAGCATTACCCAATCGTGCCAGCCTATTCACCAGCCATGTTTTTGGATAATGGAGAAATTATATTGGAGTCATCCGAATAACTTTTAATCTTATGACATAGAGATTCTACTAAGGAAACTGTAGGATCTCTATTTTTTTATGTGTTTCTGGCATATTCAAGTAGGACAACGTCATAAGTTAATAGTGCATATGAATAACAGTTAATCGATACTGTATAAAAGGTCGGAGGGATAAGATGGATAATTTCAACGTGTTTCACGACATATCAAAGCGGACCAACGGAGATATTTACCTAGGTGTTGTAGGTGCTGTGCGAACAGGTAAATCCACGTTCATCAAAAAATTCATGAATCAGATTGTTTTGCCAAACATTGAATCTGAAGATGAGCGTGATCGTGCTACGGACGAACTTCCACAAAGTGCAGCCGGAAAAACAATTATGACGACAGAACCTAAGTTTATACCGAACAACGCAGTGGAAATTTCCGTTGATGAAGGTTTGGATGTCAAAGTCAGATTAGTTGATTGTGTAGGGTATACGGTTAATGGAGCAAAAGGTTTTGAAGATGAGAATGGCCCACGAATGATTCATACACCTTGGTATGAAGAGGCTATACCTTTTCCGGATGCAGCGGAAATTGGAACAAGAAAAGTTATTCAAGAGCATTCGACGATTGGCGTTGTCGTGACAACAGATGGGTCTTTTGGTGAAATTCCAAGGGATGAATATGTGGATGCGGAAGCTCGTGTGGTAGAAGAATTAAAAGAGGTGGGAAAACCTTTTATTATGGTGCTCAATTCCTCTAGGCCACATGAACAGGAAACGATCGAGCTTCGTAATGAATTGGCGGAGGAATATGATATTCCTGTCATCTCAGTATCTGTGGAAGATATGAGAGAAGATGACATTCACAATATTTTACGGGAAGCATTGTATGAGTTTCCAGTCATTGAAGTCAATGTGAATCTACCAAGTTGGGTCATGTCCTTAAAAGAAGAACATTGGCTTAGAAAGCAATTTCAAGAGGCCATACAAGAAACGGTCAAAGATGTTCGGCGCCTGAGAGATGTCGACCAAGTAGTAGGTAATTTTTATGATTATGATTTCGTCACCGATGCCAGATTGTCCGGAATGGAGATGGGCGAAGGTATTGCTGAAGTTGAGTTACACACATCAGATGAGTTATATGATCAAGTATTGAATGAAATTGTTGGTGTTGAAATACGTGGTAAAGATCATTTACTTGAATTGATTCAGGATTATGCAGATGCCAAAAGAGAATACGATCAGTATCAAGATGCGATTGCTATGGTCAGGCAGACCGGTTATGGGGTTGCAAATCCTACCTTAGAAGATATGAAATTGGAAGAGCCTGAAATTATACGTCAAGGTCCTCGATATGGAGTCAGGTTAAAGGCTGTTGCTCCTTCCATTCATATGATTAAAGTGGATGTCGAATCGGAATTCGCTCCGATTATTGGAACAGAAAAACAAAGTGAAGAGCTTGTTCGCTATTTAATGCAAGATTTTGAAGAAGATCCTTTATCCATTTGGAAGTCAGACATTTTTGGGCGTTCATTGAGTTCTATTGTCCGAGAAGGAATACATGCTAAGTTAACACTCATGCCAGAACACGCACGATATAAACTGAAAGATACACTAGAGCGAATCATTAATGAAGGAAGCGGCGGGTTGATTGCCATTATCCTATAAATTTGCAAAAGCGACAAAAAGTTGTCGCTTTTTTTCTGTTTAAAATGAGAAAAATGTCTTAAAACGTTGATAAATTAGGGCTTTTAGGCATTTTTATATTGAAAGGTGGATATGCTTGTGATACTATTCAAATACAGCTAGCGAGCCTAGAGGATATAGGCTTTGTAAAGCTTAGAAGCCAATGTTCCGGTTTGTGAATTGAAAACAAGCAACACAAGTAAACGATGCAGAATTATCATTTCGTGTAAATTATGGTTAAGTTGCAATTGTATAAATTCTACAATGTGCAATTTAATATAGTTACTCACTCTTTGAGAGGAGGTGAGACGGATGAACAAAACAGACTTAATTAATGCAGTTGCAGAGCAAGCTGATCTTTCTAAAAAAGATGCTTCCAACGCTGTTGATGCAGTATTTGATGCAATCACTGGTTCATTGAAAAAATCAGAAAAAGTACAATTAATCGGTTTCGGTAACTTTGAGGTACGTGAGCGTTCTGCTCGTAAGGGACGTAACCCTCAAACTGGTGAACAAATTGACATCCCTGCAAGTAAAGTTCCAGCATTTAAAGCTGGTAAAGCCCTAAAAGATGCTGTGAAATAACAGTACATAGGGTGTTCCCTAAAAAGGAGGTTTAACCTCCTTTTTTTATTTTTGTCTATAATAACGATAGAGATAATTTTTGACCTCGTTTATATTGTTTTTTTGGTCAAATTAGCGAATCGTTTAAATCAGATCCAAAGGTGTAACCGGGGAGTCAATATATCCTGTAAGAAGTCGAACTAAACGAATGAGGAATAAAAAATCGATTTTCAATTTAAATCAGTAAATGAAATTTTGATTTTTCCCTTCATCTTGTTAGCGAATTTCACTCGGACATGCTAAAATATCATAGGAGTCCTAGAACGTAATAGTTGGTGATTTAATTGAATTCAGTAAATGAGTATCAGGATCAATTGGTCCATACATTTATAGAACAATACAAACATACATACGTAAAAGCAGACCGTTATGACATGACCGGTCTTAAGCATCACCTACGTTTTTTTAGGGAATTAAAACCTGAACTGGATAGTCGGGAGCAGGTTATTTATGATGCTGTCATTCATATGCAAGTTTCCCTTCAAATCCACGACCGTGTCGAGTTTGATTTTTTACCAAATGACCGCACATATAACATGGTTGGATCGATACAAATGAATGCACTGATTGGGGATTATCATAGTTCCTGGTTCTATAAACTGTTATCTGGCAGTGGTGAACTAAGCGCTCTGGATCACTTTCTTGAACCAGTTAAGCAAGTTAACCGTACGAAAATTGAGCTTCTACATAATGAACAGTTATCCGCTATAGAGATCCTTAATAAAGTCGAGGATATTTATATCGGTTTATATGATGCTTATGCCTCGTATTATCAGCTTACTGACTATAATTACCTGCGCAAACAAATTATTTATCATTTTGTCTATCGGCAACAGCCATTTTGGATTGAAAAGATGATTAAACAAAACAGCCAAGTAATAGAGAAATGGCTAGAACGAAAATCACAGTTTGAAGAGACTTCAATTAACTGTGAATGAAAGTAGGAGACAAATGGACCCTCAAACAAAATCTGAAAAAGTACATTCTGTATTTGAAAAAATATATAGCCGTTACGATAAAATGAATTCAATCATATCATTTCAACGCCACAAAGCATGGCGCAAAGATGTAATGAAGCGAATGGCTGTGGAACAAGGCTCGGATTGCTTGGATGTTTGCTGTGGGACTGGCGATTGGACAATTGCCTTATCTGAAGCAACCGGACAAGATGGCCATGTCGTCGGCTTGGATTTTAGTCAAAATATGCTTTCGGTCGGAAAGAAAAAGATCGCAGACCAAAAAATTGAGAACATCACCTTCACTCATGGAGATGCAATGAATTTGCCGTATGCGGATAACTCATTCGACTATGTCACTATCGGATTCGGTTTACGTAATGTTCCTGATTACGATCGTGTATTGCAAGAGATGTACCGCGTTGTTAAACCCGGTGGAAAAGTTGTCTGTCTCGAGACATCACAGCCAACATTACCGGTTTATAAGCAACTGTATTTCTTTTATTTCCGACATATCATGCCTTTGTTTGGTAAGTTATTTGCAAAAAGTTATGACGAATACGTCTGGTTAAATGAATCAACAAAAAACTTTCCCGATAAAGCAACACTGAAAAAAATGTTTTTAAAAGCAGGATTTAAGAAAGTCCAAGTGAAATCATACGCACTTGGCGCAGCAGCAATGCATAAAGGCACTAAATAAAGAAAAGGTGAAAACGGATGAAACTTGCAGCGACTTTATCATCAATCAAGCCAGAGATGGATCAAGTTGAACGTAAAATCAAAGAGATAACCTCTGCTGAACCGTCTATGATCAGCAATACATCCAATCACCTATTGGAAGCGGGTGGCAAGCGGATTCGTCCGGTGTTTGTCTTGCTAGCATCCAAATTTGGTGCTTCAAAACAGGGAGATGTTATTGAAGTTGCCGTTGCACTTGAATTGATCCACATGGCTTCGCTTGTCCATGACGATGTCATTGACCGAGCAACAATACGGAGAGGGCGACCGACTGTAAACGATCGTTGGGATAATGGCACAGCTATGTTTACGGGTGATTTTATCTTTGCTCGGTCAGTGGAATTATTGCAACAATTGAATGAACCGAGACTTCACCACGTTTTATCCCATACGATTCATCAGCTTACTTTAGGTGAGATTGAACAATTGAAAGATCGTTACTTGATCGGTCAAAATTTATTTCGGTATTTTAGAAGGATCAAGCGTAAAACAGCTCTATTAATTGCTTCGAGTACGGAGCTTGGAGCAATCTCTTCGAAATGCAACGATGAAGAAATCATTCAGCTGAAGAAGTTTGGCTACTATATCGGAATGGCTTATCAAATCATCGATGATATTCTTGATTTCACTTCAACCGAAGAAAAACTTGGTAAACCCGTTGGAAGTGATTTGCTGAATGGCCACCTTACATTGCCGACGATTTTAGCCATTCAAAATGATGATGCTTCCCGTTCATCGATTGAAGCTTATTTTAAAGATCCAACTGAATACAATAAAGGTCTGATTAAACAAACCATCCAAGATATCAGCAGTTCACCTTCAATTGATGAAGCTTATGCTTGGAGTGATGCCTATTTAGACAGAGCGCTAAATGCATTAGAGTCGTTACCGTCTCATCCGATTAAAAAAACGCTACGAAAAATCGCAGTCTACTTAGGAAAACGTAAATATTAATATTTAAATTGTAATTTTCGTCAATCTTTGATAAACTTTTTACGGTTTGAAGAATGCATAAATATATTAAAGAGGTGTTATCTATGGAAAGAACTTTCGTTATGGTCAAGCCTGATGGTGTACAACGTAATCTAGTAGGAGATATTGTATCTCGCTTTGAAAACAAAGGATTTAAACTAGCAGGCGCTAAATTAATGCAAATCTCCCAGAACTTAGCTGAAACACATTACGGTGAGCATAGTGATAAACCATTCTTCGGTGAGTTGGTTAACTTCATCACTTCCGGACCTGTCTTTGCAATGGTATGGGAAGGTGAAAATGTTATTGCAACAGCACGTAAAATGATGGGTGCAACAAACCCGAAAGATGCAGACGTTGCAACAATTCGCGGTGATTTTGGTTTAACAGTTGGGAAGAACATCATTCATGGTTCTGATTCTGAAGAGTCAGCAAAACGTGAGATCGAACTATTTTTCCTAAATGAAGAGCTAGTTGATTATCAAAAAGATCAAGATACTTGGGTTTACTAATTATCTAAATGCCCTTAAAACCAGCTACAAATCGTAGCTGGTTTTTTGCTGTTTGTTTAAATGATTGAATTAATTTCATATACTTGAGCTTATGGAACAATGGCATTATATCGTTATTATCTTTATAATAAGAAGTATTACAGATATAGGAGAGTAAAAGTTGTGGGGAATGATTATACTGAATTTGTACGTTCGATTAAACAGCAAACAGGTATTGATTTAGGGTTATACAAAGAGAAACAAATGAAACGAAGATTGACTTCTCTAAGGGATAAGCGAGGGTTTGACACGTTTTCTGGCTATTTCGATGCAGTAAAGAATAATCGAGATTTATTAACAGAACTGTTAGACCGAATGACAATCAATGTATCCGAATTTTTTCGAAATCGTTCAAGATGGGATCGGCTGAAGTTTAATTTATTGCCTGAATTGATAAAAGATAAAAATCAAATCAACGTATGGAGTGCTGCTTGTTCAACAGGTGAAGAACCTTACACGCTCGCAATTCTTTTACATGAGTTCTTACGTTGGGATCAAATGAAGATCTTGGCAACGGACTTGGATGAAACCGTATTACATAAAGCACAACAAGGTATTTATCATGAACGTTCATTGAAAGAAGTTACAACTGGACAAAAGAGAAAGTATTTTCATCAAAACAGTCAAGTTTTTCAAGTCAACAATGCATTAAAAGAGGTCATATCATTTAAACAACATAATTTACTCGCTGATCCTTATACAGGAATGTATGATCTAATTTGTTGCAGAAACGTATTAATTTATTTTACGGACGAAGCGAAGACGAAAATATATACACAATTTGCGAATCATTTAAAGCAGGGTGGAATTTTATTTGTAGGGAGTACAGAACAAATATTTCAACCTGAAAAATATGGTCTACAAGCGATTGATTCATTTTTTTATCAAAAGGTTTAAAAGGAGTCTTGAGCAATGCGTTACTTAACTGCAGGAGAATCACATGGAAAACAACTTACTACCATTATCGAAGGGATACCAGCTCATTTACAATTACTAGCTGAGGATATCAATCACTCATTGATCCGTAGACAAGGTGGCTACGGCAGAGGCCGTCGAATGAAAATCGAAAAAGATTTAATTGAGATTACTTCCGGAGTCAGACACGGATCTACTTTAGGTTCACCGATTAGTCTAGTACTAAAAAATGATGATTTTAAGCATTGGACGGATATCATGGGAGCAGAACCACTGCAGGATGATACCGAAATCCGTAGGCAAGTAACGAAGCCTCGTCCAGGGCACGCCGATTTGAACGGTGCGTTAAAGTACAATCATCGGGACATGCGCAATATCCTTGAGCGTTCTTCGGCTCGTGAAACAGCTGCGAGGGTGGCAGCTGGGTCAGTTGCCAAACAGTTATTACGTGAAATCGGTATTGAAGTGTTGGGTTTTGTCAAACAAATTTATCAAGTAAAAGCAAATGACCAACCCAAGCTAACGATGCAAGAAAAACAAGAAATTTCTCATCAATCAGCACTGCATGTCATTGATCCTTCAGTTGAAGAAGATATGAAAGCTGCTATTGATCAGGCGAAACAAGATGGCGACTCCATAGGTGGCATATGTGAAGTGCATGTAGAGGGTGTACCAGTAGGATTGGGGTCGCATGTTCATTTTGATCGGAAACTGGACGGGAAGATAGCTGGAAGTGTGATGAGTATCAATGCATTCAAAGGAGTAGAGTTTGGCGAAGGATTCGAGGTAGCAAACAAACGCGGAAGTGACATTCACGATGAGATTAGCTATAGTGAGCAAAATGGATATCAACGAGAAACGAATCGATTAGGTGGTTTTGAAGGCGGCATGACAACGGGGATGCCAATCGTCGTAAAAGGAGTAATGAAGCCAATTCCCACTTTGTATAAACCATTAAACAGTGTTGATATCGATACGAAAGAAACGTTTAAAGCGAGTATCGAACGGTCAGATTCTTGTGCTGTTCCGGCCGCTGCTGTTGTCATGGAACATGTTGTTGCTTGGGAAGTCGCTAACGCAATTCTTGATCAGTTTTCAGCTGACTTCATGGATCAATTGAAAAAATCAGTTGCAGAATACAGAGAAAGGACTCGTTTATTTTGATCGAACTTTCGGTTACAGCAGCGTCGCATAATTATCGTATCTCAATTGATGCAGGCATACGCCATAAATTGGCTGAACTTCTTGATCCATCGATTGAAAAACTTGTGATTGTTACCGATGAGCATGTACAAAAGTATTATCTCGATGATTGCTTACATGCATTGAACTCATCTTTTCCGACTGACGTATACGTCATCCCGCCTGGTGAGCAATCAAAGTCGTTGGAAGAATATAAAAGCTTACAACAATTTCTATTAAGACAACGAATGACAAGGAAATCAGCCATTCTCGCACTTGGTGGTGGGGTTGTTGGTGATTTAGCAGGCTTTGCTGCTGCTACCTATGCGAGAGGCATTGGTTTTATTCAAATGCCATCTACAATTCTTGCACACGATAGTAGTATTGGAGGGAAAGTTGCTGTCAATTTGGATGGAAAGAAAAATATCATCGGTAGCTTTTATCCCCCTCACCAAGTTATTTTTGATCTCGACATGTTCCAAACACTGAATGACCAAGAAATACGCTCAGGCCTAGCTGAAATGGTGAAACATGGTCTAATTGCCGATCGACGGTTGTATGATGATTTACTGACATTCACCCGAATGGGCATGGACCTTTCTTCAAGTGACTTTAAGCATTTACTCGTACGATCGATCCAAGTGAAAAACAACATTGTTCAATTGGATGAAAAAGAAACGAACATCCGTCAATTTTTGAACTTCGGCCACTCATTTGGTCATGCATTGGAAGCCGTCCGAATGAACGAACGTACACATGGTGAATGTGTGATGCTTGGTATGATTTTTGCTTTATGGGTATCGAACGAAAAGTTTAATCACCTAAACGATTTATCAATACAAGAATTGATCCATTGGGTGAAAAAGATGGATTACCCATTAAACTTGGATAACGTAACAAGTGAAGAAATTCTGAATCTCATGAAATTTGATAAAAAAAATACACGTGATGATTTTCAATTCGTCCTTTTAGAACAGGTTGGAAAACCTTACTTACAAAAAATAGATGTGAATACAATGGAAAACTATCTCAATGAATTTATGACAAAGTGGAATCAGGGTGAATTTAATTGGCTCAAATAAACGCATTACACGGAACAATCAGCATCCCTGGTGACAAATCCATCTCCCATCGTGCAGCCATTTTAGCAAGCTTATCTACTGGAAAAACTGTCATTGACAATTTTTTGTTCTCAGACGATTGTTTACGTACGTTAGATGCTTTTCAAGCGATGGGTGTTCAAGTGAAGAAGCAGGACCAGCAAGTCATCATAGATAGTGAAGGTGCATCGAAGCTATCCGCACCTACAGATGCGATTGACCTCGGTAATTCAGGTACGACAGCTCGGTTATTGGCAGGTGTGTTGGCTGCCATGCCGTTTCAAACGGAATTAGTAGGTGATCCCTCTTTATCAAAGCGACCGATGAAGCGGGTGTCCCAACCACTCTCTATGATGGGAGCAACGGTTGAATTTTTGACAGAAGATGGACATTTGCCAATGAAAATTGTTGGTGGGTCACTAAAGAAAATTGAGTATGATATGCCTGTTGCCAGTGCTCAAGTAAAATCAGCCATTCTTTTAGCAGGATTAACCGGACAAGTTAATGTTACGGTGACGGAACAAACTAAATCAAGAGATCATACTGAACGCATGCTCGAAGCTTACGGGGTTCATATCACGGATGAAAATGGTACAATTACATTAAAAGAAAACCAAGTGTTACATGCAAAAAACATAAAAGTCCCTGGAGATTTTTCTTCAGCTGCCTATTGGATTGCTGCGGCAGTCATTACACCGGGAAGTGAATTGACCATTGAACGAGTCGGCCTTAATCCGACGAGAATCGGCTTTCTGAATGTACTGAAGAGAATGGGAGCATCCATCGAAGTTATACAGAAGCCGAACATGATGAACGAACCTGTCGGAACAATTATTGCTAAGCATTCAACATTAAAAGCGACAACATTGAAAGAAGAGGAGATACCAACTTTAATTGATGAGATACCGATTTTAGCTTTGGTCGCATCACAGGCAAAAGGTATATCTCGCTTTCATCATTTAAGAGAGTTACGCTTTAAGGAGACGGACCGAATTCAAGCAACTGTTCAAGGGTTAGCCGCATTGGGTGTATCGATTAAAGCGGAAGAGGATGGAATGATTGTACAAGGCCAGAGTCGACTACATGGCGGGATGGTCAAAACATTTCATGATCACCGAATAGCCATGACAGCGATGATCGCCTCATTGATTACAAATGATGCCGTTACAATCGATGATTATGATTGTGTTAAAATCTCTTATCCTAATTTCTTTGAACAATTTAACCAACTCAAGCAACCGGAACATTCACCAAAAGATTGAAAGAAAGGTGACCGATGACAATGGATATTATTAATCAGGCACTTCAATTGAAGGACCAAGACAAAATTAATGATGCAATTCAGCTCCTGCAGGAATATCAACGGAGTGCTGGAGAAGAGGAGCGTCTAGAAATTGCCCAACTTTTTCAAGACTGGGGGTTAATGAATGATGCCATAGCCATTTATGAAGACATGTTATTGCTTTACCCAGAAGATTCACATATTAAATTACTATTGGCTGAAATATATACCGATATCGGTGATGACGAGAAAGTCATCGAGTTAATGGAGGCCATCAGTCCTGAGGAAGAAGCATATGTGCCAGCTTTAGTTCAATTAGCGGATTTATATCAAACACAAGGGTTGTTTGAAGTATCGGAACAGAAGTTATTGGAAGCAAAAGACCTCGCCCCCACTGAGCCAATCATTGATTTGGCATTAGCTGAATTGGCTTTCTCAAATGGTGAATTTCAAAAAGCCATTCCATACTATGAACGGATTGAACGATTGGATGAAGAAGTATCTATTGTCAATGTTAAGGAACGATTGGCTGAATCACTATCATCACTGGGTAATTGGGAAGAAGCATTACGTTACTATGAAATGATTACTCTGGAGCATCCAGATCAATTATTTAAATATGGATATACAGCTTATCAATTGGAAAGATATCAGGTAGCGATTGAAGCTTGGCGAAAACTGCTTGAAATTGACCAAGACTATACAAGTGTTTATCCCCTATTGGCAACCTCCTTACATGAAGAAGGTGCCGTACAAGAGGCTTTTGAAGCATTAGAACAGGGAATCCAAAAAGATGAATTCAACAATGAATTATACTTATTGGCAGCAGAGTACGCTGTTGAGCTAGGAAGACGAGAGGATGCAGAAGCGTATTTGAAGCAATCTCTATCGTTAGATCCTGGATTTGAAGAAGCTGCTGAACGGTTGCTAGAGCTATATGAAGATGATTTGGATTATGAGGCGGCAAATGACTTATTGGATGAACTGTTAAGCTATGAAGCCTACCCAGACCTATTATTATGGCGAAAAGCTCAAGTTTCTGTCGAACTGGAACAGTTTAAAGAAGCTAAGAAAGCCTACGAAAAGGCTTATCCGTCATTTCGAGAGCAACCAGACTTTTTAAAAGAATATGGTTACTTTATGAACGAAGAAGGCAATCGCGAACAAAGTCTATCGTTGTTGGAAAGTTATTTGACGTTTCGTCCCGAAGATGAAGAGGTTAGTGAATTTGTCAGTCGTTTGACGAATGAGTAAAGGCAGGTGAGCCGAAATGCAAGTACCTTCTGAAAAGAAAAAGGCTTTCATTGAATGGTTTTTAGCCACACATCCGCCAGAACAGCGAGAAGTCGTGTGGTTACTTCAATATATGTCAAAAAGGGATCAATTGCTTAGTCGCATTCATTTCATCTATGAAGCTCACTTAACACCACGAAGTATCATTATTTCTACCGAAGCGGCTGAAAATAGACCCTTCCGCTTTTACAAAGAGCATATTGTGACCACAGACGTTGATAAAGCATTTCATGACATTCGTTTAAATCAAGATCAAGAACTGTTTGTGGAATTCATATTTGAAGACGTCCGTCATTCAGCTGAATATGCAGAAGTATTAGAAGAAAATCCATACCTACCTGATGATTATTATTTAGAAAACACGGATTATCATGCGATCGAACAATTTCTACAGGCAACCTCCCAAGAAAATAAGAGACAATCCTTGCGAAAAAGGGTGAATGAAGCATTAGACCAGGGAGATGAGAAAGCTTTTCTAAAGTGGAGCAAGTTATTGAATAATCACAACAAAGAACACTCCGAATGAGAAGGGAAGTATAATATGAAATATATTGAAGAAGATATAAAAATGTATATTGCCGAAAAAGAATATATTGATACAGCAATCATTCCACTCGTTCCTTATGCGATTGATGATGATCAAGAAATGATTTTGACATCATTCCAACAAGAGCTAATGACTTTATATTCCCATCAACTTGAACAAAGATTGAAAGGCCGGTTATTTCTTTTCCCGGTTTATACGTACTTAAATAATAGTTTGATTGAAAATGAAATTGATCGAATCAATCAGCTGATCGATGAAGTGAAAAAACAACCTTTCAACGAAGTGTTTCTATTAACGTTTGATAAACAATGGCGTAAACATGGAACTTCATTAAAAGGTGAATTAGTATGGCTACCGGCAATCAAAAACGGTAATTTACAATCCAATGAAGTTCGTGAAGTCATTCAATCTCAAATTATCGATATCGAAGAATTAATCAAAGAAAGTTGGTCTTAATTTTGAAAAATTTTCGTCGAAATAGGATTTTTATTGACCGTAATGATGGGATACGCTATCATTGTATTGTCCTAATAAATAATCGTTACGAAAGACCCTATGCGTTGCATCAGATGGTAGAGGGGGGAAAAGAATGAGCAATAAAAAGAATAACCAAGTTTCTCGTCGACAATTTTTGAACTATACCTTAACAGGTGTTGGTGGTTTTATGGGTGCTGCATTGATAGCTCCGATGGTTGGATTTGCAGTAGATCCACTATTGAAAGGTGAGAAATCTGGTGACTTTGTTTACGTTTTGGACGTAGATGAGATCACGGAGACACCACAGAAAGTCTCATTCCAAGTCGATCAAACAGATGGTTGGTATGAATCGAAAGTTGAAAAAAATGCTTTCGTATTTTATGACAGTAATGGTGATATTTTAGCTTTATCACCAGTATGTACGCACTTAGGTTGTACAGTAGACTGGGCGACAGAAAAGGAAAACGAGTTTTTCTGCCCATGTCATGATGGTCGTTACAACGCTGAAGGAGAAAACATTGCAGGTACTCCTCCAACTGAACCATTACATGAGTATACGTTTAAGGTTGAAGAAGGAAAACTGTATCTAAGTCCAGAAACGCATGCAAGAGGGGGGGCATAATACGTGTTAAACAAAATTTATGACTGGATTGATGAACGATTGGATGTGACGCCAATCTGGCGTGATATTGCCGATCACGAAGTTCCTGAGCACGTAAACCCAGCCCACCATTTCTCAGCTTTTGTTTATTGTTTTGGTGGATTAACGTTTTTCGTTGTCGTCATTCAAATTCTATCTGGTATGTTTTTAACGATGTACTATGTACCGGATATTGAAAACGCTTGGGAATCTGTTCGCTACTTGCAAACAGAAGTTGCTCACGGGCAGATCGTTCGAGGAATGCACCACTGGGGTGCCAGTGTAGTAATCGTTATGATTTTCTTACATACACTGCGTGTGTTTTTCCAAGGTGCATACAAAAAACCTCGCGAATTGAACTGGATTGTTGGTGTATTATTATTCTTTGTCATTTTAGGTTTAGGGTTTACTGGTTACCTATTACCATGGGACAACAAAGCATTTTTCGCTACACAAGTTGGGTTGGAAATTGCTGAAAGTGTACCATTTATAGGAACTGAGATTAAAACGCTTCTAGCTGGTGATCCTACGATAGTTGGTGCACAGACCCTGACCAGATTCTTTGCGATTCATGTGTTCTTCTTGCCAGCTGTTTTATTTGGTTTATTAGCAGCTCACTTTATCATGATTCGTCGTCAAGGAATCAGCGGACCACTATAAGTTATATTTAGTGAATACAAAAAGGAGGGAACACTGTGCAAAAAGGTAAAGGTATGAAGTTTGTTGGCGATTCCCGTATTAAAGTGGGACCAAAGCAAACCATTCCAAAAGACTATTCAGAATATCCTGGTAGGACAGAACCATTTTGGCCAAACTTTCTATTGAAAGAATGGTTAGTGGGTGCTGTATTCTTAATTGGTTTTCTATGCTTGGTTGCTGCTCACCCATCTCCATTAGAGATTAAAGCAGATCCAAATACATCAGGCTATATTCCGTTGCCTGACTGGTATTTCTTGTTTTTATATGAACTGTTGAAATATGAGTACGCGGCTGCAGAGTATGTGGTAATCGGTACGATCGGAATTCCAGGACTAGCTTTCGGTGCACTATTACTTGCACCTTTCCTAGATACAAAACCTGGTCGTCGTCCGACACAACGACCAATTGCAGTTATCCTTATGCTTTTAGCGGTTACTTCCGTGATCTGGTTAACGTATGAATCTGCTTCTGCAGTTAACTGGGAAGAGCGCGCTGAATATTCCGTTGCAAATATGACGGAAGTTGAAGTAGATACAGACCATGCAGGTTATGAAGTATATGCGAATAACTGTATGAGCTGTCACGGTGACAGTTTGCAAGGTGTCCCTGGAATGGCTCCAGAATTAATAGGTCTTCCATACGATGCTGAAGCAATTAAAGACATTGCACAAAATGGTATCGGAGAAATGCCTGCAGACATGTTTAGCGGCACTGATGAAGAATTAAACCAGCTTGCTGAATTTATCGTCGCAACCAATTCCGACGGTGAAGGTTCAGAAGGAGAGAGCTCTGGTTCTGAAAGTAGCAATGAAGGTGAAGATTCTTCTGAGTAAAGTAATAATTTAAAGAAGTAGACCGGCAAAATCGATTAATTGATTTTGTCGGTCTTTTTCACATAAGCATTCAAGAAAGTGCGGGTTGAAAAATACATGTTTAAATACTTATTGATGGATCGAACGTTTCTTATTCTTTTATTAATCATCAACATCTTAGGTACAATATATGGGTACATTTGGTATGGTTGGCAGCTTGAGATAACCCCACCGATCTTTATTCCTTTCGTTCCCGATTCTCCTACAGCATCTTTGTTTTTCGTTATTGTTTTAATTGGCTTCTTATTAGGACGAAATTTTAAATACATAGAAGCTTTAGCTATGCTGACATTATTCAAATATGGTGTGTGGGCTGTTGTTATGAATGGTTTAACATTTATTCAATTGTCTTCTGTATCCGCTGTCGGTTTAATGTTGGTCGTTTCACATGGAGCTATGGCTGTACAAGGATTACTGTATGCTAAATTTTATCGAATCGAAATGAAGCACTTGGTTGTTGCGGCAATTTGGACATTACACAATGATGTCATTGACTATGTATATGGTATGATGCCAATCTATCACCAATTGACCGATTCGATGAACCATGTCGGTTATTTCACCTTTTGGTTAAGTATACTCTCAATTTGGCTCGTCTATCGATATGGCATAAAATCCACTCGTTCTAATTGGACACTATAAGCGCATAAAATGAACAAAGCCTTATAGAGGGGTGGAGCTGTGGATTACAAATGGCATCTGATTAGTTCTTTTTTTGCATTAAGCAGAACGCCCAGCTGGGGACAATTCTTTCTTATTGTGGCCATTATTTTTACCATTGTTATCAGTTCATTAATTTACGTTTCATGGAAAAAATATAAACAGACGCAACAGAGCAAAAGTGTTGAAAACGATGATGAATTTGACTAAAATTGACCTATAGAGAGAGAAAGAAATATGGGAGGAACGACTATGACAATCGGTTCAATGTTAGTTTATTTCGGAATATTGCTCCTACTACCCTTATGGGCGAGTAACAGAGTAAAGAAAACGTATCAAAAATATTCAAAAGTACGTAACTCCTCTGGCATGACTGGAAGAGATGTCGCTTTAAAAATATTACAGGATAATGGTTTATACGATGTGCGCGTTGAGGAAACGAAGGGCGTGCTATCCGACCATTATGATCCACGGCAAAAAGTTGTCCGATTATCGTCGGATAACTATCACCGACCTTCACAAGCAGCTGCAGCCATTGCAGCTCACGAGGTAGGACATGCTATCCAGCATGCGCAAGATTATGCATTCTTGCGTTTTAGAACGGCTTTGGTTCCAATGGCGAGTTTAGGTTCCAATATGTCGTACTTTTTGATTTTAGGTGGTATATTCCTTGGCCTCGGAGAACTTTATCTAGCTGGAATCGTCCTAATGGCTTTTGCCGTACTGTTCCAGTTGGTCACATTACCTGTTGAATTTGATGCTTCTAACCGAGCGATGAATCAACTGGTCTCAACAGGCGTTGTGACAAGTAGTGAACATCGTGAAACGAAGAAAGTATTGAATGCCGCAGCTTTAACATATGTTGCTGCAGCAGCAGTAGCAGTTATGGAGCTTCTCCGTTTTGTTCTGTTGTATTTAAACAGTGATAACTAATAACCTGAAGCAGGAAAAAAATTAATATTCATACATGGCATACTAGGCGTTACATACTGGTATGCCATTTTTTATTAGAGGGATGATGCTGATGAAATCATATTCAAAATACATACTCTTAATTTTATCACTCAATATAATGTTAACAGCTTGCAGTGAAACAGAAGTAACCGAACATATCGAAGTGTTTGTATCAGAAAGTCTTGAAGCAAACGAAGAAGGGATGTTTGAAAGGAAGGGTTATGAGAAAATAAATTCCATAACAACGACTGAGAGGAGTGAGAATCATATCAATACAACAATCAAAGCGATTAAGGATTATTATGACGCAGAGGGGCGTTATTTGCATACAGAGATTATTCATTCCTATTTCGAAAAATCAACAGTGACACAGTTCGAGGATGGAAACGAACAAAAGAAGACAACCACAACACCATTAACGATATTCATTCCGCAAGAAAACTTTGAGCAGTTTAGCAAAACATTATCAGCCGACGAAAAGAAAAAAGTGAAGAAGCATGTTTCATCATTCGTGGATGATTTGTAAACCTAATTTATAACATTAAAATGCCTGAATAAAGAGGCGTTTGCAACTTCATTCAGGCAATGAAATTATGAATCAATCGGATTTTTATTTTCATCCAGAGTGAATCCTTCTCCTAGAACGTCATGAACAGTCATCATGGAAACGAAGGCATGTGGGTCAATTTCGTTAATTAAATTTTTCAATCGAATAATCTCATTTCGTCCGACTACACAGTAAATAACTCTCTTATCTTCGCCTGTGTAACTTCCACTTCCATGTAAGAGCGTCACTCCACGATCCATATCCTTCAATATCTTACTGGCAATTGCATCTTGGTGCTCTGATACAATCAATGCACCTCTTGCAGCGTAAGCACCATCTACCATGAAATCAATCACTCGAGCGGCGATAAATACGGCAACTAACGTATACATTCCTTCAATTTCATTTAGATAAAGAATCACGGATGCAACAATAACGACAGCATCAAACAAAAACATCGTTCGTCCCATTCCCCAGCCAACATATTTATTGACTAGCCGGGCAATGATGTCGACTCCGCCAGTTGTACCTCCATAGCGGAAAATAATTCCCAATCCTACACCAATAAAGGAACCGGCAAACAATGCTGCCAATGTCATATCGTTTTGTAACGAAAAACCGTACGGAAAGATTTGAAATACCCATAGAAATACAGAAACCATAACTGTTCCGATTACCGTATAAATAAACGTCGACACTCCTAATAAACGCCACCCTACAATAAATACCGGGATATTCAGAACAAGGTTCATAATTGCGGGATCCCAAGAAAATAGAAAGTATAATAGAAGGGTGATACCGGTAAATCCACCTTCTGTTAAATTGTTCGCCATGTTGAAATTGACGACTCCGAATGAAAAGATTGCAGAACCAATGATAATAAACAGTGTATTCTTCATTTTAATCGGTATTTTCATTTAACCACTCCAAACATATCTCCAGAATATTATAGACAAATAAATCAGATTCATCAAACAAAGTTTAATGATTTGTCAAAATTCGTCTGTTTAGCTACCATATGATTAGATGTTTTCATGAAGGAGACGTATATCATGGAGAAACAATCAGTAACATTGAAAGAATCTCAAGAACGTGTTGATCGGTTTATCAGTCAATTTGAAGAGGGTTATTTTTCTCCACTTTCTATGATGGCTAGGTTTACTGAAGAAATGGGTGAGCTAGCTCGAGAAATTAATCATTACTACGGAGAAAAGCCAAAAAAATCAACAGAAAAAGAGAAATCGATTGAAGATGAGCTAGGTGATGTTTATTTTGTGTTGGTAACACTAGCTAATTCACTTGGCATTCAGCTTGATGAAGCATTTGATCGAAGTATGTCAAAAATAGAACAAAGAGACCAAAATCGTTGGACGAAGAAGGAGAATCAACATGAATAAGACCATTAATATGATCGTTGCCGGTCCCCGCGGTAAAATGGGGCAAGAAGCTTTAGCATTAATTGAACGAACGGACCATTTTCATTTAGTCGGTTGTATCGACCGGAAGAATAATGGAAAGAAACTACGTGATCTAGAAGGTCTGCCGGCATTCGATGCACCTATTTTCACAGATGCGACGGAAGCATTCGATCAGGTGAATGCTGATGTATTAATCGAATTGACGAACCCTGAGGCCGGGTATCACCATGCGAAGCAAGCACTGATTCATCACGTACGTCCAGTGGTTGGTACTTCTGGATTTTCGGAAGATCAGTTGCAAGAACTTAAAGACTTAAGTACGTCGAATGCAACAGGCATTGTCATTGCACCGAATTTTGCGATTGGTGCTATTTTAATGATGCGGTTTGCGAAAGAGGCTGCTAAATATTTTCCTGATGTGGAAATTATTGAAAAACATCATGACAATAAGCTGGATGCGCCATCTGGAACAGCAGTCAAAACAGCTAAGCTCATTCAAGAAGTAAGGGAAAAGCATAAACAAGGCCACCCAGATGAAAAAGAAACGATTGAAGGAGCACGAGGAGCTGATGTGGATGGGATGAAAATTCATAGCATGCGACTCCCAGGGTATATTGCACAGCAAGAGGTTGTGTTTGGAATGAGTGGACAAACTTTAACCATTAATCATAATTCAGCAGATAGAGCTTCGTTTATGAGTGGTGTTGAATTTGCGGTCAATGAAGTTGTGAACCGTGAAGATTTCGTTTATGGACTTGAAAACTTAATGGAATAGGTTGTGAAATAATGAAAATCGCATTAATCGCACATGACAAAAGAAAAAGAAATTTACTCAATTTCGTTACAGCTTACAAAGATATCTTTAGTGATTATGAATTGTTTGCTACAGGTACAACAGGAAAAATGATTCAAGAAGAGATTGGGTTGGATGTTCATCGGTTTCAATCAGGTCCATTAGGTGGCGACCAGCAAATCGGTGCTAAAATCGCAGCCAATGATTTAGATTTGGTTGTTTTCTTTAGAGATCCATTGACAGCTCAGCCACATGAACCAGATGTGACTGCATTATTAAGATTATGCGATGTATATCGAATCCCTCTCGCAACCAACGAAGCATCTGCTGAAATTATGATACGAGGCATTCAAAGCGGATGGCTTGATTGGAGAAACGTCAAGGAGTCAACATCCCTATATGATGAATAAAAAAATAGGTATCGTTTGCTATCCAACAGTCGGGGGATCTGGCGTGGTAGCAACTGAACTAGGTATGCACTTATCGGATCATGATTATGAAATTCATTTCATTTCACAGACAATGCCGTTTCGCTTAAAACGTCTAGACCCAAATATCTTTTTTCATGAAGTGGATGTTGCAAATTATCCGGTATTTAAGCATCCACCTTATGATTTATCACTGGCCAGTAAAATCGCTGAGGTCATCGATCGTGAACAATTAGATATTATTCATGCCCACTATGCTATGCCTCATGCAATTTGTGCGTTGTTGGCGAAACAAATGGCTAAAAAAGATGTTCGTGTCATTACGACTCTTCACGGTACAGATATTACCGTGCTGGGAATTGATCCGAGTTTGACTAATTTAATTCGTTTTGGTATCGAAGAGTCAGATGCAGTCACCGCTGTTTCTTATAGTTTAAGAGATCAAACAAAGAAATTATTGAATATACAAAAAGAAATTCAAGTTGTTCATAATTTTATCGATACAGACAAGCTGGAGGAACCGAGTGATACTGATAAATTAAAAAGAAGACTGAATATTCAATCAGACGAAAAAGTAATGATTCATATCTCTAACTTTCGTAAAGTGAAGAGAGTTCAAGATGTCATTCATGTTTTTCACCGAGTCCAGCAATCGATTAAAACAAAACTTCTTTTAGTGGGCGATGGACCAGAATATGGAGATGCATATCAACTTGTTCAAAATCTAGGTTTACAAGATAAAGTTATTTTTATGGGGAGACAGGACAATATACATGATTTATTCGCAATGAGTGATTTAAATCTATTGGTTTCTGAGAAGGAGAGTTTTGGACTGGTGCTTTTGGAAGCTATGATCTCTGGAGTACCATCTATTGGGTCGAACACCGGTGGAATCCCTGAAGTGATCGATGATGGAGAAACAGGGTATATTTGTGAAGTTGGCGATGTTGAAACCATGAGCAAGAGAGCCATTCATCTATTATCCGAAGAGTCCGAGTGGAAACGGCAATCCCTTCTTTCCAAGGCTCGTGTAAAAGAGTTATTTGATGCTGAACAAATTATTAAGCGCTATGAGAATATTTATTATGAAGTATAGAAGGCGGTAGATCCTATGGTTGGTAAACCATTCAATCAAGCGGCACCAATTATACATACATTCAATAATAATGGATATGAGTGTTTCTTTGTGGGTGGGTCCGTGCGTGATTATCAATTGAAACGACCGATTGGGGATATTGATCTGGCCACGAATGCCGATCCATACACCGTTCAACGTTTATTTGATCGAACCGTACCTGTTGGCATCGATCATGGAACGATATTGGTTTTATTGGGTGATGAATCCTATGAAGTAACGACTTATCGGACAGAAGGGGAGTATAAAGATCACCGCCATCCAGAACAAGTGTTTTTTGTAGAGAATATCGAAGAAGACTTAAGTCGAAGAGATTTCACTATTAATGCTATGGCTATGGGTCTTGATGGTAAGATTATCGATCCATTTAATGGCCTGCAGGACTTAAAACTAAAACGAATCCAGACCGTTAGATATGCACAAGACCGTTTCAGCGAGGACGCACTTCGGATGTTACGGGCCATTCGATTCTCCAGTCAATTGAATTTCAGCATCGATGATGAGGTCATTACCGCTATCAAGGAAAACCGTACACTTTTAGAGGCGATTTCTGTAGAACGAATTACAGTGGAATTGACCAAAATGTTCGGCGGAATGGGTGTTGGCAAAGCGCTGGATTATTTAAACGAAACATCTCTTTACCAACAATTGCCGATATTTGGAATGAATGAGAATGTTTTTTCACTGGTACATGAACAACTTTCAGAACCAATTGCCGATGCAGCTGTTTTGGTCGCTTACTTTCACTATATGGACCCGTCGATATCAATTTCAACATGGGTAAAAGCCTATAAACTGTCTAACGCAGTCAAACGAAAAGCGACTATTATTTATGAAGCTTTTGACAAACATCAAGAACAGGGTTTAACAAAAGGCCTCCTGTATCAATTGACGTATGAGCACATCCAACCATGGAACGATTTTGTTCGCTTCGTTGCAGGGAAATCGTATGTGTTAGAAGAACTTTATTCAATGTACGATCAATTGCCCATTCAGCAAAAGAGCGACTTGGCGATTAATGGTACTGACTTGATTCGTCTATTCCCTGAACGGAAACAAGGAAAATGGATCAGTGATTATCTCCGTGAATTAGAACATTTAGTACTTTGTGGGGAGTTACAGAATCAAAAAGATACATTGGAAGGACAAGTGAAAGCATGGAATCAAACCGGACAAAACTAATCGAGTTGCTTTCAAATCATTCAGATACGTATGTATCAGGTGAAAGTTTATCTAAGCAACTCGGCATTTCCAGGTCAGCGATCTGGAAGCATATGAATGAGTTGAAGAAAGTTGGCTATCAAATTGAAGCAGTAAGAAACAAAGGGTACCGTATTACAGGGGTTCCGAGTGAATTATCAGCCTCTTCCTTACAATGGGGTCTTTCTACAAATTGGCTTGGAAAAAACTTGATTCACCATAAATCTATCGATTCAACTCAATTTTCAGGTCACGACTTAGCGAGAGAGGATGCACCACACGGGACCGTCATTATCGCTGATCATCAAACGAAAGGTCGTGGCAGGCTTAAAAGACAATGGCATTCTGAGGACAAGCACGGACTTTGGTTTACTGTTATTTTAAGGCCTACATCTCTTGAACCCAAAGATGCCAACCAATTAACACTGGTTGCTGCAGTTGCGTTGGTTGAAACCTTTCGTCATTTAGGTCTTGACGTTAAAATTAAGTGGCCGAACGATGTTTTTTCGAGAGGTTTTAAATTAACGGGAATTTTGACCGAAATGCAAGCTGAACAAGATCAAATTGAATATATATTGCTTGGAATCGGAATGAATATTAATCAAGAGCGAGAACATTTTCCTGAAGAACTTAGAGATAAAGTGACATCCTTAAAGATTGAAACGGGTAAGGCAAACGATTTAGCACATGTTTTTCATGAGGTTGCACAGCGGTTGGAAGAAAAGTATGATACATTTATAAAAGAAGGATTTCAACCGATCAAGAGAGAGTGGGAGCAGCACGCTTACCGATTAAATGAATGGTTGACAATAAAGACAAAAGATTCTTTCCAAGCGAAATTTGTTGGAATTCAACACGATGGCGCTCTTCTTATCGAAGATGAATATGGAAAACAAACAGCATTGTATTCGGCAGAAATATATTGGTGAAGGAGGCATTGATTTTGAAAACAAGACGGAGTTTCGAAAAAATGAAACGGGAAAATGAAAAAATTACCATGTTAACGGCCTATGATTATCCATCTGCCAAAACAGCAGAAACAGCAGGTGTTGACATGATCTTAGTAGGAGATTCGTTGGGGATGGTTGTCCTTGGCTACGACTCAACGATTCCCGTGACAGTAGATGACATGATTCATCACGGAAAAGCCGTGAAGCGCGGGGCACCCAATACATTTACCGTAGTTGATTTGCCTTTTATGTCTTTTCATATTTCCGAAGCAGATGCGATGAGAAATGCTGCTCGTATTGTTCAGGAAGCTGGTGCAGATGCAGTGAAATTAGAAGGCGGAAAAGAACTTGTGCCAATTATTCGTAAACTGACACAAGCAGGCATTCCAGTGGTCGGGCATATCGGACTGACACCTCAAACATTCCAAGTGTTGGGTGGCTATCGTGTTCAAGGTAAAACAACAGAAGAAGCGAGACAATTAATTGAAGATGCTGTCGCTTTAAATGAAGCAGGTGTTATTTCTATTGTTCTTGAATGTGTTCCTGCGAAACTTGCCACGAATGTAACTAAGAACTCCAAAGTGCCGACAATTGGTATTGGAGCAGGGAATGGAACAGATGGGCAAGTGCTTGTCTATCATGATCTCTTGCAATACGGTGTCGACCGTCTAGCGAAATTCGTGAAACCACAAACCAATTTAAATGAAAGTATCGATCAGGCTATTAGAAGCTACATAAACGAAGTAAAAACGACTGCTTTTCCGTCTGATGAGCATACATATGCCATTGACGATGATGTGCTTGATGGGTTGTATGGTGGAGAAAAATGATACACATTGAAACGATCAAAGAAATGAGAGACAAATCGCAAGCCGCTCGACAGAATGGGCAGTCGATCGGCTTCGTGGCTACAATGGGCTTTTTGCACGAAGGCCATCTGCAATTGGTGAAAAATGCAAGGAAAGAAAATGACTTAGTCGTCGTCAGTATTTTCGTAAATCCATTACAATTCAATCAATCGAGTGATTTAGCTACTTATCCAAGAGATTTAGCTCGAGACACTGCACTTTTGGAAGCAGAAGGTGTTGATATTGTTTTTCATCCGAGCGTCGAAGAAATGTACCCTAAACAAAGCGTTGTCCAAATGAGTCTTCTCAGTAGACAGGACGTTCTTTGTGGAGCAAGTAGACCAGGTCATTTCGAAGGAGTTCTGAAAGTCCTTTCAAAATTATTTTTGATCATTCAACCAACAAAGACTTATTTCGGAATAAAAGATGCACAACAAGTAGCAGTCGTTGAAGCATTAATTGAGGAATTAAACTTCGATATTACACTTGTTCCTGTTCCAACTATACGTGAGCCAGATGGATTGGCCTTAAGCAGTCGAAATGTTCGTTTATCTCCTGAAGAGCGAAAGGATGCAACGAATATCTATCAAGCGTTGCGTGCTGGCCAACAATACATTCGTTCCAATGAATATTGGTCGCGCGATCAAGTGATCGACTATATGGAACATATACTCCGAGAACGGATCAGTGGTAAGGTTGATTACGTGAATTGTTTGACTTACCCAGATTTACAGCCTTTAATAAATGAAAATGATTCGGTCATATTAGCGGTAGCTGTGTATTATGAGAATGCCCGGTTAATTGATAATCTCATTCTTGATCAATCGGGCGAAGAAATCTACAGGAGTGACAAAAAATAATGATCCATACCATGATGAACGCAAAGCTTCATAGAGCGACAGTGACAGAAGCAAACTTAAACTATGTTGGAAGCATCACAATTGATTCTACATTGTTGAAAGAGGTAGGCATCTTGCCTCATGAAAAGGTTCAGATTGTCAATAATAATAATGGTGAGCGGATTGAAACCTATGTGATCGCCGGTGAACCAAACAGCGGGATCATTTGTCTGAATGGAGCTGCAGCACGGAAGTTTCAACCGGGGGATCATGTTATTATTATTTCATATGTCCAAGTTGATGCGAAGGAACTTAGCGACCACAAACCATCCATCGCTATTTTGAATGAAAATAATCAAATTGAACAGCAGCTTGAAGAGGAACCGCCATTAATGATCCTATAACTCCCATTTCAAGTGGGAGTTTGTTTTGTTAGTTACTATTAATGGTAGAGAGGAGGAGAAAAATGACTCGGTTTGTATCAGTCGATTTAGAAACGACGGGAAACTCGGTAAAAAACGGAGACGAAATTATAGAAATTGGCATTGTGGTTATCGAAGACGGCAAAATTATCGATGAGTATGAAACACATGTCAGACCGAATGGGTCGATTCCACCGTTCGTATCACAATTGACAGGAATCAACGAAAGCGATTTAGTCGACGCCCCGACATTCAAGGAAGTGATCCCTGAAATCTTACCTTACTTTGATGATTGCTTTTTCATTGCACATCCGGTTCATTTTGATTATGAGTTTTTAAATCAAAGTTTGGTTAAAGCGGGACACTCTCCGATTGCTTGTGCAGTCATCGATACAGTGGAATTGTCACGTGTTTTTTTCCCTTCGGCACCCGGTTATCGACTTCAAGATTTGACAAATTATTTAAACATCAAGCATTTCAAACCACATCGTGCGCTATCTGATGCATATGTAACGGCTCTTATTTTTCTGGAAATCGTTCAAAAAATGAATGGACTCCCACTAGAAACACTGCTACAACTGAAGCCGTTAATTAGTAATTTTCAAACGGACACGGAGTTTTTCTTCGATGATTTGATCAATGAAAAAAGAAAACATAATGACTCGAATTATGCGCTTGATTTTCGTTATGGATTGGCGATCAAGCAGAGTAATAGTATTGGCAAGGAAAACGACATAGAACTTAGTGATTTTAATTACTTTTTGAATGAAACTTTGTCAGGTCCTTTGTTTGAAAAGCGTGAAGGTCAGCAAGAAATTGCTGGTGAGATTTACCAAGGCTTTCAGATGAGACAGCATCGGGTGATCGAGGCACCTTCAGGATTAGGGAAAACGTTAGCTTATTTATTAGCTGCCTATGCATATAGCCGTAAGTATGATGTCCGTACGATCATCAGTACATACACCTTGCAGCTTCAAAAACAAATTGAGCGTTATAGCGAACGCTTTCCGGAATTATTTCCAGCTGGGAGTCTTGCACTACTGAAGAGTCCTCATAATTATTTGCATGTGCGAAGATTTAAGGCATTTTACGACCGCTCCATTAAGGATGCATCCAATTTTGATATTACGTTATCGTTAGCGATTATTCTCGTCTGGTTAACAGAAACGGAAACGGGTGATGTAGAAGAGCTGCAATTACCATCTCGAGGCCAAGATATTTGGAAATTGATCTCTTGTGATCATGATGATGAACCTACGGACCAATCATCTTATTTTTTTTCCGCCAAAGAAAGAGCGAAAAATGCATCGATTGTTATTGTAAACCATGCATTTTTGACAGCTGACTTTAAAAAAGGAAGAAAAGCAATTCCACCAAGTAGACAGATTATAGTAGATGAAGCTCATCAGTTTGAAAATGTCACAAGAAACCAACTATCAAATCAAATTGACTATATTTCCACATTACAGTTGTTTCAGTCACTTGCTCGAATCGGTATGGGCGAGGTGATTGAAACTGCCAAAGTAAATGCAGACTCTTTTTTTAGGCTTATTTATCAGGCGGTTGATTTTCTTCACTCGCCAAAGGACCCAGTATCAGACACCGGAAAAATCCAACTTTCTGTTGATGAAGAAGCTTTAGAGATGATTTTCAGCGGTGAAATTCGTGAACAATTAAATCAATTCTTGTTAAGTTGCGACCAGTTACGGAATTCAATGCTGAAAAAATATTTAAAAACGGATCTTGAACGTTCCATTCAAATGAAAGCGAATCGACAGTTAGAAGAAATTATAGACTTTTTAACAACGTTTTTCCATCAAGGAAAGAAGATGGTACGTTGGATTGAAATTGATCAACAAGGGGCCAAAAATGCAGCCTCATTAAATATTGAGCAACTTGACTTGAGTGAGCAGTTAAATAATTGGTATGAGCAATACACGAATAGTGTCGTTTTCATGAGTTCTACTTTACAATTAAAAAATTCGTTTCAACATTTTTTAACACAGATTGGTTTACCAGAAGAAACGCCTACTTCCATATATCCATTACCAAGTTCCTATGCGAATCGTTCAGAAGTTTTGATTCCTGCAGATTTCCCGAATATAACGGATGTAAGCGCGAAAACCTACGCACAACACGTCGCTTCGTTTGTCGATCGCTTTCATGCACAAACGAATAAAAAAATGCTCGTGTTATTCACGTCTCATCAGTTATTAAAAGATACGTACGAACGGTTGCAACCAACATCTCGTACAATGACGATATTGGCTCAAGGGATTCAATCCAGCAGTAGAGATAAATTGAAAAAACTTTTTGAAGAAACGGATGATGGCATATTATTGGGAACGAATTCATTTTGGGAAGGCGTAGATCTTCTAAATGATACCGATAAGATTATTTGCATGGCTCGGCTTCCATTTGAGTCGCCGAATCACCCCGTATTCCAGGCGAAGTGGAATTTGCTTAAACAACAAAAAGAAAATCCTTTTGAGCAGCTAGCCTTACCACTAGCAATTACACGATTTCGTCAGGCATTTGGACGATTAATCAGACATTCTGGAGATCGCGGATTATTAATCATTTTGGACAAACGGATCATGAGTAAGCATTATGGGAAGCAATTCATCCAATCACTTGGTGAAACTGCTGTACTTTATGAAGATACGCCGCAAATGATTGACCATGCAAAAAAATGGCTCTCATATGATAAAGACAATGACAGATGATAAGAGGGATGTCAGAAATCTTTATGGATAGGTGAAGCCATTGAAACTAATTCTTGCTCTACTAATCGGTATAACTTCTTTTCCGCTATTTCAAACGGATCATAATGATGAATTAATTTACTATCCACTGAATGAAGGGAATATTGCTTTCCTGAAAGTGAATGAGACGGATATCTATTTATTCAACACAGGGCATGAACTTGATCGACAACAAATTTTAAACCAATTAGATCAATGGGATGATTATACAATTCGTGGAATTGTTATTACGAAAATCGATGAGCACAACTGTGGAAACTTAACATTTCTCACAAAAAAATATTCTGTGGACCAATTAATAATTCCCGAACGATCAAAAACTTGTACAGTGAATCAAAAAGATGTCCAAGTCATCGATTTATCGAAAGAAAAATCCGTCCATTTTAACGATGAATACCAAGTGAAGTATTATCCATCCAAACATGGAATAACAGGAAACCTGGAATTAAAGCGTGATAACTTTTCTGCCTATTGGTATGAAACTTCGTCGGTCAAGCAGTACAGCGACCGAACGACCGTCGTTTATGTTCCTTCATATATTTATGAATCAGATTTAGATATAGGATTCTTGGATAAACTGGATCCACGCGTTGCAGTCATTCAGGAAAAAGCGAAGAAAAAACAAATGAGGTTACTGAATGACGTGTTTTCAAAGGAGTGGATTGAAGCGTTCTTTTTAACCAATCAACTATCTGTTCATATAGAATTAGGAAATAATCCTTATCGAATCTTCCTTGTCAGACGATAACCAATGAATTTGGGTGAAAACAATGAAAAAAATTGTTGATTACTGTTATAATGAACAGTGTGCTTAAATAGTCTAAAGAAAACGCAAGGTAGGTTCCACAGAAATGCAAATAAAGAAAAAATATATTGTCATCGGGATTATTACACTGATCGTTTTGTTCTTGGTTGCTCTTTTCAGTATTCTCATGGTTACATCTTATAACACAAAGAAAGATCATAAGGATCACATGGAACGTGTAGCGGAAATTGCTCTTGAGCACGGTCCAATTGAGTCCGTAGATGAATCGTTTGAATTCAATGGTGAATCATCTTATTTTGTCTATTTAGGTAAAAATAATGAAGATAAGGCTTACTATGTATTTGTACCAAAGACAGAAAAAGTTGAAGAAATGAAAACACTTGAGCAAGAGAACGGGTTGACAAAAGAAGAGATGCTGAACCAATGGTCTTCTCAATGCACGAACTGTGAACTCGTGTCCATCTCACCAGGAATTATCCAAGATCGTTTTATTTGGGAAGTGATCTACACAACGAGTGAGCAATATTACTTCCAGAACTTCCATTTTAGTGACGGAGAAATTTACGATTCAATCTCGTTTCAAAAAGAATAATGAAATCGAAATGAAGGAGTGGTGTTACATATGGAATTAGCCGATCGCGTTCAAGCATTGACCCCATCAACGACTTTAGCTATTACATCTAAAGCGAAGGCATTAAAAGAAGAAGGCCATGATGTGATTGGTCTTGGTGCTGGAGAACCTGATTTCAACACACCGGAAGACATTTTGAATGTAGCCAAAAAAGCGATGGATGAAGGAAAGACAACTTACACACCTGCTGGTGGTATTCCTGCATTAAAACAAGCGATCATTAAAAAATTGCAAGAAGATCAAGGGTTACAGTATACGGAAGAAGAAATTATCGTAACGACTGGTGCCAAGCATGCCTTGTATAATCTGTTTCAAGTGTTGTTGAACCGTGGCGACGAGGTCGTTATTCCTGTTCCTTACTGGGTAAGTTATCCAGAACAAGTAAAATTAGCAGAGGGGCAGCCCGTCTATGTAAAAGCTTCAGAAGAAAATGACTTTAAAATAACACCAGAGCAGCTGGAAAATTCGATAACGGATTACACGAAGGCTGTTATTTTAAATTCACCTTCAAACCCAACAGGCACACTTTATACAGAAGAAGAATTGAAAGCACTTGGAGAAGTTGCTCTTAAACACGAGTTAATCATCGTTTCTGATGAAATCTATGAGAAGTTAATTTATGGATCCGACGATCATGTCTCGATCGCTCAGTTATCCGATGATTTAAAAGAACATACGGTTGTCATTAACGGAGTGAGCAAGTCGCATGCCATGACAGGTTGGCGTATTGGATATGCCGCTGGAAATCAACAAATTATTCAAGCGATGAGTAACTTGTCATCTCATTCGACATCGAACCCGACAACCATTTCGCAGTTTGCTGCCATTGGTGCATACTCCATGGATCAGCATAAATTGAACGAAATGAAAAAAGCATTTGAAGAACGACTGAACAAATTATATGAATGGATGACAGATATTCCTGGTATTTCTTGTGTAAAGCCTAAAGGAGCATTTTATTTGTTCCCGAACATATCTGAAGTTGTAGCAAATTCGCCTTTTGATTCAACAGATGAATGGGTGAAACAATTACTAGAGGAAGAAAAAGTAGCCGTCGTTCCTGGTTCTGGCTTTGGTTCGCCAGAAAACATACGTCTATCATACGCGACATCACTTGAGAATTTAGAAGAAGCATCCAAACGAATTGCTCGCTTTGTGAAGAAGCATTCGTCGAATTAAGGAGGAAGTAATAAATGAAAACAACAATCGCAGAAGTCGGCAAACATGTAAATGAATCGGTAACGATTGGTGTCTGGCTTCATAATAAACGTTCTAGTGGAAAAATTGCATTTTTACAATTACGTGATGGAACAGGGTTTATCCAAGGAGTTATTGTAAAGTCTGTTGTGGGAGAAGAATTATTCGAACAAGCGAAGCATTTGAATCAAGAAACTTCTCTCTATGTAACAGGTGAAATTGTAGAAGACAAAAGAAGCCCTTTAGGCTATGAATTACAAGTAACAGGCTTTGAGATCATTCAAGAAGCTCATGATTACCCAATTACACCAAAAGAACACGGACCAGAATTTCTAATGGATCACCGCCATTTATGGTTACGTTCAAAAAAACAACATGCCATTATGAAAGTGAGAAATGAAATTATTCGTGCAACTTACGAATTTTTCAATGATGAAGGTTTTGTTAAAATCGATCCACCAATTTTAACCGGAGCTTCAGCGGAAGGAACAACGGAATTATTCCACACGAAATACTTTGATGAAGATGCCTATTTATCTCAAAGTGGCCAGCTTTATTTAGAAGCTGCTGCGATGGCGCTAGGTAAAGTTTTTTCATTCGGTCCGACTTTCCGTGCAGAAAAATCAAAAACACGACGCCATTTAATTGAATTCTGGATGATCGAACCAGAAATGGCTTTCATGGATCATGACGATAGTTTAGTCATTCAAGAAAATTACGTACAGCATCTAGTTCAATCTGTTTTGAAAAACTGTGATATGGAATTGGATGTATTGGAACGAGATAAAGAACAATTAGAGAAAATCAAAGCACCATTCCCACGGATTACGTATGATGATGCTATTGAATTCTTGAAAAAAGAAGGTTTTGAAGATATTGATTGGGGCGATGATTTTGGTGCGCCACATGAGACGGCGATTGCGAAAGCACATGATCAACCCGTATTCATCACGCACTTCCCGACGGAAATTAAAGCATTTTATATGCAACCCGATCCAAACAACGAGAAAGTCGCTCTTTGCGCTGATTTGATCGCTCCTGAAGGCTATGGTGAAATTATCGGTGGTTCCGAAAGAATATACGACTATGAATTAATGAAAAAACGCTACGAAGAACATGGGCTAGAAGGTCCTGCATATGAGTGGTATTTACAGTTACGCGAATACGGAAGTGTACCACATTCCGGGTTCGGACTCGGGTTGGAACGTACAGTTGCATGGATTTCCGGAACAGAACATATCCGTGAAACGATTCCATTCCCACGCTTATTAAATCGATTGTATCCTTAAGAAGACAGATGGCTCAATTTATATTGAGTCATCTTTTTAAGAGATTAAGTGACTTACCTTCTCAACGATTATCATGAAAGTTTTAGAATTTCTATACAAACAGCGGTTATACACTTCAGGAATATGAACGGCCTAGAAAGAGGGATCGTTTTGGATATACCATTTTCTTATCAAAAAATGATGATGCATCAGATCAGTGTTCCAACGGAGTTAATTCGTTCTTATCGAAAACTTGACCTCGTTGAACAAGATGTCATTGTTATTTTGCAACTGATCACTTTACAGCAACAAGGAGATTTATTGCCTTCATTTGAATTTATCTCCGAAAATATGCAACTATCTCCACATGAAGTAGCAAATATTTTAAAGAAACTTAAAAATAACGGTTATTTACGAATTGAACAAATAGAGGATGAACAGCGCATGGTGCATGAATGGTATTCTCTTGAACCGTTAATTAATAAATTATACGAAGGCTCTACCTCGACAAAAGAAGAAGAGAAGAAGGAAGAAGGAAAGCTTTTCGGATTATTTGAGCAGGAATTCGGTCGTGCGTTGTCACCTATAGAGATTGAAACCGTAAGCCACTGGCTTGATCAAGATCAATTTAAACCAGCTTTAATTAAAGCAGCTCTTCGTGAAGCTGTTTTAATGGGGAAAATGAATTTCCGCTATATTGATCGGATTTTGGCAGAGTGGAAGAAGAGAGGTATACGGAGTTCAGCGGATATGAACCAAACGAAAGAGCCGATACAAGAAAAACCAAAAGAGAAACGGGATACATCGGTTTATTATAATTGGTTGGAAGAGTAGGGGGGAAAACCTTGCTGACGAAGAAACAAATAAGAGTTGTTCTAGATACTTTCGAAGATATGTTTCCAGATGCTGAGTGTGAATTGACTCATTCAAACGAATTTGAACTATTGATTGCCGTCGTTTTATCAGCCCAAGCAACAGATGCGCTCATTAACAAAGTAACTCCCGATCTTTTTAAGAAATATCAATCACCAGAAGACTATTTAAATGTTCCATTAGAAGAATTGGAAAATGATATCCGACGGATCGGACTCTTTAGAAGTAAAGCAAAAAACATTCGCAAACTTTCCGAAGATTTGATTGCAAACTATGATGGGAAAGTACCGAATGATTATGATCAATTAATTGGTTTGGCTGGTGTAGGAAGAAAAACAGCCAATGTTGTGATGTCTGTCGCTTTTGGTATGCCAGCAATAGCTGTTGATACACATGTTGAGCGTGTTTCAAAGCGACTGGGAATCTGTCGTTGGAAGGATTCAGTACTTGAAGTAGAAAAAACATTAATGCGAAAAATCCCAAAGGAAGAATGGAGCGATACGCATCACCGAATGATTTTCTTCGGTCGTTATCATTGTAGAGCAAAGTCACCAAACTGTCCAGAATGTCCTTTACTGGAACTCTGCAGGGAAGGCCAAAAGCGGATGAAGAAAAAGGAAGTCATTTCGAAAACGTAACTGAACAAAACAATCGCCAGCTTCTATTGAGAAGCTGGCTTTCATATGTTGAAGATCTTTAGATTAATGCTGAAGAATGATTGATTAGTGTTGAAGAATTGAAAGTTAATGTTGAAGCCCAGCTAATTAACGTTGAACAAATAAAAATAAATGTTGAAGCGTAGCCAATTAATGTTGAAGATAAGCATATTAACCGTGAAGACATACACTCAGGGAGTAGCACGAAAATAAAACATCACAAAAAAGACATTGAGAACTGAATCTCAATGTCTTTTTGTTTTTATTTATGCAGCGTCTTCTTGATTTTCAGAAGACTGGTTTCCTGAAGAGTCATTCGTTGTGTTATCAGTTTCTTCACTATCAGGCTCAGTCTCCGTGTTATCATTTCCATTTTGTTCTTCGGTTTGATCTTGTTCTTGGTCACCTTCTTGACTATCATTGTCGTCGCCAGAATTAGTGTTGCCACCATTAGTGTTTTCATCGTTATTACTGTCATCGTTACCATTTCCACTATTACCGTCGTTACCATTTTCGTTATTACCATTGTTTTCTTGATTTTCTTCTTCATTTTCTTCTTCCGATTCTTCCTCGTCTTGCTCTGGTTCTTCTTCCTCTTCTTCAGGAATTTCTACTGAGGCAGTGACAGGATCACTTTGGTTTTCACTATTATTGGCATCAATCGCAACGAGTTCAAACGCATAAGTAGATCCTGGTTCAATTTCATCGAATGTGAATTCTGTCTCAGGTGTCGTTGTGACAGATTGCATGTCACTACCATCTACAGAGACACTTAGTTCAAATTCAACATCGATATCTCGATCAGAATCACCAAGTAATGGATGCTCCCAGAACAAGTTAATGAGCTGATCTTCTTCCTCATAGATTGCATCAAAGTTGGAAACAGGATCCATTTCAACATAGGTATCAGATGTTTCAGTAGGTTCATGACCTTTTACAAATAACTCTGTAACGATCTGACTAGATGGTGTATAATCACTAGCTAATTTTGCTGGACGAGAACCTTTTTCGACCGCAACTTCTATGACAGAGCTTGGTCGTGCGAAATCAGCTGTTTCTATACCTTCAGACATATGGTTCATCAGTTGACTGAATAATCGTTGAGATATTGATTTATCCGGAATTGATTTTTGTTCCTCAGCGTAACCACTCCAAACGGATATCGTGAAATTGGTTGAATAACCGACCAACCACGAATCCTTGTCGTCATTAGTCGTACCTGTTTTCGCAGCAACAGGAACGCTCACATTGGTATATCTTGAACCAGTACCAATTCTAGGTACATCTTTCAATACATCCGTAATCATATAAGCGGTGTAATCAGACATAGCTACACGAGACTCTGGGTTGATTTCAATTTCTTCTCCATCGCTCATAACGACTTTTTTGACTGAGTGAGGTTCATTGTAAATTCCCTCATTTCCAAAGGCTGTAAAAGCTCCGGCCATTTCAAGTGGATTCGTTTCCAATTTGCCACCACCGATTGAATCAGCAGGAACGAGGTGTTCTGGCATTTTCATACCTAAGCCTTCAGCAAACTCATATGCTTTCTCAGCACCAACTTCATCAAACGCTTTGTAGGCTGTCGTGTTATAGGATTGGTACAATGCCTCGCGCATTGTCATCCAGCCATGATAACCTCTCCCTGCGTTTCGAATTGGTTCATCTTTACCAGGAAAAGATATTGGCTCATCATTCATTTGATGATACGTAGACCATTTTAAATGTTCAATGGCAGGTCCAAAATCCAATACAGGTTTAATGGCTGAACCTGGTGGACGGTTTGAACTTAATGCATAGTTAAAACCAGCACCAATACCGTCTTTTTTGTTCCGACCGCCACCAATTGCTAAAATTTCACCTGTCTTTGTATCAATTGCGGCAATCCCTGCTTCCATTTCGTCATCCGGGAAGCTTACAGGTGAATCGTCACTTAACAGATATTCAACATGTTCTTGGGCAGATCGATCAAGTGTCGTATGAATCGTTAATCCAGAAGAGAAGATGTCAACATCATCGCCTAATTCATCTTCCGTTTCACGAATGACTTGTTCGATGAATGAATCATAAGGTATTTCTGTTTCATAACCATCTTGAATCATATCGGCTACAGCTACTTGTTTAGCTTCTTCAGCCTGCTCTTCGGTAATTTTATCGTGGTGAACCATTAAGTCCAATACCGTATTCCGACGCTCTTCAGCTAAATCCGGGTTCTTGATCGGATCATAAGCGGAAGGTCGCTGTGGAATCCCTGCCAGTAATGCCGCTTCGGCAATCGTCAATTCTTCCAAGTCTTTCTTTCCAAAGTAAACCTCTGAAGCTTTGGCAACACCGTAAAGCCCGTTACCATAATAAATTTTATTTAAGTACATCATCAAGATTTGTTGCTTTGAGTATTCTTGTTCTAATTGAATGGCCAAGTATTGTTCTTGGACTTTACGCTTAATTTTCTTATCTTTCGTTAAAAATGCATTTTTGACGACTTGTTGAGTAATTGTACTTCCGCCTTGTGATCCAAAGCCGTCTGTAATGTTCGCAACGACTGCAGCTGCTGTACGCCTGAAATCAATGCCGTTGTGATCCCAAAATCGTACATCCTCCGTAGCCAATACGGCGTCTTCCATTAATGGAGACAGTTCTTCATAAGTAATCTTACGTCTTTTTTCTGAACCTAGTTCGCCTACAAAATCACCGTTTCTATCTAAGATTATTGTAGAAAGTGGATCTTCAAGCTGTTCAGCATCTAAGCTTGGTGCATCGCTAATAAAAGATATCGCAACAGCTACAGCAATCACTGTACCTAATAAACCGACAATCAATAAGCTGATAAATAATTTTTTCCAACTAAACTTTTTCTTCTTTTTATTTTGTTGTTTCTTAGCCTTTCGACTTTTTGTTTCTTGACTCATAATTAATCTCCTCCGTTAATGTATACCTTCTCGATGACTTTGATGTAATCAACTTTTGCTTGTAATCTAAAAGGAATTTCAAAGCCTTTTTCTTTAATAAAAGTGTAGGGTAGGGATTTTCGTTTTCCATCAAACTCCGTATCCCATGCTCGTATAAATGGACGTATCGGTAACAAATAAGTTTCATTTAAAGGTTTGAATCGAATAATGAAAAAGCAAATACCTCCATGTTGATCGACATTTCGCATATGTTCTACCTGGTGGTCATGAATATTGGAAAATGGCAAAGATGTCTTATTATTCGTTTCTTTTGCTTCAAAGTCAATATATCTGCCTTTATACAAGCCATTGAAGTCTGTAGTCGAGGGTCTTCGATAATAAGCTTCCTTAATGACCGCTGCACTACGTTTCGGATAATCGACTTGTACGACTTGAACAGGTGTCGGTTTTTTATGAATGACAGCAATATTTGTATCTAAATAAAACTTATTCGTTTCCACAATTTCATTTTCGAGGGTCATTCCGCGATTACCGTATGTATTCAGTATGTTTTTTGATTGATTGATCGTCGCTTTTGGTGTGGCTTTTTTTCCATTCGGATAATTCATGGATACCTTCCTTTCATGGAACCCTGACATTATTGTATCAGAAGTGTAGTCATTGCCGTTTTACAATATCGTTAAATCGTACACTGACAAACGTGTGTTTCCTATCTATTTTACCAAACAATAGAGTAGGTTCCTATTGTGAATCAATAAAATGAAGCAGAATGAACGTTTTTGAATCGACTCATTTGTACATACTGTATAAAAACAGCGCGCAAAGGAAGAGGTACATGATACAGCTATGGATTCACTATATTAAGGACCAAACAGAAAAACATAATATCGATAATGTATCTAGAACGAAAGCATATTTAGAGTTCTATGAACGTTACCCAGATATACAGTGGGCATTTTTAGCAAGTTTTGTTTCTCGGAATGCAGGATGGAATATGACAGATTTATCGACTGAGACATACCAAAATTTATTATCAAAACAAGAACTGAAATCTCTCTATTTGACGTATGAAAGTACCAATTGGTATATATTCCAAGATGCGTATCCTCAATTACTCATCTACCATTTATCTGTAGAACAAAATAGGCCGATGTTTTTTCTACTGAAATACTTCCATGTTTCTTCATTCATGGAAGAGATGTGGTATGAATTTTTTAAGAATAAAGACCTTAATCAACTAATGTATGCCCAAATCATCAATGAACAAAACTTAATCCAGCATCCAATCATTGAAAACGAACCTTATCGAAAAAAGGTATTCCGCCGGATTCCTTATCATCTCCAGTCAATCTTTAACTTGAATGCTGTGTTATTACCCACGTTAAACGGCGAACTATACGGCGACTTTGTTCCACGTTTCAAACAAGTAACAAAGCGCATTCAATTTGGAAAAAAAATTGCCTCTATTTTGTTTGAGCAAGATCACTACCCATTATTTAAGGCGTTCTCGGATCAAGTGGAAGTGACCGGAAGCCGAATGGAATATGAACAGTTTTTATTTGAGAAACGAATTGAGACACCTACACTTGATCAAACATTTTCAGACACAAAACATTATTTGTTTGAAAGACGAACAGATTGGTTTGATCGAAAGAGAGTCAAAAAACGTTGGTTCAAAGATATTAAAATAAAAGAAATCAAACCGATCGGGGAGCAATTTTATGCGAAACGAGGCGGATTGGCAAATTTGACGAATACAATCGAAAAGGTGAAAAATCCATTTGCCGAGAAGAGGTGATTCAACAGATTCTTTGTCGGTATCCTTCTAGTTTTGTCAGGCTTGAAGGAGATTCTTTATAAGGTGTGTAAACGTATAGCTAAGCGAAAACAAAGGAGGACGATACTGATGAAGAAGCCGATTATAAGAGAAGATCACGTTCGAAAGGAATTACTGTTGAAATCACTAGGACGTTTGGAGAAAGAATTGACCATTTTAGAAGATCGTTTTTTTTCAAAAGCGCATGTAAAAAAATAAATGAATGATTGGCGCAATAGGCTATTTCATGATACATTATCATCACTGGTAGGTGAGATCATGGAAGAATTTATCGCGTTTACTAAAGATTTAAAAGAAAACTTACTCGAGGACTTATTTTACAAATATACAGAAGGCAGAAAGTTTAATCGAAAAGATTATGACGATTTTGCTATTGTTAAAAAAGAAAGTTATCCGCTTTTCGATCAAATAGAAAAATGGGAGACAGAGGCCCAGGCTATCGTTCATAAACTCCCGATTTTTCCCAATCAAATAACAAACACGAAAGATAACCTCGAAATCATGATCTTACATAGTTATTTTCACGACGTCAGAAGAAAGAGGTTTATGGAGCTATATCACTCGGTTTTATATAACTTCGATTTGGTTTTAGACCAATTTGACGCACAGTAATTATGAAGATCAATAGTAAACTGAGATAGGGTAGGGGGAAGCAAAATGGATCGAGATCGATTAATGAACCTGGCAAAAGAAATGCTGGACAAAGCGTATGTTCCTTATTCTGAATTCCCAGTAGGAGCTGCTTTGGTAACGAAAAGCGGGAAAGTTTACCAAGGATGTAATATTGAAAATGCCGCTTATCCAGTTAGCTGTTGTGCAGAACGTGTCGCTATTTTCAAAGCTGTTTCAGAAGGGGAAAAAGACTTTGACCAACTTGCGGTCATTGCTAATACGGACCGGCCAGTTGCACCGTGTGGCTCTTGTAGGCAAGTGATGGCCGAATTCTTTTCAGCTGATACACCGATCTATATGGGGAATCGAACGGGCGAAATTGAAGAAACGACTATTGGGAATTTATTACCTTATTCATTCACTACAGCAGACCTACGATCAGGTCAAGAAAAAAATTAGATGGAATTATGTCAGAAGAGCTAGAGAAATCTAGCTCTTTTTTTGATATACTGATATTATGACGATGAATGCAATTACCATTACAGGTTATAAACCATATGAATTGAATATCCGAGATGACAAAGATGAGAAAATCCTTGTTATTAAAGAAGCCATTAAACGATCTCTCTTGCGCTATCTGGAGAACGGCGTAGAATGGGTATTGCTTTCTGGGCAACCAGGTGTGGAAACATGGGCATTTGATCTCATTCAAGAACTAAAAGAAGCATACACCATCTATACAGCCATCGTTCCACCATTTATGGAACAAGAAAAAGTATGGAAAGAGCCCGTTCAGGAAAAATATTACCAAATGATTCAACAAGCTGATTTTTATCAACCTTTAATGAACAAACCTTACGAACATCCGCGGCAGTATGTCACCAAGGATAAATGGTTTATTGAAAAAACAGACGCTTGTATACTCGTTTATGAAGAAGAACATGGAGGCTCACCGAAATATTTCGAAGAATTGGCAAGAACGTACCAAGAAAGTCATATGTATGAAATGGATGTTATTTCATCTTTTACATTAGAGGATATTGCTAGAGAGATGAATGAGTTATAGATCGTGGAGGTGAATGGAAGTGAAAGGAATTAATTTAACGTCACAGGAAATACTGGATAAAGAGTTCAAAACAACGATGCGAGGTTATAACCAAGATGAAGTGGACGAGTTTTTAGATGTTGTCATTCAGGATTATGAACAGTTTCAAAAAGAAATCACGCGTCTGAAAGAAGAAGTAAGCAGATTAACACAAGCGAGCTCAACAAACACATCGACTGGTTCAACGCCACGTTCTCAAGTGAATGCGGATGTGTTACAACGTTTGTCGAACCTTGAAAAAGCTGTATTTGGAAAAAAATACTAAAACGATTATGATTAAAATTCCAGCAAATTACTTATACTGGCCCTTCTTCCTATGTTATAATAGATGAACTAAACCAAATATGATAAATGCTCAAGTAACCGCTCGCACATGTTTGCGAGAGGAAAGTCCATGCTCACACAAGCTGAGATGCTTGTAGTGTTCGTGCTTGACGAAACAATAAGTCAAGGCAGCGAAGAATCGCTGACGGCAGGGTTTCGACCTACGTCCTTAATGGATATGGTCCATGACCCTTTAAAGTGCCACAGAGACGAGCTTGATTGGAAACAATCAAGGTGGAACGCGGTAAACCCCTCGAGTGAGAAACCCAAAATAAGGTAGGGGCGCTCTATTGCAGGGAATTCAACCTAGCATAGAGGCAGGCTTGCTAGACAAGTCTGCAGATAGATGGTTACACCGGAGTACGAGGCTGACCACCGTTTGCAGTACAAAGGAACAGAACATGGCTTATGTAGCATTTATCGGTCATTTTTTTATACATATAGAGGGAGCCCTAGAAGGGAATGAATACTTTTGAAAGACAACGTAACATTGATTGCTACAGCAGCAATGGGGCTCGAAGGTCTTGTCAAAGAAGAAATTAAACAACTAGGTTATGAAAACATTCAAACGGAAAATGGTCGTGTCATATTTGAATCCGATTTAGCAGGGATCGCCCGAACGAATATTTGGTTGCGAACCGCTGATCGAATTAAAATTATGATAGGGCAATTTTCCGCTTTTTCGTTTGAAGAACTATTTGACCAGACATTTGAGCTTCCATGGCACGAATGGATTGAAGAAGAAGGTTTTATTCATGTCGTAGGTAAATCACATAAATCGAAACTCTATTCGGTACCGGATAGTCAACGTATTGTCAAAAAAGCAATTGTGAAAAAAATTCAAGAGCGAAAGAAAATTTATACTGCGTTGCCAGAAACGGGACCTCGGTACAAAGTTGAAGTTTCCATATTAAAAGACCAAGTCACTTTATCACTGGATGCTTCCGGAGCAGGATTGCATAAAAGAGGCTACCGGATTGACCAAGTGGAAGCACCCCTGAAAGAAACATTGGCAGCTGCTTTAATTCAGTTGACTAATTGGCGACCGGACCGGACATTTGTCGATCCATTCGCCGGTTCTGGAACGATTCCAATTGAAGCCGCTTTAATCGGTCAAAATATCGCCCCTGGATTCAATCGTAGCTTCGCGGCTGAAGAGTGGAATACACTTCCACAGGATATTTGGGATCGGGCGCTGGAAGAAGCTGAGGACTTAGCCAATTATGATCAACCTCTTGATATTCACGGCAGTGATTTAGATCCAAAAGCGATTCAAATTTCAAAACAGAACGCTTTAGAAGCCGGACTTGGAGATCTCATCCAGTTTAAACAAATGCGTGTCGAGGATTTCAAACCTAGGACTGAAGGTGGCTACTTGATTGGAAATCCGCCTTATGGGGATCGGATTGGTGAAAAGAAAGATGTCGAGAAAATGTATCAATCCTTAGGAAGTATTATGAAAGACTATCCGACATGGAGTGTATATATACTAACCTCGAACGAAAATTTTGAACAACTTTATGGCAAAAAAGCCACAAAGAAAAGAAAGTTATTCAATGGATTTATTCGAACGGACTATTATCAATATTTCGGAAGAAAACCAAAGTAGGAAGCAGGTGCTCCAGCAATGAAATTAACAAAAAGTGAACAGCTATTTCTAGAAGAATATAAAACGATTTCACACTACAGAGAAGCAAGTAGTTTAATTGCTTGGGATCTTCGGACAAAAGCACCGAGAAAAGGCATCAAACAACGTTCCGAAACATTATCTTATTTATCTGAGAGACTCCATCAATTACAGACATCTGACCGGATGAAAGAATTCATTGATGAGCTACAATCATCAGAAAATCCATATATTCGTCGCTCGATTGAATTAGTGCAACGTGAATACGAGTTTCATCATAAAATTCCAGTTGAAGAGTTCAAAGCGTTTGTTCAGTTAACTTCTGAATCCGAATCGGTTTGGCAGGAAGCAAAGGACAAAAATGATTATTCCATGTTTCAACCTTATTTAGAAAAGATCGTCGATTATAATATTCGGTTTGCGAATTACTGGGGATACGAAGGACATATTTACAATGCGCATTTAAAGCATTATGAGCCGGGCATGACTGTCGATACGTTAGACGGTGTATTTCCTAAGTTGCAAAAAGATTTATCTCGTATGATCGAACAGGTAAAAGCATCACCGATCAAACCAAAAATCGATCAAATTACCGTTCAATTTCCAAAAGAGAAGCAAGAGGCATTTGCCTTATATGTGCTAGATCAAATGGGATACGATTTTGAAGCAGGTAGGCTAGATGAAACCGTTCATCCTTTTGCAATTGAAATCAATCCACAAGACGTTCGAGTTACCACGAATTATGATGAAAAAGATTTCCGAACAGCAGTTTTCGGAACGATTCATGAAGGTGGACACGCCTTGTATGAACAAGGATTCGATCCTAAGCTCTATGGGTTACCGGTTTGTTCTGCCACTTCAATGGGAATACATGAATCACAATCATTATTTTGGGAAAACTTCATTGGTAGAAGCAAAACATTTTGGGATACGAATTATCCTACATTCTTAAACTATGCACCTGAATCGTTTAAAGATCTTGCAACAGAGGATTTTTACCGAGCGATCAATGAAGTGAAACCGTCGTTTATTCGAATTGAAGCTGACGAAATGACCTATGCACTGCATATCATGCTACGCTATGAAATTGAAAAAGGCTTATTGAACGGCGATTTAAAGGTAAAAGATTTACCTGAAATTTGGAATGACAAAATGGAAACATACTTAGGCATCCAGCCACCATCAGACCGTCAAGGCGTGTTACAGGATATTCATTGGGCTGGCGGAGACTTTGGTTATTTTCCTTCTTATGCACTGGGCTATATGTATGGCGCTCAGTTTAAACATACACTTGAAAAAGAAATCAATATCGAACAAGCAATTGAACAAAACGAACTAGGAAAGATTAAAGAATGGTTAAATCACCATATTCACCAACATGGTAGCATGAAAGAACCTCTCGATTTATTGCACGATGTAACAGGTGAAGGGTTAAACCATCAATATCTTGTCGAATACCTGACGAGTAAGTATTCGGATATTTATGGAATTTCTCTTTCTTAAATTAGACCTGAATTTGAAGGAGGAACATCTATATGGCGATGATTCATTCGGTTGGTACAGCTGTTCCTGAACAGCAATTAACACAAGAAGACGCAAAAAAATTCATCAGTTCTTTTGTGTCTGATCGACGATTGCGACGCTTTTTGAATGTATTTGACCAAGCGGATATCAGCAAACGCCATTTTGTTGTTCATCCTTCTTTTTTTCAGCAACAAAGATCGTTTCGGGAACGAAACAAATTATATGAAGAACATGGCGTTCAACTTGCTTTTGAAGCTGTTAAAAAATGCCTCAACAATCAACATGAAGTGCAGGTACCGGATATTGATGCCATCATCACCGTCAATAGCACCGGGGTATTAACGCCAACCTTGGACGCCCAACTCATCAACCGGTTAGATTTGAACGACCGGATTATACGCATGCCTTTATTTGGCCTAGGTTGTGCAGGTGGCGCCAGTGGTCTGGCTCGTGCGTATGATTACTTGAAAGCGCATCCAACGAAATCTGTTTTACTCGTTGCTACCGAATTGGCGAGTGTCGCCTTTCATCCGGATGACCTAACACCTAAGGATATTGTCGGTACAGCCTTATTTTCAGATGGGGCAGGGGCTGTATTGCTGTTGGGAACGGACCATCCATCAAATGAAAATGGTCCGAGTTTTCAATTGACCGCATCCAGTTCACGAATTAAGAAAAATTCCATGGATCTTATGGGATGGGATGTAAAAGATGATGGGTTCCACGTCATCTTTTCTCGCGAAATACCTGAACTCGTCCATACTTTTTGGAAAAATCACTTGAATGATTTCCTTGCAAATAACAGCATAGATTTAAGTGAAATCAATCAGTTAATCGCTCATCCTGGCGGTAAAAAAATACTTAAAAATATAGAAGAATTACTCTATCCCCATCAAGATGCCCACCTGTCCTCAATCGTTTTACGGCAATTCGGGAACATGTCATCAGCGACCGTACTTTTTGTCTTAGAGGCATTTTTGAATGAAGAAACGTCTAAAAAAGAAGGAAAACACTTAGTGACTGCTTTAGGGCCAGGATTTTCATCAGAGATGCTATTAATGGAGCGTAGCGAATGATTTATCTTGGCATCTGGTTTTATCTTATCTTACAACGGCTTTATGAATTACGTCTGGCCAAATCGAATGAAAAATATCAGAAAGCCCGAGGAGCAATCGAAATCCAAGATCCTTATTATCATTGGATTGTTTGGGTGCACACAATATTTTTCTTGGCGTTGTTGATTGAAGCCTATTTTAACCATCAACTACAAGCTACTTTATCTGCCATATGGTTGATTAGCTTTGTCGTGCTACAACTCTTGCGTTTTTGGTTGCTCCACACTATGGGGCGATTTTGGAACACGAAAATCATTGTGCTACCAGGCGCAAGGTTAGTGAATAGAGGACTTTTTCGTTTTGTAAGACATCCAAATTATTGGATTGTGTTCCTAGAATTCATCGTAATTTCTTTATTGTTTCATGCCTATTGGTCAGCAATTATATTCCCCATTTTACACATCGTGCTAATGTCCAAACGAATTCCGATGGAAAATAGAGCTTTAGAAAAATATAACGAGGGAAGGGGAGAGGTTTAATGTTTATTTCAGTAGATGAGGCTTATCAAAAATGGAAAGATTCGAACGTACAGTTTGTGGATTGCCGCTTCGATTTACAAGACACATCGAAAGGGGAAATGGATTATCGTTCCGCCCATATACCTGGTGCCGTCTATTTCAACTTAGACAGTGATCTCAGTGACCCTGTGCATGAACATCGAATTGGTGGTAGGCATCCGCTTCCAGATTGGCAAGCATTTGCTCAAAAACTAGGCGATCGAGGAATTGACCGGAATACCGAAGTCATTGTTTATGATGATAATCATGCTTTTGCTTCTAGGATGTATTGGATGCTAATGGTCATCGGCCATTCAAACATTTCGATATTGAATGGGGGTTTCACTGCGTGGAAAGATCATGGTTTTCCTACTGAATCGGGTTCGGTCGAAAAAGAACCTGTAACGTACGGAGATTTTCAAGTAAACGAAAAGCTTATGGTCAATCAGAAAGAAGTGAAACAAAAGCTCAATAATGAAGATGTAACCTTGATTGATTCACGAAGTGCTGAAAGGTATAGTGGAAAAATCGAACCAATCGACCACAAAGCAGGGCATATACCAGGTGCTGTGAATTATGATTGGTCACAACTTTTTGAAGATGGACAGTTGAAAAGCCAGCCAGAAATTAATAAACATTTTCAAGAAATCGACCGGAATAAGGAAGTGATTGTTTATTGTGGCTCTGGTGTAACGGCAACACCGAATGTCTTAGCCTTATTGCAAGCAGGCTACGAGAATGTGAAGCTATACCCGGGAAGTTTCAGTGACTGGATTTCGAATGACCAGAATCCCGTAGAAACCAAAAAATAGGTGAAGTGAATGTAAAAAAAAGGATGTCTACGTGTTCATAAGACTTGTAGCATCCTTTTTTTATGGTTCTGTTAAGTATTAACGTTGATTACTTTAACAGGGGAATTCAATTATGATTTATGGATTTTCTTGGCCATATACATAAACGGTGTGTCCAGTGCTGATACGAGAAATTTGATGACATAAGTTGAAAGGAAAATGGAAAGCCACACACTCATATCCGTCGTTAGGAAATGCCAAAATGCTATAACTGAGAAGATCGTCGTATCAATCAACTGACTGATCATAGTACTTAAGTTATTACGTATCCATAAAAATTTCGTTCCGGCAAATTTGCTCTTTAATTTCGCAAATATAACGACATCAATGTTCTGACTGATGATATATGCCAGCAAACTACCAACCGCCACTTGCGGAACAAGACTGAAAATATCCGAAAGTGCTTCATGGGCAACATCTGATTCATGCGGTTGAAATAGCAAGGCAAATTGCATGACAATAGTCATCGTAATCAACGTGTAAAAGCCTAACCACACTGCTTTTCGTGCTTCTTCTTTACCGTATTTTTCGTTGATGATGTCTGTTGCGAGAAAAATCGTTCCATAAACGATATTCCCTAACGTCGCCGTCACACCAAATAATTCTACTGTTTTCAACACCTGCATATTTGCGAGTACGGTGGACATCCCAATCCAAACAATCAAACCATTTTTCCCAAAAATACGATAGATAAATATGACCAATAAGAAATTGACCAATGCAAAAATTAACCATAATACTTCGTTTGACATTCAAACCACTCCTTAGTTTTGATTACGCAGGATTTTGCGAACTGCGTTTAAAACAACTATAAGCATAATAAAGAATTAGAAAATAAACAATAGCTGATTGAAAATTTTATGTGTGTTTATCAAAAAGAAAACTGGCCAAACCTACGATAGGCTTGGCCAGGGTATATTTTTTGTTTATTATTTTTTATTTACATTAGCTGCTTGTGGTCCGCGGTCGCCTTCCACAATTTCAAATTCAACTTCTTGACCTTCATCTAATGTTTTGAATCCTTCTTCTTGAATTGCAGAGTAGTGTACGAATACATCGTCTCCACCTTCAACTTGAATGAATCCATAGCCCTTTTCAGCATTAAACCATTTTACTACGCCGTTTTCCATTTAAATAAATCCTCCTAAAAACTTTCACCTGATGGTGTGTGATATTCACAATAACATGTAAAGTGACTAGTTCGTTTGCAAGATCAATGATTCACCATCTGAAATTCATCAATCACTTGCCAAAAAAAACCAAATCCTTCACATCTTTATTGCACTTTCAGTATACTGAATAGTCAGTTTAGCGTCAAGCAATAACATATTAGCCAGTGAACCAGCAGAACAAAAAGAATTGAGCAAGAATAGTATACACAAAAAAGGATCATCCGATTCACCCAGAGAATCGATGATCCTTTTTAATGTTAACGGACGGATTTTGCACCGATATATCGTGACTTCCAGTAGTTATTATCTAAATGACTAATGGTCACACCCGTTGACGCACCCGCATGAATAAACTTGCCATTACCAAGATAAATACCGGCGTGAGAAGGACCTGAGCGGTAGGTTTCAAAAAACACTAAATCACCGATACTTGGTTGATCCACCGATTTTGTCGAATTCCAAATGGAACTCACTGTTCTTGGCAGCGAAATGCCATGCTGATTATATACATATTGTAAGAATCCACTACAATCGAATCCAGTAGGCGTTTCTCCACCCCAAACATAAGGTGTTCCAATATGAGATTGAGCTGTTTTCATAACCGATGCGTGGCTCGCTTTGCTTGTTGTTTTAGTCTTCGTAACGGATTGTTCTTTAGGTTTCGTTGACGCTGATTGCGATTGTGTTACTTGTGAACGGTTGGTTGGACTATTGGAAGACTGCACTTGCTGGACAGTCGGTTCAGGTGTCTTCAATGTGTCCAAAGCCAGGTCGAATCCTTCAATATCTCCATAGCTTTCCAATGCGTTTTTTGTTTTTACACCAGCAATCCCGTCAATCGCAAAATCGTAATAGCCAAAGTAGCTTAGCGCGCGTTGAACATTTTTGACCCGATTGGATTGTTCACCATATGTTAATTTTTCAGCATAACGACGAATCGATTCATGGTAATGTTGTTCCATTTCATCTTCCAAGGCAATAATGGTTTCATCGTTCACTGCACCGCTGACTTCTAGTGAGTGTTCTGATTGAAAACTCTTCACAGCGTGTTCAGTTAGGATATTGTAATTGGGTGTATACTCACCTTGATAATGTCTAAGTACCTTTAATTTTCGTTGTAGTTCAACAACCGCTTGTTCATGGTCTCCATACTTCAATTGTTTAAGCTCTGATATTTGTTCTTTTGTTTGAGCGTCAACGGGTACATGAAGGATGAGGGGTGAACTGATGGCCAAACTACCTGCAACGGTTCCCAACAACATTGGTCTTCCTCTTTTTTTGCGTAACATCTTTTCATCACCCTTTGCACTTTGATATTAAAACTTTTATGAGTGGGCATGATTAATTATTCGGATTAAGACTATTTGTTATATGATTGTCATAATCGCTGAAAATTAGGTACAATATGAATAAGAAACAGATAGGGAGGCATAAGTGGTGAATAAAAATGAACACGCTTATTTAGATTTATGCAAGCAAGTAATGGAAAATGGCTCTGACCGAGATGATCGAACGAAAACAGGAACAAGGTCGATCTTTGGTTATCAAATGCGATTTGATTTAAATGAAAACTTTCCATTATTGACAACAAAAAAAGTGCCTCTCCGATTAATCGTCAGTGAATTACTCTGGTTCATCAAAGGTGATACAAATATTCGTTATTTATTGGAGCACAACAACAATATTTGGAACGAGTGGGCTTTTAAATCTTGGGTGGAAAGTGAAGAATATGACGGGCCTGACATGACCGATTTTGGTATTCGATCACAAAAAGATCCTGAATTTAAAAAGCAATACGAAAAGCAATTAGCGATTTTTAAAGAAAATATTCTTACTGACGATGAGTTCGCCAATCGTTTTGGCGAACTGGGAAATGTATATGGAAAACAGTGGCGAGATTGGCGTGGACCAGCCGATGAAACGGTTGACCAGCTAAAACAAGTCATTGAACAAATTAAACAAAATCCTTCGTCAAGAAGGTTAATTGTTTCTGCATGGAACCCGGTAGATGTTCCATCAATGGCTTTACCACCCTGCCACACATTATTCCAATTCTATGTAGAAAACGGGAAACTTTCCTGTCAGCTTTACCAAAGAAGTGGTGATGTTTTCCTTGGTATTCCATTCAATATTGCAAGTTATGCTTTATTGACTCATCTTGTCGCCCATGAATGTCAACTTGAAGTCGGTGAGTTTATCCATACGATTGGGGACGCTCATATTTACCATAATCATTTTGAGCAAATAAACACGTTACTTTCCCGAACACCTAAAACGGGGCCAACATTAACACTGAATAAAGACAAACAACATATTTTCGATTTTAATGTGGAAGATATTCAGATCGAGAACTATCATCCGCACCCACCAATTAAAGCACCTGTTGCGGTTTAAGGAGTGATGACAGCATGTATTCGTTAATGGTTGCATTTGATGAAAATCAAGTCATCGGTCATCAGAACGGAATGCCTTGGCATCTACCGAATGACCTAAAATATTTTAAAAAAGTGACTACAGGTAAACCCATCGTAATGGGACGGAAAACGTTTGAATCCATTGGAAGGCCCTTGCCGAATAGAGAGAATATTATCATGACCAGAGATGAAAAATATGAGCAGGAAGGTTGTACCGTCATTCATTCATGGGACGAGCTAGATCGCTTTAAATCTTATGATGAAATCATCATCATCGGTGGTTCGCAACTATTTGAAAAAGCGATTGATTTTGTCGACCGAATGTATGTCACAAAAATTCATGAAACATTTGAAGGGGACACTTATTTTCCTGAAGTCAATTGGAGTCAATGGGAGGAAGTATCCAGTCAAAAAGGTATTGTGGATGAGAAAAATAAATATGAGCATGTATTTTATGTTTACGAACGAGATAAAACGTGAATATTTTACAACAAATGAACCTTATGTTTGCAATATTTCTCCAAATCGGTGAAAATAAGAAGGTAACAGATGAAGAAATGGCAGGTGTGAGCCGTGCATGTAGGAATTCCAGGATTAATATTAATTCTATTAATTTTACTTGTTTTATTCGGGCCAAAAAAACTGCCCGAATTAGGTAAAGCATTTGGACAAACGTTCAAAGAATTCAAAAATTCATCAAAAAGTGAAAAAGAAGATGAAAAGGAAAATAATCGTTAAGTTCATTGAAATAAACTAACTTATTATCGTGAGGTGCATTTTTATGTCACTTGGAGGAATTGGTATTCCTGGCTTGATTTTGATTCTAATTGTTGCATTGTTGGTATTCGGACCTTCTAAGCTTCCTGAAGTCGGAAAGGCCTTTGGTAGCACGTTGAAAGAATTTAAAAAAGCAACAAACGATTTAGTGAATGATGACTCCTCTTCAAAAGATCAAAAAGATACGAATCAAAAAGATCAATAAATACGTTGGGAACTGAAAGGTGTAAGGACTCCCTTACATCTTCTTTTATTCTTAATACTTGTTTTATTCGTTCAAAAGAGTAAGCTTTGTCGTTAGAAGGGTGAAAGATATGGCAAAAAACACACAAACAATTCCAGAAGATATGCATTGGACAGGTCACCTAGGTGAGTTAAGAAAAAGATTGTTCATTTCTCTAGGTGTATTTATTGTCTTTTTTGGACTTGGATTTTATTTCGCAAAAGATATCTACTTTTACGTTGAAGGCGATGTACCTTTCCAGCTGACAATTTTGAGCCCTTTTGAAATTATTTGGGTCTACATTATGATTGCCACGATGGCAGGATTGATCATTACCTTGCCATTTCTAGGATTACAATTGTGGCTATTCATCAGCCCAGGATTAACGAAAAAGGAACGGAAAGTGAGTTTGTTATACATTCCCGCAATGTTTTTGTTGTTTGTATTGGGTCTTGGTTTTGGCTTCTTTTTCATTAAAGACTTAATTTTACATTTTCTTTTGGATTTAAGTGAGGGTGTTGTACAAGAAATGTACACAGCCAGAAATTATTTTAAATTCATCATGCAAACAACCATTCCTTTTGCGTTCTTTTTCGAAGTTCCATTAATTGCAATGTTTCTAACGAGTTTAGGTATTTTGGATCCAAAGGTAATGAAGAAAACAAGAAAGTACGCTTATTTAATTCTTGTTATTCTAGGAGCGATGTTATCTCCTCCAGACTTCGTATTACAATTACTCGTTGCTGGACCGTTAATTTTGTTATATGAAATAGCAATCTTTATGTCTGGTATCGTTTACCGAAGAAGAATGAGACACTTGAAATCATTGTATACAGATACTGATGAATAATGTAGGTGAGTTTAATTGAGAAGTTTTTATCATTTTGCCATGAGCTATCGAGGTATTCGAGATCGACATAATAATAAAAAAAGGCTCGCTGACTGGATGTTTCAAGAACATGACTTTCCAAAACAAACAACCAGTTATGCCGAGCTGACAGATTACCTTGAATTCAATAGTCCTTTTCCGGAGGCATTATCCATATTCGATGAATTATGGACGGAATACTTAAATTACGAAAATGACTAACCGAAAGCTGTACTCAGAGTCATAGATTTGACTAGTTGAGTGCAGCTTTCCTTTGTCTATAGCACAAATTGAGAATGTTCATGACAAATATCTTGAAACTTAACCTGTCTATCGTCTAGGATAATAGTAAGGAACAGAGGAGAGGTGAAAGGATGTCCAATCACTTTGTGATGCAATGGAAGATCGTTACGGAAGGTCAGGAACGTCGAATCTCTGAGGAAAACGATTTATTTGAAATAATTTTTGATGGATACCATATATTTCCGATGGAAGAACCAATTGATATCCAGCGGTCACTTGATTCAGACCAAATTGGCACTGCAAAAGTTGCTAAATTATCATTTTCTAAAGGTCTTACCATTTGCCAATATCAATTAATTTCACTATATAGCGTCAATTAATGACATAATCCTTTCATAATCATGTCGAATGTCTACGTTTCCTGCGCTTTCCCAGGAAATAATAAGGGGAAATACTATGCAAATAATTACCGATTGGAACGAAGAATTAGCGAATGAATTTAAACAGCCTTATTTTCAACAATTAATACAGGCAGTGCAGCATGCATATGAGAAAGAAACCGTTTTTCCAGCTAAACAGGATTTATTCCGTGCATTCAATGAAACACCTTTTAACCAAACGAAAGTGGTCATTATCGGACAAGATCCTTATCACGGCGTTAATCAAGCAAACGGATTAAGTTTCTCTGTCGCAAAAGGACAGACGATTCCACCATCATTACGGAACATTTTTAAAGAATTAAGTGACGATATGCAAATAAGCGAACCAAAACATGGCGACTTAACCGGTTGGGCAAACCAAGGTGTTCTGTTACTGAATTCAGTTTTGACCGTGCGAGATGGTGAGGCATTCTCTCACCAAAATCTAGGCTGGGAGCAGTTTACAGATCATGTCATTGAGAAAATTAGTAAGCAAAAAGAAAATGTGGTGTTTATTCTTTGGGGAAAACATGCATTAAAAAAAGGGCAAACCATTAATCCATTCAAACATCTGGTCATCCACTCTGCACATCCAAGCCCTCTATCCGCATATAGGGGCTTCTTTGGCAGCAAACCGTTCTCGAAAACGAATCAGTACTTAATCGAGAAAGGTAAAAATCCAATTGATTGGAGAATATCGTAAAATCGCCCATACGTGATAGCTGTCCTATTCGTAGACTATAAGTAGTAGTCTATGAGGAGGTTTTCTTTATGTATCCTTTTAATTTTTATCAACAGCCGCCGGCACAGAAGCCACCATTTTTGCAACAGGTACTCAATTACTTACCTGCGAAGGCACAGGATGTACCACCATACGCCATGCCACCCAATGCAGGCTTAGCACCGTATTCACAAACGAGTAGTCTCGTAAATTCAATTACGAAAGTCCATAAAGGTTTACAGGTTGTTCAGCAAGTTTTGCCCATTTGGAAACAATACGCACCACTAATAAAAAACGCACCGATGTTGATTGATATGGCTAAAATCATGTTAACTGAAGAGTCAGAGGATCAGGAAGAAGAGTCACTTACCGAAGACCAAGAGGATGGAGGCTCGATTCAAGCAGCTGATTCTGGTGATAAGCAGCTACAGAAACAACCAGATACAACCGATCATAAAAACGAAATTGATGGAATACCAGGACCTAAACTATATATTTAGCCATTCAGAAAGGAGCTTATTATGGAACAACAATTAAAAAAAGCAACATTCGCGGGAGGATGCTTCTGGTGTATGGTCGAACCATTTGACCGAAGACCAGGAATAGAGAAGATTGTTTCTGGCTATACAGGTGGATCTGTTGAAAATCCTACCTATCAAGAGGTATGTTCGGAAACGACAGGTCACCTGGAAGCAGTACAAATCACATACAATCCAAACATTTTTCCTTATGATGAGTTGTTGGAGATTTATTGGCAACAAATTGATCCAACTGATGCAGAGGGTCAGTTTGCCGACCGCGGGGAGTCCTATAAACCAGCTATTTTTTACCATGATGATGAACAAAAGCAATTAGCCGAACAATCGAAACAGAAAATGGAGGAGAGCAATAAATTCGACCAACCCATTGTTGTAGAAATTCGTCCGGCAGAAACGTTCTATGAAGCTGAAGAAGAACACCAAGATTATTACAAAAAAAATTCTTTTCATTACCAACTGTATAAAAAAGGATCAGGAAGAAAGCAATTTATTGAAAACACTTGGAAAGACCAAGATAAAGAGGACCTTCGCAATCGTCTGAATGAAATGCAATATATTGTCACACAAGAAAATGGCACTGAACCACCCTACCAAAACGAATATTGGGATCATGAAGAAGAAGGGATTTATGTAGACATCGTGAGTGGAGAACCACTATTCTCTTCAAATGAGAAGTATGATGCGAATTGCGGGTGGCCAAGCTTCACTAAACCAATTGCTCCATTGAACGAAGAACTCGATACATCATTCGGTATGCGGAGAGTGGAAGTTCGTAGTGGACATGCTGATTCACATCTTGGCCACGTATTCAATGACGGACCACAAGATCAAGGTGGCATGAGATATTGCATCAATTCTGCAGCACTGCGATTCATCCCAAAAGAGGACTTAGAAAAAGAAGGTTACGGGAAGTACAAGCAATTATTTGAGTAAAATCTAAGAATTAATCATACGTTTGATTAAAAGGTGGAGTAGTCGATGATTCATAAAACATGGAATGAAAATAAAACATTAAAAGAAATTAAGTGTGTCAATACGGATGCAGAAAAGTTCACCGTCACAGACTGTCTTACAGTCGGAAAGACTTATCAAGTGAAGAATGAAACGGAAGAATTTTATTTTGTGATTGATGATACCGGTAAAATGGGCGGATTCTACAAAAACTATTTTGAAGAATAAGTATTATAAAGTAGAGTCAATTTCATAATTGTTCTTTTTAAAATGATTAAAGAGAGTTACACCTTTACTATAGTCATTGAGAGGTGTACTCTCTTTTTTGTGTTTAAATATAATAATTGGCCAGGAAAATACCCAACATTTCTTCATAAAGAACATCAAACTGACTAATTGGGAGTGGGTTCACACCTTTACCTAATTCAATAGTGAAGCCTGGTCTTCGGAACTCTTGAATAAACCAATCTTTATAGCCTGCATGACTGTCGACATAACGGATCGGTGTATATGAACTGACTTGTTGATACTCCAATGCAATCTGTTCCGCTTCAGGTGGTTCAAGACCCTCATATCCCCAATAAATAACCTCACCTTGTGTATGAAGTGCTAGAACGCGGTCAAATTGCTCTTCAAATGCAAGATTATATAAAGCCAATGCTTCTGGTTCCGTCAACGGGCCAAACCCAGGGAAATTACGTGGTTGGGGTGTTTTGGGTTTTCTTTGTTGCTCAATCGTCCACCCTGCAGGATATTGATTATTCAAATCGACCCCTCTGATATTCGCCTTCCACGAGCGAAAATCTGTGCTACCGTTATTGATTTCAATTACCTGTTCACGAATTTCCTGATCGCTCGGTAATTGTCCATTCACTAAATCAACACCATCGGGATTGACTAAGGGAACAACTGAAAGCCGAACCTCTCTAAAAAATGAACTCATATCAATTCCACGAATGGGATCTTGATTAACCATTGAATATGCATAATTCTCTATAAAAGCCATAATAACATTCGTCGTAATCGACTCATTCGCATGGAATGAACCATTTATATGAACGAGCTTATCTCCTGTCCCGATATGCAGCTCATAAATTGGTTTTCCCAAGACGGATTCTCCAATTGTTCGAAGTTCCATAAAAGGATAGCGAGAGATAAGTAACATCAATTCATCTTCCACGCGTTCGGACGTATATGGCTTACGTACATTCGTGATTCGTTGTTCTGTTATTCGAGGTATTTCCAACGTTTGGCCGATTTCAAGCCTTGTCGGTTCAACTTGGTTAATCAGTAATAATTGCTCTATAGGTACATCGTAAGTCGTCCCTAATTGATAAAGCGTATCACCCGATTGAATCCGATGAGAAACCGTTTCATAACCAGGTATTTTTATAACTTGGCCTGGAATCAACTGATCGGGTTCCAAGAAACGATTGGATTTCAATAATAGATCCAATGAAATGCCGAACGTCCGAGAAAGATCGTAAAACGTCATTCCCGGTTGAACAATAATTTCCAAAGCTTATCCCTCCAAATGTCTGATCGAATGATGGTAGACTGTTTAGCTGTGAAGCGTATTAGCATGAGTTTTTGCCGTGAAAAGACAGGTTTATAAATAGCCAATGAACTGGTATAGAATATGCAACCGATGTAGCACTGTTGCAAGTTTGGCGAAAAGTACATATAATTTTCATGGGAGAGGGTTTATTTCTGCTTGGTGGTTGTTTAAAATAATGATAGGATAAAGATATACATGAATAAGGAGGAATTATTGTGGCATTTGTCATTACATCACCGTGTAAAGATGAAAAAGCGGGTGAATGCGTCGAAGTATGTCCTGTAGATTGTATTGAAGAAGGTAAGGACATGTTCTATATAGATCCTGATATTTGTATCGACTGTGGGGCTTGTGAAGCAGTTTGCCCAGTTGAAGCCATTTATCATGAGGATGAGGTTCCTGCGGAAGAAACTGAATACATCGAGTTAAACAGAAGGTTCTTCCAAGAATAGTAAGCCAATGAACCAAAGTAAGAGGCTGGATGTTTATTCAGCCTCTTTTTAGTGTATAAATTCTGCAAGAAATTTTCGACAAAACATATATAGGGGAATCCATATGATCTACACAGATAATTTTCGAAAATCAGAGCACTATTTTTCAATTGTCCGTTGGTTGATTTTTATCGGAGTGGTTTTTCTTGTTTATTTTTCAACTTATCTGGACTACCTAAAAACTCACGAAGATCTATTTTTATACTTTATTGGATTCGCCTTCATTTACACCGTAGTCATTCAAATCATTTTGTGGATTAAACCGTTATTTCATCAGTATTATCGTGTTTTTGCTCTTATATCAATTGGCATGGACCTGGTCGCCATTTTATGGTTAATTTTCATCACCGGTGGCGTCAACAGTCTGTTTGCTCCTTTTTTATTGCTCGTCATCATCCACGGACTCATTTATTGGCGTCTCGTTGGCTTCATAATCATATTTGCATTCATCTCCATAGGGTACACAGGTATATGGGTTTTTCAAGAACAATATACCGACGAATGGCATTTATGGGTATATGGTTTTTATATGACTTTTCTCTTATTAGTGGGTATTTCGTTATTCATCGTTACAAAACAACGGAAACCTGAACCACTTGAAATCCGTTATTTTGATGACGCTGTTGTTAAAGATCCATTAACAGGTTTGTATAATCACAGATCTTTTCACAATACGACTGAAAAACTCGTGCAGAACGAACGGAAATTCGCTCTTGTGTTAATGGATATTGATGACTTTAATGAAATCAATCAGAAATATGGTTATATCATTGGCGACCATGTCCTTACAGCATTGGGTCATACACTTAGGAATTCCATATCACGTAATGACGGTTATTGTTTTCGCTATCGTGGCGAAGACTTCGCCGTGCTTGCATTTTCCACTGATTTGCATGAGATCCAGAAAGCAATTACTTTCTGGAACAATGACTTCAACACGAACTTGGATTCCATTATAGAGCTTGAGGATGAATGGATTACACTCAGTTACGGCATAGCTTTCCATAGAAAAGACGAGTCGAAGGAAGAACTTCTGAACCGAGCAACTAACCATTTACGTCTCGCTAAAGAGAAAGGTAAGAACCAAATCGTTCATGATTGAATGCTGAAATCAATGTAGAAAAACTACAAGACTAGGGAGATCGAGAAAATGAGCAAGCAAGTAAAGAATAAATCGAATTGGATTAACTTCGATCCATTGATGAATTTATTATCAGAAAGTGACCACAATCAACTCAGTGATAAAGTGATCGACTTATATGAAAAGTGGCAAAAAAAAGAAGTGACCATTGGATTTACTGGCCATTTTTCTGCCGGTAAATCTTCAATGATCAATGCGTTGTTAGGTGAAACCATTTTACCTTCCAGTCCAATTCCTACGAGTGCGAATATTGTAGAGATCAGGGCGGGGAAAGATAAAGCCATTTATCAATTAAACGATGGCACTTATACAGAAGACGACCATGTCGATGAGCAACGAATTAAGCAACTTTCTAAAAATGGGGAAGTCGTGCAAGCAGTTCAAATCTATAAGCAAAACGATTTTTTGCGTCATCAAGTAACGATAATGGATACGCCGGGGATTGACTCTTCAGACGATGCAGAATTCGATCGTACGTTAAATCAAATCCATTTAATTGATTTATTTGTTTACGTTATGGATTATAACCATGTTTTATCTGAGGTCAATTTTCGATTTTTAAAAGAATTACAACGACGAGAAGTCCCATTCATCATTGTCATTAACCAAATTGATAAGCATCGTGAAAAAGAATTGCTGTTTGATTCTTATAAGCAACGTTTACGAGTCAGTTATGAAGAATGGGACTTATATCCAGATGCTATGTTTTTTACTTCATTGAAGGATTCAGAGTCCCCATTGAATCAATTCAGTTTATTCAAAAAAACATTACAAAAACGTATGGAAGAGCTTCCGGATCAACTGGATTCAAAAATCAAACGGGAATTGGACTTGGTTATTGAAAAATGGGAGAGCGACCAAACAGGAAATACGGGTCAAGAGCAATTATTGAACCGGTTAGAGTTAATTGAAGAACAAAAAGAAAACATTCACGAAAAAATTGGCTCTGTTAAACAATCGCTTCAACAAGAATTGAGTACCATTTTATCCAATGCGTACTTAATGACCTTTGAAACACGTGAGTTGGCAAAGGAATTTTTAACATCACAGCAACAAAATTTTAAAGTTGGTAGTCTTTTTACCAAGAAAAAAACAGAAGCAGCAAAACAAGAACGAATGACTAACTTCATCCATCAATTAAATAGCCGGATTCAGTCGGAAATGGTTTGGGCTGTGCGTTCTCACTTAGAAGAGACTGTACGCGAACTGACCAATGAAAAAAAACTTTTACAACAAGTTCAGTCGGTCTCTTTTCAAGCAGATAAAGAATTAATACAAAGTAACGTAAATCCTTCTGCTCAGGTGACTGGTGATTATGTATTGATTTATACAAAATCGTTACATCAATCCATTCAATCGAAGTTGATCCAAGAAATCTATCCGCTAATCGAAATCATTAGCGAAAAAAAATCCAACGAATTAAAGCGTCAATTAGATGAGCTTGTCAAAGAAGAAGAAGCGATTCGGTCAGAGACCAACCAAGACTTCGCTGAAGAAATCAAACAAGTCATCCATCGATTGCGAAATCAAATGTTTAATCCTGCAGATGCACAGCAAATCAATCAGGAAATAGAACGTTCTTGGCAAGATAAGTCAATTCAACGAAAAAAGAAGAGTCTTGAGCAACTGATTCAAGCAGCAGATGAAAAAGAAAAAGATGAATCAATCACAAATGCTGACCCTTTTATGAAAGAAATCTCGGATCAATCATTAGATTACACACAGATTGAATCGGATGCTGAATTAGTCATCCGTCAAGCTGAACAATTACCGATCGTTGACCAACTGACGACTAAATTAAAAGCTCGCTATAAGCAAGTTCAAGAAAAAGAGTATACGGTTGCATTATTCGGAGCTTTCAGTGCAGGTAAATCATCGTTCGCCAATGTATTGCTCGGGAATCCATTATTGCCGGTTTCACCAAATCCGACAACCGCTGCAATCAATAAAATTAGACCTGTATCGGAAGAAAATGAGCATGGAAAAGTTATCGTACGGTTTAAATCGGATGAAATGCTTCAAGAGCAATTACAGTTAATTCTTGAACCATATACACGAAAGAAATTCACTAGCATTCCAGAAATTACAAAATACTTAAAAAAAGAATGGAATACATTAAGAGCTTACTTCGAACGGACGGAAGCTTCCTTTATTGATGCATTTTTGCAAGGAATTCAACAAGCTAAGACATGGCTTAGTCAAACAAAAGTAGAGACATTGAATACGTTTTCGGACTATGTGACGAAAGAACACATTTCTTGTTTCGTCAACGAAGTAGAAATTTTTTATGATTGTGCGTTAACACAAGAAGGGATCACTCTTGTGGACACACCTGGAGCCGATTCGATCCATGCAAGACATACCAATGTTTCACTCCAATACATTAAGCAAGCCGATGTTATTTTATATGTAAATTATTATAACCATGCTTTTTCACGTGCCGACCGTGAATTTTTAAGACAATTAGGTCGACTAAGCGAAACCATTACCGCTGGAAAAATGTTTTTTGTCTTAAATGCCGCTGACTTAGCTGATTCCGACCAAGAGTTAGATGATGTGAAAAATTATTTGCAATCACAGCTAAAACAATACGGAATCCGTCAACCAGCAATTTTCCCTATATCCAGTAAGGAGCTTTTGACTGAACAACCAGCAGATTTTGCTGCCAAACAGCTAGATCAGCTTCAAACAGTGTTTTATCAATTCATGGACTTAGGCGCGAAAGGAATTGTCTTTCAAAACCTGATTGGAGAGCTGACTCATTTAGAACAATTTATTGCAGAAACAATTCAGGAAGCGAGCTTGGACGAAGAAGAAAAACAAGAAAAACTGTCGAAAGAGCTAGAAGAAAGAAACGAACTTGAAAAGAAATTAGGTAGTTTTGATGCTGGTGTATTAGAAAACCAGCTCACGCAAGAAGCAACTGAACTGACACACTATTTAGCAGAACGAATCGATATTCAGTCAATTGAATGGCTAAAGGCAACGATCAATCCAGCAGTCATCCAATCAAACGGCAAAAAAGGAAAAGAAGAGCTAGCGAATGCATTACAACAAACCGTCCAATCCATTCAACATAAACTAACAAAAGAATGGTACGAGATCGATTTATTATTGGATGACCAAATGAATCGAATCAAAAATCAACTGATTGATGAATTCAATGAATTCATTGAAGAAAGCTTTCCACAAGAAAAGCTATTTTTTGAAACCGAGGATTATACGGGTACAGAGCTTCCAGCCTTCTCGTTCCAAATGACGGATGATGAACAAAAACAATTCTTAAAATACTTTAAAAATAAAAAGGACTTCTTTGAAGAAAACACACGGAGCGAACTATTCGAGGAAATCACTCGGTGGATCGGTAATAAGAAAACAGACGTCATTAAACAATTTAACGATACATTGCACACTTCCTTTGTGAAGAAATTACACACTACCAAAGATGCGTTGATGGATGAAATCTTAACGAATATCGATTTAGAACGAAAACACAAACAATTGATTTTTGAAAGTAAAGAAGTCATCACATCACTAGAACAGCTTCAGATAAGACTGAATGAAATTCTTGCCGAACATCAGTTGAATTAATTTGTAATCGACAAAAATTATCTTTTAATTTATAATAATCTTAATCTATCAAAGCTAGTAGAGATCATTCTACTAGCTTTTCATTTTCTAGGGGGGTACTTATGGCTGAGAAAAAATTCATGCAAGCAGATGATCTGTTTCATATTTCATCGATTTCCGATCCACGATTTTCACCAGACGGAAGTGAAGCTCTTTTCATCCGAACAGAAATGGATAAAGAGAAGAATACGTATGTTTCGAACTTATACCATTGGGATCGAGCGACAAATACAACAGGTGCTTGGACCCATGGTAAAGACAGAGTGTCTGGTATCCAGTGGGCACCAAATGGAGAACAATTTCTATTTTTATCAACAAGAAATGAGAAAAACCAAGTATTCTTGATGTCCAAGAATGGAGGAGAAGCAAAACAGATCACTGACGAAGAAAAAGGTGTAAATAGTGCAATCTTTTCCCCAGACGGAAAAAAAGTAATCTATCACGTTTCTGCAGAAAAAGATGAAAATAAAAACGGTGATGAAAAGGCAGAAGAAAAAGATGAAAAAGATCTTCCAAAGCCTAAAGTCATTGAACGGATGAAATATAAAGCAGATAGTGTTGGATTATTAGAAGAGAGCTTTCAACAGGTCAAACTAGTTAACCTTGAAGACGAAAAAGTTGAGACCTTATTAAGTGGCAAGCAAAATTTCAATGTCCTGGATTGGATACCTAATGGGCAATCTTTCTTCTATGTAACTGATGAAGAAGTCGATCAAGACTTTAATTTTAATATGAATCTTTATCGGTATGATCTAGACAGCAAGCAATCTAGTCTAATCGAAACAGAGGAAGGATATGTCTCAGGTTTACGGGTTTCCCCAGACGGAAAACAATTGTTGTTTGTTGAAATGGGAAGAACCTATGAAAATGCAACCCATACAGAATTATATCACTATGATCTTGAAACAGGGATTAAAACATGCTTGACAGAAGGATTAGACGCACCTGTCGGAGATTTTGTCGTGGCTGATATTCAGCAGCAGCCCGTCTTGCAATTGGTAGTCTGGGCAAGCAATCGTGATTTTTATTTTCCAGTTTCGACACAAGGAAATCTCGTTCTTTATTATGGAAATGTCGATGGTGAATTGTACCCAGCATTACAAGATGACTTCCATATCTATGGCTTTGATGTGAATGGCGAAAACCAACAAGCATTGTTGACGGTCAGTACACCAACAAATCCAAGTGAGCTTTACTCTTTGGATATTCCATCAGGTGAGTTAACGCAAGTCACTCATTTCCATCAATCTTTTTTAGAAAAAACGGAAGTAGTTAAACCAGAATCCATTTCTTATACAAGTAAAGATGATTGGACAGTTCATGGATGGTTTATGAAGCCGGCTGGCTATGAAGAAGGAAAGAAATATCCAATGATTGTGAATATTCACGGTGGGCCACACGCTTTTTACGCCAATACATTCTTTCATGAAATGCAATTATTGGCCGCAAAAGGCTATGCAGTTCTATATGTTAACCCGCGCGGCAGTCACAGTTATAGCCAAGAATTCGTCGATGCGGTAAGAGGCGATTATGGAAATGGTGATTATGAAGATATTATGAACGGTGTTGACTATATTACAAATCGATACGATTGGATTGATCAAGAACGATTAGGAGTGACTGGAGGCAGTTATGGTGGTTTCATGACAAACTGGATTGTTGGTCATACAAATCGTTTTAAAGCAGCTGTAACACAGCGAAGTATTTCCAACTGGATTAGTTTCCGCGGCGTCAGCGATATCGGTTACTATTTCAGCGATTGGCAAATCCAAGCGGAATTTTCGGATGTAGAAAAGTTATGGAAGCACTCACCGATTGCTTACGTCGATCAGATGGAAACTCCTTTATTGATTATTCATAACGAAAATGATTTTCGCTGTCCAATCGAACAAGCGGAACAGTTGTTCATAGCATTAAAATATCGTCAACAAAAAACAAAGTTCGTTCGTTTCCCTGAAGCTGACCACAACTTATCACGAACAGGAAAACCGAACCTCCGTCTGGAGCGGTTAAATCACATTGTCGGTTGGTTTGATGAATATTTACAGTAAATACAAAAAGCAGCATTCCCGGTTATTCCGAGAATGCTGCTTTTTTAATTCCAATTCTGGTCGATAAATTCATCTCGACCTGATTTTTCACGATCTTTTAAATAATATTCCTCATTCTTTTTATAAAAGTCTTGGTGTTCTTCCTCTGCAGGATAGAAGGTGGAAGCTTTTAAAATTTCGGTGACAATCGGTTGTTTAAAACGGCCGGATTGTTCCAACTCTCGTTTCGATTGTTCCGCCAATCGTTTTTGTTGCTCGTTCTGGTAAAATATTGCTGTCCGATATTGTGATCCGCGATCATGAAACTGACCACCTGGGTCCGTCGGATCAATTTGTTTCCAGTAGAGGTCCAAAATAAATTCATAAGAAACTTTACTTGGATCAAAGACAATCTCTACCGCTTCATAATGACCTGAATTTCCTTCTTTCACTTGTTCATATGTAGGATTTGTTACATGTCCACCTGTGTAGCCGGAAGTAACAGAATAAACACCATCCCATTGATCAAATGGCTTTACCATACACCAAAAACATCCGCCTGCAAACACGGCTTTTTCTTTATGTTCAGTCAATGCACTACACCCCTTTCACAATACACTGAATTATAACAGTTGAAGGGCTTTTGCAAAATAAAAAAGCCTTGAGTGTTGATGCACACCCAAGACTCATCAGTCATAATTTTCTTTTTCCCGTAATCAATTGGAAGACAAATACAATTCCTGCGACGATCAATAATAAGTGAATGAGTCCCCCAGCGATGTCCAATATAAAACCAATTAACCAGATCGCGAGTATAATCCCTATAATCCACCAGAGCATTTTCTTCACCTCTTCATTTTTCTATTTATTAGTAACGTACCCATGCGACACGGTATTCAAACTTCAGTTCTATCGAAACGTAGAATATTTGTTATAATGAAATAAGTAAGAAATAATAGGGGATGATGAGATGAGAGAGACTTTACAAAAATTAGTTGATAAAATGAATGAGGACCCAAGTGGATTAGATCATTTGTCCGCTACTTATAATTTCATATTGAGTGAAGGGGGACAATACTCCATTGAATTTTTTGACCAAGGTGTGGAGTTGAATGAAGAAGCAACCGATCATGCTAAATGTAGCTTGCGATTGAAAAAAGAAAACTTACATAAGTTGATCGATGGGCAATTGAATGCCACCTCTGCTTTTATGATGGGGAAAATTAAAGTAGATGGAAACATTGGTCTCGCGTTAAAACTACAGAATGTGCTAAACAACTATCGTTAATCATTAAAATTTGAAGCTAATGAATTTGATTAGAGAAGCTAGGAGGTCAATAATGAAAAAAGCGGTTGTTTTATTTCTGGTGACAGTTTTATTTTTGACTGCGTGTTCAGAAGAGGAGACACAATATCCGAATCCAAACGATACAGCTGATGAATACATGGAGCAATGGATGGAATATGACTTTGAAAAATTGTATGAAAACTATTTGAGCGAGCAAACAAAATCAACTTTTTCTCAAGAAGATTTTGTAGAACGTTATAATCATTTATATGAAGCTCTTTCTGTGGACCAAGTTACCATTGAGCGTACAGAGCCGGTAGAAGAGCTGACAAATGAGGAACTCGAGACGATGACGGAATATGAGGTGCCTATTCAAATCTCGTTTAATACGTTAGCTGGTCAAATTCAATATGAAAATACATTACAGTTAACACGCCCGTTGAATGAAAAGGAAGAAGAAGAAGAAAATGAAGAAGATCGCTGGTTTGTTGAATGGGATACAACTTTCATCATGCCTGAAATGCAGGCAGAAGATGAGGTGCGATATCAAACAACACTGGCATCACGGGGAGAGATTTTAGACCGAAATGGCAATCGCATCGCAGCGAATGGTGAGGTATATGAAGTAGGAATAACACCTATGGACTTCAATGAAAATACGCTCTCAGAATTAGCGAATATCTTGAAGGTTTCACCAGAATCTATTAAAGAAAAGTATACACAAAGCTGGGTTGATGAAGATCATTTCGTACCCGTCAAGAAATTCATGTTAGACGATAAAGACATCGTTCAGAATGCTGTATCAATAGGAGGCGTATCCTCCCGAGTTGAGGTTGACCGAATATACCCATATAAAGATGTGTTAGGGCACTTAACAGGTTACATTGGCCAAGTAACAGCTGAAGACTTGGAAGAGCTTGAAGGAAAAGGATATTCATCAAGTGATGTTGTAGGGAAAAGAGGACTTGAACAGTTATATGAAGACCAACTACGGGGGATTAATGGTATTGAGCTTTATATAGAAAAGCCGGATGGCTCCAAAACACCTGTAGTTGAACAAGAGGCAAAAGATGGTGAAGATATAAAGGTTACCATTGATGCTGAACTTCAATCGAAATTATACTCCGTTTTAGAAGGAGAGAAGGGAACTGCTACAACCATCGATCCTGAGACTGGAGAAGTAACGAGTTTAGTTAGTTTGCCTAGTTTTGACCCTAATTTATTCGTTCACGGAATCACCGATGAACAATATAGCCAGTTATCTAAAAATCCTGATCAACCATTAATTAATCGTTTCTCTTCTACTTATTCACCTGGTTCAACAATGAAGCTTCTAACGACGGTTGCGGGATTAAATGCAGGTACACTTGATCCAAATGAAGCATTGGAGATCGAAGGGAAACGCTGGCAAAAAGATGACTCATGGGGTGATTTCAAAGTAACCCGTGTCAGTACGAATCATACCAATGTTGACTTGGAAACAGGCTTCAAGCATTCTGATAATATTTACTTTGCGATGCAAGGATTAAAAATGGGTGGCGAAACATTCCAAGAAGAATTAGAAGCCTTAGGATTTGCAGAATCCATTCCATTCGCATATCCAATGGCTACATCTCAAGTATCTAACAGCGGAGAATTCAGCTCTGAAGGTCAATTAGCTGATTCAGCTTACGGTCAAGGAGAAGTTTTAATCAATATCGTTCATCTGTCATCCATTTATGGCGGAATTGCAAACGACGGAAACATCCAGAAACCATTATTGCTCGCATCAGAATCTCCAGAGGTGTGGCTGAGCGAAATCACTACGGGTGAGAACGTAGAACGATTACAAAACTTATTGCGAAAAGTTGTAACGGAAGGGACAGCAACATCTGCCGAAATCGAAGGAAGAGCGATTGCTGGAAAAACAGGAACAGCTGAGTTAAAAGCTAGTCATGAGGATGAAAATGATGAGCAAAATGGTCTATTCATTTCTTATGATCAAAATCAACCCGATTTCGTGTTAGGAATTCTTTTGGAAGGTGTGCAGGATCAAGGCGGCAGTGGATATGCTGTTAAGAAAGCGAAAATGTTTTATGAAAAAATGAGTCAATAATAGTAAAAGACTGCATGGACGCGGATCACTTCCATGCAGTCTTTTTTGTTGTCAGTAACCTAATTGGTTTAATATTTCAATCAATAGATCAGGTCGATCGGTAATAATGCCATCAGCACCGTTTTCAATCAATCTTCGCATATCATCCGGATCATTAATCGTCCAATAGTGAAGGTTCATGCCAATTCGTTCAGCACCTTCAACAATAGATTTTGTCGTTAAATCAAAGCCGCTTTCTGATTGAGGGATTTGCAGTGCCTCTACTTGAGGGCGATAGAAATTCTTTAAAAAGAATTTGTTCAAGATGACAAATTTCGTCACTTCACCTCTGCCGCCTGATGTAACTATTCCAGGACCTGCTTGACTTCGAAATTGTTCGACTACTTCTTGATCAAATGATCCAATGAGTACTTTCTCTCTCATTCCATATGTATCAATTAAGTGAACCAACCGATTGATGAGCGGGTCGATCTTCTCACTTGGATTTGTATTTTTAATTTCCAATATGAACCGCATATCAGGAAAACGTTGAAATAATTCTTCGATGGTAACCAATTGAATCCCTTGATTTCGATAAGGATGTTTACCGTTCTTCTCGAAATAATAGCCTGCATCTAATTGCTTCAACTCATCTAAGTTGAAATCAACAACCTTACCACTACCGTCTGTCGTCCGGTTGACGGTTGGATCATGAATGGCAACTAGATAACCATCCTTAGATATATGGATATCCGTTTCTATTACATCCACGCCAAGTTCTTTTGCATGTTCAAAAGCAATCATTGTGTTTGAAGGTCTTAAATGCTCCCCACCCTGATGTGCAACAACCAATGGCTTGTCTCCATTTTCGAAAAAAGGATGAGCTTCTACGTGGTGAACCGGTAATATATTTAAGAATATGTAGATTGCACCTAAAATCAGTAACAGCGTACGTAATGCTCTAAATGGATTTCGCTTTCTTTTTCTCAAGTTAATGGCCTCCTTTTCTTTTGAGATTATATCATTCTATTAAATCTATAAAAGGTGATTTTTATACCTTTAAAAAATTACCTTCTACTTAACTATGTGTTTAATAGCGGGCAAAATGTTTAGTCGGGTTTATGATAGGTAATATGTTTATTGAGTCATTATTTAATGATAAAGGAGAGTGGAAAAATGAATAACATTAGCGATTCTTTTCAATCAATGTTAACTCAATTGATCCAAGCCATTCCGAATGTCATTTATGCATTACTACTTCTTTTATTAGCTTGGATTATTGCCAAGGGTGTCAAAGCACTCATCACAAAGGGCTTTGTAAAGATGGGCTTCCATAAAGCTCTTAGCAAAGCACCGATTATTCAAAATAAAGAGCAAGGCGAAGATATTCTAAGTATAATCGGCAACATTGTTTACTACCTCATATTCATCCTATTCTTACCTTCAATTCTTAATGCATTAGGGATGAATTCCGTATCTGAACCGATTACCAACATGATGGACCGGATGCTATCGTTTATTCCAAACTTGATCGCAGCGGCAATCATCCTCGTTTTAGGTGTATTTATTGCCAGACTCATTAAAGATTTGGTATTTAAATTCCTACAAAGTTTACACATCGATAGTTGGTATCAAAAGCTAAATCCAGATTCAGCGGGTGAGGCACCTAATCAATACGCTTTATCCAATGTTTTGGCAAACATTGTTTACGTTTTCGTATTGATTCCAGTTATCACGATGGCTTTGGATGCATTAAACATCCAATCGATAACAGAACCGGTAACAGCTGTTCTAAATAGTGTTCTGAATATGATTCCGAACATTTTCGTTGCAATCATACTAGCCGTATTAGGCTATTACATTGCAAAATTCGTCGGCAACTTACTATTCAGTGTACTCAAAGGTGCTGGTATCGATCGAATTTATCGAGCTGTTGGGTTGAGTGAAAGTGAAGAGCCATCCTTTGATTTGTCGAAAGTAATCACCAATGTGGTTAAATTCATCATTATCTTATTCTTTACTGTCGAGGCGTTAAATGTCTTACAGTTAGAGGTATTGAATAACATTGGTAGTGCCATTCTTGAATACCTACCATTATTAGTAAGTGCTTTATTGATCTTAGGTATTGGATTCTTCTTGGCGAACCTCTTGGATAAATGGATTCGTCGATACACTGGAAGCAAAGCATCTGCAACGATCATCAAATATGTGATCATTGTATTTGCAGTATTTATGACACTTGATCAGTTGAAATTCGCAACTTCCATTGTGAATCTAGGTTTCCTATTGATTCTTGGCGGTCTCATGACAGCCTTTGCGATTTCCTTTGGTATTGGCGGTAGAGAATTTGCCAAAAATCAATTAAGCAAAGCTGAAAAGAAAATGAATAAGAAAACACAACAAAATCAGCCTGGTTCCAATGATGAACCACCAACTTTATAACAGTGAAAACCGTCCACTTGACCCAATAGGGCAATGGACGGTTTTTCATTAATAAAAAATTATAATGTATTGATCAACATACATAATTAAAAAACGTTTTAATTTATGGTCATTAATAAGGTTGCCACGTCAATTTTTTCGCTTGGTCAAATCGTTTAGAAACCGAATCCCAGCAAACTACATTCCACCAATTGTCTACATACTCATCTCGATTATTTTTGTATTGTAAGTAATAAGCATGTTCCCATACATCCAATACAAGTAGCGGAATGACATCCCACTGAGTTAGGACTTGGTGTTTTTCTGATTGTAAGATTTCTAACCGATGTGAACGGGGGGACCAAACGAGAATTGCCCAGCCAACACCTTCAACATTTTTAGCCGCTTCAGAGAAATGTTTCTTGAATGCATCAAAGCTATGAAAGGACTTCTTTATCGCTTTCAGTAAATCTCCTTTGGGCTTGCCGCCACCTTTCGGATTCATGATGTCCCAAAATATCGTATGCAAATAATGACCTGCACCATGAAATGCCGCTTCTCGTTCCCAATGCTTAATCAGATGATAGTCATTATTCCTTCTTGCTTTCTCCATCTCACGTTCAGCCTTATTCAAGCCATCAACATAACTTTGATGATGTTTTTGATGATGTAACTTCATGATTTCGTTATCTATATAAGGCTCCAAAGCGTCGTATGAATAGGGTAGGGGAGGGAGTTTATGTTCTCCAATGGGAACGAACCCAGATGGTTTTTCTGAGATCTCCTTAGGGTTTGTTTTCATTTTCTTTTCTTTCATTGATTTTTGTTGCTCTTTCTTTGAATTCGATTGAAGAAGTGATCGATATCCATTATATAAAGCAGATGCCTCTTTTTGTAAGTCATTCATCAAGTCTTTGTGTAGTTCTTGAGGGGTGTTTTTATAATAATTTATATCAGTCACTAGTTTATTGAGCTGTTTTTGTATATTTGGGAGTGTGTCGTTGTTGAGCACCACACTTGGATTCTTTTCCAGCTCTTGCATGGTATATTGGAATTGCTCGAGCCAATTTTCCATTTCTACGACGTATTGATAAAGCGAATTACGGTCTTCCATATTTTATACCTCCTTATGTCATCGTTTTATTGTATGTATGACATAGGTGAATGGTTATAGGAAAAAATCACTTCTGTTTTTTTAGGACAGAAGTGATTATCCTTTATTATTAATCAGTCCGATTCTCATCCTCAATGAGTGGGTCAATTTCTTCTGAGACCTCTGTTTGTAAATTATATCTCCGTCTGTCTACATTGTTTTCTTCTTCCATTTGAGTCTGGACCGAGTTATGGAAAAACACTTCGAATAAAGTGACCCCAATTGCAGATAGCAGGCTTGCCGTAAATAAGTTTCCTTCAAAAGCGTACGCATCCACTAAAAAGTAAATTACCGCAAAACTCATAACGAAATCTACAACTGATGCAACCATATTATTGGTTCTTGGTAAAATAAGCAAATCGCCAATTAGATAAGAAACGATTGAAAAAGTCAAAGTGACCCAAAAAACACTCATGAAATTCACACCGAATATAATTCCGAGGATAATATACAGTAAAACCAACATCGCAACAAATTTGCTTAAAATTAAACTGAAATGATTCATTTAGCTAACTCCTTCCCGATATTTACCTATAGCTTTTGAAATTCATCAAAAGTTATTCTTTCAATAGTATGGAAAAATCAATATCTACTTTAGATGATCAGGAGACTGTGGCGTCTCGACATTCTTTTTCATTTCATCAAAAATATTGGATGTTTGTTGATGATTATTTTGATTTTGTTGAACTTGTAAGCCTGTATACAAACTCATTAATTCTTTAAACTCTCTGACAGTAATTGGTTTTGCATCCGGAAACAATTCATAGCCGAGCTGTCCATTGGGTTCAAGTGTCGCTGTTTTCACATCACTAATCCGATTAATTCCTTGTTGACGCAATCGCATTTCCAACTGATCGGCAGTAAAACGTAATTTTTTCATGTTTTTCGTTTTTAATTCACCTTGCTCAATCACGATTTTTGATTTACCTGTAATGAAGTTTTCCATGAAATTGAATTTTACTTGTAAATACTCCATCACGATTAACGCCAATATAAACATTGAAGCAGCTAACAACGTCCGCCAAACACTCGACTCTACAATGGGTTGAATAATAATGGACCCTATCGAAATCATGACAACTGTTTGAGCGAGTGACATTTGTGATATAGATTTTCTGCCGGCAAAACGCAACAAAAATAATCCTGCAACAACCATCAAAAGCGATTCCCAGACAACAACCATTCAACCACCTACTTTTATATTGTTATTTATATTTTGGATGTACCAGCGCATCTTATACCAATTGAATCAGATCATAATAATCTGAATTTCCTTGATAAGCAATTGCACAATATGTTTTGATTCCTTATACTTTTAGTAGATGAAAACGACAAAAATCGATCAATTTTAGGAGCCTTCTGATGAATATACTGAGAATCATTTCAATATTAATGATCACTTCCTTGTTATTTTGGAGTAGTCCTATTTATGCACACACTGAAGAAGAACTCGAATTGTACAGTGAGTCAGCCATTTTAATGGATGCCAACTCAGGCGTTATTCTCTATGAAAAGCAAAAAGACAAAGAAATGTACCCAGCCAGCATCACAAAAATCGTTAGTGGATTGCTTGCGATTAAAGAAGGCAATTTGGAGGACATCGTAACCGTCAGCCAAAATGCCCGGGAAGCCGAAGGGACACGCGTTTATTTGGAAGAGGGGGAAGAGGTAACACTAGAAAAACTTATCCAGGGGTTGCTTATTAATTCCGGAAATGATGCAGGAATTGCCATTGCTGAACATCTCGATGGTTCAGAAGAAGCATTCGCTGAGCGGATGACTGAGTTTGTCCAAGAAAAGGTTGGAGTAACCGACTCTACGTTTAAAAACCCACATGGACTACCGGATCCTGAACACGTAACAACTGCTCATGATATGGCAAGGATTACTGCCTATGCGATGGAGAATCAAACATTCCGGAAAATCGTCGGGACGAAAGAATTAAAATGGGTAGGAGAAAGCTGGGATACAACCCTACGGAATCACCACCAGCTTGTTTTGCAACGAGATGATGTAACAGGCGTGAAAAATGGCTACACTGACGATGCTGGATTTACTCTGTCAACAACTGCTGAAAATGATGAGATTGAGTTAGTCGTAGTCACACTTAATGCAGAACATCCGAGGCATGCATATATGGATACTGAGCGATTGATTGAATATGGATATCAATTCCAGACAGAAACAATACCAGCCGGTAAGGAATTCACAGATGAAGAAGGCGAGCAATATATTTTAGATGAAACAATCAATTTTACTGTTAAAAAGGGACAAGATTGGACAACTCAGATCAACACAGACGGCCTTTTGTCCATTAAAAATAAAGCCAATGAACTGATTTTTGAATATCAATTTCCAATAGAAGAAACCATGACGGATGATAAACCAGTGTACGGTTCAACAGCAGGAGGGGAAGCCAACCCAAATCCAACAGGTTCTGATGGACCTGGATTATGGCGAATCATTATGTACACTATACTCTTTAGCAGCATACTGATTGTTGCTGGGTTGTTGTTTATGCGATTTAAGAAGAAAAGAACGACGAAACCAGAACAATCACCAATCGTTATCGAATCATACAAAGACCCTCGTCCTTGGCGGAAAAATTGGTGAGTGAAGAAAAAGAAGTTGAGAATAGGTTAGGGTGTTTGAGCGGTTAAGACACATTTTATAGATCGGACCAGAAATAAATATATTTTGTCATATGAATTTAACACGATAAATCGTTATTTCCACCATTTGAACGGGAAAATAATAAATATCATCATAAAAATGAGGTGAAGGATTATGGCAAATAACAATCCAACCGTTCACACAGTGCCGAATGGTAGTGAGTGGAAAAACGTTCAAGATGGTAAAACGATAGATTTATATGAAACAAAAGGGTTAGCTGTTGAAGCAGGACGTGAAAAAGCTAAAAATGATGAAACAGAACACGTCATTCATAACCGCAATGGAAAAATCAGCGAATCAAATAGCTACGGCAACGATCCATTTCCACCTAGAGGATAGTATTTTAAATAACTCTAATTAAACGTGATTGGATTCTTCTAGCAAAATACAGAACTTCTATCCATAATAAATAGAAGTTCTGTTTTATCTAAATTTAATGTATGAATTAAGATATTTCTTTAGCTTGAATTTATTTGATGTTATGATTAGATAAGTAAGGATAAGAATACGTCATTTCAGCAAGAGAGGTGTAATAAATGGGATTCACTCAAATTGGTATACCGGGATTAATTTTGATCGTTATTATATTATTAGTTATATTCGGACCGAAAAAATTACCTGAATTCGGTAAAGCAGCGGGTCAAACATTGAAAGAATTCAAAAACTCCACGAATGACTTAATAAGTGAACATGAAAAAGACGAAAAAGATGCAAAAGATGAAACTGAAGAAGATCAGTCCTCTGAAAATGTCGATCAAAAAACAGACAACCATTCATAAGATAGACTTTGATTATACAGAACGAGCAAATAATAAGAGGCTGGGACTAAACCTTCAAAGTTGACTCAGATACGAATAATATAATTTAGTAATCCGGAAATATCCGCTTCGGAAATATACTCCGCTTTTCGCGGGCAGCTGTTGAGCCTCCTCGTGCTTCGCACTGCGGGGTCTCACCTAGGCTTTTGCTCCCGACGCTCAGGACGGGCTAGTGTCAACGTTGGCCACAGGACGTGGCCGCATTTAGTTGACCGCAGAAGTCTCCGTATATTTCCTACGCTAAGTTAGATTGCTATTCGTGTTTCTGAGTGTAAAACTTTAATTTGTCCCAGCCTCTTATTTTTTTGAAAACATTTTTAGTACCGACTGTTATACTGGTTTCATCAAGGGAGTAACAAGCTTACAAATAAAGGTAATATAATATTAGTGAATCAAAAGGTTCTACTTGGAGAACCACATACTTACAGTGTGATTACATACATTGCGATAATGAAAGGTTCACATGATTTAAGTGAGGTGACTTATGGGAGACGTAAGTGTTATAACAACTATATTTACGATAATTTCTTGGTTTTCTATTTTTGCGATTGCTTATTTTACATATAAGAAATTGCAGGAGAAACCGGCTTTTTGGAAGGTTTTAGTGGTTACTTTTATCGGTATTTTAGCGTTTACGGTCAATCTAGAGGTATTCGGTTCCTGGATTCGGCTACCAATCTTGCCGTTAGGTGTTTGGATTTTGATGGTTTTTTTTATAGGCAAAAAAGGGAGATGGGAAATGTATCGTCCCTTTGCTTGGATTGGATTTGCGGGTCAATTTATTTTTCTCTTCACTTCTTTGTTGACTATTCCACTCAACCATCTCGTTTACCCGGAAGATCAACTCTCTACATACATAGCGAATGCCGATCATGCTTCAGTCATCTCAATCCACCCATCTGCTGAAGAGTTTTCGTTTAATAAAAATGAGTTTACTAAGCAATTGAAGGACTTAAACAGGGCAGCGATTCATAGTGACAAGTGGTACGACGAAGTCGCAACCAGCATGACTCCACAAGCTGAAGCTATCGATGAGAGGTTTCCATACTTTTTGACGGAATTCGATTCAAAGTGGGGAAGTGGAGTGAGTTCAGCTATTTACATAGAGAAAGATGGAAGAGGTCTACTAATAACCACTCCAGAGAGTCAATACTATTTTCGATCAGATGAATTATTATTAAAGGTAGGAGAGCAATGACAAAAAGAAAATTATTTACAATCACTGCTCCGGTCTTTATTCTGATTATCCTTTTCTTCATCTATTGGTACTATTTTTCCAAGCCAACTGGGTTTCTATCAGATGAACAATTAGTCAAGCAAATCAATGAAACATTTCCTCAAGCTGAAGTAGATCAAATCCAGGACACCATTCAATTGGATCGTGAGCACGTTTTTGTCCCGTTTATATCTAAATCTGAGAAATATGGGGTCAGCTACTGGGAGTGGAGCAGTAGAAAGTGGGAACCTATTCACATAAATACAAGCGGAGAACCTCTTATGTGGAAGATAGATGCTGAAAAACCGTCTACGTTCCATATTTTATGGAACTTTAACCCAAAAGACGAACTAAGCTCTCTGAAGTACTACATTATTCGAGATCGTAATTATCAAATTTCCAGTGGTAATCATATGTACACACCACGGGTACAAATTGAACGAGAGATTCCTGTAGGAGAGAATTCCTTTGGCGTGTTTACATTGCCTGAAGATTGGCAATCCTTCTATAAAAATACTGCGAATTTAGCCATTCCAGACAGACAAGGGTTGAATTTGTTTAGTCACATGGGCTTGAATCATTTAATCTATTTTGGCTGGACATCGTACAATGAATTTGATGAAAGAACTTTTCCAGAAAACTCATTAAACGGACACGGCTTCAGCAGTGGATCCACAACAACGGATTTTGTCCGATGGTTTAATGAGAGTGATCTTGAGAAGTAGACTGAAAGTGATAGAGTAAGTTAGAGAATAGTGCATCTTATGAATTTTTCCTTATCAATTTTATACGATTCATAACAAAAATGGTTTCATCATACACATTACAGAAGACATCATAAAAATCACTGAACTTATGATGATTGAACTTATGATGATTGAACGTATGATGAAGGGGAGAGTTTATGCCATTTTTGAATGAGGAATATAATAATCCTAATCAGATAATATTTTTAAATACTTATTATCCCTATCGGATTAAAAATGAGTGGGGAAAGTTAGTCAGAAATCCAAATTTCAATTCCTTTTCTGGCCTAGTGTTAGATTTAAAAGAAGGAAAACCCGGAGCAATTAACCATTTCTTTAATCTATTAAATCCCCATTTAAAAGATAATATTTTATTAACCTATGTACCTTCTCACATCCCAGCTAATAAAGACTCCGGTGTAAAAAGATTAGCTACAAAGCTCGCTTCACAAAACAATAGAGTTGATGCAACCTCTTGTTTAGTTAGACACTCTAAAATTGCAAAATTAACAAACGGAGGCGACAGAAATCAAGAGGTTCACTTGCAATCGATTCATTTAGAGAATTCACACTTAATTGAAGGAAAAACAGTTCTTATTTTAGATGATGTAACGACAACATATAACTCTTTGTTTGCTTGTCAAAAGATCCTCTTAGATCATGGCGCAAAGAAGGTCAATTGTTTAGCAATTGGGGAGACAGGAGGATACTAGTCTAGATGTTACATACAGAACATATTCTTACTTTGTTAAAATTACCAGGTATAGGAAGAGTGAAAGTTACTGAAATAATCCATACTACAACAGAAACACCTAGCAACTTAAAGGAATTATGGGGATTAATCAAGCACACAAATAACAACAACTCCAAGATTAAAGTCCCTGAATGGGAAACATTAATAAAATCGAATGATAAAGCAAGAGCAGAAATTGAACTATGTAAAAAATTAAACATTCATGTTATAGGGATCTGCGATGAAATGTATCCTAAACGCTTGAAACGAATACCGGATGCGCCCGTATTAATTTATGCAAAAGGTAATCTTAATTGTTTAAATGATCAAAAACTAGTAGCAATTGTAGGAACTCGTAAACCCTCAGAGTATGGAAGTACGTGTAGTCACTTATTTGGAAAGAACTTTGCTGAAAGAGGAATAGTTGTAGTAAGTGGCTTAGCAAAAGGAATAGATACTTTAGCCCATAAAGGTTGTATAGAAGTTAACGGGAAAACGATAGCAGTTCTAGCGCAGGGTTTAGATACTCCTATATACCCTAAGGAAAACAGGCCGCTAGCAGATAAAATAATAGCTGCGGGTGGATGTTTACTTAGTGAATATGGCTTAGGTGTGAGAGGTAGACCTAATTATTTTGTTGAGAGAAATAGAATCCAAAGTGGAGTAAGTGATGGTGTAGCTGTAATTGAAACCGATGTTAAGGGCGGAACCATGCATACTGTAGATTTTTGTCTTAAACAAAGAAAACCACTTGGTTGTTTAAATCACCCGAATAAATTTCTTGTAAATAATGATCAAGCTAGTGGCAATCAATTATTATTAGAAAAGAATCAAGCAATGCCGTTATTTACTCCAAAAGACTTTGAGAAATTTATTCAAAGCCTAAATAGCGTTGGAGAATCTAAGAAGGATTCCGATTCTGATAAGAATGATGAGCAGTTATCTTTATTCTAATTCTGCAACAATGAGATGGAGTAAAGGTAACTGATCCCAATCAGTGAATAAATTTATTTGCTAGTTTACATAATATATATTATCGGAAGTTAGATTAAAACAAATTATTAAGCTACTTCATTGGTTATTTAGCATTCTTCAGTGTTGATTAAGTCAGCTTCAACGTTTATTTCAAATTCTTCAGTGTTAATTGAGCCTACTTCAGTGTTAATTCCAAATCCTTCAGCGTTAACATTCAATCCTTCAAAGTTCATTTAAATTCCTTCCGACGTTCATACGTATTTGACAAATATTCATTAATCAGCAAATATATAAGTAATAATATTCAGATAAGTGAGGTGTTTTTATGTTGACAATTAATTGGTTTGACTTTATCACACCGACTACACCCTTTGCATCTATTATTTTCGGACTTGTATTTACGTTAATCATTGGTTTGCTCGTTTGGTTTGATACAAAAGAAATGAAAATGACGTCTATAGTCACCGTTGGATCTTTGTTGGTTGTTTTTACCGGCGTATATTTATTAAAAGCAATTGGTTTCTATGGATAAATCCCCTCCCCTCTCGATAAGTCTTTCCTTCTCAACAATGCGCATCTAAGTTATAATAAACATATATTCAGAATATTCTACACCGAATGCAGGAGGGATTTTGTGACAAAAGCAGTTTGGAATCCAAGTTCAGATTATGTAAAAAACACACGTCTTTATCAATTTATGCAACGGTTTAATCACGAAAATTATGATGAATTCTTTCAGGAAAGCATACAAGACATCGGACGATTTTGGGGTGAAGTTGACCTCGAATTAAACTTACAATGGTTTGAACCATATCAAAGTGTCTTAAATCTTGAAAACGGTAACAAATATCCCAAATGGTTTGATGGCGGTAAAATGAATGTTGCTTATAATGCCCTTGATCGCTTCGCAAATGATGTGGAAACACAAAACAATCAAGCAATTATTTGGGAAGGCGATAACGGAGAGGTTATCACGTATACTTATAAAGATCTTCAAGATCAAGTAAACCAAGTTGCCAACGGATTGGTTGCTCAAGGAGCTAAATCTGGGGATCGGTTTACAATATTTATGCCGATGATTCCTGAAACGGTCATCGCGATGCTCGCGGTTTCAAAGATTGGTGCTATCTTTTGTCCAGCATTTTCCGGTTATAAGTCTGAAGCGATTGCTACGAGAATCAATGCCGCTCAGGCCAGATATTTAATTACAGCAGATGGTTTTTATCGTGGCGGCAAACAAATCAATCTAAAGGAAGAAGCAGATCAAGCAGTCGCCGACTCCTCTTCCATCGAGAAGGTGTTTGTCGTACGTCGAACAAATGAAGAAGTTTCATGGAATGCGGATAAAGATGTTGACTGGGAACAATTAAAAACGTTAGATACTCATTTCGAAAGTGTTCATACAAATGGTGATGACCCTTATATGATCATCTTCACTTCTGGTACAACGGGTAAACCAAAAGGGACATTGCATACACATCATGGATTTCCAGTTAAAGCAGCGTTTGATGCGGGTGTCATGATGGATGTCACTGAACAAGACAATATTTTCTGGTATACAGATATGGGCTGGATGATGGGGCCTTTCTTAGTTTATGGTGGATTAATGAATGGTGCGACCATTACTGTTTTCGAAGGCACGCCAACCTATCCAGAACCTAGTCGGATTTGGGAGTTAGTTGAAAAGCATCAAGTGACTCATTTAGGAATCTCCCCTACTTTAATTCGTACGTTAATGACAATGGATGAATCGTATGCGACAAAGCATGATTTATCGACGTTGAAAATGGTCGGATCGACAGGTGAACCTTGGAACGACGAGCCTTGGATGTGGCTATTTGAAAAGGTTCTCAATCGCAAGGTTCCGATTATCAACTACTCAGGAGGAACGGAGATTTCTGGGGGTATCTTAACAAATGTGCTCGTTAAACCGATCGCTCCGGTGGCTTTTAATGCTGCTGTTCCTGGAATGGATGTAGATATTTATGATGAAAACGGCCAATCCGTAAAAAATGAAGTTGGTGAATTAGTCATTAAACAACCGTGGGTAGGCATGACGAAAGGATTCTATCAAGATAATGAACGCTATGAAAAAACGTATTGGAACCGTTATCCGGATACGTGGTGTCATGGTGATTGGGTCATTTGTGATGAGGAAGGTTTTTATACGATTACTGGACGGTCAGATGATACGTTGAATGTCGCTGGTAAACGGATCGGACCGGCTGAGTTGGAGTCCATTTATGTAGAACATGAAGCTGTTGTCGAAGCTGGTGTGATCGGAGTTCCACATGAAGTCAAAGGTGAATCTCCTATTGCCTTCGTCGTTATAAAAGAAAATCGCAAACCCGAAAGCGAATTGATTGAAGAGTTAACGAGCCATGCGATTCATCGATTAGGGAAAGCAATTGCACCTCGAGAAGTATATATTGTTGAGGATTTACCAAAAACGCGCAATGCGAAAGTGATGCGCCGCGCCATTCGGACGGCATATCTTGGTGAAGATGCCGGTGACTTGTCTGCTTTGGAGAACCCCGAATCAGTGGATTATATTAAAAGACTAAATACAGTAAAATAATAGTCAAAGCCCACTTTACGTGGGCTTTTCCAATGTAGGTGATTAAAATGAAAAAACAGTATCGATTAAGAGATTATGAGATAAAAATTGGACAGCTGCAACCAGGAAAAAAGAATGCGATAACAGACGTGAAAGGCGTACAAGTAGGTCATTCGACAATCAGAGAAGGAGCTATTCAAACAGGGGTGACGTCCATCCTGCCCCATTCTGGAAATCTATTTAAAGAAAAAGTCATAGGTGCTTCTCATGTTATCAACGGATTCGGAAAAACAATTGGACTTACCCAGTTGGATGAACTTGGCACAATCGAAACACCGATCTTACTGACAAACACATTAAGTGCCGGAATAACTGCGAACCACCTGGTCGATTATATGCTTGAGTCCAATCCTGAAATTGGCCGAACAACTGGTACGATCAATCCTATTGTCGGTGAATGTAATGATATGATTTTAAATGATATCCGACAGAAAGCGATATCGAAGCAACATGTTTTGGCAGCCATTGACAATGCAACTGATCACTTTGAAGAAGGTGCGGTCGGTGCTGGTAGAGGAATGGTTTGTTATTCCTTAAAAGGCGGTATTGGCTCTGCGTCAAGACTGATGACTATTGGGGAAAAACAATATACATTAGGTGTCTTAGTTTTATCCAATTTTGGCAATCTAGGTGATTTAACGATGGATGGTCGAGCGATTGGCATGGAACTAGACAAACATTTAAATGATTCAAAATCACCTGATAAAGGCTCAATCATGATTATTTTAGCAACCGACCTTCCAGTATTCGACCGACAGCTGAAGCGCATTTTGAAGCGAACAGTTACGGGTCTCTCTAGAACAGGCTCAATCATCGGACACGGGAGTGGTGATATCGCGATTGGTTTTTCAACAGCAACAAAAATCCCACATTCACCGGTTCCTGAACCGTTAGCCTTTTCCTTTATTCATGAAGAATTGCTTGAAGATGCTTTCAGAGCTGCTGGTGAAGCAACTGAAGAGGCTATTTTAAATTCATTAGTGACAGCTAACACCGTGACAGGTAGAGATAAGAACACACGTTACGGAATCATTGATCTTTTAAATAAATATGGAATGAGCTTATAATTAAAAACTATTTATTGGTCTAAATCCAATGGTTGTCCGCCCTCGATCGTACCTTTTTCATAACCTTCTTGAAACCATGTACGCCGTTGTTCGGCTGTTCCGTGTGTGAAACTATCGGGGACGACATACCCTTGGGTCCTTTTTTGAATGGTGTCATCTCCAACAGCAGTAGCTGCGTTTAATGCCTCTTCGATATCACCCTGTTCCAAATAACCTAAATCTTCAACGTGATGCGCCCAAACCCCAGCGTAATAATCCGCTTGCAATTCAAAACGAACGGAATACTCATTGAATTCATTTTGACTAAGTTCCTGTCGCAATTGATTTAATTGCTTACTTTTACCAAGCAATGTTTGTACATGATGACCCACCTCATGCGCAATGACATATGCCATCGCAAAATCACCTGATGCGTTGAATTCCGTTTTCAACTGGTTATAGAAGCTTAAATCAATATATAACTTTTGATCGCCAGGACAATAAAAAGGACCTACTGCAGAGCTCGAAAATCCACAGGCTGTTTGAACTGCGTCCGTATACAGTACTAATGTCGGCTCCTTATAAGTCATGCCATTTTCTTCGAATCGTTCAGACCAGACTGCTTCTGTATCGTTTAACACCACCGAAACAAAATCTGCAAGTTCCTGATCTTCTTCTGTTTCTGTATAAGGAGCTGTCGTAGATTGTTGTTCCCCTTGGATGCCGAGTAATTGCTCTAAAATCATTGTCGGATTTCCGGTAATCAGTGCAATTGCCACCATAATAATGATTCCGACTCCACCAAGTCCGGCAATTCCCTTACCAGATATACTTTTCCCACGACGATCTTCTACGTTGCTACTCTTTTTCCTTCCTCGCCATTTCATATGTGAATCCCTCACCTTGCTATGTTCTATTTATTCACTTCCCCTTTCTGTAAATAGATATTCCTCAACAACTCGCTGGTTAAGTTATAGGCTCTGTTAAAGATTTGTGTTGGTTTTCAAATAATATAGAGCTGAGTAGTTGAATTTGAATCACATCGGTGACGATATCTAGCGGGCAAAATGAAAGATTTTCCGATAAAACCACACGTCCCATGGGGTAACATCGTTCTGCCGATAAACCATGTGAAGCCGTCGAAAAACTGAACGAAGCCATCGAAAAACCGAGTGAAGCCGTCGATAAATTGGACAAAGCCATCGAAAAACCGTGCGAAGCCGTCGATAAATCAGGGAGAAATCAATACTTAATCATCAACAGCGAACTTTAACAAAGCCAAGTTATAAACCAATCAACAAAAAAGCTTGGTGATATTCCACCAAGCTTTCGATTCAGATAATACCTAAGTTTTTCATACCATGATAAATGCCATCATCATCGACTGAGTGTGTCACATGTCGCGCAGCGGCTTTAACCTCTGTTAATGCATTCCCCATAGCCACACCATGTTCCACGTCCGTTAACATTTCAATATCATTCAGCCCATCACCAAAGGCATAAATGTTTTCACTCGGTACATCTAGGTGACTTAACATTTTTTGAATACCAAGCGATTTGGATCCGCCTTTTGGCAAGACATCCACGGACAATGGGTGCCAACGAATAAAATCAAAGTCTGTGAATTTTTCTTCGTATCTCGCTTCTTCCCCTTCTTCACAGAACAATAATGTTTGATATAAATCCCTACCTTTATAGTAGTACGGATCATGGGTAGGAAAATGATTGATTTTTAACGTCATTATACTCTCTTCGATAAAAGGATGTTCAGGTACATTTGCTTTCATATCCTCATGGTCCATAAATACAACAGGATGATTATGGTGAAGTGCATCATTTGTTAACTCAATTAATGAATCAATATTTAAAGGATTTGTAAAAATTACTTCTCCGTTTAGAACAACAAATTGACCGTTATAGCTCACGAACGAATCTAGAGCAAGCTCTTTCAGTAAATCTGTAAACATAAAAGGTGCCCGCCCAGTCGCTATAATAACATGATGACCTTGGCGTTTAGCTTCTTGAATGGCTTCCTTTGTAGATTGAGGTATTTCTTTATCCGAATTCAGGATCGTTCCGTCGATATCGATAAAAATAACTTTTTGATCTTTCATGTCAGTCACTCTTTTCTATTTATCAAAATGCTAGCTCTATTATATCGAGGAATATTAAAAACGCCAAATTATCACGAACCTAGTTTACATAAGAGTAATATGGTCACCTGTTCAGTTTACATAATAAAATTATACTCAACTATTCGGTTAACATAATAAGTTTATGATAATCTAGATTTCTAGAAGTTCCCAATTGTAGTGCCTGCGACTTTACCAGTGAATAAACAGCCACCCAGAAAGGTTCCTTCGAGTGCTCGGTAGCCATGGATCCCTCCTCCACCAAACCCGCTAGCTTCTCCAGCAGCATACAAGCCTTTCAATGAATTACCATCTTCACCCAAAACACGTCCTGATAAATCAGTTTGCAATCCGCCCAGAGTTTTCCGGCTCAGAATATTTAATCGGACAGCAATCAAGGGACCATTTTTAGGATCTAAAATTTTATGTGGTTTTGCTGTCCGGATGATCCGGTCTCCACGAAAAAATCGAGAACCTCTAAGAGCAGCTACTTGAAGATCTTTCGTAAATTTATGATCGATTTGTCGATCCCTTGCTACCAACTGGTGCTTAACTTTCTCATAATCGAGTAATTCCTCTCCACTCAATGCGTTCATTTTGTCCACTAAAGTTTCTAAGTCATCTTCAACAATGAAGTCTTCACCGTGTTTTTTAAACGCTTCTACAGGCTCTGGAGCACCAGAACCCAAACGCTTTAACAGTTGCTTAATGCTTTTACCGGTTAAATCCGGGTTTTGTTCCGAACCGGATAATGCGAATTCTTTCTCGATAATACTCTGCGTTAAAATAAACCAAGAATAATCATAGCCTGTTTTCATGATAGCTTCAAGTGTACTTAACGTATCAAACCCTGGATAATTTGGAGCCTCGAATCGATTTCCTTCAGCATCTAACCAAATGGATGAGGGTCCAGGTAATATGCGAATGCCATGTGCAGACCAGACGGGATTCCAATTTTTTATCCCTTCTGTATAATGCCACATGCGGTCACGGTTAACGATTCGTGCACCTGCTTTCTCCGTTATTTCGATCATTCTGCCATCGACATAATCGGGAACACCTGAAAGCATGCTCTTCGGCGGATTACCCAGTCGCTTTGGCCAATTCTGACGAATCAAATCAAAATTCGCTCCTACTCCCCCGCTCGCAACGACCACTGAATCGCCTTGATATTGAAACTCGCCTGCTTTATCTCTTGAACTTTTCTCTCCTCGTTCAACTGGATCATCGATTAAAATGGTACCTGATACACCAGTAACTTCGTTGTTTTGAACAATTAAATCATCAACTTGGTGACGTGGCTTATATGTAACGTTTCCTTTTTGAATGTGTTCTCGAACACGTTTATCAAATGGTGCAACTACTCCAGGGCCTGTTCCCCATGTAATGTGAAAACGAGGAACTGAATTCCCGTGTCCGTCCGCTAATCCACCACCTCGTTCAGCCCAGCCGATGACCGGAAAGAATTTGATACCCATCTTACGTAACCATGAGCGTTTTTCACCCGCAGCAAAATCCAAGTACGCTTCTGCCCATTTTTTCCCCCAATAATCTTCTTCATCACGATCAAAGTTCGCTGAACCGAACCAATCCTGCCTAGCCAATTCATACGAGTCACGAATTCCCATTCGTCTCTGTTCCGGTGAATCAATCAAAAATAGTCCGCCAAAAGACCACCAAGCTTGGCCACCGAAAGAACTTTCTGGTTCTTGGTCCAATAACAATACTTTCTTTCCTCTGTCAGCAATCTCGGCCGTCGCTACTAACCCAGACAACCCTGCTCCAATAACAATTGCATCAAACTTCATATAAATCTCCTCCTAAGTGAAAAACCAGCAGCCGTTTGTCATCAGCTGCTGGTTCTATTACTATGAAATATTAAACTGGATAAACACCATGTTTTCTTTCGGTAAAGTGAAGATTTTTAGATTGATAGGCATCTAACCGAAGTTCTAACGCTTTTCTTAGATTGTCCGGTTCGACAATATCATCAATAACCATTTCAGAAGCTAATCGATATATATCGATATTCTCTTGGTATTCCTTATGTTTTTCTTGGATGAATGCTGGTCGCTCTTCTTCTGGAAGTTCGGCAATCTTATTCGCATATACAGCATTTACTGCAGCCTCTGGTCCCATGACGGCAATTTGGGCTGTTGGTAAGGCAATCGTTACATCCGGTTCAAACGCTGGTCCAGCCATAGCGTAAAGTCCTGCACCGTAAGCTTTGCGAACAACAACAGAGATTTTCGGTACGGTTGCTTCACTCATTGCAGAAATCATTTTTGCTCCATGTCGAATGATTCCAGCCTGCTCAACACGTGTTCCAATCATAAAGCCTGGAATGTCAGCTAAGAACACTAGCGGTATATTAAATGCATCGCATAATTGAATGAACTTTGCTGCTTTATCGGCGGAATCATGGAATAATACGCCACCTTTCATTCGTGGTTGATTGGCGATGATTCCAACGGCTTTTCCATCAATTCGAGCAAGACCGGTAATTAACTCCTTGGCGAAGTTTTTCTTTATTTCACAAAAACTATCTGCGTCAATCAAACGTTTGATTAATTGATGCATATCAAACGGAGCGTTTTGGTTTTCGGGAATTATTTCACTGATGGTCTTTTCGAATGAAGCCGGAGATTTGGTTTCAGCTACTGGTGGTTTGCTTCTAAAGTTCTCAGGAAAATACGTTAAATACTTTTGTGTATATGCAATTGCTTCAGACTCGTCTTTTACTAACACATCACCTACACCAGAAACGGATGTGTGCATTTTAGCTCCGCCCATTTCCTCGAGGCTTACTTTTTCACCAATGACCTTTTCTGCCATTCTTGGTGAACCGAGATACATGGAAGCATTGCCATCAACCATAATAACAACATCGCAAAACGCCGGTATGTAGGCGCCGCCTGCAGCAGATGGACCGAATAATAAACAAACCTGTGGCACTCTTCCAGAAAGTTTCACTTGATTGTAAAAAATTCGTCCTGCTCCCCTTCTATTTGGAAACATGTCGATTTGGTCAGTAATACGAGCACCTGCCGAATCGACTAAATAAAGCATAGGCAGCTCTAATTTCATCGCGGTTTCTTGAATTCTAAGAATCTTTTCGACTGTGCGTTTTCCCCAAGATCCTGCTTTTACTGTTGAATCATTCGCCATGATACAGACACGTTGGCCATTCACTTTTCCAATGCCAGTGACAACACCATCTGCCGGAAGTGATCCGTCCATACAGTTGGCAAAAAAGGCATCTTCAACATCAAGATCGTCATCCAGCAGTTCTTTTAATCGATCACGGACAAACATTTTCCCTTTTTCTTTATTTTTTTCATGATATTTTTCCGCACCGCCGGACTCAATATTCCGACGTAATTCTTCATGATTTTCTGTCGTCATGTCGTTACACCCTTTCTGTCTCTTTGCAACCTATTTCCCTTGATACTGTGGTTTTCGTTTTTCTTTGAATGCTTGTAATCCTTCTAATCGATCTGCCGTCGGGATCGTTTCTAAATAACACTCTCGCTCGACTTTCAATCCATCAGTTTTAGATAGTTCATAACCTTTGTCGATTGCTTTTTTAGCCATTTTGACACCGACTGGTCCATTGCCAGCAATCTGTTTGGCCATCGATAATGCTTGTTCTTCAAGATCCGTTGGTTCAAAAATCTCTTGAACCAAACCGATTTGTTTAGCTTCATCACTTCCAAATCGCTTCGCTGTCAAAATATAATATTTAGCGTTCGCAAGTCCAATGAGTCTTGAAAGACGTTGGGTTCCACCTGCCCCTGGAATAATAGCTAATGATGTTTCAGTCAATCCCATTTTCGCTGAACGGCTTGCTATACGAATATCGCAGCCAAGCGTTAGCTCTAATCCTCCACCGAAAGCAGCACCATTAATAGCCGCAATCGTCGGAATCTTAAGCTGTTCAACCCGTGAGACGAGGTCGCCAATTTTACCTACCGTTTTAACAACCTCTTCTTCACCCATCGAAGCTCGCTCTTTCAAATCTGCGCCCGCACAAAACACTTTTTCACCGACGGCTGTGATGATGAGTACACGCAGCTGGTCATTTTGCTCAATATCATCTAACTGCTGATTAAAGTCATCCAGCAATTTCAATGAAAAAGCATTAGCGGCATTCGGTCGATTCAGCTTTAAAATTCCGATCGTTTCATCGACAATCTGAAAATCAATTGTATCCATTGTTTCTCACACCTTTTATTCTTTTGCTCTTACTTGCATTTGCTTACTTGGTAATGCCTGACCAATTTTATCCTGGATAAAGAACCCCGCGTCCGTCAGTCTGTCTAGATCAACACCTGTATCAATGCCCATTTCATGAATCATATGGACAAGGTCGTCCGTTGCAAGGTTTCCTGTAGCCCCTTTGGCATATGGACATCCACCAAGGCCACCCAGTGAACCGTCAAAGGTATGATATCCTAACTGTAAGGCAGTTACCGTGTTTGCTAGCGCCATACCTCTCGTGTCGTGAAAATGCAATGCAATCTGATCTTTTAAAAGAATATGTTCCATTTTGCACAAGAAATCGTGAACTTGACGAGGGTTTGCCACACCAATCGTGTCACCTAGTGAAAGCTCGTCAATTCCCATATCAAAAAGACGCTGACAAACATCGACTACTTGATTTTCATCTACTGAACCTTCATAAGGGCAACCAAAAACAGTTGATACATAGCCTCTGACTGTTTTTCCGGCTTCTTTAGCACCAGTGACAACTTCCTGCAGCACTGGATAAGTTTCTTCAATGGATTTATTAATATTTTTCTTATTATGCGTTTCGCTGGCTGACATGAAAATCGATACTTCATCTACGTCAGCTTCCAATGCTCGCTCCAACCCCTTCATGTTTGGGACTAGAGCTGCATACGTAACGCCTTCTTTACGTTTGATGGACTGAGCAACCTCAACGGCGTCCTTTAGTTGTGGAATCCAGTTCGGGTGTACAAATGAAGTGATCTCAATGTAGGACAAGCCTGACTCAGAGAGTTGATTGATCCATGCAATTTTATCTTCCGTAGATATTTCCTTCTTTTCATTTTGCAAGCCATCGCGTGGGCCGACTTCTTTAATCGTAACTTGTTCTGGTAAATCCATAAATGTTCGGTGCCTCCCTAGCTTATTCAATGACAGCGAGAACATCTCCTTCGTTTACAAAGTCACCTTCCGATACTTTTAATTCTTTAATCGTGCCAGCTGATTCTGCCGGAATTGGAATTTCCATTTTCATCGATTCCAAGATGACTACATCTTGATCTTCTTCCACTTGGTCACCTTCATTCAAAACAATTTTCCATACGTTTCCTGCCATTGATGATTTTAATTCCATTTTATATTCCTCCTATTTGTTTGTTATGTGTTCTTGGATAAATGATGTTTGTGTATTACCATCTTGAAATGCTTGATTAGCAGCTATATTTAACAATAGTGGGATGTTCGTCTTTATTCCTTCTACTTTGTACATGGATAGGGCCGTCTCTAATCGACTGATCGCTTCGTTTCGGTCTTTGCCTTTAACAATCAACTTCGCAACCATTGGATCGTAAAAAGGTGTGATTTTAAATCCTTTTTTTATGGATTGATCATTCCGAATGAATTCCTCTTTTGGAATGATTAAGTCTTCGATTGTACCTGGAGACGGAAAAAACGTCTTCGGATCCTCTGCATAAATGCGGGCTTCAATTGCATGACCCTGGATTTGTACCAGCCCTTGATTAATCGCGAGTTCTTCACCACTGGCAATACGAATCTGTTGTTCAACAAGATCGATGCCTGTGATCTCTTCGGTAACTGGGTGTTCCACTTGAAGTCTTGTATTCATTTCAAGAAAATAATAGTTTTGATCTTCGTCTACTAAAAATTCAAGTGTCCCGGCATTCCGATAGCCTAAGGATTTGACGGCTTGCACCGCCTTTTCACCCATTTCACGTCTTGTTTCTTCCGTTAAAAGTGGTGATGGTGCTTCTTCAATGACTTTCTGATGTCGACGTTGAATGGAACACTCACGATCATATAAATGAACCGCATTTCCGTGATGGTCACCTAGCACTTGGATTTCAACATGGTGGGCATCTTCTATGACTTTTTCAATAAATAGAGTGCCGTTACCGAAAAATTGTTCCGCACGGTGTGCATTGGATTCAATCGCTTTTTCCAGCTCCGATTCGCTTTTCACAATCTCCATTCCAATACCGCCACCGCCGTATGACGCCTTTACCATTACAGGGTAACCGATCTCATTCGCAACCTCTTTTGCCGCGTCAACTGTTTCAACGGGTTCGTTTGTACCCGGAATAATGGGAACTCCCGCTTCTTCCATCGCTTTTCTTGCGGATAATTTACTGCCCATTTTTTCAATCACATCTGGTGTCGGTCCAATAAAGGTAATGCCCTCTTCCTCGCAACGTCTAGCAAATGAAGCATTTTCACTTAATAGTCCATACCCTGGGTGAATCGCTTCTACTTCGGCTTCTTTGGCAATTTCGAAGATTTTATCCATGTTTAAATAGCTTTCATTGACACGTGATCCCCCAAGAGGATAAGCAACATCTGCTTCTTCCACATACGGTGAGTCTTCATCCGGGTCGGAATATACGGCCACGGACTTAATGTTTAATTGCTTACATGTTTTGATGATACGTGAAGCTATTTCTCCTCTGTTTGCGATTAGAATAGATTGAAACATAATAACCTCCTGTAACTGTGACTTAGTCGATTTGAATTAAATCTTTTGCTTGTTCTCTTAATCGGTATTTTTGAACTTTCCCACTTGCTGTCATTGGGTATTCTTCTGTCAACTCAATGTATTTCGGAATTTTATGATGCGAGATTTTACCTTTACAGAACGATTTGATGTTTTCTTCTGTTAAATTGGCACCTTCTTTTGGAATGATCCAGGCCATTAACTCTTCACCGTATTTTGGATCTGGTACACCGACGACTTGAACATCCAACACATCCGGATGTGTAATGATGAATTCTTCAATCTCCCGTGGGTAAATATTTTCTCCACCACGGATGACCATGTCTTTCATTCTACCAGTCACTTGGAAATAACCATCTTCATCCATGATTCCGATATCACCCGTATGCAGCCATCCATCCTCATCAATCGTCGCATTCGTCTCTTCTTCATTTTTATAATAACCTGCCATGACGTGGTAACCACGAGTCACGATTTCACCAGGTTCATTTGGAGGAAGTGTTTGATTTGTACCTGGTTCAACGATCTTTGCTTCGACATTCGGATGAACTTTTCCAACGGATGTCGTTCGGATTTCTATTGAATCAGTCGGTCGAGTTTGTGTAAAAACGGGCGATGTTTCTGTTTGTCCGTAACAGATGGTTACTTCAGAAGCACCCATTTTATGAATGACATCATTCATGACTTCTTTCGGACAATTGGAACCGGCCATGATTCCTGTACGAATTGACGAGAGATCAAATTGGTCAAATTCAGGATTATTCAACTCTCCAATGAACATTGTCGGAACACCGTGTAATGCTGTACATTTTTCATCTTGAACAGCTTGTAAAACAACTTCAGGATTGTATTGTTCAATCATCACCATTGTGCCTCCTTTGGAGACTGTTGCTAACGTACTCATCACACAGCCGAAACAGTGAAAGAGTGGCACTGGCACACATAAACGATCTTCACCTGTAAAATTCATTCCCTCGGCAACCTGTTTTCCGTTGTTGACGATATTATAGTGGGTCAACATCACACCTTTAGGAAAACCGGTTGTACCTGAAGTGTATTGCATGTTGATAATGTCATCGTGATGAAGTGATTCTTTTCTTTTTCGTAGATCTTCATCTGAAACATCTTTTGCTTTTTGCAGTAACTCATCCCATGTGTAGCAGCCTGCAATTTGTTTTTCCCCTAGAACGATGACTCGTTTTAATTTCGGAACTTTATCACTGTTCAGTTGCCCCGGTTCACTGTTTTTCAGTTCGGGAGCTACTTCATTAACGATATCTACATAGGATGTTCCTTTAAAATTTTCTGCTAGAATTAATGTTGTTGTGTCTGATTGATTCAGTAAATATTCCAATTCTGCTGCTTGATAACTGGTATTCACCGTCACTAATACAGCGCCCATTTTTCCTGTAGCAAACTGAGTCAAGACCCATTCCGGTTTATTGTCAGCCCAAATTGCGATATGCTCACCTTTTTCAACACCGAGAGCCATAAGCGCTTTAGCTGTCTCATTCACTTTTTCATCGAACTCTTGATAAGTCCAACGAATACCCTTCTCAGGATAAACGACAGCTTCATGGTTTGGTCTCTCATCCACTTTTTCTTCTAGCAATTCGCCAATGGTTGACGTCAGTAGACTCATATGCAATCCTCCTTTTTAATCTAGCATCCTAATTGCCGAGCGATCACCATTCGTTGAATTTCTGAGGTTCCCTCACCGATTTCCAACAGCTTGGCATCCCGTAAAAATCGTTCAACTTCGTATTCTCTCATGTAACCATAACCACCAAGTATTTGAATTGCTTGGTTTGCTGATCGCGTCGCCGTTTCTGTTGCAAACAATTTTGCATAAGCAGCTTCTTTCGTAAACGGCTTTCCGTTATCTTTCAGCCATGCGGCTTTCATAACCATATTGCGAGCCAATTCGACTTCCATAGCCATATCGGCCAATTTAAATTGAATCGCTTGGAAGGAAGAAATTGGTTTCCCAAACTGTTTCCTTTCCTTCGCATAAGCCAACGCGCGGTCCAGCGAAGCTTGAGCAATTCCGACACCTAACGCTGCAATTGAAATTCTTCCGCCATCTAACGTACGCAAAAATTGCTTGAAGCCAGCGTCAGGATCACCTAATAGATTCTCTTTTGGAACTCTTACATCTTCTAATACAATTTCAGCTGTGTTAGAACCTCTGACACCCATTTTATCGTAATTATCAGAAATTTTTAAGCCTGGACTATCGGTTGGAACGATAATTGCTGAAATGATATTTTTACCTCGAGAATCTTTTCCGGTAACGGCCGTTACAATAATTTGCTTGGCATAGGAAGCATTTGTAATAAAGCACTTCTCTCCGTTGATTACGTATTCGTCACCTTCCAGGTTGGCTGTTGTTTTTGTCCCACCGGCATCAGAGCCTGCATTTGGCTCCGTCAATCCGAATGATCCTAGCGCTTCCCCTTCTGCAAGCGGTTTCAAAAATTTCTTTCTTTGTTCGTCCGTTCCAAACATATAAATCGGACTGGAACCAAGTGAAACAGCTGCCGCATAGCTTAGTCCTGTACTCCCACATACACGACCAATTTCTTCAACGGCTAGTGCATAGGTTACAGTATCGCCGCCAGAACCACCCTCTTCTTCCGGAAAAGGAATTCCCAGTAACCCTAGTTCACCCATTTCTTTAAATAGATCTTCGGGAAAATCAGCCTTTGTGTCAATATCAATTGCCCTTGGCTTGATTTTGTCTACCGCAAAATCGCGAACCATCTTTCTCGTCATTTCCTGTTCTTTCGTCAATTCGAAATTCATGAACATTCCTCCCTTAATTGCTTTTATTGAATTTCAAAGCCACACACTATTGAGACCGACTGGTTGGTCTGTAAACTCTTAAATAAAAACGCTTTGAATTAAGCGATTGTTAGATACTTCAAAAATTCAATTCGACGTATAATGAAGAAGCTTCATACTCTTTTAGGGCTTCATCTGTCAGTAAGCCATGCATTAAAAGGTCTATATAGACAGATGACACTTGTTCAATATCCTTCTCACCATCTCGTTGATACCATTTATACGTCCAGTTGACCATGCCTAGAATTGACATCGTGGTGATCGTTGGAGGTAAACTTCCTCTGAAATCTCCAGATTGCTGACCATCATTGATCACTTCATAGATGATTCGTTTGAACTCATTCCGTTTTTGTTTAATGATTTCTTCATATTCTTGTTTTAAATACTTATTTTCTTGATAAAAAACGGTAATATGTTCATTGTACAGGTCAAACACACGAACAAAAGACTTTAAAATTTCATGCAACTGTTTCATTGGGCGGTCATATTTTTCTTTTGCCGAGTGTGCTTCACTTAGAACATATGTAATAAACTTATCGTGGATGACATATAAAAGTTCATCTTTTGATGAAAAATGATGATAAAATCCGCCTTTTGATGTCGCAGAATCATTCACTAAATCTTGAACGCTCACACCGTGGAAGCCTTTCTCAGAAAATAACTTCAATGATGAAGCGATGATTTTCTCACGTAAACTCATGACCCCTCCCCACCTTTTTTATCATATTATCACATTTGTTAAAAAAGTAAAACAATTCACTTATTTTTTTAATGATAAAGAGGCTGAGATCACATTGTTGTCATCTCAGCCTCTTTTAAATAACACTGTATTTTGTTTAGATTGATTTTTTTCTCTACCGATTAAAATCAATGAAATAAACCGGCGTCCTTAGATTTTTTCATCAATTTGTCTGTATGTTTGTTAATTACATTTTTCAGTAACGTTCCGAATAACAAGGCTCCGATCCCAAATAAACTGAGAATAATCATGTCGTGAATTGCCGACTCCCATATAATGCCCCCGACCGCTTCACGCATTAAATCAATTGCATAGGTGAAAGGAAGGAATGGGCTAATTGCCTGGAACAGTTTTGGTAATAAAATAACTGGGTACGTACCACCTGCACCAGCAATTTGCAGAACGAGTAAAACAATGACCATTGCTTTTCCGACATCGCCAAAGACCGATACGAGTGTATAGATCAATGTCATAAAAACGATACTAATTATCAATCCGAATAAGACAAACCAAACAGGATGTGCAATATACGAACCAATCAATAACCAGTCACCTAACGTTACGACAAGAGTTTGCAATAATCCGATTGTAAGGAAGGTAAACATCCTACCAAAGTAACGTTCTCGGCCAGTTAGACCTTCTCTATCATGTACATCAACGGCCAGTAATGAAATCAGCAACAAACCACCGACCCATATAGCTAAAACAGTATAAAATGGCGTCATTCCTGAACCATAGTTTGGAATTGGGAAGAGCTCATTTTTGCTCAACTTGACAGGTTCCTCAAAAAAGTTTTTTTCTGCTTCAGGATCATTCCGTAATAATTCGATCATTTCATTAATATCTGTTTCACCCTGAATTTCTCGAATTCGATCCGCGAGTTCATTGATTTTACTATTCACATATGGATATTCACCAAGAATCGTATTCAACATTCCTTGACCATCACCAATATGGGTTTCAGTACTGGACAAGACTTCTTTAACTTCCGGAATTGTTGACTTGATCTCTGACAAAATATCATCTGCACTCGTTAACGTTTGTTGAGCATCGCTAATTTTTTGTTTCACTACCGGCTCAATATTTTCTTTATAGTCTTTCAAAAAATCCCCTATTTTATTTGCTGTGTTAGCAGATAACTCCTCTAAGTCTGTGACAACAGAGTCGACTTCCTGTTTTTTATCCTCAATAAATGCAGTGATATTTTGACCATTATCTTGCACTTCCTCAAGCGCCTCACGTAATATGCTTAGTCGTTCCAATGCATCATCAATCACTTGATCATTATCACTGTTGTTATTTTGGATGTCCTGTTGGTTACCATTTTGCTCATGATTTTCCTGATCTGTTGAACCGTCTCCATTGCTCTCATTTTCTTGCTCACTGTCTTTATTTTGTTGTGCTTGATTCATTTCTTTCAGCTGTTTTAAATCACTTTCAATTTCATCCAAACGACTAGTCGCATCATCCAATGAACGATCAATGCTTTGTTGCAGCTCTTTCCCTTCACTGAAGTCAATATTCATATTTTTTGCATCTTGAAGTAGTTTGTTAATATCTTCCGCGGTGTTTTGAGCCTTCTCCAAATCCGTTTCAATTTGGGGTGCCATTTCATTTAACCGATCTTCAGCTTTTGATAATAAATCAGCTGTTTCATTCACAGTTTGAAGACCATCATTTGTTGTCCGTTCAGCTTTTGGCAATTTGTTTTGGGCTTTATTAATAATCGATTGTGCATTTTTCGTGTCTTCAAGTCCGTTCGAGACCAACTCGTATATTTCTGGTAACTGTTTCTCCATCTCAAAAATATAATTTTCAAACTGCTTGATATCTGGTAACTTATCGTTCAACTCTATGCCAATATCATCAAACATCTCAAAAATAACGCCATTCACTGCAGAAATAAAATTACTGCTAACCTGTTGTACTATCGTGCTAGCACCTTTATCCGTTATTTTTGGTGAAACAGCATTAATTTTTTCGTTTACGTAATATTCCATCTCGCTCTTTTTAGGTTCATTGGATATAACCGATGATAAATTTTCCGAGAAATCCTCTGGTATGACAATAACCGCGAAATAATCACCATATTTTAAATTTTTCATTGCTTTTTCTCGGTTCGTGAAATGCCAATCCATTGACTGATTGTTTTCAAGTGTTTCGACTAGGTCTGTACCCACATTAATTTTGTTTTCCTTAATCTCGCCTCCTGAATCTTCATTGACAACACCGATTGGAATTTGATCGGTTTGACTATAGGGATCCCATGAGGCTTCTATATTAAACCACGCGTATAAAGAGGGTAATAAAATAAGTCCGCCAATTAAAATAGCAGCGACCCAATTACGTGATATATTCTTCAAATCTTGGAAGTAAATTTTCCAGCTGTTCTTCATGTATATACCTTCTTTACTTTTGATCGTTTAGGTTTTGCTCTTATTTAGGATGATCAAAATCGCTAGAATATTTTGTTATGAATAATCAAGGGTCTCCATGCCTTTACTTCTTACTACATACTAACCCATTTTAAGACCTCACAGAAATGCCCGTGATAACGGAGTATCATGGACAAGATATTGTTTCTTCATTAAGAATTTTCTCCAGGATCAATGAGATTACTCACCCGAAGTGAAATACTCCCGGTAACGAGCCTCTACTTGCGTATCGATCACTGGTCCGGTTTGATCTGTGTCTACCACAAATGACCCATTACTGTACCTGTCGGCTGTTTTTAGGTTCAATGGCATAACTGTTTCAATTATACCTTTCTCTGTTCGTAGCTGGACGGTTGTGTCTTCGCTAACTAAATGGAAACCAACAAGCTGATGTGCATTCCGCTTCAGTTCTCTCAGCATCGCTAACCCACGTTTCGCTCGAGTGCTTTGCTCGAACTGTGACAGATTCATTCGTTTACATGCACCACGATGTGTGACGACAAAAAGTGACGGATCACTTAAGTCATCAAAAATCTCACCATTAATAATGTATTCGTCTTTCTTCAGCTGCATGGATTTTACACCACCGGCTTTAATTCCTATAGGGTTAACTTCTGACTCATGGAACCAGAGACCAAACCCTTTATTGTTAGCAATGAATATCTCTTGATTTCCATCCGTCAAATGTACATTGATCACTTCATCTTCTTTTTTCAGATTCATTCCATTAATCGGTCGTGAATACCGCTGAACTTTATACAGATTTAATGAAGTCTTTTTGATCATGCCATTTTTCGTGACCGATAAAATATATTGCGTCTCAGTAAATTCTCGTACTGGAATGGCTTTGATCACTTTTTCATCACTAGGAATAGAAATGATGTTCGCTACGTGTTGTCCCATGTCTTTCCATTTTATATCTGGAAGTTCATGGATAGGGATGTATAAGTAGTTTCCTTTGTTTGTGAACACAAGTAACGTATCAGTTGTGTTAACCTCCATTAATTGAATAAGTTCATCGCCCTCTTTTCGCTGGAGATCTTCAATGCTTGAGGCACCAAATGAACGAGTGCTTGTCCGCTTGATATAACCATCCCGCGTCAGCGACACAACGATATCTTCTGAAGGGACCAAAACTTCTAAATTGATGGTTAAGTCTTCTATCTCATCTTCAATCCGAGTACGTCGCTCATCATTATGATTTTTCTTGACTAGTCGAAGCTCGTCCTTGATGACTTTCTTCAGAACTTCTTCATTACCGAGAATTTCTTGTAAGCGCTCGATCGTTTCATTTAACTTACTTGCCTCTTCTTCCAAGTCGGTCACATCAGTATTCGTTAAACGATATAATTGAAGCATGACGATGGCTTCTGCTTGTTTTTCTGTAAAGTTGTAAGCGGCGATTAACCGTTCTTTTGCATCTTTTTTGTTTTGTGAAGCACGAATAGTCGCGATGACATCGTCTAAGATTGAAATAGCGTAAATTAAACCTTCAACGATATGTGCTCTTGCTTGGGCTTTATTCAAATCATATTCAGACTGGCGTATAATAACATCTCGCTGGTGATCGATATAAGCATCTAAAAGAACCGGTAAGCTCATTAGCGTTGGTGTACGATTGGATATTGCAATCATATTGAAATTATAATTCACTTGAAGGTCTGTATTTTTATAAAGGTAATTTAAAACCCCTTGACTATCTGCATCTTTCCTCAGTTCAACGACAATTCGTAAACCCGTTCGATCTGTTTCATCGCGAATTTCGTTGATGCCTTCGACTTTCCGGTCAATGCGAAGTTCATCCATCCGTTTGACTAAGTTTGCCTTATTCACCTCATAAGGGATTTCTGTAATGACAATTTGCTTCCGGCCACCTCTTAGCTCTTCTATTTCAGCCAACCCTCGAACGACTACTCTTCCTCTTCCGGTTTCATAAGCTTTTTTAATTCCTTCTTTTCCTTGAATAATTCCTCCAGTCGGAAAGTCAGGTGCTGGCATTTTTTCCATTAATTTATCCAGCGAGGCATTCGGATGGTCAATTTTGTAAATGACTGCATCGATGACTTCCCCTAGGTTATGAGGAGGTATATCAGTTGCATAACCGGAAGAAATACCTGTAGATCCATTGACGAGTAGATTTGGGAACTTTGCTGGCAATACGACAGGTTCATAAGATGTATCATCAAAATTCTCAATGAACTCAACCGTATCTTTACCGATATCCCTCAATAATTCGGAAGCAATACCGGAAAGGCGTGCTTCTGTATAACGCATGGCTGCTGGTGGATCACCATCAACGCTCCCATTATTCCCATGCATTTCAACAAGTTCTTGACGTAATTTCCACTTTTGACTCATCCTTACCAATGCTTCGTATACAGAACTGTCGCCGTGTGGATGGTAGTTACCGATGACTGTCCCTACCGTTTTAGCCGATTTTCGGAAAGCTTTATCATGTGTATTTCCTTCCTCGTGCATCGCATATAAAATTCTTCGTTGTACAGGTTTGAGTCCATCCCGTACATCAGGAAGGGCGCGCTCTTGAATAATATATTTACTATAGCGTCCAAACCGGTCGCCTATAACTTCTTCTAAAGGTAAATCCATTAAATTCGCTTCTTCGGCCACTTTGTTCACTCCTAGTTAACCAATCTATCATTTTCCAGTATTGTGTCGTTCTCTTCTAATCCGAATTCGACATTGCTTTCGATCCATTTCCTTCTTGGTTCAACTTTATCACCCATCAACGTTGCTACACGTCGTTCTGCTTTCGCAACGTCTTCAATGGTTACACGTATAAGCGTTCTGGTTTCTGGGTTCATTGTCGTTTCCCATAACTGGTCATCATTCATTTCACCAAGACCTTTATATCTTTGAATGGTATAACCGGATTTATATTCTTTCAATAATTGATCCATTGCACGCTCGTCCCAAGCATAGTCTTCCTTGTATGTCTTCCCCTTACCTTTGGAAATTTTAAATAAAGGTGGAAGGGCAATGTAGATCTTCCCATGCTCTATTAGTGGTCTCATATATCGATAGAAAAAAGTCAGCAAAAGCACTTGAATGTGCGCGCCGTCCGTATCAGCATCCGTCATGATGATGACTTTTTCATAATTCGAATCTTCTATCGAAAAATCTGCTCCGACGCCTGCATTAATCGTATGAATGATGGTTGAAATCTCTTCGTTTTTGAAAATATCATCGATTTTGGCCTTTTCTGTGTTAATGACCTTGCCTCGAAGCGGAAGAATGGCTTGAAAACGCCTGTCTCTTCCTTGCTTTGCGGAACCACCTGCGGAATCACCCTCTACGAGAAACAACTCGTTTTTGTTTGGGTTTTTCGATTGCGCAGGCGTTAATTTACCACTAAGTAACGCATCTTTTCGTTTGCGCTTTTTACCATTTCTTGCATCTTCACGTGCTTTGCGGGCAGCTTCTCTTGCTTCTCTTGCTTTAATCGCCTTTTTAATCAACAACTGTGCAATTTCAGGATTTTCTTCAAAGAAAAAGGTCAACTTTTCACCCAAGACATTTTCCATGGCACTTTTTGCTTCAGGTGTCCCGAGTTTACTTTTCGTCTGCCCTTCAAATTGCAATAAATCTTCTGGAATACGGACTGAAATAACAGCTGTCAAACCTTCACGAATATCGTTTCCATCTAAATTTTTAGCCTTTTCTTTCAATAACTGCTTGTTTCTTGCATATTCATTGACTGTACGGGTAATCGCCGTTTTCGCTCCAGACTCATGCGTTCCTCCGTCGATTGTTCGCACATTATTGACAAATGACAGGATGTTCTCTGAGTAACCATCATTGTATTGGAATGAAAAATCGACTTCAATTTCATTGTGGATACCTTCAAATGAAATGATTTCATGTAATCCGTCTTTTTCTTCATTCAGATAAGCAACAAATGCTTCAAGACCTTCTTCATACAAGAATTCATCTTTCATGTCATTTCGCTCATCAATCAATTCAATTTTGACACCTTTTAATAGAAAGGCAGTTTCTCTTAGACGCTCAGCTAATAATTCATATTGAAAACGTACCGTTGAAAAAATCGTCGGATCCGCTTTAAAGGTGATTTTTGTACCAGTTTTATTCGTATTTCCATGTTCTTCTAGTGTGGTGACTGGTTTTCCACCGTTTTCAAATCGCTGACGAAACTTCTTTCCATTCCGGAAAATATCAACTTCAAGCCATTCAGAGAGTGCGTTAACAACGGAAGCACCAACCCCGTGCAAGCCACCACTGGTCTTGTAACCACCTTGGCCGAATTTACCTCCTGCATGAAGTACCGTCAGAATAACTTCCGGCGTTGGCTTTCCGGTCTTATGCATGCCTGTTGGCATTCCGCGTCCCGCATCAATGACTGAAATTGACTCATCTTTATGTATCTTTACGGTAATCACTTGTCCATAACCCGCTAACACTTCATCAACAGCGTTATCAACAATTTCAAAAACTAAATGATGCAGTCCCCTATGATCCGTGCTGCCAATATACATACCAGGCCTTTTACGGACTGCGTCTAGACCTTCGAGCACCTGAATCGATTCATCGGTGTAATTCTGCTTATGATCACTCAATCAAATAACTCCCTTCCAAAACAACTCATCTATTTAATTTCGCTAATTGTTCTCTGTACATTTCACGATAGAAACAGAAAATCCCTGCAAGAGAGCAGAGATTTCAACCAATTGGTTAAGAATTTCCGATTTGTACAGCATGTACAACTTTAATGCATAAGTCCATTATGACGGTAAAATCATGTTCTTTCAATATACCATAAGCTTCTTCATTTTCTACACCTAGTTGAGCCCAAAAGACTTTGCAATCGGTTGTGACTGCATCTTTAGCGATATCCGGAAGAAATTCAGATCGTCTGAACACATTGATGATATCAATTGACTCTGGTACTTCAGCTAATGTTGGATAACTTTTTTCACCAAGCACTTCATCGACTGTAGGGTTGACGGGAATAATCCGATATCCATTTTCCTGCATGATTTTCGCTATTTGATAGGATGTTCTTTCCGGCTTATCGGATAGACCTACGACAGCAATGGTTTTGGCATTCTGTAAAATATTTTTTAGCGTTTCGTTCGAAGGGTTCTGCATAACCGTTCACTCCTTTGCGCTTCTTACCTATTAGAATAGCTTTTTTTGAAATTATTCTCAACTAATCAGTTAGGTACTTGCATAATTACTTCTTCTTTATTGCTATAACTTCTGATAAAATAACACTAGGTCTTAAAGACAGATGGTAACTACCTTACAAGAAACATGTTACAAAATTATTTGTAAAGGGAGAGTTTCAATGGACTATGTTATATATTCTATTATTGCATATTTATTAGGGTCAATTCCGTTCAGTTTGGTCATCGGTAAAACTTTTTATCAAACGGACATTCGCGAACACGGTAGTGGAAATCTTGGAGGCACCAACACATTTCGAGTACTCGGATGGAAAGCCGGTTTGGCTGTAACCATTTTGGACATCTTAAAAGGTACACTTGCTGTTGTGCTTGTCTATCTTTTTGCCGCACAGTTGGAACCCTTAATCGTTGGTGCATTTGCGGTAATCGGGCACTCATTTCCGTTGTTTGCCAAATTTAAAGGCGGGAAGGCTGTAGCCACTTCTGGTGGTGTGCTTCTTGGGGTTAGTCCATTATTATTTGCTATTATTTTTGTTTCGTTTTTCGTCTTTTTAAAGATATCAAAATACGTCTCCCTATCATCCATGCTAACAGGCGTTGTCGCCGTTATTGTTGCGCTATTCATGAGACATATCGGATTGATTATCGTGACGGTGTTATTGGCTACTTTTGTAATCTATCGTCACACGGATAATATTAAACGAATCAAAAATAAAACGGAACCAAAAATTACATGGCTTTAGAGTTTGAGTGATGGGAATAAAGAACAATAAGAGGTGAATATACAGTGAAAAAGATACATGCGTATCGCTTGATGATTGGAATGCTCTTCGTAATCGTTCTCATTTTATTGTTCTTGCCAACACTTTCCGACAAAGAAACAGAAACGTCCTTCGACTCTGAAGCACACGAAGAAGTTCGATATTCTAACCTTTCCTCTAAAAACAAACCTAGCTACGAAACATCCATTACATTGAATGCTATTGGTGATATCCTCGTGCACCAACCGGTTTATGAAGACGCCAAAACAGAAGATGGGTATAATTTCAAGCCAATGTTCGAACCTGTAAAGTCATTGATTTCGGATGCAGACATAACCATCGCTAACCAAGAAACGATTTTAGGTGGTGCAGAACTTGGCCTTTCAACATATCCCTCATTCAACTCACCGTATGAGGTAGCGGATGCTCTCCAATATGTCGGCGTGGATATCGTGTCCATGGCAAACAATCATACATTGGACCGTGGTGAGCAAGCAATCATGAATGCAACGGATTATTTAAGGAAAATTGATATGCGCTATGTTGGATCCTATCGTAATGAAGAAGATCGAAACACACCTCGTATCCTGACTAAAAAAGATATTTCAGTCGGCTTTCTTTCTTATACGTATGGAACGAATGGCATTCCGGTCCCAGAGGGAAAAGACTATTTAGTCAATTATATTGATCAGGAAAAAATAGTAACGGATATTGAAAATTTACAAGACAAAACAGATTTCGTTGTTGTCAGTATGCATTTCGGCACACAATACGAACCTTTGCCGAATGACGAACAAATTTATCTAGCCGATTTACTCACGAATAACGGAGCCGATGTCATCATCGGTCACCACCCTCATGTGTTGCAACCCGTGGATTGGGTCTCAAGCGAAAATAGCCATGATCGTTTTGTTATGTACTCACTAGGTAACTTTTTATCCAATCAAGATGGACTTGATCGAAATATCCGTGCGATCTCACAAATTAAACTCACAAAGAAAAGAACACACAATGAAACAAGTTATCAGATTTCAGATGCTCAAATGATTCCAACGTATAATTACTCAGAGAACAATCGGAATTTTAAGATTGTCCCTCTTTCAGATGCTGATCAATATGGCTTAAAAAATGCTGATCAAATTTACCAAGAAACCATCAAACATTTGCAATCATTCACCGATAAAATTGACTTTCCGACAAACTTCGGGGCGGTTCAATAAATTGAAACAATCCTTTTGAATCGTGTATACTAGAGGTTGTGGTTACAGTGAGATTGCTTTAACCAGAAAGGAGATCTAGATATGGACAACTCATACAATCCAAAACAACTTCCCAGTAAAGAAGAAAGACATAAATTATTCGGTTCTGTACCGCCAGGACCTCGAACAAAGCCTCATGAAAAAGAAAAAATGAAGGATTTACAAAATACAAAGCAAAATTTCTTATTTGAATTAGATGCAGTTGGTATTTCAAATGTTAAACATCCGATTAAAATTACTAGTTCGATGGTACCGGAGACACAGACGACAATCGGTAAATTCTACTTTGCTTCCTCGATCTCCCAAGATTCAAAAGGAACAAATATGAGCCGATTTACTGAACAATTGCATCATTATCATAGCGAAGGTTTTACCTTGAGCATTGAATCATTGAAGCAATTTACCCGTGATTTAAAAGAACGACTTGAACAAAAAGACGCAGAAGTGAAAGTCGAGTTCCCTTGGTTTTTTGAACGTAAAGCCCCTTATACAGATATGGCTGGGATGAACCATGCAGATGCTTGGATTCACGTTCGTTATGATGAGCATGATCATCACCAAATAACTGTCGGCCTTTCCGGTAAAGTGACTACTTTATGTCCTTGTTCTAAGGAAATTAGTGAATATAGCGCGCACAATCAACGAGGTAACATGACGATGGAAGTTGAGCTTGTCGAAGATTTTGATGAGCGTCAAACAGATTGGAAGGCCATGTTGCTTGAAGCTGCGGAATCCAATGCCAGTGCAAGAATCCATCCTGTTTTAAAACGACCGGATGAAAAAATGGTTACTGAGCAGGCTTATGAAAATCCACGATTTGTCGAAGATATGGTACGCCTTGTAGCTGCTGATCTTTATGAACTTGATATCATTGAAAAGTTTTACGTTGCGTGTGAAAACGAAGAATCCATTCATCTACATGATGCAATCGCTTCGGTAACTTATGATAAACGTACGGAATAATGATAAAAAGGTCTGTTGTGTATGAAATATTTGTTGATTGGGCTAGTCAAATTGTATCGGAAATGGATTTCACCACTTCTAGGACCCTCATGTAGGTTTCAGCCTACATGCTCTGAATTTAGCTTAACCGCTATCCAGCGCTTTGGCGCTTTTAAAGGGTTGTATTTAAGTATAAAAAGAATCTTGAAATGCCATCCATTCCATCCTGGCGGCTTCGATCCTGTACCTGACCTGAAGAAACAGGAAAAATCTAACCATTCATAAGGTTGATTGTCAATTTGAAATAGGCATAAAAAAAAGCTGTTCCTTTCCATCCGTTTGGATTAAAGGAACAGCTTTCTCTATTTAAATCGATTTAATTGTTCAAGCATACCTTCTGCTTTTAAAATATCTTCTTGGAAACTTCCAATCAGGTCATAATGAGGATACTTTTCGTGGAAATCAATCCATTCTCTTTTCAACCCATGTTTCTTTCCCCAAGCAACTAGCTTCTCTACATCACAACAACCGACTTTAGTGACGGTTTTCATGGATGGAAAACGATGATCTAACCAATAATGTGTTAAAAAAGCAATTTCTCCGTTTTCAACTTCTTTTTTCCATTGAACAAGCTCTTCTCTTTTAATTCCAAATGCCATTTTTTACGACTCCACTGCATTTAAATAAGTCTCATGTAGTTTAGGGAAATGCTTTTTGATTGAAATCGGTCTAAAATTCGATTTTTTGACGCAAACATGGGTCGATGTACCAGTAACAGATAGCTGATTATCTTCTGTATAAACCTTATATGAATATGTTACTCGAAAACCGTTATATTCTGATATTTTCGTTTCGACTCTCGCAGTTTGTCCATATCTCACAGGCGTCTTATAAGATGCTTGTATGTCTATGACTGGTGCTAAAATCCCCTCTTCTTCCATCGCTAAATAATCAAATCCTAACTGCTCAATTAGCCGGGTCCGTCCGATCTCAAACCAAACAAAATAATTTGAATGATAGACAACCCCCATTTGGTCTGTTTCTTGATAACGTACTACAACATCTGTTTCATTGATAACCATTTTGCTTCTCCCTTTCTTTTCTCTTTAATCTTATCTTATCGTATCATATTTTTTGGTAAATCCGCATGAATGAAAAGGAGTTATCGCCCATGCTTGATATTTTAAAGAGGGAATATTTTCTCAAGGAAGATGATCACTTTAGTTTACATAATAATAGTTATGTAATCTAAAATGTTTTGTGCGATGTAAAAATACCCCGTACAAAGAAAAAATCCTTTCGTACGAGGTAGTCCATAAGTTTAATCTTCTAGACGTTGCTGATACGCATGTTCATCTCGAACTTCATCTCTCATCGCTTCTAGTGATTCTCTTCTTTTCTCATTCTTTTGTCGTATTTGTTCCTTCTGTTCGTCAGAAGCTGTTTCCATTGATGCTTCTGCTTCTCTGAGATTTTGAATCGTATGTTGAATATTTGCTTGTAGTTTCTCAACGTTATCCGAACGATCATCTGGATTTGGATTTCTATCTGACACAATAACCACTCTCCTTCTATTCTTTATTCATTGAGTAGTTTGTCAGAATAGGTGAATGTTATGCATGAGGACTAGCCTGCTTGACCACTTCAAACTTCTGATCCAACCGATCATATATTTTATCGATTTCTTTTGGATCTTTCATGATTCGGTCTTTTTCCTGTTGAATCAGTGTTTGAAAAGATACTTGGTTATTTCTTCGCATCAATCATAACTTCCTTCCTACATAGATTTTCGATTTACATCTACTATGTAGAATTGTCCAATTAAATCTTTTTTATACTTAATCGAGCTTTTTTATTTTTTCCTCCATCTCTTCATATGTCATCGGGCCCACTTGTTTAGGAAGCTGAATGATGCCTTCAGAATTCACGAAATATGTGACGGGCAGGCTCATTGCTTGATAGCGAAGCGTTACTTCACCGGATTCGTCTAGCAGGATTGGAAAAGTAAGATCCCTCTCCTCAACAAATTCTCGCACTTTGTCTACAGATGTTTCAGAGTTCAAAGCATTCACAGCAACGATTTCAACATCATCATACTTGTCTTGAATTTCTTGCATATGAGGCATCTCCTTTCGGCAAGGCGGACACCAGGTTGCCCAGAAATTCACGAAAACCTTTTTACCTTTAAAATCTTGCAACTGTTTTGTTTGTCCATCAAGGGTCTCTAATTGGAAGTTCGGCGGCACGTCTCCAGCCTCAATATCCGTTGTATCTACATCCATGCCATCCGGCTGTATGAAGATCATTCCGTCATCAGAACCGTTTTGAGCATTCTGGTCATCGTCAACAAGATTATATATAATCACTGCACTTAATGTAAGTATGACACCGAGTGCGATCAATCTTTTGAAGATCATTTGCTTTCTTCCTCCTCGATCATTCTCATTCACATTACTGTGATGATGCTAGGGTAAAACCTACTTTATTTACTCTATCATATCAAAAATATGAATAACCATTGACTCGGAAGATAACAAAACTGTGAATACATGACCGATTGGAGAACGTTAAATGCAAAACAAAACCCGAAAGCCGTTAGAACGACTTTCGGGTTTATATGATATTTATACTTACACAGTTTCTAGTTTGTTACGTAGGACGAGTTGTAAGATACCACCATGACGGTAATAATCTAACTCAACGTCACTGTCGAAACGTGCAACGACTTCGAATTCAGTCTTCTTGCCGTCTTCATCAGTCGCAGTTACTTTTACGAGACTTCCTGGTTTAACGTCTTCATTAACGTCAACATCAAATGTCTCTTTACCAGTTAGACCAAGTGATTCAATCGTATCGCCTTTTTGGAACTGAAGTGGCAATACACCCATCATCACTAAGTTTGAACGGTGAATTCTTTCAAAGCTTTCAGCAATTACCGTTTTGATCCCTAGTAAGTCTGTACCTTTGGCAGCCCAGTCACGGGAGCTTCCCATTCCGTAGTCACTACCTGCGATAACAACCAAACCAGTGTCATCCTCTTGATAACGCATTGCTGCATCATAAATAGGCATAACTTCTCCAGTTGGCCAGTACGTTGTATAACCGCCTTCTTTTCCGTTGGCAATTTCATTACGGATTCGGATATTTCCGAATGTACCTCTCATCATAATTTCATGGTTACCACGACGAGAACCGTAAGAGTTAAAGTTACGTGGTGAAACATCTTTTTCCATCAAGAACCTACCTGCTGGCATATCTTTTGGAATCGCACCAGCTGGTGAGATATGGTCTGTTGTTACTGAATCACCAAACTTACCGATGACACGTAGTCCATTAAGTGGTTTGATACTTTCAGGATCTTTCGCCATGTTCTCGAAGAATGGAGGATTTTGAATATATGTTGAATTCTCATCAAAATCGTACAATGGCTGATCCGTTGTTTCAATTTGGTTCCATTTTTCATTGGAGTTGAAAACAGATTCATATTCTTTACGGAAGATCTCTGGTGTGACAACTGCATCAATTTGTTTTTGAATTTCATCAGATGCTGGCCAGATATCTTTAAAGAACACATCGTTTCCTTCACGATCTTGACCTAATGGTTCATTCATAAGATCGATATCGACTGTACCAGCAAGTGCATAAGCAACAACTAATGGTGGTGAAGCCAAGTAGTTTGCACGTACAAGTGGGTGGATTCGACCTTCAAAGTTCCGGTTACCGGAAAGAACAGAAGAAACAGTTAAATCAGAATCTGCAATTGCTTTTTCGATCTCCGGTAATAATGGTCCAGAGTTACCGATACAAGTTGTACAACCGTAACCAACCAAGTTAAACCCTAACTGATTTAAGTATTCCATTAAACCTGAGTTTTCAAGGTAGTTTGTAACAACTTTTGAACCTGGTGCCAATGAAGTTTTAACATAAGCAGGAACATTCAATCCTTTTTCTACAGCATTTTTCGCAAGCAAGCCGGCACCTAACATAACATGTGGGTTAGATGTGTTGGTACAGGACGTAATTGCTGCAATGGCTAATGCACCTGTTTTCATTGTAGCTTCAGTACCATCGTTAAATTTAACGACAGCTTCTTTAGCAACTTCTTCATCACTCAATCCAAATCCTTGGTTACCTTGTGGAGCAGTCAGGGACTTGTTGAATGATTCTTTCATATCAGAAAGTCTGATCAAGTCTTGAGGACGTTTTGGTCCAGATAGATTTGGCTCAATCTCAGAAAGATCGATTTCAACCAAGTCTGTGAATTTAGGGTCTTCTTGATCAGGTGTATAGAATAAATCGTTCTTCTGTAAATATTCTTTGACAAGAGCGATATGCTCTTCTGAACGACCTGTCAAACGTAAGTATTTAAGTGCTTCTTCATCAACTGGGAAGAAACCACAAGTTGCTCCGTATTCAGGTGCCATGTTGGAGATTGTTGCACGGTCAGCAAGCGGCATAGATGTTAATCCATCTCCAAAGTACTCTACGAATTTACCAACAACGTTTTTCTCACGTAGAACTTGTGTAACTTTTAGCGCTAAGTCAGTTGCTGTTGCACCTTCTGGGAATTTACCAGTTAATTTAACACCAATTACTTCTGGTGCAGGGAAATATGAAGGCTGACCAAGCATTCCAGCTTCAGCTTCAATACCACCGACACCCCAGCCTAATACACCTAGACCATTGATCATCGTTGTATGTGAGTCAGTACCGAACAATGTATCAGGGAATGCATCATACGTACCGTCGTCTTTTTCGATTTCATGGACAACATTTGCAAGGTACTCCAAGTTTACTTGGTGAACAATACCTGTTGCTGGTGGAACAGCGCGGTAGTTGTCAAAAGCTTTCTGAGCCCAATGCAAGAATTCATAACGCTCCATGTTACGGTCAAATTCCATTTCCATATTCACGCGAAGTGCATCAGGTGAACCATATGCGTCTACTTGTACGGAGTGGTCAATAACTAGATCAACAGGTACTTCAGGGTTGATTTGGTCTGGGCTTCCACCCATATCTACCATTGCTTTACGCAAAGAAGCCAAATCTACTACAGCTGGAACACCAGTGAAGTCTTGCAAAATGACACGAGAAGGTTTAAATGGAACATCCACCTTTTCACCTTTCACCCACTGAGCTAATTTCTCAACATGCTCATCCTTGATGACGTGTCCATCATACTGTCTTAAAACAGATTCTAGTAGGACACGGATTGAAAAAGGTAATTCGGAGATCTTTCCTAGACCTTTTTCTTCCAATGCTTTCATGTGATAATAATTGTACGTTTTGCCATTCAATTCAAATTGTTTTTTGGCATTAAAAGCATTATTGTCTGCCATCATTGTTACCCCCTTAATTATGTAGTTTGATTGTTTAATAGATTACTTAAAGACATAGTTACAGAATTCTCATTGACTCTGCCGTATTACATTTTATATGAAAATAGATTATAAGTAAAATAATTGACCGGAAATTTTTCTTTAGTATGCGACAATTCACTTAAAAACATGACACTTACGGCACAAAGATCTTTGATGACACTTAGTTGGAGTACCCGATACAGTCGAGTGAACAAAGATAATACCGGTAAGTCCTATAGAAGTGTGCTATAACCTCGAGCGAGCTGAAAAGTTCGCAGGAATGTCCTATAGAAGTGCTCTATACCCTTAAACGAGCTAAAAAACGACTTCGGAAAGTCTTATAGAAGCACTCTATAACCTCGAGTCAGCTGGAATGTATATCGGAATGTCCTATAGGAGCCTTCTATAACCTCAAGTCAGCTGAGATATATGTCGGAATGTCCTATAGAAGCTCGCTATAACCCCGAGTCAGCTGGAGAGTACTTCGGAAAGCTACTTACGTTTCAAATAGGATTCGAAAGTTGCTGCCTCCCACATCTCGGTCTTCTATCTCTAAGTTCGCACCATGATTTTTTATGATTTGCTTGGTCACCATTAAACCGAGGCCTGTCCCATTTTGTTTCGTTGTAAAAAATGGTTCTCCGATTCTTTCTTTCATTTCTTCAGGGACACCTGGACCTTCATCCAATACTTCGATCAATAATTGATCTTTCGTATGGATGTGGATCTCTATCGTCCCACTCTCTCCCATTGCTTCTATGGCATTTTTGATTAAATTAATTAGCACCTGTTTGATCTGTGATCGGTCACAATTCAACATATATTCTTCTCGGTCAAATTTCTTACTTAATCGGATGTCATGCATACGAGCTTGGGAATTCATCAACAGACATACTTCTCCTGCCAATTCCATCAAATTCTCTTCTTTGAATTCATTGGGTGAGGGTTTGGCAATAAATAGTAATTCTTTTGAGATTGCTTCGATTTTTTCAATTTCTTCTTTCATGATTTTTAAGTAAGTATCTCCATTATCCATGCCTGCTTCCATGAGTTGTAAAAATCCTTTTAATGAAGTGAGCGGATTGCGAATCTCATGAGCGACACTTGCCGCTAGTTGGCCAGCGCTTGACAGTTTCTCCGATTGGATCAATAAATTTTTAGTTTCCAGAATGCGCGTAATATCTTTTGATAAAAAAATATAAAACGTTTCCCCTGTTTGATCGTATACCATTTTCCCCATAGATATTTCATGACGTTTCAGCTCATTGTTTACATTAATGACTCGAAAAACATCTTTTTTAATGGAATTAACTTTCAGTTGATTGACCTCTTGTTGGAATTTTTCAGAATCAATTGAATCAATGAATGTAAAGGCAGATTTGCCAATTACCTTTTCTCGTGAGAATCCAACTTTCTCTATTGAATATGATACATATTGAATAATTAATTGTTCATCACAGATAAAAAAATAATCACTCATCTGCCCATCAATCCATTCAAAAACTTTCTCTAAAAATTCTTCATTACAACCATTTTCATGCATTCATTCTCCACCAACCCTCTTTGTTAAAACATTAATACAAATTATGAGGAGAGATAACAGATTATTACACCTGTTTATAATAATAGCCAAAAAGAAGTAAATTGTCTAAAATTTTTAAATTATCAAGTGACATTTTCATGAATTTGTAACGGTTATTCGATTGAGAATCGTCACTCTTCGTCGTATAATGAGAATAGAATTGTATTGATTTATTGAAGAGAGTGAAGGATATTGGATACATTCATAGCATTACTGATTATTGGTTGGACAACATTGTTGGTCGTTCTGATGGGAATCGGTGGCTTTTTCATGTTTCGGAAGTTCTTGAAAAAGATGCCTAAAGCAGATGGGAAATCAATTATTGACTGGGAAGAATATTATATCGATGAATCACTGCATATGTGGGATGACGATTCGAAAAAACTTCTCAATGAATTAGTTGAACCTGTACCTCAGTTATTTAGGGATGTCGCTAAACAAAAAATCGCTGCGAAGATTGCCGAGCTAGCGTTAGCAAGACGTAAAGAAAAGATCACGTTAGATGTCATGATTGAAGGATATATTAAAGCAACACCTAAAAGAGACCATAAATTTTTGGTCAAAACGCTCAATGAAAAAAATATCGATTTTAACCGATATGAACACTTGTTAGAATTATAAAAGGTAAAGAGCTGCATGAATACTTGCAACTCTTTACCTTTTATTTTGGAATCATTTGTTTTTGAAAGCTCAAGAATTTGATAAGCATGACCATCCGCCATGTAAATAGCATACCGAATGCAAGCAAGTAAAACATCCCCGCTAACTCACCGAGTTCAATGTATTGACCCATGTATTGTTTGGCAAAAAGTCGAACGACTAATAAAACTACTAAAATAATCGGAAATATTTTGGAAGGTTTTAAATAAATATTTCCATCTTTATACTCGAAATTTGATGTAAAAATGAGAAATATCGAAAATATAACCCCAACACCGATTGCTTCAGCTACTTGAATCCATTCTATTCTGAAATATGGAAAAATGAACATCAATGCTCCTGTGCTCATGAACAACGGCGGCAATACGATTCGCTTTACCGATGTTGGTCTATTCGCTGCTTTCATCCGAACAAAAACCATTCCGATCGCCATAAAAAAAGCAACAATGGATGCAGTGATGACAAAGAACGTTTTCATAAGCTTACATCCCTGCCTGTTCTTGTGAATCTTCCTTTTGGTCCGTAGCGATTGTCAAAATAATTGTCATTGTGACACCGACAACAGTTAAGTACACCCCTAAGTCAAAAATCATTGCGGTCGCCAGCTCTGTTTCACCCATAATTGGCAAATTAAAATAACCGAACGTCTGTGTTAAGAACGGTTCACCGAAAACAAAAGCTCCAATGCCTGATAACGTCGCAACCAACAAACCGATTGTCAGCACTGCACGAAAATTGATTGGCAATACTTTTGACATATTATCAAATCCATAAGTGATGTACATGAGAATAAATGCTGCCGCGGTCATTAATCCGCCAATAAATCCCCCACCTGGCGAATTATGACCAGCAAAGAACAAATACACAGAGAACCCTAATAGAATGAAGGCGATTAACTGTGTCATTGTGCGTAAAATTAGGTCATTGTAATTTTTCATCAGTAAAATGCTCCCTCAGACGATTTGTTCTAAAGCTTATTTTAATATACTTGTGTAACAGGAATCAAATCTGTGCTTAAAAGCCTGTGAAACCGAACAAGTTTGCTAAATAAGCTGTCAAAATGCGTAACCAATCAAGAAACAATGCAATTCCAAGTAGAATCAGGATATAGCCACCGATTCTCATGATTTTTTGTGAATTTCGTTTTAACCAACCCATCCGATCGATAAAGAATGACAGGATGAAAAACGGAATCGCAAAACCTAAGGAATACGCAGACATTAAGATAACGCCAGATTCCGGGTTGGTATAGGCCAACGAGATGACTGCTGCTAAAATCGGTCCCGTACATGGTGTCCAACTCATGGAGAAAGCTGCACCAATTAAAACAGAACCAAAGTATCCTGATGGCCGATTTTTAAAGGTGACTTTTCGTTCTTTCATTAGAAAATCAAAGTTAAATACACCCAACATGACAAACCCAAAGAAGATAATTAATAGCGCACCCACTTGGCGAATTAAATCACGGTATTGAATGAGAAAATCTCCAATTACGTATCCTGAAAATCCAAGCATAATGAAAATGGAAGAAAAACCGATTAAGAAAAAGAGTGTATGTAGCATACTTCGTTTTCTTAACATACCCTTCTCATTTTTCAATTCTTCTAAACTCATTCCAGTAATATAGGAAAGAAATACCGGATAAAGCGGCAATACACATGGTGAAATAAACGAAAGAAATCCCGCTCCAAATGCGAGGAATATATTTACGTCCGCCAATTCGCTCACGCTCCAATCAAATTAAAACTTTAACCCACTTTCAGATTAACAGATCGACCGCCAAATATAGAATAAAAGGATTGACAGTTTCATGACGATCTATTAGAAAGACAAAAAAGGGTAAGCATTCGATCCGCCTGCTCACCCTTCATCGTTATTTTTTCTTCTTTTTGTCTTGATTTTCCATTTGTTGTGTCATACCACGCATCATTTGATTGATCTTTTTCTGTGATGGTTTCTGACCCATTTGCATCATCATTGTACGTAACATTTGCTCATTAATTGGTGGGTTTTTCTTCAAGTAATTCATCATTGTCTTTCTGGCGATAAAGAAACCTAAGATCAGCCCGATTACCAATGTTGCAAGAGCAATTAATACAACCCAAATCGTGCTCATGCTTCTACTTCCTCCTTCTTGTTGACTCGTACACATTATATTAAAACGAATCACTAAAAACAATAGCAATATTCATATGAATAATAACAAATTTTATGAATAGTTCACATAATCAAGTGAGGTTCCGTAAAAGAACCTCACTTTGAGATTATTATTTACCCATAAGCTCTTTTGCTTCTTTAACAACATTTTCTACTGTAAATCCGTATTTTTCAATGACGACATCTCCTGGTGCTGATGCGCCGAATTGATCAATTCCGAGCACAGTTCCGTCTAAGCCGACATAGCGTTCCCAACCGAATGGTGAGGCCATTTCGACGGCCAGTCGTTTAGTGACTGCTTTCGGTAATACTTCACTTTTGTATTCAGTAGATTGTTTTTCAAATCGATCCCAGGATGGCATACTGACCACTTGTACATCAATACCATCTTCTTTTAATTTTTTACTTGCCTCATAAACCAATTGGACTTCTGATCCTGAAGCCATCAGGAGTAAATCTGGAATCTCTTTCTCAGCTTCTTTTAGAATGTAGGCACCTTTTTGTACACCTTCACTTGCACGTTCATTAGTCTCCGGAAGTACAGGAAGTCCTTGACGTGTCAATACGAGTGCTGTTGGGTGTCCTTCTGCTTGAATAGCCTGCTCCCATGCAGCTTTTGTCTCATTCGCATCTGCTGGACGAATTAACGACAAGTTTGGCATTGCACGTAAAGAAGATAGCTGTTCGATTGGTTCGTGTGTCGGTCCATCCTCACCAACAGCGATTGAATCATGTGTAAACACATAGGTTACCGGTACACCCATTAGTGCAGATAAACGAATGGCTGGGCGCATGTAATCACTGAATACGAAGAATGTTCCTCCGTATACTCTTAAGCCGCCATGAAGCGCCATTCCATTCATGGCACAAGCCATCGCAAACTCTCTGACACCAAACCACACATTCCGACCGCTGTATGTTGGATATTTAAAATCATCTTCTTCTTTTACAGCTGTCTTATTTGAACCAGCTAGATCGGCACTTCCACCGATGAAGTTTGTGATTTTTGATGAAATTGCATTGATAATTTCACCAGAGACGGCTCTCGTTGCAACAGGCTTTGTGTTTTCGTCATAGCTAGGTAGGTCAACATTCCAGCCTTCCGCTAAATTTCCTGCCAATGCGTTTTCAAATTCTTTTGCCAACTCTGGATAAGCTTCTTTATACTTCTCCATCATTTCATTCCATTGGTTTTCAGCTTGCTGGCCACGCTCAGCTACTGTTTTTTCAAAGTGCTCTTTCACTTCTTCTGGAATATAAAAATCTTCTTCGAATGTCCACTTATAATATTCTTTTGTCATTTTCGCTTCATCAGAGCCTAATGGTGCTCCGTGAGCATCTGATTTACCGGATTTCGACGGTGAACCATAACCGATGACCGTTTTAACTTCAATCATTGTCGGTTGCTCTTTATTTGCTTTCGCATCCTTCAACGCTTGCTCAATCGCTTCCGTATCATTTCCGTCTTCCACGCGAATGACTTGCCATCCGTAAGCTTTATAGCGATCTTCTACACTTTCTGAGAACGCACGATCCAAGTCACCGTCCAATGAAATATCGTTTGAATCATACATCACAATTAACTTTCCTAGCTTTAAGTGACCTGCAAGGGAAGCTGACTCTTGAGAAACACCTTCCATTAGGTCACCATCACCGCAAATCGCATACGTGTAATGATCAACGACTTCAAAATCATCACGATTATACTGGGAAGCCATATATCTTTCAGCCATCGCCATACCAGTAGCCATTGCAATTCCTTGGCCCAGTGGTCCAGTTGTTGCTTCCACACCGTCTGTATGACCGAATTCCGGATGTCCTGGTGTATTCGAACCCCACTGACGGAAGTTTTTAATGTCATCTAGAGAAACTTGATAACCTGATAAATGTAACAATGAATATAACAACATTGAACCATGACCAGCAGAAAGAACAAATCGATCACGATCAAACCAATTTGAATTCTTTGGATTCTGATTCATTACCTTTGTCCATAACGTATAGGCCATTGGAGCAGCCCCCATTGGCATACCTGGGTGACCAGAATTTGCTTTTTCAACTGCATCAATCGACAACGTTCGAATCGTATTTATTGCTAAGGACTCAATATTCTCGCTCATCTTATAGAAGACTCCCTTCACTTCTTTATTCCATTCTCAATGCTATAATTAATTTGTTCATTTGACAAGTTATTTCAAAGGTCACACAAACTCTTTCGAAATTCCGACAAATTTGTCATTTTAAAAAGGTGCAAACCAAATCTGATTTGCACGTTTAATGTTCTTTACGTCTTTTTTCTTCTTTTAATTTCTCCGGTGTCACATCGGTACCCTCTGGATCGACTACTTTAATGGATTTCAAATGATTTTTGAATGCTCCGCGAAATTCCTGTAAATATTCTTCTCTCAATTCGCGCTGTTCTTCTTTTTCGCTTTTAGACAATCCTTCCGATTTACTTTTCTTCGATAGTTCACTGATGCGGTTCAATTTATCTTTAGAAAGCATGAAATAAACTCCTTTTTTCAACTATTTATCCGTATTTTAAATGGTTTTGTGATTTTAAACAAGAATTCTGTATAAACAACGAACGAACGTTTGCTATCCAGGCTCTTTATTGGTATACTACAAATAGTAAATAAAGACGTAGGGGTGAAAGAAAGTATGAAGAAACTATCCAAACGTCAGAAGGACATATTCGACTTTTTAGTAAGCGAAGTAAAATCAAAAGGATATCCACCTTCTGTTCGTGAAATTGGAAAAGCTGTCGGGCTTGCATCCAGCTCAACCGTCCATGGTCACCTATCCAGGCTAGAAGACAAAGGCTTTATTCGTCGCGACCCGACAAAGCCACGCGCCATTGAAATCATCTATGTAGACGAAAATGCTGTACATGAACGGGAAGCAATCTATGCACCCTTAGTCGGAAAAGTAACAGCCGGTGAGCCAATAACGGCCGTCGAAAACATTGAAGAATATATTCCTCTTCCAGCTGGGATTGCCGCTTCCGAAGAGAACATATTCGTCCTTACCGTTCAAGGTGATAGTATGATAGAGGCCGGGATTTTTAATGAAGATCTTGTGATTGTTCGGAAACAAGCAACCGCTGATAACGGAGATATTGTAGTCGCGATGACTGAAGAAAATGAAGCAACTGTTAAACGGTTTTTCAAAGATAAAAACAACTACCGTTTGGAGCCAGAAAACCCAACGATGGAACCGATCATCTTGGATCAGGTTACCGTTTTGGGTAAAGTGATCGGACTGTATAGAAATATTCATTAATACGCCAAACACTTGAATCGACAACCGGTTCAGGTGTTTTTTATGACATTCAACTAAATAAAACACATGAATTTAACCACAAATTCACGTATTTTGATCTATTTTCATTTCTGATTGAAAACCGTTACTTTGTTCGTTTTTTCGGACTACATAAGTTATTGCTCTAGCATACAACCACATGGATTCACCACCACGAACGGTTTGAAACGCCAAAGGTTCAATAAAACGATTAATTTTTTCCCATCCCTTATAGTGAAGATCCAACTCTGACAGCAACTCCTCAGTTGGCTTGTCAATCTCCATCGTCTTTTCTTCTTGTTGATCAGATGCTTCTGCATTAATGATGATGCAGTTGATGCCTCCTGGCTTCGTCCCTCTTTCCATGCGCGTTAGTACTTCTCTAAATGCAGTTTCTGAGCTTGTATGTTCCAAACTGGATACAGCGATAATAAAATCAAATTGATTTTCTTTCATTCGATAGTCTCCTATATCGGATTGTACAGCTTCAACTACTTGCTGAACGTCATATTCCTTCGCATAATGATTCAGGTTTTCAACAGCTTCCTCGAGTAAGTCGACACAAACTATTATACCGCCCCGGCTCTTGATATCTTTTGCGATTGGAATGCTATGCCGGCCGACTCCAGACCCTAAATCCAGTATGCGTAAATTTGGTTTTTGTCGAATGAGCTGAAAGGCATCCATGACGGAAGGAATCGGTTCCTCCAACCAAGTTCCCTCTTCAAATAATTCATGTTCTTGATAAAATTGTTGGTGATATTCTACTTCTTCTTGGCGAATTTGCTTCGTTTCTTTGTCCATGGGTACCTCCGAATGTTTTTTATTTATCTATACCCCACTCGGCTCTAGCCATAACAAAAAAGAAGCAGTTAGTTACTTCTCTAACCACTTCTATGCAAAATGCCCACCGATTTTCTTGCTTCGATCTAAAGCAATTCCCCCCGTCGTATAGCTGCTCGCCCGAAGAATGGCTGTTGAACCATATTTTTCGCGAATGTGGTCCATGACTTCCCCGACACTTCTTTTTTTCACTTGATTTTCAAATAAATCGAGCTGTGTGCCTACTTCATCATTTAGGTTGGTTAGCGTGACAAATGCCCGACGAATTTTACTTTCTCCATCATAAAATTTATGGAATAAATGCAGACACATCTCATAAATATCTAAGGTTTCATTGCTGGCGACATCCCGTGAAACCGAGCGACTGAATCCGCCTCCTGTTTCAGTTGAATAGCCGATCCCCAGATGTACGGTGCGCCCTTCTTTTTCATCTCTTCTCGCCCGTCTGCATGCTTCTTCACATAAATCAAGTAAGCAAGCATAGATTTCACTTTTTTCATAATCTCTTAAAAGCGTCATTCCGTGGCCGTAGCCTTTTTGCTCGTCTTTGGTGAAGTTGCCGGTAACCGGACTTAAATCAACACCCCACGCATGCCAATAAAGCTGTTCGCCCATAATTCCAAAACGTTTTTTCAATGCAGTCAGTGGCGTATGAGCCAATTGGCCAAGTGTAACGATTCCCATTCGGTTCAAGTTGCGCATCATTCGCGAACCGATGCCCCAAATCTTTTCGATGGGAATTGGCCATAGCAATCGCGAGACGTCTTCGTACCGACATTCGGCAATTCCGTCGGCTGCTTTTTTGGCATGAATGTCCATGACGACCTTTGCCAAGAATTTATTGTCACCGATCCCGACAACACACTCCATACCAAATTGATCACGGATATTTTGTTGCAGGAGTTCAGCGATTTCATACACCGATCCATATAAACGTTCCAATCCATCGACGGTCACCCATAATTCATCCACCGAATAAACGTGGACGGACTCTTTCGGAACGAAGTCGGTGATCATTTTTGTGATTTCCACAGAAACGTTTAAATAATCTCCCATATGTGCTGGTGCAATTAAAATATCTGGTTCATCCGGCAACTCAAAATAACGGCTGACATTGGAGATGCCATATTTTTTCTTTAAGGCGGGAGAAGCGGCGAGCACAATGCTTCCACTTCGATTCGGATCTCCCACCACTGCAAGCAACGTCGTTTGTGGATCAAGTCCACGCTTGATGCACTCGACACTTGCGTAAAAAGACCTCATATCAATACATAACACATCATGTCTCGGATAGATTGAATAATCCACTGTTTCTTCCATCCTGTCTTCTCCTTCCACGCATCGTTATTCAATCTGTAAAATGTTTTCAATCGAAATATATTTTCGATCATCTTGTTGGTCTGTAAAACGAATCGATCGTGTACTTGGTTCCATATACATTACACGCAAACGCTCTTTGTGATATGTGCCTGCGTTATAATGCGTAACTTGAATCAGTGATTGATTTATATAAGCCTCTTGAAGCAATTGTTCGTTCCATTCCATTTGTTGTTCATCAATAGTCGGTTTCTTTTCATAACGGTCCTCTTGCCATAACTCTTGCAAAATTTCCACATGCTCAGGCAGCATGAGCGAGGACCACTTCATCGTTCCACGGTCCTTATGCATCGATTATGCCCCCATTTGCTCTTTTCTTGTTCCTACCGGCAGTGCAGCTAAAATATTTTCTCGATTAAAACGTCTCACCTGACGCTTATAAAAACAATAAGCAAGGATATGATCCTCGGAAACAGCAATCACTCGAACCACACGCTGGGTAGTCGTGCCATTTTTCTTTATATAAATCACTTCAAGTTTTGTTTTTTCTCTCAATGAACGATTGAATAAGTTATTCATTAGCCACCCCTCCAATAGAACGTTTGTTTTGTGAACGTCTGTTCGTAGTATACCACAAAACTTAATTTTGTAATACGGGGGATCTATGATTTTTTTCGTAAAAAGAAGTTATCAGTCAATGAATGCGCTTACAATTAAATTTAAAGAAAAAAACTTAATAAGGTTAACTATTGATATTGGCATCCGTTATCGGGTAAACATCATACTCACCAATAAAAAAATCCCACCAATATTTCGGCAGGATTTTAACCAGCGAAGCTGATGAAAAAAGTATTAGTAAAAAACAACTTCATAATCATTTAAAGCCCGATATCACTCAAGCGAACTTTTATACTTTTTATTTCGCTTCTTTCTGTTTTAATCATAAACATAGTAAGATACTTACTCACTCAGCCAAGCAGCTAGCTATACATTAGTATCCAACTGCATCTGCTGCATTATTAGCGTGTTCCTCGCTGAAACCTTCGAAGATTAATTGCTCAATTAATCCACTTCTTGAAAAAGACATATTATCAAGATAATCTTTTGCCTTGAGAGTTGCCTGCTCTTGCCAATCTACTGTTATATTATCTACCGCAAACTCTGCATCTTCCGTACTGTATCCTTCATATTCTAATTGCTCGATAAGTCCTGACTTAGAAAAGGCCATCATGCTCAAATAATTTTCAGCTTGCTGAATCGCATTTTTTTGACCCATTGTTAAATCCTTTTTTTCCTCTGATTCATTTGATTCGCCTGAATCATCATTCGTTGTTTCTTGTTGTTCTTGATTATCTGCTGAATCTTCTTGCTCATGATTCTCTGATGACTCTTCTTTTTCATTTTCTTTTACTGGCTCTTCCTCATCCGATTCTGAAGAATTATTCTCACTTTCCTCTTGACTGCTATCCTCACTTTGACTATCTGCTTCCACTTCTTCAACTTGCTCACTGTTCGTATCGTCGACCGTTTCACTTTCTTCCCCTGATGTTCCAATACCAATAAGCACGACGACTACAATTAACCATACCCACCACTTTTTATATATAGGTTTCTTAGTTTTTTCTGACATTACTATCCTCTCCTTCTTGTATAGAACTCTAGATAACTCTTTTAGAACAACTAATTTATTAAATCAAGTTACATCCTTGTTTCAAATCAATCCAAAGTTTCTTATAAAAACTAACACACCTCCCGAATTCACTATGTCATTTACATTATATTCTAATTGAGAATATAATAAAAGAGCTATTTGTAACAAAATATTTTCAAATATTTACACGCTCTGTCTTAGCTTTTGCTATAAAATTATTGCAGTGTGTATTCTCTCGTGTTCAAAAAATTGGATGCGAAGTGAATGGATGACATTGGACTCTTTTTAATAGATTAAGATGACTAAAAATATTTTTATGGTCGATTTGTAACCAAAAGTGTTTTGGTGAAATGTAAGATTGGCCACAAACCAACAAGAAAAATGGAACCTAAATTGGCTCCATTAATATCTTTCCGCTCTTTTAATCAAATTTTCCAATTCGTCAACATCATGTAAATTCAACCTATTTTCTTCCCACATTTGATCATTTAACATTTCTATGTAAAACTGAATATCATCTGACAGCTCATTGTGCATATAATAAGTATCATTAACTTTTAAATGTTCTGAAGTATAATTTTGCAAAAAAGAATCTACTACATAGGTGTCTGTGATTGTTCCTTCTGCTTCGTCAAAGAAATTAAAAACTTTTTTAGCATCCTCGACAAAAGTTTCATTAACACCATTCTGTTTTTCATAGGTCATATGTTTGTCAACGAGCTCATCGGGAATTTCTTCTGCATCCAATAATTCATCTACGTTTTCTCTAAAAACATCATAGCCGCTCTTCTCACTGGATAAACTTTCACTTGGATTAACAAATAATGCCAAGCTGGAAACCCTACGTACAAGTTCCTTTTCTAAATCATTCATTTCATACTCACTATTACTATTACCATCATAAAACTTTCCGACGTAATATTTGTATTTGTAATCGTCGAATAGACTTCTCTCGTTCACTTCTAGTTCTCTTTTTTCTTCATTCGCTTTTTCAGTGATTTTAAGAAGTTGATCAGTATCAGAGCGGATGTCATCGTGAATTAATTCCCCATCTGCACTAGCACTGCATGCCGATAAAACAAATAATACAAAAGCTAATAATATATATATCTTTTTCTGCATTTAACTACCTCCCTTTCCACCAACATTATACAATATTATGGTGAATTCACAATAGATAGTGAATTAGTAACAAATGATGAAAAAGAGTAGTAAACAGATAATGAATTGCTTATGCCGATTATATTTTTTAAGTTAGCTCTTTATCAGCCAATAGATTTTAATTTTATTCAAAAAATTAAATGTTCTTCATATTGAGATAGATAACACCAATTTTATTGTTATTGTTTCGAATGTCAAAAATCCACATTATTGTGATAGAGTGTTTTCTAAATAAAAAATCTGCGGAAAGTATGGGAGGAGATGATTTACTAATGTTTCTTTATCATCATTCCCACAATTTCCAACAGATATTAAACTCAAATATGTCAACTTTTATCCTATTAAAATCCGTTCAAATATTGCTCTCTTTCCCATGGATGGACTTGGGTTCTAAACATATCCCATTCAATCTCTTTGGATTCAACAAAATGATTCAATAGGTGTTCACCCATCGCCTCTCTCATGACTTCATCTTCCACTAATTTTTGAAGGGCTTCATAGAGAGTAGCAGGTAAATCAAGTACACCATTTTCTTCTCTTTCTTTTTTGTTCATCGCATAAATATTACGGTCGACTGGTGTTGGCACATCAAGGTCATTTTCAATGCCGTCCAATCCTGCCGCCAGCATAACTGCCATTGCCATGTATGGATTTGCAGCTGGATCGACACTGCGCACCTCAATCCGTGTGCTCAATCCACGAGATGTTGGTACACGAACAAGCGGGCTACGGTTTTGTGTTGACCAGGCGACGTAACATGGAGCTTCATAGCCTGGGACCAATCGTTTATAAGAGTTTACAGTCGGATTGGTGACTGCTGTAAAGTTCACAGCATGTTTCAAAACTCCAGCTGTAAACTGATAAGCCGTTTTACTTAACTGTTCTTCACCATTCTCATCAAAAAATACGTTTTCGCCTTCTTTGAATAGTGACATATTCGCATGCATTCCGGATCCGTTTACACCGAATAATGGTTTCGGCATAAAGGTCGCGTGTAAACCATGTTTACGTGCAATTGTTTTAACAACCAGTTTAAACGTCTGAATATCATCACAGTGTCTGATCGCGTCTGAATATTTAAAGTCGATTTCGTGCTGGCCTGGTGCGACTTCGTGGTGGGATGCTTCAATTTCAAAGCCCATTTCTTCAAGTTCTAACACGATATCACGTCGGCAATTTTCACCTAAATCCGTCGGTGCCAGATCGAAATAACCGCCTTTATCGTTTAATTCCATCGATGGTTCACCCATCTCATCTAATTTGAATAAGAAGAACTCGGGCTCTGTTCCAATATTGAATGCTGTAAAGCCTAGTTTTTCCATTCGTTCTAAGTTTCGTTTTAAGTTATAGCGTGGACAACCTTCGAAAGGTGTTCCGTCAGGATTATAAATATCGCAAATGAAACGAGCGACTTTTCCTTTTTCGGAGGTCCATGGAAAAACAACGAACGTATCCAAATCTGGATGTAGACGCATGTCGGACTCTTCAATACGGACAAAGCCTTCGATTGAAGAACCATCAAACATCATTTCGTTATTTAAAGCTTTTTCGAGTTGTCCTAATGGAATTTCAACGTTTTTGATTGTTCCAAGTAAATCGGTAAATTGAAGTCGGATAAATCGAACATTCTCCTCTTCAATCCTTTTGTACACATCTTCTTTTGTGATTTTTGACACTGTTTTTTATTCCTCCTGATATCATAAAAACTTTTTATTTTGAGGGGATCAAAATAGTAACGATGTTGACGCTCATACATATATTAGGGATGATAAAACCGAGACAAGTCTCCGCGATTGATGGAAGAATGATTAACATATCCGGATTCCATCAATTCACTTCTCAATAAACGATGCAACTCATCTTCCGTTAAATCTTTACGATAGCTTTCGATCGCCCTTTCACTTATTCCCTTTTTTTCCATTCCTAAAACTTCTTTTATTCCTGCAATATTAACGCCTTTATCTTTCAATTTTTTGATTTCCAATAGTCGATCAACATCATAAAAAGAAAACAGACGTTGTTTCCCTTTAGATCGGGTTGGTGCAATCAATCCTTTTTCTTCATAGTAACGAATTTGCCTAGGCGTTAATTCAGTGAGTGACGTTACAATACTAATCGAGAATAACGGCAATTCTTTTCGGTCCATCGCTACCATTTTCATCCCTCCATAAGTAAAGTATATTTTTAGAAAATTAAGTTGTCAAGGAATGTTAAGAAAGTTGACACACACCTGACTTGAAACATTAGCTCGTCATTGGGTTGTATTTATTGAATTATTCTTTGGTAATCTGGTAATCATTTAAAATTAAAAATGAATCTGGACCAAAAGAAACCTGCCGGTGAAAAAATGAATATTTCTTGAGAAGAAGGTGCGTCTAACCACAAATATCGGGCGGATTGATTCATGTATCGGGCGGTTAGAGCGGCTGATCGGGTGGCT